>CAVRQF010000011.1:0-163122 GCA_963723405.1 uncultured Actinomycetota bacterium | reverse complement strand
GGCCGGGCTGCGCACCTACGGCACTGGGCCGCGCCGCGTTCCTGGCCTGCGCCGGGGAGAGGTCGCACTGCTCGCCGGTGTCAGCGTCGCCTAGTACACAAGGCTCGAGCGCGGCGACACGTCGGGCGTCTCCGAGACCGTGCTCGAGTCGCTCGCGCGTGCGCTCCAGCTCGATGAGGCGGAGCGGGCGCATCTGTTCGATCCCGCCCACGCGCAGCGGACGTCGCCTCAGAAGCGTCGAGGCGGAACGAGGCAGCAGGTGCGTCGCGGTCTACACCGCCGACCCGGGCTCCGGTCCGAGGAGGCGCTGAACCTGCTCGCGAGCTGGACGGCAACGCCTGACGAGCCTGAACCATCCCGCGCAACCGACCGCTGACGACTGCGAGCGCCGTCGCCCGCGACCATGTTTCTCGTCCGAACGGTTGGTCTACACCTGCCACGGAAGCATCCGAACGGAAGGAGACCGTCATGACCGGCAGGTTGGCAGGAAAGCGAGTCGCGATCGTCGCGACAGACATGGTGGAGCATGCCGAGCTCGTCGAACCGCGCAAAGCCCTCGAGGACGCCGGCGCGACGACGGAGCTGATCTCGCTCGAGAGCGGCTCGATCCAGACCGTGAATCACGGCGAGAAGGCCGACATGCAGACCGTCGACAGGACGATCCACGAGGTGAGCGCACGCGACTACGACGCGCTGCTGATCCCTGGCGGAGTCGCAAATCCCGACAGGCTCCGCACCGAGGAGCGTGTCGTCTCGTTCGTGCGCGAGCTGGCGGCAGCGGGCAAGCCGATCGCCGCGATCTGTCACGGGCCGTGGTTGCTCGTCGAGGCCGATGTCGTCCGCGGCCGGACAGTGACGTCCTGGCCCTCGTTGCAGACCGACATCCGAAACGCGGGCGGCAACTGGGTCGACAGCGAGGTCGAGGTCGACGACGGGATCGTCACGAGCCGCAAGCCCGACGACATCCCCGCGTTCAACGAGCGCATGATCGAGGAGTTCGGAGAGGGCATCCATCTCCACCGCCCCCAGAAGGCAGCCGCCGCCGGGTAGTCGCAGAGATGGCAGCGATTCGGCATGGCGGGTGCGCCTGCGGCGCGGTGCGCTACACGGTACGGGGAGAGCCGTCGAAGGTCGGCCTCTGTCACTGCACCGATTGCCGCAAGGAGACGGGCTCCGCGTTTCTCCACTACGCCGACTGGCGGGGCGATGCGTTCACCTACACCGGCGAGATCGCCACCTTCAATGGGCGAAGCTTCTGCCCGGTTTGCGGCAGTCGCCTCTTCCATCTCAGCGACGCAGACGGCGCCGAGATCTGCCTCGGTTCACTCGACGAAGCTCCCACCGACCTCACTCCATCGCGGGAAGGCTGGACGAGGCGGAGGGAGAGCTGGCTGTCGCCGGTGCCCTCGGCGAGGCAGGCACAGAAGAACCCTCCGGCACGCGCAGGCGGGTAAGGCCCTCCCGGAGCCCACCGATGAGTGTCGAGGCCGGTGTGATTGCCGAGGCGATCGTCTCCGGTGCATGGCAGTTACGACGCTCCGGCGAGGTGGTTTTGGAGGGGACAGCCGGGTTCGCCGACGCGGCGGCAGGGCCGCCCTGCGCGATTTCGTGCCGCTTTCAGGCGGCGTCGGTCAGCAAGCAGTTCGTTGCAGCTTGCGTCCTTCTACTTGACGAGCAGGGCCGGCTTTCGGTCTCTGACCCGGTGCGGAAATGGTGGAGTGAGACGCCGTCCGCGTGGGGGGCGGTGACGATCGGACAACTGCTCGCGCACAGCGCAGGGTTACCTCACTGGTCGCGCCCATTCGACGTCGGCACTGTGCCCGCGCGGGAGCAGGTTCTCTCTGAGTTGGCGCGGACGCCGCTGCTTCACGCGCCAGGGCAACGATGGTCATACAGCGGACCGGGCTACGTCCTGGCGGCAACGATCGCTGAGTACGCTTCGGGACTGGCGTACGGTCGCTTCGTCAGCGAGGCGATCTTCGCGCCGCTGGGCATGTCGTCGACATCATCGGGCGCCCCGGATGCCGCCGAGGCGATCGCACGGGGGCACCGCGACGGTCAGCCGCTTCCGGTCATCACCGGGTTGACCGATCTGCCGGGAACCGGCGATCTCTGGACGACCGTTGCCGACCTTCACCTCTTCGCCGACGCATGTCTGAACCGCAGTCTTCTCTCCGAACGGTCATGGAACCTGCTCAGCTCTCCGCAGATTGCGATCGAGAGTGACGCAGGTGGTGGCGAACCGGATGAGATCGGGATGGTGACGACCGGTTACGGCTACGGCATCTACCTCGGGACAGTCGACGGAGAGTCGGTTCGTTACCACTCCGGTGACAATCCCGGCTATCGCTCGCTCCTGGCTTTGCTGCCCGATCGCCAGAGCGCCTTCTGCGTTCTCAGCAACGACGAGTCCGCCTCAATCCCTCGCGCACTCGCCGAAGCACTTCGGAGCGACTGACGGGCCCGCGGCGCGCCGCCAAAAATAGGCGTGTTGGGTTATCAACTTGGATTTGCGCATCTCGGCTCCTGAAATGCATTCTTTTCTGCGTCTTACCCTTGCGCATGCCCGGACCGTGCTCTATGCTCCGTGACGGAGATAGACCATGGAGATGACCTTCCAGACCATGAACACACCGACGTTCGCCGAAGCGGCCGAGGCCGTCTCGGCGCCGAGCCGGCGCCTGCCCGTCAATGACGGAGGCCGGCTCGAGTCCACTGTGTCCCTCGCTGAGAGGTGCGTGCGCTAGGAAACTAGCGGCATAGCAGCTTCACGCGAGGGCGACCCAGTGGGTCGCCTTCGTCGTTTCAGGACTCAACCACGATCATGCGAAAGGAAGATGCTCAGCTTGAACAAGCGCTAAGCGAGAATGAGGCCCCGCCCGAGAGAGAAAGGTTCCTCTGTGCTCACGCACGGAAATCGAAGCTGAAATAGGGCTTTCGCTTTAACCTACGATTTTCTGTGAGTGCAAGAGCGCCGGGCTCCAGAACTCCTCCACGTAGGACACCGCAACCGCTGCACGCGCAGCTCGGTTGCGGCGATCCAGGGTCGAAGAGTGGGCGAGTGGCATAAACAACATCGTTCGGTCGCAAATCCGGACGTGACAGAGCTCGAGAGGACCGGTGCCGGTGTGCTTCGCCGCTGCGTCGACCTTCGCATCTTGCGCGAGGGTGGACGGAGGGCGGATCTCCGCGGCGCCCGTGCATTCCGGGATCGTCCAACCGGGAGGACCGGTTCGAATCCGGTCGGCCGCGCTCGCGCTCGTGACTGCCGCGACCGAGTCGCGGTACGAGACGGTCGGCCTCCGAACGACCCCGGGATGCTCGATGTCGTCGGCTTCGACACCGCGACGCCGCAGCTCGTCTCGGACTTCGCTCGCGGCGCGCTCTGAGATGGGCGCGCCGCCGGGCGCACCCTCAACAGAGAAAGGAGGCCAGGATGTATCGCCTGTACCTGGTCCGGCCGGTCAAGTCGGCTCCGCCGGCGAGCGAGAAGTACTCGGCGAAGGTGATCGAGCTGCGCGTTCGCCGTGAGGCGCGCCGCGACACGCGGCGTCCCAACTGCCCGGACGCTGCCTAGACTCGACAACCGGTCAGTGGGGGTTCGACTCCCTCCATCCGCACTCACCGCAGGTTCAAAGACTGCTGCCGCAACGACGGCTGCTTTCGACGGCCGCGGTCGCAGCGACTACTACCGGGAGCCGTGAGGCTCCCCTTGCCTCCGTAGCTCAGAGAAAGGAGGGACGCGAAGTGAGCAACGGCCGGGACGTGGTCGACCCATACAAGGACTGAGGGCCGCAAAAGCGGCCCTCAGTCCTTGAGTGTCAGTCCGCGACGCCAAAGCCTCTTCCGATCTCGGCGGTGACGGCGTCGGGTCATGTCGTCGCGGGAGACGACGTGGTGCTGCACGGCGCCTGCGGCGACTGCTGCTGATTCCGTCCCGCGAGTGACCGGAGAGCGCTCCCGAGCCGCCGCGGCCAGCCGGGCGAGTACGGGATCGTCGGGTCGCTTCCGTTGGCGCCGATGTGGGCGCTCTGCAACAGGCCTGGAACATCGACCGGGTAGAACATGGCTCTCGTCCTCCTTCGCTAGGTGTAGGAGGAGTGTCGCCAGCGACCGGGTGGCCGCACATCGGTCAGGGTCCCTATCTACTCCCGATTGCATACCTATCTTTAGGGGATCATCGCTAACCACTCAACTGCGTAGATGGCATCACCACCATCTCGTCTGCGAGAGCTGCGGGTCTGGTATCGGGTGGAGGTGTGTTCGGGGCGCTGTTGAATCGTCAGGAGATGTGCCGCAGGGACACCGAGCCTGGGGGCAACCCGAACATCGGAGTTGATGGGCGGGGGTTGGAGCTCGACTCGGTATCGGTTCAGCACAGGCCTGCGACCCGGTTCGGGGTCCGGTGCGTCCAGCTGTGAGGTCTGAACGAGAGAGGCCTGTGGGTGAGGCGCTGCTCCGCGAGATTCGCGTCGTCAATTTCCGCAGTGCCCGTGAACTGGTGCTTCGGCCCGGCGCAGTTTGCGCGTTCATCGGGGAGCCGGGCGCCGGCAAGTCGAACCTGCTCTTCGCCCTGCGCGCCCTCCTCGACCCGAGCTTTGACCTGTCAACAGCTGACGTGACGATCGGCGAACGCGCGATTTCGATCGAGGCGAAACTCGCCGACGGACGTACCGTCTCGCTCAATGACCGCACCTCGGGTCCGCCGGTCGTCCATTTTCCGGCGGCTCTACGCGGCGGAGTCCTCGTCTCGACAACGGTGGGCTTTCCGTCCGCGGACGTGGTGCACGCGTTGATTCGCGAGGCGTTGGCTCGGGCCCCCGCGCCGCGTGTCGCTCTCGTGCGCGGGCTCGAGGCCTGCGTGGGCGAGACCTCGGGCGTCGTCTTCGCGATCGAGGAGCCAGAGCTGTTCCTTGCCCCCCAGGGGCACCGCTATCTCCGCCGACTGATCCGACGGCTGGCCAAGTCCGGCAATCAGGTCTTCTTCACGACTCACGCGCCGGGGTTGCTCAGCGTCGCTGCGCTCGAGGAGGTCAATCTGGTCGCCCGCGACAAGCTCGGCGTCACGACGGTGAAGCGGCTCGGCCCGATCGACGTCGAAGATGCGTTCCGCGTCATGTGCGAGTTCGATGCGGAGCGCTCCGAGCTCTTTTTCTCGCGTGCGGCGATCCTGGTCGAAGGGATGACCGAGAAGATCGCCCTTCCATTCGTGTTCCGCGCGCTCGGCCACGATGCTGACCGCGAGCAGATCTCGATCATCGAATGCGGCGGGAAATCGAACCTGCCGCTCTTCGTCGAGATCTGCAAGCGGGCACGGGTCCCCTGTGTCGTCGTGCACGACAGCGACCTGCGCCCCGACCGCGAGCCACGAGCAGCCGAGTTGAAGCTGAACGCGCTCATCCGCCGGCGAGCGGGGGCGCGGCGCACGATCGTCCTCGAGCCGGACTTCGAAGGCGTGCTCGGGTTCCGCGGCAGGGCCCAGAAGCCTGAACGCGCATCGCGCCGCCTGGCGCGCGCGCGTCCCGACGAACTGCCGGAAGCGCTCGTACGTGCCGTGAAACTCGCGCTCGACTCAGCTCACCACCGCCCGTCCTCATACAGCTGACCCATGTGTTCAGTGTGCAGTGATGTAGTCCGTGAGGTACTTGATTTCGTAGTCCTGCTGCCGCGAGGCGAACTTGACGAGGTCGCCGATTGAAATCATCCCGACCAGATCGCCGTCCGCGAAGACCGGGACATGGCGAATACGGCGTTCGGTCATCATCGCCATGCACTCGTCGACCGTCGTCTCGGGCTTCGCGACGACCAGCGGCGAAGAGATGATCTCGCGGACACAAGTGTCCCGCTCTGCGCGTCCTTCGAGGGTCACACGCCGGAGATAGTCCCGCTCGGTCACGATCCCGATGACGGCGCCGCGGTTTGTCACGATCAGAGAACCAACGTTCGCCTCGACCATCCGCTCTACCGCCTGAAGGACCGAGGCGTCGGCCTCGATCTGGAGCACCTCGTGCCCCTTCTCGTCGAGGATCTCGGAAAGTTGATGCATGCCCACCTCCTTTCCGGAAGCATCTGGGCTGGCCATCGCGAGTTAGTGGCAATCGTAGCTTGCCGGGCTTCGCTGCTCGGCGCAGAAATACCGCGCGTCGGGTCAACTACGGAAACCGTGACGAGTTCGGATGCAAGTCATACTTGCCACCGTCGCTGCAACCCGACGGGATCAGGTAGGCGGGTTCATCCGCAAATACCGCGCCGTTCTCAGCCAGCTGCTCCCGCATCATCGCCTCCGCGGTCGAAGGCGACACCCCGAGCATCTCGGCCACGCTGACGCCCGACTGGTAGGCGAAGCAGTTCGCGAGCGACTCCGACGCCACCCCGCGCAAGTGCCACGACTCGTGTGCGAGCACCACGACCGCGTGCGCAGCGGACTCGCTCTGCGGGTTCAGCTTCCCGTCGCGCAGTCGCACGAGCGCCAGGCAGATACCGGTCGTAAGCCACGCCTGCCGTCCACCGACCTGCGCCAACCCGTCATCCCCTTGCACATAGCCGACATGCCGATCGTCGCAGCTGACAGTGACACGATGACCGGCGATCCCCGCGGCCAACCGTGAGAACTGCGCCTCGGCCGCAGCCTGCGTCTGCCGCGACAGCTGCTGCCAGCCCGATGAGCGGGTAAACAGCAATACGCCGACCCCGACGACGATCAGAACCGACACCAGTACTCCGAGGCGGCTGCGACGTGGCGCGACTGCCGGTGGCGCCGGAGCCTCGCTGATGGCGCGGATCGCGTTGTCGCTGTCGAGCCGGAGCGGCCCAGCGGCAAAACGGCCGGCAGGAAGCGCCGCCAGCTCCTCCTCCTTCCGGCGCAACCACTCGGCAACTTCAGGCTCGGTGAACTCGCCGCTTTCAAGCCATAGCTCACCGCCTTGCCGGAGCGGGACGTCCAGCAAGGAGCCGCGGCCAAGCTCCTCCAGATCCGACACCTGCGGCCCGGGATCGACTCGCCCTCGCCCCGGGGTCGAACGCCAGCCCGAGAGAAAGAACTGCGCCTCGGTCACGACCGCGAGCAGAAACGGCAGCCACACCGGGATCCAGCCGCTGACCGAATACGGGAAGCTCGAAGTAGACGATCACGACCGCGACGACAACGGCACGCAACCACCAGATCGGCCGCACTCCATTCATCTCGATAACAACGTAACCCGGGACGCAGGCGCGGGGTACCCGGGTCCGATCGCTACGACGCTGGCGCTGCCGCTGAAGGTGAAAGGCGGGAGCGGCGCACCATGCCGGGCAACGGCCCTTCTTCCCAGGCAGGTGATGGGAAACACGTGATGCGGTCGGCCTCGGTCGTTGTTGGACAAAGATCGGGTCAAAAACCATCAACATTGAGGGAAAACAGGGCCGGCGATCCGCGCAACGCCCATGGTAATTGACAAAGATCGGGTCATTGGTGTAGAAACCGCGCAGCGGATGACAACGGAGTTCCTCAAGCGGATCGACGGATGCGGGGCGAGAACGGTAGGCGGAGCCGCCCCGATCCAGCTCTGGCAAAGAGCGTCGGTTGTCGAGGGCCCGGCGATGGTGACCGTGGAGCCTTCTGCCCGCGTCGGGACTCGTCGGGGCGCCGGATGAGGATCGTTTCCATGAAGGCCCGGGACATCAGGTTCCCGACGTCGCTTTCGCTCGACGGCTCCGATGCGATGCACGTCAGTCCCGACTACTCGTGCGCCTACGTCGTCCTCAGCACCGACTCCGACTCGGAGATCGAAGGGTGCGGGCTGACCTTCACGAACGGTCGCGGAACCGAGGTCGTCGTGGCGGCGACGCGCGCCCTGGAGCATCTCGTCGTCGGGCGGACACTCGAGGAGATCACGTCTGACATGCGCGCCTTCTGGCGGAGTCTCACCTCCGAGGATCAGCTTCGCTGGCTCGGCCCCGAGAAGGGCGTCATCCACCTCGCCACAGCGGCCGTCGTCAACGCAGTCTGGGATCTGTGGGCGAAGAGCGAGGGCAAGCCGCTCTATCAGCTCCTCGTCGATCTCGAGCCCGAGCAGCTCGTCGCTTCGATCGACTTCCGTTACATCGAGGACGCACTTTCACCGCCAAGAGGCACTCGACCTGTTGCAGAAGATGCGAAAGGGACGCGGAGACCGAATCGCCGAGATCTGCGCGAGCGGGATACCCGGCCTACACGACGTCGGCGGGCTGGCTCGGATACGACGACCAGAAGATCGTCGCGCCTCGTTCGGGAGGCCGTCGACGTCGGCTTCACGCACGTCAAGATGAAGGTCGGGCGCGACCTTCTCTCCGATGCGAGACGGGCGGAGCTGATTCGCGATGCGCTCGGTGCGGGTGGTGTCCTGATGATGGACGCGAACCAGTACTGGGGCGTCGACGACGCAATCGCGGCGATGCGCGTGCTCGGCGAGTACGACCCCTGGTGGATCGAGGAGCCGACGAGCCCGGATGACATTCTCGGTCACGCCCGAATCCGCCGCGAGATCGCTCCGATTCGCGTCGCGACCGGCGAGCACGTCCAGAACCGCGTCATCTTCAAGCAGCTCTTCCAGGCCGAGGCGATCGACGTCTGCCAGCTCGACGCCTGCCGGATCGGCGGGGTCAACGAGGCGCTCGCGGTGCTCCTGCTTGCGGCGAAGTTCGAGATCCCCGTCTGCCCGCACGCAGGCGGTGTCGGGCTGTGCGAGTACGTCCAGCATCTCGCGATGTTCGACTACATCGCGGTCAGCGGATCGCTCGAGGATCGGGTCGTCGAATGGGTCGATCACCTTCACGAGCACTTCCGAGATCCCGCAGTCGTTCGCGACGGTCGCTACATGGCTCCGCGTGCCCCGGGCTACAGCATCGAGATGCTGCCCGAGTCGCTCGACCGATACGGGTTCCCCGAAGGGCGGGTCTGGGCCGAAGTTCCCGCCGCGGTGGTCGACGAATGATGACGACGACGCAGGAGACCGACAGCGTGACAGCTTCCTCGGTCGACCGTGTGCCGCTCCTCGATCGCTACCGTCTGCTGCAGATCGGCCTGATCGGGCTTCGCGCCGGGCCGGCGCTGATCCTGCTCATCCTGATCATCGTCATCGGCCTCACCACTCCGGTGTTCCTGACGAGCCGGAACATCGGGAACGTGTTCTCGCAGACCTCGGTGATCGCGGTGCTCGCGCTCGGCCAGCTCCTCGTGATCATCACGCGGGGGATCGACCTCTCGGTCGGCTCGACGATCGCGCTCTCCGGCGTTGTCGGTGCGATCGTCTACGAGCACGTCCAGTCGACGGCTCTCGTGATCCTGGCCATCCTCGGAGTCGGCATCGTGGTCGGCGCCTTCAACGGGCTGACGTTCGTCTACGGGCGGATCCCGCACCCCTTCATCGTGACGCTCGCGAGTCTCAGCATCGTCCGAGGTCTCGCCCTCTGGGCGGCGAACGGGTCGATCGTCATCGGGATGCCGCCGTTCGTGCAGACGCTCGGTGGCGGCTCGATCCGCTGGCTCCCCTACTCGATCTTCATCGTGGCCGGGCTCGCGTTCCTCGGCGCTCGTGCTGACGACCCGGATGGTCTGGGGGCGTTGGCTGTACATGGTCGGAGGTAACCCAGAAGCCGCCCGGCGTTCGAGCGTTCCCGTCAAGCGGGTGCTCGTGACCGTGTACGTCCTGAGCGGGCTCGCGGCCGGGATCGGAGGGCTGATCACCGCCGGGCTGATCGACGCGGGCTCTCCGACGGCGGGCGATCTGGCCGAGCTCGACTCGATCGCCGCGGTGATCATCGGCGGCGCCGCATTCGCCGGCGGGCGCGGCAACGTCGGCAACGCGCTCGTGGGCGCGTTCACGATCGGGGTGATCCGTAACGCGCTCAACCTGCACAACGTCGATGCCTACTACCAGCTGATCGCGATCGGGATGGTCGTGCTTCTCGCGGTCGAGGCGGATGTCATCCGAGGGTACGTCGAGGGGCGCGTGCGCGTCGCCCAGGCAACGAGGCATGCGTGAGCGTCTCCGAGTTGGCTGAGCGCCCGATGCCCCTCGCGGCGGTTCCCGTCGTGACCGTGCGCGGTGCGACGAAGCGGTTCGGGGCGGTCACCGCGCTCGACGGAGTCGATCTCGACCTCCATCGTGGCGAGGTGCTCGCGCTGCTCGGTGACAACGGTGCCGGGAAGTCCACGCTGATCAAGTGCCTGAGCGGCGTGCACCGACTCGACGCGGGGTCGATCACCGTGGAGAGCGAGTCGGTGACCATGCACACGCCGGCCGACGCGCGAGCGCTCGGAGTCGAGACCGTGTACCAGGACCTCGCACTCTTCGACAATCTCCGTCCGACGGACAACTTCTACGCCGGTCGAGAGCTGGCGGGCCCGGCCTGGATGCCGCGATCGTTGCGCATCCTCAAGCGTCGGCAGATGACCGGCGCGACCCGCGAGGTTCTCGAGCGGTTGCAGGTCGTCCTGCCCGACATCAACGGCTCCGTCGGTCTCATGTCGGGCGGTCAGCGCCAGGCGGTTGCCGTAAGCCGAGCGGCTGCGTTCGCCTCCAAGGTCGTGATCCTGGACGAACCGACGGCCGCGTTGGGCCTGCGCGAGGCGCAGGAAGGTCCTCGACCTGATCAAGCGGCTCCGGGCCGAACGGAATGGCCGTCCTCGTTGTTTCACATGCGATGGATCATGTGATGGAGGTCGCCGACCGCGCCGTGGTACTCCGCCGCGGCCGGACGGTCGGAGAGCTTGTCCCATCCGTCGAGACCTACCGGGACATCGTGTCCCTGATCGTAGGGGGTGGCGAGTGACGGTGACGTGACAGATCTCTTACCGGCTCGGCTTCGCCGGCCAGCGGATTCCTTTCGCCGCTACTGCAGAGCGGTGGAGGCAACGCTCAAAACGGATCGATTGCATGACCATCAATCCATTTCTGACGAAAGGAATCAACGATGTCCAAAATGAGTGCATGGGTGTTCGGAGGTGCCGTGGCGCTGACCCTGGCGGCAACTCTGCTCGCCTCTGGTGCAAGCGCGAGCCCGAAGCGGGCGCAGGCGGCCCCGGTCAAGCTCGGCTTCATTACGAAGTTCCCCGTCGACTTCTACTTCACGCTCGTCGATGCCGCGAAGGCGTGGCAGAAGAAGCAACCCGGCCTGTCGGTCATGTACGCGTCCGGCAAGTCGGCGACTGACGACGCCGGAGAGATCGCCGCCATCCAGGACATGGTCGCGAGCGGCGTCAAGGGCATCGCGATCACCCCGACCAGCGCGGCCGTGATCCCCGCGCTGAACCAAGGCGACCAAGGCGGGCGTCAAGGTAGTCTTGATGGACAACGACCTGCCGACATGGAAGGGTAAGACATCGGTCGTGGCGACCAACAATCTCGTTGGTGGCACGCTCGCAGGCAAGTGGCTCGCTGCCCACCTCAAGGCCGGCGACACGCTTGGCATCCTCGAGGGCGTGCCGGGGGTTCCCGCCGCTCGACGATCGAGTCAACGGGATGCTCGCCGGGCTCGGCGCGCTCAAGAGCAAGATCAAGATCGTCTCCAAGCTCGAGACCGACTGCGATCAGACCAAGGGCGCGGCAGCAGCACAGACGATCCTGACCGCGAACCAGAACCTCACCGCCATCTACTCGGCCTGCGGGCCGCCCGTGCTCGGCGCGATCCAGTCCGTCAAGAACGCCGGGCATCAAGCCGGGTGGAATCATCCTGGTCGGCTTCGACGGGCTGCCGCCCGAGATCAGCGGCGATCAAGGCAGGAACCGAGAACGCCACCGTGGCTCAGTTCCCGGCCAAGATCGGCTCGCTCGGGCTTGCAACTTCTCTACAACGCCGTCAACGGCAAGGCTGTGACGAAGAACGTCGACACGGGCACCGCCATCGTGACCAAGGCCAACGCGAAGAAGTTCGGTTAGCCCCGACCGAAGGGCGTCATCGCTCCTCCTGATGACGAGTGGAGCCCCGGCCCACGGGGCGGGGCTCCGCACCCTCCACGACAGATTGGAATCGAGAACCGTGATCGTCAACAGCCACCTCCGTCTCCGGGATCTCAGGCGCACGCCGCAGCCGTCGAATCCTGGACCGAGGGCATCATCCAGGTCGGCGGAAAAGGAGGACGAATGGCAGCACCACTAACCGACCAGGCGATCACGAAGATCAAGGAGCTGATCATGTCCGGCGAGTTCAAGGCCGGCTCGAAGCTTCCGAGAGGGCAGGTCCTCGCGGCGAAGCTGGGGCTCTCACGGAACTCGCTTCGCGAGGCAGTCCGCGCTCTGACGCTGATCGGCGTCCTCGATACGCGCGTCGGAGACGGGACATACGTGACGAGCCTCGATGCCGACCTCTTGCTGGCCGGGATGGGCTTCGTCGGTGAGCTTCTCGACGGGTCGACGCTTCTCGAGGTGCACCAGGTCCGGCGGATCCTCGAGCCGGTGGCGACGGGGCTTGCCGCGACCCGGCTCACCGAGGACGACTTCCTCGCGCTCGAGGCCTGTCTCGAGCAGATGGAGGAGGCCGAGACGACGCAGGCGTTCATCGATGCCGACGCGGAGTTTCACCGCATCATCGTGCTGGCGGCCGGGAACGCGACGCTGGCCTCGCTGATCCAGAACCTCTCGGGCGGGATGCTTCGCGCCCGGCTCTGGCGCACGATCACCGAGCAAGACGCCGTCGAGATCACGAGACAGCGTCACCGGGACATCTATGTGGCGCTGCGGGCCGGAGACGCCGAGCGGGCGAGCGCCGCCGACCTGATCCACCTCTCCGAGGGAGAGGAGTGGCTGCGACGGGTGATCGCGAGCGGCGAGGCGATCGGACGGGTCGAAAGCGAGACCACGTCAGCCGCGCGGATTCTGCACCCGACCAAGAACGGAGGCTCGTTCTGACGGCTGTCTATTACGAGGGCCCCAACCGGTTTGCCGTGGGTCCCTGCGATGTTCGCCCGCCAGGCGAAGGCGAGGTCCGACTCGATGTCGCCTACTGCGGCGTCTGCGGTACGGACCTCCATATCGCACACGGCGCGATGGATCACCGGGTCAAGGCCCCGCAGGTCATCGGGCACGAGATGTCCGGCACGGTCGCCGAGCTGGGCGCGAATGTCGGCGGATTCGAGCTCGGGGACGAGGTCGTCGTCAGACCGCTCGACAGCCGCGGCGAGACCCCGGCGGACAAGGGCATCAGCCACATCAGCCGGAACCTGAAGTTTCTCGGCATCGACACGCCGGGTGCGTTTCAGAGCTCCTGGACGGTGCCGGCCTTCACGCTCCACCGGCTACCTGAGAAGGTCGATCTCCGGCTTGCTGCGCTTGCAGAGCCGCTCGCGGTCGCCTGCCATGACGTCCGGCGTGCCGAGCTTGCCGAAGATGAGGTCGCGGTCGTGATCGGAGGGGGTCCGATCGGTCTTCTCGTCGCGCTCGTGGCGCGCTCCCGCGGCGCCCGGGTGATCGTCAGCGAGGTGAGCGCGAGCCGCCTCGCGCTCGCGGACGCTCTCGGCTTCGAGGGGGTCGACCCGGGCCGGCGCGATCTCGCCGAGCACGTCTCTGCGCTGACGGGAGGAGCAGGCGCAGACGTGGTCTTCGAGGTGTCGGGCTCGGCCGCGGGCGCTCTTGCGATGACGCAGCTCCCCGGGTTGCGCGGACGAATCGTCGTGGTCGCGATCTTTCCGCAGCCGCTGCCGGTCAATCTTTTCGACTTCTTCTGGAAGGAGCTCGAACTGAAGGGCGCGCGAGTCTACGAGCCGGAGGACTACGAGCGGGCGCTCGAGCTGCTGGCGGAGGGCAGCCTGCCGGTCGAGTCGCTCATCACCGCTGTGGAGCCGCTCCAGCGGCTCCCGGAGGTGTTCGCCGAGCTCGCCGAGGGCTCGCCTGCCGTGAAGATCCTGATCGACTGCCGGAGCTGACGTGGCCGCCGCACCCGCACCTGGATTCGACCTGGCGGGCACGACTGCGCTGGTGACCGGCTGCCGGCGGGGGATCGGCAGGGCCGGGACGCTGGCTCTCGCAGCGGCCGGAGCGAATATCGTCGGCATCAGCGCCTCACTCGAGCCCGACGGCGGCGAGGTTGGCCGTGAGGTCGAGGCGAGCGGGCGGGCGTTCGCGGGCTACCGCTGCGACTTCGCCGACCGGGCGCGCTGTCTATGGCCTGATCGACTGGCTGCAGCGGGAGGTCCCACGGATCGACATCCTTCTGAACAACGCCGGCACGATCGCCCGGAAGCCGGCGGCCGAGCACCCGGACGAGCTCTGGGACCAGGTGCTCGAGGTCAACCTCACCGCCCAGTTCATCCTCACGCGTGAGATCGGCAGGCGGATGCTCGCCCAGGGCAGCGGCAAGATCGTCTTCATCGCCTCGTTGCTCTCCTTCCAGGGAGGTATCAACGTGCCCGGCTACGCGGCCAGCAAGGCGGGCATCGCTGCGCTCACGAAAGCACTTGCGAACGAGTGGGCCGCGCACGGGGTGAACGTCAATGCGATCGCTCCGGGCTACGTGCGCACCGACAACACGCGGGCGCTTCAGGACGACCCCACGCGCACCGCCCAGATCCTCGAACGGATCCCCGCCGGACGGTGGGCCGACCCCGACGACCTCGCCGGCGCGATCGTTTTTCTCTCCGCTCCCGCCTCCGACTACGTCAACGGCATCGTGCTCCCGGTCGATGGTGGCTGGCTCGGCCGGTGACGGCGGTGACCACTGACACGTCGGGCGAGTGCGAGGTCGTGCGAAGGCTCGAAGACGCGCGCGTGCTGCCGGTACTGAGCGTTGACGACGTGGATCAGGCCGAGGCGGCCTGCCGCGCGCTCCTCGCCGGCGGCATCGGTTGCGTCGAGGTCACGTTCCGGACAAGCGTCGCGGCACAGGCGATCAAGCGAGTCGGGCGAATCGACGGTCTGCTCGTCGGCGCCGGCACGGTGCTGACCGTCGAGCAGGCCCAGGAGGCGGCCGACGCGGGCGCGCGTTTCGCGGTCGCTCCAGGAACGAACCCGGTCGTCATCGGTGCCTGCCGCGAGCTCGGCCTTCCTCTCTTCCCGGGTGTGGCGACTGCGTCCGAGATCGATCGTGCACGCGCGCTCGGCTGTCGAACACTGAAGTTTTTCCCTGCAGCGGCCGCCGGCGGGCCAGCGTTCGTGCGCGCGGTCTCTGGGCCGTATCCGGATGTCCGATTCATCCCGACCGGCGGTATCGGTGCGTCGACGCTCAGCGACTACTTCGTCGGTCCCGTCCGTGGTCGCCTGCGGGGGAAGCTGGCTCTGCGAGCCGCGCCTCCTGCGCGAGGGGCGCTTCGACGAGATCGAGCGTCTCGCCGGTGCAGCGGTCGCGGCGGCCGCATGAGCATGTCCGGTCTGGAGATTCGCCCAGCAGAGGAGTGCCGGTACGATCTCGTCGCTCTCGGCGAGGTGATGCTGCGCCTCGATCCCGGCCACGGCCGGGTAGCGACGACGCGGACGTTCACCGCCTCGGAGGGAGGCGGTGAGTACAACGTCGCCCGCGGCCTCGCGCGCTGCTTCGGCCTCCGTACCGGCCTCGTCTCGGCGCTCGCCGACAACTCGGTCGGACGCTTGATCGAGGATCTGATCTACCAGGGCGGTGTCGCGCTTACGCACCTCGACTGGCGTGCCTACGACGGGATCGGGCGGACGGTGAGGAATGGGCTCAACTTCACCGAGCGCGGCTTCGGGGTGCGCGGCGCTCTCGGCTGTTCGGATCGAGGTCACTCGGCGGCGTCGCAGATGGAGCCGGGCGATGTCGACTGGGAGCGACTCTTCGGCGTCGACGGCGTTCGATGGTTTCACACCGGTGGCGTGTTCTGCGCCCTCTCGCCGGGGGCCGCGGAGCTGGCTCTCGAGGCGATTCAGGCCGCACGGCGGCACGGCACTGTCGTCTCGTATGACCTCAACTTCAGGCCTTCGCTCTGGAAGGCGCGCGGAGGCGACCCCGGCGCGGTCAATCGCGAGTTCGCGCGCCGCGTCGACGTCCTACTCGGCAACGAGGAGGACTACTCTGCTGCACTCGGCTACGAGCTCGAGGGGGTCGGCGCGGATCTACTCGAGCTCGATCCGGCGGTCTACGAGGTGCTGCTGGAGAACGTCATCGCCGACCATCCCCAGGTCACCCTGGCGGCCGCGACGTTGCGCCAGGCCCGCACGGCCTCCGTGAACGACTGGGGCGGAGTTTGCCGTACACGCACCACGTTCCACGTCGGCCCCTGGATGCCGGGTCTCGAGATCTTCGACCGGATCGGCGGCGGCGACTCGTTTGACTCCGGCCTCATCTACGGGCTCCTCAGCGGACTCGATCTCGAGATCGCCCTCGCCTACGGAGTCGCACACGGCGCACTCGCGATGACGACGCCCGGTGATACCTCGATGGCGACCCTCGCCGAGGTCGAGAGACTCTCGGCCGGCGGCTCGGCCCGTGTCGTCCGTTAGGCACGGGACCACCGCCGGTGAGCGCTCGGCCTGCAGCCAGGCCGGGCGCTCACCGGTCGGGTGGGTCAGCCGGTGACCTTGACCGAGGGCGGAGTGAGCACGGCGTTGATGACGTGGATCACGCCGTTCGAGGCGGCGACGTTTGGCTTGACGACTGTCGCCGTCTTGTTGAGGACGATCTTGCCGTCCTCGAGAGCGAGCGCGATGCTCTCACCTTCGAGCGTCTTGACCTTCGCGTTCTTCTTCGCTGCTGCGGTGGCCGCCGTAGCGTCGACCTGGGAGCCGAGCACGTGATAGGTCAGGACCTTCTTGAGCAGTGACGGGGTCGTTGCTACTGCGTTGAAGGTCATGGGATCGCTTTTCTTCAGAGCTGCGAAGGCGGCGTTGGTCGGTGCGAATACCGTGAGGTGTGCCTTCGGGTTCGAGAGCGCGTTGACGAGCCCGGCCTGCTTGACGAGGCTGACGAGCGTCGAGAACTGAGGGTTGGCGGCTGCGACCTGGACGATCGTGCCCGGGGTCGACTGCGTCGAGCCGTGACTCTGGGCGCGGGTTCCCGCAGCGACGGACTCGCCGGCAAGGACGAGTGAGGCCAGGAGCGCGGCGAGGGTGAGAAGGTGTCGCTTCATTGTGATGATCTCCTCCGGGTGGTTGTGAGTGCGGTGATACGAACGGTGTGATGCCTTGGATCACTCGTAGGCCTGGTGATCCGGTCGCCCGGCGCCGACGTACAACACGATCACTTGTGTTCTCGGTAGGCGACCCTTTCGATCTGGCGGCCACGCCCGGTTCGACGTGCACTCTTCGGAGCAGAAGGAGGGTGGTCGCGCCGATGACGGACGTTGAGGACGGGACGCTTGCGGATATCGCAGTCGTCGAACGCATCGCTGCTGGAGACCAGGGCGCGTTGCGCGAGCTCTACGAACGCCATGGCCGACCGGTGTTTGCGATCGCCTACAGGCTGCTCGGCGATCGCGAGACGAGCGAGGAGTGCGTTCAAGACGCGTTCCTGCGGGTCTGGGCGAACGCCTCGAGCTACGACGCGCGACGGTCGCGCCCGTCGACCTGGCTCTATACGATCGTTCGCAATCTCGCCATCGACGCTGCGAGGAGACGGGGCCGCCGGCCGTTGGCGGATCCCGGCGTCCAAGGCGTCGAACGCGATGCGCCCGCCGACCTCGTCACCCGGGCAGAGGAAGCCGTCCGGATCGCCGATGCCATGGCCGCGCTGCCGACAGAACAGTTCGCCGTGATCAAGCTCGCCCACTTCGACGAGCTCTCACAATCCGAGATCGCGGCGAAGCTCGGTCTACCGCTCGGCACGGTCAAGAGCAGAACCCGTCTCGGCCTCGACCGCCTCCGCGCCGAGCTCGTGAACGCCGAGGTCAGATGAGCGACGAGACCAACGACCCGATCTTCGATCGCCTCGGGCAGGCGCTCCCGCGCGTCACGCCGCCGGACGACCTCCTCGACCGCATCCTCGCGGCGTCCGATGCCGAGAGCCCGGCGCCGGCGCCACGAAGCCGTCGGCCGGCGCGCCGGCGAATCTCCTGGCGGCCCACGATCGCCGTCTCAGTCGCAGCGGCCGCGATCGCAGCAGCTCTGGCGATCGCGCTCGAGCCCTCCAACTCGCTCGGGACGGCAACGGCAAAGGCACAGATCACGAGCCCTGCTGCCACCAATCCCCTTACGGGCCGGGCTGTTCTCTACGGGCCGACGAGTCCCGGCGGGAGACTCACCGTGAAGCTCAGAAATGTTCCACCGCCCCGCCGGGGAACGCACTACGAGGTGTGGGTGCTTCCCGAAGGCTCGAACCAGATGACCGCGATCGGCTCGTTCACACCGAGCGGAACCGCAATCGACCTCGTCCTCCCGCTTCCCAGCCCCGGCCGCTACCGGGCGATCGACATCTCGATCCAGGACAACAACGGCTCGCCGGCCAGGTCGACCCGAACCCTCGGCAGCGGCCTGTTCCAACCGGCGGACTAGGGCTGCTTGTTCCTGCGCGACGCTATCCCGGATACCAGACGACCCGCGCCTCGTCGAGGCGGCGCTCGTAGTTCCATGCTTCGTCCACCAGTCGCTCGAGGTCGTAGCGTGGACGCCAGCCGAGCAGGAGTTTCGCCTTCGTGTTGTCGAGCCAGGTCGAGTGGTACGGGGTGCGGATCTCGACCGTCGGCAGGCCGCGAGATTCGGCCAGGTAGGTGCCGAGCTCGCCGTAGTCGACCGGTTCGTTCATGCAGATGTTGAACGTCTGGCGTCGTGCGGCCGTGTGGTCGAGGGCGGCGAGTATCGCGTCCACCAGGTCCGATACGTGGACGAAGTTTCGCTTCACCGGCCGCCCCTCGTGGTCGAGCATCACCGGTACCGCTTCTCGCTCGAGGTAGGCGTCCGCCTGTTCGGCACCGACGAGGTCGCGCCAGCGCGGCGCGCCGAACACGTCCTCCCCGAATGAGAGCTGGTACCGGAAGTCGTCCTTCTCCATGATCCACGGCGCCCGCAGGCAGCAGGAGTCGAGGTCGTACTGCACGCCGTACTGCTCGAGCATCACTTCCTCGAGCACCTTGGAGAGCGCGTAGCAGCCAGGGTAGGCCGTGTGCGGCTGCGTCTCGGTGACCGGGACAGGATGGTCGTAGACGAAGTGCCCGACTGCGGCATCTCCGCCGACGAGTACGAGCCGGCGGAAGGTGGGACTGGCGCGGCAGGCTTCGAGCAGCCAGAACAACCCCTTGACGGCAACATCGAAGATCGTCTCGGGCGTCTCCTTGCTCGTCGCCAGGTGAATCACGTGGGTGACGCCCTCAGTTGCGGCGTCGACCACGTCGCGGCGGTCGATCGAGCCCGCGACGACCTCGAGCCGCGAGGCAGGTTCCAGCAGACGGTTGTGGCAGAGCGCTCTCACCCTGATCTCGGCGAGCCGCTCGTCGCGCGAGCAGAGCACCCTCTCGATGAAAGCCCGCCCGACCTTGCCCGTCGCGCCGGTGACCAGGATCAGCGGCGCCGGGCCCACGCAGCGAGTATGCCCGCTTCGTTCCTGACTCGACTTGAAAGGAGCCACATGGCTCGCCGCCGCCGCGGCCCGCTCGAGGCCCGAGCTTCCCGTCCGACCCGATGACCGGAAAAGGAACACCGAGCCGGTTGCGCTTTCGTCCGCCGTCTCCACTGACCGTTCGCCCTGGGTCTTGCGACCGTCCGCGTTCAGCCTCTGGTGGCGGCATCGACCTACTCGCGCCCCGTGCTCGGTGAGGACGGAAACCTACGCGATCGCATGGCGGCCGACAAGGGCGCCGGTGTCGTCAACAGCCGCAGTTTGCGGTGGTTTTCCCGGCCAGACCCGCGCCTCCCGATGCGTAGCGATTCGTGCACTGGTCAGCGGAGTGAGCTGAACGCGGCTCGGAGCTCGGACGAGAACAGCTCGGGCTCTTCCCACGCGGCGAAGTGCCCGCCCTTGTCGACCGCGTTGAAGTAGATGACGTTGGGGTAGCTCGCCTCGACCCAGCTGCGGGGTGTCTTCCAGATCTCGCCCGGGAACGTCGTGAAGGCGAAGGGGACCGCGGTCGCCGGCAGTGGTTTCTGGCTCGCAGCCGGGGCGTCGGGCCCATAGGCCTCCCAGTAGGACCGGGCCGCGGAGGCGCCGGTGCCGGTGAGCCAGTAGAGCGTGATGTTGTCGAGGATGTGGTCGCGGGTGAGGTTGCCCGAGGCCTGCCCGTCGACGAATGCGCGGGAGATCTTGTAGTAGGCGTCGGTGTCGTGGTCGATCATCCAGGCGGCGAGAGCGACCGGTGAGTCGAGCAGTGCGTAGCCGATCGTTTGCGGGCGGGTGGCCATCTCGACGAAGTAGCCGTTCCCGGACTGCTGGAAGGTGGCGATCTGCGCGGCCGCGGCGCGTTCCTCGTCGCTACCCGTGGGCATGGTGCCGCCGAGCGCGGGCACGAGCAGGTTCGTGTGGGCCCCGATCAGCCCGTCGGGTGCCTGACGGCTCATCGCGTCGGTGACGCCGGCGCCGACGTCGCCGCCCTGGGCCACGTAGCTGCTGTAGCCGAGACGGCGCATGAGCTCGGCCCAGGCCCGCGCCGTCCGGCCCAGGTCCCAGCCGATCTCGGCCGGCTCGCCGGACAGCCCGTAACCGGGGACTGAGGGCAGTACGAGATGGAAGGCATCCTCGGCGCTCCCGCCGTGCGCAGTCGGGTCCGTCAGCGGGCCGACCGTCTCGAGCAACTCGATGACCGAGCCGGGCCACCCGTGAGTCATGATCAGCGGCAACGCGTTTTCGTGCCGCGACTGGACGTGGATGAAGTGGATGTCCACGCCGTCGATCTCGGTCGTGAACTGCGGCAACGCGTTGAGCTTCGCCTCTGCCTTGCGCCAGTCGTACCCGGTGGTCCAGTAGCGCGCGAGCGCCTGGAGCGTCTTCAGCTGCACCCCCTGCGAGCGATCGGCGACCAGCTCCAGGGAGGGCCAGCGCGATGCGTCGATCCGGCGACGCAGCTCGGCGATTTCCTCGTCGGGGATGGCGACGTGGAAGGGCCGGATGTCGGTGTCGGTCTGGACGGTACTGCTCATTACGACCTCCCCATTTGTTGACTCACGATCTTGGTCCATTCCATGGTGACCGACGGGCGACATCGAGCACGGCTTCCGCGAACGCCTCTGGTGCTTCCTGGGGAAGGTTGTGCCCGATGCCGCCCTCGATCGTCCGGTGCGAATACGGGCCCGAGAACTTCGCGGCGTAGGAGCCAGGTTCCGGATGCGGTGCGCCGTTGGCGTCACCCTCGAGCGTGATGGTCGGCACGGCGATGAGCGGGCCTTCCGCGAGGCGCTGCTCGAGCTCGGCATATTCGGGCTCGCCGTCGGCCAATCCGAGCCGCCACCGGTAGTTGTGGACCACGATCGCGACGTGGTCTGCGTTGTCGAAGGACGCCGCGCTGCGGTCGAAGGTCGCGTCGTCGAAGTTCCAGCTCGGCGAGGCGGTTCGCCAGATCAGCTTCGCGAACTCGCGGCGGTATTTCTCGTACCCGGCGCGGCCGCGCTCGGTGGCGAAGTAGTACTGATACCACCATTGAAGCTCGGCTTCCGGCGGCAGCGGCACCTGGCCGGCCGCCTGGCTGCCGATCAGGTAGCCGCTGACCGAGACGAGCCCGTCGCAGCGCTCCGGCCAGAGCGCTGCGACGATGTCGGCGGTTCGGGCACCCCAGTCGAAACCGGCAACCACTGCCTTCTCGATCCCGAGGGCATCCATCAGGGCGATCGCGTCGAGCGCCAGAGCCCCCTGCTCGCCGTTGCGGGCAGTCTCGTCTGAAAGGAAGCGCGTCGTCCCGTATCCCCGGAGGTGGGGCACGATTGCCCGGTAACCCGCTGCGGTCAACAGCGGGACAACGTCGGCGTAGGCGTGGATGTCATAGGGCCAGCCGTGCAACAGGAGGATTGCCTGCCCGTCGTCCGGGCCGACATCGACGTAGCCGATGTCGAGCCGGCCGGCTTCGATCTGACTGACCGTGCCGAGCGCCGATTCTCCCGCGGTCGTGACGGGCACCTCAGGCCTCCACCGGAACAGAGGCGGTAGCCGCAACCGCCTCGAGGATGACGTCCGTCACCGCCTGAGGCTGCGAGATCATGATCACGTGCGAGCCGTCGACCTCCGTGATCCTGGCGCCCGCCCGCTCGGCCATCGAACGGACGACGTCGGCACCGGCCGCCCGGTCACCGGTCGCGACGACGGCCCAGGACGGGCGGTCCTTCCACGCCGGCGCGCCCGACGGCTCGGAGAAGGCGAGGTCGGCGACCGGCCGCTGGGTGGCTGCGATCAGCGCCGCCTGCTCGTCGGAGAGATCGCCGGCGAAGGCGTCCCGGACCTTCGCCGGATCGATGGAGAACTCCGTACCCGATCCTCCATCTGCGGTCGGGTACTGAGCGGGAACGAGCGCGCTATTGAGGACGCTGTCTTTCGAATCCGCGCCGGCGGCGCCCAGGGTCTCGCCCTCCTCGGGGGCAAAGGCGGCGACGTAGACGAGGCCGACGACGTTCTTCGCCCCGGTCGCGGCGTTCGTGATCACGGCTCCGCCGTAGGAGTGGCCCACCGCCACGACAGGCCCTTCGATGCGCTCGAGCACCGCCGCGAGGTAGGCGGAGTCGGCCGCGATTCCGCGCAGCGGATTCGCCGGGGCCGTCACCGGCATGCCCTTGGCCTGCAATAGCGGGATCACGCCGTTCCAGCTCGACGCGTCAGCGAAGGCGCCGTGGACGAGGACGACGGTCGGGGTACCGGTTGTGGTCGTGTCGGACATGGACGCTCCTTTCTCACGATCGGCGCCGGTCAGGCGCCCTGGCCGATGAAGTCGATGAGCAGCTGGTTCACGCGTTCGGCCTCGTCATGATGGACCCAGTGGGATGCGTCGGGCAGGCGCTCGACCCCCCGGAGGTTGGGCACGTCATCGTGGTCGGGCTCGGCGAGCTCGGAGCCCAGGTAGCCGTCACGCTGCCCCCAGATCACCAGGGTCGGCGCCGAGATCGGGCGAATCGCAGCCTTTGCCTCCTTCTGTGACCCTCTGACCGAGGCACGGTAGTAGTTGATCATCCCGGTAGCGGCCCCCGGCTGCGACCAAGCCTCGATGTAGCGCTCGATCTCCTGCGGCGTGTAAGGAGGCTTCGCGTCCTGCAGGAAGTGCCGGAAGAAGTGCCAGTCTCTGGCCTGCACCACGTCCTCGGGCAGTCCCGGCAGCGCGAAGAAGAAGAAGTACCAGGACTTCCGGAGCTGGTCCGGGTGGTGCAGTCCCTCCTGGAGCTTCCTCGGATGGGCCGCATTCAGGATGGCGATCCGGTCGACGACGTCTGGATGGTTCATCGCAGCCGTCCAGGCGATGGTTCCGCCCCAGTCGTGACCGACGAGCGTCGCGGACTCGGCGCCGAGCTCGCGGATGAGGCCGCTGATGTCGGTCGCGAGCAGGTCTGCCGTGTAGTCGGCGACCTCGGCGGGCCGTGACGAGAGGTTGTAGCCGCGCGTGTCGGGGGCGACGACGTGAAAGCCCGCGGCCGCGAGCGGCGCGATCTGCAGCCGCCACCCGAACCAGAACTCCGGAAAGCCGTGCAGCAGAATGACGAGCGGCCCCTCGCCCGCCTCCACGTAGTGCAGCCGCACGTCGTTGCCGACGTCGGCATAACCCTCCCGAAGCTCGATGCCGTCCTCGTTGATCAGGGTCGCAAATGTCTCGGTGAATCCCTGCGTGTGCATCCCCTGCGATGTGCTCATCTCAGCTCCTCTCGCGTTTGGCTTGCCCTGTCTGGAGAATCTCGCTTGCCGCGCTGGAGCGTCGCGCCCGAGGTCGACACCGGTGCGACCGCGAATGCTGCGTTTCAAGGAGTCGCCGAACGTGACGACGATCGTCGTCCAGCGCCTTCGACCTGCCGTCATCCGGCTCCGGCGAGCCGACGATGGCGGCCGTCCCGGCCGCGATCGCGCTCTGCGAAAACACAGGTGTCAGTCTTTACCAGATGCCGGTGACTCCCGCATACTTCCGAGCGGCGCCGGGCGCAGCACGCCGCGCTACTCGCGGGAGTGACACTGTGGCCTCGTCGTCAGCCGGCGAGCGTTTGCATCAGGAACCGCACGGCCATCGCGCCGTCACCGACTGCCCCGGCAACACGGTTCGACGCTCCCGCACGGACGTCGCCGGCTGCGAACACACCGGGCCGCACGGTTTCCAGGAGGTGCGGCTCGCGGTCTGTCAGCGGCCAGGCCAGGTGGCCCTGGCAGCGTGCCGCGCCGTCTCCGCAGAGCAGGAAGCCGCCGTCGTCGACTGCCAGGATCCCGGTGGCGGCCTCGGTACACGGGTCCCCGCCGATCATCACGAACACGGCCGCCGCGGGGACCTGTTCGATGCTGCCGTCGCGTCGGTCGCGCAGGGTCACCGATTCCACCGTGGCCGTGCCGTGCACGGCGGTCAGCTCTGTTTCCGTGATCACCTCGATCCTGGGCGATCGCTTGATCCGGTCGAGGAGGTAGTGCGACATCGTCGACTTGAGCGAGTCGCCCCTCACGACGATCTTGACGCTGCGGGCGCGGGTCGCGAGGTTGGCGGCTGCCTGGCCCGGCCGAGTTGCCGCCGCCGACCACGACCACGTTCTCGTCGCGGCACCGCTCGGCGTCCGTGGCCATCGCCGCGTGGTAGACGCCTGCGCCCCGGAAGCGCTCGATGCCCTCGGCGTCGAGCTCGCGCCAGCGGGCGCCGGTCGCCATCACGAGCGACCGGGCGAGCACGTGTTGGCCATCGTCGAGGTCGACCCGTACGAGACCCTCGGTCCCGTCGGCCAGCTCGACTGCGCGATGGAAGCTCGACAGCACGGCGTCGAAGCGGCGCGCCTGGAGTGTGGCCTTCCGGGTGAGCTCGGTTCCCGAGACGCCGGTCGGAAAGCCGAGGTAGTTCTCGATCCGCGTGCTCGTGCCGGCCTGGCCTCCCGGTGCCCAGGCCTCGGCGACGAACGTCCTCAATCCCTCCGAGCCTCCGTACACGGCGCTCGCAAGCCCGGCGGGCCCGGCACCGAGCACGACGAGGTCGAACCTTTCGCCGTCGACCTCGGCCCGCAACCCCAGGGAGCGCGCGACCTGGGCGGCCGACGGGTTGCGCATCACCTGGGTGGCGTGCACGAGAACGGGCGTCTCGGAGCGCGGGATCTCGAGCCAGTCGAGGAGTGCCGCGCTCTCGGCGTCCGTGTCGACGTCGTACCAGCGCACCGGCAGCAGGTTGCGCTCGAGCAGGTCGCGCACCTCGAACGCACGGCGCGAGTTGCGCGGTGCGATCAGCCGCATCACGCCGTGGCCCTCCGCCTCGTCCCACGCGCGACGCGCGAGCAGGGTGCTGAAGATGTGCTCGCCGAACTCCGGCCAGCGCGCCACGAGCTTGCGCAGCCCGGCACGGTCGAACATGATCACGTCGGTCGGCTCGACCGCGACGCAAGCGTTGATCGTCGGCTCGCCGGTGAACATCGCGATGTCGCCGATGAACGTGCGGCTGTCGGCCTGGGCGATGTAGACGTCCTTGCCGGGCTTGCGGTCGACGAACTCGACGAGGCCGCTCTCGATCACGTAGAAGGGTGCATCACGGACCGCGTGCTCGTAGAGCACCTCGCCACGCAGGAACGTGCGTCGCTCTCCGCGCTCGGCGAACCACTGCAGCTTTGCCTCCGAGAGCCTCGGAAACAGCACCTCATCGCCGAGATCGGGAAACCGCTCGCTCCGAACCACCTCCGTCGCAGCCACAGACGGAGGCTACCGCCCCTGAACCTGCAGCTGGTCCGCAGGCCAGGGTGCTTGCTCGTCCTAGTCGGGCCTGTGTCTTCGCTCCGGCGCAGTCTTGAAAATCGTGTCCCACCACGGGGCGCTGACGCCAAAGCCGCGATTGTCGTCCTCGAAGTGGTGGCGCATGTGGAGCTCGTGCAGCCGACGGCCGAGACGCGATCTCGGTCGCCGGTGGTGCAGCGCGTGATGGAGCATGTCGTAGAGCAGGTACCCGAAGAAGAACCCTGCTGCCGTCGCGGACCCGTCGGGCGTCCCGAGCGTAGTGACGAAGAGAGCAAGGAAGAGAGCCGCGAGCGGGATCGTGACGATGGGCGGCATGACCAGCCGCATCGGGTCATTGGGGTGGTCGTGGTGGACCCCATGGATCATCCAGTGCAGCCGTGCGCCCAGCTCGCTCTTCGGCTCGAGATGGAAGACCGAGCGATGGACCCAGTACTCGGTAAGCGTCCAGAGTGCGTATCCGCCGAGGAAGCAGAGGCCCGCCTCCCAGAGTGGGAGGCGAGTGAGCGCGAGTGCTCCGAGAACGACGATCGCCGGGGCGAACAGAAGCAGCGGCACGATGGGTCGGCTCCGTGTAAGTCGGTCGAGCCTCGAGGAGAGGAGCGGCGGCGAGGCGCGAAGAACCTCTGCACGCGTCAGCGGATCGGACCTGCTAGACACGACCCGGCTCAACCACAGAGGTCACCTGGCAAACGAACCGCTCTCGAGCGTCGTCGACGACGGGGTCGTCGTGGCGGGAGACGATCAGCGCCTTCCTGCCGTCGATGGCCAACGTGTCACCGATACGCGGGAGCCGATCCGTGTAACGGACCTCCCTCTCCCCGCTCAGCTTGACGACCGTCAGCTCATAGAGCGCCATGCCTACCTGAACCGCCTCGCGTCTACCTGCCCTCGGCGAGGGCGTCCTCACGATAAGCCTTCGCATCTGAACACGGTCTGACCGCGAGAGCACACGACTAGATCGGCTGAGAAGGACGACCGTCCTTCACTGCCCGCAACGCGACGACGACGCCGACGAGCCCGAGCGTCGCCAGGACGATCCGGCGGAGGCGGTGCTTTGGCTTCTCGTACCTGAGCTCGGCAACCGAGCTGGAGGCGTGGTCGAGCGTCCGGTTCAGCAGCCGGGCAAGCTTCTCATCTGTGACCGCCCTCGCCATGCCGATCTCGCGGGCCCGTTCGACTGCCTGGCCGAGGCTCACCGAGGCGGCGTGGGCCTCCCTCCGTACTCCCGGCCGGCGGGCGGCCGTGGCGACGCGCGACGCCTCGCGGCTCAGCCTGACGGCTCTGACCAGCGTACGACGGTAGCGGGCCGTGAAGACCGCGAGAGCAAAGGCGCGACGTGGGTTCCACCCGGACTCGACGACTAGGAGCCTAGTGGACTTCAGGCGGTGCGGAAGGATCGGACCGCGACAGCGGCGCCGAGAAGGCAGACCGCAACGAGGAGAGCCCGGACAGCGACGGAGGCGTGAGCGGCCTGGAAACGGGGCAGGCGCGAAACAAGCAGCGCGGCCACAGCGCCGAGCGCCGTCACCGCCGCCGAGTGCGAGTTGCCACCAGACGAACGCGGGGCCCGGTGAGAGATCGACACCGCGAAGCGGCGGAAGCGTCGCACCGCCGTGGAGGCGCAGAGAGCTGCCAAGGGCGACGGTCGCCTCCTCATCCGTCGTGAAGCCGTTGGCGACCATCGCTCGCAGCACCTCGACCTGCCGGGCGCGAGCAGGCGCGGGGTGACGGAGAGGGTCGTAGGCTGACGGAGCCTGGATCAGGCCGGCGAGCATGCTCGCTTGCGCAAGGTCGAGGTCGAGAGGCGAGACGCCGAAGTACCGCCTGCTGGCCCGCCAGACGCCGTAGGCGCCTTCGCCGAAGTAGACGCTGTTCAGGTACGCGCCGAGGATCTGTTCCTTGTCGTAGCGGCCCTCGAGCTTGACCGCGATGGCAGCGTCCTCGAGCTTCCGCCACGGCGAGTGGTCGTTCCCGTTCAGGTAGAGCACCTTCGCGACCTGCTCGGTGATCGTGCTCGCCCCTTGCGCGAACGAGAGATGCACCAGGTCGTACGGGAGAGCCCTGAGCACGCCGACTCCGTCGATCCCGCGGTGCCGGTAGAAGCGCTCGTCCTCGGTCGCGACGACCGCGTCGCGAAGCCACGGCGCGACTCGGTCGAACGGCACCGGCGTGCCGCTCGTGCTCTGGAGGCGCGCCTGCACGTGCCGTTCGAGCCCGGTCGCGTCGGGGCTGGTGCTCCAGGCGAGAATGACAACCACTGTGACCGCCGCAGCCACCGCCCAAGAGCAGCCGGCGCACCTAACCCGCCGGTCCCTGCCGGCTCGACGCCCGCGCCGGCCCGGCCTTCTTCCGGGCTCGGTGCTCGGCCTCTTTCTCCCTGGCCTGCGCGTAGGACTGCTCGACGAGGGATCTGCCACCCGTCCACCCGAACGCCCAGATGACGAGGACGAGCGCGACGAGGATGTTCCAGGCGGTCATGATCAGCTGTTGAGTGACCGAGAAGGCCGTCGCGTTCGCGGTCGTCGTGACGCCCTGGAGCGAGGCGACGTTGAACGCCTGCGTCACGCCGACGCCGCCGGGTGTGACCGACGTCACGTTCGCGACCGAGTTTCCCGCTACCACCCGCATCAGGGTGTCGAACGTGACGGGGATCGCATAGGCGGCGAGAAACGATGCGATCACGCAGAGCATCGCGATCCAGCTGACGACGCCGGGCAGGAAGACGCCGCTGAAGTAGGCGCGCGGACGGCCGAGGATCGCCCCTCCCGCCTTGGCCTCTCGCCACCAGCTCACGACCCGGGGCCAGTACGCCCGAACCAGGAAGGCGATCAGGAGCCCTCCTCCGATCAGCACGATCGCCGTCGCCCATGGATGCGTGTGGACGAACTCGAACTTGATGTCGAAGGAACCGGAGACGGCGAGGAACAGGTACAGGTAGGGGATCGCGCCGAAGACGCAGTAGAAGATCTTCTGCACCGCGTATCCGCCGAGCACCGCCGCGAACGTCGCCCCCGCGATCAGGGTGGTGAACATGAGGAGGAGCATCAGGGTGCCGAGGTTCGCGGGAAGGATCCCGTTCAACGCGACGGAGGCTGCGTACGCGGCCCAGACTCGACGCCACGGGAGCTCAGCCTCGGGGAATCCGTACCGGAGGATCGACCGCCAGCCGATCGCCGTCGCCGTTGTCTGCACGAGCCCCGCGACGCAGGCGGCGATCACGTACGCGGCGGAGATCGCAGTGATCGCGTCCCAGAGCTGCTCGAACCAGTCGGAGACGTTCCAGCCGAGCAGGGTCGCGAAAGCGCTCGCAACGACGATCGCGAGCGCGCCGACCAGAAGCCGACGGAGACGAAGCCGTCCCCAGCGATGCGCCGGTTCGGCGGCCGCCGGTCGGGCGATCACGTGCCTCGACTCTCTCCGGCCGGCCGGTCGTCGCGAGGCGACGCACTCACCTCAGGATCCCCGTGTGGCCGAGCGAGTAGCGGCCCGGTTGCGGCCAGACGCATAAGCCATGCGGGCCCTGCCCGACCGGGATCCTGGCGAGCAGCTTCCCGTTGCGGGTCGCGATCGCATAGACGACCGCGTTGTAGCGTCCTGAGAGCCAGAGCACCTTCCCGTCGGCGGAGACACCGCCCATGTCGGGACTACCCCCGCCGGGAATCCACCACTTCGCGACCTGTTTGCCGGTCGCGAAGCTGATCACGGAGATCGAGCCCTCGCTGCGATTGGTCACGTAGAGCTCCCGCGCGTTCCGGCTCGGGTAGAGGCCGTGGGCGCCCGCGCCCGTGTGGAGGAAGCCGACTACCTTCAACTCCCTCGCCGTTGATCTTCCAGATCCCTCCGGCGTGCATATCCGCGACGTAGAAGATCCGGCCGTCGGGGGACAGCTTCACGTCCTGCGGCATCGCCCCCGCTGCGGGCAGGTCGAGCACGCCGACCACCCGCTCCCGCCTGACGTCGACCTTGACGATCTGCCCGGAGAACTCACAGCTCGCGAGCAGGTACCGGCCGTCGGCGGAGAAGTCCATGTGGTCGACACCGAGGCACGGCACCGCTACGGATTTGTGCAGGGCAAAGGTGCCTGCGGTTTCGGAAGTCGAGCCGCTGCAGCCGTTCGGCGACAACGATCGCGTATCGGCCGTCGGGCGTGAAGTACATGTTGTAGGGGTCGTCGACCGGGATCGGTGTTCCGGGCTTGCCCGTGCGCGGATCGATCGGTGTCAGGCTGTTGCCGAGGTCGTTCGTCACGTACAGCGTCCTCAGGTTCCAGCCGGGCACGACGTGCTGCGGGAAGCGCACCGACGTCGAAGTGTTCGACCACTCTGTAGGTGAGGGGGTCGATCGCGTCCACCGTTGCGCTCTGGCTGTTCGGGACGTAGATCAGGGATCGCGCGAAGCGAGCTGCGCCTGTGAGCATGTTCGAGCCGTCGTGGGCGTAGACGTCGCGGCTGGAGACCCGTACGGCGCGACGTGGCGTGGCTGTCTGCCTGGTCGTCACGCTCGTGAGCTCGCTCAGCGCCGACTCGGTGCCACGCCGGCCCGCGACCTCCGGCGAGCACGATTCGATCGCCGAGGCTGACCGCGGCGAGGTCCGAGCGGGGGGCGCTCAGGCGGCCCGCGACTCGTACCAGGTTGCGGGAGGGGTCGATGGCGACGATCCGAGCAGTCGGCGTGTTCGTGTTCGTGCCGCGGCCGCCCACGAGGTAGGCGACGTGGCCGAGCGTCGCTGCGGCGCCGTGCGTCGTCGGGGCGGGCAGCTCGCCGAGTGGCACGACACGTCCGCTGGTGGGTCGGAACGCGAGCACGGCCCGGCTCGCGCTGCCGTCGGGGAGCGAGCCACCCGCGACGATGACCTCGCCGTCGACGGCCGTCACCGCCGCGTAGCGGACAGGTGAGGGAAGATGCGCCACCACGCGCGCGGCGGCTCCCGGCCGCCAGGCAACGATCGTGTCGAGCCACCGGCTGCCGGTGTAGCCCCCGATCACGTATGCCGTTCCGCCTACGCCAGCAGCCGCCTGGTCGGAGCTGGGGGCGGGGAGGTGACCGACGATCGCCGTTGCGCCGGACGAAGGATCGATGCGGACGATGGAGTCGAGCTGGCCAAGGCCCGTGCCGCCGCCGAACACGTAGACGTCCTTGCCGAGCCGCACGGCCGCGGTGTCGTGCACCGCGGTCGGCAGCTGCCCCAGCGGACGAGACGACCGGCCGGCGGCCAGGAGGATGGCGCCCGTCGACGTATCGCTTGCCGTCAGCCCGCCGAGCAGCAACGCCCGCCGGCGGTCGAGGCCGGCGACGGCTTCGTCCTGCACCGGAGCCGCCAGCGCGCCGAGGCTGCGCTCGATCAGCTTGACCCGCGTCGTTCGCCGGACGCGGGGGCGGGTGCCGCGCGCGATGCGCGAGCCGGTGCCGGTCGCAGTGCCCGTTCCCGGTCCTCGTCCTGTCGTTCGGCTGCAGAGCGAGGATCGCGGCGGCGCCGACGAGTAGGACAACCGCCACGGCGAGCAACCGCCGACGGCGGCGCCTCCGCCTGGCTGCCGCACGCCTCACGTCATCGCCGAGATCTCGAGGCCCGCCCGCGCGGAGCGGAGTCGACCGCGATGATCGGGCGGCCGGCGAGTGATCGGCCGGGTGTTATCGTGCGGCGGCGACTCGGGCCGAGCGGTGCCGGCAGCGGGCTCGACGACGGAGTACGACGTGGTACGAGCGACGATGGCACGAGCTGATGCTCCGAGGAGCTGTCGTCTCATCTCTGCACGATCACGCCGGCGACCTGACCTTCGCCTGAATGGCGCCGAGCACGGTGAGCTCGCCCGGCGGGCGAAAGCCCGGGGACGCAAGGTGGCGCGGATGAGCGCTGAGGCATTGCTCGCACGGGCGGGCGAGTTGCTTGCAGCAAACACGCGACACGCCTTCCGCGACGGTCGCCGGTACAGCTTCAGCATTCCCTCCGAGGAGCGGTACCACTTTCAGTGGTTCTGGGACTCCTGCTTCCACGCGATCGTCTGGGCCCGTCTCGACGTCGAGCGGGCCTGTGACGAGCTGCGCGGGCTGATCGCGCTTCAGGCCCCGGACGGCCGGATCCCGCATGTCGTTTTCTGGGATGACGCGCTCGTGGCACAGGCAGGTGGCACTACCTCGAAAGCCCCGGGCTCGCGAGCTGGTTTCGGCCCGGGCCCCGGCCGCGCGCGACCGGGATGATGCAGCCGCCGGTGATCGCGCAGGCGGTCGAGGCGATCGTCGAGGCCGGCGGGGAAGCCTTCCTCGCTGAGACACTCCTTCCGCTCGAACGCTATTACCGCTACCTCGCCCGCGAGCGGGACCCTGACGGCGACAGCCTGATCTCGATCATCGCCCAGTTCGAGAGCGGCCTCGACTTCAGTCCTGCCTACGATCCGTCACACGGGGCCGGCTCACCGCTCGTGCTGGCTCTCGCGGCGCGAGCGCCGGAGGTCGTCGACAAGCTCGTCGGCTGGGAAGCGAGACGTGCCTTCCGGCTCAACCCGCGTCACGTGGAGGACGTGCTCGTGAACACGATCTACGCCGACGGGTTGCAGGCGCTCGCGCGCCTCGCCTCGCGCCGGGGCGACTCGAGCTCGAACGCTGGGCGAACGCTACGGCCAGCAGCGTCCTGGATGCGTTGCTCGAGCGCTGTTACGACGAGCGCCGCGGGCTCTTCTTCAACCTGAACGGCCGCAAGGAACGCCGGCCGGACGTCAAGACGATCCACTGCCTGCTCCCTCTCCTCATGGCCGATCTGCCCGCGCAGGTCTCGGCCCGTCTGATCGAGCACCTCACCGAGCCCAAGGAGTTCTGGGCGCTGTTCCCCGTCCCTTCGGTGGCGCTCGACGAACCTGTCTTCCGCCGTGACTCGCGGGTCGGCGGCAGCCGGCGGATCTGGCGCGGTCCCTGCTCGCTCAACACGAACTGGCTGCTCACGCTCGGCCTGCGACGCCACGGCGAAGACTCGCTCGCCGACGAGCTCGGCGCACGCAGCCGCGAGCTCGTCGAGCAAGGCGGCTTCAACGAGTTCTTCGATCCGCTCGACGGCACCCCGGTGGGCGCCCGCAACTTCGGCTGGGCGACGCTCGCTGCACTGACCTGACTCCGCGCGCGCCCGGCCGGAGCGTAGGTCGAAAAGCACTTGCGCCTGATTAATCGAGTCTTCACATCCGGTCACTACCTTGGGGTGCGTCCGCACGTTCGCACCTGTGCTGATCGAGTGATCAGGTTCGGGGGCTGCGCGACCGAGAACCATTTCGTCGTGTCGATTCCCGTCAACCCCTCGTGCGAGCCTCCTTCCCGGGGCCGTAGTCGTGTTCGCGTGGGGATGGGGGTGCTGTTCGCGCTCGTGACGATCGCGTCCGTTGTCTTGCTCGGCAATAGGTTCACGCACACGAACTGGCCGTTGCAGCGCGCGCACATGCCACTCGTGGGGGCGGCCGTCGTCTTCTACTTCGGGAGCTACGTGTTTCGGGCGCTCGGCTGGCAGAAGCTCTTCCCGGCGAGCCAGCGCCCGGACCGGGCTCGCTGCCTGGCTGCTTGTGGCGCCGCGGCGGCGAGCGGGGTGGTCCTGCCGTTTCGGCTCGACTATCTCATCAAGATCGGGACGCTGCGCCGAATGCGAGGCGTCAAGCTCGGTCTCGAGGCGATCGCGCTCTCGATCATCTCGCTCGGCCTCGTGGACGCGGTCGCGTTCCTGCCGCTGTCGATCTCGGCCACGGCTACCAGCTCGTCGACGTTCCGGGGGCCGCTGATCCTCGTCGTGCTCTTCGGCGTGGGCTCGTGTGGGATCCTCGTCGCCGGCCAGCATCTCCTGAGGCTTCCACTCGTGGCGCGCCGCGCGCGGTTGTCCAGGCTCCTCGGGCGCGTCGCGGACCGCCCGGGCGGAACCACGCGCGAGGCGATCGTCGCCTGGTTCTTCCTCCTCGGCTGCTGGAGTACCCGAGCGTTCGGCAGCACGTTGCTGCTCGCCGCGCTCGGGGTCGGGTTCTCGCCGACCCTGGCGCTCATCGTGCTCTGCTTCTCCGCCGCAGCCTCGCTGGTCCCGATCGCCTCTGGCGGTGCTGTCGCCAACGTCGGCGCAACTGCCGCCGTTCTGCTCGCGCTTGGCGTCCACAGCGGGCCGGCCATCAACTTCGGCCTCGCATCCGGGCTCCTCCTCTGCGGGACAGCCGCCGCGGCCGCAGTTACCGGACTGGCCACGTCGTTCGTGCTGGGGCTGCGGGCCCGTCCGCTTGCCGCCCTCTGAACCTGCGCGTAGCACCGTCGCTTGCTCACAACGCGGTACGAGCCCCGAGGCGCCGCCGGCCTACGAGACGGAAGGGCCCGGGGCGCTGATCTCTTCGATATGGCCGCGTGCCCGTGCGACGAGCTCCACGTAGATCTCGTTGAGGAGCTGCACTTCCGGGCGGGGATCTGATCGCCAGCTTTCGGGAAGCCCGTTGCGGGCATCCTCATGGCGTCTGCGGCTGGCCGTGAAGCGGGGGAGGAGGCGGTAGTCGACGGTCACTCCTTCGTCTATCGGCCGCCCGAGGCCCGTGCTCAAGGTGGAACACGCGCTGCGCGCGGTGCCAGAAGAAGGTCGCCCTGTCTACCCGAGCGCTGCGGCGGTGCTCCGGTTGAAGAGCAGGGCGACCTCGGGTCAGTATCGACTCTGGCGGCGGCCGGCGAATCCCTTCCCGTGCGGGATTCGGGTGCCTCGCGCGGGGGGAATCTACGCCGGCTCGGTCAGACCGAACGGCTAGGTGCTCGGAGCCGCGCCCGAGGGTGAACCGCTTCCGGTGTCGTCGCCGCCGAGCTCTCCTGACCGGCGTCTCGCTCCTCGCGGGTGAGAGATGACCCGATCGTGTCAGTGACGGCGCCTCGGGCGAAGAAGAGACTTCCTTCCATGCGATTCATCACGCCAGGGAAGGAAACGATGAAGCCACACGCCGTCCTCGCCACAACCCGTCGCCTGCGTCGTGAGGGCCATGCCATGGGCCCCCGCCATTGGTGGACGGCCCGCCGGTCACTTCGGCAGCTCCAGGCGCTCATCGACGCGCTCGAAGCATTGCGGCACTGATCAGCGCGGTCTAGCTCGCCGAGGTCCAACGGATGACGTCCCGCGTCGTCAGGTCGAACAGCGCGATCCTGTTGCGCGGGACGGTGAACGAGCTGCGAGCTCCGGCCTGGAGGCGTGGCTCGACCGGGAGCTTCGCCACGAGCGCTTCCTCTCCGAGTCGCAGATGGGCGAGTTGCTCGTCGCCGAGGTACTCGACGACTTCCACCTCCGCGTCGAACCTGACCGAGTCTGGACCGTTTGCCCCAGCCGGATGTGCTCGGGCCGGAAGCCGGCGAGCTCGCCGGCGCCGCCGACGGCGAGCGTCTCGGCCGGAAGGAGGTTCATCGACGGCGAGCCGATGAACGTCGCGACGAAGATGTTCGCCGGGCGGGTGTAGAGCTCCTCGGGGGTGCCGATCTGCTGGAGGATCCCCTTGCGCATGACCGCGATGCGGTCGCCCATCGTCATCGCCTCGACCTGGTCGTGGGTGACGTAGATCGTGGTCGTCCCGAGCCGCTTCTGCAGCTTCAGGATCTCGGCGCGGGTCTGCACGCGAAGCGCGGCGTCGAGATTGGAGAGCGGCTCGTCCATCAGGAAGGCGGCCGGCTCGCGCACGATCGCCCGGCCGAGAGCGACCCGCTGGCGCTGGCCGCCCGAGAGCGCGCGCGGCTTTCGCGCGAGGCATTGCTCGAGGTCGAGAGCGGCCGCCGCCGCGCTGACGCGGCGATCGATCTCCGCCTGGGGAGCCGGCGGAGCTTGAGGCCGAACGCCAGGTTGTCGGCGACCGTCATGTGCGGGTAGAGCGCGTAGTTCTGGAAGACCATCGCGATGTCGCGATCCTTCGACGAGACGTCGTTGACGACGCGGTCGCCGACCAGGATCGTCCCGTCGCTGATCTCCTCGAGCCCGGCGACCATCCTGAGCGCCGTCGTCTTGCCGCAGCCGGATGGGCCGACGAGGACCATGAACTCGCCCTCCGCGACCGTCAGCGCCGAGCGAGTCGACCGCCCGCGTCCCGTCCGCGTAGACCTTCGAGACCTCTTCGAATCGAATGGACGCCATGCCGTCGTCAGCCCTTGAGCGCGCCGCCGAGCCCGGTTCCGCGAAGGAACGTGCGCTGGAAGATGAGGAACGCGGCGATCGGGACGAGGCAGGCGATGAACATCGCAGCCAGGAACACGCCGAGCTCCGTCTGGGATTGGATCGTCGGCAGGCGCACCGACAGGGGCTGCTTGTCGGGGTTCGAGAGCACGAGCAGCGGCCAGAGGAAGTCCTTCCACGAGGCCAGCAGCGCGAACACCGACACGACGCCGAGGATCGGCTTCGACATCGGCAGCACGATCGACACGAACAGCCGGAAGGGGCCGCAGCCGTCGATTCCGCGCCGCCTCGAAGATCTCGCGGGGGATGTTGTCGAAGAACCGCTTCACGAGCACGACGTTGAACGCGCTCGCTGCGGCCGGAAGCCAGATCGCCCAGTAGCTGTCGATGAACGAGTGGTGGATCAGCGGCGGATGCACGACCTCGACGTAGAGCGGCACGAGCAGCACGACCGCCGGGACGAAGAGGGTGGTCAGGAGCAGCGCCATGATGACCTTGCCGTACTTCGGCCTGAGCACCGAGAGCGCGAACCCCCCGGTGGTCGCGACCACGATCTGCGTGAACCACGATCCGACCGCGATCACGATCGTGTTCCAGAAGTACCGGCCGACGTCGACGTCGGTCCACGCCCTCGTGAGGTTGCTCCAGGCGAACCCGTGAGGGAAGAACGCCATCGGGTGCGAGATCGTGTCCTGGGTCGGCGTGATCGCCGACTTCGCGAGCCAGAGGATCGGCCCGAGGCCGATGATGACGAGACCGACGAGGAGCAGCCCAGTGCGCGACCCGAGCCCCTAGCGCACGCTGGGCCGACGCCAGTCGGTGGGCGTGACGAGCGTCTGGGCCGGCGTCCGATGTCTTCCGCGCGGCGCCGGCGGAGGGGCGCGGCGATCACTCGGTGCTCCACGAGCGCGTGGCGCGCAGGTAGACGAGGGAGAACAGCGCCAGGAACCCGGCGAGCATCAGGCTCAGGGCGGTGGCGGCGCCGTAGTCGCCGCCGAGCGAGTTGCCGAAGGCGTAGTCGTAGATCAGGAGCAGGACCGTCAGCGTCGAGTTGGCCGGCCCGCCCGAGGTGAAGAGGTACGGCTCGAGGAAGACCTGGGCCGTCCCGATGATCTGCAGGATCATCGTGACGAGCAGCACGGTCCGGATCTGCGGCAGCGTGACGTGCCAGATCTTTCGCCAGAGGCTTGCCCCGTCGACCGAGGCTGCCTCGTACAGCTCGTAGTTCACGCCGGTCAGCGCAGCCAGGTAGATGATCACCGTGCCGCCGGCGTTCGCCCACGTCGCCTCGAGGACGAGCGACGGCAGCGCGGTCTGCTGCGACTGGAGCCACGGGATACGGGCCGAGGCCGACCCAGCCGAGCGCCGTGTTGAAGACCCCGGTCGGGCTCGCGTCGTAGAACGTCTTCCAGAGGAGGACGGCGACGACGGGCGGGATCACGACCGGGAGGTAGGCGAGCGCGCTGTAGATCCCGCGGTGTCGACGGACCTCGCTCATCAGGACGGCGGCGATGAGCGGGATCGGGTAGCCGAAGAGGAGTGCGAGGAGCGCGAACTCGATCGTGTTCTTGACCGCGATCGGGAAGAGCGGGTCGTGGATCACGGTGGCGAAGTTGTGCAAGCCGACCCAGGTCGGCTGCGTCACGAGGTTCGTGTGCTGCAGCGACATGATCACCGTCCGCACGATCGGATACCACGAGAAGGCTCCGAAGATGAGCAGGGTCGGGAGCAGGAAGAGCAGGGACGCGAGCCCGCCGTGCTGGACCCAGGTCACCGGTGTGCGCCGGGCCCGCCGCCGCGGCGTCGCGGCTTCGGCTTGCTCATCGGCGCATATTCCGTCTTTTCGACCGTGGACGTCACGGGATCGATCGTCGCCATCGGGCCTCCGAGGCGGTCGGCGGCGGGCCGGGCCCCGATCAGGCCCCGACCCGCCGTGACCGAGCGGGTTAAGTGCCCTGCTTGATCGCGGCTTGCGCGGTGCTGTTGGCCTGCTGCAGCAGCTGCGCGATGTTCGCGTTCTGATCCGTGAGCACCGCCTCGACGACCGCGTCGAGCGAGTGGTACACGCTCTGGGTCGACGCCTCGGGCTCGGGAACGAGCGTCTGCGAGAAGATCCCCGTCGTGAACGGCAGCATCTGCTTCTGCGGGACGTTGACGTAGGGCTTGATCCAGCTGTTCGCGAGCAGGTACTGCGCCTTGTTGAAGATGGGGAGGGCGGGAACGCCGACCGGCTGCTTCGAGTCGGTGAGCGTCTTGGCGTTGCGGATCGCCTGCGGCTTGCTGATCAGCGGCTGCTCGTAGTAGAAGTCGATCCACTTGACGGCGGCCGCCCGGGTTGCGGCGTCGGCGTCCGGCCGTACCGCTGCGAGCGTGCCGCCGCCGAGGACGCCGGCGTTCTTGCTCTTCGCGAGCGGGATCGGCGCGAGGCCGTAGATGCTCGGGTCGATGCTGCTCGCCTGCACGAGGTTCGTGTAGACGTCCGAGCCGCTCACGTACATCCCGACCTGGCCGGCCGCGAACGCCTGGTTGATGTCGCTCCAGCCGTAGTCGAAGTTCGAGCCCATCGAGTTGTCGGTCCACCGCATCGTCTTCAGCATGTTCAGTGCGGTGATCGTCTGCGGGTTGTTCAGGGTCGCGACCGCCTTCGTCCCGGTTCCGCTCTCCATCCGCCCGCCGAGCGCGTAGACGAGGGTGGTCAGGATCCAGCCGGCGGTGTTGTCGTCCTTGCCCATCTCGGCGTAGCCGGCCATGCCGGTCTTGGCGGAGATCAGCTTCGCGTCGGCCTGGACCTGGGCCCAGGTCGTCGGCGGCTTGTTCGGGTTCGAGCCCGGCTGCTGCGAAGAGCTTGCGGTTGTAGTGGAGCGCCTGCGCGTAGGCCGCGGTCGGGAGAGCGACGACCTGCTTCTTCGAGTCGGTGCCCTCCGCGATGACCGCGGGGTTGTACTTGGAGAAGTACGGCAGTGCCTTCACCTCGCTCGTGAGGTCGGCGAGCTGTCCGTTGTCGCCGAGCGTGCGAGCGTCGGTGAACGGCACGGTGAAGACGGTCGGCAGCGTGCCCGCGGCCAGCTTCGCCGCGAACGTCGGGCCGGTCCATTGATACTCGACGGACTTGACCTTGATCGAGGGGTTCGCCTTCTCGAACTGCGCCACCTGGTTGGCGAACTGCTGCGTTGCCGCCTTGGTGCTTCCCGGGATCAGCGAGGCGACACTGATCGTGACCGACTGCGACGCGCTCGTGGCGGCACGCGAGACCGAGCCCGCACAGACGGCCAGCAGGCTCACAACGGCGAGGGTCGCGCCCGACACGAACGGACTTCATCGCCCTTCCTTTGGACTTCATCGTCCTTCCTTTCGTTGGCCTGAGTCGATGCTGTGCTCCGTTCGAGAAGACCCCACCCCGAACGGGCCTTGATTGCCGGCCTGGAGCAGCCAGGCCGAGGTGTCCTGCGGCAGCGAACCTCCGTCGAGCACGTCGCTGGCGATTAGGACGTCGGCTCCGACCGGAAGTTCAACCGGATTCGGGCCGAAGTTGACGACGCACACGAACCGAGCGCCGCGTGCGAAGGCGAGGACCTCGTCGTCCGACGGAATCCAGCGCACCGTTCCCGTCGGCACCCCACGGGGCCTCGCGACGCAGACGGAGCCCGGCGCGGTACAGGTTGAGCATGGAGGCCGGCTCGCCGCTCTGCGCTCGACCGTGAGCGGCGCCCAGTCGTCGGGCTGGTCGAGCCAGGGACGGCCGGCTCCGTCGCGGCTGAAGCCGTAGGGCTGCGTCTCGCCCGACCACGGGAGCGGCACCCGGCATCCGTCCCGACCCGGGTCGACGCCTCCCGATCGCAGCCACATCGGATCCTGCCGACGGTGGGACGGGATGTTCTCTACTTCCGGCAGTCCGAGCTCTTCGCCCTGGTAGATGTACATCGAGCCCGGAAGCGCCATCGCGAGAAGGGCGGCCGCCCGCGCGCGTCGCGTCCCCCGCGCCAGGTCCGTCGGGGTGCCCTCGCGCTTCGACTCGAACGCGAATGACGTATCGGCGCGTCCGTAGCGGGTGACCGGTCTCGTCACGTCGTGGTTCGAGAGCACCCAGGTCGCAGCGGCGCCGATCGGCTCGTGGGTCGCGAGCGCTGATTCGATCGAGGCGCGCATCGCGCCGGCTCCCACGGGCAGGAGAGGAAGTCGAAGTTGAACGCCGTGTGAAGCTCGTCCGGCCGGAGGTATCGCGCGAGCCGCTCGCGTCCGGAAGCCAGATCTCGCCGACGAGGACGCGCGGCTCCGGATAGCTGTCGGCGATCGCGCGCCAGCGCCTGTAGATGTCGTGCAGCTCGTCGCGATCGGTGAACGGATGCTCGCTCGGGCGGCTGTCGGGACGCTCCTCGGAAAGCTCGGGATCCTTCACGAGAAGCGCGGCCGAGTCGATCCTGACGCCCGCAGCGCCCCGGTCGAACCAGAACCGCAGAACGTCCTCGTGCTCCTCCCAGACGTCCGGGTTCTCCCAGTTGAGGTCGGGCTGCTCGGGGGCGAAGAGGTGCAGATACCAGTCGGAGGGCTCGCCGTTCGCATCGACCGTCCGCGTCCAGGCGGACCCGCCGAAGATCGACTGCCAGCCGTTCGGAGGCTGCTCGCCGTTCTGACCGGTGCCCGGCTCGGAACCAGAAGCGCGAGCGCTCGCTCGATCCCGGCGCCGAGGCGATCGCCTCCCTGAACCAGGGATGCTCGTTCGAGACGTGGTTCGGGACGATGTCGACGATCGTGCGGATCCCGAGCGCGCGCGCCTCCGCGATCAGCTGCTCGGCTTCCTCGAGCGTCCCGAACGCCGGATCGATCGAGCGGTAATCCGAGATGTCGTAGCCCGTATCCGCGAGGGGCGAGGGGTACCAGGGGTTGAACCAGAGCGCGTCGACGCCCAGCTCGCGCAGGTACGGCAGCCGGCCCTGACGCCGGCCAGATCGCCGACCCCGTCGCCGTTCGCGTCGGCGAAGCTCCGCACGTAGACCTGGTAGACGACGGCGTCGCGCCACCACGGGCGGTCGGCGGTCCGGGCGCCGACTGCCCCGATGGCATCCGGCTCGGGCGGAGGAGCGGCCGTCGCCGGGGATTCCGTCTGCGTCACGCGGGGGAGCATGGCAGATCCAACAATCGATTGCAAGTATCGAACAAAATCGTGCAGATTTACGATCAATAGCTGCATGACAGCCACGGCGACAGGCTCACACTGGAGCGAGCGGAAGCTGTCGACGACCTCGTAGCGTCAGAGCGCTCAGCACGGTCGGGCACGTTCGCGGTCGACCCGCGCGCGACGACCTCGGGCTCGAAGAAGAGCTCGTCGGCCGAGACGGCCGAGCCCTCGATCTGGCCCGCCAGGATCTCGACCGCCGCGCGGCCGATCGCCTCGATCGGCTGCCTGACAGTCGTGAGCGGCGGATCGGTGCAGCTCATGAAGGTCGAGTCGTCGTAGCCGATCACCGACAGGTCGGTCGGAACCGACAGACCGGCCCGGCGGGCCGCCCGGATCGCGCCGAGGGCGAGCGGATCGCTCGCACAGATGATCCCGGTCGCGCCGCGCGCGATCAGCCGCCCCGCCGCGGCGTGGCCGCCCTCGAGCGAGAAACGCGTTCGCTCGACCAGCTCCTCCGGAAGCTCGCTCGCCGGTGGCGCGTCTGACCTGCGACCTCGAACGCCGCGAGCTTGCGCAGCGAAGGGACATGATCAGGCGGCCCGAGGATCAGCCCGATCCGCTCGTGGCGCAGGTAGGCGAGGTGCGCATAGGCCTGCTCCATCGCGACCGCGTCGTCGGTCGAGACGCGCGGGAAAGTCCAGGTGCTCGGCCGCGGCGTTGACGAGGACGACCGGGAGCCGGAGCTGCAGCAAGCGCAGGTAGTGCTCGTGCGGTGCGTCGGCCTCCGCGTACTGCCCTCCGGCGAAGATCATCCCCGACACCTGCCGCTCGAGCAGCATCTCGACGTACTCGGCCTCGGACATGCTCCCGGTCCTCGTGCACAGCACCGCGTTGAAGCCGCGCTGCGCGAGCGCGCCGGCGACGACCTCGGCCAGGGCGGGGAAGATCGGGTTCTGCAGCTCGGGCACGATCAGCCCCACCATCCGGGCCCGACGAACCCGCAGATGCGTCGGCCGCTCGTACCCGATCACGTCGAGCGCCGTCAACACCGCGGCCCGTGTCGCATCGGAGATCCCCGGCTTGCCGTTCAGGACCCGGCTGACCGTTGCCTCGCTGACGCCGGCCTGCTTGGCAACGTCTGCAAGCTTTCCCGCCATCGTGCAACTTTACGACAAAACTCTTGCAAGCGCTGCCGTACGCGCGCTCACCGCTCGGAGGGCCCCGGTGCTGGCTAGTGTCCGACTCGGCTAGCTTCTTCAGGCGCAGCGACGGCAGCTTCGGTGTTCGAGCGAGGGGTGATGATGTCAGCTTCTGAGGCAGGGACCGTTCGGCCGGGTGCGATGGTCGGCCCGACGAGCGAGTTCAGCTTGTTCTTCCATGTCAAGCCGGGAGAGGGCGAGGCCTTGCGGACCGCGCTCCGCGACCTGCAGGAGACTCCCGGATACCGCCCCGGGGACTACGGGATGGCGGTGGCGACGATCCACGAGGCACGGTTCGTGCTCTTCGACGGTGATACACGGCTGGCGTTCATCACCAGTTTCGATGGCCCGTGGGATGCGTACATGGAGGATTTCTTCACCTCCGGCCCGACGCTCGAGCTGTTCGACCTCATCTTCCGCCATACCGACGGCTACGAAGGACTCCCTGATCTCGCCGCGTTGAAGGCGTTCATCCTCGGTGCCGAGCAGACCGCAGGGGCGTATCAGCGGAACTACGCGGGGACGGTGAAGGAGATCCGGAAGGCGCTCCGGGTGAACGAGGCGTTTCAGCGCGTGCTCGACGATCCTGCCGCGGCAGAGGCTCTGCAGCATCCCGCGCTGAAGCCCTTGCTCGACGAGGCCGCCGACTAACGGGACGAGAAGCAGACCGTGTCGGATCACATCTCCGGGCCGCGCGCGCTGGCGGACCCGATCGCGGACATCACCGATGTGTACGCATTCCCGAGCCCCGAGCGAGCGGGCCGGCTCGTGCTCGTCGAGAACACGTTGCCCTTTGCGCAGCCCTCGGCGCTGTTCTCGGATGGGCTGGTCTACCGCTTCCGTCTGCGCCCGCTCACGGCCGGAGCCGGGAACGGCTCTGCACCGTTTGCTGTCGGCGAGGAAGAGGTCGTGTTCGACTGTGTCTTCTCCGATCCCGCTGACGGGGACGGCGCGAACGGACAGGAGGGCGTATGCACGACCCCGGCAGGGGAGACCGTCACCTTCCGGGTGGGCGACGAGCAGGGCGGGTCAGGTCATGGCGTTCGTGTCTTTGCCGGCCCGCGCTGGGATCCGTTCATCATGGACGCGCCGGCGGCGTTGAAGACGATCGCGACCGGCGAGCTCGCATTCACCGATCCGAGCTCGATCTACATGGACGGCAAGAACGTCCTGAGCCTCGTCGTCGAGATCGACTGCGCGCGGTTCCTCGGGGACGCGGGGCTCGTCGGGGTCGTGGCGGAGACGCTGACGCGGGGCAGGCTCACGGTGCGGATCGAGCGGGTGGGGAGGCCGGAGGTGAAGAACCTGATGCTGGCGCCGAAGCAGTTCGACCGGGTGAATCGTGACCTCGAGATCCGCGATCTCTACAACATGGAGGACGGGTTCCAGCTCGCCGAGGGGTACGAGGGCGCCTATCGGGCGCGGCTCAACGCCAATCTCGCCTTCTGGGACGGTCTCGACGGCAAGACCGATTGGCCTCTCGGAGCCGACGGGACGCACCCGCTGACCGAGCTCTTTCTCGCTGACTATCTCGTCGTCGACCCCGGCAAGCCGTACGCCGAGGAGGGCTCGTTCCTGGAGATCGAGCTCGCCGCCCGCGACGGCCGCGCCCATCGAGACCTGCGGTGGGCGGGCGCTCAACGACGATGTGATGGACAGGGTCTTCACGCTGCTGATCAACGCCGGCAACGGCCCCGTGATCCGTGACGGCGTCGACCGGTCGACGAGTCCCGGCACGCGGAGCTTCCCGTATCTCGCGCCGGCGAATCCGGATCCACCCGAGCAGCCCGAGCACCACCACTGATGGCGATGCCCGGGGGCGCGCCGGCCGGGGTGGAGGACGTCAGCCTCGAGCTCGACGACATCCAGAGTGGCGCGCTGCACGAGCGGCCCTCACCGTACGTCGGCAGGTACCTGCTGCTCCGGATCGACGACCGGGCGGCCGGACGGGAGCTGGTGCGGCGTCTGCATCCGTTCGTCGACTCGGGCCGCCGCTCGGCCGATCCGGCGCAGCGATGCCTGGATCACGGTCGCGTTCACGTACCCCGGTCTCGAGGCGCTCGGCGTGCCGCAGGAGTCGCTCGACAGCTTCGCGCCGGAGTTCCGGCAGGGGATGGCGGCGCGTGCGGCCGAGCTCGGCGACGTCGGCGAGAGCGCCCGGAGCACTGGGAGAAGCCGCTCGGGACGGGCGACGTGCACGTCGCGCTCGCGGTGCTCTCGCCCGACGCGGCAGGCCTGGAGGCGCTCGCCGAGCGGGCGCGGCAGCGCACGAGCAGCTGCCGGGCGTCGAGGTGATCTGGCGTCAGGACTGCTACCAGCTCCCGACCGGACGCACCTCGTTCGGCTTCAAGGACGGCATCGGCCAGCCCGCGGTCGAAGGCAGCGGCGTCTCGCCGACCAACCCGCAGGAGCGGCCGCTCAAGGCCGGCGAGATCGTCCTCGGCTACCCCGACGAGACGGGCGAGCTGCCGCCGATGCCGACGCCCGAGGTGCTCGGCCGCAACGGCACCTACGTCGTGTTCCGCAAGCTGCACACCCGGGTCGCCGCCTACCGGCAGTACCTGCGCGCAAACGCGGCAAGCCGCGAGGAGGAGGCGCTGCTGGGCGCGAAGATGGTCGGGCGCTGGCAGAGCGGCGCGCCGCTGGCGCTCTCCCCCGAGACGCGACGATCCCGAGCTCGGCGCCGATCCCGAGCGCAACAACGATTTCCTCTACGGCGACGATCCGCGTGGGTTCAAGTGCCCCGCCGGCGCGCACGCCCGCCGCGCCAACCCGCGCGACTCGCTCGACCACGACGGCAGCGTCAACGTGCGCCTCCACCGGATGATTCGCCGGGGCACGAGCTACGGGCCGATGCTGCCCGAGGGCGTGCTCGAGGACGACGGCGAGGACCGCGGGATCATCTTCGTGTTCGCCGGCGCGCACCTGAAGCGCCAGTTCGAGTTCGTCAAGACGCAGTGGCTGAACGACGGCATCTTCATCGGCGCACCGGCCGAGAAGGATCCGCTCGTCGGACCGAACGACGGATCGAGCAGCTTCACGATCCCGCAGCGGCCGATCCGCCGCCGCCTGCAGGGGCTGCCGCCCTTCGTCGTCACCCGCGGCGGCGAGTACTGCTTCGCTCCGGGCCTGCGCGCGCTGCGCTGGCTGGGCGAGCTCACGACGTGACGGAAGGAGAAGACGTGGCAACGACCCAACCAGGCACCGATCGCTGGAAGGCACTCGATTTCGGGCCGCCCGCATCCGGCGAGGCCGAGCCCGATCAGCCAGTGCTCGCTCGACTATCTCGCCGACGGGCACGTCGCCGTGATCACCCTGAACCGCCCGCACGCCGACAACGCGATCACCACCGAGATGGGCGCACGGCTGACCGAGATCCTGGAGACGATCGCGGTCAGTACCGTCGGTTCGGGTCGCGATCATCACCGGTGCCGGTACGCGCGCGTTCTCGGTCGGCAGCGACCTGCGCCAACGCAAGAACATGACCAAGGAGGACTGGCTGCGCCAGCGTCAGGACTTCGATCGCACGCTGTACACGCTGCGGCAGCTGCGCAAGCCGATCTTCGCCGCCGTCAACGGGATCGCCTACGGCGGCGGCTCCGAGATCGCCCAGAGCACCGACTTCATCATCGCCTCCGAGAACGCGACCTTCGGCCAGCCCGAAGCGATGATCGGCCTCTCCGCCGGCGGCGGCTCGCCGGTCTTCCTTCCCCGCGCTCCTGCCGCCGGGCAAGGCGCTGCAGATGCTGATGACCGGCGACCCGATCACCGCGGAGGAGGCGTACCGCCTCGGGATGGTCAACGAGCTCCATCCGCAGGCCGAGCTGATGGACGCGGCGCACCGGATCGCAGCCAAGATCGCCAGCAACTCGCCGACCGCCGTCCAGGCGGTGAAGCACGCGGCGCGGATGGGCGAGGGCCAACCGATCGAGCAGGCGATCGCGATCATGATGGAGGCGCACTGGCGCTCGGCCGTGCACCCCGACCGCATCGAGGGTATCGGCGCCTTCAACGAGGACCGCGACCCGACCTTCCAGGACCCCGACTACTGACGCGGGCACCGCGAGCCGACCCACCTAGCGAGGAGAGCTGACGACATGGCTGTGACCGACGAGCTCGAACAGATCGCGCGCCGCGCTGATGATGATCAATCCGGCGCCGTTCAACGCGGAGGCGCCACCCGAGGCACTGGACGGCGAGATCACCCCGGTCGAGCTCCACTACGTCCGCAGCAACTTCGCGGTGCCGACTCACGACGGCACGCTCGAGATCGGCGGCGCCGTCGAGCAACCCGACCACGCTCACGCTCGACGACCTGCGGGCGATGCCGGCGGTCGAGCGCGCCGTCACGCTCGAATGCGCCGGGAACGGGCGTCTTGCGACGCGGCCGCTGCCGGCCGGCGAGCCGTGGGGCGACTACGCCGTCTCGACCGCCCGCTGGAAAGGCGCCCTCCTGACCGACGTGCTCGAGCAGGCGCAGCCGGCTGCCGACGGCGCTCGAGGTCCGCTTCGACGGAGCCGACCACGGCCCGTATCACCTCAAGCCGGTACTCGCCGACACCGACCAGATCCGAGCTGCGTTTCGAGCGCTCGCTGCCGCTCGCGCAGGCCGCCGACCCGGCGGCCGAGATCCTGATCGCCTACGAGATGAACGGCGCACCCGCTCATCCCCGACCACGGAGCCCCGTTCCGGCTGATCGTGCCGCACTGGTACGGCGTCGCCTCGGTGAAGTGGTTGCAACGGATCGACGTCCTGACCGAGCCATACGTCGGCGAGTTCCAGACCGGTCACTACGTCTACGAGTGGGAGGATCGGCGACCACGAGCCCGTCACCCTGATGCGCGTCCGCGCCCGCATCACCGATCCTTCGCCCGGCGCGACGATCGCCCCCGGCACATACACCATTCGCGGGAAGGCCTGGTCGGGCACCGGACCGATCACCGAGGTCCACGTCAGCTTCACCGGCGAAGGCGACTGGCGTCCCGCCAAGGTCGAGCCGCCGACCGGGCCCTATCACTGGCAGGACTGGACGCTCGACTGGGAGCCGCCGGGCATCGGACGACACTCGCTCCGCGCCCGAGCTACCGACGCCGCCGGCAACGTCCAGCCGGACATCCCGCCCTGGAACCGGCTCGGCTACGGAAACAACGCAATCGAGGTCTCCTACGTCGACGTGCGCTGAGACGAGCAGCAGTCGCCGGGATCCCTCGAATTGACCCAATCGTGTCCTGTGCCTTCCGGCCGCCCGCGCCTACCGTGGTTACCGGATAGCGGAAGTCGAGAGAAGGCCGAGGACGAACGCGATGTGTGAGAGCTGTGAGCAGAAAAACGAGGTGATTGTCGCCCTCCAGCACGTGATCCGCGAGCTCCGTCACGACCTCGTGATCGCTCGGATCGAGGCGGAGCTGAACAAGGGAAGCGCGCTGTTCGCTCTGGAGAAGGCGGCCTAGCCGTTCTGCTGCGATCGTCAGTCGAGTGACGCGGCCCGCGCGACGGCGACCGCCTCGAGTCGCGAGTATGTACGCCGAGGGCCCGGAAGAGTCGCGGACGTGGTTCCTGACCGTCTCGGTGCTCAGGTGGAGCTCCTCGGCGATCTGCTTGCGTCGAGCGGCCCTGCTCGAGCAGGCGAAGCACCTCGACCTGACGGGGAGTCAGATGCGGGTGGGGCGCGGCGGGCCGCTGTCGGCGCGTCCCTCGAGCAGGCCGAAGACGCCGACCACCCGTTCACCGCTCATGAGCGGCACCGCACTGATCTCGACCGCCACCCGCACGCCGGCGGTCGAGACCAAGACGCCGGTCGCATCTGTGGACGGGGAAGTGCCGAGCACCTTCTGGGCGAACAGTTCGCGGGCACGCCGGTTGTCCTCAGGCGCGACGACGGAGGTGAAGTGGCGACCGCGGATGTCTCCGAGAAGCTGCTCGGCCGCCGGATTGATCCAGCGGACGACCTCCCGTCCGGTCGAGGACGTAGCTCGGGACGCCGACGTCTGCCAAAGCCCGCTCCATGTCGCCGCCGACGGCCAGGCCGGTGGCCATCACGAAGTCTCGCCGATCCGGGCCCGCGAGGAAAGGACCGGGCTGGAAGTGGCTCAGGTGGCGGGCATCCGCGCGGCAGAGTTTGTAGGCTCGACGCGGCCGCGATCGACCGGCCGCGAATACAGCCAAAGGGGGACACCGTGGGACTTCTTCGTAATCGAGGCGATTCCGACGCCACTCACTACCAGATGCGGGAGAAGATGTTCGCGATCGGCGATGACTTCTGGATCGAGACCGACGGCGGCGAGCGGGCCTTCAAGGTGAACGGGAAGGCGCTGCGAGTCCGGGACACCCTCGTCTTCGAGAGCCCGTCCGGCGACGAGCTCTTCAAGATCCAGGAGAAGAAGCCCCGGATCCGGGACACGATGGAGATCGAGCGCAACGGCAAGACGGTCGCGACCGTCAAGAAGGCTCTGATCACGCCCGCTTCGCGACCGCTTCTCGATCGAGGTCGAGGACGGGGACGACCTCGAGGCCAAGGGCAACATCGTCGACCACGAGTTCAAGATCGAGCGAGGCGGCGACCAGGTCGCGGAGGTCTCGAAGCGCTGGTTCCGGGTCCGCGACACGTACGGAATCGAGATCGCCCCCGGCCAGGACGACGCCCTGATCCTGGCGACCGCGGTCTGTATCGACGAGATCAGCCGAGGCTGAGCTCGAGGAGGGCGGCCGTCCTAGCCGCAACCACATCGTTGACGAGCCTGCTCGTTGACATCGCTCGGGCGCATGTCGGGGGGAGCGAGGGGGAGGTTGACGCTGTCGGAGCGTCGCTACCCGGGCTCGGCCAGCGTGGGCCGGCCGCTCCTGGAGCGGCTCGGCGGCGATCAGGATCTCGGACTCGGCGTGCGCGTCGGGCGCGAGCTCGTGAGAAAAGAGACTGATCCTTCACCACCTTGTTTCCCGGCCACGCGGTGGGAACATAGCTTGACGACACCATTCGTTCGGTTCAACGAGGGGGGATACCGGTGACGAAAAAGGCGTACTTCGTCGTTTCTCTCGTGGCGGTCGCTGCCGCCGTCGCTTCCGCGGCAGGACGCGTCGGGTTGGGCGCGAACGCTGCAGCCCGCCGTCCTGTCAGCTTGCAAACGGCATCAAGCACGTCATCTACTTGCAGTTCGACAACGTGCACTACCGATCTGACGCGAGCTCGGTGACCTCGGACATCAAGCAGATGCCGCACCTCCTCGACTTCCTGTCCAAGAACGGAACGGTGCTGACGAACGATCACACGGTCCTGATCTCCCACACCTCCGACGGCATCCTCGCGAGCCTGACCGGCCTCTACGGCGACCGTAACGGCGCGACCGTGGGGAACAGCTACGGCTACTTCGGCTCGAACGGCGCCACCGGCTTCTCGTCGACGTTCAAGTACTGGACGGACGTCGTCGACGCGGCGAACGATCCGAAGCCGGCGATGATCACCTTCGGCGGCAAGACACGCCCGCACCCTGGGTGCCGTTCACCCGCGCGGGCTGCGACGTCGGCGGTGTCGGCACCGCCAACATCGAGCTCGAGAACACGGCGACCAACGCGACCGGCGACATGACGCGTGTCTTCGGCGCCAACTCGCCGGAGTGGAACGAGGCCGGCGCGAACCCGACGCTCGCGCAGACCGATTTCGTCGGATCGCGGTCCACTGCGGCAACGCCTCCACGAGCAAGTGCTCGGGCGACGGGAGCGCGAAGCCCGACTCCCTCCCCGATGAGCCGGGCGGCTACTCGGGGTTCAACGCGCTCTTCGGAGCGAAGTACGTCGATCCGGCGATCGCCGGCGGCAATCCCTGCGTCAACGACACCAATGGCGCCCCGATCAAGGATCCGGCAGGGAACTGCGGGTTCCCCGGCTTCGACGGCATGGAGGCAAGGAACACGCTCGGGTACGTCGAGCAGATGCAGGAGAACGGCGTGCCCGTGACCTACGGATACCTCTCGGACGTTCACGACTGCCACACTCCGAACCCGACGACCGACGCCGTGACGAGCGCGGCGCAGGGCCCCGGCGAGAGCTGCGCCTCTCCCAGATCAAGTCGTACGACGCCGCGTTCCAGCGTTCTTCACGAACCTGGCCGCGCACGGGATCGACAAGGCGAACACGCTCTTCGTGGTCACCGTCGACGAGGGCGACCACTTCGCCGGCGGTGTCGGGGCTCGCCGCAGCCCGACGGCACGCTCGCCTACGCCCACCGAACTGCTCGACTCTCACCGCCTGCCCGTCGAACCAGATCGGCGAGGTGAACCTCAACCTGCCGCCGCTCCTGCCGACCGGCGAGCCGCCGTTCTCCGTGCACTCCGACGACGCTCCGACCGTCTACGTCAACGGCAGCCCGGCGCGAACGACACCGGCGTCCGGAAGCTCGAGCACGACGTGGCCAGTCTCTCGCTGCCCGACCCCTACGTGGGCAACGGCGCCATCGACGCCGGTCACCGTATGACCTCGCAGACCAGGCCGAGGAACGGGCGCTGCACATGGTCAACGCCGACGCGACACGGACGCCGACGTTCACGATCTTCGGCCAGGACGACTTCTTCTTCACCGCCGGCTCCAACCCGACCTGCGGCGGGAACCCCTGCGTCAGCCCGGGCTTCGCCTGGAATCACGGCGACGTGCAACAGGAGATCGCGAACACCTGGGTCGGGATGGCCGGCCCGGGCGTCGCAGCCAAGGGGGTCGACACGAAGACGTGGACCGATCACACGAACCTGCGCCCGACGATCATGGCACTCACCGGTCTGAAGGACGACTACGTCGAGGACGGGCGCGTGCTCACGGAGGCGATGCGCTCCGCCCCGGCGGCGCTCGCCGGCACGACGGCAGCCCAGCTCGCGAAGCTGTACGAGCAGCTGAACGCCCCGTTCGGCGAGTTCGGAACCGACACGCTCGCCGCCTCGACGAAGGCGATCGAGGGCGACAACGACGCCTACCCGGCCTTCGACTCCTCGCTCGTGGCCCTCACGAAGCGCCGCGACACCACGGCAGGGAAGATCAAGACGGCCCTCAATCGCGCAGCCTTCGACGGCAGGAAGATCGACGCCAAGCTCGCCCAGCAATGGCTGACCGGCGGCCAGAAGATCCTCGACGACGCACATGCGCTCGAGAAGGGCTCGTGATCTACTCCGAACGCCACAGTCGTCGTGCGGCGACGACATTCGCCTCAGCGGCGAGGAGGACGATCGTCGCGGTCAGGTAGATCCACGACAGAAGCCCGATCACGAGGGCGAAGGTCCCGTAGACGTTCGAGGCGCTCTTCAGCGTATGGCCGACGTAGTAGGAGCCCGCGAGTTGAAGCAGCTCGTAACCGACCGCGGCCAGGGCGGCGCCGACGCGGAGGGTTCGGGTCGAGACCTCGGACACCGTGAGCAGGCGGAACGCGAGCCAGAACAGGGCGAAGTTCGCTACGAGGGAACCGAGGATGGCGACAACACGAAGCGCCGTGCCGAGCTGGCCTCCCGCCGTCCCGGCGCCCGTCAGCACCGCTGTTGCGAGCAAGCCCGCGCCGAGTGTCACGAGCAGCCCGAGGGCGCGAAGCCGTGAGGACACGAGCCCGGGAAGCTCGTCCATCGGCACCTCCCAGATGCGATTCATCGCGTTCTCGGCGGCAAGGAAGACCGACGTGCCTGTCCACAACGAGACGGCGATCCCGATCGCGAGAGCGAGACCGCTTCCCTTCAGCGATTGCTGCTCGAGCCCGGGCCCGATGACCGGGAACTGGGCGAGGGCAGTGCCGATGATCCGGTGCTGGAGCGACGGCCGGCCGTCGAGGACGTAGCCGAGCACCGTGACGAGCACGAGCAGGAGCGGGAACAGCGAGAAGAAGCCGTAGTACGAGATCGTGGCGGCGAGGTAACCGGCCCGGTCGTCGCTGTACTTCCTCCGCACGGCGAGCGGAAACGCGATCGCAGCATGGCCCCGCCGAAGCCGATCGAGTCGGGCCTCCAACGAGGTCAGCGACGAGCGCGCCCTCTGCAGCCCTGTGGGATTGAGCACAGGAAGAACGTTTCCGCCGGAGCCGGCGGCCAAACGCGGCGACCGGCCTCGGTTCCATCTCGAACCTCGAGGGTCGGTTCTAAGCCGTGGTCAGCGTGAGCAGCACCATGCCCGAGGGTGCCGTGCTGCTACGCGTGACCGCGAACTCGCTCGAGGTCGTGCCGGTGAACAGCTTGCGCCCCTCACCGAGCACGATGGGGCAGATCAGGAGCCGAAACTCGTCGATGAGCCCTGCGGCGCGGAGCGTCTCCACGAGCTGCCCGCTTCCGTAGACGACGAGGTTCTCGCTCCCTCTCTTGAGCTCCGCGACCGCTTCGACGACATCGCCGGACAGGAACGAGGCGTTCCAGGTCGGGTCGGTGAGGGTGGAGGTCGGAACGTACTTGCCGATCGAGTTCATGATGTCGCCGCCGGTCGCCGGGTCGTCGCCCGCCGCGGGCCAGGCCTCGCTCATGCCCTCGTACGTGATCCGTCCGAGCAGCAACGCGTCTGCCCACTGCATTGCCTCGCCCTGGAACGCGCCGACCGCCTCGTCGAAGTACGGCTGCGTCCAGGCCGGGTTCTCGAACACGCCGTCCAGCGTCAGGTACTCGACCGCAACGATTCGTCCCATCTCGTGCTCCCTTCGGCAAGCCTCAGCAGTGGGGCGCGCCGAGCGCGCGGCACACCTCGGCAAGCGACTCGAGCTGCGGGGGCGTGAGCCGGTTCGCGAGGTGCGCACCGACCGCCTCTGCGAAGGTCGCCTCCATCGCCGCGAGGGTCGTGCGCCCCGTCTCGGTGAGGCGAACGAGCGAGAGACGGCCGTCGTGCGGCGACACGGCGCGCTCGAGCCAGTCGCGGGCGACGAGCTCCTCGGCGAGCCGCGAGACCCGGCTCGGGCTCACGACGACCTGTTCGGCGAGGTAGCGGAGCGAGGCGCCGTCCGCGTGCATGCGGGCGAGGCGGGCCATCAGCTCGAAGCCGCTCAGGCCGGTGCCGTGAGCCCGGTCGAACGCATCGTCGATGGCCCGGACGACATGGGCCTGGACGTAGAGCAGCCCGAACAGCGCCTCGGTGCCGGCGGCGAGCCCGGACTTGCTCGTCTGCGTCGACGCTGCCATTCGCGCTACAGTAGCGCCCGGAGAAACTTGTGTCCGCACGCATTTATGCGTGCGCAGAGGACCAACGGGTGCAACGAACGAGGAGGGCTACGGAGATGACCGGTATGGTTCGACCGAACGTCCCACCGTCGCAGTGATCGGCGGCGGCTACGGCGGCTTCAAGGCGGCGAAGGCACTCGACGAGTTCACCGACGTGACCCTGGTCGAGCCGCGCGACGCCTTCGTCCACAACGTCGCCGCGCTCCGCGCCCTGGTCGACCCGGAGTGGCTGTCGAGGATCTTCCTTCCCTACGACAAGCTGCTCGCGAACGGCCGCGTCGTGCGCGACCGGGCGGTAGCCGTCGACGTGGGGAGCGTCACGCTTGCGTCGGGCACCGAGCTCACCCCGGACTTCATCGTGCTCGCCACGGGCTCGACCTATCCGTTTCCGGCCAAGACCGGAACGGACGATACGGCCACTGCCGTCGTCCACTACCGCGCGAGCCATGACGAGCTCGTGCAGGCAGAGCAGGTGCTGATCGTCGGCGCAGGGCCGACCGGCCTCGAGCTCGCGGGCGAGATCAGCGAGCGTTGGCCGGACAAGAAGATCACGATCCTCGAGCCGGAGCCCGAGATCCTCGCCGGCCCCTACAAGCAGGAGCTCCGGAACGAGGTGCGCCGTCAGCTCGAGGAGCGCGGCGTCAAGTTCGTGCTCGGCGAGGCGCTGCAGCGCGGAGCCGGAGAGCCCGCCGGCCACCTTCGGCCGGTTCGCGACGTCGACCGTCACCGGCCGCACGGTCGAGGCCGACATCTGGTTTCGTTGCCATGGGCTCACGCCGGTCAGCGAGTACCTGCGCGGTGAGCTTCGGAACGCCCGCCTGCCCGAGGGCTCGATCGAGGTGACTCCCGAGCTTCAGGTCGCCGGGCAGACGAACGTGTTCGCGATCGGCGACGTCGCCGATGCCGACCTGAAGACCGCAGCTCGCGCGGGCAAGGGGGCAGAGATCGTCGTCGCCAACATCCGCGCGCTTATCGAGGGAGCCGAGCTCCAGGCCTACGAGCCGATGCCTCCGGCGATCGTGATCCCGCTCGGCCCGAGCGGAGGCGCGTCGGAGCTTCCGGCCAGGACGAGATCGCGGGTAACGAGACGACCGCTGCGATCAAGGGCGAGCACATGTTCGTCGACGCCTACCGCGAGCTGTTCGGGCTCGAGGCGCAGGTGCCCGTCTCCAGCGGCTGAAGTCTGCTCAGAACTCGATCAGGAACTTGATCGACTCGCGCTCGTTCATCGCGCGATAGCCGTCGGGCACCTCGTCGAGGCCGTACCCGGTCGAAGACACGGCCGGGCTCGATCAGCCCCGCGAGGATGTCCGGCATCAGCTCCTCGATGTATGCGCGCGCCGGAGCCGGGCCGCCGGCTGATCGTGATGTTGTCGAAGAAGGTCTTGCGTGTCGTCGGGATCGTCTCTGTGCTGCGGCACGCCGACGCGACCGACCGCGCCTCCCGGCCGGGCGATGCCGAGCGCGGTCATGCATCGACTGCGTCATGGCCGACGCACTCGAGGGCGGACTGGGCGCCGAGGCCGCCGGTGAGCTCGCGCACGCGCTCGATCGCCTCGTCGCCGCGGTCGCTCACGATGTCTGTAGCGCCGAAGTCTTGCGGCCGAGGGCAATCCGGGCCGCGTGGCGGCCGAGCAGGATGATCTGCTCGGCGCCGAGCCGCCTGGCGGCGATCACGCCGCACAGGCCGACCGCGCCGTCGCCGACCACGGCCGACCGTCTTGCCTGGGCCGACCCTGGCGGCGAGCGGCAGCGTGGTGGCCGGTTCCCATCACGTCGGAGAGCGTCAGGAGCGACGGCATCAGCGCGTCGTCTCGGCCGACGGGCAGCGACGACGAGTGTGCCGTCCGCCTGCGGGACACGCACCGCCTCGCCCTGCCCGCCGTCCACGGTCGCCGCCTTACCACCCGCCGTGCAGGCAGGACGTCTGCAGCCCCTCTGGCAGAAGACGCAGGTGCCGTCCGACCAGGCGAACGGCACGACGACGAGATCGCCGGGCGTTCACGCGTGCGCACATCGGCGCCGACGTCCTCGACGACGCCGATGAACTCGTGGCCCATGCGGCGGCCGGTGATCGGTGTGCGCCATCGTCGGTTGTACGGCCAGAGGTCGCTGCCGCAGATGCAGGCGTGGGTGACCCGCAGCAGGGCGTCTGTCGGCTCGATGCATCCTGGCGTCGGGGACGTTCTCGATGCGAACGTCGCCGGCGCCGTACATGACGGTCGCGCGCATGGGCAGCTGCCTCCTCCGGTCGAAGAGAGAAGGTACCCTGCCTCTCCGCGGAGACAGCGAGATGACGAGACGCCGCCTAGCCCTGATCGTGATCCTCGCCGTCGCAACTGCGTGTGCCGGCGCCGTCGGGCAAGGGGTGCGAAGCGCGGCGGGTGCCTCGGGGCCGTGCGGGCTCAACCTTCCGTCTCCGCAGAGAGGCGAGCTGCCGTTCAGGGTCCCGGCCGGAGGCCGAGCCCTCCGCCGTGCGCTCGTCGGGCGGTTCGCGCCTCTGCACGCTGTACCGCCGGGACGGAACCCGGTTCGCGCTCCTGCACAGCGACGCGGAGAATCGTGTGCTCGGAGTCGCGTTCTTCCGGCCCTCAGGGGTGCTTCGAAGCGCCGTCGACTCCTCCTACGCCGTGGCCGAGCAGAGCCCGGCGAGCGTGTCGTGCGGCAGCTCCTCGCAGGCGTCGATCGGCGATGTCTACTGGAAGAAGACGAGGAAGTGGTGGATGGGCGCGACGCGCGCCGGGCCTCGAGCGCGACGCGGTCGTCGACGCGGTCAGGAACGCGCAGGGCGAGTGGACGAACAACGTCAACTGGTGCGGGACCGAGTGATCAGGCGAATCCGCCGGCCTCCTACCAGGGCGAGACCTCGGACGACGCGGTTTCCGACGACGGCAAGAGCGTCATCGACTGGGGAAGCCTCGCGAACGACCAGGACTGCAGTGGGGCGCTCGCCTGCACCTTCACGTGGTACGACGGCACCGGCACCCCGGTCGAGTCGGACATCAGGTTCAACACCGCGTTCGACTGGTCGACGACGGGCGCGTCGAACGCGATCGACATCCAGACGATCGCCGCGCACGAGATCGGCCACGTCCTTCAGTTCGACCACGTCACGAACTCGGCCAAGAACGACGACACGACGCTGATGTGGCCGTACTTCACCGCCGGCGACACGTCCGGCCGCAAGCTCGGCCGAGGCGAAGCGCTCGAGGACAACAGCCACTACTGAGCAAGGGGGGCGACAGAATGGCGGAAAAGAGCGCGGCAAAGAAAGGCAGCGGATTCACAGAGGAGGAGCGCGCCGCGATGAAGGAGCGCGCCAAGGAGCTGAAGGCGACCGCGCGCCGCGGATCGCGGGGCAAGGCAGACGGCGAAGAGACGTGCTCGCGAAGATCGCCGAGATGGCTGCGCCCGATCGCGCCATGGCCGAGCGGATTCATGCCATCGTCGCATCGAGCGCGCCCGCCCTCTCGCCGAGAACCTGGTACGGGATGCCTGCCTACGCCCTCGACGGCAAGGTCGTCTGCTTCTTCCAGAGCGGCGCGAAGTTCAAGACCCGGTACGCGACGCTCGGCTTCAGCGACGCTGCGAGACTCGACCAGGGCGCCATGTGGCCGACCGCCTTCGCGCTGAAGAGCCTGAGCACCGCCGAAGAGGCGAAGATCGGCGCGCTCGTCAAGAAGGCGACGAAGGCAGCCGCGAAGCCGAGCAGCTAGAGCGGCCCCGGCGGGCCCGTCGCGCTGTGGTAAGAGAAGGTGACGTGCCGGAAAGCGCCCCGTCCGACCGCGAGTCGCCGTCCGAGCTGATCGACGCGAGGATCAGGGACCTCGACGACTGGCGTGGCGAGATGCTCGGCCGCCTCCGCGCGGTGATCAAGCGCGCCGACCCGGATGTCCTCGAGGAGTGGAAATGGAAGAAGGCGACGAATCCGGGCGTCCCGGTGTGGTCTCACGACGGGATCATCTGCACGGGCGAGACCTACAAGAGCGTCGTCAAGATGACCTTCGCGAGGGGCGCTGCGCTCGAGGATCCTTCGGGGCTGTTCAACTCGAGCCTGGAAGGCAACGTCCGCCGTGCCATCGACTTTCACGACGGCGACCGGGTCGACGAGAAGGCGCTCGAGGTGCTCATCCGCTCCGCCGTGGCCCTGAACGTGTCACGCAGCGCTTGACGTGACACCCGAGGAGATCGCGAACCTCGGGCACCTGCGCCGCGCGCGCGACCTGATCGATCGCGAGTACGCGCGCCCGCTCGACGTCGCCGAGCTCGCCCGTGCTGCCCTGATGTCGACCGCGCACTTCTCGCGCCGGTTCCGTGCTGCGTACGGGGAGACGCCCTACGGCTACCTGATGACGCGGCGAATCGAGCGCGCAAAGGCGCTGCTTCGCGGGGGCGAGCTTCGGGTCACCGACGTCTGCCTGGCGGTCGGCTGCACGTCGCTCGGCTCGTTCAGCGCCCGCTTCACCGAGGTCGTGGGCGAGACGCCGACGGCCTACCGCAGCCGCGACCACAGCGCGCTCGAGGGCGTGCCCGGCTGCATCGCCCGAGACCTGACCCGACCGAGCCGCAAGGCGAGCAGGATCGAAGAAGCGAGCGCAGCGGTCGCGGGGTAGGTTGAAGCGCATGGAAATGACACTCTCCACCTGCTTCGTGCAGGTGACCGACCCCGACCTGGCACTGGCGTTCTACCGGACACGCTCGGGCTCGAGGTGCGAAACGACGTCGCCAACGAAGGGTCCCGCTGGATCACCGTCGGCGCGGCCTCCCAGCCCGGCGTCGCGATCGTCCTCACGAACTACGTCAACGGCGGCCCCTCCGACGGCGATGCGCTCGCCGCGCTCCTCGCGAAGGGAGCCCTGAACGGCGTGCACTTCCGCAGCGACGATCTGGACGCCGCGTTCGAGCAGGTGCGCGCCTCGGGCGCCGAGATCGTGCAGGAGCCGGCCGACCAGTTCTGGGGCACGCGCGACTTCGCCGTCCGGGACCCCTCCGGCAACCTCGTACGGATCGAACAGCCGCCGGCCGTCCCGACCGGCTGCGACGTCGACGCAGCCCCACGCGCGGCGTTCTAGAAGCTGCCGCGGTGATCCTCGCGTTCGGCGCACGCCAGGAGCTGCAGCTCCTCGCGCTCCTTGCAGCGGGGGCGGCAATGCTCGTGCTCGCCGGCCCGCTGCGGATCCCGTACCCGATCCTGCTCGTCGTCGGAGGGCTGCTGCTCGGCTTCGGCCCCGGGGTGCCGGTGGTGACGATGCCGCCGGACGTCGTGCTGATCGGGATCCTGCCGCCGCTTCTCTACACCCAGGCGTACTTCACCGGCGTTCGCGAGCTGCGGCGGAACCTGCGGCCGATCTCACTCCTCGCGATCGGGCTCGTCGCGGCGACCACTGCCGGCGTCGCCGCCGTCGCCCACGCGGTCACCGATCTCTCCTGGGCCGAGTCGTTCGTCCTCGGCGCCGTCGTCTCGCCGACCGATCCCATCGCGGCCTCGGCGATCGGGAAACGGCTCGGCGTCCCGAGGAGGCTGGTCGACATCGTCGAGGGGGAGAGCCTCGTCAACGACGGGACGGCGCTCGTGCTGCTGCGCACCGCGATCGTCGCGGCGGTGGCAGGCTCGTTCTCGGCGTGGGATGCCGCCGGGAGGCTGATCCTGAGCATCGTCGGCGGGATCGCGGTGGGCCTGGCGGTCGGGTACGTCGTCCGGCGGGTTCGCCGGCCGCTCGACAACCCGCCGGTCGAGGTCGCGATCGCGTTCCTCACCGGCTACTTCGCGTTCCTGCCTGCGTCGGCGCTCGGCGTCTCGGGCGTGCTTGCCGTCGTCACGGCCGGCGTCTACATGGGCTGGTACACGCCCGAGCTGACGAATACTCAGACGCGCCTCACCGGAGCAGGGTTCTGGGAGGTGCTGTCATTCCTGCTCAACGTCGTCCTCTTCGGCCTCATCGGGCTACAGCTGCGCCCGATCCTCGACTCGATGTCCGGAGGCGGCGGCTGGTCGCTCGTCGGTGAGGCGGCCGCGATCGTCCTCGCTGTGATCGTGGTGCGGATCCTGTGGGTCTTCCCGGCGACCTACCTGCCCCGCTGGTTCTGGCCGCGGCCTCCGTGAGCGCGACCCGTCGCCGCCGTGGCGCTATCCGGCGTTCATCTCCTGGAACGGGATGCGGGGAGCGGTCACGATCGCTGCGGCACTCCTGATCCCGCTGAACACGGACTCGGGCTCGCCGCTCCCGGGCCGCGAGAAGATCGTGTTCTTCGCCTTCGCGGTCGTGCTCGCAACGCTCGTCGTGCAGGGCCTGTCGATGCCGGCGGTCATCCGCCTGCTCGGTCTCGAAGCGGACGAGCACGATGTCGAGGAGGAGGAGGCCCTCGCCCGGGTACGGGCAGCGGAGGCGGCGCTCGCGCGCCTCGAGGAGCTCCAGGGAGAGGCCTGGGTGCGGGACGACACCGCCGAGCGCGCTCGAGGGCTCTACCAGTTCCGGATCGACCGCTTCTCGGCGCGGGTCGACCCCGAGGCCGACGGCAAGATCGAGAAGCGGTCGATCAAGTACCAGCGCCTCCGGCGCGAGCTGCTCGACGCCGAACGGAGCGCCGTCGTCCAGCTCCGCAACACCGGCGAGATCAGCGACGAGGTGATGCGCCGCGTGGAGCACGACCTCGACCTCGAGGTCTCCCGTCTCGACGCGTAGCACCTCATCGTGCGCTTCAGTCCGATGGCTTCACGGTCACCGCTCCCCAGTTCCCAATGACCTCGCTCGACGACAACGTTGCCCGGCTCCGCGAGGTGCTCACGCGACAGGACGGCCCGACGGTGGTCGCGGGGCACTCCTACGGCGGCCAGATCATGACCGCTCTCGGCGAGGACGCGCCGAACGTGGTCGCGCTCGTCTACATCGCCGCGTTCGGCCTCGACGAGGGCGAGACGATCGGCGGGCTCCTCGGCGACGGCCCGCTGCCGCCGGCGCTCGCGCATCTCGACATCGACGAGCGCGGGTTCGCGTGGCTCCCCGAGGACAACTTCGTGAACCACTTCGCCGCCGACGTCCCGCCCGTGAAGGCGCGGGTCATGTACGCGACGCAGCAGCCGCTCGCTGCCTCGGCACTCGAGGACGTCATGGGCGTCCCGGCCTGGAAGTCGCTGCCGACCTGGTTCCTCGTCCCCGACGGCGACCAGGCGATCCCGCCCGACGCGGAGCGCCAGTTCGCCGCTCGCATGGGAGCGACGACGACCGAGATCGCGAGCAATCATGTCGCGATGGTCAGCCACCCGGACGAGGCAGTGACGATCATCAAGAGCGCGGCGACCGCGCTCGTCGCCTAGTCAGCGCGCTCGATCGGTAGGGTCGCGCTCAGGCGCGGTGGACGAGCTGCCAGACCGCGGAGACCGCTTTTCCCGCGATCGGGAGCACGCCGATCACGACGATCGTCCACGTAATGACGTCGGCCGGCTTCATCGCCGGAACCGTACCGACCCACCGAGACGAAGGAGCGAGCATGAAGATCACGAGGAGCGGAGTCGAGACGGGCCGCGGGCCGGTCGACTGGTTCACCGGCGCCGTGTACGTCGACGCCGTCGCCGCGCCCGAGGACGGATCGCCGGTGAGCGCGAGCAGCGTCCACTTCACCCCCGGCGCCCGGACGCACTGGCACACCCATCCGAACGGCCAGACGATCTTCGTGCTCGAGGGCATCGGGCACGCGCAGAGACAGGGCGGACCCCTCGAGACGATTCGCGCGGGAGACCGGGTGTTCTTCGAGCCCGGCGAGGTTCACTGGCACGGCGCCGTCTCGAACAGGTTCATGACGCACGTCGCGATCATCTCCGTGGACGAGCACGGAAACACCGCCGATTGGGGCGAGCCGGTCACCGACGAGGAGTACGCGGCCGCGCCGACCAGCTAGTGCTACAAGCGCAGGATGCGCAAGATCGTCGTCCGCCGGCGTCGATCATTGCGCCGGGTTGGCTAGTGTCCGAGCGGCAGATGAGCGAGCTCGCGAGCTGGAACGACGGTGCGGCGAAGGCCGCGATCGTCGACTTCGTCGCCCGCGTGACGACCGAGGGCGGGCCCGACTACGTCCCGCTGTCGGAGCGGATCGCGGTCTTCGACAACGACGGCACGCTCTGGTGTGAGAAGCCGATGCCGATCGAGCTCGGGTTCATCCTCGCCCGTCTCGCCGAGATGGCAGGTGCTGACGAGTCGCTGAGAGACAAGCAGCCCTGGAAAGCGGCGCACGAGCAGCGACTACGCCTGGCTCGGCGACGTGGTCACGAAGCACTACGCGGGCGACGACTCTGACGTTCGGGTGCTGATCGGAGGGATCGTCCGCGCCTTTGCCGGAAAGAGCGTCGAGGAGTACGCGACGGCCGCCGACTCGTTCCTCCGCGGAGGCAGGCATCCGACGCTCGACCGCAGCTTCCACGAGTGCGGGTACGTCCCGATGGTCGAGCTGCTGCGCTACCTCGACGCGAACGGGTTCACGAGCTATATCGCGTCGGGCGGCGATCGCGACTTCATGCGGCCTGTCACGAGCGAGATCTACGGGATCCCCGCCGACCGCGTGATCGGAAGCTCGAGCGCCCTCGGATGGGTCGACGACGAGCACGGCGGCACGGTGTCCTATCTCGCCGAGATGGAGTTCTTCGACGACGGCCCCGTGAAGCCGGTGCGGATCTGGAGCAGGATCGGGAAGCGCCCGATCCTCGCGGGCGGCAACTCGAACGGCGACATCCCGATGCTGCGCTACGCCGGCGGGAAGGGCCGCCCGGCCCTGCGCCTGCTTCTGAATCACGACGACGGCGAGCGCGAGTTCGCCTACACGGGCGGTGCGGAGACCTCGCTCGAGCAGGCGAGGGAGCACGGCTGGACGGTCGTCAGCATCCGGGACGACTGGGCGACCGTCTTCGCCGGGGAGTAGATCCTGGGCGAGGCGATCGGAGAGCTCACTGCCGACGGCGGTCGGCGTTGCGATCAGCCCGCTGCCGATCGTCGCGGTCGTCCTGATGCTCGTGTCCGAGCGCGGAGGGGTGAACGGGCCCGCGTTCGTGGTCGGCTGGTGCCTCGGGCTCGCCGCGGTCGGCACGATCGTGCTGGCCGTCGCCGGCGGTGCCGGAGCGACCGACCGGGGCGAGCCCGCGACCTGGGTCGACTGGGTCGACCTCGTGCTCGGCGTGCTCCTCGTCGGCCTCGCCGCACGGCAGTGGCGCGGGCGGCCGCATGACGGCGAGGAGGCGCCGACGCCGCGATGGATGGGCGCGCTCGACTCGTTCACGCCGGTCAAGGCCGGAGCGGCCGGGATCGTGCTCTCGGCCCTGAACCCGAAGAACCTGCTCCTCACGGTCGCGGGCGCCGCGACAATCGCCCAGACGGCGATCTCGACCGGGGAGCAGATCGCCTCCTACGTCGTCTTCGTCGCGATCGCCTCGGTCGGCGTCGCCACGCCCGTCGTCATCTACTTCGTCCTCGGTGACCGCTCGGGCCCGCTCCTCGACTCGCTCCAGGGCTGGCTGGCTCGCAACAACGCCGTGATCATGTCCGTGCTGCTCCTGATCATCGGCGCGAAGCTGATCGGGCAGGCGATCGCCGGCTTCTCGGCCTAGCCTTTCGCGCTGATGGGCCCCGTCGACCCCAGCTCGTGGGCGGCCCCGCCGCCCTCGGGGCTGCGCCGGTACGTCCCGGCGGCCGACTGGCTACCGCGATACCAGCTCGGTGACCTCCGTTACGACGCGATCGCGGGCGCAACGATCTGGGGGCTGCTCGTGCCAGAGATGATCGCGTACGCCGGTCTCGCCGGCCTGCCGCCTCAGGCCGGGCTCTACACCCTCCTCGTCACCCTCGCCGCCTACGCGATCTTCGGGACGAGCCGGCACGTCGTCGCGGCCGGCACCTCGGCCGCGGCCGTCCTGCTCGCCTCGACGGTGATCGCCCTTCATCCGGCTACCTCTCCCGACTACCTCGTCGACGCCGCGGCGATGGTGCTCTTCTGCGGCGGGCTCTTCCTCCTTGCCGGCCTCTTCCGGCTCGGGTTCGTCGCGCAGTTCCTGTCGAAGCCGGTGATCGAGGGATTCGTGTTCGGCCTGGCGATCTTCGTCACCGTCAAGCAGCTGCCGAAGCTCTTCGGGATCGCAAGCAGCGACGGGAACACGATTGCGCAGCTGAGCCACCTGGTCGGCCATCTCGACGAGACCCACGGTCTGACGCTCCTCGTCGGCGCGGCCGCCCTCGCGATCCTGTTCGCCGGTGAGCGCTGGTTTCCGCGCGTACCGGGAGGGCTCGTCGTGCTCGTCCTCGGGATCGCCGTGAGCGCCAGCCTCGACCTCGCAGGCCACGGCGTCGACGTCGTCGGGAAGCTGCCGTCGGGGCTTCCCTCGGTCTCGATCCCGCACCCGGCCTCGGGAGACATCGCCCCGCTCATCGCGGGCGCCGCCGGGATGCTGCTCGTGATCTTCAGCGAGTCGCTCGGAGCGGCCAGCAACTTCGCGGCGAAGTACGGCTACGAGATCGACCCCGACCAGGAGCTGATCGCTCTCGGTGTCGCCAACGCCGGCTCGGGGCTACTCGGCGGGCTCGGGGCCGGCGGCAGCCTGTCGCAGTCCGCGGTCAACGAGGGAGCGGGCGCCCGCAGCGAGGTCTCGCCCCTGATTGCGACGCTGCTCGCGCTCGTCACGGTGCTGGTGCTCACCCCGGTCTTCAAGGACCTGCCCGAGGCCGTCCTCGCGGCGCTGATCATCCACGCGGTCTCGCACCTCTGGAAGGTCGCCGAGTTCCGTCGCTACCGGCACGAGCGCCCGCTCGAGTTCTGGGTCGGGATCGGCACGGGCGTCGGCGTGATCACGCTCGATGTCCTTCCCGGGCTCGTGATCGGCGTGGTGGCGATGCTCCTCTTCGTGGTGTACGCCGCGAGCAGGCCGCACCTGTCGGTGCTGGGCCGGGTGCCGGGCGTGCAGGACGCCTACGGCGACATCGGCCGGCACCCCGGGTACGACCCTGTTCCGGGGCTCCTGGTCATCCGCCTCGAGGCACCGATGTTCTACGCCAACGCCTCGCTCGTCTGCGACACCGTCAAGCGGCTGGCGGGCGCCTCGCCGCCGCCCCGAGCGGTGATCGTCGACTTCGGGCCGAACTCGGACCTCGACATCACGAGCGCCGAGAATCTCCTCGAGCTCGTCCGCACGCTCCGGTCGGGCGGCATCCTCCTCGCGCTCGCCGAGGTCCGCCAACCCGTTGTGGATCGTGCTCGCCTCACCGGGGTGCTCGACGCGATCGGCGAGGACCACGTCTTCCACACGATCGACGAGGCGGTGAACGCGCTTCGCCCGGGCGTCGGCCCGCGCTAGAAGAGCGACTTCACGCCGCGGTAGAGCGCTGCGCCGACCGTGAGGATCAGGACGATCCCGCCGGTGCCGAGGGCGATGCCGACGGCGAGCACGACGACGTCGGTGAGGATGATCGACAGCGCGATCACGACCGCCCCGAGCGCGGGGAGGGTGTCGAGCCCGGAGAACGGTGGCGCGAGGGCCGCGGCGACCGCGAAGACGATCACGACGAGGCCGATCAGCCGCAGCGTCAGCCCGTTCTTGAAGAGCCGTACTCCCCGCGGGCGCGAGAACCGCTCGACCTGGCGGATCCGCTTCACGATGAAGGGAACCGCCTTCTCGGTCGTCATTGCTCCCAGCTTGCGGCGCTGAAACCTCGCCGGGAGCCAGATCGTCTTCCGCCCGATCACCAGCTCGAGCCCGAGCAGGACGGTGATCACCTCGAAGACATGGGTGATTCCCCCGGTCGGGAGAGGCGTCGCCGGCAGGATCATGAGCAGGAGAATGGTCACCGCGAAGCTTCGCTCCGCGAACACCTCACCCATGCTCCCCAGTGTCTTCTCGCCGTCGCTTTTCAGCCAGCTCTCGAGCTCGTCGCTGAAGGGTCGGGCAGCCTCCACGTTCGAAGGCTACGGACTCACGCAGAATGCGGCTCGATGGGCTACTTCGGATACTGGGTGGTGGCACGGGGAGCGGGCAGGCTCGCCCTGCGGCGGCTTCGGCTGCGCCCGGCGCCGGAGGAGTGCGCGCCGGGCTGGCGTTACGGCTACGGCGAGGGCGTGCCCCCCGATCTCGCGGGGCTCGTCGATCAGGGCGGCGAAGGCCGGCGACGGGGTGGCGGCCGGGGTCTCCGTCCACGACAGCGACTACGCGCAGGTCATCGTGGTCGGCGGCGGCCGGCTGGCGGCGCTCGCGATCAGGCCCGATCGCGCCGATCAGGCTCTCGCTCACGACCCCGAGTCCTTTGCGCACTGGTCGTGGGCGACACCGAGGCCGCTGTCGGCAGCGGACGCGCAGCAGCTCTCCCAGAGGGTCGACGTGTTCGTCGAGGAGACGGTCGACGAGCTGTTCGACCAGCTCGGGCTGCCCGCTCCCTACAACCCGCTCGACACCGGCGAGACGACGACGGAGAGCATCGGGGCGGCCGGCTTCGGCGGATATCTCGCGCCGCTCGGGTTCATGGGCGACACGACCGTCGTCGGGCCGCAGCGAGCCGCGTGGCGGGAGCTCCGTCACGTCCCCGGTCTCGGGCAGGGGTTCCTCGGCATCTGGGACCGCGAGTCACCGGACGAGCCGGTCGCGACGTTCGTCGTCTCGCGCCGCGGCGAGGCACGACTCCGTCAGGAGCTCGAGCGGCTCCAGCCTGCTGCCGGAGCGTCCGGAGGCTGGCACGAGCGGTTCGACCCCGTCGACGGCTCGGCATCCATCGGCGGCGAGCGCCTCGCGGCGGCCGTGTTCGAGGGCGAAGAGGTCGTCGGAGTCGTCGTCGTCGCCGAGCAAGGCTCGAGTGGAGAGGCCTCGGCGTACCTCGTCCGTCCCGGCGACGGCATCAGGCACGTCTACTCCCTCGAGACCGTCTCAGCGCTGACGGCGATGCTCGAGCGCTACCTCGGCGACGTGGAGCTGAGCGAGTGGATCCCGCTGGCCGACGATGCGCCGGACGACCCGGGCGGCCTCGCCCGCCTGGTGCTCACGCTCGCAGGCCTTTAGGTTCCTAGAGCTAGTGGCCGATGCGGATGAGCTTGCCGGCCTTCTCGTGCTCGACCTGGAGCGTCGTGTGCGTGATCCCGAACCGGGAGGCAAGCAGCTCCTCGAGCTCGCGCCGGACGGCGTGGCAGTCGTCTCCCTCCGCCACGAGCACGTGGGCAGAGAGCGCCGGGAACCCGGTGCCGATCTCCCAGACATGCAGGTCGTGGATGTTCGTGACCTTCGCGTGGGCGGCGAGCGCCCGCCCGATCTCGCCGGTCTCCATCCCCTCGGGCGCCGCCTCGAGGAGAACCCGGCCGGAGTCGCGCAGGAGCACGTACGACGCACGGAGCATGATCGCGGCGATGACGAGAGAGGCGGCCGCCGTCGGCCCGCGTCTCGCCCGTCGCGAGGATCACGACGCCGGCGACCGCGGTGATCACGAACGCCGCGAGGTCGGTGAGCAGGTGCTGGAAGCTCCCCTCGATGTTCATCGAGCGGCGGTCGGCGCCCGCCAGCACGCGGGTGGCCGCGAGGTTCACGACGATGCCGACGAGAGCCACGATCACCATCGCACGGCCCGCGGCGTCAGGCGGCGTGATCAGCCGGGTGATCCCTTCGTAGACGATCAGCAGCGCGAGGACGAGCAGGATGGCGCCGTTGGCCTGCGCGGAGAGGATCTCCGTGCGGCGCAGGCCGAACGTCAGGTTCCCGCCGGCCGGGCGGCGGATCAGACGGATCACCACGAGGCTCAGGACGAGCGCGCCGGCGTCGGTCAGCATGTGCGCCGCGTCCGAGATCAGCGCCAGCGAGCTTGCGAGGATCCCGGCCACGACCTCGACCGCCATGAAGCCGCCGATCAGCGTGAGCGCGATCCAGAGGCGCCCCGAGTCGCCATCCCCGGGAGCGGCGTGGGAATGGCCTGCGTGCGAGTGGCCTGCGTGCGAATGCACTTCGTTCATTGTCCCAGATGAGCCCGGTTGCGGTTCCGGGCGAGATTCATATGATGCGAGGGGGTCATGCCCGTAGCTCGCCCCCAACCAATGCCCCCAATTTAAGGAGTCGTATGGTCGCCACTGAGTTTCTGACCTTCCTCTGGTCACTGATCGTCATCTTCTTCATGGTCATCTTCTTCATCCTGCTCTTCCACGTCATCGGCGACCTGTTCTCGCGCCACGACGCGTCAGGCGGGAAGAAGGCGCTCTGGGTGATCTTCCTGATCGTGTTCCCGTTCCTCGGCCTCTTCGTCTACTACATCACGAACGCCGACGGTATGGCCCAGCGCCAGATGGCGGCTGTGCAGAAGGCGCAGGGCGAGATGGACACCTACATCAAGGATGTGGCGTCCACGAGCGACCCGACCGAGCAGATCGCGAAGGCGAAGTCGCTGCTCGACGCAGGCACGATCACGCAGACGGAATTCGACCAGCTGAAGGCCAAGGCGCTCGCGGCGTAGGCACCTCGCGCCGGGCCGGGCGCGCTGCGCCCGGCCCGGGCACGGCCGAGACACGAGGAGGACACATGTGCCGTTGGCTTGCATATTCGGGAACGCCCATCCTGCTCGAGGAGCTGCTCTACAGGCCGGAGCACTCCCTGATCGACCAGAGCCTCCACTCGCGGCTCGGCGCGGAGACGACGAACGGCGACGGCTTCGGTATCGGCTGGTACGGGACGGCAGAGACACCGGCCGTCTTCCACTCGATCGAGCCTGCCTGGAACGACCGGAACCTGCACGAGCTCTCCGGCGCACATCAGCTCCCCGCTCGTCTTCGCCCACATCCGGGCGTCCAGCGGGAGCCCGATCCAGCAGACCAACTGCCACCCGTTCCGCCACGGCCGCTGGCTGTGGATGCACAACGGCCTGATCCGCGAGTTCACGACGGTCAAGCGCGACCTCGCGCTGGCGGTGGACCCGTCGCTCTACCCGCTGATCGAGGGCTCGACCGACTCGGAGCTGTTCTTCTTCCTCGCACTCACGCTGGGCCTGGAGGACGACCCGCCCGGTGCAGTCGCCCGCGCCGTCGGCTTGATCGAGGACGTCGGCCGCCGCCACGGCGTCGAGTACCCGATTCAGATGACTGTCGCCACCGCCGACGGCGAGAGCACCTGGGCTTTCCGCTACTCGAGCGAAGGGCGGTCGCGCTCGCTCTACTTCTCGACCGCGGTCCAGGCCCTCCGGGAGCTCTACCCCGACATGGATCTCTTCCAGCGGGTCGACGACGAGACCCGGCTCGTCGTCTCGGAGCCGCTGGGCGACCTCCCGGGCGCCTGGAACGAGGTGCCCGAGTCGACGTGGGGCGTCGTCAAGCCGGGGCAGGACCTGATCGAGGCCTTCGAGCCGTTGCTCCCAGTGAAACCGCTCGACCCTAGCTGAACCGCTCGACGATCAGCCCGTGGCGTAGGCCGCGGTCGCTGACGACGAGGGAGTCGCGCCCGAGCTTCTCGAGCACCGTGCGCACGATGCAGGCGCCGGCGAGGATGACCTCGGCCCGCTTGGGCTGGAGCCCAGCGATCTCCCGGCGCTCGTCGGCCGCCCGGGTGCGGTACAGCTCGATCTGGCGGTCGATCTCGGCGGTGTCGAGCTCGGTTCCCTGCACGACGTCCGGGTCGTAGCGCTCGAGGCCGTGCTTGACGGCGGCCATGTTCGTGATCCCACCGCCGAGGCCCACGAGCGAGGTCAGGGGTCGCCCGGCCGTCGAGGCGTGCGAGGTCGGCGGCGATCGCCGCCCGAGCTGCCGTGCGACGGTCTCCTCGGCCGACCCGGCCGTCCAGGCCGAACCGCTCGGTGAACCGCGCGGCCCCGACGTTGACGCTGAACTGCTCCTCGATCCTCCCGGGCGCCCCGAACGTGAACTGGGAGCTGCCTCCGCCGGTGTCGAACACCACGAGCGACCCGCTCGTCAAGCCCAGCCCCGAGGTCGCCGCGAGGTAGGCGAGACGGGCCTCCTGCTCGCCGGGGATCACCTCGATCTCGATCTCGCACCGGGCACGGACGGCCTCGACGAGCTGATCCGAGTTCGAGGCGATGCGCATCCCGGCGGTGCCGACGGCCGCGATTGACTCGACGCCGGCCTGCTTCGCCTCGGCCGCCATCCCGGCGATCGCCTCGACGGTGCGGGCGATCGGCTCGGCCCCGAGGCGGCCCGTCTCGTCGAGCCCCTCCCCGAGGCGGGTCACCTCGGCGCGGTCGGCGACGGTGAGCCATGTTCCGTCGGCCTCGAGCTCGCCCACGTGGAACTTGACCGAGTTCGTGCCGACGTCGAGCACGGCGAAGCGGCGCGCGCCGAAGCGGATGAGCGCCTTGAGCCCGCGCGCCATGCACGTGTTCCGGCGGCCGCCGAGCCCGAGCTCGCGCACGGCGGCGATCACGAGGCCCGCGTCCTCGCCCTCCACGACGAGGGTGCGGACGGAGAGGCCCTCCTCGACGAGCTCGGAGAGCTCGGTCATGCACCCGCCCACCGTGTGGTGCTCGCGGTGCTTGTGGACGCTGGACCGCCCGGAGCTCGCCGTGCGGCCCGACGACCTCGCCGACGAGCTGCGTCGAGGGTGTAGGCGTCCCGGTCGAGCGACCCTCCCTCGACGCCGCAGCTCCGCGACGACCGCTGCAACCTCGGCGGCGGGGAGTGGGAACTCCCCCTTGATCACCGGTCGCCATTGCTCGAGCCCGTCGCCGTCGACCGACTCGAGGTGCTTGACGTCCATGAGGCCGCCGCGGATCTTCACGGAGGCATCGCTCCTCGTCGAGAGCAGGTAGATCTCGTCGCTGTCGTCGATCCGCTCCGGGGTGAGTGCCGCCAGCCGCTCCTCTGCCGCGCCGAAGCGCTCGCCGAAGGTGCGCCACTCCCAGCGCGGGACGATCGTCAAGTAGTTCCCTCGAGGCCCTTCGAGAAGATCTCCAGCGCCTTCCGGGTCTTGGTCTGCTGGTCGCCGGTGAGGTCGACGCCACGCCCGTGGAGGTATGCGCGCGTCTCGGCTGCGACCTGGAAGGCCTCGTTGGTGCCGCAACGCGTCGAGAGCTCGAGCACGCGCGATCCGTCGGGGTAGAGCCAGACCTCGGCGACGAGGCGCCGGCGCGATGTCCTCCGGGATCGAAGCGCCACTTGAGGACGAAGATCGGCCCGAGGACGGTCAGGTCGTCCAGGCTGATGCCCTCCGGCGCGTGAGTGCCGAACAACGCTCGCTGCTCCTTCGAGAAGAGCTTTCGCAGGGGCAGCTCGCCGGCGCAGCGCGCGCGAGACGTCGGACTGCCGAAGCACGCCTTTCATCGTCGCCGAGCACACGAACCCGCCCGGCAGCGCGTCGACCTCGACGTTGAAGTTCTCCGACCGGCGCAGCTCCGCCGACAGTTCTCCCGGCACGACCGGCCGGAGCTTGATCACGGAGTCCTCGCCCTTGCCCTGGATGCGCCGGGCGCGGACGACGATTCCGGCCCTGTCGAGCGCGAGGTCGGGCGTGTCGAAGAAGGTGACGAGGCGGATCTGCGCGTCGAGCGGGTCGATCCCGAGCGCCGTCACGGTGGAGCGGAGGGCCGAGTCCGGCACCGTGAGCTTCAGCTCGACGCTGTCGGAGTCCTTGATGAGCGCGAGTAGCTCCTGCAGTTGCTCGCCCGACAGGCTCGGTGTGGTCGTGGGTGCTGTGGTGGTCATGGGCTCCTCTCAGGGCTCTCGCAAAAATCGTCTCACCCCTCATCATCGCACTCGGCATGCCCCGGCGATCAGGGATCATTCGCCCGTGCCTCTCGGGTCGATCCAGGGCTTCGTCGAGGGGCATCGCGACTGGGCGCTCCTCGCCATGTTCGCGCTGCTCGCGCTCGAGTCGTTCGGCCTCCCGCTTCCCGGGGAGACCGCGTTGATCGCGTGCGCGGTCATCGCCTCTCAGGGATCGTTGTCCATCGGGTTGGTCATCGTCGTCGCGGCGAGCGCCGCGATCATCGGAGACAACCTCGGCTACTGGGCTGCGCGCGAGGGCGGGCGTCCGCTGCTCGAGCGTCACCGGCTCACCCGCAGGTACGCCGAGCGCTACATCCCCGTGGGTGAGCGCTTCTTCGCCCGGCACGGCGGCAAGGCGGTCTTCATCGGCAGGTTCGTGGCGGTCCTCCGCGTCACCTCGGCGTGGATCGCCGGGCTCTCGCACATGCACTGGTTGCGGTTCCTCGCCTGGAACACCGCGGGGGGGATCGTCTGGGCGACCGCGGTCGCGCTCGTCTCCTACTATCTCGGAGACGCTGCCGCGACCGCGCTCGGCAAGTATGGGCTCTTCGCAGCCGGCGGCCTCGTCCTGATCACCGCGGCCGGGTTCCTCGTCGTCCGTTGGCTCGAGCGGCGCGTCGTCGAGGAAGAACCCGTGGAGCCCGACCGCGAAAGCTGAGATACTGCCGCCATGGTGATCACAGTCGAGCAGCCTGCCGTCTCGAGGCCGGGTGCCCACCGCGCTGTCGCGGGGCCGCAAGTCCGCGATCTGGGCCCTGATCATCCTCGCGTCGATCGTCACGCTGCTCTCGATCCTGACCACCTGGGTCAACCGTCAGATGCTCGACACCCACTCGTGGCACAACGCGAGCACGCGCGTGATCCAGGACCAGGCGGTGCAGAGCGCGCTGGCGACGGAGCTCGTCAACGAGCTCTACGCGAATGTCGACGTCGGCGCGCAACTCCAGCAGCGGCTGCCGAAGAACTTCAAGCAGCTCGCCGACCCGGCCGCTGCCGCCCTGCGCGACCCGGCGACCAGGGGAGTGGAGTTCCTGCTCTCGCAGCCGCGCTTCCAGAAGCTGTTCGTGCAGGCGAGCGACATCGCTCACGAGAAGCTCGTCAACGTCCTCGAGAACAAGACGGGCAACGGGATCTCGACGGGCAACGGCGTGGTGACCCTCGACGTCACCGAGCTCCTGAGGCAGATCGGGGCGGAGCTCGGCGTCCCCACCGCTGCGCTGGACCAGATCCCGGCAGGCAGCGGGCAGATCACGATCCTGAGGTCCGACCAGCTCGACAGCGCCCAGAAGGGCGTCCGGATCGTCAGGATCCTCAGTGTCTGGCTCTTCGTCCTGGTGTTCGCGCTCTACGGGCTCGCGATCTACCTCGCCCACGGCCACCGGCGACGGACGCTCGCCTACGTCGGCTGGGGCCTCGTCGTCGTCGGGATCCTGACCCTCATCGCCCGGCGGCTGATCGGCAACTACGTGCTGAGCTCGCTGGTCGATCCGATCTACCGGAAGCCCGGGCATCACATCTGGCTGATCGCGACCTCGATCCTCGGCTCGATCGGCTGGGCCACGGTCACCTACGGCCTGCTGCTCATCCTGGCCGCGATGCTGGCGGGGCCGTGGCGGGCTGCGGTTGCGCTGCGCCGCGAGATCGCCCCCGCACTGAACCAGCGCCAGGGACTGGCCTGGGGCACGGTCGGGATCGTGTACCTGCTCCTCGTTCTCTGGGGGCCGATGCACGCCCTTCGCACCTGGTGGGGGATCCTCGTGATCGGCGCGCTGCTCGCGCTCGGCGTCTACACCCTGCGGCGCCAGACGCTCGAGGAGTTCCCGACGGCGGGCCTCGAGGGGCACGAGCACTCGATGGGCGTACGGCTGGCCGCGACCGCGCACAGGGTGACCGACCGGACGAAGCGGGCCGACAAGCCCGTGGAGGTCACGCCTGCCCGCTCCACTGCGGAGGAGATCGCCTGGCTCGTCGACCTCAAGGACAAGGGCGCGATCACCCAGGACGAGTTCGAGCAGGCCAAGAAGCACGTGCTCGCGTAGTTCGGCCGTTCTGCTCAGCGGGGAATGGTGACCGACACGACGCGGCACGGGCGTCTCGCCGAGCGCCGCCCACGGTGCGGAGGTCGAGAGAGCCACGAGCGCGCCGGTCGGCATCCGCTCCGGGGCCTCGTCTCCGGCGAGCAACAGGGCGAGCTCTTCGAGGCCGGGGTTGTGGCCGATCAGCAGCACGGGCCCGGCAGCGTCCGGAACGGCCCTCAGACGGGTGAGCAACGTGGACGAGGAGGCGGCGTACAGGTCGTTCTCGATCCGGATCACGAGCTCTCCGTCGAGGGCGGGCACCATGGCGGCGAGGGTCTCGCGGGCTCGGCGAGCCGTCGAGCAGAGGACGAGCGCGGGCGCGATTCTCTCGGCTCGGACGTGCTCGGCGAGTGCGGCGGCGTTTCGCCATCCGCGAGCCGAAAGCGGCCGCTCGTGGTCGTCGAGCGCGGGATCGTCCCAGCTCGACTTGGCATGCCGGAGCAGGTACAGCGTGCCCATGCCACCAGGCTAACGAGGAACCGTGCGAGAATTCGGTTCGTCATGACGCCGATCGAGAGCGACGCGCGCGCAAGGACCGTGGGCAGGGACCTCAGGCGGATCCGCGACGCCCACGCCTACGGGCTCGTGCTCGGCCTCGTCCTCGTCCTGTTCGTGTTCGCCGACGTGACGTCGAACGCGCGGTGGACGGCAAGCGTCATCATCGTGCTCCAGGGCATCACGCTCGGCGTGGCGCTGGCGACGTCGGCCCGCCCCGGCGTCCGCGTCGGGGCGCGCGGCATCGTCCTCGGCGCCGCCGTCATCGCCGGGCGTCCAGCTTGCGCTGGACGACGGAAGGGCGGTGAGCGCGACCGTCGTCCTCGTGTCGGCGATCCTCGCCGTCGCGACGGTCGTGACGGTCGGCTACGGCGTCAGACGGCAGAACGAGGTGAACTCGGCCTCCGTCTGCGGGGCCGTGTCGGTCTATCTCCTGATGGGGATGCTGTTCGTGTTCCTCTACTCCGCCGTGCAGACGATCGGCGGAGAGCAGTTCTTCGCCCAGGGAGTAGCGGGGACGCGGTCCCTGTTCCTCTACTTCAGCTACGTCACCCTCCTGACCCTCGGGTACGGCGACTACACGCCCGCAAGCCAGGTCGGGAAGACGTTCGCCGTGATCGAGGCGCTCTTCGGGCAGCTCTACCTGGTCACGGTCGTCGCCGTGCTCGTCTCCACCTTCGGGCGCCGTAGGGGCGGGGACTGAGCATGGCGGCGAGGAACGACGGAACACGGCAGCTCACGAAGCTCGTCGAGCCGCTCCGGGTCGAGCCGGGGCGGAAGGTCCGGCTCGAGCGGGACTTCGACCCTCGCTACAAGGACGACTTCCTCTCGAAGGCGGACGCCGACGGGATGCTCCAGGCCGGCGTCAGGCTCCTCGCCGACTACCAGGCCCGGCTCGCCGCCCAGAACGACTGGGGCCTGCTCGTCGTCCTCCAGGCGATCGACGCCGGCGGCAAGGACGGGACGATCCGCCACGTGATGAGCGGCGTCAACCCACAGGGTGTTCGGGTCTCGAGCTTCAAGGCCCCCTCGAACGAGGAGCTCGACCACGACTACCTCTGGCGCTACGCCCAGCGCGTTCCCGGACGCGGCGAGATCGGCATCTTCAACCGCTCCCACTACGAGGAGGTGCTCGTCGTTCGCGTCCATCCCGAGATCCTCGCGCGGCAGCGGCTCCCCGGCGCGACGAAGGGCCCCGACCTCTGGAAGCGGCGCTTTCGCGAGATCAACGACTGGGAGCGCTACCTCGTCGACAACGGGATCCGGGTGGTCAAGCTCTTCCTCCATCTGTCGAAGGAGGAGCAGCGGCAGCGCTTTCTGAGGCGGATAGACGAACCGGACAAGAACTGGAAGTTCTCGGCCGACGACGTCCACGAGCGTGCGTTCTGGGACGACTACCAGCACGCGTTCTCGGAGATGCTCTCGCACACGAGCACGGAGTGGGCGCCGTGGCATGTGATCCCGGCCGACAGGAAGTGGTTCGCACGGGTGGCCGCCTCTGCAGCGATCGTCGAGCGCCCTCGTCGAGCTCGATCCCGCAGTATCCCGAGGTCGGCGAGGAGGCGCTGCGAGAGCTCGAGCAGGCGAAGTCGGGGCTCGAGGCGGAGGCGCCTGATGCCGACCTCCCAGGGAGTTAGAGTCGAAGCCGTGGAGGGATCCGCGATCGAGGCGAAGAGCGTGGAACAGGCAGTCGGCAGCCTCTGGTGGCTGCCGCTCGTCACCGGGACGCTCTGGCTCCTGTTCTCGCTCCTGCTCTTCCGCTTCGACTACGCGAGCGTCACCGCGATCTCGATCCTCTTCGGCGTGGTGTGCATCGCAGGCGCGCTCGACGAGGTGATCTCGATCCCGTCGTCGCACGGCTGGTGGCGGGCCGGCCGCATCGGCCTGGCGGTGCTCTTCACGGTCATCGGCATCGTCGCCTTCGTCCATCCGGGGAACACGTTCGACGCGCTCGCGGCGGTCTTCGCGTTCTTCCTGCTCCTCCGCGGCATGTTCACGATCATCGCCTCGATCACGCGCTTCTTCGAGCCGATGTGGCTCGGCCTCCTCCTCGGGCTCGCCGAGATCGGGCTCGCGTTCTGGGCCGCGGGCGACTTCGGCCACAAGACCGTTCTCCTGCTCGTGTGGGTGGGCCTCGGCGCACTCATCCACGGAATCGTCCAGATCATCCTCGCCTTCCACCTGCGCTCGCTGCGGAACGCGTAGCCCACGACCTCGAAAGGACCTTCGATGCTTGCAGACAGCTATCCGTTCCTGGACATCTTCTGGACGATGTGCATCTTCTTCGTCTGGGTGATCTGGGTGGCGTTCCTCGTGTTCATCCTGGTCGACAACTTCAAGCGGACGGACCACTCGGGCGTCGCCAAGGCGGGATGGACGCTGCTCCTCATCTTCGTCCCGCTGATCGGCGCGTTGATCTACATGGTCGCGCGGCCGGCCACGGCGAGCAGCAGCCTAGGTCTCGGGCGCCGGCGCGGCGGCCGGCGCCCGTTCGCTCCTCGTGGCCGCACGCGCGCTTCCGAGCTGCGTGGCGATCATGCGCGCGGCCGAGAGTAGCGGCGCGGCCAGGACGAGGCCGATCATGCCGAAGAGACAGCCACCCCCGATCGTGACGATCAGGACGACGAGCGGGTTCAGCCGCAGGGTCGCACCGAAGGCGATGGGCTGGAAGATGTTCTGAAGCAGCCCGTTCGCGAGCAGCACGATTGCGAGCATGATCAGCGCCGTCGTCCCGCCGTTCGCCCCGAGCGCCAGGATGACGGCGAAGGCGCCCGCGATGAACGCCCCGAGGTACGGGATGTACGCGGTCACGAAGGTCACCACGGCGATCGTCCCGGCGAGCGGCACGTCGAGGATGAGCGCGCCGAGGCCGACCACGACCCCGTTGAACGCGGCCACGAAGGTGACCCCGAGGAAGTAGCGCCGCAGCGAGGTGATCACGCTCCTGGTGACCAGCCGCCCGACCGGCCGGGCCACCCCGAGATGCCCGTCGACCCAGACGCGCATCCCCGGGCCGTCCTTGAGCAGGAAGAAGATCGCGAGGAAGGCGAACGACGCGCCGATCGCGACCGAGGCGAGCCCGGTGATCCCGTTGACCACGCCGTGCACGAGCGTCGAGATCGAGCCCGGTGCTGCGGACTTGACGTTGTCGGTCACGCTGGTCGCGCCGCGCGAGTCGACCCCGAGCTTCGTGAGCCAGTCCTGGACCCTCGGTGCAGCGGCGTTCGCCTGCGAGCGGATGGGGTCGCCCTGGCTCGTGATCCCTCCGACGACGAGGAGTACCACGCACGCGGCGAGAGCGAGGACGACGAGGACGACGATCCCGGCACCGGCCGTCCGGCCGACATGGTGGCGCTCGAGCCAGGCGACCGCCGGAGAGGCGACCACCGCGACGATCATGCCGACCGTGACCGGCCCGACGATCGTCTCGGTGAGCGCGAGCAGCCAGACGACCCCGACGAGCAGGATCGCGACCCCGGCGAGGAGCCACGAGGCGAAACCCGCGTCACGCAGCCACTTCGGCGCGGCGAAGACGTTCGACAGGCTCTTCAGCTGGTCAGGGTCGAGCTCGACGAAATGGTGCTCGACCGGCGGGTCGGGGTCCGGGGGAGGACTTTCCTCGTGGTCGTGCTCGAAGAACCGCGGAAGCCTCATGCCTGCTCTTTTCTAGGCGCCCTGGCTGACGCCTGCGAGGGACGATAACCGGTATGTATCGTGCGTACGGTCCGTCGCGGTCGAGGGCCCTCACGACCGCCACCTACAGATCCTGTGCTCCGGAAAAGGAGAGAAAATGGAAGTTGGTCCCGTCGACGTCTACATCATCGGCTTTCCGGGCAACAAGTTCACCGGGCGCGTGGCGCCGGCGATCCTGGAGCTCGTCGAGAACGGCACCATCCGAATCCTCGACCTGCTGTTCGTGTCGAAGGACGCCGACGGCGTCACCACCGTGATCCAGGCCGAGGACCTGGACGAGGAGGGCGCCGCCTTCCTCACGATCGACGTCACCGAGCCCGGAGCACTCGGGCCCGAGGACGCCGAGGAGGTCAGCGACGACCTTCCGGCGAACAGCTCGGCGCTCCTCGTCGCGTTCGAGAACGTGTGGGCGGCGAAGCTCGCAGGCGCGCTCCAGGAGGCCGACGCTGTGGTGATCGACTCGATCCGGATCCCGGTCGACGTCGTCCAGGCAGCGATGGCCGAAGGCTAGAAACCGTTCACAGTCGATAACGAAGGAGAGACATGGGACTACTTCGCATGGCAGCTCGTACGGCCGTCGTCGCCGGCACCGCCACCGCCGTGTCCGGGCGGGTGCAGCGCCGCCAGGCCGCGAGATACGACCAGCAGGCGGACGCCGAGGCCTACAACCAGCAGCAGGCCGCCCAGCAGTACGCGCCGCCGCCCGCCCCCGTCGCGCCGGCAGAGCCGGACGAGAACGCCCAGCTCCAGAACCTGGCCCAGCTCCACACCCAGGGCGTCCTCACCGACGAGGAGTTCGCGGCGGCCAAGGCCAAGATCCTCGGGATCTAGTCCGTACCGACCGCCGGCAGGGGTCTCACCACGTACTCGCGGCTGGCAGGGGTCTACGACGAGATCGTCGCCGACCCCTGCCACGCAGAGTGGGCGGCGTTCCTCGAGATGCTCTGGGCCGGCAACGGCGTCGTGAGAGTCCTCGATCTGTGCTGCGGCACAGGGCTCCTCGAAGCCGAGCTCGTCCCCCGCGGCTACCGGGTTACCGGCGTCGATGCGTCACAGCCGATGCTGGACGTCGCGAGGCTGCGCCTCGGCCCCGACGCCGACCTCCATCACTCGACGCTCCCCGAGATCGGCATCGACGGCGCCTTCGACGCGGCCGTATCCATCCAGGACGGATTCACGTACCTGACCCCGTCCGACCTCGGGGCGACTCTGACTGCCGTCGCTGACCGCCTTCGGCCCGGGGGATCGCTCGTGTTCGACCTCCACACGGACGCGATGCTCGACTTCACCGCCGCGAACCCGGTCGTGAGCGGCGAGGGCTTCGCGATCACGAGCGCGGTCGACGAGCGGAACCGCGCGTGCGACACGACCATCGAGGTGGCGGGCCCCGACCCGTTCGCCGAGCTCCACCGGCAGTACTTCCATGCGGACGGCGACGTTCGAGCTGCTCTCGACCGCGCGGGGCTCGTGCTCGACGCGGTCTACGACGGGCATTCGGGCCGACCGGCAGACGAGTCCACTCTCAGCGCGACGTGGGTCAGCCGGCGCGCTTGAGCTTGCGCCACGCGTCCCACCACTGGGCGCGCGCGGCGGCTTTGCGTCCTCGCTCGCGCTCGACCAGCCTGCCGATCGCAAGCGCCTGGGCCGGGCGGATGACGTCGGTTGCGAGCCCGCGCAGCGTCTCCTCGCCGACGACCGCGTCCTGGTGTACTCCGAGAATGTCCTGGAGCTCCTTGGCGCGGCTTCCGAGCTCGACTGAGGCTGTCGTCCCCTGCTGCCGCCGCGCGCTCGGCGGCGTAGCGGATGCGCTTGGCTCGCTTGCGCAGCTCGTGCAGGGGCGTATCCTCGGGCGTGCGGCCGGCGCGTCGCACCTCCTTGCGGAGCTTCCCGAGCTGGCTCAGCGCCTCGGCGTGGGCAGTTCCGGCGGGGTCGAGCTCGGCCGGGACTGCCTCGAGGGCGTCGAGGAGGTCGAAGTAGCGCTCGGAGTCGAGCGCCTCGGAGAGCCCGCGGCGCGCCGCGGCCCGGCGGCGGGAGAGTCGGAGCAGGATGGGGCGGAACGCCACTCGCTCGTCGGGCTCGAGGGAGGCGGCCTCGGCGGTGTAGTGCTCGATCAGGACGTCGAGGTCGCGCACGGCGCCGAGGGAGCCGCCGATCCAGCGGAGCTCCGTCCGGAGGGGCTCCTCGCGGAGGACGGCTCTCAGGCGTCTGATCGCGACCCGGTGCTTGTGGAGATCCTCGGCGTCGGCCCCGAGCCTCGTCCCCGGGTCGTGAGCCATGATCTCGACGAGCTGCTCCGCGACGAAGCCGTCGTCGCGCCTTTCCGGCGCGATCCGGCGCCAGAGCGCCTCCGTGGCGGGCGTGCCGTTCGCGGGCTCGGCGCCGGCGCGACGGAGGACGTCGACCGCGGCCTCGAGCGCGCCCGGGTCTCCCTCCACGAGCTCGACCTCGACCACGCCGAAGGCCTGGACGTCGTCGGGGCCCGAGATCACCTCGACCCAGTCGAGCACGACGGCCACACGGGCATCGGATACCTCCGAGAGGACGCCCGAGCGCCGGGTGCACACCGTCGCGACGGGGCCGACGCCGCCGTGCCTGGTGTGGCTCGCGAGCAGCCGGACGAGCGTGTCGGGCGGTGCCCCGCCTCCCGCCGCCTCCTCGAGCTCGATCGGCGCGTCGCCGCCCGGGAGCCGCAGCTGCCAGTCGGCGTGGCGCGCCTCGGAGTCCCACCGCAGCGTGATGCCCGCGCGCGCGAGCGACCTCTGCGGCGTGTCGTGGAACGTCGTCGTGATCAGGCGGCGCGGCAGCGGCCGTCCTGTCAGATCCGGTAGGCGGAAGCCTCCTCCGACCCGAAGCTCGACCTTGCGGCGCGACCAGTCGTCCAAGCTGGAACGGTATCCGAACGGCCGGCTGATATACCCCACAAGGGTATACTCTCCGGATGAGCGCGACTGCCACGAAGCTGGAGCTCGAAGGGATGCACTGTGCTGCGTGCGCAGCCTCGATCGAGCGTCGGCTCAACGAGCTCGACGGGGTGGAGGCGACCGTGAACCTGGCCACCGCACGGGCCACCGTTCGCTGCGAGCGCCCGGTCCCGGTCGAGGAGCTCGTCGCTGCGGTCGAGTCGATCGGCTACGGCGCGGCGCCCGCAGTCGAGGGCGCACCACCACCACGTCGAGGTCGGCTCGCTCGGGCCGCGCCTCGTCGTCTCGGCCGTCCTGACGGTGCCCGTGGCGCTCCTCGCGATGATCCCGGCCCTCCGGTTCTCCGGCTGGGAGTGGGCGGCGCTCGCGCTGTCGACGCCTGTCGTCTTCTACGGCGGGCGCGACTTCCACCGGTCGCGCTCTGCGCAGCGCCCGCCACGGGGCCGCGACGATGGACACGCTGATCTCTCTCGGGACGCTCGCCGCGTATCTCTGGTCGGCGGTCGTTGTCCTCTTCGGGCTCGACTCGGGCACCTACTTCGAGGTCGCGACTGCGGTGACCACCCTGATCCTGCTCGGCCGCTACCTCGAGGAGCGCGCCACGGGCCATGCCTCGGACGGCGATCAGGAGGCTCGCCGAGCTCGGCGCCCGCGACGCGCGCATCCTTCGCGCCGGCGTCGAGGTCGAGGTTCCCGCCGAGGAGCTTCAGCCCGGCGATGTGCTGGTCGTGCGACCCGGCGAGAAGATCGCCACCGACGGGGTGGTCGTCGAGGGCGCCTCGACGGTCGACCGCTCGTTGCTCACCGGCGAGTCGACGCCGGTCGAGACCGGGCCCGGAGACGAGGTCGCAGGCGCGACGGTGAACCTGGACGGCCGCCTGCTCGTCCGCGCGACGAAGGTGGGTGCCGACACGGCGCTCGCCCGGATCCAGCGGCTCGTCGAGGACGCGCAAGCGGGGAAGGCGCCCGTCCAACGGCTCGCCGACCGCGTCTCCGCGGTGTTCGTCCCGGCCGTCATCGTCCTCGCGCTCGCCACGCTCGCGGGCTGGCTCGCCGCGGGCGCCGGCGCGCGCGCAGGCGTTCACGGCGGCCGTCGCCGTCCTCGTGATCGCCTGTCCGTGCGCCCTCGGGCTCGCCACGCCGGTGGCGCTCATGGTCGGCACCGGCCGCGGGGCGCAGCTCGGGATCCTGATCCGGGGGCCCGAGGTGCTCGAGCGGACGCGTCGGGTCGACAGCGTCGTCCTCGACAAGACGGGCACCCTCACCGAGGGACGCCTCGAGCTCACCGGGGTGATCCTGCGAGACGGCGCCGCCAGGGGCGAGGTTCTCCGCCTTGCCGGGGCGGTCGAGGCGGCATCCGAGCATCCGGTGGCGCCACGCCGTCGTAGCGGCGGCGCGCGAGGAGGTCGGCGACCTTCCGGCCGCCACCGGCTTTCGCAGCGAGGCGGGAGCCGGGGTCACCGGATTCGTCGAGGGCCACGACGTGTCGGTACGGCGCGGGGCCACCGGTATCGAGGTGTCGTGGGACGGGGCGACGCGCGCGACCCTCGAGGTGCGCGACGCCGTGAAGCCGACGAGCGCCGAGGCCGTCCGGGCCTTCCGGGCCCTGGGCCTCGAGCCCGTGCTCCTCACCGGCGACTCGGGCGGGCCGGCTGCCCGGATCGCGGCCGAGGTCGGGATCGAGCGCGTGCTCGCCGGTGTCGATCCCGCGGGGAAGGCGGCCGAGGTGGCGCGGCTGCAGGCAACCGGGAGGGTCGTCGCGATGGTCGGCGACGGCGTCAACGACGCGCCGGCGCTGGCCTGCGCCGACCTCGGGATCGCGATGGGCACGGGCACCGACATCGCGATCGAGGCGTCCGACCTCACGCTCGTCTCGGGTGACCTCCGCGCCGCCGTCGACGCGATCCGGCTCTCGCGCGCGGACGCTCGGGACGATCAAGGGCAACCTGTTCTGGGCCTTCGCCTACAACGTCGCCGCTCTGCCGCTGGCCGTCGCCGGGCTCGCGACCCCGATCCTCGCCGCGGCCGCGATGGCCTGCTCGAGCCTCTTCGTCATCGGGAACAGCCTGCGGCTGCGGCGGTTCGAGAGCGTGCGCGGATGACAGGCGCCGGGCTACCGCGAGGACAAGGCGGCGCTCGTGAAGCGCCTGCACCGGATCGAAGGCCAGGTGCGCGGGATCGAGCGGATGGTCGAGGATGAGCGCTACTGCATCGACGTGCTCACGCAGATCGCTGCAGTGACAACTGCGCTCGAGTCGGTCGGCCTGAAGCTGCTCGAGGATCACGTCGCCCACTGCGTCGCGGACGCACTCGCGTCGGGTGATCCCGCCGAGGCTGCGAGCAAGTCCGAGGAGCTGCTCGCGGCGGTTCAGCGCTTCACCAGAACACGCTAGAGCTCAGTCGTTCTCGGGGTGGGGGACGACGACCACCGGGCAGCGCGAGTGCTGCGCGCACTGCTGGCTGACCGAGCCCAGAAGGAGCCCCTTGAACCCGCCGAGCCCGCGCGAGCCGACCACGAGCAGGTCGGCCCGGCCCGACTCGGCCACGAGGATGTCGACGGGGTGCCCCTCGCGGAGGATCGGAGTGACGACGACGCCCGAGTCGCCGGCCCCGTTGTCCGCGAGGCTCGCCGACAACGCCGCCTCGGCGAGCTTGCGGAACTCGTCGACATCGCTGCCGGCGGGCGCCCAACCCGCGCCGTAGACGGCGGGCGGAACATGCCAGGCGCTCACCGCCTTCAGCTCTGCTCCCCGGATCCTCGCCTCCTCGAGCGCGAACCGGACGGCGGCGCCAGAGCCGGACGAGCCGTCCACGCCGACCAGGATCGTGCTCATTCGGTGAACCTTAGTCCGCTGCCGACGTGGTAGAAGGAGGGCACCGATGAACGAGCTCCACGAGACTGCGAACGCTCTCGTGGCCGAGGGCAGGGGGATCCTCGCGGCCGACGAGAGCTCGGGCACGATTGCCAGGCGATTCGCCGCGATCGGCGTCGAGTCGACGGAGGAGTCGAGGCGCGCCTACCGCGACCTGCTCTTCACCACGACCGGCGCCGAGGAGCTCATCAGCGGGGTGATCCTCTTCGACGAGACGATCCGCCAGCGGTCGGCCGACGGGACGCCGTTCCCGGAGCTCCTGGCCTCGCGCGGCATCGTTCCCGGGATCAAGGTCGACCTTGGAGCGAAGCCGCTTGCGCTCGCGCCGGGCGAGACGGTCACCGAGGGCCTCGACGGGCTGCGCGGGCGGTTCGAGGAGTACCGCTCGCTCGGCGCGCGCTTCGCCAAGTGGCGGGCGACCTACTCGATCGGCGCGGGAAAGCCGAGCGAGTACTGCGTCTGGGTCAACGCGCACGCACTCGCCCGGTACGCGGCCCTCGCGCAGGAGGCCGGGCTCGTGCCGATCGTCGAGCCCGAGGTGCTGATGGACGGCTCGCATTCGCTCGACGACAGCGCGAAGACCACCGGCCGTGCGCAGCAGGCCCTCTTCACCGAGCTGCACGACCAGCGGATCGACCTCGGCGGGACGATCCTGAAGCCGAACATGGTTCTCACGGGCTACGGCGCCGCGGAGAGGGCCGGGACGGCCGAGGTCGCCGAGAGAACGCTCGAGGTGCTCTACCGGCACGTGCCGGCCGCCGTTCCCGGGATCTGCTTCCTCTCGGGCGGGCAGTCCGACGAGGACGCGACCGCGCACCTGAACGCGATGGTCGAGCGAGGGCCCCATCCGTGGCAGCTGTCGTTCTCGTACGGGAGGGCGCTGCAGGATCCAGCCCAACACGCGTGGGGCGGGCACGAGGAGAACGTTCTCGCGGCCCAGCGTGCCTACTACCATCGCGCGAGGATGAACGCCGCGGCGAGACGGGGCCTCTACTCGGCAGCGCTCGAAGCAGAAGCCTGAGAGCGGTACGTTCCCGCCTGTGACCACGCTGGCCTCGCAGGTCGACACCGGCGCCGACGAGTTCAGGCGGCGACGGGAGCGGATGACCGCGCTCGTCTCCGAGCTGCGTGACCGCACCGCGCTCGTCTCGATGGGCGGGAGCACGGCCGCGCTCGAGCGTCACCGCTCGCGCGGGAAGATGACCGCTCGCGAGCGCATCGACCGCCTCGTCGACCCCGGCACCGCCTTCCTCGAGGTGGGTGCGCTGGCGGCGTGGGAGATCTACGACGGAGAGGCGCCGTCGGCCGGGATCGTCACCGGGATCGGCGTCGTCGAGGGCCGCCGCTGCGCGATCTTCGCCAACGATGCGACCGTGAAGGGCGGCTCCTACCTTCCGCTCACCGTGAAGAAGCACCTGCGGATGCAGGAGATCGCCGAGCAGAACCGGCTGCCCTGTCTCTACCTCGTCGATTCGGGCGGAGCGTTCTTGCCGCTCCAGGCAGACGTCTTCCCGGACCGCGAGCACTTCGGGCGGCTCTTCTACAACGAGGCACGCATGTCGGCCCGGGACATCCCGCAGATCGCGGTCGTGATGGGCTTCTGCGCCGCCGGAGGCGCCTACGTCCCCGCCCTCGCCGACGAGACGGTGATCGTCCGGGGGACCGGGTCGATCTTCATCGGCGGCCCGGCCCTCGTGAAGGCGGCGACCGGGGAGGAGGTGACCGTCGAGGAGCTGGGCGGCGCCGAGGTTCACACGCGCCGCTCCGGCGTCGCCGATCACTACGCGACGAGCGACGAGCACGCGCTTGCGATCGCCCGCCGCATCGTCCGGAACCTGCGCGGCCGCTCTCCGGAGCCGCCCTGGGAGCCGGCACCGGCAGAGGCGCCGGCCGCCGACCCGGCCGATCTCTACGGGCTGATCCCCGACGACCACCGGACCCAGATCGACCCCCGCGAGCTGATCGCCCGGATCGTCGACGGCTCCCGTCTCGACGAGTTCAAGGAGCGCTACGGCGAGACGCTCGTCTGCGGGTGGGCGGCGATCGAGGGCCACCCGGTCGGGATCCTCGCGAACAACGGCGTGCTCTTCGCGGAGTCCTCGCAGAAGGGCGCCCACTTCATCGAGCTCGCGTGCTCGCGGCGGATCCCGCTGCTCTTCCTGCAGAACATCACCGGCTTCATGGTCGGCAAGGACTACGAGGCGGGAGGGATCGCGCGCGACGGCGCCAAGCTGGTGATGGCGGTCGCCTGCGCCGAGGTGCCGAAGTTCACCGTCGTCGTCGGCGGCTCGTTCGGCGCCGGGAACTACGCGATGTGCGGCCGGGCGTACGGCCCGCGACAGCTCTGGATGTGGCCGAACGCCCGCATCTCGGTGATGGGCGGCGAGCAGGCCGCGACCACCCTCACCACGATCGGGGATGCCGACGCCGGCGCGATCCGGGCCAAGTACGAGGAGGAGGGGAGCCCCTACTACTCGACGGCGCGGCTCTGGGACGATGGGATCATCGACCCGCTCGACACGCGTCAGGTGCTCGCGCTCGGCCTCTCGGCCGCCCTCGAGGCGCCGATCCCGGAGACGCGGTTCGGGATCTTCCGGATGTGAGCGCGAAGATCCGCAAGGTGCTGGTCGCGAACCGCGGCGAGATCGCGCTGCGCGTGTTCCGAACCTGCCGCGACCTCGGGATCGGCACGGTCGCGGTCGCCGAGCCCGCGGATCGCTCGTCGCTGCACACGCGCGGCGCCGGCGCCGTCGTCGAGATCGCGAGCTACCTCGACGCCGCCGAGTACGTGCGGGCAGCACGCGAGAGCGGCGCCGACGCCGTGCATCCGGGGTACGGCTTCCTCGCCGAGAGCGCCGAGCTCGCGGAGGCGGTCGAGGCCGCCGGGCTCACCTGGATCGGCCCGCCTCCCTCCGCGCTTCGCCAGGGCGGGGACAAGCTCGAGGCCAAGCAGATCGCCCGCCGTGCCGGAGTGCCGGTGGTCGAGACCGGCGAGGCCGCGGCGATCGGCTTCCCCCTCCTCGTGAAGGCCGCGGCGGGAGGCGGCGGCCGCGGCATGCGGGTGGTACGAGCCGAATCGGAGCTCGAGCCGGCGCTCGAGGCCGCGCGGCGCGAGGCGCTCGCGGCGTTCGGCGACGACACGGTCTTCTGCGAGCGCTGGGTCGAGGGCGCCCGCCACGTCGAGGTGCAGCTCCTGGCCGACGTCCACGGAACCGTGCGAGCGCTGGGCGAGCGCGAGTGCTCGGTGCAGCGCCGCCATCAGAAGGTGCTCGAGGAGTCACCGTCGCCGGGGATCGGCGAGCGCGTTCGCGGAGAGCTGCTCGAGGCGGCGGAGACGTTCGCCCGCGCCGTCGGCTACCGCAGCGCCGGCACCGCAGAGTTCCTGGTCGGGGAGGATTCGCGCTTCTACTTCCTCGAGCTGAACGCCCGGATCCAGGTCGAGCATCCCGTGACTGAGGCGGTGACGGGACGCGACCTCGTGGCCGACCAGATCCGGATCGCCGAGGGTGCCGCGCTCGATCCCGGCAACGGTGTCCGAGGGCACGCGATCGAGGTGCGTCTCTATGCCGAGGATCCGGTCACGTTCCTTCCCCAGGCGGGCAGCGTCGAGCGGCTGCGCCTGCCGACGGGCGTGCGGGTCGACGCCGGGGTCGAGGAGGGCGACGAGATCGGGACGCGCTACGACCCGCTGATCGCCAAGGTGATCGCGACCGGGCTGACGCGCGACGAGGCGATCGACCGCCTCCACGAGGCGCTCGCCGAGACCGCCGTCGGCGGGCTCGTCACGAACCTGCCCTTCCTGCGCTGGCTCGTCGCGCACCCAGCGTTTCGCGCCGGCGACACGACGACGGACTTCCTGACGCGCTTCCCCCCGCTGACCCCGGCGCCCGCGCGCGTCCCCCCGCCGCCCTGGCGCCGGCCGTTCAGGCTCAACCTTCCCGCGCCCGTCGCCGCACCGCCACCGCTCGACGAGCCCGACGGGTCGCATGCGGCGGCCGGCGAGGCGGGCGACGAGGTCGCCGCTCCGATGCCGGGCACCGTCATCCGCGTGCTCGTCTCCGAGGGCGACGAGGTCGAGGCCCGCGCCACGCTCGTCGTCGTCGAGGCGATGAAGATGGAGATGCCGCTGCTCGCGCCCCGGGCCGGCATCGTCAGGGCGGTCCACGTGCGAGAGGGAGAGACGGTCGGTCGGGGCGAGGTCATCGTGGAGCTCGACGAGTGAGCTAGCTTCCCGGCGTGGTCTTCGACCTACCCGAAGAGCACGAGGCGCTTCGCGAGACCGTCCGCGAGTTTGCCGAGCGCGAGATCGCCCCGGTCGCAGCCGAGCTCGACCGCACGAGGGCGTTCCCGTACGAGATCGTCCGCAGGCTGGGCGGGCTCGGCTGGATGGGGATCCCGTTCCCGGAGGAGTACGGCGGTGCCGGCGCCGACACGCTCGCCTATGCCGTCGCGGTCGAGGAGCTCGCGCGGGTCGACTCCTCCGTCGCGATCACCCTTTGCGCCCACACGTCCCTCGGGACCCAGCCGATCTACCTCTTCGGGTCGGAAGAGCAGAAGCGGGAGTGGATGCCGCGACTGACCTCGGGCGAGCGGCTCGCGGCCTTCGGCCTCACCGAGCCAGAGGCCGGCTCTGACGCGGGCAACATTCGCACCCGGGCACGACTCGAGGACGGCGAGTGGCTCGTCGACGGCGCGAAGCAGTTCATCACGAACGCCGGGACGGACATCTCGGGCCTCGTCACGATCACCGCCGTGACGGGCGAGACCGACGGGCGGCGGGAGATCTCGAACCTGATCGTCCCGAACGGCACGCCCGGGTTCGAGGTCGGCGAGAGCTACGAGAAGATGGGGTGGCACGCCTCGGACACCCGGCCTCTCTCGTTCGACAACTGCCGGGTGCCCGAGGGGAACCTGCTCGGCGAGCGCGGTGCCGGCCTACGCCAGTTCCTCGAGGTGCTCGACATCGGCCGCATCGGCGTCGCCGCGATGGGCGTCGGCCTCGCGCAGGGCGCCTTCGACCAGGCCCTCTCCTATGCCCGGGAGCGACGGGCGTTCGGGCAGCCGATCGCGCGTTTCCAGGCGATCGGCGCGAGGCTCGCGGACATGGCGACCGAGATCGAGGCGGCGCGGCTTCTGACCTACAAGGCTGCGGTGCTCAAGGACGGCGGGCGCCCGTTCGCGCTGGCGGCGGCACAGGCGAAGCTGAAGTCGGGGCTCGTCGCGGTGGACGTGGTCGATCAGGCAGTCCAGATCCACGGCGGCTACGGCTACATCGAGGAGTACCCGGTGTGCCGCTTCTACCGGGACGCGAAGATCCTCACTATCGGCGAGGGAACCGACGAGATCCAGCGGCTCGTGATCGCGAGAGCGCTCGGCGCTTCCTGAGTGAGTCATCGCCAGGCGTCTCTCCTTCGGCGTCGCCCTGAGACCTACGAGCGCCGGCCGGCGAGCTCGACGAACAGGTCGAGCGCCTCGGGATTCGCGAGCGACTCGCGGCTCGCCGCCTTCGCAGGATCGGCGCCGAGGAGGATGCGCTTGACCGGGACCTCGAGGAGCTTGCCCGAGAGCGTTCGCGGCAGGTCGGCGACGGCCTCGATGGAATCGGGGGCGTGGCGCGGCGAGCAATCGTCGCGAAGACGGCCTCGGATACGCGCCCGGAGGGCGTCGTCGAGCTCGGAGCCGCCGGCGAGGACGACATAGAGCGCGATCGACCCGACGCCGTCCCCGGTGGGGAGGTCGAGGACGAGGGCATCCAACACCTCCGGCTCCCGGAGCACGGCGCGGTAGATCTCGCTCGTTCCGATCCGGATGCCGCTCCGGTTGATCGTCGAGTCGGAGCGGCCGGTGATGATCGCGGTGCCCCGCGAGGTGATCTCGATCCAGTCGCCGTGGCGCCACACGCCCGGATAGGTCTCGAAGTAGCTCTCGCGATAGCGCGAGCCGTCCTCGTCTCCCCAGAAGAACACCGGCATCGAGGGGAACGGCTCGGTCAGGACGAGCTCGCCGACTCGATCGACGACCGAATGCCCCTCCTCGTCGAAGGCCTCGACCTTCGCGCCGAGCGCGCGCGCCTGAAGCTCGCCCTCGTTGACGGGGAGCGTGGGGACCCCGCCGACGAACGCCGTGCCCACGTCGGTGCCGCCGCTCATCGAGAAGAGCCACGTGTCGCGCCCGACGTGGTCGTACACCCACCGGAACCCGTCGGGCGAGAGTGGGGACCCCGTCGACCCGAGGCTCCTGATCCGCGAGAGGTCGCGGCCCTGCGCGGGGTCGATCCCGGCCTTCATGCACGAGGAGATGAAGGCGGCGCTCGTGCCGAAGCACGTGACCCCTGCCTCGGCGGCGAGGTCCCAGAGCACTCCGAGGTCGGGGTGCGCCGGGCTTCCGTCGTAGAGGACGACGGGAGCCTCGGTGAAGAGCCCGGCGAGCAGCAGGTTCCACATCATCCATCCCGTCGTCGTGAACCAGAAGAGCCGGTCCTCGGGGCGCAGGTCGAAGTGGAGGTGGGCCATCTTCAGGTACTCGAGGAGGATCCCGCCCTGACCGTGGACGATCGGCTTCGGGAGCCCGGTCGTGCCCGAGGAGTGGAGCACCCAGAGCGGGTGGTCGAACGGGAGCTGCTCGAACCGGAGGCGGGCGCCGTCGGCGCCGGCCAGCAAGTCGTCCCACGAAACGGCACCGTCCAGCGCCCTCGCACCCGGGAGATACGGGATCGACACCACGTTCTCGAGGGACGGCAGCGCCTTCCGGATCTCGGCCACCTCGGCGGCGCGGTCGAACTCTCGGCCACCGTAGCGGTAGCCGTCGACGGCGATCAGCACCTTCGGGTCGATCTGCGTGAACCGGTCGGCCACGGCGCGCGCCCCGAAGTCGGGCGAGCACGACGACCAGACCGCCCCGACGCTTGCGGCCGCGAGGAACGCGACGACCGCCTCCTCGATGTTCGGGAGGTATCCGACGACCCGGTCGCCGGCGCCGACCCCGAGTGCCCGGAGCCCTTCGGCGGCCGCAGCGGTACTCGCGGAGAGCTCGGCCCAGGTCGTCTCCCGAAGCGGCCGGCTCTCCGAGGCGTGAAGGAGCGCGGCGGAGGCGCCGTCCTTCCCGGCGAAGACGTGCTCCGCATAGCTCAGCTCGGCTCCGGGAAACCAGCGCGCGCCGGGCATCCCCCGGTCGCGCAGCACCGTCTCGTATGGCCTAGACGCGCGGACGCCGAAGTACTCCCAGATCGACTCCCAGAACGCCTCGAGCTCCTGCACCGACCACGTCCAGAGGCTTTCATAGCTGTCGAAGCGGAGTCCGCGGGTCTCCTCGAGCCAGCGCTCGTAGGCGGCAAGCCGCGAGCTGTCGCAGGCCTCCGGCGAGGGCGTCCAGAGGAGATCTCCCGACGTCACGGCACGCTCGCTCTCATGCGGTGCGCGCGGCGGCGACGACATTCCGCAGGAGCACGGCCGTGGTCACCGGCCCGACGCCGCCCGGCACGGGAGTCACGAGCGAGGCGACGCGCTCGACCGCGGCGGTGTCGACGTCGCCGACCATGCTCCCGTCCGGCGCCTCGTTCGTCCCGACGTCCACCACGACGGCGCCGGGACGGACGTGGCCGGCGCCGAGCAGCTGGGCGCGCCCGGCGGCGGCGACGAGGACCGCGGCGCGGCTCGTCGTCTCGGCGAGGTCCCGGGTCCGCGTATGGCACACGGTCACAGTCGCGTTCTCCGCGAGCAGGAGCAGTGCGAGCGGCTTGCCGACGACGACCGAGCGGCCGACGACGACTGCATCGGCTCCCTCGAGCGGCGTGTGCGAGTAGCGGAGAAGCTCGATCACCGCCTGGGCTGTCGCGGGCGCGAAGGCGGGGAGGCCGGCGGCGAGCCGTCCGAGGCTGAGCGGGCTCGCGCCGTCGACGTCCTTGGCGGGCGGGATCCGCTCGCCCGCCTCGGCGAGTGTGAGGCTCCCGGGCAGCGGCGTGAGGCAGATGATCGCGTGCACCTCGGGGTCGGCCGCGAGCGAGTCGAGCGTCGAGAGCACGCCGTCGCCGTCGTGCGAGGCGAGGCGCGACTCGCGGACCTCGATCCCGGTTGCCGCCCCGGCCTTCGCGATCGACCCTGCGTACCACGCCGTTGCCGGGTCGTCGGCCGCGGCGACCGTGGCGAGCACCGGCGAGAGGGCCGCTGCCTCCCCGGCGGTCGCCGACCTGATCTCCGCAGCGAGCGTCCGTCCGTCGAGGAGGGTCACTGCGCCATCCGCCGCCTGACGGCCGTGACGACCGCGTCGGCGCGAGCGAGGTCGCCCTCGATCGCCCGCGTCGCCTCGTCGAGCTCGGCACGGAGCGCCGGGTCGGCGATCGAGGTGCTGTTCGCGGCGATGTTGACGAGCGAAGCCGAGAGGGCGCCGCGCGCGGCGGCTGCCGCCGCGGCTGCGTCGGAGACCACGTTGGGGTTCGCGCCGGCGACGATCCGTTCGGCGAGATCGATCACGATCGACGCCGCCGCGGCGGTCCGCCGGGGCACATCGGCGGCCTTCGCAAGCGCCTGCTGGATGCCGGCCGAGCGCGCGGCCGCCTCGGGCTCGGTCTCCTTCGGCAGCCGGTAGGCCGCGATCACGCCGTCGAACGCCTCGGCGTCCTCCGCCGCGAGATCGACGGCCTCCTGCCTGATCGCCGCCGCCCGGTCGCGGGCCTCGGTCATGATCGCCTCGTGCTCGGCGTAGGCGGGCTTGCCGATCGTGAGGTTGCAGACCATCTCGACAAGGGCCGCGCCCACCGCGACCTCGAGCGCACCCGCGGCGCCGCCGCCCGGCGCGGGCGCCGAGGAGGCCAGCGCCTCGAGCCAGCCCCCGATCGTCTCCTCCTTCACCGCTCCTCCCTCGTGTAGGGAAGGCCGAGCGCCGCCGGAGCGCCGAGGCGGCGGCCGGCGCGACCTGCCGAGATGATGACGAGCGCGACGATCGTCGCGATGTACGGAAGCGCACTCGTCCAGAGGACGGTCGGCCCGAGGCTGATCTGCCGGGCCTGGAGCTCGGGCGCGAGCGCTTGCAACGCGCCGAAGAAGTACGCGCCGACCAGGCAGAGCTCGGGACGCCAGAACGCGAAGATGACGAGGGCGATCGCGATCCAGCCCGCCCCACCGGTGACGCCGTTCGTCCAGAGGGGGTTGATCGCGAGCGTGATCGTCGCCCCGGCGACGCCTGCGAGCGCGCCGCCGGCGAGCGTGTGGCCGTACCGGAACGCGGCCACGTCGATTCCCATCGCATCGGCGGCGGCGGGCGCCTCGCCGACGGCGCGCAGGTTCAGGCCGAGCCTCGTCCGGTTGAGGTACCAGATGAGCGCGATCACGAGAGCCCACGAGAGGTAGACGAGGGCGTCGTGCCCGAACACGATCGGCCCGACGATGGGCCAGTTCTGCATCGAGGTCGGGAAGATCGGCGTGAACTGGTGCGCGGCGGGATTGCCGGCCAGGTTGAGATCGTTGCCGAGGTAGGACGAGAGCCCGACGGCGCCGGCGAAGATCGTGAGCGCGAGACCGGAGACGATCTGGTTCGCCCGCAGGGTGATGACGAGGAACGCGTGGATCGCCGACATCGCGAGCCCGGCGAGCGCGGCGACGACGATCCCGAACGCGAGCGCCGCGACCGACCCGATGTCGAAGCGCTGCACGGCCCAGAAGCCCATCACCGCGCCGACGAGCATCATCCCCTCGACGCCCAGGTTCAGCACGCCCTGACCGTTCTGCCAGGAGCTCTCCGAGCGACGCGAAGAGCAGCGGCGTCCCGTAGGCGATGCCCGAGGCGATGACGATGACGAGGAGCGAGTTGTTCATGTCCTGGTGTCGGACACCCGGCCCGAGCCTGTCGCGAATCCGAGCTTGCGGTCCGACACCGCCCTAGCGTATCGCCAGCCGTGTGTAAGGCGGTGTCGACACCGTCCGAGCCTCGGGGGCCCAAGGGACAACGCGGTGTCCGACACCAGCACCTGCACCACCTCTACGCGGCCTCTGGCGCGGAGCGGTGCGCTCGAGTCGCGGTAGCGGACGAGGAGCTCGCCGCCGAGAGCGGAGAACAGGATGATGCCCTGGATCACGCCGACGAGGCCGGCAGGGAAGTCGGCACCCTGAAGCGTGTTGCCGGCGTTCTCGAGCCCGCCGATCAGGAACGCGACGAGGCAGGTCGCGAGCGGGTTGTAGCGGGCTAGCGCCGCGATCACGATGCCGGTGTAGCCGTAGCCGAGCTTCTGCAGGCCGTTCGGGTCTCCGTCCAGGGAGTGGGAGAAGTCGCCGACCTGGCTCGCGCCGCCGATCCCGGCGATCGCGCCCGAGATTCCCATGACCGCGAGGATCTTCCGGCGGATCCGGACGCCGCCGTAGCGGGCGGCGCGCTCCGAGTCGCTCACCACCTGCACCTCGAACCCGAACCGCGTGCGCTGGTAGAGGAACCACAGCCCTCCCGCGACGCAGATCCCGATGATCAGCCCGAGCGGGATCGTGATCCCACCCTGCATGTCGATCGTCCACGACGGCCACACCGCGGAGGATGGAAGCGCCTTTCCGGCCGGGAACACCGTCGCGTTGAAGCCGGTGGTGTCGCGCCAGTACGACTCGCTCTCGAAGATGAGGTAGGTCAGCAGGTAGCCGGCGACGTAGTTGAGCATCAGCGAGGTGATGATCTCGTTCGTCCGGTAGAAGGCCCGCAGAACGCCTGGGATCAGCGCCCAGAGCGCCCCGCCGAGGGCACCGCACAGCACCATCGCGACGACGACGAGCCAGGAGGTTCCCCCGCTGCCCCCGAGGTAGAGGCCGGCAGCGGAGCCGAAGATCGCGCCCAGGTAGAGCTGGCCTTCGGCGCCGATGTTGAAGAGGCGCATCCGGAACGCCGCCGCTGCGGCGAGCCCCGTGAAGATGAGCGGTGTCGTCGTGATCAGGGTCTGGTCGAGCGAGCCGGGCGCGACGAAGGCCGCGTCGAAGAGCTGCCGGTAGGTCGAGAACGGGTTGTGGCCGGTCGCGAGCAGCACGATGCCCGCGAGCACGAACGCGAAGAGAAGCGAGCCGGCCGGCACGGCGGCCGAGAGCCAGCGCGGCTGGGTGAGCCTCCGCTCGAGCCGCACCCGCATTCCTACTCCCTCCCGCCCATTCGGAGGCGCAACCATACCGTGACCCGTCTGCGATCATCCCGGCGTGGGGGCCGCCGACACGCTGTCCAGGAGGCTCGCGGTCGCCCGGGGCGACGAGCCCGCCGATCTGGTCATTCGCGGCGGCCGGGTTCTGTGCGTGTTCACCCGCGAGTGGCTCGAGGCCGACGTCGCGATCGTCGACGGCGTCGTCGCGGGCCTCGGCTCCTACGAGGGGGCCGAGACGCTCGACGCGGCCGGCCGCTGGCTCGTCCCCGGGTTCATCGACCCGCACGTGCACATCGAGACCTCGAAGCTCCTGATCGACGAGTTCGCCCGGCTCGTGCTGCCGCTCGGCACGACTGCGGTCGTCGCCGACCCGCACGAGATCGCGAACGTCCTCGGCACCGACGGGGTGCACTGGCTGTGCGACGCCGCCGGCGAGCTTCCGCTCGACGTCTACTTCACCGCGTCCTCGTGCGTCCCGGCGTCCCGGTTCGAGTCGCCGCGGCGGGCGCTCTCGACGGGCGACCTCGAGGGGCTCCTTCGCCGCAGGAACGTGGTCGGGCTCGCGGAGATGATGAACTTCCCCGGCGTCGTCGCGGGTGACGAGGGCGAGCTCGCGAAGCTCGCCCTCGCCCGGCACGTCGACGGTCATGCGCCCGGATTGAGCGGTCACGCACTCAACGCCTACGCGGCTGCGGGTATTCAATCCGACCACGAGGCGGCCACGGCCGAGGAGGGCCGCGAGCGCCTCCGCGCCGGGCTCTGGGTGCTGATCCGACAGGCATCCGCGGCCCGGAACCTCGAGGCGCTCCTGCCGCTCGCGCTCGAGTACGGGCCGCACCGCCTGGCGTTCTGCACCGACGACCGCGAGCCCGAGCACATCGCAGACGACGGGCATGTCAACGCGATCGTCCGTGACGCCGTCGCGCTCGGCCTCTCTCCGGAGGATGCCGTCGTCATGGCGTCTCTGAACCCGGCGACCTACCACGGCCTCGACCACCTCGGAGCGATCTCGCCGGGCCGTCGTGCCGACATCCTCGTGCTCGGCGACCTCGACACCTTCGTGCCCGAGCTCGTGCTCAAACGAGGCCGTCCGGTCGGCACGATCGACCCGGTCGTCGTGCCCGAGTGGGTCAAGGACACGGTGCGCATCGCCCCCATCGAACGCGGCTCGCTCGCGATCCCCTGGGACGGCGGGCGGGCCCGGATCATCGGGCTCGTCCCGGACCAGATCATCACCGCGTCCCTCGAGGACGAGCTCACGACCGAGAACGGCACGGCGGTCGCCGACCCGGCGCGCGACCTCGCGAAGATCGCCGTGTTCGAGCGACACCTCCAGACCGGCCGCGTGGGCGTCGGATTCGTCCGGGGCTTCGGGATCGAGCATGGTGCCTTCGGATCGAGCTTCGCGCATGACGCCCACAATCTCGTGATCGTCGGCGTCGACGACCTCTCGATCGTCACCGTGGCGAAGCGGCTTCGCGACCTGGGCGGAGGCCTCGTCGTCGCCGACGGCGAGACGGTGGTCGGCGAGCTTCCGCTCCCGGTCGCGGGGCTGCTCTCCGACCGTCCCCTCGCCGAGGTGCTCGAGGCGAGCCGCAGCGTCGCCTCGGCGATCCGCGGGCTCGGCGTCGAGTTCCCCCAACCCGTGCAGATGCTCGCGTTTCTCTCGCTGTCGGTGATCCCGTCGCTCAAGATCACGGACCGCGGGCTCGTCGACGTCGAGCGGTTCGAGCTGGTGCCGCTCGCGATCTGAGGTCGCCCGCCGGACGGGCCCCCAAGCCCCGCCCGGCGAGCGCCTCGCTGCGCCGGCCCTCGCTAGACCGCGACAGGCACGGCGACGCGGCGCCAGTCGAGCTCGGCGACCTGGCCGCCGTCCACGCGGACGCCGCGGGCCCGGGCTCGTCGCCGACCCAGAGCGTGTACTCCCCCTCCGGCAGGCTGTCGTAGACGAGCACCGTCGTCGTCTTGCCTCCGATCGCCCGCTGCAGCACCTCCTTGTGCTGACGGTCTCCGTCGTGACCCGACGGGCTGATCTCGACCTCTGTCCCGAGCAGGTCGGGATCGGTGTGGACGACGAGCGCCCCGATCCCTTCGCCGAGATCGAGCACGACCGGCCGGGCGCGCACCTCGTGCGCGTCGTGGTGAGTGGTGATGGTCGCTCGCACATCTCAGACCATCGGTGTGTCGTAGCCGTCGTATGGGCTCCCGACGTACGGGAACACGCTCAGGTAGCGGTCCCCGGCGCCCGTGGGCGGGATCGGGATCCCCTGGGTCAGGACACCGGCCGCAGCGTCCGGCACGAACGCGTGCGTCGGATCGACGAGCGGGTAGGTTGCTCCGGCGATCGCCCGCAGCTCGATCGCCACGATGTCGTCGGCGAGCCGCCGGCCGTTCGGGAAGCCGGCAAGGTCTGCGCCGAGGATCCCGTACGGGCTCGCGGTTGCCGTCGGAGTCGGCGGCACGGCCACGTTCAGCCGCAGCATGTCGGCATACGTCGGGCCGGTGTAGTTCTGGAACGTCGGCGCGAACGGGAGGACGCCGGCCGGGAGCCCGGTGAGCAGGATCGCCACCAGGTCGGCCCGGGCCGCCGTGAGCCCCGCCAGGTGCGGGAAGACGGGCGACGGCGTCTGGTAGAGGACCGGCAGGAGCGCGGCGAGCTCCGGATGCTGGACGTTCGGCAGGTACTCCGAGTCGTCCACCGGGTTGCCGCGGTTCCAGTCGTCCTTCTGCCCCAGGTGCGTCACGACCTCGTTGAAGAGCGGGTTGCCGAGGCGCGAGACCTGCACCCACGGGCCCGACTCGACCGTGGCTGTTCTTGTGGTCGTCGAAGATCCGGACCCTGCGGCGGCTGGCGGCACTCCAGATCCCGAGCACCGCGGTCGAGCTCCCGACGTTCGTCGGCTGGGAGCCGTCCCTGGTCAGCATGGAGATCGGGATCTGGATCGCGATCGTGTGGATGTTGAGCGCCTTCGTCCCGTCGACGCCCGCCGTGACTCCCAGCGGGATCAGGTGAGCCGCGTTGAACGGCCTCAGCCCGCCGAGGTCGAAGATCGAGCCCAGGTCGACGTAGAACGGGTCACTGCGCTGGCCGCAGAACACCTTCTCGCCGGTGGGCAGGCTCTGCACGGCCGCGGAGCCGAGCGTCGACTCGTAGTTCGGGGTCGAGCGCGGCCCGATGTTGCACGGCGGGCACGGGAGGTTCGAGCCGAGCACCGCCGAGCGGGTCGGGCCCTTGCTGAACGCCGGGCCGGGCTTGACGTTCGGGCCCGCGGGCGGGCGCCGGCCTCTTCGGCGGCCTGCCCGCGTCGAACCGCACGACCGAGTAGCTGCTGCCGGGCGTTCCAGTTCGTGTCGGTGAGCGACGCGATCGGCCCGGTGTTGTAGAGGAACGTGTTCGGGTTCTGCAGCGACGAGGTGAACTGGAACTGGTACTCGATCTCCGGCATGGCGTCGCCGTCGTTGTCGATGTAGATCGAGTAGAGGACGTCGTCGCCGAACTCGTAGAAGTTCGGGCCGCCGGCCGGGCCCTGGAGCGGCACGAAGTTGGAGACGATCGTGACGAAGCCGGGTGCGTCGGGGCTGACGAACGCGTAGACGTCGGCATTGTCGGCGACCGGGTCCTTGCTGATCTCGGGTGCTTCGCGATGGGACGACATCTACGCCACCCCCCGCTTCCCGGTCGGCCCGTGGTTCTGGCCGGCCGCCTTGAGCAACCGGTTGACGAGAACCTTGTCCTTGTAGGTCTTCTCGGTCCGGCCCGAGAGCACGGTCACCTCGCCGAGATCGGCGTTGCGGATGACGGCGACGATCGGCTCGTGCGGGAGCGGTCCTGTGGGCGTCGTCTCGAGAGCGTTCGGCTGGACGGCCGCCGCGACCGCGGGCGAGGCGGTGATCGCCGCCGCTCCCGTCGCGAGGCCGGCCGTCTTGAGGAACGAGCGCCGGCTGACTGTGTTCATCCTGAAGCTCCTCTCGTGTCCCCCGAAGGGGTTCGTTGCCGGACGTTCGTCCGCGGCGCGCGTTCGGTTCGCTCCGGTCCGAACCGGTCGGCCGGGGCCCGGCGAATAGGCTGCGAGTCATGACTCCCCGCCGCTCTGAGCGAGACGCTGTCCCGGCCCGAATGGCTCCGTCTCGGCGGTTTCTCGGCGGCTGTCCTCGCCCTGCACGTCGCGGGCTGGGGGCTCTTCGTCTACTACTCGGCCCACTACCCCGCGCTGGCCGGGCTCGGCGTGCTCGCCTACACCTTCGGGCTCCGGCACGCGTTCGACGCCGACCACATCGCGGCGATCGACAACACCACGCGGAAGATGCTCTCGCAGGGCAAGCGCCCGCTCGGCGTCGGCTTCTTCTTCTCGCTCGGCCACTCGACCATCGTCTTCTCCCTCGCTGCGGCCCTGGCGGTCGCGTCGCGCACCGTGCAGGCGCGCATCCCGTCGTTCTCCGACTACGGGGCCTATGTGGGGGCCGGGGTCTCGGGGACGTTCCTCTGGATCATCGGCGTGCTGAACCTGATCGTCCTGCTGGACATCGGGCGGATCGCGCGGGAGCTCCGGCAAGGCCGATACGACCGCGAGCGGCTCGAGCAGCGCCTCGAGGACCGGGGCTTCATGACGCGCTTCTTCCTGGGCGGCTTCTTCAGGATGATCTCGAAGTCCTGGCACATGTACCCGCTGGGGATCCTGTTCGGGCTCGGGTTCGACACCGCCACCGAGGTCGGGCTGCTCGCGCTGGCAGCGGGCGTCGCGAACAACGCGGTGCCGTTCCTCGCGGTGCTCTCCCTACCGATCCTCTTCGCGGCCGGCATGTCGCTGATGGACACCGCCGACGGCGCCTTCATGACCCAGGCCTACGGCTGGGCGTTCTCGAACCCGGTGCGGAAGATCTACTACAACCTCACCGTCACCTCGCTCTCGGTGACGGTCGCGCTCGCGGTCGGCTCGGTCGAGCTGCTGCAGGTCTTCGCGACGAAGTTCGGGCTCGACACGCGGCGTCTGGGGCTGGCTGAACGCGCTCGACTTCGAGAAGCTCGGCTACGTCGTCGTCGGGCTCTTCCTCGTCACCTGGGCCGGCTCGGTCGTGATCTGGAAGGCGCGCCGCATCGATGAGCGTTGGGGCCGCGCTCTCCGATCGAACGACTAGGAGGTCAGGGTCTTCGCGTCGGCCTTCGACAGCCCGGCGGCGACGAAGAACGCGAGCATCTTCGGGTTGAGGCTCGTGAGGGTCTTCGAGACCGGGCTCTGGAAGAGCTGGGCGATCAGGGTCGGGTCGATCCCGATCACGCGGCGCACGTCTGCCGCGGTCGTCTTCTTGGCGAGCAGTAGCGTCGCCGCCTGGCAGAGGTCGACCTTCTTCCCGTGGTTGTCGAACCTCAGCATCAGGGCGATGCTCTGGCCCTCCGCGGTCGTCCACTTACGGAAGAGGGCCGAGTGCGGGTGCATCGCGAGCAGGGTCTCGTGGATGTCGCGAAGCTGAGGCCCGTACTCGTTCACGAGCTCGGCGAGCAGTGCGGGAACCAGCGCGAAGAACGCCGCGAACGCCTGGCTCGGGTCCTTCTTCAGGAGGGGGCAGCGGTCGAGCGAGGACTGGAGGCTGCTGCTCTTCCCTGTCTGCTTCGCGATCGCCCTGAACGTCTGCACCTTCGCATCGAGGAGAACGCCAGCGCGCGGTCGTGGCCGTCTGGCCTCGGAGCAGTTGCCGCCGCAGCGCTCGCGGCGAGCGCCGCGACCGCGACGCACACGAGGAGCGCCCTCGTCATGCCACCGCAGACGTGGTCGTCGTGGGCGGTGGAGCGGACGGCCCTTGCCCCCCCGTCCCGACGAGGGAGCGGCAGGTGGCGATCGCGTTTCGGAACGCGTCCCGTGACGAGCTTCCTCCGAACGGCCCCCCGGCCCGGCTGCGTGAGATGTTCGCCGTCGCCGCCTGCACGCACTCCGAGAACGCCCGCTGAGCCGCCTCGTCGGCGCCGGACGGCGGCGCGAACGACGGCAACGCCATGCCTGCCGGCAGGTGGGCACGGCACGCCTCGGCGTCATCCTGCAGGAAGCGGCTGTTGGAGCGCTGCGTCGGCGAGTCGGCGCCCTGCTCGTGCATGCAGCTCTCGAAGGCGGCCAGCGAACGTCCCGTGCTCGGCAGCCGAGGCATGCTTGTGCTGGCCGACGATCCCGACGATGAGGATCGACGATCACGGCGATCGGGACGAAGGTGCCGAACACGATCGCCGCCGTCGAGATCTTCCTCGGCGGCTTGGGCGGGGGAGTCGGCCACCAGGCCGGGTCGGAGAAATCTGCGCCCACGGGCTCGATTCTGTCAAGCCGGGCGGCCCGAGCACTCAGCGAGGCGCGACGATCGCCCGAAGGGCCTGCTTCACCGATCTCGTCGAGGCCAGCACGGCCGTGGGCTCGTACCCGCAGTGCGCCATGCAGTTGTCGCATCTGGGATCGTTGCCCCGTCCGTACTTCGACCAGTCGGTCGTCTCGATGAGCTCCTCGTATGTCTCCGTGTAGCCGTCCGCCATCAGGTAGCACGGCCGCTGCCACCCGAACACCGAGTAGCTCGGGATCCCCCACGGCGTGCACTGGAAGTTCACCTTGCCCTCGAGGAAGTCGAGGAAGAGCGGGGTGTGGTTGAGGCGCCATCGCTTTCGGTTCCCGTCGCCGAAGGCCTCGGAGAACAGCTTCCTCGAGGCGGTGACGCCCGGGAAGTGCTCCTGGTCCGGGGCCTTCTCGTAGGCGTAGGCGGGCGAGAGCATCATCTGATCGACCTTCAGCTCGTCGTTCAGGAAGTCGAGGACGTCGCGGACGGTCTTCGGTGTATCGGTGGTCAGGAACGTCGTGTTGGTGTTCACGCGGAAGCCTCGGCGCTGCGCCTCGCGGATCGCGTCGACCGCCTTGTCGAACGTTCCCTCGCGCTCGACGAACTCGTCGTGGCGCTCGCGCATCCCGTCGAGGTGCACCACCCACGCGAAGTAGGGCGACGGCTCGAACAGGTCGAGCTTCTTCCGCATCAGGATCCCGTTCGTGCACAGGTACACGAACTTCTTCCGCCGGACGAGCTCCTTCGCGATCACGTGCACCTCGGGGTGCACGAGCGGCTCACCGCCAGCGATCGACACCATCGGCGCGCCCGACTCCTCGATCGCGGCGAGCGCCGTCTCGACCGGCATCCGCTTCTTGAGGACGTGCTCCGGGTACTGGATCTTCCCGCAGAACGAGCAGGCGAGGTTGCACTGGAAGAGCGGCTCGAGCTCGACGAGGAGCGGGAACTTGTCGTCTCTCGCGAGGCGCCGCCGCGTCAGGTAGCGCGCGACCGCCAGGCTCTGTCTGAGTGGGACGCTCATACGCGGTGCGCCTCCTTGGGAAGCCGGAAGAGCTTCGACTCTACCGTCTGGGCTCGCGGCGAGACCGCGCCGGCCCAGTCCGACAACGCCCCGCTCGACGCGCCGGAGGCTGCGGAGGGCGCGCACTCCTTCGCTCGCCATGCGTGGATCGGCGAGCGAGCGGCCCGCCTCGTCGGCCACGACCCGGACGACTGCGAGCGGCCTGTCGGCGGCTCCCGCCGCGAGCCATGCCGACTCCATGTCGACCGCGAGAGCCGAGCCGGCGAGGCCCGCGCGGTCGGCCGGCCCGAGGACCCGGCTCGCGGAGGCGAGCGTCCCGACGTGAACCCGAAGGCCCCGCCGGCGGAGCGCCGCGACGACGAGTGAGCTGCCGGGCACAGGCGTGCACACGCCGTCGTCGGCGACGAGCTCGGTCGCGCAGAGAGCATCTCCTGCGCGGAGCGCGGGGTCGACGCCCGCACACAGGCCGGCGATCGCGAGCGCGGAGGCCTCGTGCGCAAGCGCGCGGGCCGCGGCGATGCGCGCACGGTCGGGCCCCATTCCGGTCCGGATGACTGCCGACCTGTACGGCTTGCCGAGCGCGATCCGCTCGATTCGCATCGGCACCAGGACGAGGAGCGCGGTCATCCGCGTGGTCCGAGGACGCGGCCGAGCGCCATCACCGGGAACACGTCGCGATAGAGGTGGTAGTTGAGGTAGAAGTCGCCGGGGAAGCCGGTGCCGGTGAAGTGCTGCTCGTCCCAGCCGCCGTCGGCGCGCTGCGTCTCGACGAGCCATTGCACCGCCCCCTGGGCAGTCACCCCGCCGCCTTCTCCGGCTGCGTGCAGCCCGAGCAGCGCCCATGCCGTCTGGGACGCCGTCGAGGTACCGCGCCCGCTCCAGGAGCGGTCGCGGTACGACCGGAGATCCTCCCCGAACCCACCGCCTGGATTCTGCACGCGCTCGAGCCATCGCACCGCGGCGCGCGCGCTCTCGTGCCCGCCGAGGCCGCAGGCGGCGAGGGCGGGGAGGGCCGAGCCGGTCCCGTAGAGGTAGTTGGCGCCCCAACGGCCGAACCAGGATCCGTCGCGCTCCTGCTCTGCGAGCAGCCACCCGAGCGCCCGCACCGCGGCCTGCTCCCCGGCGCGGCCCTCGTGCGCGAGCGTCTCGAGGACGTGCGCCGTCACGTCCGAGCTCGGCGGATCGGTCACCGCTCCGAAGTCGCAGAACGCGAGCCGGGCGCACAGGCTGCTCTCGTTGTCGACGTCGAACGCCCCGAAGCCGCCGGAGCGGCTCTGCATCCCGAGCATCCACTCGAGCCCCCGGCCGGCTGCGCCGGTCGGGTCGTGACCGGCGCGCCGGAGCGCGAGCACGACGACGGCGGTGTCGTCGACGTCCGGGTAGTTCTCGTTCGCGAACTCGAACGGGAAGCCGCCCGTCGTGAGCTCGGGCCGGCGAACCGCCCAGTCGCCACGGGTCGAGCCCTCCTGCGCCACGAGCCACTCGCAGGCGCGCACGACGGCGGGATCGGAGGCCGGGATTCCCGCGTCGAGGAGCGCGATCACCGAGAGTGCCGTATCCCAGACCGGCGACTGGCATGCCTCGACCCGCCGACCCTCCTCGTCGTCGATCGTGAAGGCGTCGAGGCCCGCGAGCGCGCGCTCGAGCACGGGGTGGTCGCGCTCGTAGCCGAGCGCATGGAGGGCGGCGATCGACCAGACCCACGGCGGCTGGATCCCTCCCCAGGAGCCGTCGCGTTCCTGTCGCGTGACCACCCACCGCTCGGCCGTGCGAAGCGCCCGTCGCCGTACGGCCCCGACCGGCCGGCGGTTGTAGGCATGGCACGCGCGGTCGAGCAGGAGGAAGGCCCGGCCCCAGGCATCGGTCGGCGGCGCAGGCGGCAGCGCTGCCCCGCGCAGCTCGTCGAGCGTGAACGGGACCGCGCCGCGAAGGACGGAGCGCCGTCACGATCGAGAGCGCCACGATCGTCTGCCGCGCCCAGCAGCCGAAGGAGTAGATCGAGAGCGGCGCCCGCACCGGGAGGAGGATCTGCTCCGGCGGCAGCGTCGGCACCGCGTCCCACGACCAGAGTGCGAGCAGGGACAGCCACATGCGGGTGAAGACCCGCGAGCCGGCGACGCCGCCGGCCTCGCGCACGAACACCGCGGCGCTCCTCATGTGGGCGGCGTCCGCCGGGTCGCCGGCGAGGCGAAGAGCGACGTACGCCTCGACCGAGGTGGAGAGATCGCCGGGCCCGCCGAAGTAGGTCGCCCACGAGCCGTCGGGGCGCTGGCGGCTCCGGATCCAGGTCGCGGTCGCTGCCGCCTGACGGGGCTCGAGGATGCCCGAGGTAGTGGCGCAGGAAGAGATCCTCGGCGTCGATGGTCACGTTCGTCTCGAGCTCGCCCTTCCACCAGCCCTGCTCGTGCTGAAGCCCGAGCAGGTGCCGGGTGGCGCGATCGAGGGTCTCGTGCGCGGCGTCGATCCGGCGGTCGGCGGTGACGGTCACGCGGCCGGCTCCTCGATCCCGTCGAGGGCAGGTGCCTCGGAGAGTGCGAGCCTCGCCGCAGCGAGCCCGCTCCTGACCGCGCTCTCCATCGTCGCCGGCCAGCCCGTGTCCGTCCACGAGCCGGCGAGGTAGACGCCCGGCACGGCGGTTCGCGCGCCCGGGCCGGAGCTTCGCGGTGCCGGGCACGGCGCGGAACGTGGCCCTGGGCTCATGGGTGACGGCGAAATCGAGAACCGTCGCCTCCGCGGCGGCCGGCAGCAGCCGCTCGAGCGCCGGCAGGTAGCGGCCCCGGAGCTCGGACACCGACGCCCCGATCTCGTCGACGGCGTGGGAGAGCGAGATCGCCACGAGCTGCCCCGTGCGCGCGCCCGAGGCCTCGGTCCGGTCGAAGAGCCACTGCACCGGCGAGCCGAGCGCAGCTGCGAGCGGCTCGTCGAGGACACGACGGTCGTAGTGGACGTGGAGGTTCACGATCGGGCTCGTACCCGAGCCCGGCGAGAGCGCTCGCATCGACGGCGCCGGGCGGGGCGACCTCGGCGACGGCCTCGTGCGGCACGGCGAGGATGACGGCGTCGGCGTCGTCGGTTCCCGCCGTCGAGCGTCAGCCGGCGCTCCGCGGCTCACCGCGCGGACGGGAGCGGACGTGTGGACGCGGCCGCCTGCGGCCTCGATCGCCGCCGCCGCCGGCTCGGCGTGGAGGAGCCGGAACGGGACGGCGGGGACGCCGATGTCGCGAGGCGTCGGCGTGGTCGAGGAGCCCGGTCGCGGAAGACCTTCGCCGCGACTGCCAGCGACGCGTCCTCGGCAGGGAGGTTGAGGGTCGGCAGGGCGATCAGGTTCCAGAGCGAGTCGATCGCGTTCTGCGACTGGCCGTGCGCCCGCAGCCACGAGGCGAAGGTCTGCTCGTCGAGCGCTCGTCGGCCGGATCGAGCTTGCCGAGCGCCGTTGCCGCGCGGGCGGCGGCGAGCCGCTCGCGCGAGGCCGAGCGGCTCGTAGCGGAGGAGGCTCGAGGCGAGGTGGAGCGGCGGGCGCAGGCCGGTCCGCGAGATCGACGCCGGCGGTCGTCCCTTCGCGGAGCACCGGGCACACGCAGCCGTCCCTGGAGCGGGAGGAGGTGGTCGCGCCGATCCGGCGCAGGAACCCGCGGTACTCGGTGCAGCACCGGAGGGCGACGTGCTGGCCGTTGTCGAGCTCGAGGCCGTCCCGCTCGAACGAGAACGTCGCACCGCCGAGCCGCGAGCGCCCCTCGTAGAGCACGACCTCCGCGCCGCCGTCGGCGCAGGCGAGCGCCGCCGCGAGGCCGGCGAGGCCGCCGCCGACGACGGCCACCTTCACGCGCCGGCCCCTGCGAGGCTGCGGGCGAGGACGAGCCCCTTCTCCCACGGCCGCAGCGAGAGCGCGGCCGCGGAGGACGAGCGACGGCTCGGCCGCGATCCGCTCGAGCAGCCGGCGGTACTTCCCTGCCATCGCGAGAACGCACGAGCCGCTGCGGCGGTCGATCAGCGGCACGAGGTCGAGGCCTGCACGCAGCCGTCCGAGCCCCCGCTCGGCCTCGAAGGCGATCACGAGCTCGATCGGGCCCTCGAACCTGCCGTCCCCGGCTTCGCAGCCGAACCGCTCGAGGTCCTCGCGCGGCAGATAGACACGTCCGTTCGCGACGTCCTCGCTCACGTCCCGGAGGATGTTCCCGAGCTGGAGCGCGACTCCGAGCTCGTCGGCGAGCGGCGCGGCCGCGCCTGCGGTCGGAGCAGTCGAAGACACCGAGCGACAGGCGGCCGATCGAGCTCGCGACGCACCGGCAGTACACCTCGAGCTCGGCGAACGTCGCGTACTCGGTGCCGCGGACGTCCATCTCGGCGCCGTCGACGAGCTCGCCGAAGGCGCCGACGGGGATCGGGAAGCGAGCCGAGGCGTCGGCGAGGGCGACGAGGACGGGGTCCACAGCCTCGTCTAGGCGTGCGAGCCCCGCCGCGGATCTCGCGCGAGCTCGGCGAGCTTGCCCTCGGCGGCCCCGGCCGCCGTCGGCGACGTCGTCGATCCGCCGCGCGAGCGCGTAGACGGCGAAGAGCGCGTTGCGGCGCTCCGGCGGCAGCAGCCGCATGCCGGCGTAGAAGCTCGACCCGGCGTCCCGGGCGACGCGGCGGCAATGGTCGTAGGCGAGGGCGACGGCTGTCATCGAGCCCCTGCGCGCGTAGGTGACGAGGGTGGAGGCGCGCGCCGTCGGCGGTCGGCCTTCGGCGGGCCGGCGAGGACGTCGCAGTCGGAGGCGTCGATCGCGTCGAGGGCGGCGCGCCCGCCGCCGACGTAGCCGGCGACGGCGATCCGCGCGCGGCCGCCGAGGCGCCCGACGAGCGGTGCGCCCTCGTCGAGGAGCGCCCGTGCGCGCGCGACCTCGAACGCGATCAGCTCGCGTACCTTCGGGCCGGTCGACCGGGCGTCGAGGTCGGCAGCGACGACGCCGAAGCGCTCGAGGTCCTCGGCAGGGAGGTAGATCCGCCCGGCGGCGCGGTCCTCGGCGACGTCCTGCCAGTGCTCGGCGAGCTGCAGCGCGGTGCAGATCCGGTCTGAGAGCGCGATCCGGTCGGGCGTCGCGGCGCCGAAGACGTGGAGGACGAGCTCGCCGACCGGATTCGCCGAGAGGTCGCAGTAGGCCACGAGCTCGTCGAATGTCTCGTAGTCGGCGATCTCCTGGTCGCGGCGGTTTGCCTCGATCAGGCGGTCGAACGGCCCGCGCGGAAGGTCGAGCTGCTGCACGGTCGGCGCGAGCCGGCGTAGGACGGGGTGGACGGGATCGGCGCCGGCGAAGATCCGCGCGAGATCGGCCTCGAACGCATCGAGCGCGGCGAGGCGGTCCCCCTCGACCGCGTCGCCGATCTGGTCGACGAGGCGGGCGTAGCCGTAGATCGCCGTCAGATGGCGCGGTTCTCCCGGCCGAGGACGATCGAGGCGACCGAGAAGTTCTCACCCGGAGCGCGGCTGTAGATCTCATCGGCGCTCGGAAGGCTCTCGACCGCTGCCTCCAGCCCGGTCGCAGCATCGGCCATCTGGGCATTCTCGCGGTTTCCGCTCGCTCTCGGCAAGCGCCACCTGTGGCGCGAGGGTCTCAGCCCGTGTTGCGCAGCGCCGCCGCGATCCCCGCGATCGAGCGGCCGAGCGGCAGCCGCGCGCTCTCGTCGCCGGCGCGGTAGCGGCGCAGCAGCTCGACCTGGATCGCGTTCATCGGGTCGACGTACGGGTTCCGGATCCCGATCGAGCGGCGGACGACCGGGCTGCGGTCGAGCAGCCGCTCCTCGCCGACGATCGCGAGCACCGCCGCGACGGCGCGCTCGTGCTCGGCGGCGATGTCGTCGAAGAACGCCTCGGCGCCGAGCTGCGTCCGGGACGAGCTCGAGGTACTCGCGCGCGACCTCGAGGCTCGACTTGGCGAGCGTCATCTCGAGGTTGTCGACGAGCGAGCGGAAGAACGGCAGCTCGCGAGTAGAGCCGTCGCGAGCTCGCCGATGTCGGCGGCGGCGAATGCCGTGCCGCAGCCGTACCAGGCCGGCAGGAGCGTCCGGTTCTGCGTCCAGCCGAAGACCCACGGGATCGCGCGCAGCGAGCCGAGGTAGTCGGCGCCCTCGGGCCGCCGGGCGGGGCGCGAGCCGAGCGCGAGCAGCGCGAGCTCGTCGACCGGCGTGAAGGCGCGGAAGAAGTCGACGAAGCCCTCGCGTCTCCCAGACGAGCGACGCGGTAGGTCGCGCATCGGACGGCCCGGCGAGCCGGTCGAGGAGCCCGCGCTCGCGCGGCGCCGGGCACCCGGCCCGACGATCTCCGGGAACGCGCTCAGCACCGTCCCCGCGAGCGCGGCCTCGAGGTTGCGGTAGGCGATCGCCGGGCAGGCCGTACTTGATCGAGATCGTCTCGCCCTGCTCGGTCAGCTTGAGCCGGCCCGGCGGGTGCCCCGGCGCCTGGCCGAGGATCGCCGCGTGCGTCGGCCCGCCGCCGCGGCCGGCGCTGCCGCCGCGGCCGTGGAAGATCGTCAGCTCGATGCCCGCCTCGCGCGCGACCTCCGCGAGCTCCTCCTGCGCGCGGTAGATCGCCCACTGGGCGGCGAGGTAGCCGCCGTCCTTGCCGGAGTCGGAGTAGCCGACCATCACCTCGAGCCGGTTCCCGCGCTCGGCGACCCGGGCGCCGTAGCGCTCGTCGGCGAGCAGCTCGCGCACGGTCGTCGCGGCGCCGCCTCGAGGTCGGCGATCGTCTCGAAGAGCGGCACGACGGCGACCGGCTCGGCGGTCAGGTCGAGCACGCGCGAGGATGTCGGCCGGCGCTCGTCGTCGCCGAGACGATGACCGTGTCGAGCGCCCGCGCGCCGTGGCGGGCGCGCGCGGCCGCGACCGCCTCGAACACGCCGCGCGTGCGGTCGGTCGGCGCGCGCACCTCGCTCGAGTGGAGGCGCACGTCGAGCTTGGCGACGTGGAAGCCGAACAGCTCGACGCGGCGCTCCAGCGCCGCGAGGCGGCCCGTCGGCCACGCGGGCGCCGCGGTTCGCCTCGAGGCTGCGCCGGATCACCGCGAGATCGGCCGAGCAGCTCCTCGGGCGAGTCGTAGCCGTCGTTCTCGAGCCGCCACCAGATGTACGAGAGCTTCTGGCGGTAGCTCTCGCGTCGACATCATCCAGACGCCGGTCGTCGCGGTAGCCGGTGCACTCGCGCTCGTCGCGCGCGATCGACTCCTCGAGCTCGGCCGACACGCCGACGAGCGAGCGGCTCGACGAGAGCGCGACCGAGAGCTCGCGGACGTCGTCGCGGTAGCGGCCGAGCACCGACTCGCGGGCGCGCTCGAGCGCGGCAGAGGATCGTCTCCCGGCCGACCTCCGGGTTGCCGTCGAGGTCGCCGCCGATCCAGGTGCCGAACGAGAACGGCGGCGGCGCGCCCGGCGAAGCTGCCGGTAGTCGCGCAGGAGCCGCTCGCCCGCGTCGAACAGGCTCTCCTCGAAGAACCAGAGCCCGTGCCGGATCTCGTCGCCGACCCGCGGCCGGTCGTGCCGCACCTCGTCGGTCTGCCAGAGGATCGTGATCTCCTCCGCGAGCTGCTCCTCGAGCTCGTCGCGCTCCGCCGGCGTCAGGTCGGGGTCGTCGATGCGCGCGAGCAGCCCTGCGATCCGGACGTGCGCCCGGAGCAGCGTCCGCCTCGTCGCCTCGGTCGGGTGGGCGGTGAGCACGAGCTGGAGCGAGGCCTGGCCGAGCCGGCGCTCGAGCTCGTCGGGCGGGACCGCCGTCGAGCCGGTCGAATGCCTCGGCGAGCGACTCGCGCGGGGCCGCGATCCTCTCCGGACGACCTCGCGGCGGCGGCGGATCCGGTGGTGCTGCTCGGCCGTGTTCGCGAGCTGGAAGTAGAGGCCGAAGGCCCGGAGCATCCGCGCCTGCACCTCCGGCGGCAGCTCGCGGACCGCCTCGCGGACGTGGCGACGGGTCGCCTCTCCTCGCGCGACCGGCGCGCGCTGCCCGCACGTGCTCCTCGGCGGCGAGGAAGTCCTCGCCCTCCTGCTCGACGAGCACGCGGCCGAGCAGCGAGCCGAGCAGGCGGACGTCCCGCCTCAGGGGGCCGTAAGGGCCGTCGGAGCGCACCGGGTCGTTCATTCGCGCATCTTCGCGGTTCGAGGCTCTTGGCGCCGGGGGAAACTATGCTTCCCTGTCTCTCAGGCGCTCGCGGCCCGGGCGGACTGCTCCACGATGACCGAGTCGATCTCTCAGCCAGTGGCCTCTGGCACCCCGGGCCTCGCGCGGCGGCGCTCCGGCGCCGTGAGATCCACCGCCTGCTCGTCTGGGCGGGGCTCTGGGTCTTCCTGCTCGGCAACCTCGCGGCGATCCTGTACATCACGCTCTTCTCGAGCTCGGGCGACGCGCTGAACTACCACTGGGGCTCGTTCGACAGCTTCCTGATCGGGATGGGCCGCCTCACGGCGTTCCTGGCCGGCTACTTCGCGCTGATCGAGGTGATCCTGCTCGCGCGCGTGCCGTTCCTCGAGCGGCTCGTCGGGTTCGACAGGCTGACGATCTGGCACCGCTGGAACGGCCACGCGGTGATCTACCTGGCGCTCGCGCACGTCGTCTGCACGGTGTGGGGCTACGCGAAGCAGGACGGGCTCAACTGGTTCGTCGAGTACTGGCACTGGCTCACGCTGCCGCAGCCGAAGGCGCCCGGCTCGTTCACTGCTGCGAGCGGCTCGCCGCCGCCGACCCTCAGCATCAACCTGGGGGCGCCGACGACCTCGCCCTACCCGGGGATCATCACCGCGACGATCGGCACGTTCCTGCTCGTCGTCGTGCTCGTGACCTCGCTCGTGATCGTGCGCCGCAAGCTCTCGTACGAGTGGTGGTATGCGATCCACTTCACCGCGTACGCCGCGATCGCGCTCGCGTGGTTCCACATGATCCCCGACGGCAACGAGCTGATCGCGAACGTGAACGCGGCCGACTACTGGCGTGCGCTCTACTTCTTCGCGCTCGCGCTCGTGCTCTGGTACCGGCTCGTCTGGCCCGTCGTCAACACGTTCCGGTACGGGATCCGCGTGACCGAGGTGATCCACGAGGGACCGGGAGTCGTCTCGCTGCGCGTGACGGGCCGGGGGCTCGACCGGCTCGGCACGAAGGCGGGCCAGTTCTACTTCTGGCGGTTCTTCTGCAAGGGGTTCTGGTACACGCAGCACCCGTTCTCGCTGTCCGAGGCGCCGAAAGGCGACAGCTTCCGGATCACGGTCAAGAACCTCGGCGACCACAGCGCCAAGTTCGGCGAGATCCCGGTGGGGACGAGGGTCTTCGCGGAAGGCCCGTTCGGCGTCTTCACCGACGACTTCCGGACGCTCGACAAGGCGCTCCTGATCGCGGGCGGGATCGGCATCACCCCGGTGCGGGCGCTGCTCGAGGAGATGGACGGCGACCTCGTCGCTCTGTACCGGGTCGTCTCCGCCGACGACCTCGTGTTCGCCGACGAGCTCGACGCGCTCGCGGCGGCGCGCGGCCTCCAGGTGAACTACGTCGTCGGCGACCACGCGAGCTCGCAGGGACGCGATCTGCTGTCCCCTGCGCACCTGAGGGAGCTCGTCCCGGACATCACCGAGCGGGACGTGTTCATCTGCGGCCCGACCGGCATGATCGACGCCATCGTGCCGAATCTACGGCGCGCGGACGTGCCGCGAGACCACCTACATGTCGAGCGGTTCGCCCTGTAAACTGGTCCTGCTGTGCTGCAAAAGTCCCTGATCGCGGTCTTCTGCTCCGCTGTGCTCTTTGCGTGGACGGGCGACGCGTTCGCGCTCGTCCGGTCCGCCAAGGCGCCGACGACCATCAAGAAGAAGGTCGTCTCGAACGTCACCGTGCTCGGGCCCGTCGTCAAATGCCATCAGTGGGGCTTCATGCAGCTCCAGCTCAAGGTCGTGAAGACCGAGGTGACCGGTGCGAACGGCAAGCCGCAGGTGTCGATCAAGATCACCGACGTGAGCTGGCCGGTCTACCCGGATCACACGCCGAAGTCGAAGTACATCAACGCGCAGGCGCTGCCGCTCCTCCAGCAGGAGACCTTGCAGCTGCAGGCCTCGTCGGGCTCGAAGCTCGTGAACATCTCGGGCGCGACGCACACGACGGTCTCCTGGCGGGACTCGCTCCAGGCCGCGCTCGCCAAGGCCCTCGACCCCGTAGCCTCGCCGCCCGTGAGCGGGCTGCCGGGCATACGCCGCGTCGAGCAGATCATGGGGATGCCGATCCTCGTCGACGTGCGCGACGAGTGCGCGCCGGAGGTGCTCGAGGAGCTCTTCGACTGGTTCCGCGAGGTGGACGAGCGGTTCAGCACCTACAAGGAGGGGAGCGAGATCAGCCGGCTCAACCGCGGCGAGCTTCACATCAGGGACTGCCATCAGGACGTGCGGTGGGTACTCGCCCGCTGCGACGAGCTCCGCGAGGAGACCGACGGCTTCTTCGACGCCCGGTACGCCTCGCTGCTCCAGGTCGACCCGTCCGGGCTCGTGAAGGGGTGGTCGGTCGACCGCGGCGTGGAGCTCCTCGAGGGGCACGGGCTCGTGAACTACTCGATCAACGCGGGCGGTGACATCCGCATGCGCGGCGCGGCGCTCCCCGACCCGCGCTGGCGGACCGGGATCCAGCACCCGGTGCTGCACGACCGCATCGCCGCGGTCGTGGAGGCGAACGACCTGGCCCTCGCCACATCCGGCACCTACCTCCGCGGTGAGCACATCGTCGACCCGCACACGGGCCGCCCGCCGTCGGGGCTTCTCTCGGTCTCGATCGCCGGGCCGGAGCTCGCCACCGCCGACGCCTATGCGACTGCGGCGTTCGCGATGGGCGAGCTCGGAGGGCCGTGGTCGGCGACGCGGCGCCCCTACGAGGCGTTCGTGATCCTCGCCGACGAGCGCTCGTTCTCCACACCCGGCTTTCCCCTCGCGGCCTGACCCTGCCAGCGATCGTTGACGTACTCGAGCTCTCCCGTCGCTGCCGCCACGAACACGCCGACCGGCGCACGCTCGGCCAGGACCTGGAAGATGTCCTCCGAGGACAGAGCGCCGATCCCCGAGACCGCAAGCGCCGCCCGAAGATGGGAGAGCTTCCCCGCCTCCGAGGCACGTTCACGTTTTCGGCACATTCCAGGCCGGGCTGTAGGCACTACGCTTCGCCGGTGACCGACTACCGTTATCTGATCGTGGGGGGTGGCATGACCGGCGATGCAGCCTGCCGGGGGATCCGCGACCACGACCCGGACGGCTCGATCGGGCTGATCGGTGAGGAGCCCGATCCGCCCTACAGCCGGCCCCCGCTCTCGAAGGCGCTCTGGCAGGGGAAGGACGAGGCGTCGATCTGGCGCGGCACGGCCGACCTCGGCGTCGAGCTTGCTCTCGGCCGCCGCGCTGTCGGACTCGACCGCAGCGCTCGAACCGTCACCGACGACGCGGGAGAGACGCACCGCTACGAGCGCCTGCTCCTGGCGACGGGCGGCACGCCGCGGCGGCTTCCGGGCGACTCCAGCGACGACATCGTCTATTTCCGCCGACTTCCCGACTACCGTCGGCTGCGCGCGCTGGCCGACCGTCGGGCCGAGTTCGTGGTGCTCGGCGGCGGCTTCATCGGCTCCGAGCTCGCGGCTGCCCTCAACCAGTCCGGCTGTGCGGTCCGCCTTGTCTTCCCCGAGGAGGGAATCGGGGCGCGCCTTTTCCCAGGCGACATGGCCGAGTCGGTCGACGATCTTTACCGTGGTCACGGCGTCGAGGTGCTCGCCCGAGAGCGGGTGGCTGCCGTCGAGCCGGCAGGCGAGCGCTTCAGCGTCCGGCTCGAGAGCGGCACCACGCTCGCGGCCGACGCCGTCGTCGCCGGGCTTGGAATCATCCCTCGAACGGACCTCGCCGAGGCGGCGGGCCTCGCGGTCTCGGACGGAATCGTCGTCGACGAGTTCGGCAGGGCCGGTGACACCGGCGACGTCTATGCGGCCGGTGACGTCGCCCGCTTCCCCGCGCAGGCGCTCGGGACGGACCTCCGGGTCGAGCACGAGGACCAGGCCAACAGCCACGGGCGCGCCGTGGGCGCGAACATGGCCGGAGCCGGCGAGCCCTACCACCACCTGCCGTTCTTCTACTCCGACCTCTTCGAACTCGGGTACGAGGCGGTCGGCGAGGTCGACTCCCGGAAGCAGACGGTCGTCCAGTGGAGCGAGCCGTTCCGACAGGGCGTCGTCGCCTACCTCGACGAGCGCGGGCTGCCCCGTGGCTTCCTGCTCGTCGACACCTGGGGGAAGGTCGACGCCGCGAGCGCGCTGATCGCCGCCGCCGAGCCGCTCGGGCCCGGCACGCTCGAGTCTCTCGCGGGCTAGTCGTCGGTGAAGTGCGACTTGGCCGTCTCGACCGCGTCCTCGGCGCGTTCGGCCAGCAGGCCGCCGAGCGATCTGAAGAGGTTGCCGCGTGAGAGCTTTCGATCCATCTGCAGGTTCGTCGTCAGCGGCGTCGGAGTCGGCGAGATCGGGGACGCAGGCGCCGAGGTGGGGAGCGTCGGCGGCGACACGAAGGACTCCCGGCGGTAGTCGGGAACCTCCGTGTCACAGGTCGCGCAGATCGCCGGCGGCGAGTCCGCATAGATCGGCTCGGGTGGGAGCGTCACCATCGTCCCGCACCCTGGGCAGATCGCCGTCGCGGGAAGCGAGTAGCCGCGCGTGCTCATCACTTCAAAGGTACCACCGCGCGCCGCGATTACTCTAGTGGCGTGTCGACGTCGTCCCGCAGCTCGGAGTTCGTGGCGCTCGGCCACGCTGGCAGCGATCATTATGCCGGGCTCGAGAGCTTCCCGAGCCCGGGCGTGGCCGAGGTCGAGCTCTCGAGCGACGAGTTGACCGCGGTCTGCCCGATCACGGGCCAGCCCGACCTCTACCGGGTCACGATCGGCTACCGGCCCGGGCCGCTCTGCCTGGAGTCGAAGTCGTTGAAGCTCTACCTCAACTCCTTCAGAGATCAAGGGGTGTTCTGCGAGGCGCTCGCCGTCCACATCCGCGACGACGTCGCCGCGGCGCTCCAGCTGGCCCCGGAGGCGGTCCGGGTCGAGCTCGAGCAGAAGGCGCGCGGCGGGATCACCATCACCGCCCGTGTCTAGCCGGGTCCTCGACATCGACCCGTTCGACGACGTCTCTCTCGAGCTCCTGCGGCTTCGCCGGAGCGCGAAGTGGACGAAGTACCCGCCCGACGTCCTGCCGGCATGGGTCGCCGAGACGGACTTCGCCCTGGCCCTCCCGGTTCGCGAGGCGCTGCTCGCAGCCGTCTCGCGCGACGACACGGGGTATGCCGACTCGAGCAGGCTCGGCGGCGCCTTCGCCGGGTTCGCCCACTCTCGCTTCGGCTGGGAGGTCGACGCAGCGCAGGTTCGGGTGGCCGCAGACGTGATGTCGGGGGTCGCCGAGCTCCTCCGGGCCCTCACCGAGCCGGGTGCCGCGGTCGTCGTGAACCCGCCGGTGTACCCGCCGTTCTTCCTGATCGCCCGTGAGGTGGGGAAGGTCGTCGTCGAGGTGCCGCTGGCTCCCACGGCGGGCGGGTGGGGGCTCGACCTCGACGGTCTCGAGCAGGCGTTCGCCGCGGGCGCCGGCGCGTATCTGATCAGCCATCCGCACAACCCCACAGGCACGTCATTCCGGCGGCAAGAGCTCGAGGAGGTCGCACGTCTCGCCGAGCGCCACGGCGTGCTCGTGATCTCCGACGAGGTTCATGCGCCCATGACGATGCCCGGGGCGACGCACGTCCCGTATCTCTCGCTCGGAGAGGCCGTGGTCGCCTCGGGTGTCACCGTGACCTCGGCATCCAAGGCGTTCAACCTGGCCGGCCTGAAGTGCGCCGTCGTCGTGACCGCGTCGGCCGAGATGCACGAGCAGCTCACCGAGAAGCTTCCGGTGAGCCTGCCGTTCCACGCGGGGCATCTGGGCGTGCTCGCGTCCGTCGCCGCGTTCGAGCACGGCGGCGAGTGGCTCGATGCACTCGTCGGCCACCTGGATCGAAACCGGGCGCTCCTCGCCGATCTGCTTGCGGAATATCTCCCGGCGGTCGGCTATCTCCCGCCGCAGGCGGGCTACCTCGCCTGGCTCGACTGCCGCGCGCTCGGTCTCGGCGACGATCCGACCGAGGCGTTCCTGGAGCGTGGCCGCGTCGCTCTCAGCCCTGGACCCACGTTCGGCGAGCCCGGCAAGGGCTACGCGAGACTCAACTTCGGTACGTCGGGCGCGCTGCTCGAGGAGGCAGTTCGGCGCATGGCTGCCGGCCTCTAGCCGTCCTGCCTCGGAAACCCGCGCGAGCCGAACAGGGAGGCGGCAGCGCCGGCGAGGAGCGTGATCGCCGCGACTGTCAGCCCGACGTGCAGGGCGTTGCCGAACGAGGCCTCGGCCGCGTTGAGGATCTTGTCGAGAATCCCGGGATTCGTCAGCGCTTCGGCGGCAACGACGGGGTTCGCGAGGATCGCGAGGGTCGCGTTCGCGGGCAGCCCTCCGTGGGTGACCGCCTCGAGGACGAGCCGCTGGAGCTCCTGGCTCACGCCGAGCCCGCCGAGGTGTGCGGTCAGATCGCTCACGAGCCTTCCGTTGATCACGGCGCCGAGGATCGCGACCGCGAGAACGCCACCCAGCTGGCGACTCGTGTTGACCGTCGAGGCGGCCATCCCGGACCGCTCGGCCGGCACGATCGCGAGCACGGATGCCGTCACGGCCTGAAGCGCGAGACCGAGGCCGAGCCCGACCACCGCGAGTGCCGCGGAGAGCTCCCAGAGCTCCACGGTCGGCGAGAGCACCGCGTCGACGACGAACATCCCGCCGCCGGAGAGCAGGCAGCCGATCGCCATCGGCCCGCGCGGCCCCCTGGCCGCCGTCCATGCGCCCGCGACCTGGCCGGCGACGACCATCGCGACCGCCATCGCCACGAACTGGAGGGCGATCTTCCCCCCCGAGAACTTCGCCACGATCTGGAGGTACAACGCGGTGAAGAAGAACACGGCGAACAGGCCGAAGCTCGTGGCGAAGGCGACCGCGTTCGCGCTCGAATAGGCAGGGATCTTGAAGTACTCGAGCCGTACGACCGGGTCGCGCGACTGCCGCTCGACGAGCACGAACCCGACCGCGCTCACCGCTGCGAGGACGAAGAGCAGCACGATCCACCACTTCGTGAAGCCCGCGTTCTCGCCCTCGATCACGGCGAAGGTGAGTGCTGAGACGGCGACGACCCCGAGCGCGAGGCCCGGCAGGTCGAGCTTCCTGCCCTGCGGGTCGGAGCTCTCCGGGAGCGTCCATGCCGCCGCAGCCAGGGCGAGGAGGCCGAAAGCGACGTTGAACCAGAAGATCCCCCGCCAGCCCGAGAGCGCGACGAGGATGCCGCCGAGCACGGGCCCGGCTGCAAGCGAGACGCCGGACACGGATGTCCACACGCCGAGGGCGTGTGCGCGGCGTCTGTGATCCGGGTAGATCTGCCGGATCAGGGAGAGCGTTCCCGGTTCGCACGCAGCAGCGCCCACGCCCATCACCACCCGTCCCGCGATCAGCATCCCCGAGTGGTGAGCGAGGGCCCCGACCAGCGAGCCGGCGCAGAAGACCGCGACCCCTCCGAGCATGATCCTCTTACGCCCGAGGATGTCTCCGAGCGTCCCGCCGATCAGCATCAGGCCGGCGAACGCGAGCATGTATCCGTCGACGATCCACTGGAGGCTCGAGACGCCCGTCCTCAGCGACTTCTGCATGTCGGCGAGCGCGACGCTCACGATCGTGTTGTCGAGGAACGTCAGGAACAGGACCGCGCAGAGCGCCGTCAGCGCGAGGCGGGCCGAGTGCGGCGGGCCCTCTCGGGTCACAGAGCTTCCCGGGGCCACGGGGTCAGGTGATCGGCGCGGTCGCAGCCGTCAGTGCCGCCTGCGACTCCGTGCCTGCCTTGGCAGTCACGGCTGCGACGATCGCGTGGCCGACATCCGTAGCCGCCGGCCTGTACGTTGCCCGCGTCGCTCCGGGGATCGGGGTGCACAGGCGGCCGTTCGCGTTGCAGCGAAGCCACGTCGTCGCGTATGCCGTCGGTTGGGGCGACCACGTGCCGGATCCGACGCTCAACGTCCCGCCGACGCGCGCCGTCCCCGAGATCGTGGGTGCGCTCGTCGGCGAAAGGACCGCGCCGGCTCCCTCCACCGGCCCCACGAGGCTCGCGTATGCGGTCGACGAGCCCACCGCGTCGGTGGCCTTGACCGTGAGGGCGATCGTCTCCCCGGAGTCCTTCGCGACCGTCGTGTACAGGTTCGAGGTCGAGCTCTGGATGAGCGTGCAGTGGCCTCCGTTCGCGTCGCAGCGGTACCAGCGGTAGGAGAACGTCGTCGGGCCGACACCCGACCAGATCCCTGCGGTCGCGACGAGCTGCTGACCGACACCTGCGAATCCGCCGACGACGGGCCCGATCGACCGGGCCGGGCCCTTGACCGAGGCGGGGACGACCGCCGGCGTCGCAGTGCTGAACGCGTTCTGAATCGTCGAGCCGTTGGACGCCTGCACCACGGCGAGGAGCGAATGGCCCACGTCTGCCCCGGTGATCGCGTACGACGTCCCCGTCGCGTTCGGGATCGCCGCGCAGCTTCGGCCGTTCGCGTTGCAGCGCTCCCAGCGGTACGCGAGGTTCGTCGGCACGGGGCTCCACGTGCCCGTGGTCACCTGCACCGTCTTCCCCTGCACCGGAGCCCCGGCGACGACAGGCTGCGCGGTCGCCTCGAGCAGCGGGCGGCGCGACGCGATCGGGCCCATCAGGCTCGAGTACGCCGCGGCAGTGCCGCTGGAGTCGGTCGCCCGCACCGCGAGCCCGACCGTCTGTCCGACATCCCGGTCTCCCAGCTGAAAGCTCGGCGAGGTTGCGCCGTGCACCGTCACGCACTTGGCGCCGGCAGCATTACAGCGATACCACTGGAAGCGGTAGGCGATGGTGCTCAACCCGGCCCAGGTACCGCTGAGCCCCGTCAGGAGGTTCCCCGCGGCGGCGGTCCCGATCACCGTCGGCCCGGACGTCGCGACCGGGCCACCCGCGCTTGAAGCCCCTGCGACGCCCGTGACAGCTACTGCCGCCGCCACGAGAGCGCCGGCAGCCACGGTTCTACGACGCCGCGCCACCCCCGAAGGATACGGCGCCGGCCGGGGCCGCCTCATCATCCGCCGTCACGAAAGGCGCTACGCCCGGCGGGAGTCGCCGCTCCCGCTTCGAGTACGGGCGTCCTCTCGGCCATCTCCGTGCTTCGGAGGGAGGCTCGTGGGCGACGCAGAGCGTCCCGAGAGTGAGCGTCGTGCAGTCCTGATGCGCACAGATCCGAAGCATTCCTTGACTCCTTCCCACCGATCAGTACCACCGATCGAGCGCGTTGAACCGCAAATCGTGCGGGCCGGAGCTTAGACCAAGGTAAGAGACTCCGGGAGAGACGTTGGAGAGTTCCTGCAGGCGTCGCGAGAGGCCGGAGAGATTTTCCCGCTCCGAGCACGAAAGCGCTCGCACGCGCCCTTGCCGGGCGAGCTGCGACCTCCTAGTGTGCCGCCTGCACCGAGCACGGAGCGCGAGTAGGGTGAAGCTGCTTCCGGGGGCTCGACGCGGACGGCCGCAAGGCTGGGCGCGGACGGTCAACGGAAGCGGCGGACGAAAGCGCCACCGGCTCGGTGTGTTAATTCGCGGGTGGAAACCTCGCGGTTTTCCGCCACGTGCCCCCCTGTTTCGCGGGTGAAACCTCGCGGTTTCCCCCCACGGGCCCCCTTCCCTTACGAGGGTGCGTGATGCCCAGCCTGGTTCTTGGTGACTGCGTTACGCGGCTGCACGCGTGAGCTGGGACGCCGGCTGAGCCGGCATCCCAGCCGGATTAATGCGGCTAGCGTCTTACGCCGAAGTCGGTCGTGATCACGGTCGCTGTCACCGTCGGCGTAGGTGCCGGGGGCGTCGGGGGAGCTGACCGTGGCGATGCCGATCTGGCGCCAGGCGGGGTTGAGGATGTTCGCGCGGTGCAGCGGGCTCGCCATCCATGCCCTCATGCTGCTCGAGGCCGTTGCGTGGCCCGACGTCCAGTACAGGTTCTCCCCGACCGACCAGTAGCCGTCGCGACGCCAGGGATAGAACGTCGCGATCCGCTTCCAGAACGGCTGGCCGTCGGCCGAGTCGTGGGCGAAGTAGCCATTCGAGAGCATCTCCCGAGAGTGCTGCAACGCCGCGGCGTTCAGGCTCGTGTTGAGCCCCAGCGGGGCGAGATTGTGCGCGACCCGGATCTGGTTCAACTGCTGGAGCACCCCGAGATCCACGGCCTGAGCCGACGACGACTGCGTTCCCTTCGCCGACGCGACCAGCGGGACGACGACCGCCGCCGCCACGAGCGACGCGAGCACGCAGGCGAGCGGCGCGAGACGACCGGCCATGGTGCCGACATCGGCCGTCGGTCGATCTTCATGATCGCTCGAACGAGTGATTCGAGCCGGCACACCCGGCGGTCGTCGACCCCCCGATCCGGAGCCCCGCTGTACGCTTACGCACGATGAGGCGCGGGAAGGTGGCAGTGTCGGTCATGCTCACCGCGCTCCTCGCAGGATGTGGATCCGCCAGGCACGCCGCACAGCCGTCCACGACGACCGCAGCTCCGCCTGCGACCACGCTCCGGGGCCTCGTGCCGGAGCCGTTCCCGACCAAGCCGAGCTTCACGCTCACCGACACCTCCGGTCGGCCCTACTCGTTCACGCAGGCAACGCGCGGGAAGCTCACGTACCTCTTCTTCGGCTACACCCACTGCCCGGATGCCTGCCCGGCCACGATGAGCTACATCAAGTACGCGCTCAGCCGGCAGCCGGCCCGGATCCGCAACCAGGTGGCGGTCGTCTTCGTCACGGTCGACCCCGCGCGCGACAAGCCGAAAGTCCTCCGCTCGTGGCTGAATCACTACGCATCGAGCTTCGTCGGCCTGACCGGCTCACTGCCCGAGATCGGAGAGGTCGAGCACATGGCCGGCGTTCCCACCGCGATCCTCCAGAAGCGCAAGGGCGTCACGAGCTACGACGTCGAGCACTCGAGCGTCCTCTTCGTCTACAGCCCCGATGACCGCTCCCACGTCGTCTACGCGACGGGCTTCAAGCCGCAGGACTACGCCCACGACCTCCCGATCCTCCTGAGATTCCGCTAGCCGAGCTCGGACGGCCCTGACTACGCCGTCGCGGCGAACGCCTCCAGCGCGGCAACCACTGCGCCGAGACGGGCGCCGAGCGCGGTCAGGTGGTACTCGGCCCGCGGGGGCCTGGCGTCGACGATCACGCGCTCGAGGATGCCGGCTCGCTCGAGCTCGGTCAGCCGGCTCGCGAGGGTCGCGGGCGGCACCGGGTCGAGCATCTGGAGGAACTCGTTGAAGCGAACGGCGCCCTCGTGCGAGGCGACGACGATCGAGAAGGCATAGCGCCGCTCGAGGAGGCCCGCCGCACGGCGGACCTCCTCGGGCAGGGGAGAGCAGCTACGACACCGCATGGAGCCTCGGTGAGGGCTCGAGCGCGAGCTCGAGCACCTCGTCGAGGGTCATCACCGGGTGGAACCGGAGCTCGTTGCGGACGTCCTCCGGGATGTCGTCGATGTCGCCCCGGTTGCGCTCGGGGATGATCACGTCGGTCAACCCGGCGGCGTGTGCCGCGAGAGCCTTCTGCTTCAGGCCGCCGATCGGCAGCACGCGTCCCTGGAGGGTGACCTCGCCGGTCATCCCGACCGAGTGCTTGACCGGGCGGCCGGTCAGGAGCGAGGTGAGCGCCGTCGTCATGGTGATCCCTGCGCTCGGGCCGTCCTTCGGGATCGCGCCGGCAGGGACATGGACGTGGAAGCTCGAGCCCTGGAAAGCGCTCTCGTCGACGCCGAGCTCCTCTGCGTGCGAGTGGATGTAGGAGAGCGCGATCCGCGCCGACTCCTTCATCACGTCGCCCAGCTGACCGGTCAGGACCAGGGCCTCGCCCCCCTGCATGCGGGTCGCCTCGACGAACAGCACGTCGCCGCCGGTGCCGGTCACGGCGAGCCCGGTCGCGACGCCGGCGACAGCCGTGCGCTCTGCCGACTCCTGGTAGAAGCGCTGCTTGCCCAGGGCGTCGCGGAGCGCGGCCTCGTCGATCGTGACCGGGGCGGTGAGCTTGCCGGTCGCGAGCTTGGTGGCCGTCTTGCGCAGCAGCTTCCCGAGCTCGCGCTCGAGCTGCCGGACGCCGGCCTCGCGGGTGTACTGCGAGACGACTGGTCTGCAGCTCGGCGTCCGTCACGACCAGCTCGTCCTCGAGCAGGCCCGCGCGGTCTCGCTGGCGCGGCCAGAGGTACCCACGGGCGATCGCGACCTTCTCGTCGACCGTGTACCCGTCGAAGCGGATGACCTCCATCCGGTCGAGCAGGGGGCCGGGGATGGTGTCGGCGACGTTGGCGGTGGCGATGAACACGACCTCGGACAGGTCGAGTTCGACGTCGAGGTAGTGATCGCGGAAAGAGTGGTTCTGCGCCGGATCGAGCACCTCGAGGAGGGCGTCCGACGGGTCTCCGCGCCAGTCGGCGCCGACCTTGTCGACCTCGTCGAGGAGGATCACCGGGTTCATCGTCCCGGCGTCGCGCAGGGCACGGACGAGCCGGCCCGGCAGCGCGCCGATGTAGGTGCGGCGGTGGCCGCGGATCTCCGCCTCGTCGCGCACGCCGCCGAGCGACATGCGGACGAACTCGCGGTTGAGCGCGCGGGCGATCGACTCGCCGACCGAGGTCTTCCCGGTGCCGGGAGGCCCGATCAGCGTGAGGATCGCGCCGGAGCGCTTGTCCTCGGCGATGCCCCGCTCCTCGCGGAGCTTGCGAACGGCCAGGTACTCGACGATGCGGTCCTTGACATCCTCGAGGCCTGCATGGTCGGAGTCGAGGACCTCGCGGGCGTGGATGGGATCGAGCCGCTCCTCGGAGCGCTTCGACCACGGCACGGCAAGCAGCCAGTCGAGGTAGGTGCGGATCATCGAGGACTCGGCGGAGTTGTCGCCCATCCGCTCGAGGCGGCCGGCTTCGCGCTCGGCCTGCTCGCGAACGGGGTCGGGCATGCCGGCCTCGGCGATCTTCCCGCGGTAGTCCTCGGCGACGGACTCGTCGTCCTCGCCGAGCTCCTTGCGGATCGACTCCATCTGCTTGCGCAGCACGTACTCGCGCTGCTGCTTGGCAGCGCCCTCCTCGACATCCTCACGGATCCGGCGCCGAACCTGCTGCTCGGCGAGCCGCTCGCGCTGGAAGCCGAGGGCGAGCTTCAGCCGCTCGACGACGTCGACCGTCTCGAGCAGCTCGATCTTCTGGTCGAAGGTGAGGTCGGGGGCGTACGCGCTCGTGTCGGCGAGCTCGCCCATGTTGCGGATCGCGCGGACGAACGACGACACGCGGCCGTCGTCGCCGCGCAGCTCGAGGATCTCCTCGACCGTCGCGCGGTACTCGGTCTCGAGCTCGCGGGTCTGGACTCTCGGCGGCTCCTCGTCGGGCCGCTCGGTCACCTCGACCCGGAGGTTCCCCTGCGGATCGGTGTGGGCGGCGCCGAGCTCGGCGCGGTGCAGCCCCTGGAGGGTCACAGCACGGCCGCCGCCGGGCATGCGGACGCGATCGCCGACCTCGGCAATCGTGCCCACCTTGGCGTACTCACCCTCGTGCCGCGGGACGAGCAGCACGCGCTCCTCGTCGGCGACCTCGACAGCGATGGTCACGTTCATGTTCGGGAAGACGACAATGTCGTCGAGCGGTACGAGGAGCAATGAGCTCACGATGCAATCACCCTTCCGTTGTCAGCTACGTACGTAATAGTAGCTTCAACTCTTGAAGTGCCGCCGCCATTCCCGGGTGTGCTGCAGGCAACGGCAAGCCTGGGGATCGATGGCTGGACGCTCGCCGAGGGCCCGGTCATCGAAAAGGGCGTCACCGGGATGCGGAGCTTCGTCGCCGAGCCGATGCAGTACGGCAACCTCTACCTTGCGGGCGACGCGGCGCACATCGTCCCGCCGACCGGCGCCAAGGGGCTCAACCTCGCGATCGCCGATGTCGAGATCCTCGCAGAGGCCTTGACCGTCTTCTACGGCTCCGGCGACCGAGGCCTCCTCGACAGCTACTCCGAGGCGTGCCTGCGACGCGTGTGGCGGGCCGAGCACTTCTCTTACCGGATGACCTCCATGCTTCACCGCGACGAAGAGGCGGGCGAGTTCGGCCGGCAACTCCAGCTCTCGCAGTTGCGATACCTCACGACGTCGACCGCAGCCGCCACGTCCCTGGCCGAGAACTACGTCGGTCTTGCCCGCATCTAGGAGTCCTGGCCGACGCGGGCGAGCCTGCGCTCGAAGCGCTCGATCCGGCTCCCGCCGGTCGTGCGGGTCGCGCGGCCGGTGTAGACCGGATGGCACTGCGAGCAGGCCTCGACCGTAAGGTCGCCGGCGCTCCAGCGGGTCTCGATCTCGGTGCCGCAGGTAGCGCAGCTGACGACCGCCGTCGCCTGGATGGGGTGGATCCCCGTCTTCATACGCTCTCCTTCTTCCTTGACATAAGTACAAACGCCTCCGCAGGCACGGGTATTCCGTCCTACTGCGGGCGCGCCGCCCGAGGTAGAGAATGTGGACATGAGGATCCGTGCTGCTGTCCTCGAGGCATTCGGGGAGCCGCTCGTCGTCCAGGAGGTCGAGCTCGCCGAGCCGAGACACGGCGAGGTCCTCGTTCGCCTGGTCGCGTGCGGCGTCTGCCATACGGATCTCTACACCGCTTCGGGCGCAGATCCGACCGGCTACGCGCCGTGCGTCCTCGGGCACGAGGGGGCGGGCGTAGCCGAGCGCGTGGGCGAAGGCGTCACACTCGTGAAGCCCGGCGACCACGTGATCGCCCTCTTCGCTCCCGAGTGCGGCACCTGCGTTCACTGCCTGAGCGGACGGACCAACCGCTGCCTCGCCATTCGCGACCAGCAGAACGCCGGTTACCTCCCCGACGGGACCACGCGCCTCAGCCGCGGCGGCGAGCCGATCCGCCACTTCATGGGCACCTCAACCTTTGCCGACCACGCCGTGATCCCCGAGATCGCGCTGGCGCGGGTGAGCCCCGAGGCGCCGCTCGACGGTTGCGCGCCGTTCGCCTGCGGCCTCTCGACCGGGATCGGCGCGGCCCTCTACACGGCGCGTGTCGAGCCCGGGTCCACGGTGGCGGTGTTCGGTGCCGGTCTCGTCGGGCTGGGGGCGGTCATCGGCGCGCGGCTCGCGGGAGCCGGGAGGATCGTCGCCATCGACCTGTCAGAGGAGCGCCTCGAGCACGCGCGGCATCACGGCGCCACTGACACACGGCTCGCGGATGACGACACGGTCGACTGGATTCGCGCCGAGACAGGGGGCTTCGGCGCCGACTACACCTTCGAGGCGACGGGCAGCGTCGCGGTGATGCGCCAGGCCGTCGAGGCGGCGCGCGAGGCCTGGGGTCTCGCGACGATGATCGGGGTCGCCGGCAAGGGGGAGGTGCTCGAGGTCGTGCCTCGCTTCCTGATCACCGGGCGGCGCGTCACCGGTTCGTCCTTCGGCGGGGTGAAGGGGCGGACCCAGGTGCCTCTGCTCGTCGACCGCTGGCTCGCGGGAGAGATCGACGTCGAATCGCTCATCTCGCATCGCCTGACCCTCGACCAGGTCAACGACGGCTTCGAGCTCATGCAGCGCCAGGACGGGATCCGCAGCGTCCTCACGTTCGAGTAGCTAGGGCCGAAGCGGTCCCGTCGCGACGCCGCGGTCGGGGTCGTACGGCGTTCCAGGACAGGCGCCCCAGAGCCCGAGATGAGCTGCCCGGGCATGGCGGGCGAGCCGGTCGAGCAGGCGGGCGTAGCGGCCGCGGGCGCCGTCGTAGACATCTCTTACCTAGGGTCTGGCGAGCCTCCAGGCGCACCGCTTCGTCACCGTGGCCGCCCCGGGCTGAAACGGCGCGACCGAGCCGTTCATTCGGGTCGGCGGCGTCGAGCCGGAGACGGCGCGGCTCGTCCCGGCGGTGACGATCGGCGGCAGCTGGGTCTCGAACGCCTCCAACCCGACCGGGACGGGCGTCTGCGCGACACCGCTGACCGTCAGCTGCTGCTTGCCGGTGATGCCGTTCTGGACGCGGAGCTGTGCATTCGCCTGTCCGATGATGAGCTTGCCGTCCGATGCTCTCACGACGAACTGGAACTTCCCCGGCGCGGCAGCCTTGACGGTCCAGGTGATGTCCCTCGTCTGCTCGCCCTGCGTCACCGTCGAGGAGCCGCTCCCCGTGCTCGTCCAGCGCGACGGGACGAGCTGGAAGCTGCCGCGGACGCTCGTGGGGCCGCCGACCTGCCATCTCTGCGTCTCGGAGTGGTGGTAACCCGGCCCGCTCACCGTGATCGTGCAGGAAGCCGAGCCCGACCACCCGGGGGCCGCCGCCGCTGCACTCGACCCGGGATGGAGCGCCGCGAGCACCACGGCCGAGAGCGCCAGCACGGAAGCCGCCGGTAAGCGTCGAGGCACGGCGAGAGTCTTGCACAGGGCGACCATGACCCCACGCGCTCTTGCTCGCGCGCCGAGTCTATGCTCCCCACGATGCGTGTCGGATGGATCGGGACGGGAGTCATGGGCTCGTCGATGTGCGGGCACCTCCTCGGCGCCGGGCACTCCGTTCGGGTGTTCAACCGGACACGGGCTTCCGCCACCCCTCTCCTGGAGGCAGGCGCTACGTGGTGCGACTCGCCGGCGGAGGCCGCCGAAGGCTCGGACGTGACCTTCACGATCGTGGGCTATCCCGCCGATGTCCGCGCGGTCATCCTGGGGCCCGGCGGCGTGCTCGAGGGCGCGGCCCAGGGCTCCGTCGTCGTCGACATGACCACCAGCGAGCCGACCCTGGCCCGCGAGATCCACACGGCGGCGTCGGAGAAGGGCGTGGAGGCGCTCGACGCCCCGGTCTCGGGCGGCGACATCGGCGCCAGGAACGCAGCCCTCGTGATCATGGTCGGCGGCGGGGAGGAGGCGTTCGAGCGGGCTCGCCCGCTCTTCGACAAGCTCGGCAAGACGATCGTGCTCGAAGGCGGCCCCGGGGCGGGCCAGCACACGAAGATGATGAACCAGATCGCGATCGCCTCCGGCATGATCGGCGTGTGCGAGGCGCTTCTCTACGCGCACTCCGCGGGCCTCGATCTCGAACGAGCGGTCGAGACCATCGCCGGCGGCGCGGCCGGTTCCTGGTCGCTCACGAACTACGCGCCGCGGATCCTGCGCGGCGACCTCGAGCCCGGCTTCAAGATCGACCACTTTCTCAAGGACCTGCGCATCGCGCTCGCCGAAGCCTCGGCGATGGGGCTCGACCTCCCGGGGACGATGCTCGCCGAGGAGCTGTACGAGGCCGCGCGCGAGCAGGGGTACGGCCAGAAGGGGACGCATGCGCTGATCGTCGCGCTGGCCCGCCGAAGCGGGGTCGACCCGGTCTTCGGCTAGCCAGACCGGACGACGAAGAACGCGATCGCCACGTATTGACAGGCGATCGCGACGAGCGTCAGCGCGTGGAAGACCTCGTGGTAGCCGAAGACCGACGGCACGGGATCGGGACTGCGCCGTGCATACACGAGAGCTCCGGCCGTGTACGCGAGGCCACCGGCAAGCAGAAGCGCGACCGCCGCCGGGCCTGCGCTCGCCTCGAGCTGGGGTAGGGCGGCGACCCCGACCCAGCCGAGCGAGACCGCGACCGCCACCGACACCCATTTCGGTGCATGCACCCAGCAGAACTTCACGACCGTCGCTGCGAGAGCGCCCGCCCAGACGATGGAGAGCACGGTCCACTTGAGCGCGCCGTGAAGGCTCAGCAGGCCCACCGCGGTATAGGTGCCCGCGATCAGGACGTAGATGCCCGCATGATCGACCCGGCGCATCCAGAGACGCGCGGCGGGCCGCCAGCGCACCCGGTGGTAGAGCGTGCTCGCCGCGAGCATCACCGCCACCGACCCGGCGAAGATCGCCGCGCCGACCGACGCCTGCCCGCCATCGGCGCCGACGATGAGGAGCGTCCCGGCGACGAGTGCGACCCCGAGGCCGATCTCGTGCAGGACGCCGCGAAGGATCGGCCGCACGCGCGGAGGGTCGAGTGGGTGAGCGATGCCTTCCATACCATCGAGAGTAGCGGGTCGGCACGCGGGAGATCCAGTCTGCCCCGCGGCTAGCCTGCGCGCGTGGAGCTCGTCTTCGTCGGCGACCTCATCCTCGACGCGCCCGACCCTGGCTCGTTCTTCGCCGCGTGTCTCGACGCGATCGCCGGAGACGTCGCGGTCGCGCAGGTCGAGTGGCCTCACACGAACCGCGGACAGGTCTGCGCGTTCGAAGTGCCGGCGCCCGCGGCGCCGCCCGAGAACCTCGCGGCGCTGGCCGGCCTCGGGTTCAAGGTGGCCACGCTTGCCTCCAACCACACCTTCGATCAGGGGCCCTACGGCGTCGGGGACACGATCGAGGAGCTGCGGCGTCTCGGGCTCGAGACGGCGGGCGCCGGGGCTACGCTCGCCGAGGCGAGGCGGCCCGCGATCGTCGAAGCTGACGGGATCACGGTCGGCGTCCTCTCCTACAACGCCGTCGGTCCGAGGGAGTCATGGGCGACGAGCGTCAAGGCCGGCGCTGCGTACGTCCGCATCTCCCAGTACTACGAGAACGAGATCGCGAGCCCCGGCTCGCCGCCGACCGAGTTCACGGCGCCCGACTACGACTCGCTCGCGGCGATGGAGCAGGACATCCGCGCCCTCGCCGCGGAGGTCGACGTGGTCGCGGTCGTCCTCCACAAGGGGCTCGCATTCGTGCGCGCCGCACTCGCCCAGTACGAGCGCCCCCTCGCGAGGGCGGCGATCGACGCCGGCGCCGACGTCGTCGTCGGCCACCACGCGCACATGCTCCGCGGTGTCGAGGTGTATCGCGACCGGCCCATCTACCACGGGATCAACCACTTCGTGACGGCGTACTCGCCGCGCTCGAGCCCCGCGAGTGCGGACGGCGCGGCGGCTCGCCCGGCCCCTCCGCGTGCGCCGGTCTTCGCCCACCTCGCGGCTCCCGACAACCGGGTCGTCAACTTCCCGTTCCCGGCGGAGGCCCGGCACACGATGGTCGCGCGCGTCTCCGTCGACCGTCAAGGCGTCGTTGCGGCCGGATTCGTCCCGTGCTGGATCGACGAGCAGGCCCGGCCGGTCGCGCTCGCCGGCGACGCGCAGGCAAGCGCGACCGTCGAGTATGTGCGCGCGATCTGCCGGGAGGCCGGCCTCCCGGCCGAGCTTCGCGAGGACCGCGGCATCGTCCGCTTCTACGAGCGCGGCTGACCGAGAGCGAGCGACGCCGCCGCGTCGTCGGCCTCGCCGACGGCGAGGATCGCATCGGCGAGCGCTCGCCACTCCTGCTCGGTACGCGCACACGGGGCGTGGGAGGCGCAGTCGAGGAACTTCGCCAGCAGGTCGGGAGCTGCGATCGGTGCGCTCGGGCTGCCGTAGGCGGCGGCGACGACCTCGGTCGCCTCGCGCCCGTCGGCGGTCGTCACGCTCAACGAGCCTCCCTCCGGGCCGAACCGCGGGTCCGCGACGAACGTGATCCGCTGCGCCAGATCGAGGAGGGCGGGGTCTGTGAGCCGGTTCTCGTCGAACGAGTGGAGACCGACCTCGCCGTCGGTGAGCGCGAGCGCCGAGACGAACGGCGCGCTGAACTTCGCCTCGATCACCGTGCGCGGCCGAAGCTTCGCCTGTCGGGGCTCGGCCACGATGTCGCTGACGCGCGGCGACCCTGCCAGTCGTACGCTCACGATCGACCCGGCGTCGATGCGGAGCGCGGCCTCGACGAACGCGTGCGTCGCCCGGCAGCTCGGCCACGGCTTGAAGCTGACCGCGGCGCCCTCGTAGCGCTCGCCGAGCTCGTCGAGGATCGCCCGGGGCTCGACCGCCTCCCCCGCATAGGCATCGAAGAAGCCGCCCCGGCCCTCGAGCGGCTCGTCGTCTCCGCGGACGCCGCGCTCGGCGAGGAGCGCCGAGAGGATGGCTGCCTGCGCCGGGAACGCGTCACGGACGCTGCGCAGAGACGAGCCTGCGCCGTGATGGATACGGCCGTGGCTGCCGAGCTGGCCGAGGACGAGCGTGAAGGCGTCGAGAGTCCGGCGGCGATCGAAGCCGAGCAAGCTCGCCGCCGTGGCGGTCGCCCCGAAGCCGCCGAGGAGTGACGGCGGGTACCAGCCCCGTTCCCGCAGGATGTCGGAGAGGGCGAGCGAGAGCCGGCAGGTGATGTCCGCGCCGACGGCGATTGCGGTGAGCAGCCGGGCGCCCGAGACCGGGCGCCGCGCCTCGGCGAGCGCGAGTGCGACCGGGACGACCTGAGCATGGGGATGGCAGAGCGCGAGGTCGTGGGAGTCCTCGAAGTCGAGTGCGTGAGCCAGCGCGCCGTTCGCAAACGCTGCTCCCGTCGTCGACGCCCGGGCGTCGAACCCGAGGATCGTGCAGTCGGCGGCGCCGGCCTCCTGCCGCGCGAGCTCGACGAAGGGCAGGCACTCGGGCACGAGCCCGGCGGCCCCGAGCGACACGCCGACCGCGTCGAGAAGCGACCGGGCCGCAGCGGCCAGCACCTCGGGCGGGACGTCAGCCGGGCCTGCCGCTGCAACGTGATCGGCGAGCGCCGCCGAGATGCCCACGGCGGCACTCTAGGCCTTTGCGACTGGTCTAGCGAACCCAGATCTGGTCGGCCAGCACTCCCCACTCGGGATTGGACTGGAGGTTCCCGACCCGCTTCGAGACGACGACGAGGTTCCGCGGGTTGTAGAGGGCAGCCCACGGGCTCAGGTTCGTGACCATCCGGTCGACCCCGGCCCACGTGCGATTCGCCTGTTGCGGCGAGTCCGTGGCCAGCCCGGCCAGCGCGTTCGCGTAGGCCCGGTCATACGCGTGATTGCAGAGCTCGGCCTGGTTGCCGTTGGCACCCGGGGCGGTGGAGATGTTGGCGCAGGTGAACTGGTTCAGGAACTCGGACGGAGCGGGGTAGTCCTGTGCCCAACCGATGAATCCGACCTGCGAGCGGTTGCGGACGGTATTGACGTGCTGCCAGTAGCCATCGTGCGACAGGATCTTGAGTGTGACGCGATAGCCCAGTTCCTTCAGCGTCGCGACCGCCACCTTGCCGATCGCCGCGGCCGCCGGTTTTTCGAACGTCCAGAACGCGACCTGCTCGCCCCTGGTGCCCGAGGCCGCGACGAGTTGCCGGGCGCGCGCGAGATCGGGACCGGTCCAGAGCCCGTCGACCGTGGGATGCTTGGTGTACGGGCAGTAAGGTCGATAACCCGGTAGGCCCGGCGGAACGATCTGGCACGTCACTGCGCCGCCGAAGTTGCCCGAGATTGCCTTTGTCCGGTCGATCGCGAAGTTGAAGGCCTGGCGTGCCGCAAGGTTGTTGAACGGCGGGACCCTCGTGTTCATGAAGATCCCGTAGACCTCCGTCTGCGGGAGCGAGTGAACCTGGGCCGCATACCGGGTGGCGATCTCGTCGTGTCGGGATGCCGGCGGGGCCACCATCAGGTCGGCCCTGCCCTGCTCGACCGCGGTCAGCTGCGAGCCCAGTGCGTCCGAGTACGTCCACTCCATCCGGTCGGGATATCCCTCCGGCTGTGCGGCGGCAGACCAGAGCCGAAAGTGCGGATTGCGGGCGAGTGCCAGGTGTCCGTGGGCGTAGCTCTCTACCTCGTAGGGACCTGTCCCGGGGACGCCGAGCGGCATCGGCTTCGACAGCGAGACGCCGGGTGGGACCGGATCGGCAGCAGGGAGCGCGATCTTGTAGAGGAACTCGGGATCCGGCGCGCGGAGGCGAAACGTGATCGTTCCCGCGCGGTCGTCGGCTGCGATCCCGCGCGAGAGGTTGCAGCTCGCCTTCGAGCAAGCACCTGCTCCGACGATCCCGCTGAAGTAGTAGGAGGCATAGGGGCTGCTGACCCGGTATGACCGCTCGAAGGCCCGCACGAAGTCGCTCGCGAGGACAGGCCTGCCGGTCGAGTAGTCGATTCCGCGCCTCAGGTGGAAGGTGTAAGTGGTGCCGCCGTTGGTCGGCAATGGGATGGAGGTCGCGAGGTCGGGCACGATCGTCCCTCCCTCGAGCCCGCCGACGCGTCGGTAGCCGACGAGGGCGTCACTCGTATTCGCGAACACCTGCCAGGCGCTCGTGAGGTAGCCGATCCCCTGGTCGAGCGAGTCGGGCGTAACGAGGTCGTAGAGATGGAGGGTGCCTCCCCGATGGCTCGTCGCCACCTGGCGTGCCGTCAGCCAGACGCGACCGTCGAGCGACACGAGTGACTGCGGCCCGCTGCCGACAGCGAGGGTCGAGGTGATGTGGTTCGATCCCAGATCGATCCTGTCGACCTTGCCCGCGTAGCTGTCGGCGACCCAGACCGAGCCGTTGCTCACGAGCACGGACGAGGGCCCTGCCCCGACCGGGATCACGGCTGCGACGATGTTCTGCGTCGGATCGATTCGAGACACCGTGCCGTCGAGGCTGTTCGCAACCCAGACCGCGCCGCCGCCGGCCGTCACCGCCTCGGGGCCGTTGCCGACCCCGATCTCTTCGAGAGCACCGGTGTCGGGATCGACCCGGGTCACGGTCGCCGTGGACTCGTTCGCGACCCAGAGCGCGCCGAGGCCGTAGGCGATGTCGCTCGGGCTCGGTCCGGCCGGAAACGTCCGGCGCGGCTTGCCGGTCTGCTGGTCGATCTTGGTCACGGTGTCGTCGAGGCGGTTGGCGACCCAGAGAGCCCCTGGGCTCACCGCGATTCCGCTCGGGCCGTTGCCGACCGGTGAGCGCTGGACCACGGTGTCCGTCTCGGGGTTGATCCGGTCGACCTGCCTCGTCCCGGAGCTCGTGACCCACACCGATCCGCCGGCGACCGCGATCGCTGTCGGGTCGGTGTCCACCTGGATCGTGTCCTGCGTGGTTCCGGTGGCGGGATCGACGCGGGAGACGGTGCCGGCGAAGTCGTTCACGACCCAGACCGATCCGAACCCGGACGCAAGCTTCCCGGGCCCGCTGCCGACCTGAGTCTCGCTGACGAGACGGTTCGAGCCGGGGTCGATCGCGCCTGCCGAGTCCGCGTCGAGGTGTGACAGGGCGTGGCCGGACCCGGATTGCCCGAGCGTGAGGGCGAGGACGGCCGCAACAGCGGCCGCTGCGATGCCGGCGCCGATCAGGGTCAACCGTCTCGAGCGGCTCCTCGTCCGGGCCTTCTCGGCGCGGAGGGGCGGGAACGTGCTCGGCAGTCCTTCGACGTCGAGCTGGAACAGGCGCTCGGGCTGGTCGAGGTCCTTGAGCCGGTAGGAGCCGAGCTCGTGGATCGAGACGCCGGGGAGGACGTCGTCGACGAGCTCTCGGGTCGCGTTCGACAGCAGTACCTGGCCTCCATGGGCAACGGCGCCGATCCGGGCGGCGCGATGGACGCCGATCCCGTGGTAGCGGTCCGCGCCCACCGAGGGCTCGCCCGTGTGCAGCCCCATCCGTACCCGGACCTCGGCCCCGCCGGGCCAATCGTGCTTCTGCAGTGCCCGCTGGGCGTCCGCCGCCGCCCCGACGGCGGCGCCCGCCCGGGCAAAGGCGAAGAAGAACGAGTCGCCCTGGTTGTCCACCTCGCGGCCGTCATGGGCCTCGGCGACGGCGCGGAGGATCTCGCGGTGCGCGTCCAGGAGGTCGCCGTATGCCTTGCCGAGCGTCTTGAGCAGCGCGGTCGAGCCCTCGATGTCGGTGAACAGGAACGTGACGGTGCCCTGCGGGAGCGACGGATCCTGCGACGCGGCCTGCGCCAGCGCGGGAACGGGGATCGGGCGGGGCAGGGCGCCGGGGGCGTCGAGGGCGGGGTCGTGCCGGAGGATCGCCTTCTCGAGCTGCTGGAGCGACTCGCCCGGATCGAGCCCGAGCTCGTCGACGAGCGTCACCCTCGCATCCTGATACGCGGCCAACGCATCGGCCTGGCGGCCGGCGCGGTAGAGCGCGAGCATGAGGAGCTCGCGGAGCCGCTCGCGGAGCGGGTGCTCGCGGATCAGCGCTTCGAGATCCGGAACCGTCTCGGCATGGCCGCCAAGAGCGAGGTCGGCCTGGATGCGCTCCTCCTGGGCGACGAGCCGGAGCTCCTCGAGCCGGGCGATCTCGTCCCGGGCGAAGTCCTCGTAGCGGAACTCCGCGAGCGGCGGGCCGCGCCAGAGACGGAGCGCGTCGCGGAGCGCCCTGCTCGCGGCCTCGGGGTCACCGCTCGAAAGAAGGTCGTGCCCCAGGGCGACGAGCTCCTCGAAGCGATCGACGTCGACGGTCGCGGCGTCGGTGCGGAGCGCGTACCCGCCGGGCCCGGTCTCGAGGATGCCGTCCCCGAGCGCCTTCCGCAGCTGCGAGACGTAGACCTGGACCGACTTGACCGCCGTCGCCGGCGGCGTCCCGCCCCAGATCTGCTCGACGAGCGTGTCCCTCGGGACGAGCTCGCCTCGATGCAGGAGGAGGAGCGTGAGCAGGGCGCGTTGCTTGGCCGCGCCGATCTGGATCTCACGGTCGTCCCGTCTGATAACGAGCGGACCCAGGATCCCGAACTGCACGACGAGGACCGTACCACGTTCCGAGCAGGGATTTTACCGGCCCTTTGCCGTGCCGGAAGCCGCTCTTTGGCGGCTCAGAGTCTCCTTCGCCCAGGGATCGCATCCGGCGGTCCCGGGATCGAAGGAGGCTCAGATGAAGGCTCGGATCCTCATCCTCACGGCCGTCGGCTCTCTCCTGCTCGCCGTCAGCCCGGCCTACGCCCGCAACGGCGCGGCGCCCTCCCGGCAGCTTCAGACCGTCATCCTGCCGGACGGCGGGTCGACTCCGGCGGCGCGGCGGGCCCCCACCGCGATCAAGCGCACGACGAAGACGCCGTGGGACTCTCCGAACCGCTCGCAGGTCGCGAGGAACTCGTTCTGACCGACGAGGGCAGGGAGGGGCGCCGCGCGCTACGCCCCTCCCTGCGACGCTCAGACAGCGGCAAGCCGTTCGTACGACGAGCGCTCGAGCCGGCCGCGGAACTCCGGGTCGGCTTTCAGCAGCTCGTTGACGAGCGTCCAGTCGAGGACGAGCAGCCGGGTGGGCATCGTCGCCGTGACGGTGGCCGTGCGCGTCCTCGCGTAACCCGCGCCCCACTCGATCGCGGCGATCTCGCCGAAGAAGTCGCCTTCGCCGAGAACCCCTCGGAGGCGGCCGTCGACCAAGACGGCGACGGCTCCGTCGAGGACGACGTAGAGCTCGCGGCTCACCTGCCACTGCTCGACGATCTCCTCGCCCGCACCACTATGGTGCTCCCGCGCCAGGTGGAGGAGTCGTTCGGCCTGCGCATCGTCGAGCGCAGAAAAGAGCGGAAGGGAGCGGAGGCTTCGGGGGTCGAGAGTGGGCTGTCGCAGCCAGCCGGCTTCGATCGGGAGGTAGCTCTCGCGCCCCGGCACCGCTGACCCCCCGAGATCGACGGGCAGCGTCGCTGCAAGCTCGAGCGCGCGGTCGACCTCGGACTGCGAGGTCGAGTGGTTGAGGATGCACAGCCGAAGCACATAGCGGCCTGCGACGCGTGCAGACGAGATGAACACCTCGCCGCCCAGTTCGATCCGGTCCGCGATGCTTGCGTTGATCCGTTCGAGGACAGCCTCGTCGTCGACGCTGTCGGGACGGCGGCGGAAGGTGACGATGCCGAGCGAGGCGGGCGTCATCAGCTCGAGCTCGGGCGCTGCCTCGATTGCCCGTTGCGCGTGGAGCGCGAGGTCGATGCAGCGGTCGATCGCCGTCCGGAAGGCCGCCACGCCGAAGTAGCGCAGCGAGATCCAGAGCTTGATCGCCCTGCAGCTCCTGGTCAGCTGGAGCCCGCGATCGGACAGGTTGACCTCGTCCTCCCCCGCCTGGGCGTCCTCGAGGAAGTCGAGCGAGATTTCGAAGCCGCGCCGCAGCTTGGCCCCGTCGCGGACGAGCAGCGCCCCGGCCTCGATCGGCTGGTAGAGCCACTTGTGCGGGTCGAGGGTGATCGAGTCGGCGAGCTCGAGGCCGGCGAGTGCCTCGCGGCCCCGGTCGGTGAGGCAGGCGAACGCGCCGTAGGCGCCGTCGACATGCATCCAGATCCCGTGCTCGCGGCAGATCCGGGAGAGCTCGGCGAGGGGATCGATCGCTCCGACCGCGGTCGTGCCAGCGTTGGCGACGACGACGAGTGGTGTCAGCCCCGCTTCGAGGTCGGCGGAGATCGCCGCTCGAAGCGCGTCGGGGCGCATCCGGGCGTCGCGGTCGGTCGGGATCACGCGCACCTGGTCGGGCCGGAACCCGAGCGCCCGAGCCGCGCGCGCGAGCGATGAGTGCGACTGGTCGGACAGGTACAGGATCGACCGCTCGTCCATCGCGCCGATCCGCGACTCCCGCGCGCATGCCAGTGCCGTCAGGTTCGCGACCGAGCCGCCGGAGACGAGCACTCCCGAAGCACCCGGCGGATAGCCGATCCACTGGCGGATCCAGTCGAGGACGACGAGCTCGAGCATCGTCGGCCCGGAGGCCCCGAGCCACCAGCAGGTGTCGACGTTGAGTGCGCTCGCGATCAGGTCGCCGAGCGCTCCCGGCCACGTCCCCTCGCCCGGGATGAAGGCGAGGTAGCCGGGGTGGCCGATCCGGGCGACATACGGGAGGACGTCTCGCTCCAGGTCGGCGAGGATCTGCTCGAACGGTGCCGGGCCCTCGGGCGGGTCGGCCCCGAGCCTCGTGAGCAGCTCACCCCGTCGTGCGGCTCTGACGACGGGGCCGGGCTGCCCGGTGAGGCGGTCGACGAGCATGTCGACGGTCCTGTACCCGAGCTCACGCATCGTTTCCGGATCGAGCCCGAGCGGGGAGCCGCTACCCGACGCCATACCGAAGCCTAGTTCCGATCTGTCGGCGACGAAACGGCGGCAGAGGCTCTACAGGTCGCGGGCGCAGCGGAAGCCGAGGTTCCCGCCGGAGCTGTCAGGGGTGTTCGAGCTGCGCGCGGCGACCCGATAGCGGTTGCAGTACGAGTCGTGGCAGAGGTACGACCCCCCGCGATGATCCGCGCTGGCCGCTCGGGCGAGGGCGCTCCCACCAGTCGGCGCACCACTCCCAGACGTTGCCCGAGACCTCGTAGAGCCCGAAGCCGTTCGGCGGGTATGCGCGAACGGGTGCCGTTCCTGCGTACCCGTCGTCCTCGGTGTTTGCCGTGGGAAAGCGCCCTGCCAGATGTTGTTCCGCCAGATGCCGTCGGGGACCAGCTCGTCGCCCCACGGATAGCGACGCCGGTCGAGGCCGCCCCGGGCGGCGTACTCCCACTCCGGCCTCGGTCGGTAGCCGCGCACCGGCCCAGGCGCAGTAGGCGGTCGCGTCGTTCCAGGACACGTGCACGACAGGATGCTCCTCGAGACCGTCGACGTCGGAGCCCGGGCCGCGCGGCTGCGACCAGACGGCGCCCCCGATCCCGAGCCACCACGGCGCGCCCCCGGCATGGCCGCGCACGTCCTCGCGGCCGTCGGCGGTAACGAACGAATGAAACACGAACGACCAGCCGAACGTCTCGGCCTCTGTCGTGTAGCCGGTGTCCGCGACGAACTCCGCGAACTCGCGGTTCGTGACGGTCGTGGCGGCGATGGCAAGGGGCGCGACCCGTGTCTTCAGGGCCGGGCCCTCGCCGTCGAGGGGATTGCCCTCGCCACGGTCGCACCCATCCAGAACTCGCCGCCGCGCAGCTCCACCATTGGCAGCGCGTCCGCGCGATGTGACTTCGGAACGGGCACAGCCGTCGGCGCCTCGGGAGCTGTCCCGCGCCCCGGAGAGCAGCACGAGTGACCGGTCATCCGAAGCGAGAGACTCTCAAGGGGCGCGATCCTCGCCGCTCGTCTCGGCCTCGAAGGCCCCGAGATGCGCGTCGGACTCGATCCTGGCGGCGCGGTCGTCGACGCTCTCGCTCACGAACCTGCGCTCGTCCGGGCTCATCTGCTCGTAATCCTCGGCATGCTCCGCAGCCTTCTCGCGGTGGCGGCCCGATATCCGCATCCACAGACCTCTCAGCACGGTCACCTCCGTTCCGGTTCGTCGAAGTGTGACAAGTCAGAGACCAAGCCGGGAGTACACTCGATCGCAAGGTGGCAACACCGAATCATCGTTCCGCCGCCGTCTGGGTGGTGCTGCTCCTGGCGGCCTGCGGCGTTTCCGCCGCGAGCGCCGCGGGGGTCGACCCGGTCGTCAGGCCGACCACGGCCGGGATGGCCGCGGCCCAGCGCGCGCTCGTGACCGGAGGGGAGCTCGGCTCTTCCTGGACCGAGGGCCTGACGTTCATGCCGAGCCCGAGCGTGATCCCGTGCCCGAGCTTGAAGCCCGACCAGTCCAGTCTCGTCGAGACGGGTGTGGGGGGCACCAGCTCCGACCGCGGGCCATGGCTGAACGTGACCGCCGCGACGCGGGTGTTCGCGACCGCCGCGCAGACGCAGGACTCGTGGCGCGATATGAAAGGCCCGGCACTCCTCCAGTGCTACGAGCGCTCGCTCGAGGGCGACGGCCAGGGCTGCGGAACGCGCAGCGGTTCGCCTTTGCCTCCGGGGCCGAGCACTCGGCCGGCTTCCGCCTCGTCACGACCATGGCCCGAAAGCCGACGCTCGGGAAGGGCCCCGCGCTCCTCGTTCGCGTGTACACAGACGTCTTCGCCCTCTCCAGCGGACGGACGCAGGAGCTCATGGCGTTCAGCTCCTTCACGAGCCCGCTGAGCCACGGGTTCGAGGCACGGATCGTCCGGCAGGTGGGAGAGCGGCTCGCGAGCCGCGGGGCAGCCTGACCCGCTGCTACTGGCAGGCCGGCTGCGAAGGCGCCGTGAGCGCGTAGCCGTAGATCACGCCCGAGGCCGTGTAGAACGACATCGTGCTCTGCCCGATCCGCAGGGTGACCGCGTCGAAGCCGATGCACTGCGCGTCGCCCGTGTTCCCGAAGAGGTTGTAGACGTTCGAGACCGGGTCGCCCATCATCGCGCCCTTCGTGCCCCAGCCGAGCCGGAGAGCCGAGCGTGAACACCGCGACGACCTTCGCCGCCGGGTTGGTCGTCGGGAGGCGCTGGCGGCTTGCTCGTCTTGCCCGCCGCCGACGGCCTTGACCGGCGGCGACGTTCAACTTGATCGCAGCGCCGAGAGGCTCCGCTCCGGGGTACTCGTAGAGCCAGACGAGGTTCGGGCCGCACATAAGGCAGACGAAGAAGCTATGCCCCCACCGCTGCTCGACCTGCTGCTGGGTCATGCCGAGCGCGATCCCACCGATCGACTGGCCGGGAACCACCGCTCCGCGCGAGGGGAAAATGGTCGTCCGCGCAGCCGCGCTCACCGCCATGGCGAGCACTACGAGTGCCGCGGCTGCGAGCGCGAATCCCTGCCTTCCGGGCCGGCCCCATCGCAGCCAGTGTAGCGCCCCCGTTGGTTGTTTGCGCCACCCCTCGCTAAGCCCTCCCTCCGAGGGTCGTTACTCGAGTGCGTAGCCCGGGCGGGCGCTTCTCGACGAACGCCGCCAAGCCCTCGCGCCCCTCGGCGCTCATGATGGCCTGGGCGAGGGTGGAGCATTCCGCGCGGAGGTTCTCGTCGTGGTCGCCGCCGAGGGATCGGTTGAGGAGCGCTTTTGCCGTCGCGAGGGCCTCCGGGCCCTTCTTCGTGATGAGCCGCGCCGTCTCGAAGGCCCGGTCGAGCACCGGCTCATGGATGCCTTCGACGAGGCCGCGGCGGTAGGCCTCCTCCGCGTCGACGAGCCGCCCGGTCAGGATCCAGCTCCTTCGCGAAGCCGAGCGTCGTCGTCCGCGCGAGTCGCTGCGTCCCGCCCCAGCCGGGAACGAGCCCGTAGTTGACCTCGGGCTGTCCGAGCTTCGCCTGGGGGCTCGTCATAGCGGATGTCGCAGGCGAGGGCGAGCTCGCAGCCGCCGCCGAGGGCGTATCCGTTGATCGCGGCGATCGTCGGCTTGGGCATCGTCTCGAGCAGGCGGCCCGCCTCGTGCCCGAGCTCGGCGAGATCCGCGGCTCCTCGGGCGTCGATCTCGGCCATGGACTTGAGGTGGGCGCCCCCGCTGAACGCGCGCTTCCCCGCGCCGGTGACGATCACGCAGCGGGCTCCCGGGTCGGCCGCAAGCTCGGCCAGCACGTCGCGTAGCTCGCGGACCGTCGTCAGGTCGAGCGCGTTCATCGCCTCCTGTCGGTCGATCGTGACAAGGGCGATCGCGTTCTCGGTGGTGAGCTCGACTGCCATTGGGTCGCGTTCCGGTCGAAGCCTAGGCGAATCCCGGCCCCGGGAGGCAGGCGCCTGGGCCCGCTCGGGCGGTTACCGCGGCAGGTGCTTGACGACGGCCGCGAGAATACCGCCGACCTGGGCGAGCGAGTGCGTGACCCGGCCGAGATCGAGCTGGACCTTCTCGTTGCCGACGTAGGCGACGCCGTGCTTCGCGCCGTTCCGGTCCTGGTAGACGAACCCGTCGTTCTCGGAGAGAGCCGTGACGTGGTCGAACTCGGGTGCGTTCTCCTCGATCTGGTCGCGTTTGTCGGTGAAGCGCAACTTCGGGAACGGCTTGGAGACCTGGATCTTCAGCGTCTTGTTCCCGGCGAAGTAGCGGCACCAGAAGGTGCGGTAGGCATAGGTCCTACTCACGGGCCGGTACGACACGGAGGTGAGCCCGGCGCTCGCGTTGCGTCCGGCGGTCACCGTCTCCCCTGTCGATGCCTGGAGTGCCGAAGGCGAGAACGAGCACGGCGAGACAGCCGTCGCGGCTCCGCCCCCGGCGACGATCAGCCCCGCAAGAGCGGCGACGAGAGCCGCCGGAGTGAGCGTGAAGACGAGCGATCTGGACGGGCGGCAATCAGTCGTCATCACGGAAGGGCCACGATATCGGAACGGTCTGGGCGACGAGCCCTGCGACCAGCAGCTGGACGAGTTGATCGGCTAGGCACCACCGGAGCCGCACACGGAATCAGGCATGGCGCGGATGCATGCCGAGACTAGACCGGGGCCCTCATGATCGAGCGGATTGCGCGCGCTGTACCCGCGATCGTCGCCATCTCGCTTCTCGGAGCGGCGAGCGTCGCGGCCGCGACAACGTGGGCCGTCGGCCTCGCCTCGGGCGCACGCCCCGCCCAATTCCAGGGAACAACGATCAACTCCCCCTCCGGGGGCAGCGCCGCAAGTCCGTCGTCGAGCAGCCTGCTGATCAGCTGGAGCCCGCCGAGCGCCGGCGCCGCCCCCTCGGGCTATACGGTCACGCGCAACGGGTCGGCGGTCGCGAGCGGAAGCGGTTGCTTCGGGACGATCGCCGCGACGTCGTGCACGGACAGCGGGCTCGCCGCGTCGACGACCTGCACCTACACCCTCGAGGCTCTGGTCGGCAGCACCTGGGTGAGCACCGCGAGCTCTTCGTTCCAGGGAACGACGTCTGCTGCATCGGTCAGCTTCAACACCGCCGGTAGCCGCACGGTGACGCTGCCCGCCGGCGTGGCCGCGTTCACGTTCGCGATGAACGGGGGAGGAGGCGGCTGCGGCACGAACGGGGCAAGCGGCGGCGCGGGCGGCTCCGTCTCCGGGACGGTCACGATCCCCTCGAGCGGCAGCGCAAGCACGTTCACGGTGATCCTCGGCGGCGGCCGTGGTGGCGGTGGAAGCGGGATCACCGGCGGCAGCGGCGGCGCGGGTGGCACCGGCTGCGCGGCAGGCGGCGCCAGGCGCCGGCACCTGACCGCCGCCCGTGGCGACGCAGCGCGGGCTGGAACATGCCCGGTGCTTCGGAGATCGCTGTTGCGTCGGCTTGGTCGTCCGGGACCCAGCCGACGATCGCTTCGGTGGTGAGGATGTTCTTGCCGATCGAGGCGGCGTTTTGGAGGGCGGAGCGTGTAACCATGGTTGGGTCGATGATGCCGGCCTTGACGAGGTCTTCGACCTTGCCGGTGTCGACGTTGAGGCCCTGGCCGGGCTTCCCGGTGCGGACGGCCTGGACAACGACGGACCCTTCGAGGCCCGCGTTGGTTGCGAGCTGGCGGAGCGGCTCCTCGAGGGCGCGAAGGATGATCTTGGCGCCGGTCTTCTCGTCACCCTCCAATGAATCGAGGAGTGACTCGCGGGTCTTGTCGGCTGCGTTCAGCAGTGCGATGCCGCCGCCGGGGACAATGCCCTCCTCGAGCGCCGCGCGGGTCGCCTGAAGGGCGTCCTCAACACGGTGCTTCTTCTCCTTCATCTCGGTCTCGGTCGCAGCGCCGACCTTGACGACCGCGACTCCGCCCGACAGCTTCGCGAGGCGCTCCTGGAGCTTCTCGCGATCGAAGTCGGAGTCGGTGGTCTGGATCTCGCCCTTGATCTGCTTGATCCGGGACTTGATCGCGTCGCCCTCACCGGCACCATCGATGATGGTGGTCGAGTCCTTGTCGACGACGACCTTGCGGGCACGGCCGAGCTGCGAGAGCTTCGTGTTCTCGAGCTTGAGGCCCATCTCCTCGGTGATCACTTCACCACCGGTCAGGATCGCGATGTCCTCGAGCATCCGCTTGCGGCGGTCGCCGAAGCCGGGCGCCTTGACGGCGACGGCCTGGAACGTGCCGCGGAGCTTGTTGACGACGATCGTCGCGAGCGACTCGCCCTCGACGTCCTCCGCCACGATCGAAAGCGGCTTGCCGGCCTGGATGACCTGCTCGAGCAGCGGCAGAAGATCCTTGATGCCACCGAGCTTCTGGTTGGCAATCAGGATGTACGGGTCGTCGATGTCCCTCCATGCGCTCGGCGTCGTTGACCATGTAGGGCGACAGGTAACCCTTGTCGAACTGCATGCCCTCGGTGAACTCGAGGTCGAGGCCGAAGGTCTGGCCCTCCTCGACGTTCACGACGCCGTCCTTCCCGACCTTCTCGATTGCGTCCGCGATCACATCGCCGATCTCGCGCTCACGCGACGAGATCGTCGCCACACGGGCGATGTCCTCCTTGCCGTTGACCTCGGTCGACTGATCCGCGAGGTTCTTCACGATCGCGTCGACGGCCTTCTCGATCCCACGCTTGAGCGCGATCGGGTTCGCACCGGCCGACACGTTCTTCAACCCCTCACGCACGATCGCCTGCGCCAGCACCGTCGCAGTCGTCGTGCCGTACCAGCGACATCATTCGTCGCCGTCGCAACCTCGCGCACCAACTGCGCACCCTGATTCTCGAACACATCGACGACCCAGATCTCGTTCGCGATCGTGACGCCGTCGTTCGTGATCGTCGGCGCGCCATACTTGTTGTCAAGCACCACATAACGGCCGTTCGGGCCAAGCGTCACCTTGACCGTATCGGCCAGCGCATCGACGCCCCGCTGCAGCGAGCGTCGCGCTTCCTCGCCGAACTTCGACTCCTTGTGAGCCATGCTCGCTCGTTTTCTTCATTTCGTCGATTCGGTGGAGCTGGCGTCTCGATCCGAACTCGACCGAGACGTCAGGGCTCGCGGTCACCTCACGTCGCCCGAAGATCGGCCGGCTCGCTCGAACGCCCGACGAAGAATCGTAATCGTCGGTCGCCTTCGCCCCCGCCAGCAGAGGCCGCTCTCCCGCCAGCTGAGCGAAGGCCGTCCGTCGACGAGATCTATCTGGTCGACGACGAAGTCCCCGGTCTCCATCGCGGGTTCCCTTCGTCGTCGACGCGAGCGATCCAGTCCCGCCGCGTCGGCCGGGACGCGCAGGTCGATCGCGGCATCTGGCTCAGCCTGGCGCCGTTGGTCACTCGACGCGCAGAAAGCCACGAGTGTCGAACGCGAGCTCGCTGCAGGGGCCGCGGCGAAGGCGGAAGTCTCACGGAGGTCGCGGAGAGGCGCCGGCGACGCCGGCGCCGTCCGTGCGACCGTCAGGCCGTGATCGTCTTCCAGTTCTTGGCCAGATGCTCGGCTGTTCTCCAGGCGAGTGCCTGGATCGTCTCGGTCGGGTTATGGCAGCCACTCGTGACGAAGACCGAGCCTCCGAGGAGTCCCGACGTTCGGCGCTCGTGAGCGAACCCGTACTGATCGACCACGCTCGTTGTCGGGTCGTTTCCGATCCGCGTGCCGCCGTAGGCATGAGTCGACGCGCCCATCGGCGTGGTTGTCGGCACGGGCGAGCCGATCGTCACCGTGCTTGCGCCGGCAGCGGTCATGAATTGGGCGACCTTCTGCTGGATGAACGAGCCGATCGCGCCTCGTTCGCCCGCCAGGTGCCGGTGATCCGGGGCACCGGAACACCGAGTGTGTCGGTGTAGACCGGGTCGAGGTCGATGAAGTTGCCTTCGTAGGGCAGCGTTGTCTTCTGGAAGTACATGTTCGGCGACCGGTCGGCAGCCGGTTGACGTACGACTTCCACGCCGAGCCCCAGTTCTGCGTAGGCGCGTTGGCGGTTGGTGTGCTCGTCGGCGACCGCCCGGTGTAGAACCACATCAACCCGCCGCCGATGAAGCCGAGACCGCTGTGGTCGAAGTTATCGTCGGCGAAGTCGTCGAGCGCCGTTCCCTGCGCGGGCATGCCGTACCAGAGGTTCAGGTCGAACGGGAATTGGGCTGTCACGCTTCCCGAGGTGTTGTGGCTGAAGTAGTGCTGGCCGACCTGCCCGGTGTCGTTACCGAGCCCCTTCGGGTGGGCGGCCGACTTCGAGAGGAGCAGGAGCCGACTGTTCTCGTAGTTGAAGCCGCCAACGAGCACCGCGTCCGCCGGCTGAATGTACTCGTGCCGCTCCTTGATGTAGCGAACGCCGGTAGCCCGGCCGTTGTCTTCCACGAGGATCTCCATCACCCGCGCCCGGCCGACGACCGTGAAGTTCCCGGTTGCCTGGGCCTTTGGAATCGTCGTCCAGGTGGTCGAGCTCTTCGCGCCGATCGGACAGCCCGCACCGCTGCAGTAGCCGTGGTACTCGCAGCCGGGCGACCCTCGTAGATCGTGCTCGTGATCGCCGCGGGGCTGCGGAACGGGTGCCAGCCGAGCGATTGCCGTCGTGTCCAGGAGATCGGTGAAGCCGGTGCCTCGTAGGGCAGGCATCGGATACTCACGCTGTCTCGGGCCCTCGAAGATGTTTCCGGCCGGGTCCAGCTTGCCTTTGATGTTTCCGGCTTTTCCGGAGACCCCGACCTCGTACTCGACCTTGTCGTAGTACGGTTCCATCTCGTCGTAGCCGAATGGCCAGTCGGTCACCGTCGTCCCGGCCGGCAACGCGCTCGCGCCATAGCGTTTCGTCGTCGCGCTGACGACCTGGAAATCCCAGGGGTTCAGCCGCCAATGCTGGGCCCAGTAGTGGACGGAGGTCCCTCCGACGGCGTTCATCATCGGATGCGTGCCGGTCGGAGGGCCGTTCGACCTGCGATGCGTTGCTGCGCACGGTCGGAACTTCTTGCTGGGTTTTCTTCACGATCTGCGGCCAGCGGCTCACGACCAGTTGGTCGGGCGGGAAGTCGGTGTAGTTGAGCCATCCGCCTGCTTCGAGCCCGATCACCTTCAAGCCAGCCTGAGCCAGCGGAAGTGCAGCGACGCCACCGGCAGCACCCAGCCCGACGATCACGACGTCCGTCTTCTTCAGCATCTGAGCCATGTTGTTCGCTTATCCCTTCAGCGTAGGTGGGCCGGCCTTGTAGTTCGGCATGTCGTAAGCAGACAGCGGGTTGAGGAGCGGCGGGGTTAGCGTCTGGTCGGCCGCCTTGCACCGGCATGCGAATCCCCGGGTACTTGATCCACCTCCAGCCCACGAAACCTCTGATTTCCACCGTAATAGGGGTCGCAGACCATCCCTTGCAGACGTGTGCGTCCTGACAAGGTTGAAGAACGTGGTCGCGCTGCCGACAAAGGCTCCGCTGGCGATCCCGCTCTGCATGTCGACCAGGACGGCGTCCTGATCTGTCGGCGACAGGCTTGCGAACCGCGCCCTTCTTCGTCTGCGCGTAGGCATCCGTCGCTGCCAGCCCGGCCACGTACGCCGGAAGTGCCGAAGTCACGCTCGTCCCGGGAAGGTTGCAGCCAGGCTGTTTCGGATGTCGGGAAACCCGCAAGCGAAAGATTGATGTAGTTCGCGGCGCCCGCCTCCGTCGCCCCCGGGCCGCTCGCATCGGTCGGCACGATTCGCGGCCATCGCTGCGAGCGTCGCGAGCTGACCGGAGCTCAGCGCCCCCGACGGTTTCGGCGGGGCCTTCGGCATCGGCATTGTCGCTCCGGTGCCCTTCCTCGTGAGGCTGCCTGCGGCCGTCGCCAAGGCACCTGCAATACCGGCGCGCTTCAGGAACCCTGTCCGCGAATAGCGCCGCGGAATCAGCTCGCTTTTCGGCAGACCAACGGCCGTGAACCCCTGCCCCGTCCTCTCATGACAACCCCTTCCCTCGTCCGGATGGAATAGCCGCAATTCGATACATGCGTAGTATCCAAGCGATACCTTAGCTTGCGGCGAGGATGGCCACCGTTACAGGGGCTCGCCTGCCTTCGCTAGGTGACGACGGTGTGCTGCATCGCCCAGAGAGCTGCGGCGGCCCGCGTCGAGACGCCGATCTTGCCGTAGATGTGCTGGATGTGGTGGTCGGCGGTCTTCGGCGAGATGTAGAGGCGGCCGGCGATATCGCGCGTCGTGTGGCCCCTGGCCGCGAGCCGGAGCACCTCGACCTCGCGGCGAGTGAGCCCGCCCGGGTTCTGCAGGCGCTATTGCCCGTGGACGCTCCTCGGCTCGCCGTGCCCGGCGGCCACGAGCACGGCACGGCTCGCCCGGGGCTCGAGCACGCCGGCCGACTCGAGCCGGCGCAGGTCGGCGGCGGCATCGGCCGGAGCCGAGGGGCGGGCGGTCCGCTCGCTCGGAGGTCAGCCCGACATAGACCTCGGTGGCGGCGAGGACGCACGCGCCGAGCTGGTCGTCCTACAGCAGAACTCGCTTGTGGTACCCCGAGCCATCGCATTTCTCGTGATGCGCACAGGCGACCGGGCTCAGGGCGGAGAGCGCGGGGGAGCGGCGCAGCATCTGCTCGGTCAGCAGCGGGTGAAGCTCTACCCGGTCGAACTCCGACCTCGTGAGCGGGCCGGGCTTGTCCCAGATCGAGTTCGGGACGACGGTGGTGCCGAAGTCGTGCACGAGCGCTGCGCGCCGGAGCGTCACCACGTCCTCGTCGGCGAGCCCGAGCACGCCGGCCGCGTCCTCCGCCAGCCTCAGCGCAGCGGCGGCTGTGCCCGCCCCAGTAGGGCAACTTGAGGTCGATGAAGTCGGCAACGACGGTGAGGGCGTGGTCAAGCTCGGCGCCCGTGAGCAGACGGTGAGGCTCCGGCTCGAGAGCGAGGACGGCGTCCCACGGCTCGATCCCGGCCGAGCCGGTCGAAGAAGTCGCGTCCATGTGCGAGAAAGACATCGGCCACGGCCGGGTCGTAGGTCTCGCCGCGGCGCTCCCAGGGCCGCCTCGAGAGCGCGCTCGGGGGAGAAGAGGCGGCCGAGCGCCTCCATGTCGTGGCTGACGTGGACGATGCGCATGGGGAGGGGGATCTCATCCCCCTGCCACGTGGTGGGGGTGGCCCTTCCCGTTCCAGCACTCGAACGTGCACGCGAGCGCCTCGCGGACGTCGGGGCCGAGGTCCAGCCTCCCGAGGAGCACGTCGGCCACCTCGCAGCCCGAGGAGAAGTTGACGAACGCCCACTCGCGGATCGTCTCCTGGATCCTCCGGACGACCTCGTCCCGTTCCTCCGCGCCCCTGCCCGCGGTTGCGAAGGCAACGATGTCGGCCATGACCTCCGCCGGGTTTCCCGGGTCGTGGACGAGCGTCTGCCCGCGAATCGCGATCTCGTCGCCGAACATGGTCGAGACCTCGTGCGCATGGCCGGTGCAGCCGACGAACCGGAGCAGCGCCACCCAGTAGGCGGTGGCGCGAAGCTCCTCGTCGAGGCCGGCCGCCTCGCACATCCAGCTCGCGAGCAGGCACGACCGGAGCTGCGACTCGAGGGGCTGTCCGAACGCGTTGTCCTGCGCGAGCGCAAGCGTTGCGACCAGTTCACCCAGACGAAGCGGGGCGTCGAAGATGGGGAAACCTCCCGATGTATCGGTGCCGGCCCGCGAGCAGAATGCGCTCACGACGCGTCGCAGTTCTCGCTCCGGGGCGACTGCCAACGCTACAGCAAGGGAGGAATCATGACGGCATCGCCGACCTTCGGCGGCGACCCCATCAAGGTGGGGGTCATCGCCGATCAGACAGGCCCGCTCCTCGATCATCGGGCCTGTCTGATCGGCGATGACCCCCACCCCGATGGGGTCGCCGCCGAAGGTCGGCGATGCCGTCATGATTCCTCCCTTGCTGTAGCGTTGGCAGTCGCCCCGGAGCGAGAACTGCGACGCGTCGTGAGCGCATTCTGCTCGCGGGCCGGCACCATAATCGGGAGGTTTCCCCATCTTCGACGCCCCGCTTCGTCTGGGTGAACTGGTCGCAACGCTTGCGCTCGCGCAGGACAACGCGTTCGGACAGCCCCTCGAGTCGCAGCTCCGGTCGTGCCTGCTCGCGAGCTGGATGTGCGAGGCGGCCGGCCTTGACGAGGAGCTTCGCGCCACCGCCTACTGGTGGCGCTGCTCCGTTCGTCGGCTGCACCGGCCATGCGCACGAGGTCTCGACCATGTTCGGCGACGAGATCGCGATTCGCGGGCAGACGCTCGTCCACGACTCCGGGAACCCGGCGGAGGTCATGGCCGACATCGTTGCCCGCGCAACCGCGGGCAGGGGCGCGGAGGAACGGGACGAGGTCGTCCGGAGGATCCAGGAGACGATCCGCGAGTGGGCCGTTCGTCAACTTCTCCTCGGGCTGCGAGGTGGCCGACGTGCTCCTCGGGAGGCTCGACCTCGGCCCCGACGTCCGAGAGGCACTCGCGTGCACGTTCGAGTGCTGGAACGGGAAGGGCCACCCCCACCACGTGCAGGGGGATGCGATCCCGCTCCCCATGCGCATCGTCCACGTCAGCCACGACATGGAGGCGCTCGGCCGCCTGTTCTCCCCCGAGCGCGCTCTCGAGGCGGCCCGGGAGCGCCGCGGCGAGACCTACGACCCCGCCGTGGCCGATCTCTTTCTCGCACATGGACGCGACTTCTTCGACCGGCTCGCCGGGATCGAGCCGTGGGACGCCGTGCTGGCTCTCGAGCCGGAGCCTCACCGCCTGCTCACGGGCGCCGAGCTCGACGACGCCCTCACCGTCGTTGCCGACTTCATCGACCTCAAGTCGCCCTACTGGGGCGGGCACAGCCGCCGCTGCGCCCAGGTCCGGAGGACGCGGCCGGCGTGCTCGGGCTCGACCAGGACGCGTCGACGCTCCGGCGCGCAGCGCTCGTGCACGACTTCGGCACACCGTCGTCCCGAACTCGATCTGGGACAAGCCCGGCCCGCTCACGAGGTCGGAGTTCGCCCGGGTCGGCTTCACCCGCTGCTGACCGAGCAGATGCTGCGCCGCTCCCCCGCGCTCGCCGCCCTGAGCCCGGTCGCGTGCGCCATCACGAGAAATGCGATGGCTCGGGATACCACAAGCGAGTCGCTGAAGACGACGATCTCGGCGCGTGCGTCCTCGCGGCGACGGAGATCTATGTCGGGCTGACCACCGAGCGAGCGGACCGCCCGCCGTTCCCGCCCGACGACGCCGCCGCCGACCTGCGCCGGCTCGAGTCGGGGGCGTGCTCGAGCCCCGGGCGAGCCGGGCCGTGCTGGTGGCCGCCGGGCACGGCGAGCCGCGCGCGCCACGGGCAAGCGGCCGCAGAACCCGGGCGGGCTCACCCGCCGCGAGGTCGAGGTGCTCCGGCTCGCGGCCAGGGGCCACACGACGCGCGAGATCGCCGACCGGCTCTACATCTCGCCGAAGACCGCCGACCACCACATCCAGCACATCTACGGCAAGATCGGCGTCTCGACGCGGGCCGCCGCCGCGCTCTGGGCGATGCAGCACACCGTCGTCACCTAGCGAAGGCAGGCGAGCCCCTGTAATGGTGGCCATCCTCGCCGCAAGCTAAGGTATCGTTGGAATATTACGCATGTTCGATCGCGGTTATTCCATCCGGACGAGGAAGGGGTTGTCATGAGAGGACGGGGCAGGGGTTCACGGCCGGTCGCTGCGCCCAGCGAGCTGATCCCGCGGCGCTATTCGCGGACAGGTTTCTGGAAGCGCGCCGGATTGCAGGTGCCTTGGCGACGGCCGCAGGCAGCCTCACGAGGAAGGGCACCGGAGCGACAATGCCGATGCCGAAGGCCCCGCCGAAGCCGGCGGGAGCTTGACGCCCGGCCAGCTCGCGACGCTACGGCGATTGCCGCAAGGGTGGTCCCCACCGATGCGACCGGCCCGGGCGCGACCGAGGCTGGAGCGGCGGGCTACATCAACCTGTCGCTTGCCGGCTGGCCCGACGTGCGTAACAGCCTGGCTGCCAGCTACCCCGGCACGAGCGTGACCTCGCAGCTGCCCGCCTACCAGGCCGGGCTGCCTGCGGTCGACGCGTATGCGCAGGCGAAGAAAGGGGCGCTGTTCGCCAGCCTCTCGCCTACCGACCAGGACGCCGTTCTCCTCGACATGCAGAACGGCGTCGCCACCGGGTTCACCGGCGGGTCGACAGCGTTCTTCACCACGGTCAGAACCCATGTCCTCCAGGGCGTGCTGTCCGATCCGTACTACGGAGGGAACCAGAACTTCGTCGGCTGGAAGTGGCTGCGCTACCCGGGGCTGCGGATGCCGGTGGCACCGGGTGATCAAGCCCTGACCCCGCCTCTCCTCAATCCGATGTCGGCGTACGACATGGGAACGTTCACATCCGGCCCGCCAACGCTGAAGGGGTAACGAGACCGTGGCACAGACACTGAAAAAGACAGATGTCGTCATCATCGGGCTGGAGCCGGCGGCGGCGTCGCGGCGCTCCCGCTCGCGCAGGCCGGACTGAAGGTGATCGGGATCGAGGCCGGCGGGTGGCTGAACTTCACCCAGTTCCCGCCGGACCAGCTCGTCGTGAGCCGTTGGCCGCAGATCGTGAAGAAGGCGCAGCAAGAGGTGCCGACGGTCCGGGCAAGCGCATCCGTGCAGAACGGCCCACCCACCGGCACCCACCCGATGATGAACGCGGTGGGGGGCACCTCGGTCCACTACTGGGCGCAGCACTGGCGCCTGAACCCATGGGACTTCGAGGTGGTGAGCCGGACGACTGCGCGCTACGGCGCCTCGGCGATCCCTGCCGGGCCGACGGTCACGGACTGGCCGTTCGGTTACGACGAGATGGAGGCCTACTACGACAAGGTCGAGTACGAGGTGGGCGTGTCGGGAAAGGCCGGGAACCTCAACGGCAAGATCGACCCGGCGGGAAACGTCTTCGAAGGCCCGCGCAAGCGTGAGTTCCCGATGCCTGCCCTCCGGGGAACGGGCTTCACCGACCTGATGGACAAGACGGCTCGCGGGCTCGGCTGGCACCCCTTCAGAAGCCCCGCCGCGATCACCTCGACGGTCTACGAGGGGCGCCCGGGCTGCGAGTACCACGGCTACTGCAGCGGTGCCGGCTGTCCGGTCGGCGCGAAGAGCTCGACCACCTGGACGACGATCCCGAAGGCTCAGGCGACCGGTAACTTCAAGGTCGTCGGGCGCGCGAGGGTGATGGAGATCCTGGTCGACAGCGACGGCAAGGCAACCGGCGTCCGGTACATCAAGGAGCGGCACGAGTACATCCAGCCGGCCGACGCTGTGCTGCTCGCGGGCTACAACTACGAGAACAGCCGACTCCTTCTGTTGTCGAAGTCGGCCGCCTATCCGAACGGCCTCGGCAACAACACCGGGCAGGTCGGGCAGCATTACTTCAGCCACAACACCTCCGGATCGGTCAACGTCCAGTTCCCGTTCGACCTGAACCTCTGGTACGGGATGCCGGCGACAGGGAACGTCGCTCGACGACTGGGCCGACGACAACTTCGATCACAACGGTCTCGGCTTCATCGGCGGCGGCCTGATCCACCTCTACACCGGTCGGTCGCCGATGACGACGCCGACCATCAACGCGCCGACGCAGAACTGGGGCTCTGCCTGGAAGGCGTACGTGAACCAGTACTCCGATCGTCAGCCGAACATGTACCTCCAGAAGACGACGTTGCCGTATTCAGGCAACTTCATCGATCTCGACCCGGTCTACACGGACCTCCTCGGAGTGCCCGTGCCGCGCATCACCGGGACCTGGAGGCAGAACGAGCAGATGATCGGCACGTTCATCCAGCAGAAGGTGGCGCAGATCTTCACCGCCGCCGGCGCGAGCTCCGTCACGATCGGGGCGCCGGTCTCGACGACCAATCCGATGGGCTCCTCCACCCACGCCTACGGCGGAACGCGGATCGGCACCGATCCGGCCACCAGTGTGGTCGACCAATACGCGTTCTCGCACGAGTGCCCGAACCTCGGGATCATCGGCGGCTCCGTCTTCGTCACGAGCGGCTGCCACAACCCCACCGAGACGATCCAGGCTCTTGCCTGGCGGACGTCCGAGCACCTGGCCAAGAACTGGAAGTCGATCACCGCCTGACGGCCGCGCGGTCCGGCGCCGGGAACGCCCGGCGCCGGACGGCACCCCCACCATGCCTCTGTCCCGCCTGCGCCGCGAGCGCCTGCATGCCGAGCTCGGCTACGACCCGCGCGGCTTCCTGCACGTCGAGCTGACGAACTCGGGCGGCAGGCTGGACGACGTTACTTTGGAGCTGCTCGTCCCGGCCGACATCGGTCCGGGCTGGATCGCACGCGTCGACGACGAAGGGCACCCGCAGATGGAGAGCGGCGAGTTCTTCGTCGACCAATCGACGCCGCTCGACGGGCGCCCTGCGCTCCGCTGGCGCGAGTCGGAGCTGACGCTCGAGAACGGCCGGACGTTATTACGATTCTTCGTGGGCGTCCGGAGCGAGCCGGCCGAGGTACCGGTCGTCGTGATGGTGACCGCGAGCCCTGACGTCTCGGTCGAGTTCGGATCGAGAGTCCAGCTGACCGTATTGACGTAACGCGAACAGAACGAGGAGATATGGCCCATAAGGACATCAAGTTCGGAGAGGACGCGCGCCAGGCATTGCAGCGGGGCGTCGACATGCTCGCCAACACGGTCAAGGTGACGCTTGGCCCGAAGGGTCGGTATGTGGTGTTGGACAAGAAGTACGGTGCGCCGACGATCACGAACGACGGCGTCACCATCGCCAACGAAGTGTGGGTACAGAACGTGTTCGAGAATCAGGGTGCGCAGTTGGTGCGTGAGGTTGCGACGGCGACGAATGATGTTGCTGGTGACGGCACGACGACGGCGACTGTGTTGGCTCAGGCGATCGTGCGTGAGGGGTTGAAGAACGTGTCGGCTGGTGCGAACCCGATCGCGTTGAAGCGGGGGATCGAGAAGGCCGTTGAGGCGATCGTGAAGAACCTCGCGGATCAGTCGACCGAGGTGAACGGCAAGGAGGACATCGCCCGGGTGGCGACGATCTCGTCGCGGGAGCGTGAGATCGGTGATGTGATCGCGGATGCGATCGAGAAGGTCGGCAAGGACGGGGTCGTGAACGTCGAGGAGGGCCAGACGTTCGGGCTCGATCTCGAGTTCACCGAGGGGATGCAGTTCGACAAGGGCTACCTGTCGCCGTACATGGTCAACGACGCCGAGAGGATGGAGGCGGTCCTCGACGATCCCTACATCCTGATCGCGAACCAGAAGCTCGGCGGGATCAAGGACCTGCTCCCGTTGTTGGAGCAGGTGATCCAGGCGGGCAAGCCGCTGTTGATCGTGGCCGAGGACGTCGAGGGTGAGTCGCTCGCGACGATCGTCGTCAACAAGCTCCGCGGCACCTTCCAGGCGGTCGCGGTCAAGGCCCCCGGGTTCGGTGACCGCCGCAAGCGGATGCTCGAGGACATCGCGATCCTGACCGGGGTGAGGTGATCACCGAGGAGATGGGCTTGAAGCTCGAGAACACCAAGCTCTCCCAGCTCGGCCGCGCCCGCAAGGTCGTCGTCGACAAGGACTCGACCACCGTGATCGACGGTGCCGGGGAGTCCGACGCGATCAAGGCGCGGATCAAGCAGCTCAAGGCCGAGATCGAGACGACCGACTCCGACTTCGACCGCGAGAAGCTCCAGGAGCGCCTCGCGAAGCTGTCGGGCGGGGTTGCGGTCGTCAAGGTCGGCGCTGCGACCGAGACCGAGATGAAAGAGAAGAAGCACCGCGTCGAGGACGCCCTCCAGGCGACACGCGCAGCACTCGAGGAAGGGATCGTCCCCGGCGGCGGCGTCGCGCTCCTCAACGCCGCCGACAAGGTCAAGGACTCACTCCTCGACTCCCTCGACGGTGACGAGAAGACCGGCGCCAAGATCGTCCTGCGCGCCTTGGAGGAGCCGCTCCGCCAGCTCGCGACCAACGCCGGCCTCGAAGGCTCCGTCGTGATCCAGTCGGTCCGCTCCGCCAAGCCCGGCCAAGGACTCAACGTCGACAGCGGCGAAGTCGAAGACCTCGTCAAAAACGGGATCATCGACCCCACCATGGTCACCCGCTCCGCCCTCCAAAACGCCGCCTCCATCGGCAAGAACATCCTCACCACAGAGGCGATCGTCGGCTGGGTCCCCGACGACGAGGCCGAGGCAACGGCGATCTCCGAAGCGCCGGGGATGTTCTAGCCGCGCTGCGTCGCCACGGGCGGCGGTCAGGTGCCGGCGCTGCGCCGCCTGCCGCGCAGCCGGTGCCACCCGCGCCGCCGCTGCCGCCGGTGATCCCGCTTCCACCGCCACCACGGCCGCCGCCGAGGATCACCGTGAACGTGCTTGCGCTGCCGCTCGAGGGGATCGTGACCGTCCCGGAGACGGAGCCGCCCGCGCCGCCGCTTGCCCCGTTCGTGCCGCAGCCGCCTCCTCCCCCGTTCATCGCGAACGTGAACGTGGTCACGCATGCGGGCAGCGTCACCGTGTGGCTACCGGCGGTGTTGAAGCTGACCGATGCAGCAGACGTCGTTCCCTGGAACGAAGAGCTCGCGGTGCTCACCCAGGTGCTGCCGACCAGAGCCTCGAGGGTGTAGGTGTAGGTCGTCGACGCGGCGAGCCCGCTGTCCGTGCACGACGTCGCGGCGATCGTCCCGAAGCAACCGCTTCCGCTCGCGACCGCCGACCCGTTGCGCGTGACCGTATAGCCCGAGGGGGCGGCGCCGGCGCTCGGCGGGCTCCAGCTGATCAGCAGGCTGCTCGACGACGGACTTGCGGCGCTGCCCCCGGAGGGGGAGTTGATCGTTGTTCCCTGGGATTGGGCGGGGCGTGCGCCGAGGCGAGGCCGACGGCCCCGACGTTGTCGCGGCCGCGACGCTCGCCGCTCCAGAAGCCAGATGGCGACGATCGCGGGTACAGCGCGCGCAATCCGCTCGATCATGAGGGCCCCGGTCTAGTCTCGGCATGCATCCGCCCCATGCCTGATTCCGTGTGCGGCTCCGGTGGTGCCTAGCCGATCAACTCGTCCAGCTGCTGGTCGCAGGGCTCGTCGCCCAGACCGTTCCGATATCGTGGCCCTTCCGTGATGACGACTGATTGCCGCCCGTCCAGATCGCTCGTCTTCACGCTCACTCCGGCGGCTCTCGTCGCCGCTCTTGCGGGGCTGATCGTCGCCGGGGGCGGAGCCGCGACGGCTGTCTCGCCGTGCTCGTTCTCGCCTTCGGCACTCCAGGCATCGACAGGGGAGACGGTGACCGCCGGACGCAACGCGAGCGCCGGGCTCACCTCCGTGTCGTACCGGCCCGTGAGTAGGACCTATGCCTACCGCACCTTCTGGTGCCGCTACTTCGCCGGGAACAAGACGCTGAAGATCCAGGTCTCCAAGCCGTTCCCGAAGTTGCGCTTCACCGACAAACGCGACGAGATCGAGGAGAACGCACCCGAGTTCGACCACGTCACGGCTCTCTCCGAGAACGACGGGTTCGTCTACCAGGACCGGAACGGCGCGAAGCACGGCGTCGCCTACGTCGGCAACGAAGAGGTCCAGCTCGATCTCGGCCGGGCTCACGGCACTCGCTCGCCCAGGTCGGCGGTATTCTCGCGGCCGTCGTCAAGCACCTGCCGCGGTAACCGCCCGAGCGGGCCCAGGCGCCTGCCTCCCGGGGCCGGGATTCGCCTAGGCTTCGACCGGAACGCGACCCAATGGCAGTCGAGCTCACCACCGAGAACGCGATCGCCCTCGTCACGATCGACCGACAGGAGGCGATGAACGCGCTCGACCTGACGACGGTCCGCGAGCTACGCGACGTGCTGGCCGAGCTTGCGGCCGACCCGGGAGCCCGCTGCGTGATCGTCACGGGCGCGGGGAAGCGCGCGTTCAGCGGGGGCGCCGACCTCAAGTCCATGGCCGAGATCGACGCCCGCGGAGCCGCGGATCTCGCCGGGCTCGGGCACGAGGCGGGCCGCCTGCTCGCGACGATGCCCAAGCCGACGATCGCCGCGATCAACGGATACGCCCTCGGCGGCGGCTGCGAGCTCGCCCTCGCCTGCGACATCCGCTATGCGAGCCCCCAGGCGAAGCTCGGACAGCCCGAGGTCAACTACGGGCTCGTTCCCGGCTGGGGCGGGACGCAGCGACTCGCGCGGACGACGACGCTCGGCTTCGCGAAGGAGCTGATCCTGACCGGGCGGCTCGTCGACGCGGAGGAGGCCTACCGACGCGGCCTCGTCGAAGGCATCCATGAGCCGGTGCTCGACCGGGCCTTCGAGACGGCGCGGCTCATCACGAAGAAGGGCCCGGAGGCCCTCGCGGCGGCAAAAGCGCTCCTCAACCGGTCCCTCGGCGGCGACCACGACGAGAACCTCCGCGCGGAATGCTCCGCCCTCGCCCAGGCCATCGTGGGCGCCGAGGGGCGCGAGGGCCTGGCGGCGTTCGTCGAGAAGCGCCCGCCCGGCTACGCACTCGAGTACACCCTCGGAAACTCGAGGGTGACGCAAACCCCGGGCGCTACACTGGCTGCGATGGGCTCGGCCCGGAAGGCAGGAATTGCGCTCGCAGCCGCGGCGCTCGTAGTGCTCGCCATGGCGGTGAGCGCGGCTGCGCGGGCGACCAATTTCCCCTCGCGCGGAGCGGTGGTTCCCGGCCAGTCGATCGGTGGGATCACGCTCGGCATGACCCAGCAGCAGGTCGAGCAGCGGTGGGGGCATAGCTTCTTCGTCTGCCGCACGTGCGGCCCGAACCTCGTCTGGCTCTACGAGTACCCCGGAGCGGAGCCTCTCGGTGCTGCGATCAAGTTCAACCTCCCCGCCGGCAAGGCTGCGCCGGCGGGCAAGACGAGCAAGCCAACGCCTCCCGCGACCAACCCGGCGGCGAAGGTCGTCGCGGTGTTCACCCTCGGCTCACCGGCCGGCTGGGGCACGAAGGGCGCGATGATGGGCGACCCGGTCTCGAACGTCTACAACCTCTTCGGGAACACGGGCGACGCCCAGTGCATCGGCTTCGACGCGCTCACCGTGCGGATCGGGCAGAGCACGATGTCGTTCTACACGGCCTCGGGCGTGATCTACGGCTACGCGCTCACCGCGCCTTCGCAGCCGGCCTGCCAGTAGCAGCGGGTCAGGCTGCCCGGCGGCTCGCGAGCCGCTCTCCCACCTGCCGGACGATCCGTGCCTCGAACCCGTGGCTCAGCGGGCTCGTGAAGGAGCTGAACGCCACGAGCTCCTGCGTCCGTCCGCTCGAGAGGGCGAAGACGTCTGTGTACACGCGAACGAGGAGCGCGGGGCCCTTCCCGAGCGTCGGCTTTCGGGCCATGGTCGTGACGAGGCGGAAGCCGGTCGAGTGCTCGGCCCCGGAGGCAAAGGCGAACCGCTGCGCGTTCCGCAGCCTCTGGCCGTCGCCCTCGAGCGAGCGCTCGTAGCACTGGAGGAGTGCCGGGCCGTTCGTGTCGCGCCACGAGTCCTGCGTCTGCGCGGCGGTCGCGAACACCCGCGTCGCGGCCGTCACGTTCAGCCATGGCCCGCGGTCGAAGCTCGTGCCCCCCACGCCCGTCTCGACGAGACTGGACTGGTCGGGCTTCAGGCTCGGGCACGGGATCACGCTCGGGCTCGGCGTGAACGCCAGGCCCTCGGTCCAGGAAGTAGCCGAGCTCCCCTCCGGTCACGAGCGCGCGCTGGGCCGCGGCCATCCCGGCCGTGGTCGGCCTGACCACCGGGTCGACCCCTGCGGCGCGTGCGGCGGAAGCGCCGCAGGCCGCCAGGAGCAGCAACACCCAGACGGAGGCGGAACGATGATTCGACGTTGCCACCTTGCGAGCGAGTGTACTCCCGGCTTCGTCTCTGACTTGTCACACTTCGACGAACCGGAACGGAGGTGACCGTGCTGAGAGGTCTGTGGATGCGGATATCGGGCCGCCGCCGCGAGAAGGCTGCGGAGCATGCCAAGGAATACGAGCAGATGAGCCCGGACGAGCGCAGGTTCGTGAGCGAGAGCTCGACGACCGCGCCGCCAGGATCGAGACCGACGCCCATCTCGGGGCCTTCGAGGCCGAGACGAGAGGCGAGGATCACGCCCCTTGAGAGGCTCTCGCTTCGGATGACCGGTCACTCGTGCTGCTCTCCGGGGCGCCGGACAGCTCCCGAGGCGCGGACGGCTGTGTCCGTTCCGGAGTCGCGGCGTGCGGACGCGCTGCCGATGGTGGAGCTGCGCGGCGGCGAGTTCTGGATGGGCTGCGACCGTGGCGAGGGCAATCCGCTCGACGGCGAGGGCCCGGCCCGGAAGACACGGTCGCGCCCCTTGCCATCGCCGCCACGACCGTCACGAACCGCGAGTTCGCGGAGTTCGTCGCGGACACCGGCTACACGACAGAGGCCGAGACGTTCGGCTGGTCGTTCGTGTTCCATTCGTTCGTCACCGCCGACGGCCGCGAGGACGTGCGCGGCCATGCCGGGGGCGCGCCGTGGTGGCTCGGGATCGGCGGCGCCGTCTGGTCGCAACCGCGCGGCCCGGGCTCCGACCTCGACGGTCTCGAGGAGCATCCTGTCGTGCACGTGTCCTGGAACGACGCGACCGCCTACTGCGCCTGGGCCGGCGCGCGGCTTCCGACCGAGCCGGAGTGGGAGTACGCCGCCCGGGGCGGCCTCGACCGGCGTCGCTATCCGTGGGGCGACGAGCTGATCCCCGACGGCGTCTGGCGGAACAACATCTGGCAGGGCAGCTTTCCCACGGCAAACACCGAGGACGACGGGTACGCAGGAACGGCACCCGTTCGGGCATACCCGCCGAACGGCTTCGGGCTCTACGAGGTCTCGGGCAACGTCTGGGAGTGGTGCTCCGACTGGTGGGAGCGCCCTCGCCCGAGCGGCCAGCGGATCATCCGCGGGGGGTCGTACCTCTGCCACGACTCGTACTGCAACCGCTATCGGGTCGCCGCGCGCAGCTCGAACACCCCTGACAGCTCCGGCGGGAACCTCGGCTTCCGCTGCGCCCGCGACCTTAAGCCTCTCCCGCGTTTCTTCGGCGCCGAATCGGAACTAGGCTTCGGTATGGCGTCGGGTAGCGGCTCCCCGCTCGGGCTCGATCCGGAGACGATGCGCGAGCTCGGCTACCGGACGATCGACATGCTCGTCGATCGCATCACCGGTCCGCCCGGCCCCGTCGTCGGACCGCGACGCCGCGCGAGCTGCTCACGAGGCTCGCGTGCCGACCCGCCCGAGGCCCCGGCGCCGTTCGAGCGAGATCCTCGCCGACCTGGAGCGCGACGTCCTCCCGTACGTCGCCCGCATCAGCCACCCCGGCTACCTCGCCTTCATCCCCGGCGAGGGAACCTGGCCGGGCGCGCTCGGCGACCTGATCGCGAGCGCGCTCAACCTCGACACCTGCTGGTGGCTCGGCGCTCCGGGCCGACGACGCTCGAGCTCGTCGTGCTCGACTGGTTCCGCGCAGTGGGTCGGCTATCCCCGAGTCGCGTCGGGCGTGCTCGTCTCCGGCGGCTCGGCCGCGAACCTGACGGCGCTCGCGTGCGCGCGGGAGGCGCGGATCGGCGCCATGGACGAGCGGTCGTCCTCTACCTCTCCGACCAGTCCCACTCCTCGGTCGCCCGCGCGGCTCGCGCGCTCGGCTTCCGGCCCGACCAGGTGCGCGTGATCCCGACCGACCGCGGCCGCGGATGCGCCCCGACGCCCTGAGCACGCGATCGCGGCCGACCGGGCCGCCGGCCGACGCCGCTGGTGGTGGTCGCCAACGCCGGCACGACCTCGACCGGCGCGATCGATCCGCTCGGCCGAGCTCTCCGAGATCTGCCGCGACACGGGCATCTGGCTGCACGTCGACGGCGCCTACGGCGCGTTCGCCGCCTCAGCGAGCGCGGGCGGGAGGCGCTCGCCGGCATCGAGCTCGCCGACTCGATCACCCTCGACCCGCACAAGTGGCTCTACCAGCCGATCGAGCTCGGCGCGCTGCTGGTACGGGACGGCGCGACGCTTCGGCGCGGCTTCGAGATCTCCCCGACTACCTCGAGGACGCCGAGGCGGGCGAGCGCGAGGTCAACTTCTCCGACCGCGGCCTGCAGCTCACGCGGACGTTGCCGCGCGCTCAAGCTCTGGATCTCGCTGCGCTACTTCGGCGTGGACGCGTTCCGCAACGGCGATCGACCGCTGCCTCGACCTCGCGCTCCACGCGCAGCAGCGCGATCGAGGCGCTCCCCGAGCTCGAGCTGATGTCGCCGCCTCGCTCGGCATCGTCACGTTCCGCCGGCATCCGCGCGGCGTCGACGACGAGGCCGTCCTCGAGCGCATCAACGCGAGCTCGTCGAGCAGATCGAGCAGGGCGGCGAGGTCTTCCTCTCGACCGGCCGCGTCGCGCGGCCGCTACGTCCTTCGGCTGTGCATCCTCAACCACTCGACCTCGCAGGCCGAGGTCGACCGCGCGCTCGAGCTCGCCGAGTCGCTCGCCGGTCGATCCCGTCCGCGCGTCCGTCCGGTGTGCGAGAGCTATCCGCGCTCGAGGCCGGCTGGCTGCGCCGCCGCCGCTCGACGCCGAGGGCCTGCGTTCACTGCCGCTCTTCGCGACGCTCGACGACGGGCAGGCCGACGCGTCCTCCACGCTCGCGCCCGAGCACCACGCCCTGCCGGGCGAGGCGATCGTGGAGCAGTGGCAGGTGAGCCGCGAGCTCTACGTCGTCCTCGAGCGGCGCCGTCGCCGTCGTCGTCGACGGCCGCCTCCGCGTCTCGGCGGGCGACTTTTCGGCGAGATCGCCGCGATCGACTGGGGAGCGGGCTTCGCGCGGACGCGCACGGCCACGGTCACCGCCACGATGTCGACCCGCCTGCTCGTCCTCGACTGGACGCTCGTCAACTGGCTGATGACGGCCGAGCCGGAGTTCCGCGCCCGGCTCGAGCGCTCCTCGTGCGAACGGCTTGCCGCTGTCTCACCGTCGAGGAAAGGACGAGCGCGCGACGTGCCTCCCTGCCCCGTCGGTCAGAACGCGTCCCTCGAGATCTGGGCGCGGTTGGGAGAGTCCCACGGCGGCTTCGTCGGGCGCTTGATCGCCGTGGGAGCCCGCTGGGAGACCGGCGTCGGCGCCGCCGTCCGCGAAGATGACAGTCTAACTGCCGGGAGGGCGCCGCCCGCGGCATATGCCGGGCTGACGGCGAGCACGAGAGAGCCGACGACCGTGACGATGAGGATCCGAGCCTTCATCTGAGCCTCCTTCGATCCTCGGATCGCCCGATGCGATCCCTGGGCGAAGGAGACTCCGAGCCGGCAAAGAGCGGCTCCGGCCCGGCAAAGGGCGGGTAAAATCCCTGCTCGGAACGTGGTACGTTGCTGTCGTGCAGTTCGACATCCTGGTCCGCGGTTACCAACGGGATCACCGTGAGATCCAGATCGGTGGGGCCAAGCAACGGCCCTGCTGCGCCTTCTCCTCCATTCGCGGCGAGCTCTTCCCGACCGATATGCTCGTCGAGGAGATCTGGGCGGCGCCCCCCCCCGCCACGGCGGTCAAGACGGTGCAGGTCTACGTCTCGCAGCTGCGCAAGGCGCTCGGCGAGGGCGCAGTCGCGACAGCGCCCGGGTGGGTACGTCCTACCGGCCCGAGCGCGGCGCCCGTGGACGCCGACCGCTTCGAGGACCTGATCGCGAAGCGGCACCACCGTCATCTCGCAGAAGGAGACGCGCAGCAGGCGGACGCCGGTGCTCCGTGAGGCGCTCGGCCTCTGGCGAGGCCCGCCGCTGGCGGAGTTTCGCTACGCCGACTTCGCGCGCGACGAGATCGGACGCCTGGAGGAGATGCGGCTCGGCGCCCAGGAGGACCGCATCCAGGCCGAACTCGCCCTCGGCCGCGATGCCGAGACCGTGTCCGAGCTCGAGGCACTGATCCGCGAGCATCCGTTGCGCGAGCGCCTCCGCGAGCTCCTGATGCTCGCGCTCTACCGGCGGGTCGCCAGGCCGACGCCCTGGCCGCCTACCAGGATGCCCCGCACGGCACTCGTGGACGAGCTCGGCCTCGATCCTGGCCACTCGCTCCAGGAGCTCGAGAAGGCGATCCTCCGCCACGACCCGTCGCTCGATCCTGCGCCGCCGCGGCCGGCGCGCCGCCTCTCGCGCCGAGTCCACCCTCCACAAGGGAACGGTCACCTTCCTGTTCACGGACATCGAGGGTTCGACGGCGCTCCTCAAGAGCCTCGGATCGAAGTACGGGGAGCTGCTCGACGACCATCGCCGGATCCTCTGCGAGGCAGCCGAGGCACACGACGGGCGCGAGGTCGACAACCAGGGCGACTCGTTCTTCTTCGCGTTCGCACGAGCGAATGCCGCGGTTGCGGCCGCCGTCGACGCGCAGCGCGCCCTGGCCGGGCATGCGTGGCCCGGCGACAGCGAGGTGCGCGTCCGGATGGGGCTGCACACCGGCGAGCCGTCGGTCGGAAGCGACAGGTACCACGGGCTTGGTGTTCACCGAGCGGCCCGAATCGGGGCGGTCGCGCCACGGCGGCCAGGTGCTGCTCTCCAACGCAACGCGCGAGCTGGCCGACGACCTGCTGGCCCGGCGTCTCGATCGAGGATCTCGGCTCGTACCGGCTCAAGGACATCGACCAACCAGAGCGCCTCTACCAGCTCGACGTCGACGGGCTGGCGACCGCGTTCCCGCCGCCCAGGGCGGAGAAGGCCCCGACGCGACGACGCGGGACTCGGATGACGCTCGTGGGTGCCGGGGTCGCCGCCGTCGCGGTCGCCGCCGTGCTCGCGATCACGCTCGGGCATTCCGGCTCGGCCCACGCGCTCGCGCGCATCGACGCCGACTCGGCGGGGGTGATCGATCCCGGTGACAACCACCTGGTGAGCGAGGCTCGGCGTCGGCAGCGGCCCCGGAAAGCTGGCTTCCGGGCTTCGGGTCGGTCTGGGTCGTCAACGACTACGCGGGCACCGTCACCCGGATCAACCCCGAGCACCGGAACAGCGCAGGACACGATCCAGGTCGACGCGGACCCGACCGCGGTCGCGGTCGCGGGTGACTCGGTCTGGGTGGCGAACTCGGGGACGAGGCAGGTCGATCGGATCAATCCCGCGGACCCACACGGTGGTTCAGCGCTCGCCGGTGGGGAACGGCCCGAGCGGCATCGCGGTCAGTCCCGGAGCGCTCTGGGTAGACGAACCGGCTCGACGACACCGTGACGGAGATCGACTCGGAGACGGGGAAGGTGCGCCGAACGTT
>CAVRQF010000010.1:0-202482 GCA_963723405.1 uncultured Actinomycetota bacterium | reverse complement strand
CGGCGACAACTCCGGGCGTCGACGACGGCCCGGCTGTCAAGGGGAGTCGTACTCTTTCTGTGTCGGCTCGATGCCTAGGTGGCGGCTAAGCCGGCTCGGCAGGCGGGTCGGCGAGGTGTTGGACGGCGTGCATAGGCACGCCACCCAATAGCAGGCCGCGCGTCTAGGCAATGAGGGGGCGACCGGCGGCATCGAGGCGGTGCCGGGATTCGGCTTTCTTGTGGTGGTGGAGCGGGAGAGCAGTTACCGTGGGCTAGGACGGCAACGGCCTGCTAGTTGGCGCGCGCCCCGGATGGGCGTGGCCATCGCGACTGAAAAGAGGTGGATATGTCGAACGTGACGCCGGAGTTCGAGACCCTTCTCCTGGAGGGCTCACTGACCGACGAAGGGCTCCTGAAGGCCACGGAGTCCGCACCGGACATCCGCATCCTCCCGGACGCCACCGTGCTCAAGATCGGCGGGCAGTCGATCATGGACAGGGGCCGCGCCGCGGTCTATCCCGTGGTCGAGGAGCTGGTCGCCTGCAAGGCGGATCACCAGCTGCTGATCGGGACCGGGGCGGGGACGCGCGCCCGCCACCTCTACTCGATCGCCGCCGGTGTCGGCCTGCCAACGGGTGTGCTGACAGGGGTCGGCTCAGCCGTGGCCGGGCAGAACGCCGAGATGCTCGGCTTGCTGATGGCCAAGCACGGCGTACCCGTCGTCGGCGGCGCCGGGCTCTCGGCCATGCCGCTGATCCTCGAGCAGGTCCACGCCGTGATCTTCGGGGGCATGCCGCCGTACGGCATGTGGATGCGGCTCCCGGAGCAGGGACTCATCCCGCCGTACCGGACCGACGCGGGCTGCTACATGGTGGCCGAGAACTTCGGCTGCAAGGCCATGATCTACGTCAAGGACGAGAACGGGCTGTACAGCGCCAACCCCAAGACGAACTCCGATGCCGAGTTCATCCCCAAGATCACGGTCGACGAGCTGAAGGCCCGCGGCCTGCACGACTCTGTCGTCGAGTTCCCCGTCTTCGAGCTCATGAAGTCGGCCCGGCATGTCCGGTCCGTGCAGGTCATCAACGGGCTGGTTCCCGGGAACATCACCCGCGCCCTCGCCGGCGAGCACGTCGGCACGATCATCACCGCCGACTGAGGAGGACAACGATCATGACCACCACTTCGAACGAGGCAAAGCATGTCGAGTCGCTGCTCGCCAGGCAGACCCTCCTCGACGCCGACCTCACCCAGCCCGCCACCGGGCGGCGAGCCCATCCGCCTGCTGCCCTGGCTGAGCGTCGTCAAGGTCGGCGGCCGCTCGATCATGGACCGCGGCGCCGACGCCATCCTGCCGCTGGTCGACGAGCTGCGCCGGGTCCTGCCCGAGCACAAGCTGCTCATCCTCACCGGCGCCGGAATCCGCGCCCGTCACATCTTCAGCGTCGGGCTCGACCTGGGCCTCCCTGTCGGCAACCTCCAGGGCCTGGCCTCCACCGAGTCCGGCCAGAACGGGAGCATCCTGGCCAACCTGTTGGCCAACGACGGCGTCTCCTACGTCGAGCACGGCGTGGTGGCAGGCCAGTTGGCCATCCACCTCGCGGCGACGCAGGGAGTCGTCAGCGCCGCCTACCCGCCCTACAACGCCCACGAGTTTCCGCCGGCAGCCGGGCGCGTCCCGCTGCACCGGGCCGACACCGGGGCGCTCCTCATCGCCGATGCTCTCGGCGCCCGTCGCCTCGTCATCGTCGAGGACGTCGACGGCATCTACACCGCCGACCCGAACCGGGGCCCGGCCGAGCTGATCCGCGAGACGACCGCCGGCGCTCTCCGGGACGGCGGCCCCGCCACGCTGCCAGTCGACCAGACGTTCCTCGACGTGCTCGAGACCGCGCGGCATCTCGACGCCGTCCAGGTCGTCAACGGCCTGGTACCGGGCAACCTCACCCGGGCGCTGCGGGACGAGCACGTCGGCACGATCATCCGCTCGAGCTGACGCACTCAAGGGTGCCGGCACCGGTGCGAACGGCTACGGCGACACGTTCATCTCGGGCCCCTTCACGCTCAGCTGAGAGCGCGAGCCCGGTCCCGAGCGCGCCGCATCGAGCGCCTGCTAAGAACCGAGGCGAAACACGTCGAGCGCATCATCGGGGCGGCTCCTGCGAAGGAGCCGCCCCTATCGATGCCGTTTCCGCAGTCGGGCGTGTGTGCTGCTTCCCGAGGAGCACATGGCTCCGAAGGATCCCGTCCGCGATCCTGACGAGCTTCTGGTTCGTACGTCTCGAGTGGTCGCGAAGGAGGATGTAGGCATCCTCGCCGCCGATGCCGCGAGTCGCCATCAGCACACCCTTCGCCCGCTCGATCACCGCACGTCGTTCGAGCGCCTCCTCGAGCCGCCGAAGCTCGGCGAAATGCTCGCAGGCCGCGTGCACGGCCGCTCGCACGCTCTCCGGGCCGGCACCGATCACCGCCCCGCAGGCGCCGGCGGAGACTGCGGCCACAGTCCACTCGATGTCGGCGTGCTCGATCGCCGCGACCACTGGCAACTGCCTCTCGTGCCTGACGAAACCGATCAGGCGTAGTGCCTCTTCGCGATCGTCGCCGGCGACGACGACGACCAGCTCGGGCCCGTCCTCGTCGAGCTCGCTCACTGCGCTTCGCGGATCGAGGTCTCGTCTGACCACGCGGTTCCCGAGCTCGACGAGCGATGCCGACAGCCTCTCGACGTACGGCGACCGCCCGTCGGTCAGGACGATCCGGCGGGGCCGAACGAGCTCCTCCTTGGCGCGGTCGGTCAAGGTCACGGCTCCTCGAGAGGGAGCAGCAGGTAGCTGTCCTCGACCGCCTGGGCAACGGCCGCGATCTTGACGTTGAGGTTGCGTGCGTGCCGGCGCATGCGGTCGTGGGCGTCGCGCTCGCTCACCTTGTGGCGCTCCATCAGGATCCCCTTCGCCCGCTCGAGCTGACCGAGCCGGGCCGCAACGGTCCGGAGCCGTTCGAGCTCCGCCGCCTGCTGCAGCGCCATCGCGATCGCATCCTCAAGCTGTTCGTCGCTCACGAGGAGCGGCTCGAGGCCACGTTCGGTCGCCCGCGCGACGAGCTCGGACTCGCGAGTTCCCACGACGACGATCGGGTGTCCATCAACAGCCGCGATCCCCCCGTCAGCGGGGCCGCCGTTATGGTCACGGTTCGTCGCCGCGGCGGCGAACACGATCTCGGTTGTCTTCACCCTGACGCTCGGGTTCCCGGGCTTCGCCATAGGTCGCACCGGCTCAGGGGGGCGTTGCTGTCTCGACTATCGTCTTCGCCAGCGCGCCTTTCTCCGGCCACCCTGGGTGCGGCTCTCCCCGAACCGCCTGGTCCAGGCCTCCACCCCACCGAGACCCGCGCGTGAATCGCGGCGCCTGTTCTGCGTCCATCCCACTTTCCCCCTTTCCCCGTGGGCACAACGGGGTCGCGCATTTCCCAACCCGTTCCCCTATCATAGTGGTCGTCCGCGTTTTCGGCCCATGACGGTCGAGGGCGTGAGCGCAGCCTCAGCACTCAGGTCGCGCGATCGCTGACCCATTTCCGGTCAGCACGGGAACGATCGCAGCGACCGGGAGTGTGGGGGCATTGACGGGGGACCATTCGAGGCAGCGCGCCGTGTCGTGGAGGCACCCCTGGCGGGTGCCTGCGCACGGCGAGGCCGTCCTTCTTTCCAGCAGAGGTGATGACACCGGCAGGTGTCTGCGCCCGTACGTACATCGGAGGGGGGGTGATCCGTCGAGCGACTCCTCGCAGGGCTAGTTCGGACAAACATGGGAGAGCCACCGACCTGTTCGGTGGCCACGAAAGGAGAGATTCAGTGAGCAAGTTGCATACGACCTTTCTGGCAGGAGTCGCAGTCCTCGCGCTTTCGTTCGCCGCCACCGCATTCGGCGACGACGTGAATCAGGGCGACACGAGTCAGGCGAACTCCTCGTCCGGGATGAACTCCGGCAGTAACACGAGCACCGACACGAGCACGCTGACGCAGTCGAGCTCTGCGATGAGCTCGGTGTCCATCAGCCTGGCCGGAGGAGCCGGCGGTGCCGGCGGTTCCGGCTCGAACGCGAGCATGAACAGCGCAGGTGCCGGTGGTGCCGCGTCGAGCACCGCAGACTCCGCAGCGACCGGTGGAACGACCTCGCCGGCCTCGATGTCCACCGCGACCGACACCACGGGCGACGACTCGCTCGGGATTGCGGCCAGCAAGTCGGGCCTCAACAGCAATGGCAACGGTAACGCCGGTTCGTCGGCCGGAGCCGGGGCAGCCTCCGTCGGAGGCAACGCCACGGGCAACGGTAACGGTGGCAACGGCGGCGACGGCGGCGACGGCGGCTCCGCGTGGATCGCGGTGGCGTCGATCGGCGGCGACACGAGCTCGAGCAATGGTGCTCTCGTCGTGCAGTCCACGCACCAGGGGATCGCTGTGGTTCCGGTGGCAGTGCAGCTCGCATCGGCCGAGTACAGCGCGCTCTCGCACGCCCTCTCGATCTAGGCGTACGAGCTCTGCCGTCGGAGCTTCTCGGCGGCCGGCTTCCGGGGGTGAGCCGCAATCACCCCCGACGAAATTTTCTGTCCAAGACCAGGGGGTTCCCGTGAAGAAGAGTCGCATCGTCTGGCCGGTCGCAGCAGCCTTGGTAGTGCTGGCGTTCGGGCTCCTCACGGGGCTCGCAGCGGGGCGGACCACCCGAGCGATACCACGGTCACCAGCGCTCCGGCGACATCGACCGATCCGGCAACAGCCGACACGACCGATCCCGCAACGACGACCACGACCGATCCCGCCACGACGACCACGACCGATCCGCGACCGACGACGACACCACGACCGATCCGGCGACGACGACCACGACCGATCCCGCGGACGACGACCACGACCGATCCCGCCACGACGACGGCGCCACGACCACCGATCCCCACGACAACGACGACCACCACGTCCCCAACGACGACGTCGACGACCGATCCCGGCACGACGACGACGACCGGTCCAGTGGTGACCGGGGCGAACACGCCGCCGCCGTCGACCGACTCGACCACTCAGACCGGCCCGACCACCACCGAGAGCGTCCCGACCACGAACACGATCCCGACCCCGCCGGCGACGACGACGATCGCCGCGCCTCCGACGGCACCCTGCGACACGACCCAGATCACCTGCGGCAACAACGCCTCGACCCAGGTGGCGATCGTTACTCAGACCTGCGTCGCGTCGTCGGAGAACACGAGCCTCAGCGTCCAGATTCAGACACTCGGCGGCACGCCCGTGAACAACGTCACGATCAGCCCTCAGACGAGCTGCCTGAACACGCTTGCAGATCACGCAGATCGTCGAGCAGTACTGCGTCGGCTGCACGGTGATCGTGATCCCGCCGCCGGCACCGGTCATCTACGTGCCCGTTCCGGGAACGAACACGATCACGAACTCGGTCACGACCGTGGTGACGCCGGCTGCGGCCCCGCCCGTCAAGGTCGAGGCCTATTGCATGCCGAAGCCGGTGCTCAGGCCTGACGGGACGATGGGGACGCTCCTCTACCTCCCCGTGGGCGAGCCGCAGCACAACCCGAAATACGGGAAGGCGATTCCGGCGACCTTCGTCCCGGGCATCGGCATGAAGTGCGCGAGCTCGAGCGGGACGACGGTGAGCTCCCACGTGCCGGTGTTCACGCTGACCGTGCCAGCGGGTTCGTCGGCCAGTTCGTCAGGCTCTGCCTGCAGCCGGCCTCGACGAAGGCGAAGACGATCTGCCACTCGATCCGGATCGATCTCGGGGCGACGATCGCGGTTCCCGTCACCTCGAACGTCGTCGCGAGCGTGGTCAAGGGAGCTGCGAAGACCACCAAGGGAGCGAAGGCGAAGACCAAGACGCAGATCTCACAGGCGGCGAACGCATTCGCCTCGGCGTCCGCCAAGGGCACCAAGTCCACGCTCAAGGAGCGGGACACGACCAAGAAGGGGACACGGCGATGAAGCGGATCCTCGCGGTGACGGGGGCCGTCGCGGTCCTCGGCGCGACGAGCGTGGCGTTCGGCGCCATACGACTGACGCACGGCAATGCGATCATCCTGCGTCCCGGTCAAGCCGTCACGTTCGCCGGCCTGACCTGCACGACCTACTCCGCCACCAAGGCAACGAACGCGAACATCGTCTGCGTGCGCAACAACCTCGCCGGGTTCGGCGTCGTGGTCAGCCAGCAGACGATCATCGTGGCCAAGAAGTCCGGATCGAGCGTGAAGGTGGTCTTCAAGACCAAGAACCGCTGACGCTTGGAAGATGCGGCCGGGTGGTGCGCTCGCCGCCCGGCCGCGTGGCGGCCAGTCATCCCCGCGAGCATGAGCGAGGCCGGCATCTCGTTGATCGTGCCTCGAGGCATGGGCTCTCGCGCAGAGCATCATGCCGATAGTGATGATGCTTAAGGGAATGACATTGATCATGCCCTACGCTATGATCGGTCGATGGGACGCCGAACGCCGGCCCGCAACCCCTTCTTCTTCGGCGATCTCGCACTCGACGAGGCCTTCACCGACCGCGTCTCCGAGCTCTCGGCCCTCGAGCAGGACATGCGGAACGGGCAGAACGTCGCGCTGATCGCGCCGCGGCGTTACGGGAAGTCGTCGCTCGTCCGGCGCGCGTCCCAGCACCTCGTCGCCGAGGGCGTCCTCATCGCCGAGGTCGACCTGATGAAGACCCCCACCAAGGAGCGTCTGGCGTCCCATCTCGCGCGGGCGATCCACGACGACATCGCCTCGACCACCGTGAAAGCGAGGGAGGGCGTCCTGCGAGCGTTCAACGCGCTCCGCGTCAGGCCGGTCATGACCTACGACCCGGCCGACGCGACGATGAGCTTCAGCTTCGCCGCGAGGCAGCCCGACGAGGACATCGACGACACGATCGAACGGCTGCTCGAGCTGCCGGCAGAGCTGGCCGCGGAAGAGCATGCGACGGTTGTCCTCTACTTCGACGAGTTCCAGCAGGTGACGCTGATCGACCCGAGCCTGCCGGCCCTGATGCGCGCCATCTTCCAGGAGCAGCCCGGCATCTCGCACGTCTACGCCGGCAGCAAGCGCGACATGATGGACAGGCTCTTCAACCATGAGAACGAGCCTTTCTATCGGAGTGCGAAGGTGATGGAGCTCGGCCCGATCGCGCCCGGCCCGTTCGCCGGGTTCATCGTCGAGCGATTCGACGCCACCGACCGTGGCGTGAGCGAGGACGTCGTACGGCACCTGCTCTCGATCACGGCGGGTCATCCCAACGCCACGCAGGAGCTCGCACATGCCCTGTGGGACGAGGTACCGATGGGGCACTCGGCGCTCCCCGGCGATCTCGACCGACGCGCTCGAGGCCGTTCTGCGCTCCGAGAACGCCCGTTTCACCTTCATCTGGGAGAGCATGGCGCGAGCGCAACGCCTGCTCCTCCAGGCGCTCGCCACCGACGCCCGGGCACGTCCAGTCGTCCCGCTACATCGACGCCCACGGCCTCCCCTCTGCCGCGACCGTGCAGAAGGCCGCCCGCACCCTTGCTCGGGCCGAGCTCATCGCGCGCAACCCGGACGGCACCTACTACGTCGCCGAGCCGTTCCTTCCCGAATGGATCGCGCGATATGCAGGGTGAGCTCGGGCGCTGCGGAGCCGGTGGGGCGGGCTAGGGTGGATGGGTGACGACCCGGAAGCAGCCGGCGGACGGCGCCGACGCCCAGCTCGAGGACCGCGCCTACGATGCTCTGGTCGTCGTCTCGTTCGGTGGTCCGGAAGGCCCCGGCGACGTGATCCCGTTCCTCGAGAACGTCACGCGTGGGCGCGGCATCCCACGAGAGCGGCTCGCCGAGGTCGGCCATCACTACGACCTCTTCGGCGGCGTCAGCCCGATCAACCGGCAGAACCGCGCGCTGATCGCCGCGCTCGAAGCCGAGCTCGCCGCCCATGGGATCTCGTTGCCCGTCTACTTCGGGAACCGCAACTGGCACCCGTATCTCACCGAGACGATCCGGGACATGCGCGACGACGGCGTCCGTCGCGCACTCGCGTTCTTCACGTCGGCGTTCAGCTCGTACTCCGGTTGCCGCCAGTACCGCGAGGACATCTACCGGGCGCAGGTCGAGGTCGGCTCCGACGCGCCCGAGGTTCTGAAGCTGCGTGCGTTCTACAACCACCCGGGCTTCGTCGAGGCGAACGCCGATCGTGTCCGCGACGCGCTGGCCCGGATCCCCGCGGCTCGACGCGACTCGGTGCATCTCGTCTTCACGCGCGCACAGCATTCCCTCCGCGATGGCGGCGCAGTGCCGCTACGAGGATCAGCTCGCCGAGAGCGCGCGCCTGGTCGCGGAGGCCGCCGGGCCGCACGAGCACTCCGTCGTCTACCAGAGCCGGAGCGGCTCACCGGAGACTCCGTGGCTCGGGCCCGATGTCTCCGAGCGGCTGCTGGAGCTCCGGGACGCCGGGGTCACCGACGTGGTCGTCTCGCCGGTCGGCTTCGTCTCCGACCACATCGAGGTCCTCTACGACCTCGATGTCGAGGCCGCGGAGACTGCTCGAGACCTCGGCCTGACGATGGTCCGGGCAGGCGCCGCCGGCACCCATCCCGCCTTCGTCGCGATGATCCGCGAGCTGATCGAGGAACGCCTTCTCGGGGCCGACCGCCGCGCCGTCGGTCGCTTCGGGCCCAGCCACGAGGTCTGCCCCTCGAGCTGCTGCCTGCCCGGCACGGGGAAGCGCTCCCCGTGGGAGGCCGAGGTGAGTGCGCCCGCATGAGCCTGGCTCTCGACGGAGACGGGCGGAGCCGAGAGGCCGGCGTGGGCGTGACGGACGATCTCCTCTCGTCCAACCGCAGGTTCGCGGAGAGCTTCGCACGCCGCCACCTCGACGTCCGCCCTACGCTCGAGCCTTGCGATCGTGACGTGCATGGACTCCCGGCTCGACGTCTTCTCGGCCCTCGGGCTCGAGGACGGGCAGGCGCACGTGCTCGGAACGCCGGCGGGGTCATCACCGACGACGTGATCCGCTCGCTCGCCATCTCCCAGCGTCGCCTCGGGACGAGGGAGATCGCGCTGATCCACCACACCGACTGCGGCATGCAGCTCGTCACCGACGACGGCTTCCGCGCCGAGCTCCAGGAGACGACCGGGATGGCCCCGTCCTTCGCGATCGAGTCGTTCACCGACGTCGAAGCCGACGTCCGCCAGTCGATCGCGCGCGTCCGCCACTCGCCCTTCCTGCCGCACCGCGACCAGGTGCGCGGCTTCGTCTACGACGTCGACACCGGCCTCCTGACCGAGGTGGGGTCAGACGTGCCCGGTTCGCCGTAGCCAGCGGAGCGAGAAGTACCCCCAGATCGGCGGGGTGTAGTACGTGCAGAGACGGTGGGTGAGCGCGACGGCGAAGGCCGTCGACTCGGGCACGCCGAGCGCCACGAGGCCGCCGGCGATCGCCGCCTCGGCGGCACCGATCCCCCCGGGGACGGGAACGAGGCCGGCGAGCGACGAGGCCACGACGTTGACGAGGATCAGCTGGGCCAGCGGCAGGTGGAGGCCGTAGGCGCGTGAGGCCGCGCCCGAGCGTGAGCGCGAAGAGCACCTCGGCCACGAGCGCACCGCCGAAGAGCTGCGCGAGCTTGTGGCCGCTGCTGCGCCACCTCCCAGAGCGCGTGGATCGCAGCCCGGATCTGCGGGACCACGCGGCGGCGAAGCGCCGGCACCGCCAGCACCGCCACCACCGCAATCGACGAGGATCGCGAAGATCACCGCCACGAACGTGCCCGACGGCAGAGCTCCGCTCAGCTGCTTCGTGTCGAAGTGCAGCCGGACGAACGGCAGCAGGCAGACGACGAGCAGCACCTGGACGACTCGTGTCCGAAAGGCCGACGATCGCCCCGGAGGCGACGGCCTCTCCCGTCGCCGCCCCCTGCTTCTGCAGGAACCGAACGTGGAGCGCGACGCTCCCCGCCGAGCCCGGCACGGTCAGGTTCAGGAACTTCACTGCGGACTCGAGCGCGACGCACGGGCCGAGTGGGAGCGGTGTCGGCACCGCCCCCCGCAGGGCGATCGCCTGCGGGATGTACGTGAGGTTCGCGAGGACGAACGCCACCGACACCCAGGCGAGGTCGGACGAGCGCAGCTCGTGGTAGATCGTCCCGAACCCGATCTTCGCGAGCTTCGTGATCAGCAGGTATGCCGCCAGGGCGACGAGCGCGGTGAAGAGGAAGTCGCGCGGCCTGATACGGCGGAGGGCGACGAGCTCCGGCACCTTCTCGTGCGTCGCGGCGGCCGCCGCCTCGCGGAGCGCCTTCAGCTCGACCTCGTGGTCGTGAGCGAGGTCGCGGACGTGCGGGCTGAGGGCCGCCCGCTCGAGGAACGGGATCGCGCCCTTCACCGCGTCGACGCCGGCGCCATGAAGCGCCGAGGCGAGCGCGCGGTCGGGGCCGACCAGCACCGTCGAGGCCACGAGCAGCTCGGCGACGTCGATGTCGATCGCCGTGGGCGGCGCGCCGAGCGTCGCGACCGAGAAGTCGAGGAGCACCGGCTTGCCCTCGATCACGGCGACGTTTCGCGCATTCAGCCGCCCGTGGGACATGCCCGAGGCGTGGAGCGTCGCGACCTCCTTCCACAGCGCTCGCAGGAGCGCGTCCGTGACAGAGCCCGGCGAGGCGTCCTCCAGCGGATCGATGCCGGGCTGGCGCGTCACGATGATCGCGTCACCTTGAGTCCCGAGCGTGGCGGTGACCACCTCGGGCACCCGCACTCCGGCTTGCGCGGCCATCACGGTCGCGAGAGCCTCGTGCTCGACCTGCTCGAGGCGGCCGACCGGAGCGCTGCGCCGCGGGTCGCGATAGGCGAGCGAGCGCCAGCGGCGCGAGATCCGCTGGGTGTCCTGCGCGTCCCGGCCGAGCACGCGCACCTTGAGCGGCCCGCCGGCGGAGTCCTGACCCACGTACTCGGTGCACCCGACCCGCTGGCGTTCCGCCGGGCGCAGGTCGCTGGTCTCGATCCCGAGCATCGCCAGCTCGGCGCGGATCGTCGCCGCGGGCTGGAACCCGGCTGCGGTGCCGAACACGAGGCGGACGACGGCCGCCGCGCCGAGGCCGAGCGCGAGCGCACCGAGCGCCGCGGACGGGAGCGCGGCGCCGAGCGCGACCACCCCCACCGCCGCGAGCAGCACGAGGACGACAGCCAGCCGCCGGATCGGGCGGACGAGCTCCGGGGCGATGACGACGAGGATTGCGGTCGTCGCGGCGATCCGAACCTCGGGGAACCCCCAGCGCGAGAGGAGATGGCTCCCGAACGGCAGCCAGTCGGCGACGACGGCTCGACCGAGGAGGACTGCGAGCGCAAACCCGAGAGCAAGCGCGGCGACGAGGTCGCGAACCAGGTCCCACCGTCGCCGGACCACGACGGCGACCACCACGAGCACGGCGAGGGCGAGGGCGGCGACGAACGCGGTGCGCCAGAGCGCCTCCGCCCAGCCGAGCACCGTGGTCACGCTGCTCGCAGCCTGCTTGTCCTGGGCCGGAGCCGCGTAGCCGGCGGCGGCCGCGAGCCCCGTCGCGACCGATGCGACCGCGAGCACGACGCCGTCGATCGTGCGCCTGTTCCTCCGCCCCCGCTCGTACGGAGTGAGCACACGGATGCTTCTCGCCGTCCGGACAGGCCGGACCACCTGAGCCTCGGCCGCCTCCAGTGCTCCACTCACCCGTGCACCCGCGGCTGACCATATCGCGCCGGCTCGTCACCGATCGCGCTCGCGCGACAGTCCCAAGCCGCGAGGGAGGCTTCGCCGCCTGACGCGCGTAGTCTGCGGGGATCGCCGGTGGCACGAAACCACACCTGCACGCCCCGCACCGGTCGGAGGTCACCATCGACCGGGGCGCGCTCCGGGCGAACCTGGCGCGCCTGCGCGTCGCGCTCGGCAGGCCCAGCTCTGGGCGGTCGTCAAGGCGGACGGCTACGGGCACGGTGCCCACACCGTCGGAGCCACCGCGCTCGAGGAAGGCGCGGCGGCCCTCTGCGTGGCGACGGTCGGGGAGGGCCTGCACCTGCGGGCGGCGTTCCCGTCGGCGAGGATCGTCGTTCTCAGCCCGTCCTTCGAGCATCTGCATCGGGCTGCGCGTGAGGGGCGGCTCGAGCTGACGGTGGCCGACGGCCCGGTCCCGGACGGGATTCCCGTCCATCTCAAGGTCGACACGGGCATGGGCCGCTGGGGGGCTTCCGATGCGGTCGCGACGGGAGCGAACGTCGTCGGGCTGATGAGCCACCTGGCCTCGGCCGATATCGACCCCGCCTTCACGGAGCTGCAGATCGCCCGCTTCGCCGAGATCGCCGCCGCTCACCCGGGACTGACCCGGCATCTCGCGAACAGCGCCGGGATCCTCCGGTTCCCGGCCTCGTGCTTCGACGCCGGCCGACCCGGCATCGCGCTGTACGGGCTCTCCCCGTTCGGCACCGACCCGGCGGACGACGGGCTCTCACCCGTCCTCTCGTGGCGCAGCTCGGTCGCGCAGGTCAAGGAGCTCCGGCCCGGCGAGAGCACGGGGTACCACCGCCGGTTCGTCGCGAGCGCGCCGACGTGGATCGGGATCGTCCCGGTCGGCTACGCGGACGGCTTCCGCCGAGGCCTGTCCGGCACGGAGGTGCTCGTGGCGGGCGAGCGCCGCCCGGTCGTCGGGACGGTGTCGATGGACTCGCTCGCTGTCCAGCTGGCAGAGCCCGTCGACGTCGGGACGCCGGTGACGCTGATCGGAGACGGGCTGCTCGCGGAGGAGCACGCCGCCCGGCTCGGCACGATCACCTACGAGCTCGCCTGCGGGATCGAGTCGAGACCCGAGCGAGCCCGGCGAATCGTCCTCTAACTCTTTTTTTTCCCCTCCCCTCTCTCCACCCCTTCCCGCTCAGCTCGCCCACCGCCGGTCAGCGCGCGTGCGCCCGCAATGGTGGGGCGGTATCGCCACAGCGATCAGGGGCTTACCGATCATTCCTCTGCACCGCAGCGGCTCACCAATCTCACTGCACCTCAGCGCGTCACCGCTGATCTTGAAGCTGCGCAGCTTGCCAATCACCGCTCCCCAGATCACCCAGCTGCTCGCAGATCCCTCTCTCCACTCTCTCTCCGATCCTCACCCGAGGCGCCATGCGCCCGCTTGCGCGGCTCTCGCTCTAGCAGCCGATGCGGTATGAGCTCTCACTGCCTCGCTAGCTCTTCCACATCTACGTCAAGAAGCTCGCACGGATCCGCGCGCGGAGCAGGCTCGCGTGTCCGCCACAACACCCGGATCGCGAAGGTGACGGTCACGTCCTCCTCGACCTGAACCGAGCCCGGCTCGACCGGCGTGCCGGCCGGTAGGGCGGCCTTCGCCGTCGGGGAGAACTGGATCGGCGTGCTCGAGGTCTCGCTCACCGTCTGCACCGCGCCGAGCCTCACGTGGGCCGCCTGGGCGATCGCGAGCGCACGGCCGCGCGCGTCGGCGACGGCGGCCCTGAGCGCGCGGCGCTGGAGGGCCTCTGGTCGGAAGGGCCGAGCGAGGGCCCGCTGACGAGGTTCGCCCCGGCGGCGACCGCTGCATCGACGATCGCGCCTGCCTTGGCGATCTGCCGCGTCTTCACCGTCACCGAGTTGCTCGCCGTGAAGCTCAGCACCTTCGAGCCGTTCTCGTTCATGTTCGGCGAGAGCGAGATCTGAGCGGTCTGGATGTCTGCCGGCAGCGATGCCGGCCTCCTTCAGCGCCGCGATCAGCCTGTTCATCCGGGCGGCGTTCGCCGTGAGGGCCGCCTTCGCCGCCGAGGCGGTCGTCGAGACGCCGAAGGAGAACTGCGCCTCGTCGGGCACCGTCGTCACGACTCCCGTGCCCTGCACGGTGATCGTGCGCGGTGCCGCCGCGCCCGCGGGCGAGGAGGCGGCCACGGCCGAAACGGCGAGCGCGAGCGAGGGTGAGAGTCCACCTGAGTCTCATCGAGGTCATCTTCGATACGCCGCCGCCGGCGCCTGCGTCACACGGTTTGGAACCGCCGCGAACGGGAAGCACCGGCCGGGGTCCCCCTTAACATGGCCTTGACGCCGCTTCGTTACCTTGGCGGTGTCCCGATTCCCACTCCCGAGGAGGTTCGCGCTGTGCCGCGGAAGCTTCGTTACTTTCTGCCTGCCGTCGTCCTGCTGCTCGCCCTGCCCGCTGCGACCGCGAACGCCGTTGCCCGCATGCCGGTCGGCTTCTTCGACGACCCGAGCTTCCGCTGGTCGCCCGACACGACCAAGAACCTGCTCTCGGCGCAGCGCACGCACAGCTCGATCATCCACATCCTCGCGAACTGGTCCTCGATCGCACCGACGAAGCCGGCGAACGCGCTCAACGGGAACGACCCGGCCTACCAGCTCTCCGACATCGACGCGCTCGTCCGCTCGGCGCAGCAGTACGGGTTCGAGGTGCTGCTGACGATCGCCCAGACGCCGAAGTGGGCGAACGGCGGCAAGACCCCGAACTACCCGCCGACGAACATGAACACGCTCACCCAGTTCGCGCAGATGCTCGCGAAGCGCTACAACGGCGCCAAGCCGGGCGTCGGAACGGTGTCGCGCTTCTCGGTGTGGAACGAGCCGAACCTCGGGCTGTTCCTGGCGCCGCAGTTCCAGAACGGCAAGATCGTCAGCCCGCAGACCTACGCGAAGCTCTACGCTGCCGCCTACAAGGGGATCAAGGCCGGCAACCCGAAAGCGCTCGTGGCGGCGGGCGAGACGTCCAACCGGGGCAAGAACCGCCCGACGAACAGCATCGGCACCGACTCGGTCGCGCCGGCGACGTTCGCGCGCCTGCTGGCTGAGGCGAACCCGAAGCTGAAGTTCGACGCCTGGGCGACGCATCCGTATCCGACCAAGTACACGCTCGGCCCGGGCCAGAAGGTCGCCTACCCGAACGTCGCGTTCTCGACGATGTCGCGGTTCGGCGCCGACCTCGCCAAGTGGTTCCACCGGCCGGTGCCGATCTGGGTGACCGAGTACGGCGAGCAGACGAGCCCGGAGTTCCCCTCGTTCCTCGGCGGCGTCAGCTACGCCCAGCAGGCGTCCGACATCAAGAAGGCGCTGCAGCTCGCGCAGGAGAACCCGTACGTCCAGATGTTCGTGTGGTTCATCTTCCGCGACGCGACCCCGCCGACGTGGGCCAGCGGCATCCTGAAGGCGAACGGGACGAAGAAGCCCGGGTACAACGCGTTCGCGAGCGCCGCGGTCGGTGTCGTCGGGCCATTCGCAGACGCTCGTCCCGGGGAAGACCTTCTCGGTCGTCCTGCCGGTGCCGGTGATGGCCTACTACAACCCGACCGGGACGAAGGTCGGCCTCACCTGGGCGCTGAAGCTGGGGTCGAAGAACCTCCTGATCTCCCAGCCGCTCCTGCCGATCCAGAAGGGCGGGACGATCACGATCCCGGTCAAGTACAAGCCGGCGAAGGGCGTCTCCTACACGATGACGGTTGCGGTGAACGACAAGCACGGCCACACCGAGTCGAGCGTCATCGCGCTGCTTCCCCAGTAGCCGCCTCGCGCTTCGACCAGTAGCGGCGCAGCCCCTGCCAGGACTGGTCGTACGGAGCGATCGCGTCGTACAGTGTCGCCTCCGGGCCGGCGGCCGGCCGCGCCTCCGCGACGAACTGCTCGAGGTCGGCCCCGCCGCCGACGAGCGCGGCCCAGCGGTCGAGCTCCGAGCGGAGCCGATCGCAGGTGCTGCGCGACGTCGGTCGCGACGCCGAAGTGGGTGGGTGCCAGGCGGTCGGGATCGCGCCGCTCGATCTCGTCGATGCTCGCGTGCCAGGCCTCGACGTCGATGTCCGGGGGCGGCGCGACCGGGAGCACGTACTCAGACGGCTGAACGCGGACGCCGCACGCATCGCCGGCGAAGAGCGTTCCGTCCCTGAGATAGCAGACGTGATGCGAGGCGTGCCCCGGCGTCGGGAAGGACTCCCAGCCGAGGACGTCGCCGGAGGCGATCCTGATGTTCTCGTTCGGGACCGGCGCGAGCTCGCCCCAGAGCGTGTCGAAGCTCTCGCCGTAGAGCCGCCGGGCGGAGGCCTCGAGGCGCGACGGCTCGGCCAGGTGCGGCGCCCCGACCTCGGATACCCACACCGTGAGCTGAGGATGCTCGCGGACGATCGACCCGGCGGCCCCGGCGTGATCGAGGTGGATGTGCGAGAGGAGCAGGTCGTGGACGTCGGTGAGCTCGAGCCCGCGCTCGCGCAGCCCTTCCCGGAGCCGGGGGAGGGTGCTCGACGGCCCACAGTCGAGCAGGGCGGGGCCGTCCGGCGTCTCGACCAGGTACACGCCGATCGCGCTCGGGTAGCCGAGGAACCCGAGATCGATCGTCTCGAGCACGGGCTCTCAGGCGCGGGCGCGCGCCGGGCTGCCGACGAGCGCCGTCGCGAGATCGGCGACGAGATCGGTCGCGGCCTCGATCCCGACCGAGAGACGGATCAGGTTCCGGGGCGCGGCGAACGGGGCAGTTGCCGTCGAGGCGTGGGTCATCCGGGCCGGATGCTCGATCAGGCTCTCGACGCCGCCGAGGGACTCGGCGAGGGCGAAGAGCTTCGTCCGCCCGACGAGGGCGACCGCCTCCTCCTCCGAGTCGACGAGGAACGACACCATGCCGCCGAAGTCCCGCATCTGACGGCGCGCCACCTCGTGGCCGGGGTGCGCCGGCAGCCCCGGGTAGAGGACACGCTCGACTGCCTCGTGGCCCTCGAGGAACGCGGCGACGGCCGCGGCGTTCTCGCAGTGCTGGCGCATCCTGAGAGCCAACGTCTTCAGCCCCCGGAGGACGAGCCAGCAGTCGAACGGGCCCGGGACGGCGCCGAGCGACTTCTGCAGGAAACGGAGCTTCTCGGCGAGCGCCGCGTCATTCGTGACGATGGCGCCGCCGATCACGTCGGAGTGGCCGCCGAGGTACTTGGTCGTCGAGTGGAGGACGACGTCCGCGCCGAGCTCGAGCGGCTGCTGGAGGTAGGGGGAGGCAAAGGTGTTGTCGACGGCGAGCAGCGCGCCGGCGGCGTGGGCCGTCTCGGCTGCACGGCGGATGTCGACGACGTTCAGCAGCGGGTTCGACGGCGTCTCGACCCAGACGAGCCGAGTGTCGTCGCCGAGGTGAGCGCCGAGGGTCTCGTCGAACTCCTCGGCGGGGACGTACGTGAACCTGTAGCCCTTTGGCTCGTATACCAGCGACGTCATCCGGTACACGCCGCCGTAGACGTCCGCGATCAGGACGACGCGCTCACCCGGGTCGATGAGGTGCATCAGGGTCGTCGTGGCGCCGAGGCCGGATGAGAACGCGATCCCGTGCTCGGCCCCCTCGAGGCTCGCGAGCGCCTCCTCGAGCGCCACCCGTGTCGGGTTCGAGGCGCGCGAGTAGTCGTAGCCCTTGTTCACGCCGACCGCCTCCTGGACGTAGGTGGTGGTCTGGTAGATCGGCGTGATGATCGCGCCCGTGGCGGGATCGGGGTCCTGGCCGACGTGGATCGCTCGGGTCTCGAACTCCATTGCGGTGGAGCCTAGCGGGCTACATGAGGGCGATCAGGCCGCGGAGCGCCCTCGCGAGGTAGCCCGGCTGCTCGAGCCACGGGAAGTGGCCGCACTTCGGGATCCGCGCGACCCGTGCGCCGGGAATGCGCTTCGCGGTCTGGACCGACGTGCGGAGCGGGAGCGGGTCGTCGATGCCGTGGACGAAGAGCGCGGGCACCGCGATCTTCCCGATCCCTTTCCTGAGCGTTCCGGCCTCGAAGTGCTCGTGCACCGACCTGCCGGTCTCGAGCGCTGCCTCGACGCCGCGGTGCTCGATCGGGCACGGCGGGGCCGCGCTCCGGTCGTAGAAGTACGAGGGCCAGAGGATGCGGATCGTCTCGACGACTCCTCCTCGGTCGCCCTCCCTCGGCCTCGAGCGCCTCGATCTCGTCGAGCCGCGCCCGCTCCTCGCCGGTCAGCTCGCGTCGGAGGTTCTCGTCGAACTCCGCGAGGACCTTGTCGGAGGCCCCGAGCGGGTCGATGCAGGCGATCCCGTACAGCCGCTCGGGGTGCGCGACCGCGAGATGGAGCGCGAGGTGCCCGCCCCACGAATGCCCGATCGCCCAGGCTTTCTCTTGCCCGAAGAGGTCGAGGATCGCGATCGCGTCCGCCATATGCGTCTCGACGGTGTAGGGCCGCCGACCGTCGAGGGCTACGCCCCGCTGCGTATAGCGGATGGTCGTGAACAGGTTCCCGAGCTCCGCGGCGCAGCCGCGCATGTAGTCGGGGAGCCCGGGCCGCCGTGGAGCAGGAGCGCCGGGATGCCCGTGCCGCCGAAGTGGCCGTGCAGGGCTCCGTCGCCGGTCCCGAGCTCGAAGGGCGTCTCGCTCATCGCGCGGGAAATCTATTCGGCGCGCTCGACCGCCGTGAGGCCGAGCGCGGTAGCGAGCCGGGCGGCGGCGCGGTCGAGCGGCTCGTCGGTCGAGCGGCGTACCCCCGGCTCGGTCGTGAAGCGGCGAATCTGGAGGACGCCGCGGGCGCGGTCGGCCTTCAGGTCGGCGCGGCCGATGAAGCGGTCGCCGACGAGGAGCGGCAGGACGTAGTAGCCGTAGACGCGCTCGTGCTCGCGCTTGTAGACCTCGATCAGGTGGTCGAAGCCGAAGAGCCGCCGGAGGAACGGGCGGTCCCACATCAGGTTGTCGAACGGGCACAGGAGCACGGGTGCGGCGGGAGAGCCGTCGAGCTCGGCGCCGGCCTCGACGACGACGGGTGGGCCGCCGTCGTCGAGCGCGACCCGCTCGAGCAGCCCGGCCTCGACGAGTGCGTCCACATGCGGGCGGACCGCCTTCGCGCCGCCGTCGAAGCGGCAGTGCTCGGCGATCCCGGCCTCCGTGAGCGCGCCGCGGCCCTCGATCGCGCGGAGCGTGTACCCGCGCTTGAACTCTTCCTCGGTCGGCGCCGGGGCGTCGAGAGCGGCCCTCGGGATCACGCGCTCGGGCAGGTCGTAGACGCGCTGAAACCCCTGCCGGCCCGCGATCGCGACCTCGCCCGCGGCGAACAGGAACTCGAGCGCCCGCTTCGCCGGCTTCCAGCCCCACATCGCCTCGCTGCGACCCTCGAACGCCCTCACCGGGAGCGCGCCCTCGGCTTCGAGCCGCGCGAGCACCTCGCGTTCGATCGCTCGGCCCTCGGCCGTTCGCTCGCGACCCCACCAGTGATGGTCTGCGTGGTCGAGCATCCGCCGCTTGAAGAGCGGGTAGTCCTCGACGGGCAGCAGGCAGGCCTCGTGGGCCCAGTACTCGAAGATCTGCCCGCGTCCGAGGAGGCGCGAGACCGCGCCCTCGTCGAATCCTCCGACCCGAGTCGAGAGCGTGATCCGGTGAGCCCGGTCGACGGTCGAGATCGAGTCGAGCTGCACCGCCCCGAGGCGGCCGATCTCGGCGGCGACCTCACCTGCTGTCGCCTTCCGGGCGCGCGATGCGTACCCCTGGCGCACGACGACGTACCGCCGCAGCGCCGCCACCGACGCCGTCTTCACCGTCGAGACGCCAAGAGTCCCGAGCGGTGCTCGGGACCCCGCCCGGGCTTCGTCATCCCCGCCGCGGGGCGCGCGTGGTGTCCGAGACCTGGGCCAGGTACTCGAGGAGGTCGGAGCGGGTGACGACGCCGGTCGGGCGGCCGCCCTCGACGACGAGGACGGCGTTCGCGCCTGCGGTCAGCGCGGCGACGATCTCGTCGACCGACGCGGAGGCCTCGACGGTCGCGAGGGGCGGCTGCATCGCGCCTGCAACATCCTCGTGCAGGGCATCCGGGTCGCGGAACACCCGCTCGAGGAGGTCACGGTCCTGGAGCGACCCGACGACGTCGGCCAGCGAGTCGATCGCGCCGTCCCTCACCACCACGAGCTGCGAGATCGAGTAGCGGTGCATCACCTCGATCGCCTCGCCGGCCTTCTGGCGGGCCGAGATCGTCACGAGCGCAGGTGTCGCCTCGGCCTCGGCGCCCTTCGCTCTGAGGAGCTCGGAGACGGTAGGGGTGGGAGACCCACGCTCGGCGAACCCGTGCTCGAGCATCCACTTGTCGTCGAGGAACTTCGAGAGGTACGACCGGCCCGAGTCGGGCAGGAGCGTCAGCACCCGAGCGCCGGCCCCGAGCCGCTCGGCAACCTGGATCGCTGCCCAGACGGTGCTTCCCGACGAGCCGCCCGCCAGGATCCCCTCCTCGCGCGCGAGCCGCCGCGCCGTCAGGAACGAGTCGCGGTCCGAGACCCGAATCCACTCATCCACCTGGGTCAGGTCGATCGTCTCGGGCCACATGTCCTTGCCGATCCCCTCGACGAGATACGGATGGAGCTCGCCCTCGTCCTTCGCGGTGTAGATCGATCCCTCCGGATCGACGCCGACGATCAGCGCCGGCGAGCCCTGTTCCTTGAAGTAGCGGCCCACGCCGCTGATCGTCCCGCCGGTGCCGACCGAGATCACGACCGCGTCGATCTCGCCGCCGGTCTGCTCCCAGATCTCGGGCCCGGTCGTCCTGTAGTGCGAGTCCGGATTCGCGCGGTTCGAGTACTGGTCGGGCTTGAACCCGCCCGGGATCTCCTCCGCGAGCCGCGACGAGACCGAGTAGTACGACTCGGGCGAGTCGTGATCGACCGCGGTCGGCGTGATCACGACCTCGGCTCCGTAGCCCGCAGCATCGCGATCTTCTCCTGGCTCATCTTGTCGGGCATCACGAAGATGCACCGATAACCCTTGCTCGCCGCCGCGATCGCGAGCCCGACCCCCGTGTTCCCCGAGGTCGGCTCGACGATCGTCCCGCCGGGCCGGAGCCGGCCCTCGCGCTCCGCCTCCTCGATCATCGCGAGCCCGATGCGGTCCTTCACCGAGCCACCGGGGTTCAGGAACTCCAGCTTGGCGAGGATCTCCCCGCCGGTGTCCCGCGAGATCCGGTCGAGCCGGACGATGGGCGTTCCCCCGACCAGGTCGAGGAGGCTCGGGTACTCGCGCGCCATCCCGGACCTGAGGTTTGATGTGTATTGCGCGTCCGTCGTGGGGCCGTTCCAGGCGCAGCGCCTGCGGCTCCACGACCACGAACAATGCGCATCGAGCCTCAACCGCGTTAGGCCTCTGCGGGAACCGCCTCCCCGACGGGCGCGAGCTCCTCACGCCTGATCAGCGTCACCGCCGCGACGATGGACGCGAGCGAGATCCCGAACATGACCCAGAACGCCCACTGCGAGCCGCTGGTGAAGGCCTGGGCGAACGGGACCCCCTCGCCGGTCAGGTGGTTGAAGTGGCTGATCGACACCGACGAGACGACCGCCACCCCGATCGCGCCCCCGACCTGCTGGGAGGTGTTGAAGAGACCCGAGGCGAGGCCGGCCTCGTGAGCCTGCACCCCGCCGAGCGCCGCCACCGAGATCGGGATGAACGTGAACGGCAAGCGCAAAGCCGACCAGGATGTACCCGGGCAGGAGGTCGCCCACGAACGAGCCGTCGGCGGAGACCTGCGTGTACAGGAAGATCCCGACCGCGAACACGACGAACCCGACGATCATCACCGGCTTCGCGCCGACCCTCGTGACGAGGTACTGCGACAGGCCGGCCCACAGGACGGCGCTGACCGCCGTCACCGCAAACGTGATCCCCGTCTTCAGCGCCGAGTAGTGGAGCACCTGCTGCACGTACAGGGTGAGGACGAAGAAGTTCGCGAAGGTCACCGCCCCGAGCATGAACGCTGTGATGTTCGCGCCGGCGACCGTCCTGATCCTGAAGATCGAGAACGGAAGCAGCGGCTCCTTCGCCCGCGACTCGATCACGAGGAACGCGACGATGAGAACCGCGGAGATCGCGAGTCGGGTGATGATCCAGCCCGAGCCCCAGCCGTGCACGGGCGCGTTCGAGACCGCGTAGACGAGGAGCGCGATCCCGGCTGTGACGGTGATCGCGCCGGCGACGTCCGGAGTGGTCGAGCGGTCGTCACGGCTCTCGCGTACGAACCGCGGAGCGAGGAGGAACGCGATCACGCCGACCGGCACGTTGATGAAGAAGATCCACTCCCACCCCGCGTACTTGGTCAGTACGCCGCCGAGGAGCACGCCGACGGCGGCGCCCGAGCCCCCCATGGCGCCCCAGACGCCGAGCGCCTTGTTCCGCTCCGCCCCCTCGGGGAAGGTCGTGGTGATGATCGAGAGCGCGGCCGGGGAGATGACCGCCGCGCCGAAGCCCTGAACGGCGCGCGCGCCGATGAGGACACCCTCGGACCAGGCAAGACCGCAGAAGAGCGAGGCCGCGGTGAACAGGACGACACCCGCCAGGAAGACGCGACGGCGCCCGAGGATGTCCGCGGCGCGCCCGCCGAGCAGCAGGAACCCTCCGAACGTGATCGCGTAGGCGGTCACGACCCACTGCAGGTCGTCGCGCGAGAAGTTGAGGTCCTTCCCGATCGTGGGCAGCGCCACGTTGACGATGGCGACGTCGAGGATGGTCATGAAGTACGCCGCACAAACAACAGCCAGCGCCTTCCAGCGGCGCGGATCCAGCTCTGCCATCTCTCCACTCCCTCCCGTTTTCTTACCCGGGCCGTAACGTACTCGGTCCCGGGTCTATTCCGTCAGTGCCGGAAGTGGCGACGGCCGGTGAAGACCATCGCCGCGCCCGCGGCCTCGACCGCTGCGCGAACCTCGTCGTCGCGCTTCGACCCGCCGGGCTGGACGAGCAGCGAGACGCCCGCGTCGAGCGCGAGCTGCGGGCCGTCTGCGAACGGGAAGAACGCATCGCTCGCGAGCACTGCTCCGGACGGGTCGTGGCCGAGCTCCTGCGCCTTCTCGATCGCGATCCGCACGGCGTCGACCCGGCTCATCTGGCCGGCTCCGATCCCGATCGTCTGGCCGTCCCTGGCAAGGACGATCGCGTTCGAGCTGACGTGCTTGCAGACCGTCCAGGCGAAGACGACGTCGCCCCAGCGAACCTCGTCGACCGAGCCGATGACAACGTCCATGCCCTCGCGCGTCTCGGGCGTGGAGTCGCGTTGCTGCACGAGCAGCCCGCCGACGACGCGCTTGTAGTCGCGCTCGCCCGGCGTGTCCACGCGCCGCTCGCGATCACGGAGGATCCGCAGCGCCGGCTTGGCGCCGAGCACCTCGAGCGCCTCGTCGTCGTACTCCGGCGCGAAGACGACCTCGACGAACTGCTCGGCGATCCGGGCGGCGAGCGCCGCGTCGACCGGCCGGTTCACCATCAGCACGCAGCCGAAGGCCGAGACGGGATCGGCGGCGAGGGCGCGCGCGTAGGCGTCGTCGATCGTCTCCGCGACCGCAACGCCGGACGGGTTCGCGTGCTTCACGATCACCGCGGCCGGGTCATCGAGCTCGCGCATGATCCGGCGCGCGGCCTCGAGGTCGGCGAGGTTGTTGTACGAGAGCTCCTTGCCGCCGAGCTGGTTCACGCGCGAGAGGAGATGCTTCCGCGACCCGACCTCCTCGTAGTACGCGGCGGTCTGGTGCGGGTTCTCGCCGTAGGCAAGGTCGGTGATCTTGCGGAACGTGAGCGTGAGCTGCTCGGGGAAGTACTGGTCTTCTGCGAACCAGCGCGCGATCGCGGCGTCGTACGCGGCCGTCACGGCGAAGGCCTCGGCAGCGAGAGCGCGGCGGGTCTCCGGCGACAGGCCTCCGCCGGAGAGCTCGGCGAGCACCGGGTCGTACTGCTCGGGCCGGCAGACCGGCGCGACGTGGGCGAAGTTCTTGGCGGCACCGCGCAGGAGCGACGGGCCGCCGACGTCGATCATCTCGATGATGTCCGCCTGCTCGACGCCGAACCGGCCGGCCAGCGACGTGAACGGGTAGAGGTTCACGCAGACGAGCTCGAACGGCTCGATCCCGTGCTCGGCGAGCGTGGCGCGATCCTCCTCGGCGTCGAGCCGCGCGAGGATCCCGGCGTGGATCGCGGGGTGGAGCGTCTTGACCCGGCCGGCGAGCATCTCGGGCGCGCCGGTCACGTCCTCGACGCGGGTCACCTCGAGCCCCTGCTCCTCGAGGAACGCGGCCGTCCCGCCCGAGGACACGAGCTCGAACCCGAGCTGGGCGAGGCCGGACGCGAACGCGTCGATCCCGTTCTTGTCGTAGACCGAAATCAGCAGCTCTCATGCCAGGCACCCTTCAAATCGGCTCATGCCGCAACCAGCTCCCGCCACGGTCTCGGGAAGGAGGCGGTGCTCGACCGCGTGGAGGCGCGCCTCGAGCGTGTCGCGCGGCTCGACGGGAACGGGCTCCTGGACGAGGATCGGCCCGGTGTCGATGCCCTCGTCGACCAGGTGGACGGTCACGCCGGTCGTGTCGACGCCGGCGGCGAGCGCATCCTCGATCGGGCGGGCGCCCGGGAACGCCGGCAGGAGCGAGGGGTGGACGTTCACGATGCAGCCCGGGAACCGGGCGAGAAACGGCGTTCGTGAGAAGGTGCATGTACCCGGCGAGGACGACGAGGTCGACGGCGTGCTCCTCGAGCCAGGTGGCCATGACGAGGTCGCGCTCCTCCCGGCTCTCGTGGCAGTCGAGCGAGAAGGTCGCGGTCGGGATCCCGGCTGCGCGTGCACGCTCGAGAGCGTAGGCGTCCTTCCGGTTGGACCCGACTGCGGCGACGGGCAGCCCGGCGTCGATCAGGGCCTGCAGGTTCGAGCCCTGCCCGGAGACCAGCACGCCGATCCCACGCCCGTGGCCGACAGCGCCTCCCGCCGGGAGACTCACGCGATCCTCCCGATCACGAGCTCGCCGGGCGCGGGCTCGGAGACGACGGCGCACCAGCCGATCCCGAGGTTGAACACGCGGCGCAGCTCCTCCTCGTCGACGTGCCGGGCGAGCCAGCCGAACACCGGCGGCCGCGTCCAGGCGTCCCAGTCGATCTCGACGCGGAGGCCGTCCGGGACGACGCGGCTGAGGTTGCCGACGATGCCGCCGCCGGTCACGTGCGCGAAGGCCCTGGCACGGCCGCGGAGCGCGCGCGCGTCGTCGAGGTAGAGACGGGTGGGAGCGAGCAGGTCGGCGCCGTCGTAGTCCTCGAGCTCGAGGACGCGCCGCACGAGCGTGAAGCCGTTCGCGTGCAAGCCGGCCGACGAGAGCCCGATCACCGCATCGCCCGCTCCGACCGTGCTTCCGTCCACGAGCACGTCGCGGTCGACGATCCCCACGCAGGTGCCGGCGAAGTCGAGCTCACCGTCCCTGTAGATGCCCGGCAGCTCGGCCGTCTCGCCGCCGACGAGCGCGACGCCGGCGGCCCGGCACACCTCGGCGGCGCCCTCCACGAGCTCGGCGACCTGGTCGAGGTCGATCGCGTTCGCGGCCACGTAGTCGAGCAGGATGAGCGGCGTCGCGCCGGTCGTGGCCACATCGTTGATGCAATGCGCGGCGAGGTCGCGGCCGCAGTCGGCGAGGCGGCCGCGCGCCCGGGCGAGCATCAGCTTCGTCCCGACGCCGTCGGTCGACGCGGCGAGAAGACGGCGGTCGTCGAGAGGGTAAAGGCCTGCGAAGCCGCCGAAATCGGTCGCGCCGGTCGACTCGACTGCGGCGCGAAGGCGTCCGACGACGCCCTCGGCAACCGCCAGCGAGACCCCGGCGCCGGCGTAGCTCGTCCGTTCAGCCGCCACGGCCTGAGTCTACGGCGCCACACTTGAGGAGGTGCTCGCCTCTGCCGCCACCACCTGGAACCTCGAGCCGCTGCAGATCGTGCCGACGCTGCTCGTGTCGGTGCTCTACCTGCGCCGGACGCGCACGCTCGCGCGCCGCGGCCGGCCGGTGCCGGCGAGCCGGCAGTTCCTGTTCTGGCTCGGGATCGCCCTCGTCGTGATCGCGCTCAACTCCCCGGTGGACGAGCTCGGCGAGAAGGACTTCTTCTTCATCCACATGGGCCAGCACGTGATCCTCGGCGACCTGGCGCCGCTCTGCTTCGTCGCCGGCCTGACCGGGCCCGTGCTCCGGCCCGTGCTCGCGTTGAAGCCGGTCGACCGGCTCCGCTTCCTCACCCATCCGCTCGTGGCGCTGCCGATCTGGGCCGTGAACCTCTACCTCTGGCATCTGCCCGTGCTCTACCAGGCGGCACTGCATCACAGCGGCGTTCACGCGCTCGAGCACTTCCTGATGTTCAGCTGCGGGTGCCTGATGTGGTCGCCGGTGCTCGAGACGCTTCCGGCACCTGAGTGGTTCGGGACAGGCTGGAAGGTCGGCTACATCGTCGTCGTGCGGTTCGTCGACACCATCCTCGGCAACGTGTTCATCTGGTCGAGCTCGGTCTTCTATCCCTGGTACGTGCATGCGCATCCGCTGTGGGGGATCAGCGCGGTCCACGACCAGAACCTCGCGGGCGTCGTGATGATGGGCGAGGGGGGAGCCGTGACGCTCGGCGCGCTTGCGTGGCTCTTCCTGCGGCTCGCAGAGGAAGGAGAGCTGAAGCAGGAGCTGATCGAGCGGGGATACGACCCGGCCCAGGTCGCGCGGGCCGTCCGCTATGGGCGGGCGAAGGCGCTCGCCCAGGAGCCGTCGGTACGGTCGGGCGAAGGCGCTCTCCCAGGAGCCGGCCGCCGCTCCTCGCTAGCGAACGGGCTCGAACCGCAGCTTCTCGGACGCCGCCGGAATGCGGGTCGGGTACTCGCGGGTGAGGCACGCGCGGCAGAGCGAGCTCGCCGGCCGCGCGGTCGACTCCTGGAGGCCCTCGAGCGAGAGGTAGGCGAGCGAGGTGGCGCCGATCGCAGCCCGGACGCCCTCGACTGTGTTGCCGGCGGCGATCATCTCGTCCGGGCTCGCGAGGTCGATGCCGTAGTAACAGGGCGAGACGACCGGCGGGGAGGAGATACGGACATGCACCTCCGCGGCGCCCGCGTCGAAGAGCATCTGCACGATCTGACGCGTCGTCGAGCCCCTCACGATCGAGTCGTCGACGATCACCAGGCGCTTCCCGGCGACCTCGTCGAGGGGGTTGAACTTCATCCGGATCCCCTGCTCTCGCATGCCCTGCTCGGGCTGGATGAAGGTGCGGTGGATATAGCGGTTCTTGATCAGGCCCTCGCTGAACGGGATCCCGCTCGCACGCGAGAACCCGATCGCAGCCGGCGTGCCGGAATCCGGGATCGGCAGCACGAGGTCGGCCGCGGCGGGCGCCTCGGCCGCCAGGCGCTCGCCCATCCGCACCCGCGCGCCGTGCACCTCGACGCCTTCGAGGCGCGTGTCGGGGCGGGCGAGGTAGAAGAACTCGAAGATGCAGAGCGCGCCGGGCCGGGCGCGCTCGAGCACCTGGATCGACTCGAGCCCGTTCTCTCCCGCGACCAGCAGCTCGCCCGGGCACACCTCCCGCACGAACGTCGCGCCGAGCAGGTCGAGGGCACACGTCTCGGAGGCGACGACCGGGTCGCCGTGCAGATCGCCGAGCACCAGGGGCCGGAAGCCGAGGGAGTCGCGGAAGGCGAAGAGCTTCCCGTCCGCGAGGCCGACCACCGCCGCAGCGCCCTCGATCCGCTCGAGCGCCGCCGCGGCGGCCTCCTCCAGCGGGCGGTCGTCCCCTGCGATCATCGCGGCGATCACCTCGCTGTCGGACGTCGAGCCGAGGCGCGGGGCGAGCTCGTCGCGGAGCTCGTCGGCGTTCGTCAGGTTCCCGTTGTGGCCGAGCGCGACCGTTCGCGCCGAGCCGTGGTGGATCAGCGGCTGCGCGTTCGCCCACGCGTTCGATCCCGTCGTCGAGTAGCGGGTGTGCGCGATCGCAAGGTCGCCCCGGAGGCCCGACAGCTTCTGCTCGTCGAAGACCTGCGCCACGAGGCCGAGCTCTCGCAGGCCGGTCAGGCGCCCGTTCTCGGACACCGCGATCCCGGCCGACTCCTGCCCGCGGTGCTGGAGCGCGTGGAGGCCGAAGTACGAGAGGCGCGCCACGTCGCGGCCCGGTGCGCGAATGCCGAAGACGCCGCACATCAGATGATCCCGAGCTCGACGACGTCGTTCCAGTCGAGCGGATCCGCGTCGAAGAGCGCGACGAGCACGCCCGGCCCTTCGGGGCAGGCAATCCCGGTCTCGACACCGCTCCACGCAGCCGCCGCGCGAATGTCACCGTCGTGGGCGAGGGTGAAGCGTCCCGCGTTCTGCCACACGAAGCGCACGAGCTCGGCTCCCTCGCCGCGCAGGAACGCGGCGCGGTCGCCTCGGCGCCAGCGCGCCGGGATCCGCGCCACGTCGGCGATGAGGCCGACGCAGCCCACGGCGGGCGTGGGCGGGATCGGGCGACCGCCGGTCTCGTTGTAGAGCGACACGTTCCCCGACACCACCGGGATCCCGAGCTCGTCCGCGGCCTCGGCGATACCGTCGATCGCGCGAGCCAGCTCCCAGGCGATCTCGGGCCGCTCGGGGTTGCCGAAGTTGAGGCAGTCGGTGAGCGCGATCGGCTCGCCACCGGCGCAGGCCACGCTCAGGGCGGCGCCGAAGACTGCCTGGCGGCCGGCCTGGAACGGGTCGCGCTCGCCGATCCGAGGCCCGTCGAGGGAGACGGCGAGGCCGCGTGTCCCCTCGAGCCGAAGGACGGCTGCGCCGAGTCCGGGCCGGCGTACGGTTCGGGAGCCGACGAGCTGGTCGTACTGCTCGAAGATCCAGGTCTTCGGGTGGTCGTTGCTCGCGCTCCGTGGAACGGGTGAGCTCGGGCGGTCCTCGAGTTCGAGGTCGTAACGCGGCGTCTCCTCGGTGAGGAGCGCGGCCGGGATCGCACCGACCACGTCGCCGTCCAGGAAGACGCGGAGCTCACCGTGGCCTCGCACCTTGCCGATCACGGTGCACGGCAGCTCCCAGCGGGCACACGCCGCCTGCACGTCGGCGAGCCGCTCGGGCTCGACGACCGCCACCATCCGCTCCTGCGACTCGGAGATCATGATCTCCCAGGCCTCGAGATCGGGCTCACGCAGCGGCACGCGGTCCAGGTCGACGTCGACCCCGACGCCGCCCGAAGCCATCTCGGCGAGGGAGGACGCGAGCCCTGCGGCACCGCAGTCCTGCAACCCCACGACGAGCTCCCGCTCGACGAGATCGAGGGACACCTCGATCAGCGCCTTGCCCCGGAACGGGTCGCCGATCTGGACGGACGGCCGTTTCTCGTCGGAGCCGTCGAGGTCCTGGCTCGCGAGCACCGAGGCTCCGCCGATCCCGTCACGCCCGGTGAGCGCGCCGTAGAGCACGATCAGGTTCCCGGCACCCGTGGCCTTGGCCCGCAGCACCCGCTCGGCGGGCAGCAGTCCGACGCACATCGCATTCACGAGCGGGTTCGCAGCGTAAGCCTCGTCGAAGACCGTCGTGCCCCCGACGGTCGGCACCCCGACGCAGTTGCCGTAGTGCGCGATCCCTCCGATCGCGCGCCGGAAGTGCCAGTCCGGCGAGCCGAACCACAACCCGTCGAGCAGCGCGATCGGCCTGGCGCCCATGGCGACGACGTCGCGCAGGATGCCGCCGACGCCCGTCGCGGCGCCCTGAAAGGGCTCGACGGCTGTTGGATGGTTGTGCGACTCGACCTTGAAGGCGACCGCGAGGCCGCCGCCGACGTCGACCACTCCCGCGTTCTCGCCCGGGCCCTGCAGCACGCGCTCCCCCGAAGACGGCAGCCGCCGCAGGAGCGGCGCCGAGTGCTTGTAGCCGCAATGCTCCGACCACAGAACGGAGAAGACGGCGAGCTCGAAATCGTTCGGCGCCCGGCGGAGCAGCTCCCCGATTCGTCCGAACTCCCAGTCGGTGAGACCGAGCGCGCGATGGAGTGGCTGCTCTGCGACGGCGCTCAGAAGGCCAGTCTAGCCCGGGCAGGCGGACGGCCACCGGATCTCACGAAAGGCGTGCCCCGATCGTTACAACACCAGAGTGAACCGTCGTGATGCAGTCCTGCTCGTGGCGCTCTCGCTGATCTGGGGCGCGTCGTTCATGTTCATCCGTGTCGCGGATCGCGAGATCGACCCGTGGGCTCTCGTCTTCTTCCGCGTCCTCCTCGGCGCGGTCGTGCTCGTTCCGATCGCGCTCGTGGTCGGCGGCGGAGGTGCCCTCCGGCAGGCGCGCGCGGCGTGGTGGGCGTTGATCGTGCTCGGGATCGTGAACACCGCCGTGCCGTTCATCCTGTTCTCGTGGGCCGAGACCCGGATCACCTCGAGCCTCGCCGCCATCCTCCAGGCGGCCGCACCGATCTTCACGGTGCTCATCGCGGTGACTCTCGGGCTCGAGCGGGTGGGGGGCAGGCGGCTCGCGGGATTCCTCGTCGGCTTCGCCGGCGTCGCTCTCCTCCTCGGCTCTCCCGGCGGCGGTGGCATCCTCGCGGCGCTCGCCGTCGTGCTCGCGGCGTTCTGCTACGCCTGCGGAGCCACGTTCGCCTCGCGCAAGCTCTCGGGGGTCGACCCGCTCGTGATCGGTGCCGGGTCCTGCGTCGTCGCGACCGTGGTGGCCGCTCCGCTCGGGCTCGCGCACCTCCCGGCAGCGATGCCCGGGTGGAAGGAGACCGGCTCGGTGCTCGCGCTCGGCCTCGCCGGGACGGGGATCGCCTACGTCATGCTCTTCGCCCTGCTCGCGAGCGTCGGCCCGTCGCGGACGATCCTCGTCACCTACATGATTCCCGCGATCGCGGTCGCGTACGGCGTGCTTCTCCTGGGCGAGCCGCTGCGCTGGGAGTCGCTGGCCGGGCTCGCCCTGATCCTCGCCGGTGTCGCGTTCGCCGCGGGCGGACGCCGCGACCGTTCGGCCGAGAAACGATCCAGTGCGGTCGATTCGGCGAATACAGCATGGGAGAGCACCTAGCTCCCGACGAAAATCCAAACCGGAGGGATTCCCTAGATGCGCAAGCGAATGACAGTTCTCCTCGGCAGCGTCATCGCAGTGACGGGCATCGTGGCAGCCGTGGCGCTGGCCGGGCAGTCGGCGTCGTCCACGAGCTACAAGGCGAGCCTCGACACGAGGCAGGAGGTACCGAAGGAGTCGGGCGCCTCGATCAGGGCGGGCGGGAGCTTCGACGCCACGGTGACCGGCACGAAGATGACCTGGAAGCTGACCTTCAAGCACCTGACCGGCGCCGCCACCGCAGCGCACGTCCACGCGGGTGCGAAGGGCAAGCCGGGCCCCGTGATCATTCCGCTGTGCGGCCCGTGCACCTCCCCGGCCAGCGGCACGGCCCATCTCTCGGCTGCGATCGCGAAGATGCTGCAGAGCGGGAACACGTACGTGAACGTGCACACCGCGAAGAACGCGGGCGGAGAGATCCGCGGCCAGGTCAAGGCCAGGATGTAGCAGCTCGGGGGCTGCGGGGCCGCCCGGTCCCGCAGCCTGCTCGTCCACCGGCGGGCTCGCTCGAGGGAGCCCAACCTCAGTTCGAGGGATCACCGGTCGCCGTGCGCGAGGCCGATCCAAGCCGGGACAGGAGTTCTCGTCCTCGCCCGGAGGCTTCGCTCATGCGCCGCATCATCCCAGCACTCGGTCTTCTTCTTCTCGTGTTCCTCGTTGCCACGCCCGGCAGAGGGCGGCAGCACGTCGGCGACCGGCTGCGGCGTGAAGGAGTTCTCCTACGCCGGGCTCGAGTCCGACGCGAAGGCCCACGGCGTCTCGGCGACCCTCTCGACCACGGTCGCGCCGGCCGTCACCGACGGCCACGTCGGCGGCTGGATCGGCGTCGGCGGCACGAGCGCGGGCCCGGGCGGCGTCGCTGAGTGGCTCCAGACCGGCTACGCGGCGTTCAGCGTCCGACGACACGAGCGAGATCTACTACGAGGTCACCGTCGCCGGCTCCCCGCCGCACTACACCGAGCTCGCCGCGGGCGTCGGCGCCGGCGCGTCGCACAGGTTCGCCGTCCTCGAGATGGCAGGTAAGCGCTCCTGGTGGCGGGTGTGGCTCGACGGCAAGCCCGTGAGCCCGCCGATCCATCTTCCCGGAAGCCACGACGCCTGGTACCCGCAGGCCGTCGCCGAGAACTGGAACGGCGGGCACCGGCGCCTGCAACACCTACGCCTACCGCTTCTCGGATGTCTCGCTCGCGACGAAGGACGGCGGCGTGTGGCGCCCGCTCGAAGGCCAGCTACCCTACCAGGATCCCGGCTACCACGTCGTCCCGATCTCGACGACGCCGCGCAGCTTCCTCGCCGCGAGCCTCGGCGCTTAGAGCCGTCTAGCGTGATCGTCAGCGGCGTGCCGACGTGCATCAGCCTGGCGAGCTCGACGATCGACGTCGTTGCGCAGGCGGATGCAGCCGTGGGAGATCGTACCCGGGGATCGAGCTCCGGCTCGTTCGTGCCGTGCACGCCGATGAACCCGCCGCCGGGCCAGTCGGTGAGGACGGCCGAGCGGGCGCTCGTCCCGAAGGCGATCGGCCCGTAGAACGGGTTGTTGAAGTTCGTGAGCTTGTCGCGGATGTAGAACTGCCCGGGCGGGGTCGGCCAGTACGGCTTGCCCACGCCGACCCTGGTCGTGAAGATCACGCGGCCGTTCTTCTTCAGCGTCGCGATCTTCGTCTCGCGGTCGACATAGAGGTGCGTGTACACCGGCGTGACCGTGCCGAGCGCGCTCCGTGGCACCCAGCCCGTGGAGTTGTTCGGCAGGATCGGCAGCCGAACCCGGTACCAGACCTTGGACTTGCTGACGTCGAGCTCGTCGAGGATCAGCACGACGTTCTGCGTCCCGTCGCTCGTCAAGGTGTCGAGCGTCGTCACGACGTACGACTTCGCCTCCGGCGACTTGTGCGCGCCGACTCGTGGACGACGACTGCCCAATGCCCGACCTTCGGGTTCGTGAGCACGGTGCGGAGCGGGTAGTGAGATCTTCTTCGCGTGCTTCTCGCCGGGCGCCGCTCCCGCGGCCGGAAGCAGGACGAGGAGCGCGGCCGCTGTCGAGGACGGCGAGGCGCGGAGAGGCGAAGAAACGAGGGCGAGGTTTTCGGGAGCATGTTCGGAGCCGATGAGTTCCTTGGCGGGCGGGAGAAACCCTGCCGCCGCGGCTATCGGTGAGTGGCCAGATTCCTTGCGAGCTCGGTGGGCCAATTGCAGCCGCCGTCCCGTGGTCCCGGACGGTGTGGTCGTAGCTTACTATCCACCCTTGAAATCAACGGCCTAGGCCGACCTAGACGAAAGGTGGGACGGGCTGCGGCCGGTGAAACCGAGAGCGGGGAGGCGAGGTGGCTGGGACGAGGAAGTTCAGGCAGCCTGACGGCGAGGAGGTCGAGGGCGAGGTCGTCGGTTTCCGCGCTACCGGCGAGCACTGGAACGAGTACCTCCTCGACGACGGCACCGTCTTCAAGATCAAGCTCGTCGTGACGGAGATCGCCCGGGTGAAGGATCTCTACGACGAGAAAGGCGACCCGGTCTACGCCGCCACGCACACGCAGGTCACAGCGGTGGACGCGCCCGAGGGCCTTCGCCGGCTCGGTTGAGCTCGGCCGGCCCGAGCCAGCGAAGCGTCGGTCGATCGACCCCTCGTCGAGGAGGCGGCGCAGGCGCCGCAGGCGGGTGAACCGATCACCCTCGAAGTCCTCGACGGTTAGGCCGACGGAGCGGTAGGTCTCCACGAGCTCGCGGGCTCCGGCCTCGGCGTTCCAGTCGAGCTCGAGCCCGGGGAGAAGCCTCCCGAGCTTCGAGAAATCGACCCGGTAGGACCGAGGGTCGACGCCGGAGCCATCCGCGATCTCGACCGCGCAGCCCGTGACCTCGGAGAGGACCTCCGCCAGGTCGCGGATCCTGTAGTTCTGGGCGTCGCTTCCGACGTTCACGCTCTCCCCGCGAATCGAGTCCTCCGGCGCCTCGAGCAGTGCGCCCGCGACCTTCGCGACGTCGCGTACATGGATCATCGGCCGCCAGGCGCGCCCGTCGCTCAGGAGTCGGACGACGCCGGCAGTGTGGCTCGACGCCGCGAGGTTGTTGAGAACGATGTCGAGGCGCAGCCGGGGCGAAACCCCGTAGACGGTTGCGTTTCGCATGTTGACGGGGGCAAATTCGGGCCCGGCCATCCCGACGAGAGACTCCTCGGCGCGCACCTTGGACTCGGCATAGGCCGTGATCGGCTGTAGCGGCGCGTGCTCGTCGAGCGGCTCGTCGCTACCCGACGCGCCGTACATCGAGCACGACGACGCGAAGACGAAACGTCGTACGCCCGCCTCGCGCGCCGCCGCGGCGAGCGAGACGGTCGCGTCGCAGTTGATCTCCGACGTCACCGCGGGATCGAGCTCGCCGACCGGATCGTTCGAGAGCGCCGCCAGGTGGACGACCGCGTCGAAGCCCTCGAGCTCCGCCGCCCGGACGTCCCGCACGTCCCGCCAGATCGTCGGGACCTCGCCGAGCTCCGGGCCGAAGTCGCAGCCCCGATAGAAGCTCGTGTCGAGCCCAGTCACCTCGTGCCCGGCCTGGGCGAGGGACGGCGCGAGCACCGAGCCGATGTAGCCCGTGACTTCCGGTCACGAGGATGCGCACGTCACGCACCCTAGTACGAGGGGAGCATCGCTCGCCCCGGCGGCTTGGCCAGTATCTTCTGGACCACCGTTTGCTTCTGAACATGCCGATCGACTGGGATACCGTGCCGGACGGCGCGACCGTTGGAGAGGAGCTGATGGCGCTCATGGCCGAGCTCTTCCCGCTCCCTCGGAGCCTGACGGGCGACGGAGTGCGGAGGACGCTGGCCGTGCTCGGACGCGACGTCCCGCTCGAGCTCGTCGAGACGCCGACAGGGACGCCCGTTTTCGACTGGACGGTGCCACAGGAGTGGGTCGTGAGGGGAGCATGGATCGAGGGGCCGGACGGCCGTCGTGTGGTCGACGTCGCCGACTCGCCGCTCCATCTGCTCGGCTACAGCAGGCCGGTGGATGCCGAGATGGACCTCGAAGAGCTGCGCCCCCATCTCTTCACGCATCCGGACGACCCGGATGCGGTGCCGTATCGGACCTCGTACTGGGAGGAGGCCTGGGGATTCTGTCTCTCCCGTCGACAGCTCGACTCGCTCCCGCCCGGCCGGTATCGGGTCCTGGTCGACTCGAGCCTGGTCGAGGGCTCGCTCTCCTCCGGAGAGGCGCTGATCCCGGGCGCCTCGGAAGAGGAGTTCCTGATCAGCACCTACATCTGCCACCCTGCGCTCGCCAACGACAACCTCTCCGGGGTCGTCATGCTCTGGGCTCTCGCGCGGATATTGGCCCGGCAGAGCCTTCGTTTCACCTACCGGCTGCTCTGGAGCCCGGGCACGCTCGGGCCCCTATGCTGGCTCGCTCGCAACGAGGGTCGGCTCGATCGCGTCGCCCACGGGCTCGCGATCTCGTGCGTCGGCGACCCCGGGCCGCTCAGGTACAAGCGAAGCCGCCGCGGCGGGGCGACGGTCGACCGAGCGGCCGCCCTCGTCCTCCGCGACGAGCCCGGGAGCATCGTCTCGGACTGGTCGCCGCTCGGGGGAGACGAGCGCCAGTTCTGCTCACCCGGCTTCGACCTGCCTTTGGGGGCCTTCAGCCGCACGCCGCACGGCCTCTTCCCCGAGTATCACTCCTCGTCGGACAACCTCGACCTCGTCACCTCGTCGGCTCTGGCGGAGTCGCTCGGCGCGATCCTCGAGATCATCGACGCGGTCGAGACGAACCGCACGTACCGGAACCTGGCCCCATACGGCGAACCTCAACTCGGGAGGCGCGGGCTGTACCAGTCGATCCCCGACGGCACGAATCCGGAGGCTGCACTCCTGTGGGTGCTCAGCCTCTCCGACGGGCTGCATGACCTGCTCGCGATCGCGACTCAGTCTGGCCTTCACTTACAGCACGATCCTGTCCGCGGCCACCACCCTCGAGCGACACGGGCTACTCCTGGCGCTGCCCTGAGCGACAGGGCACACGCCTGGCCTTCGCACGAACGGATAGGCTAGCTTCGCGGATTCGATGGAACAGCGCCCATCCACAGAGGCGGCGATGAGTGCCGTCGCAGGCGCAGACCCGGCGCCGCGGCTCGACGATCCGGAGAGCCTGAAGATGCTGGAAGAGGCAGTCCCGCGGCTCCGACAGGCTTCTGACCTTTCCGGCCTGATGCGGGTACGAGGCGACGCCCTGGCGGTTGCGGACGCCGAAGTCTCCGAGAGGGGGCTGCGAAAGCGGGCGCAGCGGGTGGCCAAGAGGGCGGACGAGGCCATCGAGGAGCTGAGGCGATCCGGTGCGGAGACCGACGAGGAGCGGGCGGCACGCGAGGCCCGCGAGCTACGCGAGGCGCGATGGCAGATTCGCGAGACCGAGGCGAGGCTGAGCGAGCTGATGGTCCGGTCCCTGCAGCTCCTGTTGAACAACGGCAGTCGCTCGCCGGACGCGGTCAACGCGTTCCGGTCGTTCGCGGCGCTCGACGACGACGGCGATCTTCGAGTCGTTCTGGCCGATGTGTTCGAGTCGCGGTCGTCCCTTCTCGTCAGCGGCTTCGATCGCAGCCGGCGTATCTTCGCGGAGGTCGGCACCGAAGCGCTGCTGGACGAGCGCCAGGAGATCGAGCGGCTCCTGAAGTCCAGCGCAGTCGAGTTGATGACCGACGGTGCCGATGTGCGGGGTCTCGCGGCGAATGCGGTTCCCCTCGTCGCGTATTCGCTCTTTCGCGGGAACCTGCCGGTCTCGGCAGACGCCGCCTCGTCCGCGACCGTGGAGAAGATCAACAATCTGCTGCTCGGTCTCGCAGACGAGCTGAGCGAGGAGCCGAGGGACACACGACTTCTTCTCATCTCGCTGTTCCGGCTCACCCTCCTGCTCGGCGAGGCCCAGGAATATGCCGGCAAGCTGTCGCTGACGTCTCTGCCCGTTTCCTGAGACCCAGAGCCGTCTGAGCGTTCGAGCATGCAGCTAGCATTAGTGCGTGCAGTAACCATGACTGCGGTCGGATGTAGCGTTCGGATTGGGTTGCCGACAGCAGTTTCCTTCGACTAGCAGGGGTGGACGGATCCAAGTGCGCATACTCTTGGTGAGTGACGACTACCCGCCGTATATCGGCGGGGCCCAGATTCAGACACAGCTACTGGCCCGCAAGCTCCACGAGCGCGGGCATGAGGTGACGGTCGCAACCACCTGGCAAAACGACCTTCCGGCCAGCGAAGTCGATCAGGGGATCTCCGTCCACCGGCTACGGCAGCTGCGTACGCTGCCCGGCATCGCGCGCAAGCGCTGGCAGCACTATCAGCCGCCGTTCCCCGACCCGGTGACGGCGATCTCGCTGCGCCGCCTGGTCAAGAGCTTCAAGCCGGACATCATTCACTCGTATGGCTGGATCAGCTACTCCGCGGCTGCAGCCCTGCTCGGAATGGACGTCCCGCTGCTGATTACCGCCCGGGACTATGCCTATAGCTGTGCCAATCGCACCTTGATCCGTGACGGCGAGGACTGCAGCGGGCCGGCTCTTGGCAAGTGCATCGCGTGCGCCGGCCGTCACTATGGCCCGGCCAAGGGAGCGGTCGCCGCAGTCAGCGTCTGGTCCGGCGGGCCCCTCCTGAAGAAGAAGATCTCAGGTGTCCACAGCGTCAGCAACTACGTTCGGGACATGGTCCGGCGTGACTTCCTCGACGATCGCACGTCGAAGAACGAGGGCGCCTCACGAAACTCGGGGCTGGTGATCCACGACGTCATCGGGAGCATGCCGTCCTCGGATCCGTCGGGAGGTGACGGGACGACACCGGTTGCGCCCGTAGGGCTTCCGGCAGAGCCGTTCATGCTGTTCATCGGGGCGCTGAGGCGGGTCAAGGGCATCGACGAGCTCTTGACTGCCTACGGGCGATTGACCGAGCGACCGCTGCTCGTCCTCATCGGGACCATGGAGCCCGACTCTCCGACCGAGTTCCCCCCGGGCGTCCACGTTCTTCTCGACGTTCCGCACCGCGACGTCATGAATGCGGCCAACTCGGAGTTCTGTCTCTTCGGAGTCATGCCGTCGCTCTGGCCCGAGCCCTTCGGCACCGTTGTCTGCGAGGTCATGAGCCATTCGAAGCCGGTGATCGGCACCACACCAGGCGGCCATGCCGACATGATCATCGATGGCGAGACGGGCTATCTGGTCCCGCGCGGAGACATCGACGCCCTCGTGAAGGCGATGGCGACGCTGATCGCCGACTCCGAGCTCAGAACCCGGATGGGCAAGGCCGCCCAGGAACGGGCCAGGCAGTTCACGGCAGCGGTTTCGATTCCCCGCCTGGAGCGGCTCTACGAGCAGATAGTCGCTCAGCAGCACCAGGTGGCGTGACGTCGTCTCCACCCGAGCGGCGTGCCGTGTGGAATGAGCCCAGCACGCGATTCACGACGGCTCGTCTCTCGGGGAAGAGGAAGAAAACCGCGACACGCTCGGCGACTCGTCTGGGTGCCACCGTCATGACCGTGAACCAGCCCACGTACAGCAGCTTCAGCGGCCAGGCAACATCCGTGCGCCGAGCAGCCGCCCGGGTGCCGTCGAGCAGGAGGCTCCCGAGGCTGTCGGTCGGGATCGGGTGTCGTGACCGGTCGAGCTTCGAGCGAGACGAGGCGGTTCGAGAGGTCGGCCACCGAGAGTATCCGGGGGTAGGGCAGCTCGAGGCCCTCGTCCCCGGCGAGGCGGGTCAGGGCATGAGTCGTCGCCGCCGCGTGAACGAGGCCGTGACGGACATGGTCGAGATCGAGCGACGAGCTCTGGGGTTCGTAGCGGTTCGTGCCGTGCACCCGATAGCAAGCCGCGACGTCGTCGAGCGATCTGACCGTGCCGAGGAGCGTCGACAGGTGCACGAGGTACCAGTCTGCGCCACACACGGGGTACTCCTCTTCCGGGATCGGCAGAATCCGGCGAAGGACATCGGCGCGGAACGCGGTCCCGGACATCGGCAGCCAGACGAGGTCGAACGGGAACGTCAGCTCGGCTCGTCGGACATCGCCTTCGGGGAGCGGCAGATGGGGAGTCGGCTTCACGACTCCTGCCCGGCGACCATCACCGTCGATCACCTCCATCCGTACTGAACCTTCGCGACTCCGGGATCGGCGGCGAACGCTGAGGCAACGAGCGCGGCCGCGTCCGGCAAGAGCACGTCGTCGGCGTCGAGGAAGATCACGACGTCTCCGGTGCATCGCGCGAAGCCGGCGTTGACCGCCGACGCCTGACCTCCGTTCTCCTTGAACACCAGCTCGACTCTCCCGGTGTATGCCGTCAGGATCTCGGGCGAGCCGTCGGTCGAGCCATCGTCGACTGCGATCACCTTGACGTCGGGATGGCTCTGTGCGAGCGCACTTCGATCGCTGCCGCCACGTACCGGCCGTAGTTGAAGTTGTTCACCACGATGTCGACCGCGACAACGCCCTGTCCGAGCTGGTCGACTCGCCGCGACGAACCAGCGGCCAGCATGCAGTCATCTTAAAGGAACGCGGCGCTGTCCACCCGCGTCGACAGCCGGCTAGTAGAGCGGTCGCCCTTCGGGGCCGAGCACGGACGGCCGGAGGCTATCTTGGTGGTGTGCCCAGGGGAGTTGCTGCAACGGTCGGATCGGGGAAGGTGGTCGCTTTCCTGCTCGTCGCATCCATCGCCTGTCTCGGGCTCCTCGAGGTGCAGATGCGCTACAGCGGCAACGCCGCCTATGCGTTTCTCGCGTGGAACCTGCTGCTCGCCGCGGTGCCGCTCGGGCTGGCGTTCGCGATCGTAACGGCGGTTCGGTGCGAGCTCCGCAGCGCCGTCCCGTTCCTTGTCGTGCTCTGGGTGCTGTTCCTCCCGAACGCCCCTTACCTCGTCACGGACGTCGTTCACATCGGTACCGATCCGCCGACTCCCATCTGGTTCGACACCATTCTCTTCTCCGCCTTCGCCGCGGTCGGTCTCGTCTTCGGTCTCCTGTCGATTCACGTCCTCATGGGAACCGCCCGCCGGAAGGTCGGCCCCGCCGCGGCCTGGGCTGCGACCGCTGTGACCCTTGCAGCCTCTTCGCTGGGCATCTACCTCGGCCGCTTCCAGGAGCTGAACTCATGGGACCTGCTCGTGCGGCCGATCGCGGTAGCGCGCGTCGTGTTCGTCACCGGCCCGCTCGCTCACGAGGCGGCGTTCACGCTCGCCTTCACCGTCTTCCTGATCATGGCGTACGGCGCGCTCGAGCTCGTGATCGTCTCTCTGCGAGAGCGGCCGGCGGGCGCATCGGGTCTAGGACGGCGGGCCCTTTTCGCCCGTGCGTTGGTCGTGGAACCTGCGCTAGAATGGGGCCAGCCTGCCTCGGGCATGCCTGGGTTACATGACATTCTTGCGGAGGGGACAGTGACCGGGGGTTGCCGGAGCGAGTCCGACTTACGGTCCTCTGCGCAAAAGGGGGTCTCTTGATCAAAGTTCTCGCTATCGGGGCGGCTGTCTTGGCCGGCGCGCTTGTACTCCTTGTCGCTGCCGTCTTCCCCCAGGCGAAGCATGATTCGATCTACTGGGGCGCGTACGTGGACGCGTCGCGGACGTACTCCTACCTGTACGGGGGCAAGTGGAGCAATGCTCCGTGGTGCGATCCCGGAACCCAGTGTGGGCTGGCCAGGTTCGAGCGGAATGCGGGTAAGACGGTTTCGATCGTGCACTACGGGCAGCCGCCTCCCTGGGAGCAGCCTTTCGACGTGTCGCCGGCAGATCGCGTCGAGGCCCGGGGCGACATTCCGGCGATCGACATGAGCACGGGTGACGTGCCGTTGGCGGCGATCGCGAACGGCTCCTACGACGATTCGATCACGGAATGGGCCAAGGCGGCGGCGGCGTGGGGGCACCCGTTCTTCTTCCTCCTGGACGAGGAGATGAACGGGACCTGGTACCCCTATGCGCCCGGCCAGAACGGGAATACCGCGTCCGACTTCGTCGCGGCCTGGCGTCATGTGCATGACATCTTCACTAGCGTCGGCGCCACGAACGTGACCTGGGTGTGGTGCCCGAACGTCATCACCCCGGACGCCGGCACCCCTCGACAGCTCTATCCGGGAGGCGACTACGTCGACTGGACAGGTCTCAACGGGTACAACTGGGGCGGCAGTGGCTGGCAAAACTTCGCCTCTGTCTTCGGGCCCAGCTATCAGGCATTGCTGAAGCTGGCACCGACCAAGCCGATCATGATCGGCGAGACTGCCTCAGCCGAGGCCGGCGGCTCCAAGGCGAAGTGGATCACGAGCGCCCTGACCACCCAGCTTCCCGATCACTTCCCCATGATCAAGGCGATTCTCTGGTTCAACTGGCGCATCTACGACAAGGATGCCTGGTGGCCCTGGGAGATCGAGTCGTCGCCCGCCGCCAACAGCGCATTTTCGACTGCGATCAAGTCGCCCTACTTCATTCCAGGCGGTACGTTTGGCAAGTTGCCGCTGCTCGAGCCGATCCAGCCCCCGGCGTGAGCTCGCCGGTGACGATTCGATGCGCCAGAGCTCGGCGTCGCCCGCCGGCGGACCGGGCCGAGCGTTCGAGGAGAGCGAGTAGACCTTGGTAATGGTGCGCCAACACACGCGACGTCTTCTCACAGGTCTCGCAACTTACATTCCCGGGGTGGAAACATTGTCCGAGAGGGCGACCGGGGGCACGAACTCGGCAACGTACTGTTATCGGATCTGGCTTCGCCACCTGATTCTCGCGGATCGGATGGGGCTTCCGACGAGCCCGCGCGTAGTGGCGGAAGTGGGGCCCGGAGATTCGCTCGGTACCGGGATCGCAGCACTGTTGACGGGGGCATCGACGTACGTCGCCGTCGATCTGATCGACTATGCCGGAACCGTCGAGAACGTCGAGATGGTGGGCGCGATCCGCGACCTTCTTCGCGTGCGTACTCTCGTTCCCGCGCCTGAGCTCGGATCGTTCGTCGGCGACGGCGAGATGATCTTCCCTCACGATATTCTCGACGATGAGCGGCTCGATACCGCTCTCTTGCCCGGTCGCGTCAGCGCCGTCGAGCTGGCCGCCTCGGATGTGGGCGTCGAGGCCGAGGGGATTCGGATCGCGTATTCGACCGGGCAGAAGAAGACACTCGACCTGGCCGATACCGCCGACATGGTGTTCTCGCAGGCCGTCCTGGAGCATGTGGACGACCTGGAAAGCGTGTACTCCGCGGTATCGAGTGCGCTACACCCCGGTGGATTTGCGTCTCATGTGATCGACTTCAAGTCTCACCACTTTGCGCGTGGCTGGAACGGTCACTGGACGTTCTCGGATCGAGAATGGTCTCTTGTTCGCGGTCGGCGGCGTTACGCGATCAACCGCGAACCACTGGCGACCCACCTGCGGCTGATCGAAGCTGCCGGGCTCGATGTCGTCAACGTGGGGCGGACGACCCGCCCCTCGAAGGTCCTTCGAAGGGAGCTTGCGCCGCGCTTCCGCGACCTGTCCGACGAGGATCTGGAGACCTCCAGCGCGGTGATCCAAGCGGTCAAGCGCTGACGTCCCGGGCAGGCGGTCCTACTCCACGTCCCGGACCCGGCGATAGGCAGCCCAGGAGTCGGCCCGACGGACGTAGAGAACCGCTTCCACGGCGTGGCCTCCGGGGGGACGAGCAATGACGAACCGCTTGCGGCCTCCCGGTGCGAGCGCGATGTGCCACGTCTCCAGCCGGCGCTTGCCGCTGTGGACGTCGAGCAGATAGCGCATCGGCTGGAGCTCCTGGGACTCGACGCCCAACGCAACTTGCGGCTTGGTCTTGGCGTCAACCGGCGGCGAGTTGATCCACAGGATGGTGTAGCCCTTCGCGCCCCGGGCCGTCGCCAGTGGCTGGCGGGCGTACACGATCGCACCCACGACCACCGCCGCTGCCGCCGCGAACAGCACCACATCGCGCACGGACACACGGACTCGGAGATTTGGCGACGCAGACGGGGGCTGTCGGGAGGACTTCCGTGCCAGGAGCGCCGCCGCGAGGCTCGCGACGATCGACACGCCGGCAGCGAGGACTGCTACCGAGGCCCGAGTGATGGTCCACGCCGCATCGAGCACCAGTCCCCCGAGAACGACAGAAGAGATGCTGAGGGCGAGGATCGTGACCAACCGCTCGGCGCCGTCGCGTGATGATCGACCGAAGAGCAGCTCGGTCAGCGCGGCGCCGGGCAGGAACAGCACCAAGAGCACGGCGAGCGGGAGCCGCAGTGGGTAGGGCGCAAAGAACGTTCCCGCGACGCAGACGCAGGCGGCAAGGGCGATCAGTAGCGGTCTACGGAGCATGATGCGCGAGCACCTTCCCTACGTCATAGATGACGATGTTGCCGCTGTCGAGGATCCGGCTCACCAACGGCTGCCGGTCGAACTTATGGATGGCTCTTCCTCCGAATGTGTCGCGCCAGAACGCTGGCGTTGCATCGGTCGCAAAGAAGTATCCGGCGAGCTCGTCCTCGCTGATGCGCCTCCGGTCGACGAGCACGAAACGGAGCCCGTACCGTCGGAGAAGGCGAACGTGCCACCCCTCGAGCTTCGGCTCCCGGATGACCGATCGGACATCGGGGTTCGTTCCCGAGATCGCGAACTCATCTGCGTACGCCGCAAGCACTCTGGAGTTCGACGCGTCTGCCGCGAAGCGCCGATGCGGCCCGAGTACGCTCTTGGCCCAGGCGGCGACGGCGAATTCCGGGGCCTGGATCGTGGTTCCGTCCGCGGCGATCGTCGAGGTCTGGGCGAGCGTCACGTCCGACGACCAACCGGCGACGATCCCGCCCTCGATGAGTACGGCGAACGCTGCAGCGACGGCGAGCCGTCCGGCCCAGGGGAAGTGCCTCGGGCGCCAGCGCTCGAGGCCGATGATCGCGAGCGCGAACGCGACTCCGAGGAACAGGTACTCCGACGCGCGATTGGCGATCTCCCACGCAGACGGGATGAGCCTGAGGCCGAGGCTGCAGACGTAGAGCGCACCCAGGGCGCCAAGGACGAGGCAGACCGGATTCGACCGATAGTCCTTCCACAGGCGCTTCAGGCCGAACGGCAGCCCGGCCACCGTCAATCCTGCCGCACCGAACGCAACCATCCTGCCCCAGAGCGGCGTCTTGTCCACCCCGCCCGAGAACAGCTGACGACCCGTCTGCTTTCCGCCGAAGATGTCGAGCGCCGACTGGAAGGCGTCCGAGACGACGGGGGTCAGGTAGTGCCAGGTCTGGCGGGACATGATCAGGAGCCAGGCCAGCGTCGCGACCAACGCAAACGCGGCGAACGGGAACGGCGACACATACTTCTTGGAGAGGCGCCGGATCTCGCGCTGGGCCCGTCCGATCGCGAGAATCAGGATGATCAGAGCGTACGACGCTCCGTGATGGGTTGCGACGACGGCCGAGGTGGTGATGATCGCCACTGCGGCCCAGGCCGAGCCCCGTGCAAGCCGACGCGGGTCAGGGCTCACGGTGTCGCCGGCTTCCTGGATCTCGATCCAGCGAACGACGGCGTAGACGGCGAAGACGGCGAGCGGCAGCGCGAGGGACTCATAGGAGAACTGCGCGCTGAAGAACACGAAGTTCGGGTTCGCCGCGTAGACCAGGGTGGCGAGCCCGGCAATCCTGCCGGATTTCGAGATCCGCTCGAAGAGCAGGAAGAGCGCGATCATCATCACCAGCCGCGCGATTGCGATCACGGTCACGCCGGCCAGGAATGTCGAGGGCCCACCGACCAGTCGCAGCGCTGCGGTCGTCATCTCGAGGCCGGGATAGCTGGGCGTCACCGGAAGGATCGGATTCGTCCCGAAGAGCGCATGGTTCGAGACGATGCTGTTGACGTTGTAGGAGTGAGGAAGCTCGTCGGCGAACGTGAAGCGCGTCGGGTCTCGGAGGATCTTCACGAGATAGAGGAACGATCCGAAGACGACCGTGAGCCCGAGGCGCTCGACGCGCGAAGCGGCGGAGGTCGTCAGCCTGTAGGCGAACGGTGCGGCGCAGGCGGCGATCGCGATCCAGAACGCCGTGAGGCCCCACGTCTTCCCCTCCCGCGACGCTGCGTCTGCAAAGGCAATTGCACCCAGGGCTGCCGCGGCGAGAAGTGAAAGCGGCGCGAGGTAGCCCAGCGTCGTGATCTGTGCATCGGGCGACCTGGTGGTTTCAGGGACCGGGGTGGTTGGGCGAACCTGGCCGTTCCTGGGGGGAAGGCCGCTCCTGAGCGGGTTCGCCACCTCGATCGTGTCCGTAGCGCTGCGACGTCTGGTTTTCATCTCGAGCGATCTTCCTCTCCGCGACGTTCGGCCAGGATCCGCTCGTAGAGCGCCAGGAGCGACGAGGCACAGTCGTCCCATGTGGGGAGCGACATCGGAGGCGGCAACCGGGGTGACTCGAGCTGCTGGATGACCGACGCGGCGAGGTCCTCCGGTCGACTGTCGAGCGGCACTGCCAACACCAATCCACGCGTGGCGAGCTCTGTGAGGCCCGACGTGTTCGCTACGAGGACAGGTCTTTTCAGTGCGACTGCCTCGAGAACCGCCAACGGCTGGGTCTCGTACTCGCTCATGAGCACGACGAGCGCGCTCCTCGTGATCTCCTCGGCCATCGCACCCCGTTCGGTAGCCGGCACCGCACGGATCTCGACCCGGTCGGAGACCCCGAGTGCGGCGGCCTGTTCACGGAGATTCTGCTCGTACGGCCCGCTACCCGCGATCCAGAGCCGCGCGTCAGGACGGGCTTCGAGGATCCAGGGAAGGGCGGAGAGAACCCGGTGATGTCCCTTGTAGCGCTCGAGGCGCCCGATCGACGCAATGCGCGATCCGCTCGGCGGCGGAGCCGACTCGAGCGCGGGAATGTCGACCCCGTTCGAGATCACTTCGAAACGATCACTCGGGACGTGAAAGGCGCGCCCGTACACGTCGATCTCGAAGCGGGCGATGGCCACGAGTCTTGCCGCGCCCCGCACCAGCGGGCCGAGCATCGTCCACTGCGCCCGCCTCATGAGTTGGCGCAGGCGTGACGAATGGCCCCCGCCGTGGAACGTCAGCACGTACGGGAGGCCGGCACGCCGAGCGGCGAACATCGCGACCGGCGCCACGAGCGTGTGGTAGGACTGGATGTGGACGATGTCCCACTCGTCGCGGCCGTTGACGATGGTGCGGAAGATGCTCGGCGCGAAGTAGTAGTCACGGCGACGGGGCCACGCTCGGACTCTCCGGATCGTCACGCCGTCGATCTCCTCCACCGCAGGGCGGCTCGCGGTGAGGTCGGTGGTGAGCACGCAAACCTGGGAACCGGCGGTGGCGAGTCGACGCCCAACCTCGGCGACGTGCTGCTCGACGCCTCCGACATCCGGCGCATAGCGTGGGGTGACCATGAGGACACTCGGCGGGGTCATGAGATTGCTTCGGTGCAGGGACGCTTGTTTCTCGGAACCCAGGCGCTGAGCGCAGACGGTTGATCTACCATACCGACGAGGTTCACTTTCAAGGTACCGGTAAAGGTCTGGCGGAACCCCGGACCATGTGCGCTAGCCACTTGACTCTTTGGAGTGGATCGAGGAACTTGTGAATGAAGCTCAGACGAGGCTGCTCGGTCTTGTCGTCCCGAGATCGAGACGACCGTAGCCGGTCCGATCGTGCGTGCGAGAAGCGGTCAGAAATCCGTCCGGACCTGACTCGGCAACGACTTCGAGTCGTGCCGAGTAGCAGCGCCACCCTTCGCTTGCCATGACTCAACGCTCATACGCGGCCAGACGCGACTTTCCTGCGCAGGTCGCGAGGCACATTCGGACGCCGCTGTATCGAGCGAGCTATGCGCTCGTGCTGAGCGCCGGTGGGACGGCGGTGCTCGGCCTGATCTACTGGGCGGCCGCTGCACGACATTACCCCGCGAGTCAGGTCGGTGTGCAGTCCGTGGTCCTGTCCACGATGCTGTTTCTCGCCGGATTGGCACAGCTCTCCTTGAACAGCGTGCTCATCCGCTTCCTGCCCGTGTCGGGGGGGAACGCGTCTCGAATGATTCGGTCGATCTACGCGGTCAGCGTCGTCGCCGCGCTGGCCGCAGCGACGATCTTCGTGCTCGGGACGTCACTGTGGGCCCCCAATCTGAGCTTCCTCCGCAGCGACAAGCTCTGGTTCGCCGCGTTCGTCGGCGCCACGGCTATCTGGTGTGTGTACACCCTGCAGGACAGCGCCCTCGCGGGCCTGCGGAGAGCAACCTGGGTTCCCATCGAGAACATCGCTGTGAGCGGTACGAAGATCGTCCTCCTGCTGCTCTTCGCCGCACCTCTCGTCGACTCCGGCCTCTTCGCCTCATGGATGCTGCCGACAGTCGTGGCAGTAGTCGTGGTGAATGTCTTCATCTTCAGGGTCGTCGGTCGAGGCTCGAGCGAACGAGCGCCGGAGTTCCTCTCCTTCGGCCGGATCGCTCGATTCGCGGGCGGAAACTACGTCGGCTTCGTCTTCTACGCAGCTTCGACCAACCTGATTCCTCTCGCTGTGCTGAACCGCGTCGGGCCGACCCAGTCGGCGTACTTCATCCTGCCCTGGACGATTACCATGGCCCTTGCCGGGGTCGCCTCGAGCACGTCGACCTCACTCACGGTGGAGACGGCCCTCGACATGGTTCAGCTGCGTTCGTACTGCCGGCGCACTCTCGTGCACACGTTCTTGCTGCTCGCCGCGCCGATCGCGCTGCTCGTGATCGGCGCTCCCTATGTCCTCCGCGTGTTCGGCAGTGGATACGCCGAGCACGGGGCGACGACGCTCAGGTTGCTGTCGCTCGGCGTCCTCCCGAACGCGGTCGTCCTCATCGGCCTCAGCGTCCTGAGGATCCGCGGGAACGTACGGCGCCTTGCAGGCCTACAAGGGGCCCTCTGTTTTCTCCTCCTCGGGGTGAGCTACCTGCTGCTGCCTCGCTACGGAATCACCGGGGTCGGAATCGCCTACCTGCTGAGTCAATCGGCGACCGCAGCGCTGTTGCTCCTTGGCGATCTCAAGTCGATCGTTCGCACCGCTCCGCTGACCGGCTCATGATGTCCCTTGTTCGAACGGGCCGAGGTGAGCCGATCCTCATGTACCACGGCGTCTCGCCACAGCGGGGACGCCGGTTCCGCGAGTTCGTCACGAGCCCCGATGCCTTCGAAGCGCAGATGACATATCTCGCCGAGCAGAGGTTCCGCGTTTGCGGGATCTCCGAGTTCGTCGAGGGCCGCGCCGAGAGCTCGAGCAGGGCCACCCTCGGGTTGACCTTCGACGACGCTTTTCAGGAGTTGCTGACATTCGCCGTCCCGGTCCTCCGCCGGCTCGGGTTTCGCGCGACGGTCTATGTGCCGACGGCCTTCATCGGTGGCTCGAGTCGCTGGCTCGAGCGAGCCGGAGAGTCAAATCGGCCGGTACTCGGAGGGGACGAGCTCCGCGAGCTCGCGTCGAACGGGATCGAGCTCGGGGCGCACAGCCACACCCACCCGGCCCTGGACGTTCTCCCCATCAGCGAGGCGCGAGCCGAGGTCGAAAAGAGCAAGGACGTGCTCGAGGATGTGATCGGGCTCCCTGTCCACAGCTTCGCATACCCCTTCGGATACGAGAACGCGGCGGTTCGCGCCGTCGTCGCCGCTGCCGGGTATTCGTCCGCCTGCCGCGTGAACTACTCGTTGAGTACGGTCGAGGAAGACGTCTACGGGCTCTCCCGGCTGCCTGTCGCCGGTGATCTGAGCCTGGAGACGTTCGGAGAGCTCGTGCACGGCCGACGTTCGCTCTGGCTCCAGAAGGCACGCGCAGTTGCGTATCGGCCGGTCCGTCGAAGCATGGCCAGGATAGGGCCCCGCCGCAATGGGTGAGGAGACGCTGACCCCGTTGGTTACGCCGTCTGTGGGCGATGAGAGCGTCTCGGTGGTCATTTGCGTGTATGACGAACGGCGCTGGGACGCGATCGTCCGTGCCGTTGCGTCGCTGCACACACAAACCCACCCGGTCGAGGACGTGATCGTCGTGGTCGACCACAATCCGGAGCTCTTCGCGCGCGCGAGCGGCTCGATCGAGGGCATCGTCCCTGTCGAGAACAGCAACCCGAGAGGGCTCTCCGGTGCCAGGAATACCGGGACCGCGCTTGCGCGGAGCACATATGTGGCGTTCCTCGACGATGATGCGGCGGCGGACCGAGAGTGGGTCGAGCGGCTGACGGCTGCGTGTCGTGACCAGAAGGCGCTCGGGGCGGGGGGTCAGTCCCGTCCGAGGTGGCTCGACCGTGAGCCCCCCTGGTTTCCGGAGGAGTTCCTCTGGGTCGTGGGGTGCACGTATAGAGGCCTGCCCGAGCAGACGGCAAAGGTTCGCAACATCTATGGAGGCTGTTTCATGATCCGCCGCGAGGCGCTGCTCGAGCTCGGTGGGTTCCTGAGCGAGTTCGGGCGTGTCGGGAACGAGCTCATCTCCGTGGAAGAGACCGAACTGTGCATTCGTGCCGCGAATCGTTGGCCGGACCTGGCCTTTCTCTACGTGCCCGAGGCGATGATCGAGCATGACGTGCCCGCTGCGCGCTCGAACTGGTCGTACTTCCGGACGCGCTGCTATGCCGAAGGGGTCTCCAAGGCCCGGCTCACGCACCTCGTGGGTGCGCGTCAGGGTCTGAGATCCGAGCGAGCCCATGCGGCCAAGACGATCCCGGCAGGAGTGATACGCGAGGTCGCACGCGGCCTGCGCCGAGGCGAGCCTGCTCGGTTTGCGCGCGCGGCTGCGATCATCGCCGGTCTTGCCGTTACCACTGCCGGGTACGGCGTCGAGGTGGCTCGACTGCGGAAAGCGGCTTCCGGGACGAGCTGAGAGCCGCCCACCCCCGACAGACCCCCCGATAGGGGCATGCAGCCACCTGTGGCCCCGCCGATGAACGAGCCATGCTTCGTAAACTCATCGGTTGGGGGCTTGGTGTGGCCCTTCTCTCCGGCGCGACCGCCTCACAGGCGACACGGACGGCGATCGAGCTGCCGGTCACACACACCTACGCAACACGGTCCGTCGCCCCCACCGTCATCAGCCTGCCGACGATCAGCGGGATCCCCGTTGTCGGATCCACGGTCGCCGGCGGCACAGGCGCTTGGTCTCAGACTAACCTCAGGTACGCGTCTCAGTGGCTTCGGTGCAGCAGTTTCTGCAAGCAGATCCGAGGCGCGACGGGAAAGACCTACACGGTCGCTACCGCCGATAAGGGAAGCCAGCTCCGGTTCCAGGTCGTGGCGTCCGGACACTCTGGCTCGACCCTTGCCGATCTCGAATCCCACTGACACGGTCTTGGCTCCTGCTCCTGTCCCGCTCCCGCCCCCGCGACCACGACGACGACCACGACCCGTACTACTACCACCACCCCGACTACTACCACCACTCCGACTACTACCACCACACCCGACTACGCACGCACTACCCGACTACGACGACTACTCGGACTACGACCACTACGGCTCCGGCTCCTGCCCCCAGTGACACCCAGGCACCTTCGGCACCGGGCTCGCTCGGCCTCACCCTGACCGCGGCCACCGTGATCGGCATCGGTTGGAGCGCATCGAGCGACAACGTCGGCGTCGCGGGCTATGACGTCTTCGAGAACGGCACGCAGGTTGCGGCGACCGGCGCAGTGAGCGCGTCGGTCTCAGGGCTCACCTGCGCCACCACCTACACGCTGTCCGTCGACGCGTTCGACGTCGCCGGCAACCATTCCCCACGGACGGGCCTCAGCACGACCACGTCTGCGCGCACCGAGCACCGGGACGGCGTCGACGAAGCGTTTCCGGAGCGGCGCGAACCAGTTCACGCTGGCGAGCACGCTCCTCTCGGCCTGCGTCACCGACGCGCTCTCGGCGCTGCGAGAGAGCTGCGACCTCCCGGAAGGCGGCTGAGGCCGAGCGACCGGCTGGATCACGTCCGGCGGATCGCCGCGATGTGCTGCGCACGGGAGGCCGATCTCTCCTCGCTCGCCAGCATCACGACGAGCAGGACGTTGAGGCAGGCGCTGAACGTGAAGACGGCGTTCCGCAGGCTTCGGGGCCATCTCGCCGGCGGATGGGCTCGAGGGCGCGGCTGGTCGTGGTCGGCCGGTTGCTCGGCCAGGCCTGCTGAGGCAGGCGGAGCCTCCTCTTCCGGGAAGCTGTCGGACGACCAGCGGGCGAGCCGGCCGCTCTGTGGGAGCGCGGCTCGCGCTCGGGCCGCCAGCTCGGGGTCGACGAGCACGAGCTCTGGACTGATGAGCTCAGGCATGGTGATGCGAAGGTCTTCGCCGCTTCGCGGCCGATCCCTCATCGAACCTGCCGTACGTCGCACCAGAAGGTCGAGACCGAAGCAGTGACGTCGCGCCGGTTGCCCCGCAAAAGGGGGAAGCCACGGACGCGCCGCTCTACGACCGTGCGGCGGGACCTGGGGCGTGTGCCGGGCGAGTCCGAGTGGTGACGTAGCCCCACCGGAAGGCGGCACTCGGGGGGTGAATGGGCCGAGTGTCACCTGTTCGTTACTCCGACGTCGGACGGGTGGGCTAGCCTAGCGGGCTGCGGTCAGCAACCAACGCCTCCGGGGGGTTACTTTGAAGAAGCGTCGAGTCGTCTCAGGTGTCTGTGCGCTCGCAGCGGTCACCGTCATGTTTGTCATCGGCGCGGGCGGTTCGGCCGCCGCGGCTGGGGATACGACCGCGCCGTCGGCGCCGGGGGGGTTGCGGACGACTCTGATCGCGCAGACGGTGATCGGGATCGGCTGGAATGCGTCGAGCGACGATGTCGGTGTGGCGGGTTACGACGTCTATGAGAACGGGGTCCGGATGGCGACGACGCAGGCTGTGAGCGCGTCGGTCGGGGGCCTGAGCTGCGGCACGACCTACACGCTCGGCGTCGATGCTTACGATGCTGCGGGGAACCATTCGTCGGTGTCGACGCTGGCGGTGACGACGGCGGCGTGTGCCGCCGCGGCTGGGGATACGACCGCGCCGTCGGCGCCTGGGGGGTTGCGGACGACTCTGATCGCGCAGACGGTGATCGGGATCGGCTGGAATGCGTCGAGCGACAGCGTCGGTGTGGCGGGTTACGACGTCTATGAGAACGGGGTCCGGGTGGCGACGACGCAGGCTGTGAGCGCGTCGGTCGGGGGCCTGAGCTGCGGCACGACCTACACGCTTGGCGTCGATGCTTACGATGCTGCGGGGAACCATTCGTCGGTGTCGACGCTGGCGGTGACGACGGCGGCCTGTGCCGCCGCGGCTGGGGATACGACCGCGCCGTCGGCGCCTGGGGGGTTGCGGACGACTCTGATCGCGCAGACGGTGATCGGGATCGGCTGGAATGCGTCGAGCGACAGCGTCGGTGTGGCGGGTTACGACGTCTATGAGAACGGGGTCCGGGTGGCGACGACGCAGGCTGTGAGCGCGTCGGTCAGCGGCCTGAGCTGCGGCACGACCTACACGCTTGGCGTCGATGCTTACGATGCTGCGGGGAACCATTCGTCGGTGTCGACGCTGGCGGTGACGACGGCGGCCTGTGCGGCCGCGGCTGGGGATACGACCGCGCCGTCGGCGCCGGGGGGGTTGCGGACGACTCTGATCGCGCAGACGGTGATCGGGATCGGCTGGAATGCGTCGAGCGACAGCGTCGGTGTGGCGGGTTACGACGTCTATGAGAACGGGGCCCGGATGGCGACGACGCAGGCTGTGAGCGCGTCGGTCGGGGGCCTGAGCTGCGGCACGACTTACACGCTTGGCGTCGATGCTTACGATGCTGCGGGGAACCATTCGTCGGTGTCGACGCTGGCGGTCACGACAGCGGCCTGCGCCGCCTCAGGTGATACGACGCCGCCGACCGCACCGACCTCTCTGCAGACGACGACGGTCGCGCAGACGACGGTGGGGATCGGCTGGAATGCGTCGAGCGACAACGTCGGCGTGGCCGGCTACGACGTCTATCAGAGCGGAACGCTGCTGCGGACGACGCAGGCTCTGAGCGCGTCGGTCGGGGGCCTGAGCTGCGGCACGACCTACACGCTTGGCGTCGATGCCTACGACGCTGCGGGGAACCACTCCGCCATGACGACACTGTCGGTCACCACGTCGTCGTGTGGGTCCCCAGCGGGCTCTCCGGGCGCTTCGGGTAACCCGGTGCCCGCGCCGGCCTCCGGTGCGTTCTTCGGCGCCTATGTGGAGGGTGTTCAGACCTTTGGGTACTACTATCCGTCTGAGGCACCGTGGAGTGACGCTCCTTGGGACACCCGGACGTGGGACAGGTTCGAGCGTGACGCCGGCAAGAGGGTGGCGATGCTGATGTTCGGGCAGCCCGTGTTCTGGGACGACCCCTTCAACTATGACGGGGCATTCGACGCCACTGCAGCCAGAGGCGCCATCCCGTCCGTCGACATGACCACCGGTAGCACCCCGTTGACCGATATCGCCAATGGTGTCTACGACACCCAGATCACGGCCTGGGCGAAGGCAGCGGCCGCCTGGCACAAGCCGTTCGTGCTTCGGCTCGACGCCGAGATGAACGGCGCCTGGTACAACTACGGCGCTCAGGCGCGGTCGAACCCGCAATCGTTCGTCGCGATGTGGCGGCACGTGCACGATCTCTTCGTAGCGGCCGGCGCCACGAACGTCTCGTGGCACTGGTGCCCGAACGTCGACCCCGAATCGGTCCAGACGCCTCTCGAGAGTCTCTACCCGGGTGATGCGTATGTCGATTGGACGGGGATGACGGGGTACGACATGGGCAATGAATCGTTCAGCTGGCTCTTCACGTCGACCTACGCCCGCCTTGTCGCCCTGGCGCCCTCCAAGCCGATCATGATCGGTGAGATCGGCTCCGTGGATGCCGGGTACCCCGGCGTGAAGACCCAGTTCCTGAGCGACATGTTCGCGCAGTTGCCCACTCAGTTCCCGCAGGTGCGTGGCTTCGTCTGGTTCAACTGGCGAACGAACGAGCACAATCCTCCTTTCGACTGGCCGATCGAGTCGTCGGCAGCAGCGGAAGCCGCATTCCAGCAGGGCATCAAGTCGAGTTACTACGTCGGGCGCTAGTGCATTCGTCCCGAGGTCATGCAGCTTGGCGGCCGCGTCCAGCCACTACGCCGAGCTCGTAGTCGAATAAGCCAACGGGACACTTGCCAATGGGTCGAGTCGCCGTGCCGCGCGGGTTGTTCCGGCGGCGCGGCGCTCGTCCTCGGCGTCGCCACCGGTGGAGCGCAGGCGAATGCAGCGAGCAACCCGCGCACCTCAGCCGCATGCTCGAGCCGGCCGTCGGCGGGTTAGCTCGGGCCGCTTCGTGTCGTGAGGAATCTCGGTTCATCGATCGCGTCTCTGCGCGGACGCCAGCCGCGCGCCAGGAGCAGCCGAACGTAGAGGACGACCGCCCGAACCTCACGGTCGCCACGCGCCTCTCGCAGAATCCACTCGGTCTCGGCTCGGTGAGCTAGGAAGAACTCCCGGTCTCGCCACGATCTGCGCCAGACCTCCCTCGTCTGGCGCCGCGAGTAGTTCCACAGCCGTCGCCTCACCTGGCGACGATACTCCGCCAGGGTGAAGACGGACGGCCCGTAGCGAAGCACGAAGCGAAGCTGCTCGGCTACGCGCGCCTCCGTTTTCCCGTCTCGCACCAGCGTGCGATCCGCCTGGCGGTTCGCGAACGTGAGCACGTCGTGGACGTAGCCGAAGTCATGATCCACGAGGATCCGGTAGACCGCCTCGGTGTCGCAGTACATGAACCGGCGGTCGAGGAAGTCCTCTCGCTCGCGAACCAGAGCGGAGCGAACGAGGAACGAGCTCGGCCCGCCGATCACGCTGGACTGCTCGAGCAGCTGCCCCCTCAACACGCTTCGCCCGTCGACGACGCTCTCGCCCTCGAGGCCGACGAGGTCGACCCCGTACGGAGTGCGGCGGTAGGAGCCGACGACCCCGATTCTCTCCGAGGTCCCGGCGATCTCGACCATCCGCTCGAGACATGTCGGACAGATCAGGTCGTCGGCGGCGACGACCTTGCAGTACAGGCTTGCGGGACTTACCGCGCGAAACGCCCGGTTGTAGTTCGAGTCGACATCGACGAGCTCGTCAAAACGGAGATGGCGGATGCGCGCGTCACGTCGTTCGAACGCTCGGGCGATCTCCGGCGTCTCGTCCGTGCTCGCGTTGTCGACGAGGATGAGCTCCCAGTTGGCATAGGTCTGCGCGAGGACGCTCTCGATGCTGTTGGAAAGGACCGAGCCGTCGTTGTGGACCGGGGTGACGACGCTGACGAGGGGAGCCACGTTCACGGCTATTCAGTGTGCTCGTCGCATTGGTCGACTCTGCCGCTGCGAAGCGTCGGCTCGGTTCCCATTCGCCTCGGTCCGATCGCACTGTTACATGTGACGGGGCTTCGTGCACATCGAGCCCCACCACCATGACGTCTGACGATGAAGGGAAGCTGTGCTTCTCCCCCCACCAGTCCGGCCGGTCGGCGTCGGCTCCGGCTACATCGCCGGCTCCCGGGACGGTCGTGCCCGAGCTGACCGTCGTCATCACGAGCCGCGACCGCTTGGAGCTGCTCCGCCAGTGCCTCGAGTCGCTCGACCGGCAAGCGGCACCGAGCACCGCGTTCGAGGTGATCGTGGTCGACGACGGGTCTACCGACGGCACGGCGGAGATGCTCGCCACGCTCGAGACCGGCTACCGCCTCACCGCCGTCAGACAGTCTCCGGCGGGCGCCGCCGCAGGAAGAAATGCCGGCGCAGCCCGCGCCTCCGGGCGGCTCCTGCTCTTCGTCGACGACGATGAGATCGCTGATCCCGGGCTCGTCGCGGCTCATCTCGAAGCACACCGACGCCACGGAGGGCGGAGCGTAGTCATCGGCGCGATCGCTCGGCGCGTTCCCCCTGGGGCAGACCGGTACGCGCGGCTCGCAGTCGAGAGCGCGTCGTGGCATGCCGACCAGCTCGAGCGAAGACCGCTGACCTTCTGGGACTGCGTCGGGGGCAACTGCTCGCTCTACCGCTCTTCCTTCGAGGCCGTGGGCGGGTTCGCACCCGACCTGCCGCGCGAGAACGACACGGAGTTCGCCTACCGCCTGCATGCGGCCGGTCACGCCTTCGTCTTCGCCGGAGACGCGAGGGTCTCCGAGTACCGCACCCGCGGCTGGCGCGGAATCGTCGCCGACGCAGAGCTTCGCGGGCGGATCGCGGTCGACCTCTACGGCCGGCACCCGGAGATGCTCGCCTTCATGCCCCTCGGCGGGGGCGGCGAGCTCTCGGTCCCGAGGGCTCGACGGGCGATCGAGAGCGTTGCGCTCGCGCTCCGGCTTCCACCGGCGACGCTCGGCGCCGCGGGCCTTCTGCTCCCGAGCGACCGCATGATCAAGGCGTGGCTGGCGGTCGTCCTCGGGCACGCCTACTGGAGCGGTGTTCGCGCGGCGGCAAGCCGTGAGCTGTGGGAGCGCTCCAGGAGCGCGACCCTCATCCTCGGATATCACGGTCTCGCCGTCGACGGAAAGAGGGCGAGCAGGTTGGTCCTGCCGGCACGGAGATTCGCGCGCCAGCTCTGGTGGCTGAAGGCACGGGGCTACGACGTGGTCAGCCTGGGTGAGTACGCTGCCTACCGGGCCGCGCACCGTCTCCCGCCGAGGAAGACAGCCGTCCTCACGATCGACCGTCCGGACGCCGACACAAAGGCTGTGGCGGGCCCGATCCTGGCACGATTCGGATTCCGGGCAACGCTCTTCCTGGGCGCCTCACCCGAGGGTGCCCGTCCCCCAGTCGACGGCACGGCTCTGTCTGGACCAACGCCCCTGGGCGCCGCGGACGGGGCAGACCTGGGCGGCGGGTCGTTCGAAATCGGGTCTCGTACACGCACCGACCCTTCCCTGCCGACGATCCCGGAAACCGAGGCAGTGGAGGAGGCCGTACGATCCAAGCTGGAGCTCGAACGTGCCTTCGGGGTTCCGGTGACCGTCTTCGCTCATCCCGACGGCGAGGTCGACGCCTCTGCGCAGAGGCTCCTCGAGGAAGCCGGCTATCAGGCGGCGCTCGGGATCCGGCCGGGGCGTAACCGGCCGGCTACGCCGTCGTTCGATCTTCGCCGGCTCGAGGTCTGCGGGACGTACTCGCTGCCGCGCTTCGTTGCGAGGCTGATCCTGGGCTAACAGCGTCCGAGCCGGCAGGCCCTGCGGAGTCGACGACCTCCAGCCAGCACTCCCGCCACCAGGCGAAGATCCCGCGCGGGCAGAACCATCGACCCTCGCTCACGTCGCTTCGGCAGATACACCCTTCGAGGATGTAGCAGTCCGATGACAGTACGACGAGCTTGCCCGTCTTCTCGTCGATGAATCGTTCGACCCTCGCCCGTACGCGCGCCGTCTTGCCACAGTAGGCGAGCATCTCGCGGTCGAACCGCAACCCCTTGTGCTTGGAGTTCGGGGTCAAGGTCTCTGCGATCTCCTCCTTCGACCGAACTCGGACCAGCTGTCCGATCGTGAGCCCGCGGGGCGGAGGAGCTACGAAGACGTGATCCGGAGGGTTCTGCGGCATGAAGAACGGAGACCACCTCACCAGGCCGAGACGCCGCCCGATGTCGAGGAGCAGAGCGTGCATCGTCACACGGACGAAGCGCGCAAGGCCGACGTTACGGCTCGTGAGTTGGTGAAGGAACGAGCTCAGATCCCGCCAGCCGACGGCTCTACCGGCACTCGGCAGGTCGGTGTGCTGGCAACGGAAGGTCGCCTCGGTCAGGTCCTCGGCGTGGTTGCCGGTGTTCGCGAGGGCGATACGTTCGAGCTCTGCATACGCCTCGGATTCATCGGCCTGCGAGAGGGGTCGGCTATCCGTGGCCGGTCGAAGCCAACTGGTCTTCCAGAAGATCCGGCATTCCGCCTGGCAGCCGTCGTGTCCGGAGCCGTCGCAACGAAGGTCGTCGAGAACGACCGCCTCGGGTATGCAGCGAACGGACACCGGGTTCACCGTGTCGCAAACACGGTCGAGGTCGGCGATCACCCTCGCTCTCGTGCCGAGGAACTTCAACATCTCGGGCATGAACGGCAGCCCATCCGTGGCTCCTGTCTCGTCCAGCATCGACAGGATCTCCGACGGGCTCCGAACCTCTACGAGATCCCTAGCCTTCAACCCAACCCCCTGAACTTGCTTCGAGAGGGAAACGCTAGCCGATTTGGGTCGGCGATTGCGCAGAAGATGCATTAAGCTCCCGGCGTACACCTCGTCGGCGGCGCACGCCGGGCGTGGCCTCGGCTTAGAGAGTGCGCTCGACGATGGGTTCAGATTCGACCTCCCGGTTGCCTCCCTCCTCTCCCGGAACCGGAGTAGGCGAAGCAGAGACCATCGAGCGGCGGACGCTACGAGGGCTCATGTGGACGGCAGGCTCCACGGTCGGCCAGCAGGTCATGCAGTTCGGTTTCGCGGCGGTACTCGCGCATCTCGTCGCACCCGAGGCCTTCGGGTTGATCGCGATGATCACCGTGCTCACGGGTTTCGCTGCGCTCTTCGTCGATGTGGGGCTCAGCTCCGCGATCGTCCAGCAGCCGGAGATCGAAGAACGCCACCTCAGTTCTGCCCTCTGGGCCAACCTGGTGACAGGCACGGGCGCGATGCTCGTAGTCGCGGCTCTCGCGCCAGCGATTGCCCGGTTCTACGGAGAGCCGCAACTGGTCGCCTTGACACTTGTGAGCGCCCCGGTGTTTCTCATCTCGAGCCTTGCGGGGGTCCAGGTTGCGCTGCTCCAGCGAGCGATGAACTTCAGAAGGCTCGTCGTCATCGAGAACGCGGCCTTCGCCGCCGGCAACGTCGTCGCGATCGGTATGGCCGTCGCGGGGCTCGGCGTCTGGAGCTTCATCGGGCTTGCCGTTTCCACGTCTGTCTTCAGGGCGACGCTGCTCTGGGTGAAGAGCGGCTGGTACCCGCACCTCGGCCCCGACCGACAATCGCTACGCGAGCTCTGGCGGTTCAGTGCTCACCTGACGGGATTCAACGTCATCAACTATTGGTCTAGGAATGCGGACAACCTCTTGATCGGACGTTTTCTCGGGGCGATCGATCTCGCGTTCTACAGTCGTGCCTATAACCTCATGCTCGCTCCGGTCTATCTCGTTGGCTCGGCGACTCAGGGCCCAATGTTCTCGGCGTTATCGCGAACACGCGGGAAGGACCACCAGACGAAGGCTCTGTATCTTCGCGCGCTCCGTTGGCTGAGCGTGATCAGCGTCCCACTCGTGGTGATTCTGTTCCTCGTCGCAGAGCCGTTGATCTCGACTGTTTTTGGCCAGGAGTGGCTCCCGGCCGTGCCGATACTTCGAATTCTCTGCGTGTGCTCACTCGTGCAGTGCGTGCTGCGAGCAAACGGCTGGGTCTTCACGTCTCAGGGAAGGACCGACGTGTTGTTCCGGCTGGGGATTCTCTGGACGGTCGCGGTGGTCGTCGCCTTCATCATCGGGCTGAGATGGGGACTGACCGGAGTGGCAGTCTCGTATGCCTGTTGCAACATCCTGAACGCCATCCCGTCATTTTTCTTCTCGGGGCGCCTGATCGGCGTTTCCCTGAGCGACGTCGTAGGCGCCCTGGCGGGGGCGGGAACCGCCTCGGCGGCGATGGGCGTCGTGGTCTGGGTCGTCGAGTCGGGACTCGACTCGGTGGTCGGGGCGCCGTTGCAACTGATCGGCGGTGTGGTGACGGGCATCGCCACGTACTTGCTGGCGCTTCGCTTCTTCTCGCCCGCGTCGTTTCGCGAGGTCAGGAACCTCAGGGCGTGACTACGGGTTTCCGGTCTCCCCGATCTCCACGGGCGCCTGACTCTGGGAGCTGTTGTCTTTTCGCTCCGGCCGTGAGAATCGCTCGGCGAAGATCGTTCGCAGGACGCGCATGCCGTCCGGGATCGTCCTCAGGCGGCCGATACCGTGCACGCGCCTGTGCTCGAAGCTCGGTACCTCGGCGACTCGAAGGCCGACGCGGTGAGCCCGGATGTTCATCATGGTCTCCACCTCGAAGCCGGTGGCCGTCAGACTGAGCTGCTCGACGGTGTCGGTCCAGAACGCGTTGTACCCGTAACAGAGATCGGTGTAGCGGGCTCCGAAGAAGATCCGCGTCAGGCCGACGAAGAAGCGATTGCCGAGCTTGCGGTAGTACGGCATGTCTGCGGTCCCACCCCCGCAGATGAAGCGTGAGCCCTTGACGAAGTCGGCGCCGGCCAGGAGCCCGCCGACGAACAGCGGGATCTCCGCCGGATCGGTCGACCCGTCTGCGTCGAGCATCACGACGATATCGCCCGTGCACGCTGCGAACCCCGTGCTCAGCGCAGCCCCCTTGCCGCGGCCGTGCTTGGCCACGATTCGGATTGCGGGTATCAACTCGCGGGCGACGGCGACGGTCTCGTCGAGCGACTCGCCGTCGACGAGGATCACCTCATGGACGTCCGCAGGGATGCGCGGGAGCACATGCGGCAGGTTGTCTGCCTCGTTGAGCGCCGGAATCACGACGCTCACGCGTGGATTCTGAGGTCGCAGCGCGGTGTATGCGACCAGAGCTTCGGCCGCGGCATGACCGTTCGTCCTCGACGCCACCCGCGAAAGAAGTAGTTCGTCGACTGCCGCGCCGCCAGCGGCGCGCTGGTTATCCCCCATCACGGAACCCCTTCCCCATATAACCCCGTCTTCGGAAGACCTTGAATGGCTTCCGGCACGCCTGAGAATACGGGACGACGCGCCCTGCGTCCCCCCCAATCAGTCTAGGTTTGCTACCTCGCCGGGCCGCAAAGCGCTAGCTACTGGGCTGACGACCCATGCGCTACACCGTACGATGATATGAGCGAAGTGAGCAGCTACGCGACGTGACGGCGCCGGAGACGTTCTGGGTGACTGGTAGGCGGCGACTCCCTCCCGGTCCGTCTGCGCCCCCGACCGTACAGGCCTTCCTGTGGGGATTGCGCTACCCGTCGTTTACCCGGCGTGGGCACCGGCGGTACGGCGGGACGTTCACGGTCCGCATCGGCGGGCTCGCACCGAGCGTCTTGACCGTCGATCGTGACGGCATCCGGCGACTCCTCACCGGGGACCCGCTCATCAAGCGGCACGCCAGCGATCAGCTCAAGCCGCTCTTCGGCGAGCGCTCGAGCGTCGTGCTCGAGCCCGCGGATCACCTGGAACGGCGGAAGCTCCTCCTGCCGTCGTTTCACGGCGGAGGCGTCCGGGCCCACAGCGACGCGATCGAGCGGGTGACCGAGTCCGCCATCGCAGATTGGTCGACGGGGCAGGTCGTGGAGATGCTGACCCTCGCTCGACGCCTCACCCTCGAGGTCATCCTGCAGTCTCTGTTCGGGCCGTCGGAGCCCGCGGTCACAGCCGAGGTGCGGGGCATCTTCGACTCGATGGTCAGCCTTCCCGGGCAGCGCGGTGGCCGGCTACTTCCCGCGTCTCGTGAAGCGGTCGCGATGGAACCTTCCGGCCGAACGGTACTGGCGGCTCCGCGACACGCTCGACGCCACGCTGATGGCGCAGGTCGAGGCGGCACGGGCGAACGAGTCGCCTGCGAAGCCGCGAGCCATCCTGCCGCTTCTGATCGGGGTGCGAGATCGGAACGGCCACTCCCTCAGTGACGTCGACCTTCGCGACGAGCTCAAGGCCTTGATCACGGCGGGCCATGAGACGACCGCGACCGGGCTCGCGTGGGCGGCCGAGCTGCTCGCGCACAACCCGGCTGTCCAGGCCTCCGCGCGCGATGCGGCCCTGGCCGGGGATACGGAATATCTCGACGCGCTCGTCAAGGAGATCCTCCGGATCAGAACGCCGGTCCCCGTGAGCGCGACGCGCCGCATCACCGAGCCGTTCGAGCTCGGCGGCTTCACGATCCCCCCGAATGTGCCGATCCTCGTCAACGCGTTCGGGCTTCACCATGATCCGGCGTTCTATCCCGAGCCGGAGAAGCTCCGCGTCGAGAGGTTCATCGGCACCTCGCCCGAGAGCTACGCCTACCTTCCGTTCGGCGGCGGCGCCCGACGGTGCATCGGCTCGGCCTTCGCCCACCTCGAGATGCGCATCGTGCTCTCGATCATCCTCCGGAACTTCGCGCTCGCACCGACCGCCGATGCGCTCGCCGCCACCGTCCGGCGCGGGATCACCCTCGTGCCTGCAAACGGGGCCCGCGTCCGCCTGGTCGAGCCCGCCGCTGCGTGAGGAACCGCCGCAGCCGCTCCGAAACAGTCCTAGCTAACGTTTCGTGACGATGTCGATCGATCCGGCGCACGTCGCGCCTCAGCCGAGGCTGGGCTCCGATCGTTCGCTCGACCTCCGGGAGCGGGCCCACGAGCTGATCCCGGGCGGCGCCCACACCTACGCGAAGGGCGACGACCAGTACCCGGAGCTCGCGCCGACGTTCATCGAGCGAGGCGCGGGCTGCCGCGTCTGGGACGTCGACGGCAACGAGTTCATCGAGTACGGGATGGGTCTCCGCGCGGTCACGCTCGGCCACGCGCTACCCGGCCGTCGTCGACGCCGCCTACGCGACGATGTTGGGCGGGACGAACTTCGCCCGGCCGGCGGCGATCGAGGTCGACTGCGCCGAGGCGCTCCTCGAGCTCGTGCCGCGCGCGGACATGGTCAAGTTCTGCAAGGACGGCTCGACCGCGAACACCGCCGCCGATCACGCTCGCGCGCGCCTCACCGGTCGCGACCTCGTGGCGATCTGCGCCGACGACCCGTTCCTCTCCTACAACGACTGGTTCATCGGGACGACCCCGATGGACGCGGGAATCCCCCGGCCGTCAGGAGCTGACGCTCACGTTCCGCTACAACGACCTCGCGAGCGCAGAGGCGCTGTTCTCGAGCGCATCCGGGAGAGATCGCCTGCGTGGTCCTCGAAGCAGAGCGAACCGAACCTCCTGCCGACGGCTACCTCCACGGCCTGAAGCAGCTCTGCCAGCGGAACGGCGCACTCCTCATCCTCGACGAGACGATCACGGGATTCCGCTGGAACCTCGGAGGCGCCCAGGCCGAGTACGACCTCGATCCCGACCTGTCGACCTTCGGCAAGGGCATGTCGAACGGTTTCTCGGTGTCGGCGCTGGCCGGAAAGCGGGAGCTCATGGAGCTGGGCGGACTCCGTCACCGAGGCGAGCGGGTGTTTCTGCTCTCGACGACGCACGGCGCCGAGACCCACGCGTTGGCCGCTGCGCTCGCGACGATGTCGATCTATCGCGACGAGCCCGTCGTCGAGACGCTTCACGCGCGTGGGCAGCGCCTCCGCGACGGCGTCGAGGCGGCTGCCGCCGACGTGGGGGTGGAGGGCTTCTTCGAGGTCGTCGGGCGGGCGTCGAACCTCGTCTACGTCGCCCGGGATGCCGCGGGCGCGCCCTCGCAGCTCTTTCGGACGCTCTTCCTCCAGGAGATGATCGCCCACGGGATTCTGGCGCCCTCGTTCGTCGTCAGCTACTCCCACGGCGAAGAGGAGATCGACCGGACGATCCAGGCCGTCCACGAAACGCTGCTCGTCCTCCGAGACGCTCTCGACAACGGCGTCGATCGCTATCTGCGCGGGCGCCCCGTCAAACCGGTGTTCCGGCGCTTCAACTGAGCCGGCAGGCGAGATGATCCCCGGTGCATCGCACTGCCGCTCCTGCGGCGAGGCCCTCGAAGTGACCGTCATCGACCTCGGGAGCTCGCCGCTGTGCGAGAGCTTCGTCCCGGCGGGCCGGGTGGAGGAGCCGGAGGCCTTCTACCCGCTCCACGTCCGTCTCTGCACGAACTGCTGGCTCGCACAACTGCCTGCAGTCGTCGAGCCGCCCGAGCTCTTTCGCGAATACGCCTACTTCTCGGCGTACTCGGACTCCTGGGTGGCCCACGCCGCGAGCTATGTCGAGATGATCGTGGATCGGCTCGAGCTCACGTCCGAGAGCCGCGTGGTCGAGATCGCCTCGAACGACGGCTATCTCCTCCAGCACTTCCTGCCGAGGGGCATCGGCGTGCTCGGGGTCGACCCGGCGGCAAACGTCGCGGCCGTCGCAGAGGAGCGCGGGGTCGCGACCGTCGTCGAGTTCTTCGGGGTCGAGCTTGCCGAGCGGCTGCTGAGCACCGTCGGTCAGGCGGACCTGGTGCATCGGGAACAACGTCCTCGCCCAGGTGCCCGACCTCGACGATTTCCTGAGGGGAGTGGCGATCCTACTGAAGCCGGGCGGGAGCGCGACCTTCGAGTTTCCCCATCTCGCCCGCCTGATCGAGGGGCTCCAGTACGACACGATCTACCACGAGCACTTTTCATACTTCTCGCTGTTCTCGCTCCAGGAGGCGATGGCGAGGAGAGGGCTGTCCCTCTTCGACGTCGAGGAGCTTCCGAGCCATGGTGGCTCGCTCCGTGTCTACGTCGCGCACGCGTCGGAGCGGCGCGCGTCGTCCGAGGCCGTCCGGAGCGTGCTCGCAGGCGAGGACGCGCATGGCCTGCGCGATCCCCGAGCAGTACCGCCGCTTCGCCGAAGGTGTCCGCGAGTCGAAGCGCGCGCTGCTCAGCCTGCTCGTCGAGGCGAAGCGCTCCGGCAGGCAGGTCGTCGGCTACGGCGCTCCGGGCAAGGGGAACACGTTGCTGAACTACTGCGGGATCCGGACGGATTTCCTCGACTACACGGTCGACCGCAACCCTTACAAGCACGGCATGTTCACGCCGGGCACGCACATCCCGATCTACCCACCCGAGCGTATCGCCGAGACACGGCCCGACGTGATCGTGATCCTCCCGTGGAACCTGGCGCGTGAGATCGGCGCTCAGCTCGCGTATACGGCCGAATGGGGCGCGAAGCTGATCGTGCCGATTCCGTCCGCGAATCCTCTGCAGACCGAGTGACGAGGGATTCCTGTCCGATCTGTCGCTCGGAGGCGCTCGAGGAGATCCTGTCGATCGCGCAGGCACCGGCGCTGGTGGGGACCATCTGGGCGACTCGTGAGGAAGCCCTCGCGGCTCCGACCGGGCCGATCAGCCTCACGGTTTGCACCGGTTGCGGCTTCATCTTCAACTCGTCCTTCGCCGCCGAGGCGCTCAGCTACGCGCCCTCGTTCGACGGCGAGCGCGAGCATTCGGGTACCTACGACATTGCGCTCCACCATTCGCCCACCTACGAGGCATACCTCGAAGCTGAGGCAGTCCGGGTCATCGACCGGCACTCCATCCGACACCGAACGGTGGTCGAGGTCGGATGCGGGAACGGCCACTTCCTGCGGTTGGTCTGCGGGCTCGGCGCGAATACCGGCTTCGGCTTCGACCCGAGTCTCGCGACGGGGCGGGTGGACCGCGTCGGCGACCACACGGTCACGCTCGCGAAAGGGTTCTACGACTCCGAGGCGGAGGTCCCGCCGCCTGATCTGGTCGTGTGCCGAAGCGTGCTCGAGTTGATCGCGGATCCTGGGGCCTTTCTCACCGACCTCCGCGACATCGTCTCGGTCAATCCGAGCACGGTGCTCTATTTCGAGGTGCCGAACGCATCCTGGGTGTTCGCTCGCCAACGAGCATGGAACGTCTACTACGAGCATTGCTCGTACTTCACGCTCGACCTCCTGCCGCGGCTGTTCGCCGCCTGTGGCTTCGAGACGCTGGTCTGCGAGCCTTGCTACGACGAGGAGCAACTCGTGCGGCTGGAGGCGATCCCCGCGATGCGCTCCGTGGAGGCGCTCCAGGCCGCGACCGAGGGCCTGCTCGAGACGCTCCACGCCTATCGTCGAAGCTACTCCGGTGAGGTCGAGTCCTGGCGGAGCGCGTTGAACGCGCTGCGAGCCGATCACAAGCGCGTGGCGATCTGGGGCGCCGGAGGGAGGGGAATCACCTTTCTGAACACGGTCTGCGGCGAGCCCGGCGAGAGCTTGACCCAGGTCCAGCTCGCGGTCGACATCAACCCGGCCCGGCAGGGGAAGTTCCTGCCGCGAACCGGGCAGGAGGTCGTTTCGCCCGAGGGCCTTCGCGGAGAATCGCCCGACGTTGTCGTGCTCACCAACGCGACATACGAAGGGGAGGTTCGCGCCGAGCTCGCCGAGCTGGATCTCGAGTGCGAGATCCTCGTGCTATGACGTTCGCGGAGCCGCCGCTTGACGGCCCGCGCCCACTAGCCTTTAGTGAGTGCGGCCTATGGTGATCGATGGCGTTCAGCGCGGCATGAAGGTCGTCATCTTCTGCGGGGGGCTCGGCGTGCGCATGGGCGAGGAGACGAGGCAGATCCCGAAGCCGATGATCACGATCGGCGGGAAGCCGATGCTCTGGCACATCATGGAGTACTACGCCTCGTGGGGTCACACCGAGTTCATTCTGTGCCTCGGGTACAAGGGCGAGGTGGTCAAGGAGTACTTCCTCAGCTACAACGAGGCGCTGTTCAACGACTTCGTGCTCGACCACAGCGGCTCGGGGTCGACGGTCCAGCTTCTCTCGCCCGAACGGCCCCAATGGCGGATCACCTTTGCCGACACGGGCATCAGCACGACGATCGGGGAGCGCCTGCTCGCTGTGAAGCCGTACGTCGGGGACGACGGCGAGTTCCTCGCGACCTACGGCGACGGGCTGACCGACCTCAGGCTCCCGGACCTGATCGACACGTTCCACACGAACGGGGGAACCGCGATCTTCCTCTCCGTACGACCGGAGATCTACTCGCACCTCGTCACGCATGACGACGACGGGGTGGTGCTCACGGTCGAGGAGCTGCGTCACTCCCAGGTACGAATCAACGGTGGGTTCTTCGTCTTCAAGCACCAGATCTTCGACTTGATCGAGCCGGGAGACGACCTCGTCGACGCCCCGTTCTCCCGTCTCATGGAGCGACGCGAGCTGATGGCGTACCCGTACGAGGGATTCTTCGGCCCGATGGATACGATCAAGGACCGTCAGAGGCTGGAGGCGCTCTACGAGGCGGGCGCGGCGCCCTGGCTTCGCTCGACAGCAGACGACGTCATCGATCGACCCGGTCCTTGATGCGGCCTCTGAACCTCTGCGGGGGCGAGCCGCTCAGGCGCGTGCTCGTCATCGGCAGCCACGCCGATGACATCGAAATAGGCTGCGGCGGGACGCTCCTCACGTTGACGAGGACGATCCCCGAGCTCGAGGTGGACTGGCTGGTCGTGGCCGCACCGGGCGAGCGCGGCGAGGAGGCACGGGAAAGCGCGGCGGCGTTTCTCTCGGCTGCAGGCGCCTCGCGTGTCGAGGTCCACGGGTTTCGCGATGGGTTCCTGCCCTACCTGGGCGACGAGGTGAAGGACCTGTTCGAGGAGCTCAAGTCTCGCGTCGATCCGCAGGTGATCTTCACCCACACACGGGACGACCTGCATCAGGATCACCGGCTGGTCTGCGAGCTCACCTGGAACACCTTCCGCAGCCACCTGATCCTCGAGTACGAGATTCCGAAGGTGGACGGCGATCTGGGACGTCCGAACCTCTACGTACCGCTGAGCGAGGCGATTGCCGCCGAGAAGGTGTTGCTGCTCGAGCAGCACTTTCCGAGCCAGGGGGGCAAGCACTGGTTCGATCGCGAGACGTTCATGGGCCTGATGCGGCTCCGGGGCATGGAGTCGATCGCCCCCGAGCGCTACGCCGAGGCCTTCACGTGTCGCAAGGTCATGGTGGAGATCTGACCGGGAGATCCCTCCGCGGCGGCTTGCGGGCACGGTGTCGACGATGAGATTCGTGCCCGTCGGCCTCGAGGGCGCATACCTGATCGAGCTGGAGTCTCATGAAGACGAACGTGGCTCGTTTGCGCGGATCTGGTGCCGGGACGAGCTCGCCGAGCAGGGGCTCGATCCCGAGCTGGCACAGTGCAGCGTCTCCCGGAATCCCCGCGCCGGCACCCTGCGCGGCATGCACTTTCAGCGCAAGCCGCACGAGGAGACGAAGATCGTTCGCTGCCTGACCGGCGCGGCCTTCGACGTGATCGCCGACCTCCGGCCCGAGTCACCGACTCGCGGGCGCTGGTTCGGCGCGACGCTCGACTCCGAGCGTGGCTCGGCGATGTACGTCCCGAAGGGCTTTGCGCACGGGTTCCAGACGCTCGTCGACGATACCGACGTGCTCTACCTGATCTCACATCCGTACGTCCCCGCCGCCGGAAGCGGCGTGCGGTGGGACGACGGTGCTCTTGCAATCGAGTGGCCGGAGGTTCCGCTCCGCACGATCAGCGACCGCGATCGGTCTTGGCCCGACCTCGGCTACGAGACGGCCTGAGGCGGCCTGACCCCGCCGTAGCGCGAGATGAGCTCGTCGGGTAGAGGCGCGAGATCACTCGCCCGCATGAAGTCTCCCAGCGTCGTGCCCGTACACGCCGAATCGACGTTCGGGGCGCCTTGTGACGCGATCAGGTCGTCCTCGTCCACGGTGCGGAAGTCGATGCTGAAGCGGGTGCGCGAGGTCGTGTTGGGCACCGTCGAGTGCAGATGGGCGGCCGAGAAGATCAGGGCTCCGCCGACGGGAGTGACCACCCGGGTCTGAGGGTCAAACTCGATCGGCTCCTCGGCGGAGGGCTGCTTCCTTGTCTCCTTCGTGATCTGCTTCGCGGCTTCCTTGCGGCCCGTGCGGTTCCACTCCTCGTAGTCGTAGTCGCGCGAGCTGTTCTTCACGGCCTGGTCGAAGTAGCGGTCGTGAAAGGCCATCGAGTTCTCCGACGCGATCGGATAGACCGGAAGCCACCAGTTGAGCTGAGCGAACGGAGCCGAGAACCACGTATCGCGATGCGGATGGAACTGATACGCCAGGCCGGCCTTGAGGTACTCGCCGTGCGCCATCGTGCGCAGGCGCGGGACGTCGAAGTACGTCTTCTCCGTGTCGCAGCCCAGCTCGGCGAGGAGCCCGGCGATCAAATCCTTGCAGCGCTGATCGTGGATGAACCGGGGCTTGAGGTCGGCAAGCACCGCCACGTAATCCTCTGCGGGCAACTCGTCCTGAGCGATCTCGGGGTCGTGGGGTGCGAAGGCCACCTCGCTCAGCTCGCGGGCGAGGCCGCAGAGCGCCGCCGAGCTGTCGGTGGCAGAGAATGCGAAGAGATCACCTCGATAGAGGCTACGACGTCTCTCTTGCTCGTCCATTGAACTGTCGACGTAGAGGGTTGCCACCCGTTCTCCTTTCGCCCTTGGTTGTCGTGGTCTGGAGGATACTGTCGGCACTTCGGCGCAGAGCCGAGAGGGGCGTTACCGGGTCGCGGCGAGGTACGCGTCGATCCGGGCGCAGAGCTCGCTCTCGACCGGTTCCGCCTGCGTCTTCGCCGCGGCGGCGGGCGCTTGATACCAGGGTTGGCCGACGAGGTTCTCCTCGGGTTCCGCCGGCTCGGCCACGGTCGGGGATGGGTCGGGGTCGAGGTCGGGCGATGCGGCGATGTCCTCGGCCGCGGCGAGAACCGGTGCGGGAGCGGCTCGCGGTTCCGCGTCGACGGGAGCTGGGTCCAGGAGTTCTGGGTCTACGAGTTCTGGGTCTACCGAGCTCTGGGTCGACCGGCTCTGGGTCGATGGGTATTGGGTCGATGGGTATTGGGTCAACAGGTGCTGGGTCGACGGGTATTGGGTTGACGGGTATCGGGTCGACGGGTATTGGCTGCAGGGCGTTCTCGAGCTCCTGATCCGCGGCCGGGGTGCCCAGCTCGCCTGTCTCCTCAACCGAGACAAGGGTCAAGAGAGGGGCTCCGTCGGGCGTGAGCTCGTCCCGCGGTTGAGCCCCATCGGGGTCGTCCGCAAGCCCGACGAAGCGACGGAAGGAGAGCTCGTACCACGGGTCGGGCACGTCTTCTCGATCGCGCTCCCACCCGGCCTGTTCCAGCTCGCGGCAGAACTCCTCGAGCCGCGCTTCGGCGGTGCGCGTGCGTGGTGGCTCGCCGCCGCCGCCGATCCAGCGAAAGCGCCTCGAGCTTCCGGCGTTGTTCCACGGGGCCTCGCCGCGGTAGACGGCCGTGAACTCCCCGTGCAGGCGCGCGTGCCAGTAGCCGATCTGGCACTCGACCCATTCTTCCGCGCGCTCGGTCATCGTCGCGAACTACCGCTCCGTTCGGCTTGCCCAGCACAGGCCGTTGAATGTTGACAAGGGGTAATCGTCAAGGGCGTGATCTCGGCGCACTATGATTTTCCTCGTGGCTCGATTCTTACACACGATGTATCGGATCACCGACCCGGAGCGCAGTCGCGAGTTCTACGAAGCCCTCGGGCTCGAGCTCCGGCGCGAGCTGCCGATCGTCCGTGACGGCGCGCTCGAGGCGACGAACTACTTCTTCGCCGCTCCCGGGCAGGAGGAGGAGCTGGAGCTGACGTTCAACCACGACGGACGCACCTACGACGTCGGCACGGGGTACGGCCACATCGCGCTCGGAGTCGACGACCTCACGGCGACCCTCGAGCGCCTCGAGGCCGGGGGCATCACACCAGAGCGTGAGCCCTACCGCATCCGCGAGGGCGGGTCGCTGCTCTGCTTCGTCCGGGACCCGGATGACTACCGGATCGAGCTGATCGAGCGCGGCGCCTAGCCGGGCGGCCGACGTTGCTCCTCTACGACAGCCCGGTCTCGGGCAACTGTTACAAGGCAAGGCTCATCCTCGCCTACCGGGCTCTGCCGTACGAGCGGCAGGAGCTCAGCGTGTCGGACCGGTCGAACCGCGACGAGATGCTCGGCGGGCTGAACCCGGCACTTCGAGTGCCGACTCTCGTTCTCGACGACGGCCGGCCGCTCGCCGAGTCGAACGCCATCCTCTGGTACTTCGGCGAGGGGACGCCCCTCGTCCCCGAGGACCGATACGAGCGCGCGCAGGTGCTGCAGTGGATGTTCTTCGAGCAGTACGACCACGAGCCCTCGATCGCAGTGGTGCGGTTCTGGCTCGTGTACTCGGGAAGGCCGGAGGCATTCGCCGACCGGCTCGAGGAGCGGACTGCGGCGGGCTACCGGGCGCTCGCTGCGATGGAGCGCCACCTCGAGGGGCGTGAGTTCCTCGTCGGCGCCTCGCCGACGCTCGCCGACCTCGCGTTGTACCCGTACACGCACCTCGCGCCCGAGGGTGGCTTCGACCTCTCCGGTTACCCCGCGATCGGCTCGTGGCTCGCTCGCGTGGCGGCGATGCCGAAGCACGTCGCGATCGACGCCTGACCCGTTGAGAAACCGTTGCGAAGTTGGCACGGACACGTCACGCTCGCGCTGTTACGTTGGCACGGATGACAACCAAACGGAATGTGCGGCCCGACAGGACGGCAACAACGAAGACGGCGACGACGAAGGTGGCGACACCGTGGGGCGCGGCGGTCGTGACCGACGAGGCGCGGGTGGCGCAGCGCGCCGGCGAGCGGCGGTTCGCCACGGTGGTTCAGCTGCTCGAATCGGCGGACGGCGAGCCACTGGTCCGCTTCGCCTATACGACTGACGGAGTGGTGCGGCGCGGCCCGGTCACGCTTCGCATGCGTGATCTCGAGCGGCTACGGACGGCCCTCGCGGATCGGCCCTCTCTCGCCGGGGTGCTCGGCCTGGTCGGAGGTGACGCTTAGACGCCTAGACGTGCGCCGCAGCGGACAAGCGAGCCGCGTCCACGAGCGAGCCGAGGACGAGCGCTCCGTCGGTGGAGCCGAGCAGCGGGTCAACCGCGTGCTCCGGGTGGGGCATCAGACCGAACACGTTCCCATCCTCGTTCGTCACGCCCGCGACGTCGCCGACCGAGCCGTTCGGGTTCTCGCCCGGCGCGTAACGGAGCAGGATCTGCCCGGCCGCCTCGAGCTCCTCGACGACGTCGGGATCGGCGGTCCAGCATCCGTCGCCGTGCTTCACGGGGATCGTGAGGCGTCGGCCTTCCTCGCAGCGCGTGGTGAACGGTGACGCGGTCGAGGTCACCTCGAGTGCGACGTCCCGGCAGACGAACGAGAGCGACTCGTTCTGGCGGAGCGCGCCCGGCAGGAGACGCGACTCGGTGAGGATCTGGAAGCCGTTGCAGATCCCGAGCACGAGACCACCCTCGTTCGCGAACGCGATCACCGACGCCATCACCGGCGAGAAGCGCGCAATCGCGCCGCACCGGAGGTAGTCGCCGTACGAGAACCCGCCCGGAAGGACGACCCCCGCAGTCTCGCGCGGCAGTTCGAGCTCGGTGTGCCAGACACGGGGAGCGTTCGCACCCAGCCGTTCGAGGGCGAGTTGGGCATCGCGGTCGTCGTTCGAGCCCGGGAAGACGATCACGGCGATCCGGGGGCGGGGCTCGTTCATCCGGCGTCGTGAAGCTCGATCTCGAAGCTCTCGATCAGCGGGTTTGCGAGGAGCTGCTCGCACATCCGCTCGACCTGTGTCCGCGCCTCGCCCTCGTCGGTAACCGGAAGGTCGAGCTCGACGAGGCGGCCGACTCGGGCCCGGTCCACCGCTGAAGCCGAGATGCTGGAGGCCTGTCTCGACCGCCTGTCCCTGCGGGTCGAGGATCCCCGCCTTGGGCCGGACGAGCACGGTCGCTCTCATCCGAGAACGACGTCGGGTGCCGCGAGGTAGTCGGCGAAGGCGATCCCCGTCAGCCGCTCGAACGCATCGAGGTAGCGGGCGCGGGTGCCGTCCACGACATCGGCCGGAAGCTCCGGCCCCGGGTAGGACTTGTCCCACCCGAGCGTCTCGCAGTAGTCGCGCACGAACTGCTTGTCGAACGACGGCTGCGGGCCGCCCGGCGCGTACTCGTCGGCCGGCCAGAACCGTGAGGAGTCGGGGGTGAAGGCCTCATCGGCGAGCACGAGCAGCCCGTCCGGGTCGACGCCGAACTCGAGCTTGGTGTCGGCGAGGATGATCCCGCGCTCGAGGGCGCGCTCGGAGGCGAACCGGTACAGCTCGAGGGTGAGCCGCTCGGCCTCGTCGAAGCGATCCTCGCCGACGAGGGCGACCGCCGCGGCGCGGTCGATGTTCTCGTCGTGGCCGGTCTGCGCCTTGGTCGCGGGGGTGAAGATGGGCTCGGGGAGCCGGTCGGACTCGACGAGCCCGCTGGGAAGGCCGTGGCCGCAGACCTCGCCGGTCGAGACGTAGTCCTTCCAGCCCGAGCCGGCGAGGTAGCCGCGGACCACACACTCGATCGGGAGCATCTCCAGGCGCCGGCATTCGGTCGACCGCCCGTCCGCGCCCAGCGCGAGCAGGTGATTGGGGACGATCGACGCCGTCTGCGCGAACCAGAACCCCGACAGGCCGGTCAGGACACGGCCCTTGTCCGGGATCTCGGTCGGAAGCACGACGTCGAACGTCGAGATCCGGTCGCTCGTGACGAGCAGGAGGCGCTCCTCGTCCAGCGCGTAGATCTCGCGGACCTTGCCACTCGAGACGTGGGTGGCGGCTTCAGACATTCACCGGCTCCTTTCGCATCAGGACATGGAGACGCTCGAAGACGACGTCCACATGCTGGACGGTCGCCTCGAGCTCGAACACCTCGGACAGCGCAGCGTCGTCGAGCCGGGAGGTGATCCGGGGCTCGGCCGCCGCAAGGGTGCGGAAGTCGCCGCCAGAGTCCCATGCCTCCATCGCTGCGGCTTGCACCAGGCGGTAGGCCTCCTCGCGCGGAAGCCCCGACTCCACGAGCGCAAGCAGCAGCCGATGTGAGAACACGAGCCCACGGGAGGCATCGAGGTTCGCGAGCATTCGCTCCGGGTAGACGACGAGGCCCTCGACGATCCACGCGAAGCGGTCGAGCATGTAGTCGAGCGCCAGGAACGTGTCCGGGACGACGACCCGCTCGGCCGAAGACTGGGAGATGTCGCGCTCGTGCCAGAGCGGCACGTTCTCGAGCCCGACGAGGGACGAGGCGCGCACGACGCGCGCGAGACCGCAGATCCGCTCCGCGACCTTCGGGTTTCGCTTGTGGGGCATCGCCGAGGAGCCCTTCATCCCACGCGCGAAGGGCTCTTCCACCTCGCGAACCTCGGTTCGCGCCAGGTGCCGGATCTCCGTCGCGAACCGCTCGAGCGACGACGCGGTCAGCGCGAGCGTCGAGAGCAACTCGGCATGGCGGTCGCGGGCGATCACCTGCGTCGAGAGCGGGTCGGGCTCGAGGCCGAGCCGCTCGCATGCGACCCGCTCGACCTCGGGATCGAGGCTGCCGTAGGTCCCGACCGTGCCGGAGAGCTGGCCGACGCGATTCGACTCGAGCGCCCGAACGAGGCGGTCACGATCGCGGTCGAGCTCGAACGCCCAGCCGGCGAGCTTCCAGCCGAAGGTGGTGGGCTCGGCCTGGATGCCGTGCGTCCTGCCGATGCAGATCGTCCGGCGATGCTCCTCGGCGCGCCGGACGACGGCGTCGAAGACGCGCTCGATCCCGGCCAGGAGGAGCCGGCCGGCATCCTGGATCTGAAGCGCAAGCGCGGTGTCGACGACGTCGGACGAAGTGAGGCCGTAGTGCAGCCATCGCCCCTCGGGGCCGAGCTGCTCCGCGACGGCGTCGACGAAGGCGGCGGTGTCGTGGTCGGTCGTGAGCTCGATCTCGGCGACTCGCGCCGGGGTCGGCGGCTTCGCGGCGGCACGGATCGCGGCAACCTCCTCCGACGCAATGGCACCGACCTCGGCCCAGCCGTCGAGCGCCGCCAGCTCGACGTCGAGCCAGCGCGCGAGCTTGCCCTCCTCCGACCAGATCCTGCTCATGTCGGGCCGGGAGTAGCGCGGGATCACGAAGACAGTCTAGAGAGAGGCCTGACGGAGCTCAGCCGAGCCCGAGGATGCGGGCGGCGAGCACCGCCGCGTTCTTCGCGTTGTCGACGCCCACCGCGGCGACCGGCACCCCGGGCGGCATCTGGACGATCGAGAGGAGCGCGTCGAGCCCGTCGAGCACGCTCATCGACGACCGGAGCGGTACGCCGATGACCGGCAGCGTCGTGTGCGCTGCGACGACCCCGGGAAGCGCGGCAGCGAGACCGGCGCCGCAGATGAGGACGCGAATGCCTCGACCGGACGCCGCCTTCGCATACTCCGCGACGGCGTCGGGCGTGCGGTGCGCCGAGCGGACCTCGAACTCCCACGGGATGCCGCGCGCGTCGAGCTCGTCGAGCGCCGCTTGCATCCGCTCCCGGTCGGACTCCGACCCGACGAGGATGCCGACCACTGGTTCAGCCATCGCGGCGACACTACCTAGCCGGGGCTGCGATGTCGGTCCGGAACCGTGCGCCCTCGAACGAGACCTTCGAAACGGCGACGTAGGCGCGTCGGCGCGCCGCGTCGACGGTCGAGCCCGTGGCGGTGACCGAGAGGATCCGTCCGCCGTTCGTGACGAGCCCCTCGGCCCCGGCCGCCGTTCCTCCGTGGAAGACGAGCGCTCCCGTCGCCTGGGCGTCTGCGATCCCGCTGATCGGCGCGCCGGTGAAGTCGCTGCGGTCGGGGTAGTCGGGGCCCGCAAGGACCACGGTCACGGCCGCGCCGCTGCCTTCCGCGAGCGGGGCAGCATCGCCTTCGCCGCGCGCTGCTCCCGCGAGCGCCGCCAGCAGGTCCGTCTCGAGCCGCGGGATCAGGACCTGGGTCTCCGGGTCGCCGAACCGGGCGTTGAACTCGAGCACGCGCGGCCCGTCAGGCGTGAGCATCAACCCGGCGAAGAGGCACCCGACGAACGGAGCTCCTCGTCTCGCGAGCTCGTCGACGACCGGCTGGTGGATCTGCGCGACGAGCTCTGCCGCCGTCCCGGGGTCGAGCGCCGGGGAGTAGGCGCCCATCCCTCCCGTGTTGGGGCCGGTATCGCCGTCACCGATCCGCTTGTAGTCCTGCGCCGACCCGAGCGGCAGGGCGCGCGTGCCGTCGCAGAGGGCAAAGAGCGAGACCTCGGGCCCCTCGAGCAGCTCCTCGACGAGGATCGTGCCGCCGAGCGCCGCGGCCTTGCGCAGACCCTCGTCGACCTCCTGCCTGGTGCGGCAGACGAAGACGCCCTTGCCGGCCGCAAGCCCGTCTGCCTTGACCACGCAGGGCGCGGTTGCGACGGGAAGGCTCGCTGCCGCCGGGACGGCCGCGGCCTCCATGATCGCTTTCGCGAAGGTCTTCGACCCCTCGATCCTCGCCGCCGCGCCGCTCGGGCCGAAGACGGGGATACCGGCCTCGCGGAGCTCGTCGCCGACGCCTGCGACGAGCGGCGCCTCGGGCCCGACCACCACGAGCTCCGTGCCGAGACTCTTCGCCAGCCGAGGAGGCCGGAGCCGTCGCCGGCGCTGCACGGGATGGCAGCTGCCGAGGTCGGCGATGCCAGGGTTGCCCGGCGCAGCATGGAGCTCGGTCAGCGACGGGCTTCTCGAGAGCTTCCAGGCGAGGGCGTGCTCGCGCGCACCCGAGCCGACGAGAAGGACCCTCACGGTGCGCCGAGTGTACTTCGACCCCAGGAGGCCCAGCGGTTACACGGCGCCTTGCGTGGGGATCGCAGAATCCCTGAGCCGAGCGATGGCCAATTCGCCCCGGTTCGGTCATAGTGGCCGGAACACCCGACAACCACAACCGAGTCGGCTGCGGCAAGCCACAAACCCTCTTCCTTCGGAGCAGATGAGCATGCAGCCAGGATCCCCGAACTCACGCCCCACCGTCGCCCGCGCACTCGAGCTCGCCCTTCGCGATCCTCAGCCGGCCGGCCGCGTCGTCGCCGAGCCGCCGACTCGGCCGCTGAGCGTTCCCGCGAGCTACTTCGCCCCCGGCAACTTCGTGGGTGAGCGCGACTGGTGGGCGAAGCAGCTCTCGGGACGCTAGGCCGCCGGACCGTCGAGGCCCCGAGGCCGAACGCGGTTCTCAGGCGAGAACGTGCTCGCGGCCCGCGCCCACGCCGACGAGCTCGACCGGCACCTTCAACTCGCGCTCGACAAACTCGACGTAGCGTCGCGCGGGCTCCGGGAGCTCGCCCCTGCTGGCGGCGCCGTCGATCGGCTCCCGCCAGCCAGGGAGTGTCTCCCACACCGGGACTGCGTGGTGGAAGTCGCTCTGATGCGCCGGGAAATGCGGGGTCTCGGACCCGTCGCGGAGCCCGTAGGAGACACAGACGGGCAGCTCGGCGAAGTCCGAGAGGACGTCGAGCTTCGTGAGCGCCAGCGAGGTGAGGCCGTTGACGCGTACGGCGTAGCGGAGCGCGACGAGGTCGAGCCAGCCGCAGCGGCGGCTCCGGCCGGTCACGGTGCCGTACTCGCCGCCGAGCTCGCGGAGCCGGTCCTGTCCCGGCCCTTCGATCTCGGACGGGAACGGCCCCTCGCCGACGCGCGTGACGTAGGCCTTGGCGACCCCGAGGACCCGGTCGATCCGCGTCGGCCCGATCCCGATGCCGGTTGCGGCGCCGGAGGCGATCGGGTTGGACGAGGTGACGAAGGGATAGGTGCCGTGGTCGAGATCGAGGAGCGTTGCCTGGGCGCCTTCGAAGAGGACGTCCTTGCCGGCGTCGAGCGCTTCGGAGACGAGAAGCGAGGTGTCGCCGACGATCGGCCGAAGCCGCTTGGCGTATCCCTCGTAGCGGGAGGCGACCTCCTCGAGGTCGAACCCGTCGACCTCGTAGACGCGCTCGAGCCAGACGTTCTTCTCGGCGAGCGCGACCTCGATCTTCTGGCGGAGGATCTTGGGGTCGAGGACGTCCTGGACGCGGATCCCGATCCGTGAGGCCTTGTCGGCGTAGCAGGGGCCGATCCCGCGGCGGGTAGTGCCGATCTGCAGCTTCCCGAGCCTGCGCTCGGAGGCCTGATCGATCGCGATGTGCCACGGCATGATCAGGTGGGCGTTGCCGGACACGACCACGACAGAGGTGTCGATCCCGCGCGTCTCGAGCTCCTCGAGCTCGGCGATCAGGACTTCGGGGTCGACGACGCAACCGGCGCCGATCACGGAGGTCTTGCCGGAGATGACCCCGCTCGGGCAGGCGCGGATCTTGAAGGTCTCCTCACCGACGACGATCGTGTGCCCCGCATTGGGCCCGCCCTGATAGCGGCAGACCACATCCGAGCGCTGCGCAAGCAGGTCGACGATCTTGCCCTTGCCCTCGTCACCCCACTGTGCGCCGACGACGACGGTCGAAGGCACGTCCGCAAGTCTGCCTGAGCCGGCGAGGCCGCAGGCGGCGAACCGTCGGACCGGAACGCGATGACGGGAGCAAATGGTGGGTCAGTGCAGCCTGATCCGCCGGCCCACGCGGCGGACGACGATCCGGTGCCCGCGGCGGCAGGTGGTGAAACCGACGTCGGCGTCCCGCCGGAGCGTTCCCTCGATCACCGCGATGTCGGCCGGAAGATCGCGTCCCCACACGTCCTCCCAGCCTCCTCGTTTCGCCAGGCACGCCTCGCACGGCACCTCGAAGCTCGTCGCTTCGGGCCCGACCCAGACATGCTGGCGATCCGTCATGCGATCTGGAGTTGGCGCCCGTCGAGGCGTTCGAGGTTGGGCGGCCGCTCGATCCGCCGGACGACGAGCTCGTGACCGGCCCGGCAGCGGACGAAGGCGAGATCGGTGTCGGCAGGCACGGTGCCGCGGACGGAGGCGACCCGGACGGCATCGAGGAACGACGAGCCGCGCGCTCGGACGCTGTCGAGACAGCGCTCGCAGAGGCAAGAGAACTGCAGTCGCCGACGGCGCCACCCAGACCGCGTCCTGTCTCGTCCTCGCCCGGCTCATGCGGCCGCCACCCGTGAATCGTGGTTCGGCGCGAGATCGGAGAACTTCGCGTACCGCTTGAGGAACGCGAGCTTCTCCGTTCCGATCGGCCCGTTGCGGTGCTTGGCGAGGATCACCTCCGCGAGTCCCTGATCCTCGGAGTTCTCGTTGTAGTACTCGTCTCTGTAGAGGAACATCACGAGGTCGCGTCCTGCTCGATGCGAGCCGCTCTCGCGAAGGTCGCGAGAGCACGGGCCGTTTGTCGGTGCGGCTCTCGACCGCGCGGGAGAGCTGCGAGAGCGCGAGCACCGGAACCTCGAGGTCGCCGGCGAGCACCTTCAGCGAGCGCGAGATCTGGGAGACCTCCTGGACGCGGTTCTCGAAGTTCGAGCCCGACGCCATGAGCTGGAGGTAGTCGATCATGACGAGCCCGAGGTTCGGCTCGCGGGACTTGAGGCGGCGGGCCTTGCCGCGGATCTCGAGCATGGTGGTGAGGCGGGTGTCGTCGACGTAGATCGGCGCCTTGGTGAGCGCGTCGCAGGCCTTGACGAGGCGAGGCCAGTCGTCGTTCGAGAGCCGGCCGGTGCGGAGGCGCTGAAGCTCGACGCGGCCCTCGGCGCACATGAGGCGCTGGGCGACCTCGAGCTTGGACATCTCGAGCGTGAAGATCGCGACCGGGATCCCGTGGTGGAGGGCGAGGTTCGACGCGATGCCCATCGCGAACGCGGACTTGCCCATGCTGGGGCGGCCGGCGACGACGACGAGGTTGCCCGGCTGGAGGCCGGAGGTGAGCGTGTCGACGTCGCGGAAGCCGGTGGGCGTGCCGGTCATCTCGCCGCCCGACTCGTACATCTTCGTGATCTGCTCGAAGCTCTCGCGCACGAGGAGCTCGATGTGCTCGAACGTCCCACGGATGCGGTGCTGTGCGAGGTCGAACACCATCTGCTCGGCACGGTCGACGAGCTCGGGCGTCTCGCCGGGCCGCTCCCAGCCGAGCCGCTGGATTCCCTCGCCGACGACCGTGAGACCGCGCAGCGTCGCCATCTCCCGCACGATCTTCGCGTGGTGGCCGACGTTCGACGTGGCGGGCACGAGCGTCGCGATCTCGCGGATGCGCTCCTTGCCTCCGACCTCCTCGAGCTCGCCGTTCTCGTCGAGCTTGTCGGCGAGCGTGATCGCGTCGACCGGGTGGCCGTGCTGGAAGAGCTCGAGCGCGGCGCGGTAGATCTTCGCGTGCGACTCGCGGTAGAAGTCGCCCGCGTCGATGATGTCGCTGACCGTCTCGATCGCGTGCGCCGAGAGCATCATCGAGCCGAGGACGTACTCCTCGGCCTCCAGATTCTGGGGCGGAAGCGGCGCGTTTCGAGGATAGGAAGCTGCTGCGGACGTGGCCATCAAGGGCAAGTAGATAGGTCGCGGCAGCCCGTCGCAACGGTGTGGAAAGGCTCCTCTGGGGAGCTCGAAGGCGGGCCTGTGCAGGCATGAGAGAACGTATGTTCGCATGTGGAGCGGACGTTGCGGTGGACGAAAAGCCCGCTCGTTGCGAAAAGTTCGCGGCGAAATCCACATCCGCACAGGGGGTGTGGAGAACCGTCGGGACAACTTCCCCACAGGCGTGTGGACAACTGCCGCGCCACGGCTCTCGGAGCGGGCGCGACTCGCCAGGCAGGGTGTGAGGAACCCGTGCCGGGCTACTCGCCCGGCTCGTCCTCGGCGGCGTCGACCGGAACCGGTGCCTCGTCGGCATCGGACTCCGCGCCGGGCTCATCGTCCGCGGCGATCTCGGCCTCGACCAGAGCTTCAGCCGGTCGGCTTGCACCTGCGTCGCCGGCCTCTGCATCCGCGGCCTCGGCCTCGGCAGCGGCGGCCTCGAGCTCCTCCTCGGGCGGCAGCTCCCCGCCCTCGGGGACGACGAGCACCCGGAGGTCGGCCGTGACGTCGCCGAACACCTCGACCGGGATCGTGTACCGGCCGATCCTCTTGATGTGCCCGACGCCGATCTTGCGCCGGTCGACGCGGATCTTCAGACTCGTCCCAGAGCTTGTCGGAGACGTTCGTCGCCGTGACCGAGCCGAACAGCGACCCGGTCGGACCGGCGTTGACGTCGAACCGCAGCTCGGCCGCCTCGAGCTTCGACGCGATCGCGGCCGCCTCGTCGGCGGTCTGCGCCTCGTGCCGGGCGCGGAGCGAGTCGCGCCGCTCGAGCTCGCGCAGGAGCCCCGGCGTCGCGAGCTCGGCGAGCCCGCGCGGCAGCAGGAAGTTGCGCGCGTAGCCGCGGGCGACGTTCACCACGTCGCCGCGCAGGCCGAGACTCTCGACGTCTTCCCTCAGGACGACCTGCATCTAGCGCTCTCCACGGTCCCCGCGGTCGCGGCGCCCGCCGCCGCCCTCGCGGTCGTCGCGACCCTCGGCGACATACGGCAGGAGCGCCATCTCGCGGGCGCGCTTGATCGCGACCGCCACCTGACGCTGGTGGCGCCGGCACGCGCCGCTGATCCGGCGCGACCGGATCTTCCCCTTCTCGGAGATGTAGCGGCGCAGCTCGCCGACGTTCTTGTAGTCGATCTCGTCGACCTTGCTCTTGCAGAAGAAGCACGACTTCCGCCGGCCCGCCGTGAGCGGAGGCAGGCGCTTCCTGCTGCGTCCGTCGTTGCTCTTTCCTGCCATTGGTCCTCCTAGCTCAGAACGGGATGTCGTCGTCGGCCGGCGAGGCCGCGAAGTCTGCGTCCGAGCCGGCTGTTACGCCTGCAGGGACGAACTGGTTGCCCTCGCCGCCGCCTGTCACGTCGCGCACCGCCGAGGAACTGGACGCTCTCGGCGACGACCTCGACCGCCTGGCGCTTGGTGCCGTCCTGGGCCTCCCACTCGCGCCACTCGAGGCGGCCGTCGATCGCGACGGGCCGGCCCTTCGAGAGGTACTGGTTGCAGCTCTCGGCCTGGTTGCCCCAGACGGTGATGTCGAAGTAGTTCGGCTTGTCGGTCCACTCGCCGGTCGCCCCGTCCTTGCGGCGCGTGTTGACCGCGATCCGCAGGCTGCAGACAGGGGTGCCGCCGCCGGTGTGGCGCAGCTCGGGGTCGCGCGTCAGATTCCCGACGAGCACGACGCGGTTGATGTTGGCTGCCATGATTCGCTCCTTCCCGTTATGAAGCTGACCAGGCTACTCCGCGGTCCCGTCGGCGTCATCGGCGGGCGCGGACACGGCCGCGACCGTCGCCGGCGCCTTCGTCTGACCGCCCTTGACGCGCCGCACTGCGAGGTGGCGCATCACGCCGTCGGTGATCTTGAGGACGCGCGAGACCTCGGCGAGGGTCTCCGGGCAGCGGTGAAGAGGAGCAGGTGGTAGACGCCGTCGGGCTTGTGGTCGATCTCGTAGGCGAGCTTGCGCCGGCCCCACGGCTCGTGGCCGTCCCAGCGGCCGCCGTCGCCTTCGACGCGCTCCCGGACCCGGGCGATGATCTCGTTCCCGCGCTCTTCCTCGAGCTCGGGGTCCAGCATGAGCAGAATCTCGTATTCGTTCACGCCCGAATTACCTCCTCGTCGGCTTCCCATGGACTGAGTCGGCCCCGCCCCGTTGGCGCCGCTTCGGGTTGTACGGCGCGACGGGCGTGGCGGGAAGTCGGGCCAGTGTACCATCGGGCCCGTGAGAGGCCTCGTCGTGGGGATCACCGGTTTGCTCGGCGCCGCGGCGTTCTGGCGCCGCCGGCAGCAGAAGCAGACGGCGGAGCTCCAGGCCGCGGACGGGCCGGATCCGGCCGAGGAGCTGCGCGCGAAGCTCGCCGAGAGCCGCGCCACGGGCAGCGGCGGCGAGTCCGAGCCGACCGCCGCCGAGGATGCCCGTCCCGGAGCACCGTCTCGCCGCTCGACCCCGAGGCGCGGCGGAAGAACGTGCACGACCGGGCGCGCGCCTCGATCGACGAGCTGAAGTAGCGGCCTACGCCGTCTTCCGCGCGTAGTGGTCGATCACGATCCCGACCGCCTCGTCGGGATCGTCGGCGGACGTGGACGAGCTCGAGGTCGGCAGCTGAGATCCTCCCGGTCGCGAGCACCCGGTCGCGCAGCCAGTCGAGCAGCCCGTCCCAGTAGCCGGAGTCGAGCAGCACCACCGGGAACATCGCCGCCTTGCCGGTCTGGATGAGCGTGACCGCCTCGAACATCTCGTCGAGCGTGCCGAAGCCGCCGGGGAGGACGACGAACCCCTCCGACGGCTTCACGAAGCACACCTTGCGGGCGTAGAAGTGGTCGAACTCGTAGGCGAGGTCGAGGAACCGGTTCATCGCCTGCTCGTGGGGCAGGTCGATGCCGAGTCCGACGGAGAGGCCGCCGGCCTCCTGCGCGCCGCGGTTCGCTGCCTCCATCACGCCGGGGCCGCCGCCGGTGATCACGGCCCAGCCCGCGCGGGCGAACGCGGCTCCGACCGCACGCGCCGTCGCGTAGTCAGGATCGTCCGCGTGCATCCGCGCCGAGCCGAAGACGGCGACGGCGGGCCGGTCGATCTTCGCGAGGAGCGCGAAGCCCTCGTGGAACTCGTGCTCGATCCGCGACAATCGCCCCGTCGGTCGGCGTCGCGCCCGAGTCGAGGAGCTGCCGGTCGTCCATCAGAGACGGTGCTGAGGGAGGTACGCCGCGAACGCGCCGAGCAGGAGAAGCGCAGCCGTGCCGGCGAAGAGGACGCCCGAGACGATCGCCTTCTCGCGGCCGCCGCCGACCACAGCCACTTCGTCGACCGCCAGACGGCGCCGCCGTCGAGGATGCTCACCGGCAGCAGGTTGAACAGGTTGATCACGAAGCCGAAGTAGGCGAGCGCGATGAAGCAGGTCCGAGCCTCTGCGCCTGCCCGACCGCGTAGCAGGCGAGCGCGGCGACGCCGCCCGAGGATCGGGCCCGCGATCGCGACCCGCGCGGTCTGCCAGGGGTTCCCGCGCGTGTGCTTGACGTAGGCGCCGAGGAACGGGATGAACACCGGCCAGGACGGGTTGAGCCCCTCGCGCTTGGCCTCGAGCCAGTGGCCCATCTCGTGGAAGAAGATCAGCAGGACGACGCCGAGCCCGAACTGCCAGCCCCAGATCAGCGCGTAGCCGCCGAACGCGATGAAGATCGCCGCCGAACTTGACGAGCGAACCGACCTTGGCGAGCAGGCCGAGGAGCAGAACGAACGGCGCAGTGAGACGCCGCCAGAGCCGGCGCCAGTCGGTGCCGCGCGGCTGAATCGGCTCGTAGTCGCGCTCGGAGAGCTGGTCTCTCCATCTCCGATCCGTTGTACTCCTTCGTCAGGAGCCGCGGCCGATCCACTCCTCGCCGCCCTCGTAGACCTCTTTCTTCCAGAGCGGCACCTCGGCCTTGAGGATGTCGATCGCGTCCTTGCAGGCGGCGAGGGCGTCGGCGCGATGCGCAGAGCTGACGGCGATCACGACCGACGGCTCACCGAGCTCGACTCGCCCGACGCGGTGGTGGATCGCGATCTCCTGCACGTCGTAGCGCTCCTTCAGCCCGTCGGCGAGCTTCTCCATCATCTCCTCGGCCATCCCCTCGTACCCCTCGTAGTCGAGGTAGGAGACGACCCGGCCGCGGGAGTGGCGGCGAGCGGTACCGGAGAACGTCGCGATCGCCCCGGCCTCGTCGGTCGCGACCTCGGCGACCACCGCGTCGAGCGAGACGGGCTCGCTCGGTGAGCACGAACGCACCGCCCGGACACCGGCGGGATGAGGGCGACGACGTCGCCGTCCCTGAGCTCGGTCTCGAGGGGCGCGTACTCCTTGTTCACCGCGTAGAGCAGCCCCTCCGGCTCCTCGCCGAGGTCGAGGGCGGCCCACACGTCCGCGACGCGGTCGGCGTCGATCTCGCGCTGCGACCAGCCGGCACGCTCACGCAGGCCCGCGAAGAGCCTCACCGTCACACGCACGCCAAGTAGCCTACTCGTGTGGCGGCGACAGACCAGCGCCTCACCGAGTCCGGAATCGAGATCAAGCCGGTCTACGCGCCCCGACGACGCGCCGCCTCCGGCCGAGCCGCCCGGGCGTGCCGCCGTACACGCGCGGGATCTATGAGGACATGTACCGCGGACGGCCGTGGACGATCCGCCAGTACGCCGGGTTTCGCCTCGGCGGAGGAGTCGAACGCCCGGTACCGCTACCTCCTCGAGCAGGGGCAGACCGGGCTCTCGGTCGCCTTCGACCTCCCGACCCAGCTCGGGCTCGACTCCGACGACCCGCGCGCCGAGGGCGAGGTCGGGCGTACCGGAGTCGCGATCGACTCGCTCGCCGACATGGAGGTCCTGCTCGACGGCATCCCGCTCGACCGGGTCTCGACGTCGATGACGATCAACGCGCCCGGCCGCGCTCCTCCTGCTCCTCTACGAGCTCGTCGCCGAGCAGCAGGGCGTCGACCCGGCGGCGCTGCGCGGCACGGTGCAGAACGACATCCTCAAGGAGTACGTCGCGCGCGGCAATTACATCTTCCCGCCGCGCCCGTCGATGCGGCTCACGACCGACCTCTTCGCGTACTGCGCCGAGAGGATCCCGGGCTGGAACACGATCTCGATCTCCGGGCTACCACATCCGGGAGGCGGGCTCGACCGCGGTGCAGGAGCTCGCGTTCACGCTTGCGAACGGGATCGCCTACTGCCAGGCGGCGGTCGACGTCGGGCTCGACCCGGACGTGTTCGGTGCCCGGCTGTCGTTCTTCTTCAACGCTCACAACGACTTCCTGCAGGAGGTCGCGAAGTTCCGGGCGGCACGGCGGCTGTGGGCCGGGATCATGGAGCGCCGGTTCGGGGTGACGAGCCCGCAGGGCGCTCGCGCTCCGCTTCCACGCTCAGACCGGCGGCTCGACGCTCACGGCGCAGCAGCCCGAGGTGAACGTGGCGCGGGTCACGATCCAGGCGCTGTCGGCGGTGCTCGGCGGCTGCCAGTCGCTCCACACGAACGGCTTCGACGAGGCGCTCGCTCTGCCGTCGGAGCACGCCGCGACGGTCGCGCTCCGCACGCAGCAGGTGATCGCGCACGAGTCGGGCGTCACCTCGACCGCAGACCCGCTCGGCGGCTCCTACTACGTCGAGGCGCTCACGCGCGAGCTCGAGGAGCGGGCGCTCGAGCTCATCGGCGAGGTGGACGAGCGCGGCGGCGCGGTCGCGGCGATCGAGGCAGGCTGGGTGCAGGGCGAGATCGAGGCGGCGGCCTACGAGTGGACGACCGTCGGTCGAGGCCGGCACCCGCAAGATCGTCGGGGTGAACGCCTTCGTCGACGACAGCCGCGAGCGAGCGGATCGAGCTCCACCGGCTCGATCCTGTCTCGGAGAGCCGGCAGGTCGAGCGGACGCGCGCCGTCCGGGCCGCCCGGGACGCGGCGGCTGCCGGAACCGCGCTCGAGGCGGTACGCGACGCGGCCCGCGGCACCGAGAACATGCTCCCTCCGATCCGCGCCGCGCTGGCCGCGCACTGCACGGTCGGCGAGGTGTGCAGCGTCCTGCGCGAGGAGTGGGGGAGCTACCGGTGAAGACGTTCGTCCCGCGGCGCCTCGAACGGCCCGCGGTGACGGTGCTCGCGTGCGCCGGGCTGTGCGTCGCAGGGGGAATCGCCTACGCAGCTGCTGCAGGTAAGGGTCTCGACAAGAGCGTCGCGTATGCGTTCTTCATCGGGGGCGGCGCGATCGTCGTCCTGGCCGGCATCTCCGGCGGAGGCGCCCGGGGTGTTCGAGCGGACACGCACGCGAGTGGCCGCTACGAGCCGGCCGACATGCAGTTCGGGTGGGTGGTGATCGGCGCGCTCCTGATCGGGATCGGCGTCGCGGTACTGAAGGCGTAGTGCGGATTCTCCTGGTCTCGCAGATGTACCCGGGGCCGGACGACCCCGACCTCGGCGTGTTCGTGCGGCAGCTCGAGCTGGCGCTCCGCGAGCGCGGGCACGAGATCGAGCTCGCAGTCCTCGACCGGCGCGCGGGGGGAAGCGGCGGTTCCTCGAGCTGCGGCGCAAGGTGCGCGCGGCGGCCAGGCCCGACGTCGTCTGGGCGCACTTCCTCGTGCCGACCGGGGCGATCGCAGCTTCGGTCGATGCTGCCGCTCGTCGTCACCGCCCACGGCACCGACGTGCGGAACGTCGGCGCGATCCCCGGAATCGCCCGCATCACCCGGGGCGTGGTGGAGAAGGCGGCGACGGTGATCGCCGTGTCGGACTACCTCAGGCGCGAGCTCGAGCTGAAGGTGCCGGAGGCGCGGGGCAAGACGGTCGTGATCGACTCCGGCGTCGACCTGGAGCGGTTCTCGACGGCGCGCGGCGCGCCGGACGGCGCGCGGCCCGCGTTCGTCGCCGTCGGCAGCCTCACGGACCGCAAGAACCCGGTCCGCCTGGCGGACGCGTTCGCGACGCTCGGCCGCGGGAGCCTGACGTTCGTGGGAGACGGGCCGCTGCGGCCCAAGCTCGAGGGCCGCGCTGGCGTGCGCGTGACGGGCCGGGTTCCGCACGACGAGGTGCCGGCGTTCATGGCGGCGGCGGACGTGGTCTGCGCCCCCTCGCTGCTCGAGCCGTTCGGGCAGTCGATCCTCGAGGCGATGGCGACCGGCAGGACGGTCGTTGCGACCAGGATCGGCGGGCCGCCGGAGTTCGTCCCGCCCGAGGCCGGGATCCTCGTCGACCCGCTCGACGAGCCCGCGCTGGCGCGGGCGCTCGAGGCTGCGGCCGCGTTCCCTTCGCCGAACGAGGCGGCTCGCGCCGCCGCGGCGGGGCACGACGTCAGGTTGCAGGCGGAGCGGGTGGAGGCGGTTCTCCTCCGCGCCGCTCGAGGCCCGACGTGACCCCCACGCGCGTTCTCATCGCGGACGACTCGCATCTGTTCGGGGACACGGTCGAGCTGATCCTGGAGGCGGACGACCGGATCGAGGTGGTGGGGCGGGCGCTCGACGGGGCGCAGGCGGTGACACTGGCGCGCGAGCTCGACCCGGACGTCGTCATCGTGGAGATCAGCATGCCGGGCATCGGCGGGTTCGAGGCGATCGCGGCGATGCTCGCAGACGACTCGGGCCGGCGCGTTCTCGTGTTGACGGGGTCGGACGACCCGGCCGACCGGGCGAAGGCGCTGGATGCGGGAGCGGTCGGCTACCTGACGAAGGAGCGGATCGCCGACGAGCTCGTTCCCGGCGTGCTCGCTGCCCGCGGCTGAGCTACCCTTTTCCGGCGATGCTCGCGTTCTTCTCCGTTCTCCATGTGCTGCTCTCGGCGGCGCTCGTGACGTTGATCCTGATGCACTCCGGTCGCGAGGCCGGCTTCGGCGGGATGGGCTTCACGCCGAGCTCGCAGGGCGGGACGCACATCGTGGAGCGCAATCTGACGCGGCTGACGCTACTCGTGTCGGTGCTCTTCTTCACGAACACGATCATCCTGTACCGGCTGCTCGCGTAGCGGCCATGATGCTGGCCGGGCTTCACCACGTCACGTGTGTGTGCAGCGACGCGCAGGCGACGACGGACTTCTACCGTGGCGAGCTCGGCTTCCAGCTCGTGAAGAAGACCGTGAACTTCGACGACCCGCACAGCTATCACCTGTACTTCGGCGACGAGACGGGCGCGCCGGGAAGCCTGATGACGTTCTTCGAGTGGCCGCGCGCCGGTCGCGGGCGGCTCGGTCGCGGGACGCTCGAGTCGATCGGGCTCGAGTCGCCCCTCGTGACCGAGGAGCGGGAGGCCGAGGATCCCGACGGGCTGCAGCTGCGGTTGTACCCGGGCGAGCGGCCGCGGATCCACGACGTGGTCGCGATCGGGAACCCGGATCTGTACGCCGGGCTCCTCGACGAGGCGGCGCCGATCACCTTCGCTGCACCGGCCGAGGAGACGGCGCTCGTGGGTGCCGGCGTGACACACCACCTGGCGTGGCGGACGGCGGACGACGCCTCGCAGGAGGCATGGTCGGAGCGGCTCTTCGAGCTCGGGCTGCGGCCGACGCCGCAGCAGGAGCGCAAGTACTTCCGGTCGATCTACTTCCGGATGCCGGACGGGATCCTGCACGAGATCGCCACGGACGGTCCCGGATTCATGGTCGACGAGGCGCCGACGCGACTCGGGCAGATGCTGGCACTGCCCCCGTGGCTCGAGGCGGAGCGCGAGACGCTCGAGCGCGAGCTCACCCCGATCACCTGAGGTACGCTACGGCTCCACGCGCTGGTGGCGGAATTGGTAGACGCGCAAGGTTGAGGGCCTTGTGCCCCTTGGGGCGTGGAGGTTCAAGTCCTCTCCAGCGCATGTCGGAGGTCGGTGGGGAAGCCGGTGTGGCTTCCCTTCCGGTGCCTGCGAATCGCCGGGCCACCTCCTGCGTCGCGCGCATACTCCTACGGTGAACGCTGACAACCTGTTCCCGGAGGGGCTCGCGGAGCTGCACACGCACCTGGGTGGGTCGGTGGCGAGCGACATCATGTGGTCACTCGCGCACGAGCAGGGAATCGCGCTCCCGACGCGCGACTTCTGGGAGTTCGACCGGATGGTGACGGTGTCGGACCCGCGCGGTGTGCCTGATCTCGACTCGCTCGACCGCATCTATCACCTGACCGAGCTGATCCAGTCTTCGCCGATCGCGGTTGAGCGGTCGGTGCACGCCGCGATCGGCGGCGCCTACCGGTCGCAGGGGATCACGACGCTCGAGCTGCGGTTCAACCCGATGAAGCGCAACCGGGGCGGCGAGCGCGACCTCGATCACATCATCCTCGCCGCGATCCGTGGGCTCGACCGGGCCTCGCTCGAGTACCCGCAGGTGCGGGCGGGGCTGATCCTGATGATGGACCGGACGTTCACGCCGCAGCAGAACCTGGTGGTCGTGGAGAAGGCGATGCGCTACGCGCCGCGCGGGATCGTGGGGATCGACATCGCGGTCCACGGCCCGGCGGTGAGCGGTGGCACTACGGGCAGATCGCGCCGCACGTCGAGGCCGCGCGGGCCGGGGGCCTCGGTGTGACGATTCACGTGGGGGAAGAGGGCGGCGAGCTCGGGGTGGCCGAGCTTCGCGAGGTCGTCGAGGTCCTGAAGCCGGATCGGATCGGTCACGGGATCCTCGCCGCCGGTGATCCCGGGCTCATGGGGTCGCTCGCCGAGGCCGGGATCGTGCTCGAGATCTGCCCCACCTCCAACCTGCTGACGAAGGCTCTGCCCGATGAGGAGGCGGTGCGATCGACGTTCCGGACACTGGTCGAGCACGGTGTCGCGTTCACGATCGCGACCGACGGCCCGGAGATGATGCGCACCCACCTGCGTGACGAGTTCGAGCTGCTGGTCCGGATCGGCGCACTCGATTGGGACGAGGCGGAGGCGGCGAACGCACGCGCGCACTCGGCCGCGTTCGGCACGGCTGCGAAGAATTACACCCTTAGGTGAATGGTCGACCCGCGCGAGCGGGTTTACCGTCTCGGCCCATGGACGCACTAAGAGATCCCTCATCGATCACCGAGCGTCAAAGGCAGGTGATCCAGCTGATTGCTGCGGGTCGTTCGAACGAGGAGGTAGGCCGTGAGCTCGGTATCTCGCCACGGACTGCCAAGGCGCACTGTGACACGCTTCGGCTGAAGCTCGGCGTCAAGCGGCGGCGGCAGATCCCGCTCGCGTACCGCCTCCAGACGGGCAACGACCCGCTCGCAGAAAGCCTCGAGTCGGCGGAAGCCGATACCGGGGGCTAACGGCAATCCGCGCCCGCGGCGGTTCGCCGTCGCGGGCGCGGATTTACATCGAGATCAGGGCCGAGGGTTTTGAGGAAGCGGACGGACTCAGTAGCTTTTTGGGAAAACGTGGGCGCTCTCCGGGAGACTGGACAGCGCAACCTATCCGGAGGGCAGGCAACCCGTGGATGTATCCGCCGTCAACCCGATTGCGAACTGGTCCGCATGCGCGGACGATCGTCAAGCGGACGCGGCTGCTCGAGGCGCTCGACCGCGCGGCCGAACGGACATTCATCCTGCTTGCCCCGGCCGGTTACGGAAAAACCATGTTGGCACGCCAATGGATTGATCGTGTCGGCGGGGGGTGGGTGCAGATCACCGCTGCGAGTTCGGACATCCCGGTGCTCGCGAGGGATCTGGCAGCGGCGGTGTCACAGGTCGGGCACTTGGACACTCAGCGGGTCGAGATCGCCCTCCAGGCCGCCCGGACACCCTCGGATCAGGCGAGCATTGTCGCGAGGACGATCGTTGGCAACTTCTCGGGGCCAGCCGGCGGGTGGGTCGTGCTCGACGACTACCAGTTCATCGTCGGCAACCACGCGGCCGAGGAGCTGGTATCGAGCGTCGAACGGAGTGGGAAGTTCAGGTTTCTCATTACGTCCCGCGCTCGACCGAAATGGGCGACCTCGCGCCGGCGCGTCCATCTTGAAATCGGGGAACTCGACGCTTCTGAACTCGCCCTCGATGAGGCCGAGGTGGCGCAACTGCTCCCGCCCGACCGGCGAACAGCCGCGTTACGCCGGCATGCACACGGCTGGCCCGCAGTGATTGGCCTCGCCGCGCACGCCAGGCTCGCCGATGTTGACCTAACCGCCAGTTCGCTTTCGGAACAGCTGTACGGCTACCTCGCTGAGGAGCTCTTCGAGTGCGCAGGCGACCAGGTGCGTGGTTGGCTGGCAGCGCTTGCTGTCCTGCCGCCACTCGATCCGATGGAGCTGTCTGCTTTCCTCGAAGCGGACGCCGCACCTCGGCAGGTAGTCGCGACCGGGCTCGCGTATGAGGTAGATGGTCGAATCGACGTTCACCCGCTCGCCAAAGACTTCCTGCTCGCAAAGCTGATGGAGCGCAGGGACGCACGGGATGTGGCGACGAACGCGCTCGAGCTGGCTCTCAGCAAACGGCTCTACGACGACGCCTTCGATGTGATCAAGGACGCAGGGCTCGACGATCACCTCGAACGGCTGATCACCGAGTCATATGTCACCCTCATCGAGACGGGGAGGATCGAGACGCTCGTCGCATTCGCAAGACGCTCTGTTGTTCACGGGACGGTCTCGAAGCCGTTGCTGGATTTGATTGCGGCCGATTCAGCGCTGGCAGCGGGCGACACTGAAAAAGGGCAGGCATTGGCGGAGGCGGCAGCTGCTGCGCTTCCAAACGAACACGTCCTATGCAGCCGGAGCCTGCTCAGTCGCCGGTCGAGGCGCTCATCTCACCCATCGGTTCGAGAAGGCCTACGAGTTGTATTCGAGCGCGACCAAGCAGTCGGTGACACAAGTAGATAAGAGTGATGCGACCTGGGGTCTAGTCGTAGCCTCGACCTATCTCGAGGACGAACGCTTCGACGACGCGATCGCGGCACTTGAGGGACTGAGCAGCCTGCGACCCAAGGACATCGTTCGACTCGATGCCGCTCGAATGCACGAATGGCTGTTCCGAGGTACGGGGCGCGGCCCGGAGCTCGATAACGAGATCTCCGCGGTTGCTGCAACTCTGGCTGACCCTTGGACTCGAAGTTCTTGGAGTTACTTGCGAGGGGCCGCGATGGTGCTAAACGCACGATACGAGGAGGCCGCGAAACTCTTGCGGATGACGCTTCAGGACCTCGGAGAGTTCGGTCTTGCGTTCGCCACCCCACACGTCAGGTGGACATTGGCCGCAGCAGAGCTTGGCAAGCGGCAATTTTCAGCGTGCGACGCCAGCTTGCGCGCGGTCGAGAGACACATCGGCCAAAGTCGGGACGTTTTCTTGCAGATGAATATCCATACCCTCCGGGCGCGATTGTCGCTCACGCAGCAACAACCCGCTATGGCGGTTTCGTTGACGAGCGACGATTTCGATGAGATACCGAGTCGTGCCATGTACGGGGAATACCTCGCGACCCGTGCGCTCTCCCTAGCAGTCGTCGGTGATGCGCGTGAAGCGATGAACGCTGCTTACGCAGCAGAGGAACTGACCAGAGCTCGGAGATGTTGGTGTTCTCAGCGCTGCAGCTCGCGCGGTCGCGTCGCAGGCGAACGCCGCTAGAGGAGAGGAAGCGGCGTATGACCTCATCGAAACGGCGTCAGTGTCGGGCGTCTGGGACGGCCTGGTTTGTGCTGTCCGGGCTTCGCCATCGCTCTTGCCGAACCTAATTCGATTCCCGGAGCATCGGGCCGAGCTGCGCGAAGTGTTGATTAGGTCTCGGGATTCCAGCCTCGCCAAGTCTGTCGGCCTAGCTGCTCACTCGACGGGTCCGTTGGGTCGACTGACCCCACGGGAACACGAGGTGATGGAACATGTGACTCAGGGTAAACGGAACGCGGACATCGCAACGAGTCTGTTCATCACGGTGGCAACAGTCAAGCGGCACCTGGATCGCACGTATGACAAGCTTGGAGTCCGGAACCGGACCGAGGCGATCGCGCGTTACGCAGAAATGGTGATCGCAGAACGGGAGTCCGCGGACGTGTAGTGGTGACCTTCGCGAGTTTCAGCCTCCTCGTGCTGCCACTCGAAGGTGAACTCCGTCGACCTCGCCATCCGGTACGGCTCCGTTGCCATCGCAAGGACAGCTTCAAAGGCTGCGACAATAGACGTGTCGAACTGGGAGTCGACCGCCTGAGCCAGACGTAGTCGGGCAACTCGGCTGGGCATCGCATCGCGGTAGGGTCGGTCCGAGGTCATTGCGTTATAGGCATCTGCGACGGCGATGATTCGAGATAGAAGTGGGATTTCTTCGTCTGCGAGGCCGTCTGGATAGCCGCCACCGTCCACTCGCTCGTGATGGTGGCGGACGATCGAGGCGATCTCGGCATAACTCGCCACCTTGGTGAGGATGCGCTCACCGATCTCCGAGTGCTTTTGCATCTCGCGCCGCTCCTCGAGGTTGAGTGCGCCTGGCTTCTCGAGCAAACCGGGAGCGAGCCCGATCTTTCCGATGTCATGAACAAGACCGGCCAAGTGCGCCTTCCCGATCTCGTCCTCAGGGAGCCCCATGCGTGCCGCGATGTCGCGGGCGTAAATCGCCACCGCAGCTGAATGACCTGCGGTGTATCTGTCCCGGGCGTCCAGCGTTGTCACAAGCGCGGTCGCGAACGACAGGTTCGCCTCCTCGAGGTCGGCATTCGCCTCGCCGAGTCTGGGTTGCGATCTGCGTCGCCTTGCGATCGACGAGTTGGTCACGCTGAAGGCAGCGCGAGCGCCGCGGCAGTGCGAAGCCGGCCGCGCTCCGTAGATCGCGCGAATCGAGGTGTAGACACCCCATTTCAAGAAAATGGTCCTGGCCGAAGCGATTGCCCTCGTCCAGAATCGCGGATCGGGGCAGGCCGCCAGGAGCGCGAGGTGACACGACCAGGGCGGCAGAGCGGACCAAAGACGGCAGCAGCAAAGACGGTGGGGAGAACCGAAAGAGAGCCATCATCCGCTATTGTGTCGATCGCAGCAACGCCGCAATGCGGCGACCCGCGAGCTCCGATACGCGGCCGGAAGCCATAGGATGCGGTGTCTAGAGCAACGAGAGTAGCGCGACGACACAACGGCGCACTCATCGGTATCAGACCCCTCGGCGGACGACAACCCACTTGCATTTCCCCCAAACGGGGCATAGGATTGCCGCTGCCGTCAGTTCCCAACAGAGGGGAGTACCTATGCGCAAGATTGCCGCACGTCTTGCCTCCCGCGCTACGCTTGCGGGTGGCTTTGTAGGCTGGTAGTAGGACCACAGGCTCACTATCAGTCTGGCGCCTCACCGTGGCATCACCCGTTTGGTGATTTATCCGCGGAAGGCGAGATACCTGCTTAGACGTCTAGGTCAGGAGCCCACGCCGGAAGCCAACGGCGACGGCGTGGGCTCTCGACCGAGCCTGGAGCTTTGCGAGCAGGTGACGAACGTGGCTCTTGATCGTCTCCTCGGAGAGGTACAGGCGGTCGCCGATCTCTCGGTTCGCGAGTCCCTCGGAGACGAGCTGAAGAACTTCGATCTCGCGCGCGGTCGGAAGGTGCTCCGGCTCCGGTCCGTTGGGGCGGGGTGGGAACTCGAGCACGTCCGGAGCTACGCTGCGCCGCGCCGCGACCGTCTGGAACCGCCGGGAATGCTCGCGATACCGGGTCAGGATTTCCTCGCGCTGGGCAGCGTCCACTTTGCCGATATCGGCGCCCCGTCGAAGCTGCTTTAGGCGGGATCCCTCGATTGGGCCGCCGGAGGGCCGAGCCGGACGACCGATCGGCGCCGCACGACCAGCTCGGGCGGCTCGAGCTCCTCGACGACGCCCAGGCCGTCACGGGCGGTCGAGTGGAGGATTCGCCCGTTCCCGAGCCAGAAAGCGACGTGGTCGGTGACCTTCTCCGGCAGGCCGTATGTGACGAGATCCCCGGGCGACACTCCGCGGAGGGGACCGGTAACCCGGCCGCTTCCTGCTGCCACGCGTCGCGCGCCACGATCAGGCCGGCTCTGCGATAGGCGACGTGCACGAGCCCCGAGCAGTCGATTCCCGCCGCCGTCAACCCGCCCCACTCGTACGGCGCGCCGAGGTAGCCGCGCGCGAGCTCGAGCGGCTCGACGCGTTCGGGCGGCGGCAGGACGCCGGCTCCCTCCTCGATGTGCTCGAGCCGGACCCAGCCCGGAGTACTCGTACACCGTGGAGACGAGCGCCCAGCGGCCGCGGAGGTCGTCGACGCGGAGCGGCTCGTGCAGAAGAGCCTGTGTCACCTGCTCGGCCTCGTCGCTCGGCCACAGCCGAAGCGGCGCGACCGGCACCGCGCACCTCATCGCCCGAGGCGCTGCAGGAGGGCCGGCTTCACCTCGGGCCAGTCGTCCTCGGTGATCGCGTACCACGCCGAGTCGCGCGGGCCGGTCGTCAGCATCATGTGCCGGCGCGAGATCCCCTCGTACTGCGCCCCGAGCTTCAGCAGCGAACCACGCGTCCGCTCGTTCCGCGCATCCGTCTTGAACTCGACCCGCTGCATCCCACACTCCTCGAACGCGCGCTCCAGCAACAGGAACTTCGCCTCCACGTTCACCCCGGAACGGTGCGTCGAGGGTCGCAGCCACGTCCAGCCGATCTCCACCCGCCGGTGCTCCGGCACGAAGCTCAGGTAGCGCGTCGTCCCGGCAACCCCCGCCGGCCCGACGACCGCGAACGCCACGTCGGCCGGCGTCACGAGCGCATCGTCGAACCACGCGTCGAAGTCCGCCGGCCACGGCATGAACCGGAAGATGCTCGGATCCTCGGCCGCCGCGTCGCGGAGCCCCTCCCGATGCCGCTCCTCCAGCGGCTCGACGCGGACGACCCGCCCGACGAGCGGGTCGTCCGGTCGAAGCTCCGACAGGTGCGAAGCGCTCACACCAGCAGGAGGAAGCTACGCCGCGAGGCCGGCCAGCTCGCGGAGCGCTGCAAGCCTCGAGAGCGCCTGGCCCTCGAGCTGGCGGACACGCTCGCGCGTGAGGTCGAGCTCGTGCCCGATCGCCTCGAGCGTCCACGGCTCACCCTCGAACCCGAACCGCAGCTCGAGGATCCGCCGCTCGCGCTCCGGCAGCGCGTCGAGCGCCTTCCGGATGTTCTGCCGGCGGAGCGACTCCTCGGCCTCGTCGAACGGGTCCGGGGCTTCGCGGTCGGCGAAGAGATCGCCGAGCTCGCCCTCGTCGTCGGCGCCCACCGTCTGGTTGAGCGACACCGACGCCGAAGCAGCCGAAAGCGCCTCGTCGACATGCTGGATCGGCAGGCCGGTCGCCTCCGCGAGCTCCTCCTTCGTCGGCTCGCGACCGAGCTCGACCTCGAGCCGGCGCGCAGCACGCGACAGCTTCTGCTGGCGCTCCACGACGTGGACGGGAACACGGATCGTGCGGGCATGGTTCGCGACCGCGCGCTGCACCGACTGGCGGATCCACCAGGTGGCGTACGTCGAGAACTTGTAACCGCGGCGCCAGTCGAACTTCTCGACTGCGCGGTTCAGGCCGAGCGTGCCCTCCTGGATCAGGTCGAGGAACGGGACGCCGAGACCGCGGTAACCCTTCGCGATCGAGACGACGAGCCGGAGGTTCGACTCGATCATCTGGCGCTTCGCAATCAGGTCGCCGCGCTCGATCCGCTTCGCGAGGATGACCTCCTGTGCGGCGGTCAGCAGCTTGTGGCGGCCGACGTCGGCCAGGAACAGCTGGAGCGAGTCGCCTGCGCCCGACGGCTGGTCGGCCTCGTAGACGACCTCTTCGGCCTTGACCTTCTCCTCGGGGCGCGCCTCGCGCACCTCGAGCCCGATGCGCTCGAGCTCGCGGGTCAGATCCTCGACATCCACGTCCTGCAACTCGTGCTCGAGCGCGAACGCCTCGAGCTCGGCCGGCTCGATCCAGCCGCGTTCCTCGCCCGTTTCGAGCATCACCTTTGCGCCCTCGGTCTCGAGAAGCTCAGTCATTTGATTCTGCGTCACGTCGCCCTACACCCTTTCGCTCGCCTGCGCTCCACACGCCGCACTTCCAACCGTACGCGAATCTTCCTCTGGATTCCAGGGGAATGCAAAGATTCTTAGGTTCCGAACCCCCACACGCCTGCCCTCGCAGCGACTCCCCCAAGGTAGCGCATCGACGGTTCCAAGCGGCCCTCGTAGGCGCATTATCGCCGAACACGGGCGCCCGCGTGTTGCCGAATCGTGAATTTCGCCGCTTACGAGCGCTTGCGCCGGGGCTTCGCCGGGCCCTGCTCGCGGCGGGCGGCCAGCAGCTCGACGGCCCGATCGAGCGTCAGCGTCTCGACCTGTCACCGGCACGGAGGCTCGCGTTCGTCTCGCCGTCGGTGACGTACGTGCCGAAGCGGCCCTCCTTCGCGACGATCGGCTTGCCGCTGACCGGGTCGACGCCGAGCTCCCGCAAAGGTGCCGCGGCCTCGCCGGCGTCCCCGCTGCTTCGGTTGGGCGAGCAGGGCGAGCGCCTCCTCGAGGGTGATCGTGAAGAGCTGCTCCTCGGACTCGAGGCTACGCGTGTCGGAGCCCCTCTTCGACGAATGGGCCGTAGCGTCCGTTCGAAACGACGACATCCTCTCCGTTCTCGTCCTGTCCCACCACCCGCGGAAGGCTGAGGAGCCGCAGGGCATCCTCGAGCGTGACGGTGTCCGGCGACATCGTCTTGAAGAGCGACGACGACTTCGGCTTCTCGCCGTTCTCCGCGTCCTCGGTGATGTAGGGCCCGTAGCGGCCGTTCTTGACGACGACCATCCGACCCGTCTCGGGGTTCGCGCCGAGCTCGCGTTGGTCCGAGGCCTGCGACAGGAGCTCCTCGGCCTTACTCGACCGTCAGCTCGTCGGGAGCGATGTCGTCCCCGATCGTCACCCGCTCTCCGTCCCGCTCGATGTAGGGCCCGTAGCGGCCGACGCGTAGCTCGATCCCCTCGCCGATCTCGATCGTGTTCACCGCCCGGGCGTCGATGTCCCCGAGATCCGACACGAGCGCCTTCAGGCCCTGTCATCGCCCTCGCTGCCGAAGTAGAACCGGCGCAGCCACGCGGTGCGCTCCTCGTCACCGTCGGCGATGCGGTCGAGATCGTCCTCCATCTGGGCCGTGAACTCGTAGTCGACGAGATGCCCGAAGTGCTGCTCGAGCAGGTTCGTCACCGCGAACGCGAGGAACGTGGGGACGAGCGCCTGGCCGGACTTGCGGATGTACCCCCGGTCGAGGATCGTCCCGATGATCGACGCGTAGGTCGACGGGCGGCCGATGCCGCGCTCCTCGAGTGCGCGAACGAGCGACGCCTCGGTGTAGCGGGCCGGCGGTGTCGTCGTGTGCGCCGTCGGGCTCGAGCGCGGTCGCGCCGAGCGCGTCGCCCTCGGCGAGCGGCGGCAGGCGGCGCTCCTCCTCGTCGGCGGCGACCGCCTCGTCGCGGCCCTCCTCGTAGGCGAGCATGAACCCGCGGAACGTGATCACGGTGCCGGCCGTCCCGAACTCCGCATCGGTGCCGTCCGACGCGGTCGCGCCGATCCGCACCGAGACCGTCTCGCCGCGGGCGTCGGCCATCTGCGAGGCGACGGTGCGCTTCCAGATCAGCTCGTACAGGGCGTGCTTCGCCGCCGTGGAGCTCGCCGCGAAGCTCGTCGGGGGTACGGAACCGGTCGCCGGCGGGCCGGATCGCCTCGTGGGCCTCCTGCGCGTTCTTCACCTTGCGGTTGTAGGTGCGCGGGCTCTCCGGGACCGACTCGGCGCCGTAGCAGCTCGCGCGCCTGGTCGCGGGCCGCCGCGATCGCCGTCTCGGACAGCGAGGTCGAGTCCGTACGCATGTAGGTGATGTAGCCGTTCTCGTAGAGGCGCTGGGCGACCTGCATCGTCTGCTGGGCGCTGAGGCGCAGCTTGCGGCTCGCCTCCTGCTGAAGCGTCGAGGTCATGAACGGGGCGGCGGGGCGGCGCGTGTAGGGCTTGCGCTCGACCGAGCGCACCGCGAACGCGGCCCCGTCGAGGCTCGACGCGAGGCGCGCGGGCTCGGGCCTCGTCGAGCATGGACGGCGTTTGCGGTCGTGAGCGTCCCGTTGCGGGCGAAGTCCCGGCCCTGCGCGACCTTGCGCCCGTCGACCGCTGTCAGCCGGGCGTCGAACTCGCCCGGTGTCGAAGGTCGCCACGATGTCCCAGTACTCGGCGGGCCGAACTCGATCCGCTCGCGCTCCCGCTCGACGACGAGCCTGGTCGCGACCGACTGCACGCGCCCCGCCGAGAGGCCCTTCATCACCTTCCGCCAGAGGACGGGGGAGACCTCGTAGCCGTAGAGTCGGTCGAGGATCCGCCGGGTCTCCTGCGCGTCGACCAGGCGATCGTCGATGTCACGCGTCTCCCCGAGCGCCCGCTCGATCGCAGGCTTCGTGATCTCGTGGAACACCATGCGGCGCACCGGCACCTTCGGGTTCAGCACCTGGACGAGATGCCAGGCGATCGCCTCTCCCTCGCGATCCTCGTCTGTCGCGAGCAGCAGGACATCGGCCGACTTCAGCTTCGCCTTCAGGTCGCTCACGACCGACTTCTTCTTCGGGTCGACGACGTAGAGCGGCTCGAAGTCGTGGTCGACGTTGACGCCGAGGCGCGCCCAGGGCTCCTGCTTCGCGGCGGCCGGAACCTCCGCGGCGCTGTGCGGGAGGTCGCGAATATGGCCGATGGACGACTCGACCATGTAGTCCTTCCCGAGGTACCCCGCGATCGTCTTCGCCTTCGCCGGAGACTCGACGATGACGAGGCTGCGCCCCTGCTTCTGTTCTTGAGCCATTTCCCGGTGCGCCACTGTAGCCACGGTGTCAACCTCCGCGATACTCGGCTTCTGTGCCGAGTCCTTCCGAGCCCCGTCTTCTCCTGGCCATCGACGGCGACAACTTCGCCCATCGCGCCTACCACGCGCTGCCGAAGACGATCAAGCGAGCGGGTGGAAAACCCGGTGGCGCTCTCGTCGGGTTCGGGAATGCGCTGCTTCGTCTCTGGGACGATCTCCGGCCTGCGGCGGTCGTCGCGGCGTGGGACTCGCTGGCCGTGCCGAACTTTCGCGCCGAGCTCCTGCCCGGCTACCAGGCGGGCCGCGTCTTCGACGATCCGCTCCTCGAGCAGCTCGACCTGATGCCCGAGCTCGTCGAGTCCTTCGGGTTCGTCTCGGCGAAGGCCGGCGGGTTCGAGGCAGACGACTTCCTCGCGGCCGCCGCGGTGCGCTGGCCCGGGCCGGTGGTCGTCGCCTCGAACGATCGCGACGCGTTCCAGCTCGTCAACGACCGGGTCTCCGTCCTGCAGCCCGTGAAGGGGGGCGGGTTCGCCCGCGTCGGCCCCGACGAGGTGCGCGAGCGCTACGGGGTGGAGCCGGCTCAGGTCCCGGACTTCATCGCGCTCCGCGGCGACCAGTCCGACCGGATCCCGGGCGCGCCCGGAGTCGGCCCCAAGTCGGCGGCCGCGGTCCTGAACGAGTACGGCAGCCTCGAGGCGGCGCTCACCGCCGGGCGGTTCGCCCCGATCGCCGACGACCTGCGGCTCTACCGCCGGATCGCGACGATGGACGCGGACGCGCCGCTCCCCGAGCTTCGCGAGACACCGCCCGATTGGCGGCGGGCCGAGGCCGCCGCCGGTGAGCTCGGGCTCGGTGCGCTCTCGCGGCGCATCGCCGAGCGCGCCTGATGGAGGTCATCAGCCACGCCGACTTCACGCGCCTTCATCCCACCGGCGGCCACCCGGAGTCGCAGGCGCGGATCGAGGCGCTGCACGAGCGGCTTACGTTCCGCGAGTGCGCGCCGGCCTCCGAGGCCGACATCCTGCGCTGCCACACGAGGCCGCTCCTCGACCGGGTGCGCGCCGCGCCGGGACAGCTCGACGCCGACACGATCTGCACCGCGACGTCCTTCGAGGCAGCCCTCCTCGCCGCGGGAGCAGCGATCGAGGCCGCCCGCGTCGGCGGCTTCGCGCTCGCCCGGCCGCCGGGCCACCATGCCGAGCCCGGCCGGGCGATGGGGTTCTGCCTCTTCGACTCCGTCGCGGTCGCGGCGCGCTTCGCGCAGGCCGAGCTGGGTGTCGGGCGCGTCGCCATCCTCGACTGGGACGTGCATCACGGGAACGGCACCGAGGCGATCGTCGCCTCCGACCCCTCGATCCTCTTCGTCTCGCTCCACCAGTGGCCGTTCTACCCGGGCACCGGCGGGCCCGCCGACCAGGAGGAGACGGTGCGCAACCTGCCGCTCCCGGCCGGCACCGGGGACGACGCCTACCTCGAGGCGTTCGAGGTCGCGGAGGCGGTCATCGACCAATTCCAGCCGGAGCTGCTGCTCGTCTCCGCCGGGTTCGACGCCCACGTCGACGACCCGCTCGCCGGGCTTCAGCTGTCGACCGGGATCTTCGAGGAGCTCGGTCGCCGAGCCTCGAGGCTCGCGCCGCGTGTGGGCGCCGTGCTCGAGGGCGGCTACAACCTCTCGACGCTCCCGGACCTCGTCGAGTCGGCGCTCCGCGGCTTCCGGTCGCAGGGTTAGCCGCGAGCGCGGGCGAGCTCTGCCAGCGCCTCGTGGCGCGACGAGACGCCGAGCTTCGCCGAGCAGGTTCTTCACGTGCGAGCGCACGGTGTGCTCTGAGATGAAGAGCCGCGCGGCGATCTCCTCCGTCGTGAGGTGCTGGTCGAGAAGCAGCAACACCTCGAGCTCCCTCGCCGAGAGGCGCGCGGCGAACGGCTCCGGAACGATGTCCGTGCGGCCCGTTCCCTCGCGGACTTGCTCCATCAGCCGGCGCGCGACCGCGCCGGAGAGCGCAGCCTCGCCGTTCGCGACGCCGCGGAGGAAGTCGACGATGCGCTCCGGCGGCTCGTTCTTCAGCAGGTAGCCGGCCGCGCCCAGCCGGATCGCGCTCAGGAGGTTCGCGTCGTCCTCGGCTGCGGTCAGGACGACGACCGCCGAGTCGGGGGCGGCCTCGCGGATCCTCGGGAGCGCCGTGAGGCCGTCCATCCCCGGCATCGTCAGATCGAGGACGACCAGGTCGGGGCGCAGCGCACCCGCCTTCTCGACCGCCTCGGCGCCGTCGGTCGCCTCCCCGACGACGTCGAACCCGCTCGCAGAGAGGAGCCCCGAGAGCGCTTCGCGCGTGAGCGGATGGTCGTCGGCGATGAGGACTGGCGGCTCGGCGAAGATCTCGACCGCTGGCTCGCGCTCGGTGCGACGCTGACTCTCTTCGCCTCGCTCGAGGTGCTGTTCGAGCCGGTCGTCGCGATGCGGTACGTCACGCAGGGCGACTTCCTGCTGCTGCTCGGGTACGCCGTCCTCGTGGTCGGCGTGGGTCGGGGGATGCTCGCATCCGAGCTCGGCCGCGCTGTCGCCGAAGAGCGGGCGAGGGTGGCGCGTGAGATCCACGACGGCCTCGCCCAGTACCTCTTTGCGATCTCCACGCACGCGACGATGCTCCAGGCCGGCGCCGACGTGGCCGAGACGGTCCCGAAGCTCAAGCAGGCAACGCACGCAGCCCAGGCCGAGGCGCGCTTCGCGACTCTCGCGCTCTCGTCGGCCGCGGGGTCGGCGCCGTTCGACGTGGCACTCCGGCGGTACGTCGACTTCCTGACCGCCGACGGCGAGCTCGAGGTGGAGCTCGAGATCGACTCCTCGATGCGCCTGGCACCCGACGAGCAGATCGAGGTGTTCCGCATCGTCCAGGAGGGGCTCGGGAACACCCGCAAGCACGCACACGCGCGACGGGCATGGGTGACGATCGGGCGGCGGGGCGCCGAACGGCTCGTCGCGATCCGCGACGACGGCTCGGGGTTCGTCCCGCCCGAGGGAGGCGCGACGCAGGGGCTCTCGAACATCCGCGCTCGTGCGGCCACCATCGGTGGCGCGCTGTCGCTCCGGACGACTCCGGGCGCGGGGACATCGCTCGAAGTAGTTCTCCGCGCCTGACTCGCCTGACTAGCGGGCGGCGGCGAACTGCTCGGCAGCCCGGTCGAGGTCGGCCGTCGTGTGCGCCGCCGACATCTGCGTCCGGATGCGCGCCGTGCCGCGTGGGACGACCGGGTAAGAGAAGCTGACGGCGTAGACACCGAGGCCGGCCAGCCGTTCGGCGAACGCGGCGGCCTCGAGCTCGTCGCCGATCATCACCGGCACGATCGGATGCTCGCCCGGGAGGATGTCGAAGCCCAGCTCGCTCATCCGGGCGCGGAAGTGCGCGGTGTTCTCCCGCAGGCGGTCGCGGAGGTCGCCCGAGCTCCCGATCAGGTCGAGCGCCGCGAGGCTCGCCGCGACGACCGGAGGTGCGAGGCTGTTGGAGAACAGGTAGGGGCGCGCGCGCTGCCGGAGCAGCTCGACGATCTCGCGGCGTCCGGAGACATATCCGCCGCTCGCGCCTCCGACGGCCTTGCCGAGCGTGCCCGTGAGGATGTCGACGCGCTCGATCACGCCCCAGTGCTCGGGCGTTCCCCGGCCGTCCTTCCCGACGACGCCGACGGCGTGGGAGTCGTCGACCATGACGAGAGCGTCGTGGCGTTCGGCCAGGTCGCAGATCTCGCCGAGCTTCGCGAGGTAGCCGTCCATCGAGAACACCCCGTCGGTCGCGATCAGCCGCCGTCTTGCCCCGGCCGCCTCCCGGAGACGGGCCTCCAGCTCGTCCATGTCGCCGTTTGCGAACCTGAGCCGCTTCGCCTTGCAGAGACGGATCCCGTCGATGATCGACGCGTGGTTCAGTGCGTCCGAGATCACGGCGTCCTCGTCTGCCAGGAGCGCTTCGAAGAGCCCTCCGTTCGCGTCGAAGCACGACGAGAAGAGGATGGTGTCGTCGGTGCCGAGGAACGCCGACAGCCGGTCCTCCAGCGTGCGATGCAGAGCCTGCGTGCCGCAGATGAACCGGACCGAGGCCATCCCGTAGCCCCAGCGGTCGAGCGCCGCATGGGCCGCCTCGACGACGGCAGGATGGTTCGCGAGCCCGAGATAGTTGTTCGCGCAGAGGTTGAGCATCTCCCCGCGGCCCTCGACCTCGACGTGCGCTCCCTGCGGCGTCGTCATCACGAGCTCGGACTTGTAGGTGCCCTGCTCGCGCAGGCCGGCGAGCGTCTCGACGAGCTCGTCTTTCAGCCGTCCGTACATCAGGCCTCCGCCCAGTCGAGGATGACCTTGCCCGAGTTGCCGGAACGGGCGACGGCGAAGGCCTCCTCGTAGTCGCGAGCCGCGAAGCGGTGGGTGATGACCGGCTCTGATGTCGAGGCCGGACTCGAGCATGACGCTCATCTGATACCAGGTCTCGTACATCTCCCTGCCGTAGATCCCCTTGATCGTGAGCATGTCGAAGATCACCGGGTCCCAGGTCGAGCTCCACGGGCCTCGAGGGGATGCCGAGGATGGCGATCCGGCCGCCGTGGGCCATGTTCGCGATCATCGAGCGCGAGCGCCTCGGGGCTGCCGGACATCTCGAGGCCGACGTCGAAGCCCTCCGTCATCCCGAGCTCGCGCTGCACGCCGGCGAGGTCGCGCTCGCGCGGATCGATCGCGAGGGTTGCCCCCATCCGGCGCGCCAGGTCGAGGCGATAGGGATTCAGATCCGTGACCACGACATGCCGGGCGCCGGCGTGCCGGACGACGGCTGCCGCCATGCAGCCGATCGGGCCCGGCACCGGCGACGAGCACGTCCTCTCCGAGCACGGCGAACTGGAGTGCCGTGTGCACGGCATTCCCGAACGGGTCGAAGATCGAGGCCACCTCCTCGTCCACCCCCGCCCAGTGGTGCCAGATGTTCGTCATCGGCAGCGAGACGAGCTCCGCGAACGCTCCGGGCCGGTTCACGCCGAGCCCGATCGAGTGCGCGCACAGGTGCCGGCGCCCCGCCATGCAGTTGCGGCAGCGGCCGCAGACGACGTGGCCCTCGCCGCTCACGAGGTCGCCGACGAGAAGTCGCTCACGTTCGACCCGAACCCGACCACCTCGCCGACGAACTCGTGACCGACCACCATCGGCACCGGGATCGTCTTCGCGGCCCATTCGTCCCACTCGTAGATGTGGAGGTCGGTGCCGCAGATCCCGGTCTTGTGAACCCGGATCAGGACGTCGTTGATCCCGACCTCGGGCTCCGGCACGTCCTCCAGCCGGAGCCCCACCCCCGCTTCCGCCTTGACGAGCGCGCGCATCGTCGCGCCCAAGCTACACCGCTCCGTCGAGCCTACGCTCGCGCTGCCGCCATGTTCCGGGCGATCACCTCCTGGGTCTGCCGGTACTCGGCGGCGGGGCTGAACTCGACCACCTCGGTGCCCGGCCGTCACGACCGGGATGTGGCCGGGCGCCGCGACATAGGCGTCGCCGCCCTCGTACACCTCGTCGTGATCGACGTAGCGGAATGTGACCTTGCCGCTGAACACGTAGCCCCAGTGCGGGCTCTGGCACCGGTCGTCCGGAAGGCCCCGGAAGACCGGCGCGGCGTCGCCGTCCTCGCGGAAGTGGCAGAACGAGACGATGTAGCCGTCGAGATCCTCGCTGCGCTCCTCGAGTATCCCGAGGTCGGTCACGTTCGAGGCTGTCTCCTTCGAGGTCTTGGGCATCGGGCTCTCCTCTCTACTGGACAGTGTGTCTAGACGAAACGTCATGACGATAGCCAACGTCACACGAGTTGTCTAGACTCCGTGTCTGATGAGTCCTCGCGCGTACAGAGCACGAACCGCGCCCACGCCGCCCCTCGGACACCCGCGGGAAGGTGATCGCTGCTGTTCGGGAGCTCCTGGCGGAAGGCGCGTTCCATGAGGCGACGGTCGAGGAGGTTGCCGACAGGGCCGGAGTCTCGCGGGCCACCGTCTACCAGCACTTCGGCTCCCGGCTCGGACTGCTCGACGCGATGTGCGAGAGCTTCGACGCAAACCCGGAGCTGCTCGAGCTCCGCCGCGTCGTCGTCGACGAGAACCCCGCGACGGCGCTCGAGCGGACGATCGCCGGCTCGGTCGCGTTCTGGGCCTCCGAGAGCCCCGTCCTCAAAGAGATCTACGGCGTCGTCGCGATCGATCCGGCCGCGAGGAACCTCGTCGACCGGCAGCGGCGCGACCGGCGGAGCGAGCTGTCGCGGCTCGTCGAGAACCTCGTGCGAAGCGGCAGGCTCGCTGCGGGCGTATCGAGGCGGGATGCGCTCCTGACCCTCCTTCTCCTGACGAGCTTCGAGACCTACTGCGAGCTTCGCGAGGCCGGGCTCTCCGATCGGCAGACGGCCGCGTTCCTGAAGGTCAGGGCCGGCCGCGAGCTGCTCTCACCTGTGGGCTGAGGTGAACGGCCGCCCGACCCTGCTCACCGTCGCGCGGGAGTGGGGGCGCATCGGTTGCACCGGCTTCGGCGGGCCGCCGGCGCACATCGCCCTGCTGCGCCGGCTGTGCGTGGAGAAGCGCGGCTGGCTCGGCGCACACGAGTTCGAGGACGCCATCTCGGCCTGCAACCTCCTTCCGGGCCCGGCGTCGACGCAGCTCGCGATCTACTGCGCCTCTCGGGTCCGCGGACGGCCCGGAGCGATCGTCGGCGGCGTGTGCTTCATCGTCCCGGGCCTCGCCCTGATCCTCGTCCTTTCGGCGCTCTTTCTCGAGGGGTCCCCACCCGAGTGGGTTCGCGGCGCGGGCGCCGGAGCGGGAGCAGCCGTAGCGGCCGTGGCTGTCCAGGCGGGTTGGAGCCTCGTCCCCGACAGCCGGCGACGTGCGCTCAGCCGGGCCCGGTGGACGTTGTACCTCCTCGCCGGCGCTCGTGTCGGCGGCGACGGTCGGGCCGTGGCTCGTTCTCGTCCTTCTCGGCTGCGGGGCGGTCGAGCTCGCAATCCGGCTGGGCGGCTCGGCGCTCGCGCTTCCTTCGCTCGTCGCGACGACGGTGGGGTCCGGCGGCCTCCTCTCCCTCGCGTGGGTCGCATTCAAGGTGGGCGCGCTGTCCTACGGCGGAGGGTTCGTGATCATCCCGCTGATGCAGGCGGACGCCGTCGACCGCTACCACTGGATGACGTCAGGGCAGTTCCTGAACGCCGTGGCCCTCGGCCAGGTGACACCCGGCCCGGTCGTGCAGACCGTGGCGGTGGTCGGTTACGCGGCCGCCGGGGTGGGTGGTGGGCTGCTTGCCGCTCTGGTCGCGTTCTCGCCGTCGTTCCTCTTCGTTCTCCTCGGCGGCGAGCAGTTCGACCGCCTCCGCTCGAGCACCGCTGCGACGGCCTTCCTCGGCGGCGCCGGCCCGGCGGCTGTCGGCGCGATCCTCGGCGTCGCCGCTCCGCTCGCCGAGGCGCTCGAGTGCAACTGGCAGTACGGGGTGCTCGCGGGCGCGGCGCTCCTGCTCCTCGTCCTCCACCGAGGCCCCGTCGCGACGCTCGTCCTCGCCGGCGCGGTTGGCGCGGCCGTGGCCCTTGCGGGTGGGCCTCTCCCCTCTTGAGGTCGCGAGCGTGAGTCGGCCCGGCGGCGGCGCCCCGTCGCGCTGTTCTGTCCGGAGGCGCGCGTACCGTCGCAGGAGATGGCACGCCGCCGCTCAGCACACGTCTACGTGTTCCGCGCGAAGCTCGTCGGGTTGAGTGGTGTCCGCCGGCGCATTGCGGTCCGCGGCGACCAGACGCTCGCCGACCTCCACCTCGCCCTTCAGGACGCCTTCGGATGGGCCGACGATCACCTCTATGCGTTCTGGCTCGACGGCGTCTACTGGTCCCGGCGCGGCGTCGAGTTCTCCGAGCCGCACCACGCGAAGGAGCTCGGCGATTCGGAGACGCGGAGCGCCCGCGTCCGCCTCGGCGACCTCGCGCTTGCTCCGGGACAGAAGATCGCGTACGTCTTCGACTTCGGCGACGAGTGGCGGGTCGAGATCACGGTCGCCCGCGTCGACGCCGACGACGGAGGCGCCTACCCGCGGCTACTCGAGTCGATCGGGAAGGCGCCGCCGCAGTACGAGGAGTACGAGGAGGACGTGGCGTGACGAGCGGCGCCTCAGGGGACGATGTTGTGGTTGTGGTGGAAGACGTTGTCCGGGTCGTAGCGCCGTTTTAGCTCGACGAGCCGGTCGTAGTTCGGCCCGTAGGCATTGCGAATGGCATCGTCGCCCTGATCGTCGGCGAGGTAGTTGAGCCAGCGCCGGTCGTCCAGGTACTCGCCGAGCGCGGCGTGCGTGTCCCGCGTCCATTGCACGTTGGCGTCCGTCTGGGCGGGATCGTCCCAGCCGGTCGGGAGCACGAGGTTCCAGCCTTCTGCACGGTGTGGGACGGCCGTGTCCGTGACGCCGACGCGGCAGACGGCGCCGTGAAAGTGCTCGAAGAGGATCCCGCTCGGCGAGGGGATGCTCTCGAACCGTTCGCACGCGGCGTCGATGAGGCCGTCCGAGAGGCCGCTCGTGAAGCTCGAGAGCCAGTAGCTCAGCCTGCCCTCGGGGAACTCTCCGTCGAGGAGCGTGTTCATGACCGGGTAGGGCATGGCGCCGACGTCGACGACGACCGGCGGGCCCCACGCCTTGAACGGCGCGAGATCGCGGTCGGCCTCTGCCGGCGAGCCGGTATGGAACACCACCATCGCTGCGAGCTTCGCGCCCGAGCCGTCGGGCGCGTGAACCAGCGCCGCGAACACCGAGAGGTCATCGGACGCGCCCGCGATCGCGTCGCGGTAGAAGCGGAGCATCTCCGGCGCCCTGTCGATCGGATGCGCGATCAGCCCGCCGGTGACCGTCGCACAGTCGTGGAGGCGGTACTCGAGCGACGTTGCGACGCCGAAGTTCCCGCCGCCGCCGCGCAGCGCCCAGAACAGGTCGGGCTCGGCCTCCTCGGTGACGTCGAGGACGGAGCCGTCGGCCGGTGACGAGCTCGACGCCCGTCAGGTTGTCTGCGGCGAGGCCCCACTTCGCCATGCCCCAGCCGAGCCCCCCGCCGAGGGTGAGCCCGGCGACACCGGTCGTCGAGATCGCGCCGCCCGTGGTCGCGAGGCCGTGAACGGCTGCCTCCCGGTTGAGCTCGCGCCAGAGGACGCCGCCTTGCACACGCGCACTCCGCGCACCCGGGTCGACGCGAATCCCCTTCATCGTCGAGAGGTCGATCATGAGCGCGCCGTCGGCAACCGCGCGTCCCGCCACGTTGTGGCCGCCACCGCGGACGCTGATGTCGAGGCCGGCGCCACGCGCGTATCCGATCGCGTCGATCACGTCCGCCGTGTTCCGGCACTGTGCGATCAGCGCCGGCCGCCGATCGATCATGCCGTTGTGGACCGCGCGCGCCTCGTCGTATCCCGAGTCGCCGGGTGCGAGGACGCTGCCCGAGAATCCCTGGAGCCCTTCGCCCGTGCCTACCGTTGCGGGCATGAAAATCCCCCCTTGTTCGGTCGCGTTGACAGCCGAGTCTACGCCGCCCGTCCTCGTTCAGATTTGCTTCTCCATGGCGAGACAGGCGATGGACACCCCGTCCTCGAGCGCGATCTCGACCTCCTCGACGGGCTCGAACCCGCAGGCCGTGTAGAGCGGCACTCCGGGGAGCGTGGCGAGCAGCGAGAGTCGCCGGAACCCCTCGGCCCGGGCGGCGCCCTCGCACTCGTCGATGATCCGGCGTCCGAGCCCGCGCCGTGTCCAATCGCCCCGGACGAACATGGCGCGCACCTTCGCGGGCTCGCTCGCGGGGTCGAGCAGGCGGCCGTCGTCCTCCGAGGCGCCGCTACCCGTGTACAGACGGTCGCGCCGGCTCCAGCCGCCGCACGCGACGAGCTCTCCGTTCGCCTCCAACGCGAAGTAGGTGCCGTCGGCGAGGAGCGTGGGGTCGACCTGGGCAACGAAGCGGACGGCACTGGCGGTCTGCCGCTCGTCGTAGAAAGCCGGGAAGATCGCGGCACCCGATTCCTTCATCAGCGCGTCGATCGCCCCCGCATCGCCGGGCGCCGCGACCCGGAGAGCGACGTGGCCGGCTGTCACGCGCGCCACCTCGGCGGCCCACGGAAACGGCCGCTGAGGGAGGCCGCGAAGGCCGCCGCGGCGAGGAGGTAGACGGCAGCGGCGAACACGATGTGGTTGATGCTCTGGTCGAGCGCGAACCCGCCGAGATGGGTCATGAGCCGTGACCTGCCCCGCTCGGTGACGGTGCGCGCGATCTCTCCCCACACCGTCTCGCGGTAGCTCGCGATGTTCTGCCACGTGAGCGCCATCGCGACCGAGCCGACGAGCGAGATCGCCGAGAGCAGGGCGACCGTCCGCGTCCAGCGGGCGAACGCGGGGCCGAGCCCCAGTGCGAGGAAGGGGAGTGCCACCGCGACGAAGCGGGGAGCGGGGGCCCGCCCGCCGTTCGGGTCGAAGTAGCCGAAGCTCGCAACGGCATACGCGACCACCATCGCAGCGCACAGCAAAGCTTCGGGCCGGTAGCCGGCCTGCCAGACGAGCACGAGCCCGACGGCCGCCGCGATCAGTACCGGGGCGAGGATCAGCAGTCCCCGGTTGCCGATCAGGGTCGTCTGCATCCCGTGGAGAGTCGGGAGATGGACTCCGAGGATCCCTCCGAGTTGCTGCCTCCGGAGCGAGTTGTCCAGGTTCCGGTAGGACGGATGCCACGGTGCGCCGAACGCGCCCCAGTCATACGGCGCCGAGGAGCGCAAGGCCGGGAACGGCGCCGAGGGCGTAGAGGCGCGCTGCGCGGCCCCCCTGGAGCGCGACGTACGCGAGCAGGAGCAAGAGGACGGCGAGGGACTCGTACTCGGCCGTCACGGCAGCGCCGGCCGCGAGCCCTGCCCCGAGCGGACGGCGCCTCGAGGCGAGAGCGAACGCCCCGAACGCAAGCGCAGCGGTGAGCGAGTGGTCGAACGCCGAGATTCCGAGCGCGCCCATCTCCGTCCCCAGGCCGAACACGACCATCGCGGCGCCTCCGAACCCGGGTGCGAGCCCCTCCGAGATCCGCCCGACCAGGAAGACGCAGAGGAGAAACGGGAGCCCTGACGCGATCAGGTGGATGAACCAGATGCGCGCGTCGCCTTCCCAGTGCCACGTCGAAGGGGACGGCGGCGGGAGGCGGACGATCTCGCTCGGGACGATCTCGACCACCGACATACCGGGGGCCTTGTCGGTGTACAGATGGCCCCGGTATTGCGCGCGGTCCTCCGTCTGCCCGGTAACGAGGCAGCCGTCGGCGTAGAGGCGCCCGGCTACGAGGGCGCGCGCCAGGCAGAGGCGCGAGATGTCCTGCGTGTTCGGCGGCAGCGAGATGCCGAGCGCGCAGAGGGCCACGAGCGTCAACAGGAGAACCTCCCGGCGCGGCCGGCGCCACGGAAGCCCAACCGACCACCCGGGTCGGTGCACGGCGACCGTGGGTCGGCCCGGATAGCTCAAGGGGATCGGCGGATGGACGGCGTCCCCATGCCCGGAAGCTCGCCGGGTAACCGGGGCGGCGGCGCGGTGTCGACGGGCAGGCCGGCCTCGGACCACGCGGCGAACCCTCCGATGACGTCCCCCGCGGAGCCGTAACCGAGCTCGACGAGCGTCGCCGCGGCGAGCGCCGAGGAGCAGCCGTGGTCGCAGATCAGGACCAGCTGCTGCCCGGAGAGCGGGATCGCCGGGTTGCGCCAGGCGCTGTCGGGCGCCACGCGCCACTCGAGCACCGTCCGCGGGATGTGCAGTGACCCCGGGACGATGCCCGCTCGCTCACGCGCGAGGTCGGACCGGATGTCGACGAGAAGCGCCCCGCCCTCCATGGCGCGTAGAGCCTCGAAAGGCGTGAGTCGCTCGATGCACTCCGACGCGCGCTTCAGTAGCTCGGCAAGCGTGAGCGCGCCTCGCATGTGCCGGGGTTACGGGAAGGTCCACGTGACGCCGGCACCGGTTGCGAGGGCGGGGCCGCCGCCCTGTCCCGCGGTGGTGTTGGCGCCGCCCTGGACCTGAGCGAAGACCTGGAGGTTCCGGTTGACGTTGTACGAGAGCTGAGCGCCGCCGGCGACGCCCGCGGTGGTGTGCGACCCGGTCGCGTCCGCCGAGGTGCCGGCGGAGCCCTGGACGAAGAGCTGCCCCTGGACGTCGTGCATCACGTTCGCGACGAGCGCTGCCTGGCCCTGTGCCTGCGCGCCCTGGAACGTCCCGGTCTGCGGATCGAAGCTCCCCTGCAGGCCGGCGGAGAACTGAACGGGCCCGGCCTGGGCGATGTTCAGGTTCACCGCCACCTGTTGCGACACCTGGTCCTGCGCAGGCTTTCCGCCGCCGAGGTACTGACGCTGACCCTGGTAGTTGTACTGGAGCTGCCACGGGCCCGGCTCGGGCTCGGGATGGGCGCCCTGAGCCGGCGCTGCTTTCGCGGCCTTGTCCGGCAGGCCCGCCGACGCGCCGTCTGCAGGCTGGGAGCCCCCGGGCGCCGGGGCCGGGCTCGGTTGGGCCCCCGCCGTCGGCTGCTGCGTCGCCGTGATCGTGATCGTCGGCGGCGGTCCCGGCGCTGCGGTGGGAGGTGCCTGCGCGGCGGTCGAGGAAGCGTCGTCGCGCTGGAGCAGGCTCGCGACGGCGGCATTGCCGGCAGTCCGCTGGAGCATGAGCACCCTCGCAACGTGCGACGGGAGCGGCGGCGCGTCACGCTCGCGCACAGAGCGGCCGGACTCGAGTCTCCGGTCCCGATCGGCCGTCGCCAACGCCCTCGGCACCGCGAAAGCCTATCGCGGCGGCGATAGGCTCGTGGAGATGCCGGAGTGGGAATCCCCGACGCTCGTCGACGTGCTCGAGGCTCGCCGCCGGATCGCGCCGTATCTGCGCCCGACTCCGCTCTACGGCTACCCGGCTCTCGACAACCTGGTCGGCACGCCCGTGCTCGTCAAGCACGAGAATCACCAGCCGGTCGGCGCCTTCAAGGTTCGGGGCGGAGTCAACCTCGTCTCCCAGCTGACCGCGGAGGAGCGGGCGTCCGGCGTCTTCGCGGCGTCGACCGGCAACCACGGACAGTCGCTTGCCTATGCCGCACGGCTGTTCGGCGCGGCGGCGACGATCTGCGTGCCGGAGGGGGCGAACCCGGTGAAAGTGGCGTCGATGCAGGGGCCTCGGCGCCGACGTGATCGTCGGGGGCCGCGACTTCGACGAGGCGCGCGAGCGTTGCGCCGAGCTCGCGCGCGAACGCGGGGGCCGCTACGTCCACTCGGGGAACGAGCCGCTTCTGATCGCCGGGGTCGGCGACGGAGATGCTCGAGCTCGTCGAGCAGGAGCCGCGGGTCGACGTGGTCTTCGTGCCCGTCGGCGGGGGAAGCGGCGCCGCGGGCTGCTGCATCGTCGCGAAGGCCGTCAATCCGCGAGTGCGGGTCGTCGGCGTCCAGTCGGACGGGGCTCCGGCCGCCTACCGCTCCTGGAAGGACGGCCGCCCGGTCGAGGACGTGATGGAGACGTTCGCCGAGGGCCTCGCGACCCGCGTGCCGTTCGAGCTCCCCCAGCAGATCCTCCGGCAGCACCTCGACGACTTCGTGCTCGTCTCCGACGACGAGATCCGCGCTGCTCAGCGGCAGATGATCGAGACGACCCGAAACCTGATCGAGGCCGCGGGCGCCGCTCCGCTCGCGGCGGCTCTTCGGCAGCGGGATGAGCTCGAGGGGAAGCGCGTCGCGCTGGTCGCGAGCGGCGGCAACGCCAGCCCCCAGCAGCTCGCCGCCCTGTTTGCAGATCTAGGATTGAGGACGAGATGACGGGTGTCATCTTCGGAGTGATCGTCGTCGTCTTCGCGGTCGTCGCCGTCGTCCTGATCCGCCGGACGCAGAAGGGGGCGTTCGTCGCGCAGCTCCCTCTGGAAGACGGCGAGAAGGTCATCCTCGAGGAGGAGGGGCTGCGAGTCGCCCACCGCTCCCGGCAGCTCTCCGCCAGCGGTGGGATGACGACCACGCTCCGTGTCCGCTCGCGGCTGACCGACCGGCGGATCGTCCTCGCGACGGGAGGCCCGGAGGGCAAGCACAAGTTCACGCTGCTCGCGATCCTCGACTACACGACCCCCGCCGATCCGGTCCCGGAGACGGGCCTCGCGGCCTACAAGCGGAAGTTCCGCCTCGCGAACGGCTACCCGACCTACTCGTTCACGCCGGAGGACATGAAGCTCGAGGACGGCGGCGGCGTGTTCCGCGTCGACGTGCCGTTCCCGGAGCGCGGGTCGCACTGGGGCCCGCCCCCCGAGGTGCGCATCTTCAGCGGTCAGGCCGACCGATACCGGGCGGCGGTTCTCGAAAGCGAAGAGCCCCGCGGTGGCGGGGCTCTTCCCTAGCTCCGGACCGCCGACGCTCAGGCCGGCACGGGCTCGCGAACCTGGGTCAGGCGGAACTGGTTGCCGGACGGGTCGCGGAAGGCAGTGTCGATCCCGTAGGGCCGCTCCTCGGGCGCCTCGGTGAACTCGACACCACGTGCCAGCAGCTCCTCGTAGTCGGCCTGGACGTCGTCGGTCGTCAGAAGAACGTTCCCTCCCCAGCCCTTCGCCATCACGCTCCGGATCTGGTCGGCGGTGGCCTCGTCGAGCACCGGCGGCCCGGGAACGGCGTTCAGCAGCACCGAGATGTCGGGTTGGCTCGGCGGCCCGACCGTGAGCCACCGGTAGTTCCCGAGCTCGGGCAGCGTCACGTCGGCCCGCACCTCCCAGCCGAGCTTCTCGGTATAGAAGGCGAGCGCCTCGTCCTGATCGTGCACCCATACGCCCGCAAACGAGATCTTGATCATCATCACTCCTTCGGTCTCGGATCGTCGAGACGATGCTAGGGCGGTGCCGCTCAGGCGTCTTCTCGAAACGTGCGGTGTTGCGGGCGGGCGTGTGCTCGGACGACGCAGGCCGGGATCCGGGCGTATCGCGATGCCGGCGGGAACGACGAGCGGTACGCCGTCGGCGTCATCCCGTAGGCCCTGGCGAAGCTCGTCGTGAACGAGCCGACGCTCCGCAGCCCGACCGAGAAGCAGATCGAAGCGACCGAGCGATCCGTGGAGCGGAGGAGCGCGGCGGCGCGCTCCAGACGTCGCGTCAGCAGGTAGGCGTGGGGGGACTCGCCGAAAGCGCGCCGGAACTCGCGGCTGAAATGCGCCCGCGACAGCCCGGCGGCTCGAGCCAGGTCGTCCACGGCGAGCGGATCGGCGTACCGGGCGTCGACGAGGTCTCGGGCGCGAAGCAGGTGGCGCTCCGGCGGGACGAAGAGCATCGTCCAGTATGGCCGACGCAGATGCGGGGGAATCTGACGCTCACCTATGATCACCGCCTCTGATGGAGGCCTACGAACTGGCTCCCGACCTCTGGCGGTGGACCGGTCGGCGCCAGGATCCGGACCTCGAGGTCGGCAGCGTCTACTACAAGACCGGTCGCGAGATCCTTCTCTTCGATCCGCTTCTGCCAGGCGAGGATTCGGAGGCCTTCTGGCGGGCACTCGACCGCGATGTCCTTCCGATCGAGGCCGACGTCCACGTCCTGGTGACGCGGCCCGCGCACACGCGGAGCTCCCGGCAGATGCTCGAGCGTTACCCCGGCGCGCATCTCTGGGCCTCGGGAGCGACGCGCGAGGCGATCGCGGAACGGGCCGGCACGGTGACCGACACGTTCGAGATCGGCGACACGCTCCCGGGGAACGTCGAGGCCTTGGCGTCAGGACGCCAGGACGAGGTTCTCTTCTTGATTCCCGAGCACCGTGCGCTCGTAGTGGGCGATGCCCTGATGGGCGACGGTGAGGGAGGCCTTCGGCTACCCAGCGAGGAGCTGCGCGAGAGCCTGGCCCCGCTGCTCGAGCTCGAGATCGAGCTCGTCCTGGTCTCACACGGCGAGCCCGTCCGCGGCGACGCCGCGCTGCGGGCGCTGCTCGACTAGTCCCGATCCTCGGGCGGGGCGTCCTCGCTCGGGCCCAGCCCCTCCCAGCGCGAGGCCGCCTCGATCCCGAAGTCGAACTGGTCGAGGATCCGGAGCACGGTCTGATCGACGATGTCGGCAATCTCGCTCGGCCGGTGGTAGAAGGCCGGCGTCGGCGGGAAGATCGTCGCGCCGAGGTCGGAGAGCTTCAGCATGTTCCCCAGGTGGATGCTGTTGAGAGGCGTCTCGCGAATGGCAAGCACCAGCCGACGCCGCTCCTTCAGCGCGACATCGGCGGCGCGACAGACGAGATTGTGCGAGAAACCTGTCGCGATCGCCGACAGCGTCTTCGTGCTGCACGGGACGATCACCATCCCGCGGGTGAGGAACGACCCGCTCGAGATCGCCGCGGCCTGGTCGTTCTCTCCGTAAACCGCGTCGGCGAGCTCCTTGACGTCCGAATAGGTGTACGGGGTCTCCTGCTCGATCGTGACCCGCGCCCACCGTGTCACGACGACGTGCGTCTCGACCGGTAGCGGGCGGAGGCGCTCGAGCAGACGGACACCGTAGATCGCGCCCGAAGCGCCGGTGATCCCGACAACAAGCCGATCAGTCACGCGGTCCTCCCGAGTAGCTCGACCGTCGGCGCGACCGGGTGTCGCGTCGGCTTGCTCACTCATATTCCCGGGCTGAGGGTACCTGCGCCGCCCGCAGAATCAGGCTACGAGGACGAGACGGCGACGTGCGCGTACGCGGTGGTACCGCTCGCCTGGTCGCCCACCCATCTGGTGACGTGACGACTGATGATGTGCGGGATCTTCGGCGTGATGTACGGGATCACGGGAACGACCTCCGTCATGAGCTGCTTCTCCAGCTGCTCCCAGCAGGCGCGCCTCGGTGAGCCGGCGAGTGCGGTACAGCGGTCGAGCATCCCGCTCACGCTCGGCACGCCGAGGCCGGTCTTCGGGTTGTACGGATTGCAGTCGCCCGTCACGTGCATCTTCGCGCACTGGGCGGGCGTGATCCCGAGGAGCGACCAGTCGCAGTTACCGACGGGGATGATCGCCCGGCCGTCGAAGCAGGGCGAGAACATCGCGACCGGGTCGGGCTCGTTCACTCCGAGGCCGGTGAACTCCGCCATCGGGATCTGCTTCTGCACCGTCTGCAGGAGCTGGTACGGCTCGCCGACCGGCCGGACGGTGATGCCGATCCCGATCTTCGCCGCGTCCTGCTGGATCACGGTGGCCAACTCCGGCGAGATTGCGGTCGTCTCCGTCAGCAGGACGATGTTCTTGCACACGGACGCGCTGCAGGTTCCGTCGCCCTTCAGGTCGTACTTCGAGCCCTTCATCGCGCGTCGCCCGAGCGAGCGAGAGCGCCTCGTCGGCGTGGTAGGCGAGCACGTCGGCGACATCCTCGAGGCGGTCGCCCGCCTTTTGCTCGACCCAGTCGACGGCCCGGAGGTGCCGCGAGGCCCGCTCTGCGCGCGGGATCTGCGCGTATGCGACGTCGCGGACGAGCACGTGCCAGAAGCCGTACTCGCGCTCGCCCTCCATCGAGCTCTGCGCTGCCGGCCGGATGAGCTCCCGGCGCACGAGATCGGAGAACGCGTCTTCCACCTCGATCGCTTCTCGCCCGCCCATTGCCGCGGCAGCGCCGGCCCAGAAGACCTTGCCGATCACCGCCGCATCCTGGAGCAGCCGCTTCCGGTCAGCGGGCAGCGTGTCGAGCCGAGCGGCGATCAGCGACTGGATCGAGTCCGGCACGACGATCTCGGCGTCGGTGGCAAGCCGCCCCCGCTCGTCGAGGAGCGCCCGGTCACGCAGCATGCGGACGAACTCCTCCGCGTGCAGAGGGTTGCCACCGGCCCGCTCGAGCAGCAAACGCTGGGTCTCGACCGGCAGAACCGCCTGGTCGAGCAGCACCGCGATGAGCTCCGCCGTCTCGGCGTCGGACAAGGGGCCGAGGGTCACGCGACCCGAGTCCGGAACGGCCTTCGCGAACGATGGAGCGCGATCGTCGAGCTCGGGACGGGCGGTACAGACCGCCAGCAGTGGCACCTCGAGCACCGTCACGAGCTGCTCGACGAATGAGAGCAGAGGCTGGTCTGCCCAGTGGATGTCCTCGATCACGACACGACGGGTTCGCGCTCAGCCGTCAGCTCGAGCCAGCGCCGCCACGCCGCAAACAGCTCCTCCTGCGTCGCCTCTCCCGTCTCGATCCCGAGCAGGGGCAACAGGCGTGAGCGGAGCCACGGTCCCTCGTCCGTGTCCGGGAGCACCGCGTCGAGCTTCGCCGTCGCGACGTCGACCGGATCGGCGTCGTAGATACCGGCATGGGCCTTGACGATCTCGGCGAGCGCCCAGAAGGTGATCCCGTTGCCATACGGCAGGCAGCGGCCCTGGCGCCAGAGCACCTGGACGGGTATCCGGCCGGCGTACGCACGGAGCTCGGCCACCAGGCGCGACTTGCCGACACCTGCCTCGGCGACGACGGTGACGACGCGGGGCGAGCCTGTGCGCAGGACCTCCTCCAGCGCTCCGGTGAGCGCCTCGAGCTCGGTACCGCGCCCGACGAGCGGCGTGGAGAGCGTCCGGATCACGTCGCTTCCAAGCCGAGCGCGGGGGGCGACCGCATGCCAGACCGCAATCGGCTCCGACTTGCCCTTCGCTGTCAGGGGCTCCAGAGGCGCGTACTCGAAGACACGCTCCGTCTGTCGATGCGTTCCCGCGCCGACGGTGACCGCGCCGACCGGAGCCGCGGCCTGGATCCGTGCCGCGGTGTTCACGGTGTCACCGAGCACGAGGCCGATTCCTCCGTCGGCTCGATCTCCGACATCGATCACCACCTCCCCCGTGTTGACACCGACCCGGACGGCCACCGCGTCCGATGGGTCGGCTTCGTTCAGGGCTACGACCGCCTCGAGAATCGCAAGCCCGGTGCGAACGGCCCGCTCGGCGTCGTCCTCGTGGGCCACGGGTGCCCCGAAGACCGCCATCACAGCGTCGCCGATGTACTTCTCGACCGTGCCGCCGAACGACTCGACGACCGGCCGCAGCCGTGCGTAGTACGCCTCCATCCGCAGGCGCACGTCCTCCGGATCCGCCCCGTCGGACGCCGCGGTGAAGCCGACCACGTCACAGAAGAGCACCGACACCACTCGCCGCTCCTGCGCGAGCTCAACTACGGAGGACGCCACGACAGCAGCCCCACAGTAGGGACAGAACCGGAATCCCCCCGAGAGCTCCTTCCCGCACGCCTCGCAGGCAGGCACACGCAGAGTTTGACGATTTTTCTCGAGGAACGGCACGAGTCGGACTGCCAGAACTCGAGCTCCGACGCATCCCGCGACGATCTCCGAGGAACAGGAGCCAATAGGAAAAGCCCCGTTCGGCGTTCCGCTTCCTGGGGCTTTTCCCTTAGCAGGCCTGTAAGCCGGATTCTGTCGAGGGTGACCATCCCTCTTTGCAGCTACCCGGGCCCTGGGCGGGCAGCCTCATGGCGGGCCCTGTTCGCCTTGCACCGGACGGGGTTTAGCGAGCCGCCGCGTCGCCGCGGTCGCTGGTGGGCTCTTACCCCACCGTTTCACCCTTACCTTCCGACAGCTCCGGAGATTTGTCGAAGGCGGTCTGCTTTCTGTTCCACTTTCCGTGAGCTTTCGCCCCCTGGCTTGCGCCAGCGTCCTGCCCTGCGGTGTCCGGACTTTCCTCGAACGGCCGCAGTCCCAAGAGAACTCCGCCGCCCGCGGTCACCCGGCCTGCGACGTCGAATTCTAGCCCCAGTGCCTCGGACGCGGCCGTTGCCGATTCCGTCCCGGCGATACAGCCGCACTCCGGGCAGAAGACGACCCCGGCCCGCGCGTGCATGACGAACTCGCCGCAGACCATGCACTCGAGCGAGGCGCCGCGGAGGAGCGCCGCCAGCTCCTGGTCGAGCGTCCGTGCGAAGGCGAACAGGTTCTCGGGCTCAGAGCTCACGGAAGACCCCCACGACCTTTCCGAGGATCTGGACGTAGTCGGCGAAGATCGGCTCGAGCGTCGAGTTCTCCGGCTGGAGGCGGATGCGTCCGCTCTCGCGGTAGAAGGTCTTGACCGTCGCCTCGTCGGCCGATTCGTCGTCACCGGCGAGGCAGGCGACGATCTCGCCGTTCCGTGCGTCCTGCGCCGCGGCGCACGATCACGAGGTCGCCGTCGAGGATGCCGGCCTCGATCATCGAGTCGCCGCGGACGCGAAGCAGGAAGTCGCCGCCGGTCGAGCTCGGGAACGTCATGTACTCCTCGATGTTCTGGTCGGCGAGGAGCGGTGCGCCGGCGGCGATCTCGCCGACGAGCGGCAGGCGAACCGAGCCGGCGTCGTCGAGCTCGGCTGACCGCTCACGCCCGATCAGCTCGAGTGCGCGCGGCTTCGTCGGGTCGCGCCGCAAGAGGCCGGCGCGCTCGAGGTTCGCCAGGTGCGCGTGCACGGTCGACGGTGAGGCGAGCCCGACCTCCTCGCCGATCTCGCGCACCGTCGGCGGGTAGCCGTGGCGGTCGACATACTCGACGAGGTAGTTCCAGATCTGCTGTTGGCGGTCGGTGAGCATCGGGCCTCCCGGGAAGCGCTGTCGGGGCTGGGGACGAACGTGTGTTCGTCATCAGGGTAGAGAGTCCTGCGGACGGAGTCAAACCGCGGTCTGCCGGGCCAACGTCACGGCTCATGTCGGGACGGGCACGTACGATCGCCTCGATGGGTGAGACAGGCGGTGAGGCGCGCCGGCGCCCGCGGCGGCTCGACCGCCTTCCGGAGCAGTACTTCGCGGCGCTGCTCGGGCGGATCGCCGCGGCGGCGGCTGCCGGCGGCCCGCGGGTGATCGATCTCGGCCGCGGCAACCCCGAGTCGGGGCCGCCCGCGCACGTCGTCGAGGCGCTGACGGAGTCGGCGGCCCGCCCCGACGGCCACGGCTATGCCCCCTTCCACGGCCTGCCTGCGCTCCGGGAGGCGATCGCCGGCAGGTACCGCACCGAGTACGGCGTCGAGCTCGACCCGGACCGCGAGGTCGCCGTCGTGCCCGGCGGGAAGCAGGCCCTGCTCGAGCTGGCGCTGGTGCTGGGCGAGCGCGGCCGGACGATCCTGCTCCCCGACCCCTACTACCCCGACTACCCCTCCGGGATCGCGCTGGCCGGTGCCGATCTCGGGCTCGTCCCGCTCGATCCGGCCGCCGGCTGGCAGCCGGATCTCGACGGTCTTCCAGCCGCCGCCGGGCTGTACCTCAACTTCCCCTCGAACCCCTGCGCCGTCTGCGCCCATCCCGGCGTCTTCGAGGCCGCGGTCGGATATGCGGAGCGCACCGGCACCCCGATCGTCCACGACGCCGCCTATATCGACCTCGTCTTCGACGGGCGGAGCGCCCGAGAGCTTCCTCGGCACGCCGGGAGCCAAGGACGCCGGGGTCGAGCTCTGGACGATGTCCAAGACCTACGGCATGGCCGGCTGGCGGATCGCCTTCGTGCTCGGCAACGCCGAGATCGTGGAGCGCCTGAACATGATCGGCGACCACTCGAGGGTGGGGATCCTCGCCGCGCTCCAGCATGCGGCGATCGCTGCGCTCGAAGGGCCGCAGGAGAGCGTCGAGGAGCGTCGCGCCGGATACGAGCGCCGCCGCGACCGGCTCGCCGCCGTCCTCCCCGAGCCGCCCGTGTGCGAGGGGTCGTTCTACGTCTGGCTCCGGCTCCCCGGCGGGCTCACTGCGGAGCGGCTGCTCGCCGAGCATCGCGTCGCGCTCGCCCCGGGCGAGGGCTTCGGCCCGAGCGGCGCCGGCTGGGCGCGGCTCTCGCTCGCGGTCGCCGACGAGGTCTTCGACGAGGGCGTCGAGCGCCTGGCACCGGTGCTCGAGGCGGCCTACGCGTGAAGGTCGGCATCGTCGTCCCGTTCTCCTGGTCGTACTGGGGCGGCGTGGTCGAGCACGCCGAGAACCAGGCGGCGGCGCTCCGGGATCGCGGCCACGACGTCGCGATCATGATGGGCCACGACCCGCCCGGGCGGGCAACGCGCCTGCTCCACCCGCGCACCGGCCGCCACGGCGACCTGCCGCCCGGGATCATCCCGGTCGGCCGCTCGGTGGTGGTGCCCGCAAACGGCTCGCTGCCGAACATCGTCCTCTCGCCGAGGGCGATCGGCCGCGTCCGTGAGACTCTCGAGCGCGAGCGTTTCGACGTCCTCCACCTGCACGAGCCGATGACACCGGCGATCTGCGTCGCCACGCTCGCGTTCGCGAAGTGCCCCGTCGATCGCGACCTGGCACGCCGCCGGCGAGCTCGGCTGGATGCGCGGCGTGGTCCCGGTGTGGGGATTCCTGTGCGACCGGATCGACCAGCGGATCGCCGTCTCGCGGATGGCGGCGGAGTCGGCGGAGAGGTGGCTCGGCCCCGGCTTCGAGATCGTCCCGAACGGCGTCGTCGTCCCGGAGCACTACGACCCCGCGGGGCGCGAGCACAGGATCGTCTTCATCGGCCGCCACGACACCCGGAAGGGCCTGCCCGTCCTCCTCCGCGCCTGGCCCACGATCCACCGTGAGACGGGCGCCAGGCTCAGCCTGATCGGGACCGACCCGCTCCAGTACCGGCTGCTCCATTCCCGGATGCGCTTCGACGAGGCGGGGATCGACGTGCTCGGGATCGTGACCAACGAGGTGCGCACGCGCGAGCTCGCCTCGGCGAAGATCTTCGTCTCGCCCGCCCTCGGCGGCGAGAGCTTCGGGATGGTGCTCGTCGAGGCATTCGCCACTGCCACCCCCGTCGTCGCCTCGAACATCCCGGGCTTCGCGGACGTCGCGGTGCCGGGCGCGGCGACGCTCGTCGAGCCGGGGGACCCCGGCGCGCTCGCGCAGGCCGTCGTCGCGCTCCTCGCCGACGAGGACCGGCGGGTCGAGATGGGCCGGGCCGCACGGGCGCTCGCCGAGGAGCGCTACGCCTGGCCCGACATCGCCGGACGTCTCGAGACGATCTACGAACGGGTGGCCGGGTGAACGCAGGACGCTGGCGGGCGCTCGTCCCGGTCGGCCTGATCGCGCTCGCGGTCGCGCTCGTCTGGTGGCGGGGCCCCGACTGGCACCTCGTGCGCCACACCTTCACGACGGTCGTCTGGCCGTGGATCGTCGTCGCCGTCGCGCTCAACCTCCTCTCCGTGCTGGTGCGGGCGATCGCCTGGAACATCGTGATCCGCGAGGCCGTCGAGTCTCCGCGCCCGCGGTTCCGGACCGTGTTCTCGGCGTTCTGCGTCGGCCTGTTCGCCAACGCCGTCCTGCCGGGCCGGGTCGGCGAGGTCGGCCGCGTCGCGGTGCTCGCCCGCCGGATGCCGGGGCGGAAGGGCATCTGGGCGACTCTCCTCGGGACGGTGTTCGCCCACCGGATGTTCGACCTCATCCCTGCCGCTCTGCTCGTGGTCTGGGTGCTGAGCTCGGCGGAGCTGCCCCACTGGGCGGTGATGACCGTGCTCGTCCTGCTGGGCGTCGGCGGGGCGCTCTTCATCGCCGCGATCTTCGGTGCCCGCGGCGGCTCGCAGGCCCTCGACGACGGGATCGGACGCATGCGGCTCCTGCTCATCCGCGGCCGCGCCGGGCTCGCGGTGATGCGCCGCCCCGTGGCGGCTGCGGCTGCCACCTTCTTCCAGTTGCTCGGCTGGATCTGCCAGCTGCTCGCGGTCTACGCGGCGATGCGCGGCTTCCGGATCTACGAGCCGCTCGTCGCCGCCGGGCTCGTCCTGCTGATGATGAACGTGGTCACGATCATCCCGTTCTGGCCCGGGAACATCGGCCTCGTCCAGGCCGCGATCGCCGTCTCGCTCGCCCAGTACGGCGTCGGCTACGCGAAGGGCTTCGCGTTCGGGATCGGGCTGCAGTTGATCGAGGCCTCGGTCGGCATCGGGATCGGCACGGTGTTCCTCGCGCGAGAGGGCCTCTCGTTCGCGACGCTGCGCGACCTCGAAGAGGAGGAGGAGGAGCGGGAGGGCGGTACCGAGCCGGAGGTCGGCCCGCCGGAGCGCACCGCCGCGCTCAGAGATTCGGGATGAAGCAGACTCAGAGGTTCGGGACGAAGTAGAAGATCCTCGACCGGCGCGGAGCCGCCTCCCACACCATCTCGCCGCCGGGCTGCACCTGGACCTTCATCCCCTCGGGGCCCTCCGCGGCGAGACGCTCGGCGAGCTCGCTCGCATCTTCCTGGCTCGCGGCCCCGACGAGCAGGTACGTCCAGCGCCGGGTAACCGGGATCCCCTCGGCCTCGAGGCGCTCGGCGAGAGCGACGGCCTCGCCGTGGCTCGGCAGGTCGAGGCGCACCTCCCACTCGGCATAGCCGGCGTCGCGCGACTCGGCCTCCTCGAGCTCCTCGCGCTCGTCCAGCTCGGCCGCTCTGGCAGTCTCGCTCTCGGGCAGCGGCTCGTCGGCCGGCTTCCACTCGCTCGCGAGCGGGTGCCAGCGGTCGAGGGCGAACGTGGCCGTGAGACCCTCGTGCTCGAGGATCCCGGCGACGACGTCGCGCGCGTTCCGCGCCCCTCGAGGGTGTCGGCGTAGAGGAAGACCGTCGGCCCGTCGGCGCTGACGGCGACGGCGTCGCCGAGAGATGCCTTCGCCTGGTCCTCGACCTCGTGCTCGTACTCGGAGAGGCGCTCGCCGAGCCCCTCGCCCGAGCCGTCGTCGAGCAGGACCGTGACTCTGAAGTCGTCGGCACATCAGGCGATCGGAGGCGCCCCGACGGACTCGGGGATCTCGGGCTTCCAGCCGGCGACCTTCGGCTCCTTCGAGAGCGCGAGCTCGGCGAGCTTGTCGCACGCCGCGACGAACGCCTCGACGGCCTCGCCCGGCGGTCTCGTACCGCTTCTCGTCGAGCTCGACGACCTGTTCCTGGATCGTGTAGGGCCTCCCTCCGACCCGGGTCTTGAACCGCACGGACACGTCGCCGGCCACGTCCCAGCGCGTCGGTGGACATCACGCATCGGCGGGCGGCCCGGCTGCCACGGCTTGTCCTCGTCGCCGAAGAAGTTCTGCGGCCGAAGCTCGGCGCCGAAGCCGACGTTGCGCTTCTCGTTCTCGACGAGCACCTTGATCAGCGCCTGACCCGACCACTCCCGTCTCCAGCACGACGCCCTCGGTCGAGAAGCCGACGCCCGCCGCGCTCGTTGAGCGTGTCGGCGAGCGCCGCGAGCTGCTCGTCGGCGCGTCGGCGAGCTTCGCGGTCAGCGCGCTCTGCCTGCTCCTCGTCGAGCTCGCCGAGGACGGGGGAGAGGTCGGGCTGCTCGGTGATCCGTTCGGTGGCCATGCCGCCATTCTGGCGGAATCAGGTGCCGCTCGGCTCGGTTCCCAGGCGCCTGGCGAGCTCCTCGACCTTGCCCTGGGCGGCCGAGAGCTGCTCGGCGCAGCGGCGATAGAGCTCTTCGCCCCGCTCCCACAGCCGCGTCAGCTCCTCGAGCTCGACGTCGCCGCGCTCGAGCCGCTCGACGATTCGCTCGAGCTCCGCCTGCGCCTCCTCGAACGTCGGCTCGCTCATTCGGCGCGCGCCCCGAAGCGTCCGCCGCGCCACCTCGACGGCGAGCTCGGTCCCTGCCGGCGGCGGCTCGCGGACGAGCGCCTCGCCGGCGCGGACGATCGCGTAGCCGCGCTCGAGGGTCGCCTGCGGCGAGAGGGCGCGGAGCCTGCCGTGGACGGTCGTCGAGCCGCGCGCGCTCGGCGCTCGAGCGCGAGGGTCGGGGCGCGGCGCGAGCCGGTCATGCGACGGTCGCGAGCCTCGCGTCGTGACGCTCGAGTGCGCCGGCGCGCGCCGCGCTCGAGGCCGGCGCGGGCGCGGTCGAGCCGGGCCTGCAGCTCGGCGAGGTCCGGCACGACGAGACGTCCGGCGGCCGTCGGCGTCGACGCGCGGACGTCTGCGGCGAGGTCGAGGAGCGGCGTGTCCTGCTCGTGGCCGACGGCGCTCACGACCGGCACCGGGCACGCCGCGACGCACGCACGAGCCGCTCGTCGGAGAACGGGAGCAGATCCTCGAAGCTGCCGCCGCCGCGCGCGACCACGATGACGTCCGCGCCGCGGTCGACGAGCTCGGAGACCGCGGCCGCGATCGCCGCGGCCGCCCTCGGCCCCTGCACGGCCGTCTCGGCGACGACGACATGAGCCGGCGGGAACCTCGCCGTGATCGCGGTCAGGACGTCGCGCTTGGCCGCGGCGTCGTTCCCGGTGACGAGGCCGATCAGCTGCGGGAAACGAGGCAGCGGCCGCTTCCGCTCTGCCGCGAAGAGCCCCTCGGCGGCGAGCTCGCTGCTTCAGCTTCTCGAGCGCCGCGAGGTGTGCGCCGAGCCCGAACCGCTCGATCGAGAGTGCTCGCAGCGAGAAGCTCGCCGCGCTGCTCGTAGAGCTCGGGTCGTCCGTAGACGTGGACGCGCTCGCCGTTTCCCAGCTCGAGGCGAAGGCCGTCGAACAGCCCTCGCTTCATCTGGACGGCGACGCACGCGCCGTTCTCCGGGTCCTTCAGCGTGAAGTAGACCGTCGCCCACTGCTGCTGGCGGCGCAGCTCGGTGACCTCGCCCTCGACCCACAGAGTGGGCAGGCGCTCGAGCCAGGAGGAGATCCCCTGGTTGAACGCGCGGACGGTGAAGACCTTGCGGCCCTCGACGACGGTGCTCTCGACCTTCACAGGTCGATGCTAGTTCGCCTACAGGAGGATCTCGGCGGCCGTCTCGTGCGAGCAGCCGGCGACGACGAGCTCGACGGCGTGGTGCAGGTCGGCCTCGGAGTTCGCGATCTTCTTCGCGAGCTCGGGCGGATAGCCCGCCTCCATCAGGACGTGAAGGCGCCAGGAAACAACTTTCTCGTTCTCCGACGGCGGGATCTCGGTCGTCTGTGCCATCTCGATCGGCCTCTTCGCTTCTTTCTAGACGAACCCTGCCTCCGAAAGTTGGCTCCGGGCCCGCTCTCTCACTCTAACCGCGATCGATCAGGCGTCGGGTGGTCAGGGAGTCGACGCGCCGCGAGAGCTCGGCCAGGCGGGCTTCGAACACGCGGAGCTCGGCCTCGACCCTTTCGGCGAGCACGGACTCGGCCTGGCGGGCGAAGCGGTCGACCGCGAGATCGAGCTCGCGGCCGAGGCGGCGGGCGGCATCCTCGCGCGCGGTGCGGATCATCCCGTCGAACTGGGATGCCGCAGCCTCGGCGAGATGCTGCGACTCCCGGTCGACGACGCGGCGCACCTGCTCCAGCGAGCGGCGCTCGATGTCCTGGAGCTGGGAGCCGATGCGCTGCGTCGCCTCGGTCTGCTCGTGCTCGATCTGCTCGCCGAGCTCGCGCTCGCGGCGTTGGAGGCGCTCCCCGAGCTCGTGCAGCGCCCGCCGCCGCTCGGCGGAGTGGGTCTCGAGGTCGGCCGCGACCGCCGCGGCCACCTCCTCGATCGAGCGGTCGAGCTCCTCGCGGACCTTCGCGACCCTGGCCCGGTGCTCGTCGAGCGTGCTCTCCAGGCGGTCGGACTCGTCGGCGATCTTGGCCTCGACCGCGGCGATCAACTGCTGCTGGCGCGTCCCGACCCGCTCGAGCTCGCCGGTCAGGCCCTGCTGCAGCCCGGCGACCTCGGAGCCCCAGTCCGCGAACCGCTGCTCGACGGAGCGCTGCGCCTCGGCGAGGGAGGCGCCGAGCTTCGCGCTGGCGTCGCGCTCGCGCTCGGCGACGTCACGGCGGCGCTCCTCGACGATCCGCCGCTCCTCGTCGGCGAGCGCGGAGGCTGCTTGCGACCGGGCGAGGGCGAGCGTCTGCTCGAGCTCCTCCGCGCGGCGATCCGCTTCCTCCGCGACCACCTCGTCGAAGCGCGCCTTGCCCTTCTCGATCTCGTCGTCGAGGCTCGTCGACGCCGCGCGTGTGCGGCGAAGGACGAGGAACGCGGCGACGGCGGCCCCGCAGGCCACGAGGGCGGCGACGATCGAGACGACGAGGGCGATGGTCAAGCCTCTAGGTTAGGCGCGCCGTCACGAGAGCCGCGGCGAGCAGGATCACTCGCCGAGCGGCAGGATCCGGAGCGACCGCTCCATCGGCTCGACTCCCTCGAGGCTCCCGAGCGTCCGGCGCGCGTGCCGCACGGGCGTCGACAGCGTGCGCTGGACGACGATGAGCAGTGCCCCGAATCCCGCCGCGAGGAACGCCTCGGCCCGCAGCGTCACCGCCTGCGCGTAGAACGCGGTCAGGATCGGGAACGCCGCCCAGGTCAGCGCGAGCCCCCAGGTGTTGTGGAAGATGCCTCCGAACCACTCGAGGTTGTAGGCGGGGACGAAGAACGCGCCGACCGCCACGAACCCGAGCAGGCCGAAGCCCCAGGCCGAGGCGGCCCAGACGCCGATCGCGCAGGCCCCGGCCAGGGAGGCCACGGCGAGGGCGACGAGCGTCCGCCCCGGGATGCGCGTCTGGAGCGGCCGCCCGTTCAGCTCGTCGAGGGCATGCGCCGCGACCCCCAGCGCGAGCGCGAACGCGGCCATGGTCCAGACCATCCGGTCGGTGTGGAAGACGCGGGGCGATCGCCGCGCCGATCGCGACGTACGCGAGGTTCCACGCGGTGTAGGGCAGGTGGACGAGCGTGACGTAGTCGCGCCAGCCGCCGCCCCGCAAGGCGTAGAACGCGGGCCTTACCTCTTCCGTCCCCACGTGACGACCCCGCCTCCGACCGACAACCTCCGCGTCTCGACCTGCTCGATCCCGGCCTTGCGCCAGGCAGCGAGCTGGCGCTCGAGCGGCCAGGCAGCCCAGTATCCCCGGATCGAGGGCCCGAGGAACGACCCGACCTCGCGCCAGCCGTTCCCGACCGCGAGCGCCCGCGGCCGGGAGGGCGACGCGGACGTGGAGCTCCCAGAGCGGCCGCCAGGCCCCGCGCGGCAGGCCGAACTCGAGGCCGGCGACGGTCCCGCCGGGCTGCACGACACGGGCAAGCTCGGCGAGCGTCGCCGCGGGGTCGTCGACATACCGCAGCAGATACGTGAACGTGAGCGCATCGAAGGCTCCGTCCGCAAACGGCAGGCGCTCGGCGCTCCCGTCGACGAGCTCGATCAGGTCGTTCGCCTGCGCACGAGCCTCCCGGAGCATCTCGGGGCTCTGGTCGATGCCCACGACGGAGCAGCCCTTCTGCCGGACGAGCTCCCGCGCGACCATCCCCGTTCCCGTGGCGACGTCGAGCACGCGGTCGCCGGGCCCGGCATCGGTGCGGGAGACGAGGAATCGCCGCCAGCGTGGGTCCTGACCGTACGAGAGCACCGTGGCGTACCGCTCGTAGGTCGAGCCGAGTGGCGCGAACAGCGCTCTGGCCTCCATCCGCGCGAGTCTAGGCTTGCGCGCGTGGCGCTCAGGGACGACCTCGACGAAGCCGCCGCGGCCGCGTCGGGGCACGGGGCCGTGTCGGCGGTCCTGGCCGCCGAGCCGGCCTCAGGCCTCCGCGCCTACCTCGTCGCCGTCGGCGAGGAGGACGACCGCAGCTGGCTCGTCCTCGACGCGTCGTTCCAACCGGTCGAAAGACGGGAGCGGGTGCGCGAGGTCGCCTCCATCGTCGTCCTCTGCGAGCTCGCCGGGGAGCTTGCAGGCGGAGGAGGGCTCGAAGAGCTCCGGTCGAGGCTCGCCTCGGTGCGGATGGCCGAGCATCCGCCGGGGATCGAGGACGCCGAGGACGCCGCGCTCGAGCTCGAACGGGCGATCGGCGCGCCGCCGATCGTCGCGACGCCCACCTACCTCGACGACGTCGGCGCGCGGACGCGCGAGCTCGAGGCGGCGCTCGGCGATCAGGGCTCGCCGTTCGCAGCGTCGCTCGCGTCATCGTCGGGGACGGTGGAGGCGTTCGTCGCCGAGGTCGAGTCCCGCAACCTCGTGCCGCTCCGCTAGGGTTTGTCTCGATGGAAGGGGGCTTCGGCATGTTCGGTGGTGACCCCGAGGATCTCCTCCGCGGCCTTCGGGAGTTCGCAGAGCAGCAGGCAGAGACGGTGCAGGAGGCTCAGCGCGAGCAGTTCGCGACGCTGACGCTGAACACGGCCGTCGAGCTCACCTCTGCAGCGCTGTCGCAGATCACGGTGGCGGGCGGCCCCGACGAGCAGGCGTTCGCCCTCCGCGATGCGATGCGCGTCCTCTTCCCGGAGGCCGTTGCGCTCGTCAGCGCAGCCCGCCAGGGCTTCATGCGCGAGTCCTGACGCTCTCCTCTCGGTGACGCGGATCGACAGTGCGCATCGTCCGGGTGCTCCCGGCGGTGCCCCGACGGATCGTCCGCCGGCTCTCGGCCCCGTACATCGCGGGGCCGACGCTGGAGGACGCCGTTCGAGTGGTCCGGCAGCTGAACGCCGAAGGGAAGATGGCCACGATCGACGTGCTCGGCGAGGAGGTCGCGCAGGCGAGCGAGGCGGCCGAGATCCGGTCGGCCTATCACCGGGCGCTCGAGCGGATCGCGCAGGAGGGACTCGACGCCAACGTGTCCGTCAAGCTGACCGGCCTCGGGCTCGAGCTCGACGAGGAGCTCGCTCTCGCTGAACCTCCGGGCGCTGGTCGCCGACGCGAAGGCGCGCGGCAACTTCGTGCGGATCGACATGGAGGACTCCGGCGACGACCGACGCCGCCCTCGGCTGCTACCGGGAGCTCGCGTCGGGCGGGACAGGACAACGTCGGCGTCGTGCTGCAGGCCTACCTCCGGCGGACGGTTGCGGACGTTCCGGGCCTCGGCGAACGTGCGCCTCTGCAAGGGCATCTACGCCGAGCCGCTGTCGGTTGCCTTCCACGACCCCGACGAGATCCGCGTCAGCTACCTCGCCGCTCTCGACGCGCTCCTCGACGAGGGCGCCTACGTCGGGATCGCAACACACGACGAGCAGCTGATCCGCGGCGCGCTCGAGCGGATCGCCGCGCGCGGCGTCGCCGCCCGACCGGATCGAGTTCCAGATGCTGCTCGGCGTGCGCGCCGCGCGCGGCGACGAGCTGGTCCGCGCCGGCCACCGCCTCCGGGTCTATGTCCCGTTCGGCGTCCAGTGGTACGAGTACTCGCGTCAGGCGCCTCCAGGAGAACCCGAAGATCGCGGGCTACGTCGCCGTCCGACACGCTGCGGCGCCTTCGCAGGCGCCGGTCGTCTCAGCCCGGCGGGTTGTAGTAGCGCCAGAGGATGCCGTTGCGACAACCGTCGGCTCCGGCGACAAGCTCCTCGCGGGTCTCGTAGAGCCACTTCACGGCGCGCTTCGACAGCCGGTTCGCCGCCTGCTGCGGCGTCATGCCCGACCTCACCGGAATGTGCAGTGCGTGCGAGATGCGGGTCAGCGAGGAGTGCCAGCAGGCGCTCCACTCCGTCATCCAGATCGCCTGGTAATCGCTCGTCAGGCTCGTCGGCGGGCGGTCCTTGCCGTGGTCTGCGCCGAACGCGGCGGCGAGCTGCGAGCGCGGCGGCGACGAGGAGGCGCCGAGAGAGTCCCCCGATCCCTCACGGCGCCAGTATGCCCCCCGGCCCTCGCCAGAAGACCCGCTAGACCGTGAGCGAGAAGCCGCCGTCGACCACGAGGACGTGGCCGCGCACCATCTCGGCGTCCGGGGAGCAGAGGAACGCGACCGCCGCGGCGATCTCCTCGGGCTCGACGAGCCGCCCCACCGGGTTGGCACGGCCGAACGCGAGCATCTCCTCACGATTCGGGAAGTGCTCCAGCGCGCCCGTCTCGACCACTCCTCCGGAGACGGCGTTGACCCGGATCCCGCTCGGCGCGAGCTCGACCGCGAGATAGCGGACGAGCGCCTCGAGCGCTGCCTTCGAGACGCCGACGAGGCTGTAGCCCGGGAGCACGCGCACCGAGCCGAGGGAGGAGATGCCGACGATGGAGCTCCCGGCCGGCATCGACGGCGCCGCCACCTTCGCCAGCTCGAGGAGGGCGCGCGCATTCGCGCCGAGCGTCCAGTCCCAGTGCTTCTCCTCCGTGTCGAGCGCGTTGCGGAGGACTCCGGAGGCGGCGCTGTGCACGAGCACGTCCAGCGGGCCCAGCGCGGCGACCTCGTCGAGCACCCTGGCGGAGGTGACGTTCCCGCGCACGAGCACCGGCTCGGCACCGAGCGCCCGGAGCTCCTCCGCCGTCTCCTCGGCCGCCTTGTCGTTGCGGAGGTAGCCGATCGCGACTCGGCTCGCTCCGCCGCGGGCGAAGCGGAGGGCGATCGCGCGGCCGATCCCGCGCGAGCCGCCGGTCACGAGGACGTTCACAGAGCCCGCTTCCTGCTCAGCGCGGCAGCGGTCGGTCGACCGGCGCCGCGCTCGGGATCTGCTCCCAGCCGGGCCGCGACTCCGACTCGCGCGGGCCCTCTTCCGCCAGCGACGACGCGTGCCCGAGCCGGTCGAGGAGCTCGAGCTTCTGGTCCGCGTACCGCCGGACGTCGTGAGCTTCGGGAAGGTCGGCGACGAGCTCGCGGACGCGGGCCCGAAGCTGGTAGGCGAAGTGCGGCGTGGCGGGGCCGACGAGTGCGTCGACGTCGTCGCGGGTGGGCTCGCGCGTCATCGGGGCGAAGCCTAACCGCCCCACCAGAGGCTTGATGTGCATTGGTCATGGCCGTGGTGCCGCCCCAGGCGCTGCGCCATGCCGTCTTGTCGGCCCTTGCCCAGGCCCACCGGCCTGGGCTGCGGACGCCAAGCCAGCCTGGCTTGGCCTGGAACGGCCCCACGACGGATGCCCACTACACATCAAACCTCTAGTGTCGGACGGGTGAGGAGGGTGTCGGCGGTCGATCTGATGCTGCTCGCGACCGTCCTCCTCTGGGCGCTCAACATCACCGTCACCCGGTACGTCGTCACGAACGGCTTCCAGCCGCTCGCGTACGGGACGGCCCGGTACTTCGCGGCGATCTTGCTCTTCGTGGCCTACACCTGGTGGCGGGAGCGGTCGTTCCGGATCGAGCGGCGCGACTTCCGGTTCGTGCTGATCGCCGCGGCGATGATCTTCCTCAACCAGGTGTCGTTCGTCACCTCGGCGCATCTGACGAGCGCCTCCACCGTCGGGCTCGTGCTCGGGACGACGCCGATCTTCGCAGGCATCTTCGCGACGCTCGTCGGCCTCGAGCGCCCCGGACGTGCCTTCTGGGTTGCGGCGGCAGTCTCCTTCGGCAGGCGTTGCGCTGATCGCGGCCGGAGCGCACGGCGGCCTCGGTGGAGCGCTCCTCGGCGACATCCTCGCGGTCGGGACCGCGGCCACCTGGGCGGCCTACTCCGTCGCGATCGCGCCCCTGATGCGGAGCTACTCGCCGTTCCGGATCAGCTCGATCGTGCTGCCGATCGGCTGGGTGCCACTGGCGCTCGTCAGCATCCCGCAGCTCTCCACCCAGACTCTCGACGGCTTCGGCTGGACGATGGCGCTCGCCTTCGCCTTCGCCGTCGTCGGGCCCCTCTTCCTCACGAACATCCTGTGGTTCACGGCGATCGACCGGGTCGGGCCGTCGCGGGCGACGCTGTTCGCGAACCTCGAGCCGTTCTTCGCGGTCGCATTCGCAGTCGTGCTGCTCTCGGAGAGCCTGAGCGCTCTCGAGATCGCCGGTGGCGTGGCGATCGCGCTCGGGATCGTGATCGAGCGGCGTGGCTCCCGCTCGGCTGGACCGGTCGTCGTGCTCGGAGAGTGACAATGTTCCCGTGCGCGATGAGCCCCAGAGCGATGTGCAGAGCGATGTGCCGAGCGATGATTCGGTGAGCGACGTCCTGGATTCGATCGCCCGCCAGCAGCGGCTGGCAGACGAGACCGCCGGCGGCTGGGCTCTCGCCGAGACGAGGCGGGAGATCCTTCTCGCTCACTGGCCGGTCCCGCTCGACGCGCTCGCCCGCCAGCTGCCGCCGGGGCTTCCCCTCGACACCTTCGAGGGCGAGGCGTGGCTCGGGCTCGTCGCCTGCCGGCTCGAGGGGCTCCGTGCGCGGGGCCTCCCGCCGCTTCCCGGGCTCTCGTCGGGGCCGCAGCTCGAGGTGCGAACCTACGTCGCGCCCGACGACCGGCCGGGCATCTGGCTCTTCTCGCTCGAACGGAGCAAGCAGGCGCTCGTCGAGGCGGCGAAGCGCTCGCTGCGGCTGCCCGCCTACCGCGCGCGGGTCTCGGTGGAGGGCGGAGCGGTCGACGTCGACCGCGACGGGCTCGCGTTCCGTGCGCGGTACGAAGGGGCAGGCGCGCCGTTCGCGCCCGCACCCGGGACACTCGAGCACTTCCTCACCGAGCGCCATGCGCTGTACACCGCCGACGGTGGCCGCCTCTACCGCATCGAGCTGAACCAGAGCCCCTGGTCGTTGCGCCGCGCCCGCTGCACGGTCGGGGCGGCGACGCTCGCGCCGCTCCTGCTCGACGGAGAGCCGCATGCGCTCTGCGCCGACTCGCAGGACATCCTGGCCTGGCCGGCAGAGGAGCTATGAGCCCGCAGCGCCGGGCGGCGCTCGTCTCGGTCGCGGCGGCGGCCGCCCTGGTCGTCCTGAAGCTCACGGTCGGGCTCACGGCGAACAGCCTCGGCCTCGTCTCCGAGGCTGTGCACTCGGGCACGGACCTCGTCGCGGCGCTCCTCACCTTCCTTGCGCTCGGCGTCGCCGGCCGGCCCGCCGACCTCTCGCATCAGTACGGGCACGGCAAGGCCGAGCACCTCGCGGCCCTCGCCGAGGCGACGTTCCTGGCACTCGTGAGCGTGGTGATCGGATTCCGCGCGATCGAACGGCTGACCGCCTCGACGAAGCCAACCGTCGACGTGACCTGGTACGTCCTCGCGACCGTCCTCGTGGTGATCGCGGTCGACGCGAGCCGGGCCACTGTCTCGTGGCGGATCTCGCGCCGCACCGGAAGTGCTGCGATCGCGTCGAACGCGCTCCATTTCGGCAGCGACCTGGTGGGGTCGGTCGCGGTGCTCGCCGGGCTGCTCCTCGCGCGGTCGGGGTATCCGGGAGGCGACGCGCTCGCGGCGCTCCTCGTGGCTGTCATCGTGCTGCTCGCGGCGGCGCGGTTGATCCGCCGGAACGTCGACGTGTTGATGGACCGTGCGCCTCCCGACGCCGAGGATGCTGCACGGGCCGCGATCGCTGCACTCGGGCCTGTGGTCGAGCTGCGCCGGATCCGGATGCGGCACGCAGGCGGGCGCCAGTTCGCGGACGTCGTCATCGGCGTCCCGCCGTCTGCGGCCGTCGGGCAGGGGCACGCGGTCGCCGACGCCGTCGAGACGGCGGTCGAACGTGCCCTGCCGGGCGCCGACATCGTCGTCCACGTCGAGCCGGGAAACGCGGATGACCTTCGCGAACGCGTCCATGCGGCAGCTGCCGCAGTCCCGGCGGTGCGCGAGATCCACAACGTCAGGCTCGTCGAGGTCAACGGCCGCACCGAGCTGTCGCTGCACGTCAAGCTTCCCGGCGGGATGACCCTCGCCGAGGCCCACGACGCCGCCGAGGACCTCGAGTCCGCGATCCGCAGGTCCGTGCCCGACCTCGACGTCGTCCAGACCCATCTCGAGCCGCTGACGCAGCTCGCCGAGGGCGAGGAGGTCGCGGGCGACGCGACGGTCGTGGAGCGGATCGTGCGCGACGCGACCGGCTCGCCCCCGCGTGCGCTCCGGTTCCTGCGGACGGACGGCGGGCTCGTCGCATTCCTGACGCTCGGGCTCGACGCAGGCTGGAGCCTCGACGACGCCCACAGCCGCGCGAGCGAGATCGAAGCACGGATCAGGGCCGAGGCTCCCGAGATCGCCGATGTGGTGGTCCACACCGAGCCCGCTGCGTTACCGAAGGCGTCCCGCTGAGACCGAGACGCTCCCGATGAAGCTGTGCATGTTCACGCCGAAGGAGCCTCGGGCTCGAGCGCGGCTGGCCCGGGAAGATCGTCGGCGACGGGATCGTGCAGCTCGCCGCGCAGACGCTCCAGGCGTACTTCACCGGCGGCGGCACCTCGCGCGAGCACGCGGGATACCGGTTCGCGGACTGCGACCTCCTCGCGCCCGTGATGTATCCGCCTGCCGTTCGGGTCTTCTCTCCGTTCGAGCGAGGTGAGCCGTTCTTCTCGTTCCGGAGCCCGTTCCCCGTGCTCGGCCCGGAGGCGGAGCTTCCCTACCCCGACGGCGTCGAGGAGCTCGACTACGGCCTTGCGCTCGCGGCGATGATCGGCGCAGGGGGCGAGATCGCCGGTCTCATGCTCGCGAACGACTGGACCGACCGCGCCCTGGCCCGGGCAGAGCGCGCCGCCGGGTTCGGCCCGGGGAAGAGCCGCGACTTCGCCCTGTCGCTCGGGCCGGTGCTCGTCACGCTCGACGAGCTCCCCGAGACGAGGCTCGTCGCGCGCGTCAACGGCGAGGAGCGCTGCGGCGCCGATACCCGCGAGCTCGTCCACCGCTGGCCCGAGCTCCTCGCCGCTGCCGCGAGAAACACGACGCTCCGCCCGGGCGAGCTCCTGCTTGCCCGTCTCACCGGCGGTGAGGGCCCGGCTCTCCGCACCGGCGACGTCGTCGAGCTGGAGGCAGAAGGGATCGGCGTCCTGCGCAACCGCGTGAAGGCGCCGGAGGCCTAGGCGATGCGCTTCTGCGACGACCCGTCGACGTTCATCACGTAAACGCTGTCGCCGCCGTCCCGCTTGCTCAGGAACGCGATCTTCTTCCCGTCGGGCGACCAGGCCGGGTCGGTGTTGTCGGACGCGACGGTCGTGAGCTGGCGGGTGCCGGAGCCGTTCGCGCCGACGACGAAGATCTCGTAGTTGCCGCCGACCTGGGCCTGGTAGGCGATCTTCGTCCCGTCGGGCGACCAGCGCGGCACTTCTGCGTCGGCGGTGGTGTGACTGAGACGGCGGCCGGCGGCGCCGTTCGAGTTCATCACGTAGATCTGGTACTGGCCGGTGCGGTTCGACATGTAGGCGATCTTCTTCCCGTCGGGCGACCAGGCCGAGCCGAAGTCGTCGCCCGGGCTGGCGGTGAGCCGCTTCTGCCCCGAGCCGTCGGCGTTCATCACCCAGATGTCGCCGAAGGCGCTCCCGCCGGTCCGGTCGAACGCGATCTTCTTGCCGTCGGGCGACCACACCGCCCAGTAGTCGTCGTCGCTCGGCGATGGTGTCAGGTTCTTCTGGCCGCCGCCGTCGGCGTTCATGACGTAGATCGCGCCGATTCCGTCGGTGATCCGGTCGAACGCCAGCTGCTTCCCGTCAGGCGACCAGTTGAACAGCTCGTCGTATCCTCCGCCGCCGCTCGTCAGGCGCCGCTGGCCGCCGCCCCCGGCGTTGATGACGTAGACGTGGCCGCCGTGATCACCTGCCCGCCCGTCACTCGCGAGAACGCGATGTGTTTCCCGTCCGGCGACCACGCGAGGTCGATGCTGTCGAGGCCGCCGCTCGTCAACGCACGTCGGGAGCCGCCGGTCGGGTTCACCGTGTAGATCTGCCAGTTCCCGCCGTTCCTGCCGCGCCCGGATGGCTGGCGAACGCGATCGTCTTGCCGTCGGGCGACCAGACGGGCGCCGCATCGTCTGCCTGGGCCGTTCCGAGCTGCGCGCCCCGCCGGTTGCCGCGACCGCCAGCGCGGCCACCGCCAGCCCCACGACAGCGAGGGCGCGCACAAACGTGAGGCGGATGGCTGACATCGAGAGGCGGCGTGGCGAGCGGAGAACCTTCGCGGGCCATGGTAGACGCTGCGGCGTCCCGGTCGCCATGGTTAGCCTCGAGCGGTGAAGCTCGTGCTCGACTGGGACGGGACCTGCACCGTCTCCGACTCGCTGGTCGATGCGGTCCGGGTGTTCGGCGACCCCGATGTGCTGCGAGCCGGGGTACTGAGACCCGGGGTACTGGGACCGGGCGCCGCTCCTACGGCCGGTCGCTCGCGGCGGAGGTCGGCTCGATCCGGGCGCCCGCCGAGGAGGTCTCGAGCGTGGGCGGTCGCGCACGTGCAGTGCGCGCCGGGTTGCACGAGCCTCGCCGCGCGCTACCGGCCCGTCATCGTCTCGAGCGGCCTCCCGCAGCTGATCGCCCCTGTGCTCGAGCGTGAGGGCCTCGATCTCGAGTTGCGCTGCAACGGCGCCGACCCGCAGCCCGACGGGTGGCGGGTCCGCTTCCGCGACGATGGGCCCATGCCCGGTCTGCGGCGACATGTGCAAGCGCCGCGCGCTCCCCGACGGGCCGGCCGCTCGTCTACGTCGGCGACGGCGTCTCCGATCATTGCGCCGCGCTCGCCGCCGACCGCGTCTTCGCGCGCAGCTGGCTCGCAGAGAGCTCGAGCGGGAAGGCCGCCCGTTCGAGCCGTTCGAGACCCTCGACGACGTTGCTGCTGCGCTTTCCTGAGCCGTACGACTTCGAGCTCTCGACCGAGCGCTTCCGGGTGTTCGGGCCCGACCTCGCGAACCTCTGGCTCGACGGCGCTCTCCACCGCGCTGTCGGCGGGCGCGAGGTCGGATCGGCCGCCCCGGGCGGGGTCGACGTCGAGCCGCTCGACGACCTGACCAGGCCGGTGATCGAGAGGCTCCTCGGGCTCCCGTTCGACCTCGACGCCTTTCATCGCCTGGGCGTCGTCCCAGCCGGTTCTCGCGGAGATCGTCCCGCGGCTCGCGGGGTTCCGGCCGCCGCTCTCGCCCGACCCGTTCGAGAGCCTCGTCACCTCGATCACGGCGCAACAGGTCTCGCTCCACTCGGCGTTCGCGATCCGCAGCCGCTTCGTCGAGCGGCTCGGCACGCCCGTCGGGTCGCGTCCACGCGTTTCCGACGAGAGAGAGGGTCGCCGCGGCGACCGAGGCGAGCTCTTCGCTCTCGGCTTCTCCAGGGGAAAGGCCGCAGTACGCGATCGGGCTTGCGCGCTCCGACCTCGACCTCGCAGCTCTCGCCTCGCTTCCCGACGACGAGGTCCGCGCCCGGCTGATCGCCGTCCGCGGGATCGGCGCGTGGACTGCCGAATGGTTCCTCGCGCGCCACCTCGCGCGGCCACGTGCCTGGCCGGCCGGCGACCTCGCTCTGCGGAAGGCGGTCGATCTCTTCTACGGTTCAGACGTGTACGAGCTCGGCCCGCGCCTCGATCCCGTTCCAGAACCTCTCCGCCCACTACCTCCTGACCGCCTCCCGCATGCCATGAACATCCGTCCTGCCACTCCCTCGGACAAGGAAGCGATCAAGGCTCTCTGGACGGAGTTCGTGGCCGAGGTCCCCGAGCCCGAGGGCTTCGCGCCGGACGCATGGGACGCCGACTGGGTCGAGATCGAGAAGCACCTGGCGGGTGGGGGAGCCGCGTTCGTCGCCGAGGATGCCGGGGAGCTCGTCGGGTTCGCTCGACGCCGACGCCGTCGAGCCGGGGCGCTGGCACGTCGAGACGATCCATGTCCTCCCGGCGTACCGGCGGCAGGGGGTCGCGAAGGCGCTCCTGCGCGCGTGCTCCGATGCAGCCCGCAAGGCCGGGGCCACGCACGTCTCGCTCGAGGTGCTGACGGCGAACGAGCACGGCGAGATGGTATGGCGCCGGCTCGGGTTCGAGCCGGTTGACCTGCTCCTGGCGCAGTCGCTCGACGCGCTCGACCTTCGCCTCGGCGACGCCCCCGCCGGCCCCTCGCACGCGCTCGACGCACGTCCAGAGCGACGACCGCGTCTCCGTCGAGCGAGCGGTCGCCCAGTTCCTCCCGAGGCTCGAGAGCCCTGAGCGTCCGCGACGCAACCGGCGGCTGGATCCGGATCGTCGACCCCGTCTTCGACGCCGACCGCGATGCCCACTCACGGTTTGCCCGAGACCTGTCCGACCGTCTCGGCGCAGTCGTCGTCGCGCTTGCGCTCGAGGTCGGCGCCGTCGTCCGGGTCCGGCTCTACGAGCGCGGCCGGATGGTGGACGAGTACCTCTCGGTCCCGACCTACTACGAGACACACGACATGAGCGACGAGCTCGCGCTCGCGATCAACCCGACCCTCGTCGCGAGGTTGACCGGCGCCGACCGCGAGGAGGTGCGCCGCGTCGCCCGGACGGCCGCCTCGCCCGCCGACCTGCCTCCGCCGGAGGAGCTCTATCGCGACCTCGCCGCGGTGATGGGGCTCGAGGCCGACGGCTGAGGGTCGCTCGAGATCCGGAGGGCACGGCATGACCGACATCGATCTCGCGGAGCTGGTGGAACGACTCGGGGACGTGACGGTCGTCGACGTCCGCCGGGTCGAGGAGTACGACGGCACGTTCGGCAGCGACTGCGATCCGCGCCAGGGGCACATCCCGGGGGCGATGCACTTCCGGGTCGAGGAGATGATGCTCTGCTCGGTGGAGGCGCTCCGCGACCGCCTCGGCTTGCCGGACGGGGCCGAGGTGGTGGCCTACTGTCACAGCGGCTCGCGCTCGGCCGCGGCGGTCCAGATTCTCCGGGAGCTCGGATACGATGCCCGGAACTACTCGGGCTCGTGGCACGAGTGGTCCCGCACCGACTTGCCCCTCGAGAGCTCCGAAGACCCGCACCCCGAGTGATCCGAGTAAAGCCAGGAGCAACGGTTCTCGTTCTCGTCGCCGCTCTCGCGGGAGGCGGAGTTGCGTGCCGCGCGGACGCCGACGCCGTCTCAGAAGGCGGCGATCGTCGCCGCGATGCGGAGCGAGCAGGGCAACGTCGCGATCCAGAAGGTGCTCGTCTCGACGGCGAACCCGAGCTTCGCGGCGATGAAGTGGGGCTTCGCGAACAACGGCTTCTCGGCTCTCCACTCGAGCCTGCTCGGGGTGGCCAAGGGCGAGTGGAAGGTGCTCTGGACGCGCGACCTCGAGGCGCCGGCCGACGGCGCCTGCGTCTACGCGCCGGCCCGGGTCGCCCGTGACCTCTTCCATGTCTCGTGCCCGCCCGCCTGCGGTCCTGCATGCCCGCGACGCGAACCGCGCCGAGCGGAGGGGAATCCTCGTCGGGTTCCGGTCGAGCGAGCTCACCCCGTATGCGAGAAACGCCCTGTCGCTCTCCCACGTCTGCGTCTCCCGGATGAACCGCACCTGGGCCGGCGGGGTCGCGAGCTTCGAATCCGGCAGCACCGTCTATGTCTTCTTCCGGAACACGAAGCCCTCGGCACGGGGATGGCGGCCGGTGTTCGAGTCGCTGCTCCAGCAGGCGCCGCTCCCGCCCGCGTCGATCGTGCTCTCGCTCGCCTCCTGCGTCGGCTACAACCCGGCCGACTACGACGCCTAGGATCGCGGTCCTCGCGGCGGTCGGCGCGGCCTTCCTCGCCGTCTTCGCCTTGCCGGCCGGCGCGCGCGGCTCCTGCGTCGCTCCGAAGGCGAGCGCCGCATACGCAGCGCGCGTCGCGGACGCGTTGACGTCCCGCAAGGATCTCTGGGGCGACGAGCTGCTGCGGTCGAGGTCGGGCCCGACTCTCGCCGGTGCGAGCGGGCACCTGGCCCCGCTGCTCTATGCCAGGTCGGCCGGCCGGCAGCGGCTCACCAGGAGCGGCGTCTACTACCTGCCGTTCGCCCAACCCGACGGCCCCCTCGGCGCTGGAACCGTGGCGCTGCACGTCGCGGACGGCAGCGAGATCGTCTCGCAGCGCGTCGGAGGCCCCGCGCTCGAGGTTTCCGTCGCCGGCAGCCCCTACGGAGCCTGCCTCGCCCGCCTCACGCCGGCGACGCTCGCCGACGGGTGGCTGCCGATCCTCGAGACCCGCTACTCCGGCTACACGCAGGAGTCGTTCACCGCGCGCATCCCGGAGACGAAGTCGCTCGTCAGCTTCGTGCGGGTTACGGGCCCCGGGGAGATCCGGCTCACGCCGACGGCGCACGGGCTCAGGCGGTCCGGAAACCGGCTCGTGCACGGTTCGCGGACCTACGCCGTGCTCGGGAGCGGAGCCCGCTGGACGGGGCACTCGCTCGTCTTCCGCAAGACCGCGTACGCGGCCTGGCTCACGCCGGCCGCCCCGTCCCGTCCCTGGCAGCTCGACACGCAGCGGTACGTCCAGGCGCGCGCGTCGGTCGGCACCTACTGGCGAAGCCGGCTCGACGAGGGCGCAGCCATCGAGGTTCCCGAGCGGCACGTCATGGACGCGCAGCGCGCGTTGCTCGTCCAGAACCTCGGGCTGTCGTGGCGCTACAGCATCGGCAACGCCTACGAGGAGGCGTCGTTCCCGGAGAGCCTCGACCAGGCGCAGGTGATGGCCGAGCTCGGGTTCGACGCGGTCGGCGAGACGATCGTTCGGGTCTCGCTCACCCGCCGGGAGACGCCCTATCCGAGCTGGACGATGGGGGAGAAGCTCCTCGCCGCCGCCGTCTGCGACCGGCTCGCCGCCGACCATCGCTTCCTGACCGGCGTGACTCCCGTACTCGCCGGCTACGTGAGCGCGCTCTGCGCGCAGGCAGCAGCCCGGTGGGTTGCTCGAGCCCGAGCAGTTCTCCTCGGACATCAAGACGCCCGTCCTTGGCCTCCACGCGCAGGCACTCGCCTGGCAGGGCCTCCGCGCGATCGCCTCGGCCTGGCGGAACGCCGGCCATCCGGGCTATGCCGAACGAGCCGAGCACGTCGCCGCCCGGCTGGCGCCGGCGCTTCGGCGGGCCGTGTCGCGCTCGCAGCGACGGCTCGGCGACGGGTCGCTCTTCCTGCCGATGAGCCTCGACTCGGGCGAGCCGCCGTACGACACCGTCACCGAGTCGCGAGCCGGGAGCTACTGGAACCTGGTCGCGCCGTATGCCCTCGCGTCGGGGCTCCTTCAGTCGCGGAGCGCGCAGGCTCGGGGTGCGCTCCGCTATCTGCTGTCACACGGATCGCGGCTCCTCGGGATGGTGCGCGCGGCTGCGTTCTCGCTGTACGGGCCCGGCGCGAAGCCGGCCATCTCGGGCACCGACCAGGTGTACGGCGTGAACATGTCGCGGTTCCTGGCCGAGCAAGATCAGCCGGACCAGCTCGTCCTCAGCCTCTACGGGCAGCTCGCCGCGGGCATGACGCCGAACACGTTCGTCGCCGGCGAGGCCGCGAGCGTCGCCCCGCTCGACGGGCTGCGCTTCCGCGCCATGTATCTGCCGCCGAACGCGACGGCGAACGACTCGTTCCTCGAGACCTTGCGGCTGATGCTCGTCCAGGACCCGGCTCTCGGGGCTCCGGCTGGCCTTTGCGACGCCACGTGGATGGCTCGACGCGGGGAAGCGGATCGAGGTGACGGCCGCGCCGACCCGGTTCGGGCCCGTGTCCTACACACTGGCCGCGTCAGCTCGGGAGGTCCTCGTGCATCTGGATGCACCTCGGGTGCGGAAGGTGCTCCTTCGCCTGCGGCTGCCCGCAGGGCGGCGCATCGTTTCCATGTCGCCCCGGCGCGCGTTCGACCGTGCGACCGGCACGATCGACCTTTCCGGAACGGCGGGCTCGGCCGATTACCTGGTGCGGACCACGTAGAGTGCGGCCCCGTGAGGCGGAGGGTGATGTTCGCCTTCGCGGCTGCGGCGATGTGTCTGTCCGGCAGCGCGCTGGGCTCGGCTGACAAGTCGCGGTCGCTCGTTGTCGGCAAGGTCAGGATCTGGCGGATCGCCTACCGGTCCCACAACGGCGTGCGGCGCTCGGCGTTCGTCGCGTTCCCGAGCTCGTACCGGCCGGGGCATGCGCCGCCGATCCCGCTCGTGATCTCGCCCCACGGGCGCGGCGTGTCCGGGCGCGAGAACCTGAAGCTGTGGGGTCAGCTCCCGGCGGTCGGGGGGTTCGGAGTCGTGAGCCCGGACGGCCAGGGACGCCTGCTGTCGAACTACTCCTGGGGCTCGGCCGGCCAGATCGACGACCTCGCTCGCATGCCGCAGATCGTGAAGCTCACGCTGCCATGGGTGCACGTCGACTCGCATCGCGTCTACGCGGTCGGCGGGAGCATGGGCGGGCAGGAGGCCCTCCTCCTCGTCGCCCGCCATCCGCGTCTGCTCGCAGGGGCGGCGGCCTTCGACCCGGTCGTCGACTTTTCGCTCCAGTACCGCGAATTTCCCGCACCTCGGGTGCTCGAAGAGCTGCCGGAAGCTCTGGAACGGCCCCATGGGGCGGTCGCTCCAGGCGCTCGCCCGCGCCGAGCTCGGAGGCCCTCCCGGCCGCGTGCGGTACGCCTACGAGCTGCGCAGCCCGCTGACGTACGCCCGCGCGATCGCGTTCTCCCACGTCCCGCTCCAGCTGTGGTGGAGCAAGAAGGACGCGATCGTGATCGACCAGCAACGGCAGACGGCGCGTCTCTACAACGCGATCTCGACGCTCAACCCGAGCGCCGAGCTGATCGGGTTCACGGGTGGGTGGAGGCACTCGGCCGAGATGCGCGCGAAGACGCGCCTTCCGCTGTCGCTCGCGCTCTTCGGCCTGCTGCCGCCTCGGTATGCGCGGCTGACCGGCCTCCTCGTGAAGTCGCCGCCGCGCTCCCGGCCCGCGGCCGCCGGCTCAGGAACCGCGGCTGAGGCTCGCCGCGTGCAGGAACGCCAGGCAGAGCTCTCGGCCCAGGCGATGCCAGCCGTCGATCTTCGCCTCGAGCTCGCTTTCGAGCTCCGCGAGTGGCCGCGGGAGAGTGCCGGCCCGCTCGTCGTCGGCGAACCACTGCATCACGTTGCCCTCGCGCGCCTCCGGGTGGAACTGCACCGCCCAGGCGCGCTCGCCCAGGCGGTAGGCCTGCGGCTGGGTCTCGGACGCGGCCAGCTCGACTCCGGCGTCGGGGACGTCGAACCCGTACCCGTTCCCGACGAGCGCCTCGAACTGCCTCGGGAGGGTCCCGATCACGGGGTCGCGCGCACCCTCGTCCGTGAGCCACACCTGGACGAAGCCGGCCTGCTGCTCGGGCAGCTTCGCCACGCGCCCGCCGAACGCGTGGGAGAGCGTCTGCGCGCCGAGGCAGATCGCGAACAGGGGCGTCTCCTCGGCGACCCATCCCGCGCAGGAGCTCGTACTCGTCCTCGAGCCACGGATGGTCGTCCTCCTCGCCGACGTTCTGGTGGCCTCCGAGGACGAGAACGGCGTCGAAGTCGCCCGCAGGCTGCGCGGTCGCGCCGATCTCCCACTCGACGAGCTCGTGCCCTTCGGAGGTGATCACGTCGCCGAAGACCTCCGGCCGAACGAGCGGCCCGTGAACGACCGAGAGCACGCGCACCGCCGCAACGTACCCGACCGCAGCCTGAAACTTCACGCAAAGAGCGAGCGTCGGCCCTCGTGTGCCCTTGCGGCAGCAGTCGTCCATTGCGTACCTTGCCGCCTCACCGAGCACGGAGCGCAAGTAGATCGATGTCGACTCCAGAGGCTGTACGTGGAAGGTCGCAAGACCCAGGGCGGACGGTCAGTGGAGACGGCGGACGAAAGCGCCACCGGCTCGGTGTTCCTTTGGTCCAGGCCTGATGGGCTTCGCTCCGGCCACAGGGCCGTGGTCTTCCCGGTCGCATCCTGCCGAGCGATGGGGCGATAAGCTCCCGGCGATGCTTGGTCTATCCGCAAGGACGCGCGCCGTGAACCGTCGCCTGAGATCGCTCGTCGAGCTGAACCTCGAGCTGGCAAAGCTGGAGGGGAAGCAGAAGGCGACGGCGCTCGGCATGGCCGCGGGGTTCGCCCTCGGCGCGGCAGCCCTCGTCTTCTACGCGATCGGCTTCGGGTTCGCCGCCGCGGCCGCCGGCCTGAACGAGGCTCTCCCGCTCTGGGCGTCGCTGCTCGTCGTCACCGGCGTGCTCCTGATCATCGCCGCGGTCCTCGGGCTCCTGGCGAGACGGTCGGCGAAGAAGCTCTCGCCCCCGCTTCCGTCAGCGGCGATCGAGGAGGCAGAACGTACGCTCAAGGCGATCGAAGATCATGTCTGAACGCGGAGCAGCCGAGATCCGGAAGGAGATCGCCGAGGAGCGGAGCCGCCTCGGCGACGACATGGACGCCCTGCACGGCGACCTGAGATGGCTCGTGCTCGTCCCGTTCCTCGTCGCCGGCGCCGTCGCGATCGCGATCGTCTTCAAGCGCAAGCGGGACAAGCCGATCAAGACCGGGCTCAAGCTGATCCTCCGGTTCATCTGACGCACGCCGTCCGAGATCGCGCTCAGGCATTCGGGACGTCCTGCTCCTCGAGCAACCGCCGGAGAAGCTCGGCACCGGCCGGGGCCTGCGCCACGCCGTTCGTCTGGTTGTTGTTGTTGAAGAACGCGTAGGCCTGCTCGGCCCCCGACGCGAGCTCCCGCAACGGGTCGACCCACTCCTCGAGCTCCTCCTCGGAGTAGAGATGGTCGAACCGCGCGGCGGCGCCGCCGCCTCGCGCGTTCCAGGTGCGCCGCGTTTCGCCCGTGGAAGCGGACGTACGCCAGCGGGCTCGTCGCCGCAACCACGGTCTCCGGCACGTTCCCGCCCTCGCGGCGGGGCGCGTCGACGGTCACGTACGACATCCGGCGCTCCTCGAGCCAGGAGAGCACCTCGCGCCCTGCGATCCTCCGCGAACCAGTCGCGGTGGCGGAACTCCACGAGCATCTCGTCGCGCCGAGCTGGTCTCGCGCCCACTCGAGGTAGTCGAACGACGACGGCTTCGGGACGACGTACGGCGGGAACTGGAAGAGGATGCCGCCGAGCTTCCCCGCCTGCCGGAGCGGCTCGAGCGCGCCGAGGAACTCGCGGAAGACGACCGCGCGCAGCTCCCGGGGCGGACGGTCGACGCGTCCCCGCTCGTCGAGCGGCATCCCCTCACGCAGGTCGGGCGGGAGCTGCTCGAGCCGCACCGGGTGGCGGGTCATCAGCCCGAAGGCCTTGATGTGGACGACGAACCCCGCGGGCGTCCGGTCGGCCCAGCCCTGCACGATCGACTCGTCGGGCACGCGGTAGAAGGTCGAGTCGACCTCGACCGTCGAGTAGTGCTCGGCGTACCAGGCCAGGCGCTCCTTCGCGGGCAGCCCTTTCGGGTACCAGTGCTTGACGAGCGCGTCGTCGGCGAACGAGCACGTGCCGATCCGGACGGGCGCAGTCATCCCCCGAGCATAGAATCGCCGCATGGATCCGAGGCCGATCGGTGTCTTCGACTCGGGTGTCGGCGGCCTCACGGTTCTCCACGAGTGCCTCGTCACGATGCCGCACGAGGACTTCGCCTACCTCGGCGACCATGCGCGCCTCCCCTACGGCCCGCGGCCGCTCGCCGAGATCGCGCGATTCGCCCACGAGATCGCCGCCTACCTCGAGCGCGAGGGCGTGAAGCTCATCGTCGTCGCCTGCAACGCGGCGACCTCGGCTGCGCTGCCCGCGCTCCAGTCCTCTCTCGGGGTCCCGGTCGTCGGGGTGATCACCCCCGAGGCGGCGGCCGCCGTCCGTGCCACGCGGAACCGAAGGATCGGCCTGCTCGCAACGCAGGCCACCGTTGCCGCCGGCAGGTACGAGGCCCTCGTCCGGGCCCTCGACGCCGGCGTTCGCTTCACCGCCGTCCCGTGCCCGGACCTCGTCCCGCTGATCGAGGCCGGAGCGCCGACGGTCGACGCCGTGCGCGAGTACGCCGCGCCGCTCAAGGCCGCGGGCTGCGACACCGTCATCCTCGGCTGCACCCACTACCCGCTGATCAAGCCCGTCCTCCAGCGGGTGTTCGGGCGCGACGTGACGCTCGTCTTCTCGGCCGAGGAGACCGCCCGCGAGGTCGACGAGACCCTGCGCCGCAAGGGCTGGGAGAACACCACCGGCCGTGAGGGCGCCTATCGCTTCCTCACGACCGGCGACCCTGCGCTCTTCGCCGCTCTCGGCGAGCGCTTCCTGCAGCTGCCGCTCGGCGAGGTGGAGCGCGTGGCCGTCGTCGAGCTGGAGCGTCTCGCGGCATGACGCGCGCGGACGGGCGCAGGCCCGACGACTTGAGGCCGGTCGCCGCCGACCCGCTCTTCCTCGAGCAGCCGCACGGCATGGTTCTCTGGTCGCAGGGACGGACCCGGGTCCTGTGCACCGCGAGCGTCGTCGAGAACGTGCCGCGCTGGCTCTACCGCAGCGGCCGGGGCTGGGTGACCGCCGAGTACTCGCTGCTGCCGGCCTCGACCGGCGAGCGCACCGACCGGGAGGCGGCCCGCGGGAAGCAGGGAGGGCGGACCGTCGAGATCCAGCGTCTGATCGGCCGGGCCGTCCGCGGCGTGATCGACTTCGAGGCGCTCGGCGAGCGCACGGTCCACCTCGACTGCGACGTCCTCCAGGCAGACGGCGGGACTCGCTGCGCGGCGATCTGCGGCGCCCACGTCGCCCTCACGCGCGCGCTCGAGCGCTTCGGCCTCTCGAAGGCGATCACGGGCTCGGTCGCAGCCGTGTCGGTCGGCGTCGTCGGCGGCGAGGCGCTCCTCGACCTCGAGTACACCGAGGACTCCACCGCCGACGTCGACCTCAACGTGGTGATGACCGGCGAGGGCCAGTTCGTCGAGGTGCAGGCGACGGCCGAGCGCGTCCCCTTCGACCGGGACCGCCTCGACGAGCTGCTCGACCTCGCCGCCGGCGGCATCGAGGAGCTCGCGCTGATCCAGCAGGACGCGATCGACGTCGCTCGATAGAGGCTTGATGTGTATTGCGCATCCGTCGCAGCGCCTGGAGCGGCACCACGGCCATGAACAATGCACATCAAGTCTCGAGTGCATCGCCCCGTGAAGGCGGTCCTCGCGTCGCAGAACCGGCACAAGCTGGAGGAGCTCCGCGACGCGCTGCCCGGCTGGGAGCTCGACGCCCTCGACGCCGACGGCTACCCGGAGGAGACCGGCGAGACCTACTACGAGAACGCCCTCGGCAAGGCCCGGTTCGGCCGGGCGCGCGCCGACCCCGATGCCTGGGTGCTCGGCGAGGACTCCGGCATCGAGAGCGTCGCCCTCGACGGTGCGCCGGGGCTGCACTCCGCTCGCTGGGCGCTCGGCCTCGACCAGGCCGACGCCCTGCTCGCGCGGCTCGAAGGCGAGCCGGAGCGCCGCGCCCGCATGATCACCGAGCTCGTCGCGATCTCGCCCGACGGGGACGAGGTTCGCGGGCAGGGCATCCTCGAGGGAGAGCTCGCAACAGAGCGCCGAGGCAGCGGAGGCTTCGGGTACGACCCGATCTTCATCCCCGCCGGCGACACCCGCACCGTCGCCGAGATCGGCGGCCAGTGGAAGAGCCGCAACTCCCACCGCGCACGCGCCGCCCAGGCGCTCGCCGACGCGATCGAGGCCCGCCGCGCCCCCTGACGGGCCGCAGTATGCTCACCCCATGGATGCCGCACAGGCCCTCGCAGACCTGACCGAGATCTCCTCGCAGGTCCACCAGGTCGCCATCCTCGACGGCGACGGGTCGCTCCTCGCGGCGACTGCGCCCGACCCGAGCCGCGCCCAGCGGTTCGTCGCCGCACTCACCCCGCTCCTGGACGAGGCCGACCGCCTCGCCCGCTCGCGCGGGCTCCCCGAGCTCACCCAGCTCGAGGTCTCCACGCTCGAGGGCAGCGTGTTCGCCGTGCGGCAGGACGGGAGGCTCGTCGCTGCGACGACGCGCTCCGACCCGACGGTCGGTCTCATCTTCTACGACCTCAAGCATTGCCTGAGCAGCATCGACAGCACCGCCGCCCCCTCCGCCGAGGGCGCCGCGAACGGCTCGGGCGAGGGAACGGCGGCGCGGCGGCGCAGACGGGCGGACACCTCTGCATAAGACGATGACACTCGCGCTTCTCGTCCTCGCGACGCTCGCCGGCACCGTGATGTACCGCCGGCGCTCGGCCCGGCGTATCGAGCGCGTCGAGCTCTACGCCGCCGACGGCTCGATGGCCTCGATCCCGGAAGGCTCGGCGGACGCCGAGCGGATGCTCTCGCTCGCTCACGACGTCCTCTCGCAGCCCGGCTGAGCCGTGCCCGAGCTTGCCGCCGCGATTCGCGACGCCGCTCTGCTCGAGGGCGACTTCGTGCTCCGGTCGGGAAGACGCAGCAGCTACTACCTCGACAAGTACCGCTTCTCGACCCGGCCCGACCTCCTCGCCGTGCTCGGCGAGGCGATCGCCGCAACCGTGGCCGAGCACGAGCCCGATGCCGTCCGACTCGCCGCACCCGAGCTCGGCGCGGTGCCGCTTGCCGCCGCCGCGTCGCTCGAGTCGGGCCTGCCGTTCGTGATCGTCCGGGCCAAGCCGAAGGAGTACGGCACCGCCAACCGCATCGAAGGCGTCTTCGAGCCCGGCGAGCGCGTCTGCCTCGTCGAGGACGTCGTCACGGCAGGCGGCGCCGCGCTCGAAGCCGTCGAGGCGCTGCGCGAAGCGGGCCTCCAGGTCTCGACCGTCGTGTGCGTCGTCGACCGCGAGGAGGGCGGCGCCGACGCGCTCGCCCGCGCCGCCGTCCGGCTGCGGCCGCTCCTCCTCGCGTCGGAGGTCCGCGAGGCCGCGCCGACCCCGCATGGTTGAGCGATATCCGACCGGGTTGTTAGGGTTTCGCCCAAGGTCTGACGAATTCGGCACCCCAACCAGGAGGAAGCTTTGACGAAGCAGGAGTTCATCCAGAAGGTCGCAAGCAAGAGCGGCCTGTCCAACCGCGATGCGGGGAAGGCCGTCGACGCGTTCCTGGAGTCGGTTACCGATGCGCTGAAGGCCGGGGATTCGGTCAACTTCACGGGATTCGGGAAGTTCTCGGCAGCTGCTCGCGCCGCTCGGATGGGCGTCAACCCCCGCACGGGTGAGCGCGTCCAGATCGCCGCGACCACCGTTCCGAAGTTCAGCGCAGGCAGCCAGCTCAAGGCGTCGCTCAAGTAGCGCGGAGCCTCACCGGTACTGACGAGGGCCGCATCCATGCGGCCCTCGCTCGTTCTGCGGGGCTGCGCCGCTGCGTCGGGTCCGGCATCTACTCTTCTCGCGGATGACTGTCGCGACGCTCACCTTCGGCGACCGGGTCGCCGCCGAGGTCGAGAGAAAGCGCAGCCAGCTGATCGTCGGGCTCGACCCCAGGCCCGACCTCCTTCCGGTCGAGCTCCGCGGCGACGTCACGCGGTTCTGCTGCGGGATCGTCGACGCGGTCGCGCCGCATGCCGTGGCGGTGAAGCCGCAGCTCGCGTTCTTCGAGGCGCTCGGCACCGGCGGGATGCGCGCTTTCGTCGAGATCTGCGCCTACGCCCGCCGCGCCGGGTTGCTCGTGATCGCCGACGGCAAGCGCGGCGACATCGGCTCGACGGCGCGTGCATACGCCACGGCGTACGTCGAGGGGGAGGACCCGGTCGCAGACGCGCTGACCGTCAACCCGTGGCTGGGCCGGGAGTCCGTCGAGCCGTACCTGGCTGCTGCCAGGCGTTACGGGACGGGCATCTTCTGCGTCGTGAAGACGTCGAACGCGGGCGGCGACGTGCAGGACATGACCCTCTCCGACGGGCGGCCCGCGTGGCACGCCGTCGCGGCGCTCGTCGCCGCCTGGGGCGAGGAGCTCGTCGGCGACCACGGCCTCTCGGCGGTCGGCGCCGTCGTCGGGGCGACCCACCCGCGCGCGGTCAGCGAGGCGCGCAAGCTCATGCCGCAGACGATCCTCCTGCTCCCCGGCGTCGGCGCCCAGGGTGCACGCCCCGGCGACCTCGCCAGGGCGTTCACGAGCGGCCCGGCGAGCGCGCTCGTCAACGCCTCGCGCTCGGTCACCTACTCCTTCCGTGAGACGGGCGAGGACTTCCGCGCCGCGGCGGGCGCCGAGGCGGCCAGGCTGAAGAACGAGGTATGGGCCGTTTCGGGGTGGTGAGCCTCCCCGGCGGGCGCTGGCGAACATACGCCGGCCCGGCCGTAGCGCTCGTCGCGGTGACGGTTGCGGTGGCGCTCGTGCGCACCGGCCTCCACGGCGATCATCATCCGCGCCCCTCTGCCGCCGCTCCCGCACATCGCGCTCCGTTCACGCCGGCGCGTCAACCACCGGCGTCGCGTCTACGTGGTGCGGGCGGGCGACACGATCGAGGCGATCTCCGGGCGAACCGGGATCCCGCAGGGCCGGATCCTCGCTCTGAACCCGAAGATATCGCCGACCGCGCTCTTCATCGGCGAGCGGCTGAGGCTCTCATGAGGCCGGCACTCGCCGGGCTCGTCCTGGCGGCATGCTGCCTCGTCGCGACGGCCGGCGCGGCCGCTCCCCGCGTCGATGCCCGCGGCTGGCTGGTCGAGAATCCCGCGACGGGTGAGGTGCTCGCCTCGCACGGCGCGCGCTACCGGACGCCGATCGCCTCGATCACCAAGCTGATGACTGTCATCGTCGCCCTCCAGCACCTGAAGCTCTCCCAGCTCGTCAGCGTCGACCCGCGCGCGGCCGCCGTCGGCCAGGAATCGGTCTACCTCGAGCCCCACCAGGAGATCACGGTCGCCGATCTCGTGAAGGCCGCGCTGATCCAGTCCGCGAACGACGCCGCCGACGCGCTCGCGCTCGCGACCGCCCCGAGCTTCCCCGCCTTCGCGGCGATGATGAACGCGCAGGCCAGGACGCTCGGCCTCACCGACTCGCACTTCGTCCGCCCGGACGGCCTCGACGCGCCGGGCGAGCACTCGAGCGCCCGCGACGTGACGAGGCTCGCCGTCGTCGCGATGAAGATCCCGGCGGTGCGAAACGCCGTCCGCCACGTGACGGCGACGCTGGCCGACGGCCGCGAGCTCCACACCTGGAACGACCTGCTCGGCGTCGTGCCGGGCGTCTTCGGCATCAAGACGGGTCACACCGACGACGCCGGGTGGAACCAGGTCGCGGCCGTTCACGGAGACGGCACGACCGTCTACGCGACGATCCTCGGCAGCCCATCGCGGTCACGACGAAACGCCGACCTCCAGGCGCTCCTCGCCTACGGCCTCAACCAGTACCGTCGCGTGAACGCCGTTGCCCGCGGCCGCAACTACGCGAACGTGAAGCTTCCGTACGGACGCGGCGCGCTCCCGCTCGTCGCCGCCGCGCCGCTCTCGACCGTCGTGCGGATCGGCGTGCCGTTGACCGAGCGCGTCGTCGCCCCGACGGCCGCGTCGCTGCCCGTGGGGAAGGGACAGCGCCTCGGGAAGGTGCAGATCTTCGCCGGCGGGCGCCTCCTCGGGTCGCGGCCGCTCGTCGCCTCCCGCGCGGTGTCGAAGCCGGGGCTGGCGGGCCGCATGAGGTGGTACGCCGCGCGTACAGTCCACGACGTCGTCGGCCTGGTCACCCCATGATCGTCACGGTCACGCTCAACGCCGCCTTTGCGCGCACGATCACCGTCCCGAACTTCCAGCGGGGGCAGCGGCACCGCGCGAGCGCCGGCCTTCCGCTCGCGGGCGGGAAGGGGATCAACGTCGCGCGCGCGCTGAAGCGGCTGGACGTCCCGGTCGTGGCGACCGGGCTGGCGGGCGGCCAGGCCGGGCTCCGCATCGTCGAGCGGCTTACGGGCGAGGCGATCCTCAACGACTTCGTGCGCATCGAGGGCGAGTCGCGAACGACGACAGCCGTCGTCGATCCGACGAACTCGAGCTACACCGAGATCAACGAGTGGGGGCCCAGTCGTCAAGCCCGAGGAGCTCGAGCTCTTCGACGCGAAGCTTCGGTACCTGTCGCGCGCGGCGCGGCTCGTCGTCTTCGCGGGGTCCCTGCCCCGGGACGTCCCCGATGACTTCTACGCCGAGGCGATCCACGACCTCGCGCGCCGCAAGGTCTTCTCGGCGCTCGACTGCGAGGGCGAGGCGTTCCGGATCGGTGTCGAGGCCGAGCCGTTTCTCGTCACGCCGAACCAGGCGGAGGCCGAGTCGCTCGTGGGGCAGGAGTTCCACGACGACGAGGACTTCGTGCTCGCGCTGGACGCGATCGCCGACCGGGGCGCGCGCAACGTGATCATCACGACCGAGAGCGGCTGCTACGCGCTGCTTCGCGAGGATCGCGAGGTACGCCGCTACCGCGTCGACGCGCCGCGGCTCGAGCCCGTGTCCCGGGTCGGTGCCGGCGACGCGCTGCTCGCCGGTTTCCTGGCCGCCTGGTACGCAGACGGCGGCCAGGAGGACTGTCTGCGGGAGGCAGTCGCGGCGGGCGCGGCCTCCGTGCTCGAGCTCGGTGCCGGGAACTTCGAGCCCGGCGAGGCGGCGCGGCTGGAGGCCGGCGTGACGGTCGTCGAGCTCGCCGAAGTGACTGCGTAGACGTGTCCTGGTGCTCGGGACACCACGTTGTGAGCTCGGCGAACGTCTCAGAGCTCGCACGGTGTCCGACACCGCCTTCAACGCCTCGTATGGCAATCCGTTAGTGCGGTGTCGGACACCCGTACGAGCTCAGCTTTGCCCCTCCGGGTTGTGACCGGGTGTCCGACACCGGCCGCCGGTATCGTGTCCGGATGGAGACCGGAAGAGTCGAGCGCCTGGACCTCTCCGCGCTCGACCGTTCCGACACTGTCCTCAACGACAAGTTCGGCAAGGAAGGCCTCACGTTCGACGACGTCCTGCTCGTGCCGGCCGAGTCGGCCGTGCTCCCGAACGACGTCTCGACGGCGACCAGGCTGACCCGCACGATCGCGCTCGAGATCCCGGTCGTCTCGGCCGCGATGGACACGGTGACCGAGGCGCGAATGGCGATCGCGCTTGCCCGGGAGGGCGGGATCGGGATCGTCCACCGCAACCTCTCGATCGGCGACCAGGTTGCGGAGGTCGACAAGGTCAAGCGCTCGGAGTCGGGGATGATCGTCGAGCCGCTGACCCTGGCGCCGACCGCGCTCGTCGCCGACGCCCTCGAGTTGATGGAGCACTACCACGTCTCCGGGGTGCCGATCACGGAGGAGGGCGGCCGCCTCGTCGGGATCCTCACGAACCGCGACCTCCGCTTCGAGAAGGACGTCCGGCAGCCCGTGTCTGCCCTCATGACCTCGCGCGACCTCGTGACCGCGCCGGTCGGGACGACGCTCGCCGAGGCCGAGAGCCTCCTCCACCGCCACCGGATCGAGAAGCTCCCCGTCGTCGACGAGAACGGGGTCCTGCGAGGGCTGATCACGGTGAAGGACATCTCCAAGCGCATCGAGTTCCCCCGCGCGACGAAGGACGCGCAGGGCCGGCTCCGGGTCGGCGCCGCCGTCGGGGTCGGGCCCGACGCGCTCGAGCGGGCGCAGGCGCTCGTCGGCGCCGGCGCCGACGTCCTCGTGGTCGATACCGCGCATGGGCACTCGCGCGGGGTCGTCGAGATGGTCGCCCGGATCAAGAGCCTGGCGGGCGAGTTCGAGGTGGTCGCCGGGAACATCGCGACCGCGGACGCGGCCGAGGCCCTCATCGACGCGGGCGCGGACGCGGTGAAGGCGGGCATCGGCGCCGGGGCGATCTGCACGACGAGGATCGTGGCAGGTGTCGGCGTGCCGCAACTGACGGCGCTCTACGACGTGTCGGAAGCCGCCGCACCTCATGGCGTCCCGGTGATCTGCGACGGCGGCATGGTCAACTCCGGAGACGTTGCGAAGGCGCTCGCCGCCGGTGCCGACAGCGTGATGCTCGGCGGGATGCTCGCGGGCACCGACGAGTCGCCCGGCGACGTCGTCTACTCCCACGGCGAGCGCTACAAGGAGTACCGAGGCATGGGCTCGATCGGGGCGATGAAGGCGCGCGGCTACTCGAAGGACCGCTACTTCCAGGGCGATGTCGAGGACGTCGAGAAGCTCGTTCCCGAGGGCATCGAGGGGCGCGTCCCCTACAAGGGCCAGCTCTCCGGGGTCGTCCACCAGATCGTCGGCGGAGTCCGGCAGGCGATGGGCTATTGCGGCGCGCCGACCGTCGAGGCGATGAAGCAGGCGCGATTCGTCCGGATCACCGGCGCAGGGCTGCGGGAGTCGCATCCCCACGACATCACGATCACGAAGGACGCTCCCAACTATCGCCGCGCCTGAGGTCGTCTCGATCCGGCCAGAGCTCGAGCGGGACGAGCGGCCGGTGCTGGTGCTCGACTTCGGCGGGCAGTACTCCCAGCTGATCGCCCGGCGCGTCCGGGAGGCACGCGTGTACTCCGAGCTCGTCTCGCACCGGGCCACCGCTGCGGAGATCGCCCGGCGGGACCCGTCGGCGATCATCCTCTCGGGCGGCCCCGCCTCGGTCTACGCGGAGGGCGCTCCGCACTGCGATCCTGCGATCTTCGAGCTCGGAGTCCCGATTCTCGGCATCTGCTACGGGATGCAGCTGATGGCGCTCGAGCTCGGCGGCCGCGTCGACCGCACCGGCGCGGGCGAGTTCGGCAAGGCTGCGCTCCGGCTCGGCGGAGCGCTTGCCCACGAGCTCGCGGAAGAGCAGACGGTGTGGATGTCCCACCGCGACTCCGTCGTCGCACCACCGCCCGGGGCGACCGTGACCGCCTCGACGGAGACGACCCCGATCGGCGCGTTCGAGGACCCGGTCCGCGGCCTCTACGGGATCCAGTTCCACCCCGAGGTCGTCCACACCCCGCACGGCCAGGCGATTCTCGAGAACTTCCTCTACGGCGTCGCCGGCGCCTCGCCCGTCTGGACGCCCGCCGCCGTCATCGACGAGCAGGTCGACCGGATCCGCGCCCTCGTCGGGAGCGAGCGGGTTCTCTGCGGCCTCTCGGGCGGCGTCGACAGCGCCGTGGCTGCGCTGATCGTCCACAGGGCCGTCGGCGACCAGCTCACGTGCGTGTTCGTCGACCACGGCCTCCTGCGCAAGGACGAGGCCTCGCAGGTCGTCGAGACGTTCGCCGGGCACTTCCAGGTGCCGCTCGTGCACGTGGAGGCCGAGGAGCGTTTCCTCGCCCGGCTCGAAGGTGTCACCGATCCGGAGGACAAGCGCAAGCGCATCGGCGAGGAGTTCATCCGCGTCTTCGAGGACGAGGCGCGCAAGCTCGGCGTCGAGCGCGGGGGAGACGTCGAGTGGCTCGTCCAGGGCACGCTCTACTCCGATGTCATCGAGTCGGGCGGGGAGGACGGCGTCGCCGAGTCGATCAAGAGCCATCACAACGTCGGCGGGCTGCCGGCAGACATGAAGATGAAGCTCGTCGAGCCGCTGCGGCTGCTCTTCAAGGACGAGGTCCGCCGTGTCGGCGAGGAGCTCGGGATGCCCGAGCGGATGGTCTGGCGCCAGCCCTTCCCGGGTCCCGGGCTTGCGATCAGGATCATCGGCGAGGTCACGCGCGAGCGCCTCGAGACGCTGCGCGAGGCGGACGCGATCCTCCAGGAGGAAGTGCGGCGGGCCGGGCTGTACCGCGACCTCTGGCAGTCGTTCTGCGTGCTCCCCGCGATCCGGTCGGTCGGCGTCCAGGGCGACTCGCGCACCTACGGCTACCCGATCGTCCTCCGCGCGGTCACCTCCGACGACGCGATGACGGCCGACTGGGCGCGGCTTCCCTACGAGCTGGTCGAGCTCGTCTCGTCGCGCATCGTCAACGAGATCCCGAGCGTGAACCGGGTCGTGCTCGACGTCACCTCGAAACCGCCTGCAACGATCGAGTGGGAATGACCCGCCCGGTCGTCGTCGCCGCCGCTCTCGGACTCGCCGTTCTCGGGCTCGCCGCGCTGCCCGCCGGGGCGGCGTCCGCCTCGACGCTCGAGATCAAGGTGATCTCCGTCACGGTCTCGGTCGCCAGCCACGACGTCGGGCCGAAGGGCGCGAGCAAGGGCGACACGGTGGTGTACCGCGACAACCTCGTCAACGCCGCGCCCCAGTTCGGGAAGAAGACGGGCGACGAGGTCGGCTCCGATACCGGCACGATGACCTTCACCGGCATCCACACGGCGACGTTCCACGGCAAGGCGATTCTCCCCGGCGGCACGCTGACGCTGTCGGGCTCGGTCTACTCGAGCCCGCAGGGCCTCGTCGTCCCGGTCAGCGGCGGAACCGGGAAGTTCGCCCACTACAAAGGGACGCTGCTCGTCGGCCCCGGATCCAAACGGGTCCGCAACACGTACCGCCTGACCCGCCCGAGCGGGCCCGTCGCCTGAGCCCCGGGCGCTTTCCGTTTTCCTCCGGAGTGGGGCAGAATGCGTGGATGCGGATCGCGGTCGCCGTGGCGGCTACCTGCTCGGCGCTTCTGCTCGCCTCCGGAGCGCAGGCGCGCCATGCCCAGACCGTCACGATCCACCTCACCTCGGTGATCACGGAGCGGACGGATCACGACGTCGCCCCGAAGGGGAAGCTCAACAGGGGCGATCACGTCGACTTCAAGGACCTCCTCCTGAACCGCAAGCCCCAGTTCGGCAAGAAGACCGGGCTCCCGGTCGGCTACGACGTCGGCACGATGACCTCGACCGGCGGCTCGAGGACGAGTGTCAGCGTCAAGGCCGTGTTCCCGAAATTCGGCACGATCACCTACGGCGGCCCGTTCGTCACGAGGAACGACGGCACGACCGTGGTGCCGATCACCGGCGGCACCGGGGGTTTCAAGGGCGCGACCGGCACGGTCGTGATCGGCGCAGGCGAGCAGAAATCGCCGAACACCTACATCATCACGGTCCCGCACCGCTCGACCTGTCCGGCAGCGGCGTCGCCTAGTCACGGGCCCGCTCCCCGCAGGTCGGTCAGAGGTCGAGCGGCGCGTAGCGGGCGCGAACGCCGTCGACGAAGGCGGCCATCATCTCGGCGAGATCGGCGTCCTCCACCTCGATGACGTTCTCGGCGTTCCGCTCGCCCGACCGTGACAGGTTGAACGAGCCGAGAAAGACGGCGTCGTCGACCACCGTGACCTTCGCATGCATGAAGTCGTGGAGCTTCCCTGCGCCGTAGGGAGTGGACGCCTTCGCCGAGAACCGCTCCGCGACCACCTCGAGGAGCGCCACCTTCCAGTACCCGCGGCTCCGGCGCCACTGCCTGGCGGCGTCCCTGATCTGCGGCCCGTCCATGCAGCCCGCGACGTCGACCCGTCCGGCGGCGATCACGCCGGCGAGCGCGCCGAGCACGGGCGGCGTCGTCAGCACCGGCGAGCAGATCCGCACGCGGCGCCGCGCACGGCCGATTGCCTGAGCGAGGCGATGGGAGAGGTCCTCGCCGTGACCCGGCGTGAACCACGCCCGGATGCCGTCGTGCCATTCGGGCGGGACCCGCCCCGTCTGGGCGACGGACCCCGCTTCGAGCAGCTCCTCGAACTCGCGCCGGAATGCCGCCGCGAGGTCGGGTGAGTCGACCACGGCGATCACGTTCTCCTGCCGCTCCCACGCGTCGTCCGTCCAGTTCGTCGAGCCCGTCCAGACGGTCCGGGAGTCCCGGACCATGTACTTGTGGTGCATCAGGTCGGGGACGCCGGCGATCGGGAACGCCTCGACCGGCAGCGACTCGATCAGCGACTCGTCGGGTGACGGCGGCGGCGGCACCGGCACCAGGCGTGCATGGTCGACGTTGTAGGCGAGACGGATCCGGACGCCGCGCGCGGCTGCACGCCGGATCGCGGCGCTCACGATCCCGGCCGTCTCGACCCCGAGATCGAAGTCGTACTGCGCGAGCTCGAGCGTCCGCTGGGCGCCGTCGAGGAAGCCTGCGATCGCGGCCGCGATGTCGCGGGGCCGCTGGCCGCCGTCGGTCAGAGTACGGATCGTGATCTCGGGCTTCATCGAGCGCCTCGCCGCCGCAACGATCGGAGGGACGTTCAACTTCTACCGGGACGGAGAGCGCGCCGCACTCCTGCGCGACCGGCTCGCGACATACCTCGTCGAGCGCTCCGGCGTGCCCGTCCTCCTCGTCGCCGAGGCGCCGGGCTACCGCGGCGCCAGGGTCTCCGGGATCCCGCTCACCTCCGAGCGCCAGCTCACCGGCTCGGGGCCGGCCGAGGCAACGGCGACGATCGTGCATCGTGCGCTCGGCGAGCTCGGCCTCGCCGGGGATGTCCTCCTCTGGAACGTCGTCCCGACGCACCCCGGCGACGCCGGCTCGAACCGCCGCCCGACCCGAGGCGAGATCGAGGCGGGGCTCACGTTTGCCCGAGAGCTCGCCCGCGGCCGCCGGGTCGTCGCCGTGGGCCGCATCGCTCACGACGCCTTCGGCGGCCGCTACGTCAGGCATCCGGCGCACGGCGGCGCGGTCGAGTTCCGCGCAGGCCTGGCACAGGCGGTCTGGTACCATCGACCTCCGGCGGACGAAAGTCTGCCGTTCTTACGATGAGGAGCTTTCGATCCTGAAGACCTACAGCGCCAAAACGGGCGAGATCACTCGCGAATGGTACGTCGTCGACGCCGACGGGCAGACCCTCGGGCGCCTCGCGACGCAGATCGCCGACCGGCTGCGCGGCAAGGGCAAGCCGCAGTTCACCCCGCACGTCGACACCGGCGACTTCGTCGTCGTCGTCAACGCCGAGAAGATCGCGGTCACGGGGAACAAGCTCGACGACAAGCTCTACTACCGGCACTCCGGCTATCCCGGCGGCCTCCGCGTGCGCCCGCTGCGCGAGCAGCTCGAGCGCCGCCCGACCGAGGTGCTCCGGAAGGCCGTCAAGGGCATGCTCCCGAAGAACAAGCTTGCAGCCAGGCAACTGACGAAGCTGAAGATCTACGCGGGCCCCGACCATCCGCACACGGCGCAGGAACCGAAGCCGTTCTGATGTCGACCATCGCCCAGTATCTCGGCACCGGGAAGCGGAAGACCTCCGTCGCCCGCGTGATCCTCCGTCCCGGCACCGGGAAGACGTGGATCAACGGCAAGGAGCTCGACGCCTACTTCCCGCGGATGACCCACCGCAAGATGATCCTGTCGCCGCTCGAGACGACGGACCTCACGAGCTCCTACGACCTTCGTGTCCGCGTGCACGGCGGCGGGCCCTCGGGCCAGGCCGGCGCGATCCGCCACGGCATCGCCCGCGCACTCGTCGAGGTCAACCCCGACTTCCGCGTCACGCTCAAGCGTCAGGGCTTCCTCACCAGGGATGCCCGCCAGGTCGAGCGCAAGAAGGCCGGCCTGCACAAGGCCCGCAAGGCGCCTCAGTTCTCGAAGCGGTAAGTCGGCGCAATCGAGGGGCGCGGCCGGGCGTGATGACGCTCGCGCCAGCTCAGCGGCCTAACGCGATCGTTCACCGGCTCGCGCGCCGCGTCACTCACCTCGCCCGCCCTGGACGCCGACAAGCCGTAGCGGCTCGCGACCGACACGAGACACCGCGAGGACGCCGAACAGCACGATGGCCGCGGCCGAGCAGGTCACCGGATCATGAGCGCGAGACTTGCAGCGCAACGAGAGCGCTCGATCATCCAGTAGGCACGACCCCGGTAGAGATCTTCCGTTCCCTTCGGGCCGTACCTCGTTCGGTACCTCGCGCGTCGAGGATCGCGCGCGCCTGCCGATGCTTCAGCCGTCCACACGCATCGCTCCAACGCAGGGCACCGTTCCTGCAGGACTTCGCTGACATCGATGCGACGGCCCACCGCGGCTTCTCCGGTTCACGCACGCCCCGAGACACAGGCGTTCAGCTCGGAGTGGCACGCCGCACGAACTTGCCCAGCGCAGGCACCGGTACTGAGCCTGTAGCGGTTAACGGAACCTATCCCGGGCAAGCGCTGCCGAGGCAGGATTCAGGGATTGCTCTCGCTTCGCGCCGACGCGGTCTCGGGTACTGTCTCGAGCCGGTCGGCAGCTCGACCGCCGCCATGCACGAGATCTGGGCCGGACGGCGTTCCTCAGCCCGGTGCCTGCTGACGAGTTTCAGGCTTCGGCTGCCTGGCTCTAAGCTGCCTGCAGGTTGGGAGGGGCAGATAACACGACCGGCGACGGTCATCCGTTCCCCTCGAGGAACCCCCGCGTCCGCTTGATCTCGACGACAGTCCTCTCGGACAGCTGGTACGTGCTGAGGAAATCAGTATTCGACTTCCGGCACGCAGACGGAACCTGGTCGCGCCAGGAGCGAGAGGTCTACGACCGCGGAAACGGAGCCACGATCCTGCTCTACGACGAGGCACGACGGACGGTGCTTCTCACCCGGCAGTTCCGGCTGCCGGCCTATGTCAACGGCCACCCCGACGGGATGCTCCTCGAGACACCCGCCGGCCTCCTGGACGGCGATGCAGCCGCCGTGGCGATTCGCCGCGAGGCTGCAGAGGAAACCGGCGTCGTCGTAGGCGAGGTGACGCACCTGTTCGACGTCTTCATGAGCCCGGGATCGGTAACCGAGCAGGTCTCTTTCTTCGCGGCCCCTTACACCGCTTCCAACCGCGTCTCGCAAGGTGGGGGGATCCTCTCCGAGGGCGAGGAGATCGAGGTCGTCGAGCTCGAGTTCGAACAGGCAAGGAGATGATCGAGAACGGCGAGATCGTCGACGGCAAGACGATCATGCTGCTTCAGTGGGCCGCCCTGAACCGATTCTAGCGCGCCTCGCCCGATGTCATGCCGCCGACGCCGTCTCGTCCCTGGCCATGGGGTCTGGCCGACGCTGGAATAGCTGCTGTCCGTGATCGCATAGGATCCTCTCGATGCGTCACGGTCATCAGGACAGCAAGCTTCAGGCGCTGAAGAGCGTCCCGCTCTTCGCCGCGTTGTCGAAGCGGGAGCTCTCCGCGGTCGGCGGCATCGCGGACGAGCTCGACTTCCCCGCCGGGAAAGAGCTCATCCGCGAGAACGAATCCGGGAGACAGTTCTTCATCCTGCTCGAAGGCGAGGCCGTCGTTCGGCGGCGTGGCCGCAAGGTCAACACGCTCGGGCCTGGTGACTTCTTCGGCGAGATCGCTCTTCTTTCCGACCGCCCGACGACCGCGACGGTCGCGACGACCGGGCCGGCACGTGTCGCATTCATCACCCGGGCCAGCTTCAACCGGCTGCTGCGTACCTCTCCGCAGGTTCAGTTGAAGGTGCTCAAAGCGGTGGCCGAGCGTCTCCCCGACGACTAGCGACGCCGACGGACCACCGTTCGGCAGGGTCGCGATCTCCACATGGAACGCGGCAGTGAGTGTCACTTCGCGGAGCGTAAGGGTGACGAGCTTGCTCGCCGACCTCCCGTCGGCAGGCCGAACGTGACGTGGAGCTCGACGTGGAGGGGTGAGCCCGCCAGGTAGAGCGCCGTTCCCTTGGTCGTCGGCTGCAGCGTGAGCGGCACCTTGCCGGGCTCTTCAGCGCGACCCTGTGGACCTGCACCGAGGGGCGCCGGGGTCACCGTCGCAGCCGCGCCGGTGCCGGTGACGGGCTCGAGCTGGCGGGCGCTCACGATGCCCGCCGCCGGGACTGTCACGACGAGCCGCCACGACCACCCGCAGCGGGCCTGAACGTGGGCTGTCCCGACCGCGAACGAGGTGCCGCGCGGGCCGGTCGCGCTTGTGAAGCGGCAGGTGATCGGCGTGAAGTAGGTCGGGTTCGTCGCGCTCGCGGGAACGATCGTCAGCGAGCTCGACGGTCTGCTGGTCGTCACCGGTCACGACGCTCGAGCTCGGTAGCGGGGCGTCGCTCAGCCACGCACCGGTCGTGTTCGCCGCCAGGCCCTCGGTGGTGAAGTTGCCGTTCGCACCCGGGATGACCGCGTTCGTGACCGCAGCGCCGTCTGCGCCGAAGGCAAAGCCGAACTGCTGGGCGCCGGGCGGAAGGCTGATGCGCAGGGTGTACGTCGGCCCGCTTCCGCTCGCGGTACAGGTGTCACCCGACGGCGCCGCCTTCATCGACGCGCCCGCTAGCGCGACCAACAGAGCCGCCGGCGCGAGCACGGCGAGTGGAATCATCCGTTTCATCGTCGCTCCTTCTCTTTCAGGTGAGCTTCCCCCTGACAGCGAAGTCGCAAACGGGGCCGGGGGCGCCCATACTGACGCGAGGGGCGCCACGAGGCGGCTCCCGGAGTGAAGGGAGAGGCGAATGCACGCAGTGATCGGGAGGGTCGAGCTGAAGCCGGACCGGGCAGACGAGGCGCTCGCGATGATCAGCGAGCACGGCGTTGCGATGCTGCAGGGCATGGCCGGCTCGACCGGCGGCTACTGGGCACGGAACGTCGAGGGCGACCTGATCCAGCACTCCTTCTGGCTCTTCGACACCGAGGCGAACGCTCGAGCGGCGGCGGCGATGTTCAACCGGCTCCGCGAGCTGCCCGATGCACCTGCCACGTTCGTCAGCGTCGACGTCTGCGAGGTCGTCGGGGAGGCCTAGGCGCCTACTGCGGACCGCGAGGGCGAAACCCCGAGCAGAGCAGGTCGGCGCGCTCGATGAGGCCGCCGGCGAGCGTGCAGAAGAGGTGCTGCTCGACGACGTAGGACTCGCCGTCCTCGACGGCCAGGAATGTGTAGGCGACATGGAGGCGGTCGCCGACCTCCTCCGCCAGCGACGTGACGAGATCGAGGTCGGTCGAGTCCTCGAACCAGCGGCTGACCATCGCCGCAGCCTCCTCGGCTCCGGTTCGCTCCCGAAGCCCCGGCGGGACGAGCGCCCGAAACACGACGCCCGGCGTGAAGCACGCCGCAAGGGCCGACTCGTCCCGGTCGGCGATCGCTCCCACGAACCGTGTCCCGACCGGAGGCACCACGGCGGCAGTCTAGATTTCACGGGAGCCGGCTCGGTGGGCGTCGTTCTCGGGCGCCCGTCCTCGGCGGGGAAGGCGGAACGTGGCAACATCGACGCCGTGCTGCCGCGGATCGTGATCGACCACTGTGTGATCGCCGTTTCCGACTGGGAACGCTCGAACGAGTTCTATCGGGCCGTGCTCGGGGCGCAGGTTCGCCAGCAGGACGATCGCTTCGGCTCCTACCGCTTCGGGGGCTGGCAGCTGAACGTGCACGGACCCGGCTTTGTCGGTTTGAACGCCCTGAGGCCCGTCGAGCCGGGGAACAGCGACCTCTGCTTCGTCTGGCCGGGGCCGATCGAGCAAGCGGTCGAGCATCTGCGTCTCCACGGAGTCGAGATCGTGGCGGGGCCGCTCGACAAGGACTCCGGCGCAGCCGGGCCCGGTCGCCACGTTTACTTCCGCGACCCGGACGGAAGCCTGCTCGAGTTCGTCTCGTACGGTTAGCCGGAGGCCGCTCCTGGTCGCTCGGGACCCCGAGAGCTGCGATGCTTCGCCGATGGGGGAGACAGTTGTCGTCGGGTACGACGGCAGTGAGCGCTCGGACCGAACACTCGACCGGGCCATCGAGACAGTCCAGGCGGACGGCGGACAGCTGATCGTGGTCGTCGCCGAGGAGCTTCCGCCGACGCAGAACCCGTTGCTCGTCGACCTCGGCCCCTATGACGCCGGCGCGTACGGGTTCGACCCGGCGATCTCGCTTCCGGATCTCGAGCATCCTCTCCCGGGCGTCCAGGAGGCAATCGACCGGGCGCAGAAGCGTCTCGCCGAGACCGGCGTCTCGGCGGAGTGCGTCTGGGATGTCGGCGATCCGGCCCAGGTGATCGTCGACACGGCGAACGAGCGCGGCGCGTCGAAGATCATGATCGGCGCCCATCACCACGGGCTCTTCGAGCGGCTGTTCGGCCCGGACGTCGACGCCGAGGTGCAGCGCGCAGCTCGGTGCGAGGTCGTTCTCGTCGAGTAGCGTCGCGGCCGCAGCACCCCTCTGAATCACTAACCTGCCGCCGATGACGCGCCGGTACTTCGGAACTGACGGCGTTCGTGGGGTCGCAGGCGAGTTCCTCACCGCGGCCCTCGTCGAGCGGCTCGGGCGGGCGGCGGTGCTCTGGAGCGGCGCTCGGCGGGTCTTCGTCGGGCGCGACACCCGCGGCTCCGGGCCCGAGCTCGAGGCGGCTCTCGCCGAGGGAATGGCCTCGGCCGGGGCGGACGTCGTCCTCGGCGGCGTGCTCCCGAGCGGGGCCGTCGGTCTGCGCGCCGTCGAGTTCGATCTCGGCGCCGTGATCACGGCGTCGCACAACCCGCCCGAGTACAACGGCGTCAAGCTCTTCCGCCGCGCCGGGAAGCTCTCCGACGGGGACGAGGAGGCGATCGAGGCGCTGCTCGAGGCGCCTCCCGCCGCCGGCCTCGGCGCGATCACGCGGGACGGCGGTGTCGCGGCCGCGTACGTCGACTTCGCCACCTCCACCTTCGGCGCGGACCTCTCCGGACTGGACGTCGTGCTCGACTGCGCCAACGGGGCCTGCTCCGGCCTCGCCGTGGACGCCTTCGAGCGGCTCGGCGCGGCCGTGCACGCGGTCGGGAACTCTCCTGACGGCTCGAACATCAACGTCGGCTGCGGCGCCACCGACACCGCACTCCTGCAGCGCACCGTCGTCGAGCGCGGAGCTGCGCTCGGCCTCGCCTTCGACGGCGACGGCGACCGGCTGATCGCGGTCGACGAGCGCGGAGAGGTCGTCGACGGCGACGGGATCCTCGCGATCCTCGCCCTCGACCAGCAGTCCGGAGCTCGTCGCCGTCACCCAGATGACGAACCTGGGCTTCCACTCCCTCATGAGGGAGAACGGGATTCGAGTCGTCACCACCGAGGTCGGGGACCGCTACGTGCTCGAGGCGCTCGAGCGGGAGGGCGGCGTCCTCGGCGGCGAGCAGTCCGGCCACATCATCCATCTCGCAGACCATGTGACGGGCGACGGCTTGACGGCTGCCCTGATGCTCTGTGCGGCACTTCGCGGACGTACCCTGAGCCAGGCCGCCTCCGTCCTCGTCCCCTACGCGCAGTGCAAGGAGAACGTTCGTGTCACGTCGAAGGACCTCACCCGGCCCGTGCAGGAGGCGGTCGAGCACACACGCGTCGAGCTCGGCGACGACGCCCGCGTCCTCGTCCGTCCTTCAGGCACCGAGCCGTTCATCCGTGTCCTCGTGGAGGCCAGAGACGGCGAGGTGGCGAAAAAGGCCTGTGCTACTCTCGTAACGCTTGTCGAGAGCGAGCTCGGCTGATTCGCCTGCAGAAAACCGAATTCTGCGACCGCGACCGCAGCCGGGCTTTTCGCGTTCTTAGAGAGGAGCAAACCACCTTATGTGCGGGATCATCGGCTATGTCGGGCATCGCCCCTCGAAAGATTTGCTCATCACCGGCCTCGAGCGCCTCGAGTTCCGAGGCTATGACTCGGCCGGGATCGCGCTCCTCGAGGACGGCGGGCTCGAGTACGTCCGCGCCGTCGGGAATCTCGCGAATCTGAAGGAAGCCGTGGCGGAGAACGGCTCGGTCGCCACGACGGGCGTCGGCCACACGCGGTGGGCGACCCACGGCGGCGTGAACGAGGACAACGCCCATCCGCTCACGGGCTGCGACGAAGGCCACCTCGCGATCGTGCTGAACGGGATCGTGGAGAACTACCGTGAGCTCAAGCAGGAGCTCGAGGACGCCGGTCACACATTCAGCTCCGAGACCGACGCCGAGGTCGTCGCGCACCTGCTCGAGACCGTCTACGACGGCGATCTTCTCGCTGCCGTGCGCGCCGTGTACGGCCGCCTGCAGGGCCATTTCACCTTCGTCGTGATCCACCGTGACGAGCCGAACAGGCTGGTCGGGGTGCGCCGCGAGACGCCGCTCGTCATCGGGTACGGCGACGGCGAGAACTTCCTCGCCTCGAACCTCTCGGCGTTCCTCTCCGAGACACGTCGCGTCTCGTACCCCGATCACGGCGACATCGTCGAGGTGACACCCGAGTCCGTGCGCGTGATCCGCGCCGAGGACGGCGAGCCGGTCGAGCTCGAGGTCGTCCGCATCGACTGGGACGAGGAGGTCGCCGAGCGCGAGGGCTACGAGACCTTCATGCTCAAGGAGATCTACGAGCAGCCCGAGGGGTTCGAGGTCACGATCGGCGACCGTGTCCGGCACGGGATCCTCGTCCAGGACGGCCTCGGGCTGAACGAGGACGAGCTCCGCGAGCTGCGGCGGATCGTCATCGTCGCCTGCGGGACGTCGTACCACGCCGGCGTCGTCGGCCGGTACGTGATCGAGGAGTGGGGCCGCGTCCCGGTCGAGCCGGACATCGCGAGCGAGTGGATCTACCGCAACCCTGTCATCGACGAGGACACCCTCGTCATCGGCATCTCGCAGTCGGGGGAGACGCGCGACACGATCCAGGCGATGAAGCTCGCCCGCGAGAGCGGTGCCCGGACCGTCGCGATCACGAACCAGATGGGCTCGCAGATCACGCGCGAGGTGGACTCGACCCTGCTGACGCGCACCGGCCTCGAGGTCGGCGTCGCCGCCACGAAGACCTTCACCGCCCAGACCGGGCTCATGTACCTGATCGGCCTCGAGCTCGCCCGCACCCGAGGCACGCTGCCCGCGCGAGGAGATCGAGTTCATCCTCGACGAGGTCTACCGCCTGCCCGGCAGGATGCGCCGGTTCCTGCGGCGCAGCCATCCGATCGACGAGATCGCGCAGCGCTTCTACCGCGAGCCTTTCTTCCTCTTCCTCGGCCGCCACATCGGGCTTCCGGTCGCCCTCGAAGGCGCGCTGAAGCTGAAGGAGATCTCGTACATCCCGACCGAGGCCTACTCGGCCGGCGAGATGAAGCACGGCCCGATCTCGCTGCTCGAGGAAGGCACGCCCGTCATCGTCGTCGCGACCCGCATGGACACCGTCTACGACAAGGTCGTCTCGAACATCCAGGAGACGAGGGCCCGCGGCGCACACGTGATCGCGATCGCGACCGAGGGCAACGAGGAGATCCAGCATCATGCGGACGACGTCATCTACATCCCGAAGTCGCCGGCGTTCCTGCAGGCCGTGCTCGCCGTCCTCCCGCTCCAGCTCCTCGCCTATCGCATTGCCCGCCTTCGCGGCCTGAACGTCGACCAGCCGCGGAACCTGGCGAAGACGGTCACCGTCGAATAGCCCGCGGCTCCGCGGTATAGCTCGCACGAGGGAACCTCTCGACCTACCCCGGACGGGGTAGGAAGGCGCGCGCTCCGCTCCCTAGGGTGAGCGGGAAGGACAAGCGAGGACCGGAGCGAGCGACATCCGAACGTGGTCGACGAACCTGTAGCGGTCAGCACGGCGGATGCCGATAGAAGAGGGATGAGCGCCGCTCGCCGACCCGCTCCCATCCGGCTCTACGGCGCCGGCGTCGGTCTCGCAGCGGTCGCGATCTGGATCGGCGTCCTCCAGGCGACGGCCTGGGAGGCGATCGCGCCCACGCGCTTGCCGTGGTGGGGCTTCGCATTCGTCTTCTATCTCGCCGAGGCTCATGTGGTCCACCTGCAGTTCCGGCGCGAGGCGCACGCGATCTCGCTCGGCGCGGCGGGCGTCGTGCTCGGGCTCTACGCGCTCTCGCCGGCAGGGCTGCTGGGCGCGACGCTCGCCGGCACGGCGACGGCGCTCGTGCTCGCGCGGCGCCGAGACCCCGCGGGGATCTCGCTCGACCTCGCGCGGGCCGCCCTGACGACCGCCGTGGCCCTCGTCGTCTTCCGAGCCGTAGCGGGCCTGGGCGACCCGTTCGGCCCCGCGGGCTGGGCGGGGGCGACCCTCGGGGTCGTGGCCGCGTCGCTCGCGGGCAGCGTCCTCCTCGCTGCGGGGATCGCGATCGCGAGAAGGCTCGCGGGACGTGCGCCGGCTGCGGGTCCCCGTCACGATCTCGCTGCTCTCGGCCGTCGTCGTGTCGAACCTCGTCCTGATCGCGATCACGCTCGTCCGGGCGGACGGCAGCCTCGCTCGTCCTGCTCGTCCTTCCGGCGGCGATCGCGGTGGCGGCCTTCCGCGCGTCAGTCGCGCAGACGCGCCGGCAGGAGCACCTCGAGTTCCTCTACGAGTCGATGAAGGCGACGCAGGGTGCGCCGGAGTTCACGCTCGCGGTCAACCAGCTCCTGCTCGCGGTCCGCCAGCTCGTCCGCGCCGAGTACGCAGAGATCCTCCTCTTCCCGGCCGACGGGCAGCCCGGCCTGCGCAGCGTGATCGGCCCCCTCGGAGCCTCGACCGCGCCCACCCCGAGGCGCTCGACCGTGCCGATTCCGAGGCGGACGCCGCGCTCGACCACGCCGGCGGGGCGATCCCGCTCGCCGTTCGGCCGTTCCGCCCAGCCGCTCGACGGCTACCTCGCCGCCCGCGGCCTGTCGGACGGGATGGTCGCCCGCGCTCCGCGGCGAGAACGGCGCGTTCGGGATCCTCCTGGTCGGGGACCGCTCCGGCGACTGTCGCATCGTTCAACGGCGACGACCTGCAACCTGCTCGACACCTTCGTCGGGCACGCCAGCGTGATGCTCGAGAACGGCAGGCTCGAGCGCTCGCTCGCGGAGGTGACCGACCTGAAGGAGCGGCTCCGCCATCAGGCCTTCCACGACGCGCTCACCGGCCTCCCGAACCGCGCGCTCTTCACGGAGCGCGTCGAGACGGCGCTGACCCACGGCTCGGGCGCCGCCGCGGTCCTGTTCCTCGACCTCGACGACTTCAAGGCGATCAACGACACGCTCGGCCACGCGGTCGGCGACGAGGTGCTGGCCGAGGTCGGGCGCCGCGTCTCCAGATGCGTGCGCTCCGGCGACACCGCGGCGCGCCTCGGCGGCGACGAGTTCGCCGTCCTGCTCGAGTCGATCGACCATCGCGGCACCGAGGTCGTCGCCGAGTCGCTCCTCAAGGCGATGCGCCGGCCGTTCGAGCTTCCGGGCCGCGAGGCGGCGATCACGCGAGCATCGGGATCGCGCCGGCCGTCGACCGCTGGCTCCGCCGACGAGCTCCTCAGGAACGCCGACGTCGCGATGTATGCCGCCAAGGAGTCCGGCAAGCACCGCTTCGCGCACTACGACCCGTCGATGCACGCAAAGGTGAAGCTCCGTCACGAGTTCGCGCTCGGGCTCCGGAAGGCGCTCGAGCGCGACGAGATCGGCGTCGTGTTCGAGCCGATCGTCGACCTGCGCCACGGGACGGATCCTCGCGTTCGAGGCGCTCGCCCGCTGGCACTCGCCCGAGCGCGGCGTCGTGATGCCCGCAGAGTTCCTGCCGGTCGCCGAGGAGATCGGCGTCATGGGCCAGGTCGGGCAGCGGGTGCTGAAGCTGGCCTGCCGCGAGGCCCGCGCCTGGCAGGACGCCTATCCCGGCTTCCGCGACGTCGGCGTCTCGGTGAACCTCTCGCCGAGCGAGCTCTCGGACCGAGTCGCTCGTGGACGGGGTCGCCCGCGCGCTCTTCGAGAGCCGCCTCGCCGCCGAGCATCTGCGGATCGAGATCACCGAGCACGACGTCATGCGAGACGTCGAGTCTGCCCACCTGCGCATGGACGAGCTGCGCGCGCTCGGAGCCAAGCTCGTCCTCGACGACTTCGGCACCGGGATCTCCTCGCTCGAGCGCCTCGACACCTTCCCGCTCGACGCGCTGAAGATCGCGAAGCCGTTCGTCGACCGCCTGCTCGACCCGTCGGCCGAGTCGAGCTTCATCGACACGTTCGTCCGGCTGTCCGCGTCGCTCGGCATCGAATGCATCGCCGAGGGTGTCGAGCAGCCGACCCAGGCCGCGAGGCTCCTCGAGCGCGGCTGCACGCTCGGCCAGGGCTACCACTTCGCGACGCCGATGCGGCCGGGCCAGCTCGAGCCGTACCTGGCGGCGGCGTCCGAGTCGGCGCAGCTCGCCGTCGTAGCTACGCGGCGAGCGAGGCGGTGGTCTCGCTCCCGACGCTCGAGCGCAGTGGCGAGAAACGCCTTCGCCGCCGGCGAGTGGTAGCGGTCCTTGTGCCGCGCGATCCCGATCTGGCGATGGGGGAGGCGTGGGCCGAGGTCGGTGATCCGCACGGACTCGTCGTTCGGGTCGACGGCGAGCCGCGGAAGGATCGCGACGCCGATCCCCGCGCCGGCGAGGCCCTGCACGACGCCGTTCTCGTCCGTGCGGAAGACGAAGTGCGGCTCGCGCCCGGTGGAGCGAAGCTGCTCGACGACGATCTCCGTGGCACGGCAGTTGCGGTACCCGATCAGCGGCTGCTCGACGATCTCGCGGAGCGTCGGGACGCGGCCCAACGCGGCGATCGGGTCGAGTCCTTGGCGGCGACGAGCACGTAGTCGTCCTCGAGCACGAGGAGCGTCTCCAGCGAGGGGTTGTCGAGTGGGAGCTGAACGAACGAGACGTCGAGCTCGCCGCGCTCGACGAGGTCGGCCGAGCACGTTGTCGGAGTGCGACTCGCGCAGCTCGATCTCGACGTTCGGCCAGGCGCCGGTGAACCGCCGCATGACCTCGGGAAGGATCTTGGCGCCGACGCTCTGGAAGATGCCGACCCGGAGGGAGCCTGCCTCGCCCGCCGAGAGGGCCGCGAGGTCGGACTGCGCGGCCTGGAGCCGTGAGACGATCGCGCGGGCGTGGCGCAGCAGCAAGCTGTCCCGCCTCGGTCAGCGCGACGGGCCTGGGCCCGCCCGGGCCGCTCGACGAGCTTCTCGCCGACGATGCGCTCGAGCGTCGCGATCTGCTGGCTGACCGCGGACTGCGTGTACCCGAGCTTGATGGCCGCACGGCCGAAGGAGCCTTCGTTCTCGACTGCGTCGAGAGCCGCCAGATGGCGCAGCTCGACGCCGAGCCAGGAGTCGGATCCGGTGTTGAGGTCAATCGCGTTCATTGATGGATATCAGTCGGAACTGGACTTGATCTAATGGTAGCAGTTGTCGATAATGAGGACATGTTCGCTATCGCCTTCATCGTCGGACTCGTCCTTCTTTGCGTCCTTGCGGCTTCCGCGGCATCGACTCGCGTCACTGCGACGCGCATCGCCACCGCGCGAACCTGTAGGAACGACGACACCTGGGCGCGGTCAGTCCTCCGGGGGCGGTCGCCGCAGGCGCTTGACGCCGGAGCGCTGCCTCTTCCCTCCAGACGCTGCTCGCGCGAGGCCTTGGTGGGCTTGGTCGCCCGGCGCTTGCGAACGCGGCTTCGCCGCCACCGCCACCTGGTCGATGATCCGCTGGGTCGCGAGCTCGCGGTTCCGCACCTGAGAGCGCTCGTCCTGGGCGACCGCACGGACGACCGGCCCGAGGCGCTCGAGCACGCGGCCACGCTCGGCCTCCGAGAGACCGGCCGAGCCCTCGACGTCGAACAGGGCCTCGACACGGGTCGAGGTCTTCTGGGCGTGCTGGCCGCCCGGCCCGCTCGACCTGGAGACGCGGAAGGCGACTTCCGACCGAATAGACTCGGCGTCCATGGCGGCGATTCTGCTCGACGTGGACGGTGTGCTGCGAGTCTCCGGCGAGCCGATCCCCGGCGCCGTCGACGCGGTGCGGCGGCTTCGCGACGAAGGGCACCGGCTCCGGTTCGTCACGAACTCGACGACGATGTCGCGGCGCGAGCTCGGCGAGCTGCTTCGCGTCGATGGGGTTCGGCTCGACGACGACGAGCTCCAGACGACCGGCGGCGTCGCCTCTCGCGTGCTCGCCGGCAAGCGCGTCCTGGCGCTGACGATGCCCGGGATCCTCGACGACCTCGAGGGCATGGAGCTGATCGGGATGAACGCCGACGCCGTTCTCGTCGGCGGCGCCGACGAGAACGACGAGCCGGGCCGCATCTACTCGTACCTGAACCTGAACCGGGCGTTCCTCGAGCTGCTGGCGGGCGCCGACCTCTACTGCCTTCATCGCAACAGGTGGTGGCAGACCGCCGAGGGGCCCCGGCTCGACGCGGGCGCGATCGTGGCCGGTCTCGAGTACGCCGCGGGGATCGAGGCGACGGTGCTCGGCAAGCCGAGCCCGGCGTTCTTCGGCGCGGCGATCGAGGCGCTCGACGCGGATCCGGAGATGACCTGGATGGTCGGAGATGACCTCGAGGGCGACGTCGGCGGCGGTCAGGCGGTCGGCATGCGGACGGTGCTCGTCCGGACCGGCAAGTTCCGGCCGGACGACCTCGACCACACGAGCATCATCCCCGACGGGATCGTCTCGTCGATCGCACAGCTTCCGGACTGGCTCGAGCAGAACTCGTGACCTCGCCGCCGCGCGTCGGGATCGACCTGATCGAGATCGAGCGCGTGCGGCGGGCGCTCGAGCGTCACGGCGACGGGTTCCGGTCACGGTGCTTCACCGACGCGGAGCGCGACTACTGCGAGTCGAAGGCGAACCCCGCGCAGCACTACGCCGGGCGGTTCGCGGCCAAGGAGGCTGTCGGGAAGGCGCTCGGATCGGGTGTCTACTTCACCTGGCGGGAGATCGAGATCCGCGGGCGCCCCAAGCCCGGCGTTCATCTCAGCGGGCGGACGGCCGAGGTTGCAGAGCGGATCGGTGCGGGAACGATAGAGCTGTCGATGACGCACTCTCGTGAGCTGGCCGCGGCCGTTGCGGTGGTGGTGACCCGGTGAAGGGGGACGGACGCAGGTGAACGGCCTGCAGCCGCTGCTCACCTCCGAGGAGACCCGCGCGGGCGAGGAGGCGCACCCGGGCTCGCTCGAGGAGCTGATGGAGCGGGCCGGGAGCGGCCGTGGCCGACCTCGTCACCGAGCGCTTCCCCGGCCGGGTGGCGGTCGTTTGCGGCCGGCGGAAACAACGGCGGCGACGGGCGGGTGTGTGCCCGGGTCCTGCGTGAGCGCGGCCGCGACGTCGCCCTCGTCGACGGGCTCGGCGACCTCGAGGAGCCCGACGTCATCGTCGACGCGCTGCTCGGGATCGGCCTCCGCGACGCACCGCGCGAGGATGTCGCCCGCATGATCGAGCGCATCAACGGCGCGGGGAAGCCGGTCGTCGCGGTGGACGTTCCGTCGGGCGTCGTCGCGTCCACCGGCGAGGTGCCGGGGGCGGCCGTGCGGGCCTCCGACACCGTGAGCTTCGGGGCGGCCAAGGTCGGGCTCGCGATCGCGCCCGGGCGGTTCCACTCGGGGGCGGTCCACGTCGCCTGGATCGGCCTCGAGCAGATCGGCCACGAGCACTCGCTGCTCGACGCCACGATCCTCGAGGCCGTCCCGCGGAAGCGCGCCGAGTCGACGAAGTACCGCGCGGGCTCCGTGCTCGTCGTCGGCGGCTCGCGCGGTCTGACCGGCGCGCCGATGCTCGCGGCGCTCGCCGCGTTTCGCGCCGATGCCGGCTATGTCACCGTGGCCGCGCCGGAGTCGTCGCTCCCGTGCTCGAGTCGCGCCTCCTCGAAGCGGTCAAGCGCGGGCTTCCCGAGGACGGCTCGGGCCGACTGCTGCCTCGCGCCGCCGACGCCGTGCTCGAAGCGGCCGAGCGCGCGCATGCCGTCGTGCTCGGGCCGGGCCTCGGGCGCAGCGACGGCACGCGGGACCTGGTGCGCGCTCCTGCTCGAGGAGCTCCCGGTGCCGGTCGTCCTCGACGCCGACGGGCTGTGGGAGCTCGAGCCGTTCGAGCGGGCGGCGCCCGACGGTGATGACGCCGCACTCGGGCGAGCTCGCACGCCTTCTCGGAACCGAGGCCGAGGAGATCGACGCGCATCGCCTCGAGGCGGTACGGCGGGCCGCTTCGCGCTTCGGGGCCACGGTGCTCCTCAAAGGCGCCGACACGCTCGTCGCCTCTCCGCGCGAGGGCGTGCTCGTCGCCGCCTACGGGGCGCCGTCGCTCGCGACCGCCGGCACCGGCGACGTCCTCGCCGGCGTGATCGGGGCCTTCCTCGCGAAAGGGATGGAGCCGCGGCTCGCCGCCGGCGCCGGCGCGGTTGCCGCACGGGATCGCCTCGCGGCTCGTCGCCCCGCAGGCGGGGCTCGTCGCAAGCGACCTGCTCCCGGGCATCCAGCGCGCGCTCGAGGGCGAGGGCGTCGACCTGGCGCCGCTCGGCTAGACGCGCCGCGCCGCGCGGACCAGCCCGGGCCAGCGCCCGGGCGAAGAGGCCCGGCGACGAGCGCCTGAAGCCAGACGGCCGGCAGGTACCAGCGCGGCACGACGATCTCGCGGCGGTCGTGCTCGATCGCGCCGAGGATGCGGTCGACGACGAGGTCGAGCGAGACGACGAGGATCGCGGTAGGTGAGCCCGCCGAAGCGCTGCCTCTGCGGGAAGCCGGGAGTGTCGACGAAGCCGGGGCACACCGTGTGCACCTTGACGCCGTGCGGCGGCGAGCTCGACCGCGACCGAGCGGGAGAACGCGAGCTGGGCGTGCTTCGAGGCCGAGTAGGGACCGACGCGCGATCAGCCCCGCGACCGAGACGACGTTGACGAGGTGCGAGCCCTCGCCGAGGCCGGCCCGGAAGGCGCGGAGCGTCCAGACCGCGCCGAGGTAGTTGACGCCGATCGTCCGCTCGATCGTCTCCGGGCTCGGCGACGAGGAAGTCCTGCCGCCCAGCCACGCCGGCGTTGCAGACGAGGAGGTCGATCCGGGGGTGGCGTCCGAGCACGCGCGCGGCGACCTCCTCGAGCGCCGCGCGGTCGGAGACGTCGCATGGCTCGTGCTCGTCTGCGTCGGGCGCGAGGCTGCGCGAGATCCCGACCACATGCCAGCCGTCCGAGCGGAGCCTGCGGCAGAGCGCGGCGCCGATCCCCGACGAGGCCCCCGTGACGACCGCAACCCGCATCCCGGCACGAGGGTAGTGGCTAGAGTCGCGGCCGTGCCGTTCGAGGGAAAGCGCGGGCTCGTGCTCGGCGTCGCCAACCGGCGCTCGATCGCCTGGGCGATCGCGCAGCGGCTCGCCGAGGGGGCGCGCAGCTCGCGTTCACCTTCCAGGGCGAGCGGATCGAGGGCAACGTCCGCGAGCTCGCCGAGTCGGTCGGCAGCCCGCTCGTCACCGTCGTGCGACGTCCGCTCCGACGAGGACATCGCGCGCGTCTTCTCCGAGGTCTCGGACGTCTTCGGCGGACAGCTCGACCTGCTCGTCCACTCGGTCGCGTTCGCGGCCGCCGAGGATCTCGAGGGCCGCTTCACCGACACGCCGCGTGACCGCTTCTGGATGGCGATCGACGTGTCGGCCTACTCGCTCGTCGCGTGCGCGCGCGCCGCGGAGCCGCTGATGGAGGCCGCCGGCGGCGGGTCGATCGTCACGATGACCTACCTCGGCGGCGAGCGGGCCGTGCCGCACTACAACGTCATGGGCGTCGCGAAGGCGACGCTCGACTCGAGCGTCCGCTACCTGGCCTGGGACCTCGGGCAGCAGAACATCCGCGTCAACGCCGTCTCGGCCGGCCCGGTACGCACCCTCGCAGCGCGCTCGATCGCGGGCTTCCCGACGATGGAGTCGATCGTCGAGGAGCGCTCGCCGCTCCACCGCCCGATCGACGCCGCCGATGTCGCCGGTGCCGCCGCGTACCTGCTCTCGGACGACGCCCGGAACGTCACGGGCACGACGCTCTACGTCGACGGCGGGTACCACGCGATGGGCATGTAGCGAAGGTCCGTCGGGCACTACGACGCCGGCCTTGCCGCGGGCGCCGAATAGACCCGAGCAGGATCGATTCCTCTACCCACGAGAGGCAGCTATCCCCTCGGAGGCGGCGAGCATCCGACGAACGCGACTTCGCTAGCCTGGCCCGCATGGAGCCCGTGAGCCGGTCGCGCGCCGCGGAACGCATGAGTCCGATACGCGGTCACGGCGTCCCATGACGAGATGGCGGCTTGCGTGAAGCGCCTGGACGAACGCGTCGCTGTCGTCACGGGAGCTGCGACGGGGATCGGTCGCGGAATTGCGCGGGTCCTTGCGGTCGAGGGCGCCCGGGTCGTGATCGCGGACATCGACGCCGCGGCCGCCGAGGCAACCGCGGCGGAGCTCCGCGCAGACGGTGCAGACAGCTTCGCGGTCACGGCGGACGTGACCGACCGCGAGGCGGTCGACGCCATGGCTGCGACTACGCTCGAGCGATACGGCCGCATCGACATCCTCGCCGCTAACGCAGGCATCTACCGGTGGGATCCGATCGGCGAGATCACGGGCGAGGTCTGGGACCGGATCATCGACACGAACGTCAAGGGCGCCTTTCATTCGATCCAGGCCGTTCTGCCCGCGATGCGCATGCAGAGGTACGGGCGCATCGTGCTCACTTCCTCGATCACGGGCGCGCTCGTCGTCGCGCCCGGTCTCGCGCATTATGCGGCGTCCAAGGCGGCGATGATCGGCCTGATGCGGAGCGCGGCGCTCGAGACGGTCACCGACGGCATCACCGTGAACGCGGTGCAGCCAGGCAATGTACGCACGGCCGGGCTCGCCCACATCGATCCGGAGTTGCTCGCCGCCGTCGAACGCTCGATTCCGCTCGGCCGGCTCGCAGAGCCCGAGGAGGTCGGCTGGGTGGTTCGCTTCTTCGCGTCGGACGAGGCGGCATACGTGACAGGCCAGTCGCTCGTGATCGACGGCGGCCAGGTGCTCCCCGAAGCGGCCGGCTGATGAGCGTCCGGCTCGGCATCGACACCGGCGGTACGTTCAGCGACTTCGTTGCAGTCGACTCGCGAAGCGGCGAGGTCAGGACGGCGAAGGTCGCCTCGACGCCGACCGAACCCGCACGCGCGATTGCCGCGGGCCTCGCCGAGCTGGGCGTGTTCGACGCCGAGCAGGTAGTGGTCGGCACGACGGTCGCGACGAACGCGGTCATCCAGCGTCGCGGCGCGCGCGTCATCTTCGTGACGAATGAAGGTTTCACCGACGTTCCGTTCATCGGCCGCATCGACAAGGAACGCCTCTACGACCTGCACTGGGAGAAGCCGGCGCCGCTCGTGTCGCGCAGCGACTGCTTCGGCCTCCGCGGCCGGCTCGACCGACACGGTCAACAGGTCGAGCCGCTCGACCGGGAACAGCTGTCGTCGCTGGTCGAGGCGCTCTCGGCAATCGACGGCGACGTCGCGGTGGCCGTGAGTTGTCTCTTCTCCTATCTCCGACCCGATGACGAGCAGGCGATCGCGGATGCGCTCCGAGCCGCGCTCCCGAGCGTTCCCGTCTCCGTCTCCCACGAGGTCTCGCCGGTCTGGCGCGAGCACGAGCGGGCAAGCACGACCATCGGGGATGCGTTCGTAAAGCCGATCGTGAGCGCCTACGTGGAAGGCGTCGGCGAGGTGTTCCGCCGGGAAGGCGTCGGCCGCTGGAACGTGCTGTCGTCGAACGGCGGTTACCTCCCCGCCGGCACCGCGCGGGAACGGCCGGTGCAGCTCCTGCTCTCGGGCCTCGCCGGCGGCGTCGTCGGGGCCCGATATTTCGCCGAGCGCGCCGCATACGCGTCGGTCTTCTCGCTCGACATGGGCGGCACGAGTTGCGACATCGGGCTCGTGCTCGACGGAGAGCAGCAATACGCCAGTGAGTTCCAGGTCTCCTGGGGGATCCCGATCAGCATCCCCTGCGTCGCGGTGACGACGATCGGCGCCGGCGGAGGCTCGATCTGCTGGATCGACAAGGGCGGCTTCCTGCACGTGGGGCCGCACAGCGCCGGCGCCGAGCCGGGCCCGGTCGCATATGGCAAGGGGGGAACGGAGCCTACGACGACCGACGCGAATCTCGTGCTCGGCCGGCTCGATCCGGGCTACTTTCTCGGCGGCCGGATGCAGATCGACGCGGCCGCCGCGCGCGACGCCTTCGCCAGGCTCGGCGACCCCTTGGGCCTCTCGGCCGAAGCCGCGGCGCTGGCGGCCGTCCGGATCGCAGACGAGAACATGGCGAACGCGATCCGCCTCGTCGCGGTGGAGCGCGGCCTCGATCCGCGCGACTTCGCGCTGATCGCGTTCGGTGGGGCAGGTCCGCTCCACGGCCGCGCGGTGGCGGACAGGCTCGAGATGACCAGAGTGGTGATCCCGCCCCATCCGGGACTCTGCTCGGCATTCGGGGCTGCGATCGCTCGGCCGCGGGTGGATCGAGTGCGGACGTACTACGTGCGCTCCGACCGCCTGGACGGCGAGGCGCTCGCTCGCACCGAGTCGGCGTTGCGCACGGAGGCGGTCGAGGCGCTGCAACGCGCGGCGAAGACCTCGGAGCCGATCCTGGACCGGGCGGGATCGCTGCGATACGTGGGTCAGAACTACGAGCTCGAGGTCGCTCTCCCATCTGGCGACCTCGACGAGGGCAACTGGGCACAGCTGTTGCGGCGGTTCGAGGCAGAGCACGAGCGGCAGTACGGCTTCGCCTTGCCGGGGGAGACGGTCGAGCTCGTCAATCTGCGGGTGACGGCGCTCGGCCCCGAACAGCCTCCCGCGTTCGCGCTGTCGCCGGTGACGTCGGCGGCCCCGGAGATACGGGAGGTGTGGTTCGACGCGGCCGGCCCGGTCATATGTCCAGTCGTCCGCCGCTCGTCGCTCGCTCCGGGCGCCGAGCTCGAGGGCCCGCTCGTGATCGAGGAGCCGGATTCGACGACGCTCGTCCATCCCGCTGACACCGTCCTGGTCGACGGCGGCGGCGCGCTCGTCCTCTCGATCGGGAGCCCGGCGTGAAGAACACGCTCGAACTGGACACGGTCGGCCTGCACGTCCTGCACAACGCGCTGACGAACATCGCAGCCGAGATGGCCCTCGTGATGATGAAGACGTCGTATTCGACGATCTTCAACGAGGGCCTCGACTTCTCGACGGTGCTGCTCGACGCGGACGGCAACCTGATCGCGGAGAAGAACTACACGCCGTCGATGATGGGGGCCATCCCGAACACCGTGCGGTGGACACTCGAGGAGTTCGGCCCCGAGTTCTTCGAGCCCGGCGACGTCGTCGTCCACAACGATCCCTACCGCGGCAACTGCCACCTGCCCGAGCACATGATGATGAAGCCGATCTTCCGAGAAGGCGAGCTGATCGGGTTCGCCGGCAACATGGGCCACATCGCTGAGGTCGGTGGCAAGGCGCCCGGCAGCTTCGCGTCCGACGCGACCGACGTCTACCAGGAGGGGCTCCGTCTCCCACCCGTGAAGCTCATGGAGGGTGGCCGGTACAACGAGGACCTCTGGCGTGTCGTGCTGGCGAATCACCGCACGCCGCGCAACACCTGGGGTGACTTCCACGCGATGATCGGCGCTCTCAACGTGGGCGAGCGAAGGCTGCTGGCTCTCTCGGACCGCTACGACGTCGAGACGGTGCGCGAGGGGGCACGGATGCTGATCGACTACTCGGACCGCCGCCTGCGCGCCGAGATCGCCGAGATCGCCGACGGCAGCTACGAGGCGTCGATGGTCGTCGAGGACGACGGAGTGACCAGCGATCCGTTCGAGGTGACGGTCAGGCTCGTGGTCAGCGGCGACGAGGTGATCGCCGACTTCACCGGGTCGAGCCCGCAGGTGCGCGGCCCGATGAACGGCACCTTCGTCGTCGCCGCGTCGGCCGTCTACAACGCGACGTTCTGCGTCGCCGATCCGCAGATGCTGATCCCGCGCAACTCGGGCTGCTATCGGCCGATCAAGCTGATCGTGCCGCCGGGCTCGGTCGTGAACGTCCTCCACCCCGGCCCTTCTGTGGGCGGCAACACGGACCTGCAGCCGAAACTCGTCGACCTCGTCCTCGACGCATACTCGCAGGTGGTCCCGGAGCGAGTGGCGGCGGCGTCCGGCGGGTCGAGCTCCAATCTGCTGTTCGGCGGCGTGCATCCCGACACCGGCCGCTACTACTCGAATTACCACTTCGACGGCATGGGGGCGGGCGGCACGGCGCGCAAGGACGGCAACAGCGCCGAGATCACGCGGCACTCGAACTGCCGCAACACCCCGGTCGAGGTGTTCGAGCATCGGTATCCGTTGCTGACCGTCGAGTACTCGCTCGCACCCGACTCCGGCGGAGCGGGCGAGCACCGCGGCGGCCTCGCGACGCAGCGGGCGTTTCGTGTCGAGGCCGACGAGATCACGTTCAGCGCGCTCTTCGATCGCTCGAAGATCGCGCCACAGGGCCTCTTCGGCGGGCTCCCCGGGCGTGGCTCCGAGCTACTCGTCCGCCGCAACGGCGAGAGCGAGTTCCGCCGCTTCGACGAGGTGTTCGGCGTTGCCTCGCCGACGAAGTTCACCAACGTCGTCCTACGCCGCGGGGACGAGCTGCGCTACCGGACACCGGGCGGCGGCGGCTTCGGCGATCCGCTGCGTCGCGACCCCGCCCTCGTCCGCCGGGACGTCGCCGAGGGCTACGTCAGCGTGGAGGTAGCGAAGCGCGACTACGGAGTCGATGTCGGTGACTGAGCGGCGCTGGGTCGAGCTCGACCAGAAGTGGTACGAGACGAACACGGTTCAATGCGACGTCTGCGGCCGAATGCTCCCGCGCCGCGCCTGGACCTTCGAGGGTGGTGACGGGGAGCTTGCGTCGTGTGGGCCCGAATGCGAACGGCTCTATGTGAGCTACGTGCTACCGACATACGGCGTTCGTGCGCGAAGCGCGCGCCCCGGCAGCGGCGCCGGATCATAGACTCCGGCCGAGACGACCGGCTCTCCGTTCACGAAGACCCACTCGACGCCGCCGGGCGCCTCGGGCTCGAGGAACGTTCCGCGGTCGCCGAGCTGCGCGAGGTCGAGCAGCACGACGTCGGCGAACGCGCCCGGCCGCAGCTCGCCGCGGTCGACGAGGCGGGCCCGCCGGGCTGGGAGGCTCGTGATCCGTGCGACCGCGTGCTCGAACGGCAGCAGCTCGAGCTCGCGCGAGAAGCGGGCGAGAAAGCGCGGCATCGTCCCCCAGAAGAGCGGCAGCGGCAGCGAGAGCTTGCCGTTGGCAACGACCGGCACGGTGTCGGTCTCCGGGATCGCGTCAGGCCGCAGCACGAGGCGTCTCAACGGCTCCTCGTTCTCGGCGTCGCCGCCGTAGCCGTCGTTGACGATCCGCGCGGCGCCGCCGGACGCGAGCAGCAGGTCGAAGTAGAGGTCGAAGGGATCCGCGGAGCGCTCGCGGGCCATCTCGCCGAGCGTTCGCCCGCGCGCGCCCTCGAAACCAGGCGCTGCGTCGGCGAGATGGAGCGCGTCCCAGCCCATCTCGAGCAGGACATTGCGGGTGACGCGGCCCTCGACCCACGGAGGCCATTGCGGCCACGCCTCCTCGACGAGGCGCCGCAGGTGGCCGCGGCCGTCGCCGCGCGACGCGAGCGCGAGCACCGCGTCGAGGCCGAGGTCGGCGACGACGTGCGGCAGGGCCTCGAACGCAGTCATGGTCCAGGCGGTGTAGCCGATGATGTCGAACGCGAGCTCGAGGCCCGCCGCACGCGCATCGTCGACACTCGAGAACAGCCGGTCGATCGCGTTCCAGTTCGCGCGTCCCATCGGGTTCACGTGCGCGAGTTGGAGCCGGCAGCCGGTCGCCCTGGCGAACCCGATCGCCTCGTCCATCGCGGGGTCGTAGAGCTCCGAGATGCCCCGCGTGTGAACGGCCACGAGGGCGTCGCGCCGGGCTGCGATCCGGGCCAGCCTCTCCACCTCCGACGGCCCGGCATAGCGGCCGGGGAAGTACTCGAGGCCGACGGAGAGCCCGACGGCACCCTCGTCGAGGCCTGCGACGAGCAGATCTTCCATCTCCGCCAGCTCGGTGGGAGTCGGCGCCCGCTGATACTCGCCGAGGACGGTGGCACGGAGCGTGCTGTGGCCGACGTAGATCCCGACGTTGAACGGCAGCCCGCGCCTCTCGATCTCGTCGAGATACTCGCGCACGGAGCTCCAGTTCCACCCGAGGTCTGCGGTCACCGAGCCGACGAGCAGCATCTGCTCGATTGCTCCGCGGTTGAACGAGCCGCCGAGCGGGGCAGGCGAGATGCCGCAGTTGCCTCCGAGCGACGTCGTGATGCCCTGCCGCACGTTGGCCTGGAGCAGTTCCGGGCCGGCTGCGAGCGGCGCGATCCAGTCGACGTGGGAGTGGATGTCGACGAAGCCCGGGATGGCGATCAGCCCCTCGGCGTCGATTACGGTCCCGCGACGTTCACCGGCGCCGATCGCAGCGATGCGGTCGCGCTCGATCACGATGTCGGCCGTGCGCCGTGCCGTGCCGGTTCCGTCGACGACCGTCGCGCCGGCGAATGTCCAGCTGCCCATCAGGCGAGGACCCAGAGAGCGTGTTCGACGAGCGGCCGGTCCTGCGCGTGATCGCCTCGGGACAGATCACGAGCTCGCCACGCGCGAGTGGCGCGTGCGGGACGACGATCGCGGGCTCGTCGGCGGCGAGCCGCCCCGCAAGCGTCCGTGCGTCCGGCCGACCTCGATCACGAGGCGCGGGTAGAAGTGCAGATCGGCTCGCACGGTGCTCGGTCTGTCGGCGAGGGAGGCCCGCAGGCTCTCGAGCCACATGCCGTGCTCGGCCGCCTCGGCCTCGTGATCGCGATCCGCGAACTCGCGCAACGCGACCGCAAGACCGGCGATCTGCTCCTTGCCGACCTTCATGCTGCGCCCGAGGCCATGATGCGGCGGCTCGGTCGACTCACGCTCGATCCACGACGCGACGTCCACATCCATGTCGAGCGTCTGCAGGCGGACGGACTCGATCAGGTCACGGCGGCCTGCCAGCACGCCGGATCCCTGTGGGCCGCGAATCGCCTTGCCGCCGCTGAAGACGACGAGCGCCGCGCCCTCGTCGATGAACCGGCGGAGGTTCGACGACGGCGGCAGCTCGGCGGCGGCGTCGACGATCACGGGTACGCCGTGTGCTCTCGCAAGCTCGCAGACGCGGCGGAGCGGAACGCCGTCCGCGTCGGCGAGTGCGAGCTGGCCGACCGCGACAGTGTGCTCCGAGAACGCTGCCTCGAGCTGCCATTCGTACGTGAGGCCGACGCCTTCGATCCACGGGTAACCGACCTCGACGATCCGGGCGCCGGCAGTACGGAAGGCCCGGTCGTACGCGTTGCGATGCCCTCGCTGCACGATGATCTCCGCGGGAATCCCGGCGGTGTCCGGGAGTGCGTCCATGACCGAGAGACGCGTCCGCGCGATGCATGCCGCCGCGGCGAGTGTCATTCCGGCCGCAGCACCGGCGGTCACCCACCCGGCCTCGGCACCCGTCAGGTCGACGATCGCCTCCCCTACCCAGGTCTGCAGGTCGTCAGGACGCCACGTGCTCCCGGCGGCCTCGTCCATTGCCGCACGGACCGTCGGCGAGAGGGACCCGCCTCCGAGGGACGTGACGAAGCCTGCGGCGCTGATCACGCGAGGGACCGGGATCAGGCTCATCCGGCGCCCGCGATCGCCTCTGCGAGCAGGCTCTGCTTCGTCTGCGGATAGTGGCAGGCCGCGTCGTGATCCGGCCCGATGCCGCTGAAGGACGGGGTCGATCTCGCGGCACCGCGACCGCTCGCCGAGTGGGCAGCGCGGATGGAAGCGGCAGCCGGTCACCTCGAGCTCGGTCGCGGCTTCGTCCCTGACGGCTGCGAGGAACCGGCCGTCGGATCCGGCGTTCGATGGAATCGAGGCGAGCAGAGCGTGCGTATACGGGTGGACGGGGTTCCCGAAGAGCTGGTCGCGGGGCCCCGACTCGACGATGCGGCCGCCGTACATCACCGCGAGACGATCCGACATGTACCGCACGACCGCGAGATCGTGGCTGACGAAGAGGTACGTCAGCGCGAGCCGCTCCTGCAGCTCGCGCAGGAGGTTGAGGATCTGCGCCTGGATCGAGACGTCGACCGCCGACACCGCTTCGTCGAGGACGACGAGCTCCGGCTCGAGCGCCAGTGCCCGCGCGATCGAAACGCGCTGGCACTGGCCGCCGGAGAGCTCGCGTGGGTAGGCGGCGGCATGCGCGGGACGGAGACCGACGAGCTCGAGCAGCTCGTGAACCCGTTCGGTCCGTCTTGCCGAGCTCAGGTCACGACGGTGGACGCGCAGCGGGAGGGCAACCGACTGCTCGACCGTCCGACGTCGGTTCAGCGATGAGAACGGGTCCTGGAAGACGATCTGCATCCTGCGTCGCAGACGGCGGAGGTCGGACGGCGACAGCGGGGCGAGGTCGTGCCCGTCGAAGAGCACGCGGCCGGCGGTCGGCCGGTCGAGCCGAACGAGGAGCCGCGCGAGCGTCGACTTGCCAGAGCCGGACTCGCCGACCAGCCCGAACGTCTCTCCACGACCGATCTCGAACGAGACGCCGTCCACCGCCCTGACCACGTGACGGTCGCGCGAGGTTCCGACCCGGAAGTGCCGGTGAAGGTCCTCCGCGGCGACGAGCGGCCCGTGGCTCACGCTGCGACCAGCCCGGCTCGCTGCTCGGCCAGATGGCAACGTGCCTGCCGATCGTCGGTCAGTTCGAGGAGGGGTGGCGCCTCGGTGCGGCAGAGGTCGAGCGCATACGGGCACCGAGGGTGAAAGGAACAGCCGGACGGGAGCTCCTGAGGGAGGGGCGGCTGTCCGCCGATCGCGGCGATCGGGCGGTCGACGTCCTCGTCCAGGCGGCAGATCGCGCCGAGCAGAGCCTCACTGTACGGGTGGATCGGGCCTGCGAAGAGTCGATCGGCAGGGCTGCGCTCGACGATGCGGCCTGCGTACATGACGTGGATCGTGTCGCAAATCGTCGCGGCGAGTCCGAGATCGTGCGTGATCAGGATCACGCCCATCTCCCGCTCGTCGACGAGTCGGCCGAGCAGGTCGACGATGCGCGCCTGAGTCGTGACGTCGAGCGCCGTCGTCGGCTCGTCCGCGATCAGGATGTCCGGGTTGGCGGAGATCGCCATCGCGATCATCACGCGTTGACGCATTCCGCCCGAGAGCTGGTGCGGGTAGCTGTCGAAGCGGCGCGCCGGCGCAGCAATGCCGACGTCGCCGAGCAGATCGATCGCGCGAGCGCGCGCAGCGTCCTTGGAGACGTCCTCGTGGACGCGGATCGCCTCGACGATCTGCCGGCCGACGGAGCGCACGGGATTGAGCGACGACATCGGATCCTGGTAGACCATCGCGATCCGCGCGCCCCTCACCGCTGCCATCTCGCGCTCGGACACCCTCGTCAGGTCGCGCCCACCGAGCAGCACCGTGCCGGAGGCAAGCCGCGCGGGCGCCGGTAGCAGCCGCATCAGCGACAGCGCGGTCAGGGACTTCCCTGATCCGGATTCACCGACCAGACCGAGCTTCTCGCGCCTCGCGACGGTGAAGGAGACGTCGATGACCGGGGCGACCGGGCTCGGCGAGCCCGGGAATTCGACCGAGAGCTCCCGGACGTCGAGGACGGGAGCTTCTGCGCCCGCGTCGCTCATCGACGGGCCGGGTCGAGCGCCCGCTGGATGTTGTCGCCGAGCACGTTCAGCGAGAGCACGGCGATCACGATCACGAGGCCCGGGAAGATCGGGTACCAGTACGAGGTGTAGAGGTTGCTGTAGCCGGTGTGGAGCAGCGTGCCCCACGAGGCCGCCGGAGGCTGGACGCCGAGCCCGACGAAGCTCAGGCTCGCCTCGACGAAGATCGCGTCTGCGGCGACGAGCGAGGCGCGTGCGAGCAGGACGGGCAGCGTATTCGGCAGCAGTTCCTCGAGCAAGATGCGCCAGGTCGGAGCACCGACCGAGACCGCGGCGAAGTAGTAGTCGGACTGCAGCTCGGACAGGAGCGCCGACCGGGCGAGACGCGCGGTGGCCGGCGCGAACAGGATGCCGAGGATGACGACGAGGTTGAGTGTGGATGGGCCGAAGGCCGCCACGAACACGAGCCCGACGAGGATCACCGGCAGACCGAGCGTGAGGTCGGCGAGGCGCATGAGGACCTCGTCGCTCCAGTTCCTGGCGAGGGCTGCGCAGAATCCCCAGGCAGCACCGAAGACGATCGCGACCAGCGTCGCGAGGAACGCGATCTCCAGCGACGTCTGCCCTCCGTAGAGCACGCGCGTCAGCAGGTCGCGGCCGAGCTCATCGGTGCCGAACGGGTGAGCGAACGATGGCGCAGCAAATAGGTGGTCGTAGTCGGAGTGGCTCTGCGCGTACGGTGCGACGAACGGAGCGAAGAGCGTGCCGAACACGAGCAGCGCGACCACGAGCGCTGCGAGTGCAGCCGAGGGACGGCGCAGGACGCGGCCGGTGACGCCTCCGCCGCTGAAACGTGTCCGGAGGCTTCCGAACGAGCCGATGGCCGCTGCGCTCACTCAGGCCTCCCCACCGACGAGCCTCAGGCGCGGGTCGATGATGCAGGAGAGGATGTCGACGACGAGGCTCGTGAGGATGAATACCGCCGCAGCGAAGAGGACGAGCGCCTGTAGCACCTGGTAGTCGCGCTGCAGCACCGAGTCGACCATCAGCGTCCCGAGTCCGGGACGCGCGAACACGTACTCGACGATCACCGTGCCGCCGATGACGGTGCCGAGGATGACTCCGATCATGGTCAGGGCGGGGATGATCGCGTTCGGCAGCATGTGCCCGAACACCACCTGGCGGCGCGTCAACCCTTTCCCCGCAGCCGTCCGAATGTACGCCGCCGAGTCCACCTCGCCCAGCGACGTCCGGAGGATGCGGAGAATCGGGGCGGCAACGCCGATCGCCAGGGTTATCGCAGGGAGCAGCACCGCCTTCATGCTCTGGACCGGGTCGTGCTCGAACGAAACGTAGCCCTGGGCCGGGAGCCAGTTCAGCTTTACGCTGAAGGCGACAATCAGGAGGATGCCGATCACGAAGGTCGGCGTGGCCATCCCGATCGCGGTGAAGCCAGAGAGCGCCGCGTCCAGGAACCGATTCCGCCAGATTGCGCTCAGCGAGGCTGCGAGCACCGCGAACGTGACGCCGAGGACGAAGGCAGTCAGCGAGAGCTGGAGCGTCGGAAAGATGCGCTCGTTCAGCAGGGTCGTGACCGGGTACTGGCTGAAGTACGAGAGCCCGAAGTCGCCGTGCAGCATCCCGGAGACCCAGCGTTCGTACTGCACGGGGAGCGAATGGTCGAGGCCGAGCTGATGGCGGACGTCGTGGAGAGTCTGGGGGTCGAGGTCCCGGATCGAGCCGCCGAGCTTCGTGATCGTGGGATCGCCGGGGATGACCCGCATGACCACGAAGATGACGACGGACGTGAGGGCGAGCAACCCGATGCTGGTGGCGGTTCGCCTTGCGATGAACAGGACCGTCGGCCCCAAGAACTCTCCTCTCTACTTCTCCTCTTGTTCGGGTCAGCCGGTCAGTTGGGCATCCTCGAGGTGCAGATTGCCGCGCGGGTCCTGCCAGGCGCCCTGGATCTTGTTGCTCACTGCGATGATGTTCGTCTGGCTCGCGATCGTGAAGACCGGCGCCTGCGTGCTCACCATCGTCTGCATCTGATTCACGATCGCCTGGCGGTTGGTGGTTCCGAAGGCCTTCGAGAGCAGGCCGTCGTAGACCGAGTTGTTCCAGTTGCACTCACACTTGCCCGAGGTCGGGAAGGCGAGAGTGAGGACCGGGTTCGGCTGGAGCGAGAGGAAGTTCGCGACGATCACGCCGGGATACGACTTGCCCGGCGGATAAAACTTGTCGAGATACGTGCTCTCGTCCTCCTGGTCGATCTTGAGGTTGAGGCCGATCTTCTGCAGGTCCTGCTGCAGGATCTCTCCCATCGTCGTCCACTCGGGCGTGCCGTCCGTGAGGAACGTGAACGTCGTCCCGGGCTGAACGCCCGCCTGTGTGAAGAGCTGCTTCGCCTTGTCGAGGTTGAACGCGTATGAAGTGAGGCTCTTGTTGAACGCGGGATTGGCCGGATTCACCAGGTCGTTCGTGAGCGTCGGGGTCGCCTGGCCGGCGAACGCCACCTTGACCATGGTCGCGCGGTCGATCGCGTAGGAGAGGGCCTGACGGGCGGCCACGTTGTTGAACGGCGGCGAGGTCGTGTCGACCTCCCACGCCTGAACGCTCGAGATCGTCGTCGGCTCGAGGATCGACGCGTTCTTGTCGCTCTGGATCTTGGCCACCGCCGAGGTCGGAACCTGGAACGCCATGTCGAGCTTTCCACTCGTGAAGGCCGTGACCATGGACGTGGGATCGGGCTCGCGGACGAAGTTGATCTGGCTGAAGCACGGCTTCGGGCCCCAGTAGTTCGGGTTCGGGACGAGGGAGAGCGCCTGGTCGGGGGTGAAGCTCGCGACCTCGTACGGCCCGGTGCCGTTGCCCGCGAGCTTCGGGTCCTTGCTCGCGATGTTCGGGACGTCGCTCATCTTGGTGAGAAAGATCTGATCCGGCAGGATCGAGGTCGGGCTGCCGGTCTTGAAGCGGACTTCGTAGTTGCCGATCGCCCGAACCGACTGCACGTCCTTGATGTTGCCGCGTGCCTGAGACGCTGTTGCCGGGTTGAGAACCCGTAGCACGTTGGCGACGACGTCCTTTGCGGTGAACGGACGACCATTCGCGTACTTGACGTTTCGGCGGAGAAAGAACCACCAGGTCTTCAGGTCGGCCGAGTGCTTCCACCTCACGGCGACGTCGGGAAGGACGGAGCCGTCGTGCGCGTACTTGGTCAGGCCGTTGTAGAGCAGCGGCTGGATCGTCCACTGCGCGGCCGACGCGATCGTGTTGGGATCGAGCGACGGGATCGCCCCGCCCGCAACGCCGAACGTTACGGTTCCGTGCTGCGTGCAGGTCGTCGCGCTCGTGGCACGCGGCGTCGCGTGTCCGGCTTGTCCGAGGGTGAGCGCCACGAGCCCGGCGACGGCCGCCGCAGGTACGAGGGCGGCGAGCCTCTTTCGTCTATAGAGATAGTGCATGCCTGGTCCTCCTTGCTGAGTGGCTTCCTGAGGGCGAGCGTGCCGCGGCCTGCTGTGTCGGGCATCGTGTCGGGGCGCCGTCGACCGCGCTGCGCATGCTCGATTGCGACGCAAGAGGAATGCTTATCAGAATTATTAGGACAACGGATAGCGATGATGAACGATCAGGGTCGAGTCGAAGGAGACGATCGATGGCACAGGCAATCCAGGCCAACGGCGCGCCGGCGCCCTCGGGGCTGTACTCGCACGCCGTACGAACGGGCGGGCTCGTGTTCCTCGCAGGACAGGGTCCCGCGGATCCGACGAGCGGTGAGATCCCGACCGAGTTCGAGGCTCAGGTGAGGCAGACGCTGCGGAACCTGGCCGCCGTAGCGGAGGCTGCGGGCAGCTCACTCGCCGACGCGGTGCGCGTCGGCGTGTACCTGCGCGACATGAGCGGGTTCGCGACCATGAATCGGGTCTACGGCGAGTTCTTCGCCGCGCCCTATCCCGCCCGGACGACGATCCAGTCCGACATGGAGATCGAGGTCGAGATCGACGGGATCCTCGAGCTTCGCTGACACGGCCAGAGGCCACAGCCGATTTCGCGCGACGCTGTGAACGGACTTGGCGCCTTCAAGCGAAGGCGAGACCGCTCTCGAAACGTCGGTCGACCGCTGCGAGATAGCCGTCGGGCAGGCGCGTGATCCCGCAGATCGGGCCGAAGTCGCGCTCACCCAGCATCAGAGCTTCGGCCGGGCCGCCGGCGAGCCGCAGCTCAGGCTCGACCTCGAGCATCCCGTCGGCGGCCCGAACGGAGACGTGCGGCGATGCCACGGCCCGACCGAGCGACGCGCCGTAGCAGACGACGTCGACGACTGCCGAGAGCAGGAGCGCCGGGATCCGTGGCCCGCCCGCCGCTCCGAGCACATGGCGCGCATGGTCCCCCGAGTCCAGCACGATCGGGGCCATGTTCGTCACGGCACGGCCTCCGGAGGCTGACGGGGCGAGGATGTTTGCCCCGCCGTTCAGCACGATTCCGGTTCCTGCAGCGATCAGATCGGATCCGAACCATGGGCCGTGCGTGAACGTCAGCGTGGCGAGGTCGCGCTCCGGCCCGGCGGCGCAAAGATGCGTCGTGTGGGGATGATCGGCGGGTGCCCCGCACTCCGCGATCCGCATTGTCCAGGCGCGCCGAAGGCTGTCGGCGATCGCAGCCACGTACTCGCGCCCCCGGTTCGCGCCCAGCTTGGCCGGATCGATCTCGTCGAGAGCCGGGAAGAGGATGCCGGCGCCGCTCACGGCCGGTGACGGCCCGTAGACGGTCGCGTCGGCGAAGGTTGCGGTCGTCGCGGGCACGATGGAGACGCGGTCCTGGGCAAGGTCGTCGGGGGTGAGCACACCCCCCGAGGCGGCCACGCCCTCGCAGATGGCCGCCGCGATCGCTCCGCTGGAAACGGCGTCGGCGCCACCCTCGCGAATCGCCTCGAGTGTGCCGGCGAGGTCACTCTGAATCAGCGTCGATCCCTGTGCGAGCGGCAGGCCGTCGGGGTAGAACAACGAGTCGAACTCGCCGCCCCGGCCTGCGCCTCCGTGGGCCTGGTGCTCCTGGAGCGCCCAGGCGAGGTAGCGACCGACCGGGAAGCCGTCGCGGGCCAGGCGGATCGCCGGTTCGAGCACTTCTGCTCGCGGCCGCCGGCCGAACCGAGCGTGGGCCTGGAGAAGTCCCGGAACGACGGCCGGAGGCGCGACGCCAAGCCCGCCGCGCACTACTGGCTCGAGACTGCCCGGCCGGCGAAGCTTCGAAAGGTGGAGGCGTGCGGGCATCCAAGTGTTGAACTCGACTGCGAGAGGCTCGTCGCCGGCAGGCGCGTAGACGAGGAACCCCCCATAACCGCCGATCCCGCAGTTCGATGGATCAACGACGCAGAGCGCAAAAGCCGCCGCGACTATGGCGTCTACCGCCGAGCCTCCCGCGATGAGCAGGTCCCTGCCGGCGTCGGCCGCGAGCTGTTGCGTCGTAACCAGCAGTCCGCCGGCGCCACGTGTCTCGTCCTCTGCTCGCGGCGGGCCGTTCAACTCGAAGAGCGTAATCGAGCGAAGGGCGCCGGGCGCCGGCGCGAGACGGTGCTGGAGGCGCGGATCGACCGCGCCGAGGGCCGCAACCGCTCCCGCTTTCCGGCGGCCAAGAGGGGAGCTCCTCGCGGATCAGAGGCAGATCAGGAAGGACGTCCGCTACGGCGTGTCCCATCGCCCCGCATTCGCCCGGCGCCCCACCGGGAGCGAGTCTGACAGACTCCGAACCAGGCCGTGTCCCTCCGCTCCAGGATCGAGGCTCTGCCGGCGTGGGCGGAGGAAGCGCGTAAGCGGACGGAGCGAGTGCCGGGCTCCAGGCTCGTCTACGAGGTCCTCACCGCCGAGCGCCGTGCCGGCGGAGCGTTGATCGAGGCCGGTGTGGCGTTCCGCCTCTTCCTCTGGCTCGTGCCGTTCGGGCTCGTCGTCGCCGCGCTGCTCTCGTTCTGGGTCGACCTCAGCGAGCAGGGGCTCGAGCACGAGGCGCGCAGGTTCGGGATCGGCGCAGCCGCGGCGAACGGCGGCGCGAAGGCACTCACCGACGGCAGCCGCGACATCTACATCCTCCTCCCGTTCGGGATCGTCGCGCTCGGGTGGTTCACGCTCGGGGCGCTCCGGGCCATGCGCCTCGCGTACTCGCTGGCGTGGGGGCTCGAGCAGGCGAAGATCCGCCGGCCGTTTCTCGCGATCCTGTTCTTCAACTTCGTCTATGTGGTCGGAGCCGCCTCGGGGGCGGCCGCCGCGTGGTCTCGCGCCCAGCTCGGCGCAGGAGCGATCGTCGGTGTTCTCGTCAGCGTCCTCATCGTGATCGGAGTGGCACTCCTCGGCATGTGGCTCCTGCCCCACCCGCCCGTCCGGGTTCGGGATCTCCTCCCAGGCGCCGTCCTGATCGGGATCGGCAACCAGGTCGTCTCTCTCGTCGTCGTCTATTACTTTGCGCCCCGGCTCGGCCGGGCCGAGGCGGCATACGGGTCCTTCGGCACGGCCGCGGTGCTGCTCGCCTGGCTGTACCTGGAGGCGCGCCTCGCCATCGGTGCCGCCTTCCTGAACGCAGTCGTACACCGGCATCGCGATGCCGAGCCCGTCACAGACCTCTAGCGCCCCTATCCTTGCGCCGTGTTCCTCGTCGTAGCCATCGTCCTGCTGCTCCTGCTCCCGTGGCCCTGGAGCATCGTCGCCTTTGCCGCCGGGCTCGTATGCTTCGGAGGAGAGGTCCTGTTCTGGCAGCGGCGGGTCCGCACCCACCGCGCAGCCGTCGGCCCTCAGACGCTCATCGGCGAGCGCGGCACCGTCGTCTCCCCGTGCCGGCCTGCCGGGCAGGTCCGTGTCAACGGCGAGATCTGGGGTGCGCACTGCGCCGCCGGCGCCGAGACCGGTGAGGCCGTCGAGGTGGTCGGCCGCCGCAGGCTGACCCTCGTCGTCGAGGCCGTCGGCAACTAGAGGCACCGGTGGCAGACGGATGACCGACATCTCACACGTCGCGTTGCCGCGGCCGTCCGGTCGCTGATGCCGGACCGTCGCCACCGAGACGACGAGGTGCAGGGGCTCCTGAACCTACAAACCCGTCTCGGCTTGCAGGCGGCCCGACCCGACGGCACGTTCGAATGACTCGTAGTCGCGGTCGTTCTGGTCCGCGTACCGGCTGGAGAAGCGAGCGAGCGACCGGTCGAAGGCGTCACCCTCGCCGAGGTACGACGCGATCGCGATCCGATCGCCCCAGCGGGCGTGGGCGCGGGCGAGGGTCGCTCCACAGAGTCGGGCATAGAGCGTCGTGCCGGGCACGAGGAGGGCGTCGGCCTCGACGGCGCCCTTCCAGTCGTGGAGCTGACGCACGTAGTAGTCACGGGTTACGCCGTCGAGCCCCGAGACGCGGAGCCAGCCGAGGAAGATGTCGCTGGCCGCTTGCATCAGCCGCTGGCCGACAACCACCCGCCGGCCGTTCTCGTGGTGCTCGCTCGTGCCGAGAAACGGCTCGAGCACCGACGGCTGCGCCTCCTTCGATTGGAGAAACAGTGGATCTTGCTCGTCACGGCCGACGAAGAGGTGGATCCAGGCCCGGGTGCCGACGCTGCCGACCCCGACCACCTTGCGCGCGGTGTGAACGTACTCGAACTCCTCGAACGGATGGTGCTGGCGGGCCAGCGAGCGCCGGTAGCGGGTCACGAGCGAACGCATCCACTCCTCGATCCCCTGGAGCCTGGGGTCGTCGAGGTCCGCCAGGTCCTCGAGCGGAACGACCAGCGGAGGGTCTGCGACGATCCTGAGCTTGCCGTCGATCTCATCGGCGCGCTTGGCGAAGACCCGGAGACTGTCCCGAGTCCGGGCCTTCGCGACGTCCTTCTTCGCCTGCCTCGCCTCCTTCTTCGCCAACCGACCCTCGGCGAGCTCGTAGTGGACGAGGTCCATCAACTCCTCGACGTCGATGTGGTCGTACCACGCCTCGAGCGTCGTCATGCGTGCGGCCTTCAGCATGACCTCTCGGTAGTCGCGAACGCATGCGAGCACGATCTCGCGGCGGTCATCGGGCGAGAATCCTCGCTCACGCCCCAGGATTTCGAAGCTAGCTGCCAGGCGCTTCACGTCCCACTCCCAGGGCCCGGGGAGCGTTTCGTCGAAGTCGTTGATATCGAAGATGAGCCTCCGCTCCGGAGATCCGAACAGCCCGAAGTTCGAAAGATGCGCGTCGCCGCAGAGCTGAACGTTGATCTGAGACCGAGGCGTCGCTGCGAGATCGGCAGCCATCACGCAGGCGGCGCCGCGGAAGAACGTGAAGGGCGAGATCAGCATGCGCCCGTGTCGAATAGGGATGAGCTCGGGGACCCGCGTTTTCGCCTGGCCCTCGAGCAGGGAGACCGGGCCCGGACGGTCGGGCGCCGGCTCCCACTCCCCATGACTCGATCGCGGAGCTTCCCGGCGGGCGTCCTTGCCACGCGCGACCCGTTCGTCGACCGAGAGATGCGCGTTACGCCGCGCCTTGGCAACTCGCGGGTTCGCAGCCGACGCGCTCTTGCTCCGATCCGTCATCGTCCCGAGATCATCGAGGCGGTCCTTCGCATTTATCGTCACCACCCTCGATCAGATGAGCCAACGTCCTCAGGAACTACACCTTACGGGAGCGCCCCAACGGCCGTCGCCGTGGTCGCGGGGCGGCCCGTCGCCGAGCTCCTCGACCTCGAGCACCGGCAGGGCTCCCGGGCCCATAGCCGGCGTTCTCGAGCATGCGCCTCACGTCGACGATGGCCTGGACGTCGACGTCCTTCCCGTGTGGCGGGTGGAACGTCTCGGTCTCGGGCCCGACGCTCACCCGGAGCTTCCCGTTGTGCTCCCGGGTCACCGTTCCGACCGCCTCGAGCAGCGACTCGATCTCGCGCCACTCGACGTTCTTGCTCGGCGGGTGCTCGAACAGCTTCTCGAGCGTCTTGCGGTGATGGTTGTCGAGGCCGTCTGTCATGGGCTGGAGCCCAGCCTACAACAGCCGCGCGCGTCAGCCGAGCACGAGTGCCAGCAGTGCCTTCTGCACGTGCAGCCGGTTCTCGGCCTCGTCCCAGACGGCCGAGTGTTCGCCGTAGATCACTCCCGGCGCGATCTCCTCGCCCGGGTGTGCCGGGAGGCAGTGGAGCACCGCTCACCTCGGGGGAGGCGAGGTCGACCAGCGCCTCGTCCAGGCGGTAGGGCTCCAGGTCGTGCAGCCGCCGCTCGCGCTGCTCCTCGTCGCCGAGCGAGACCCAGATGTCGGTGACGAGCACGTCGGCGCCTGCTGCAGCCTCGGCGGGATCGCGCACGAGCGTCAGCGGCGTGCCGGCGGGCGGGTCGTACCCCTCGGGGCAGGCGGCTGTGACCTCCATCCCGGTCAGGGCCGCGATCTGGGCGAGCGAGACGAGGACGTTCGTGCCGTCGCCGACCCACCCGATCCGGACGCCCTCGAGGGAGCCGAACCGCTGCCTGATCGTGAGCGCGTCGGCGAGCGCCTGGCAGGGGTGCTCGACCTGGGTGAGCGCGTTGATCACCGGGATCTCGCAGGCGGAGGCCCACTCCTCGAGCTCGCCGTGCGAGAGGACCCGGATCGCGAGCGCGTCGAGATAGCGCGACAGCACCTGCCCGGTGTCCGACAGCGACTCCCCGCGGGAGAGCTGCATCTCCTGCGGGGTCAGCGTGACGAAACCGCCTCCGAGCTGGATGATCGCGACGCCGAACGAGATCCGCGTGCGCGTCGATGGCTGCCCGAAGATGAGGCCGAGCGTCTTCCCCGGCAGGCGCGGGGTGCGGTCGCCCTTCAGCTCGTCGGCCAGGTCGAGGATCGCATCGACCTCGGCCGGCACGAGATCGGTGATCCTGAGCAGGTCCCGGCCGGAGAGCGAGACGGGGAGCGGCGACTTCATAGCCAGCGCCTCTTCGCCGCCTCGACGGCCTCCCCTACCTCGCCGAGCCGGGGGCGGTCGATCGCGGGCGGTTCGAAGGTGCCCTGCCGCACCTGCGAGGCGACCTGCTCGTGGGCATCGCGGAACGGCGTCCCCTCGCGCACGAGCGCCTCGGCGGCATCCGTGGCGCGGAGAAGCGGATCGGCGCAGGCGGCCGCCATCCGCTCGCGGTCGAACTCGAGCCCTGTCACGAGCGCCGTCAGGGCGTCGAGAGCAGCTTTCGCGTCGGCGCGCGCGCCGAACACGGGCGGCTTGTCCTCCTGGAGGTCGCGGTTGTAGGCCAGCGGCAGCCCCTTCATCGTCGCGAGGAGCCCGGTGAGGCGCCCGATTGCCGTGCCCGCCTTGCCACGCGCCAGCTCGGCCACGTCGGCGTTCAGCTTCTGCGGCATCATCGACGAACCGGTCGCAGCATCTTCCGGGAGCCGCGCGAAGCCGAACTCGGCGGTCGTCCAGAGGACGATCTCCTCGCCGATACGGGAGAGGTGGACGAAGAGGAGCGCGACCGCGTAGAGATAGTCCAGCGCGAAGTCGCGGTCTGCGACGGCGTCCATCGAGTTGCGCATCGGGTCTGGCGGCGGCGGGATCTCGAGCGTGGAGCCGGCCAGCGCTCCCGACCCGAGCGGCGAGAAGATCGCCTGTGCGCCCGCGAACCGGAGACGCATCCTGTCCCGCTCGAGCATCTCCGTCCAGGCAAGCAGGTGGTGCCCGAGCGTGACCGGGATCGCACGCTGCAGATGCGTGTAGCCGGGCATCGGCGTCTTCGCCTCGTCCGCGGCCCGGGCGATGATCGTGCGGGCGAGCCCGTACAGCGCCTCCTCGGTCTCCGCCGCCGCATGGGAGACGTAGAGCCGGAACGCAGCTGCGACCTGGTCGTTGCGGGACCGGCCGGCATGCACCTTCCTGCCCGTCTCGCCGAGCAGCCGCTCGATCGCGGAGTGGACGTCCTCGTCTGCCGGCTCGAGGTCGGCGACGGTGATCGCCTCGAGGCGCTGCTCGATCTCGGCGAGCTCGGCGGCCGTGAGGATGCCGGCGTTCGCGAGCCGATGGGCGTGGACCAGCGTGCCCTGGACGTCGTACGGGAGAAGCTCGTCGTCCTGAGCGCGGAGGAAGTCCCAGACCTCGGGGGCGAGACCCGTTCCCACGCGGCCCGCCCAGAGCGTCATCCGCCCAGCTCCAGCGGGTCCCAGGGGGGTTGGGGCGGAGCGAGCCTCAGGCGGCGCTGCGTCTCGAGCATTCGCTGGGTATCGGCGATGTCGTTGACCTGCACGGCGAGCTGGCCGACCCGGTCGGCGGCGGTGAACGCGGTGGAGCTCCGCTCCATGCTCAGGCGCTCGGGGCTGTAGCTCACGGCCTCGCCCTCGGTCTCGAGGATCGTGTAGTCGTCCCCTCGCCGCAGCTCGAGAGTGACGTCTCCCGTGACGACCGCGGCGACCCAATGTTGAAGTGCCTCTCGCAGCATCAGCGCCTGCGGGTCGAACCAGCGGCCCTCGTAGAGCAGCCGGCCGAGCCGCCGTCCCTGGTCGGCGTACTGCTCGAGCGTCGCCTCGTTGTGGATCGCGGTGAGCAGGCGCTCGTAGGCGATGTGAAGGAGCGCCATCCCGGGCGCCTCGTAGATGCCCCGGCTCTTCGCCTCGATCACGCGGTTCTCGATCTGATCCGACATGCCGAGCCCGTGGCGTCCGCCGACGGCGTTCGCCTTCCGGACGAGCTCGACGGGATCGGTGCTCTCGAGGTCGCCGACTCGCACCGGGAGGCCGCCCTCGAAGGAGATCGTCACCGTCTCCGGGTCGATCCCGACGGACGGGTCCCAGAAGGGGGCGCCCATGATCGGGTCGACGATCTTCATGCTCGTCGAGAGGAGCTCGAGGTCCTTCGCCTCGTGGGTCGCGCCGAGCATGTTCGCATCGGTCGAGTAGGCCTTCTCGACCGATGCGCCGTAGGGCAAGCCCTTTGCGGCGAGCCACTCGCTCATCTCCCTGCGGCCGCCGAGCTCGTCGACGAACGCGCTGTCGAGCCATGGCTTGTAGATCCTGAGCGCCGGATTCGCGAGCAGGCCGTAGCGGTAGAACCGCTGGATGTCGTTTCCCTTGTAGGTCGAGCCGTCGCCCCAGATGTCGACGCCGTGCTCCTGCATCGTCCGTACGAGCAGCGTCCCGGTGACGGCGCGGCCGAGCGGTGTGGTGTTGAAGTAGCGGCGGCCCGCCGTCTGGATGTGGAAATAAGCCAGCATGATTGCGAGCGCGCCTTTGGCCAGCCCCATCAGGCCGTAGCCGACGGCGGCAAAACGCGCGGCGATGATGATTGCCAGCCGTAAGGCATCGCGCCGGTCGGCGGTACGTGTTGCCAGCGGGATGGTCAGCACCCGCAGCAGCATCGGCGCCGCCAGCACCAGGCCGATGGCCGCCGGGTCCAGCCCCTTGGACTTCAGCCAGACCGGCAGGAACGGTTGACTGATACCGGCAACAACGAAGATGCCCCATAAAGCGCCGAAACCCGCGGTGTAAAGCCGATTTTGCTCGCAAAAACCGCATAACGTCTTGGTTCTGCAACGGAGGGGGCGGGGAGGACTGGCCGGAAATCAAGCAGGCTGATTGATAAACGGACGGCTTGAGGAATGCACTTATGGCGCATCCCGCAATAACCGGCGCCACGGGCGGAACGAGACGATGGCGACCCGATCGTTGACCAATAACTCCGGCTCGCTGCGCAATCCGCCCTCCGGCGTGTTGCGCGAGGAGGACTACCGTACGTTTTGCGCGGCGCTGAAATCGACCCAGCGCGGCCGCGACTTTCTGGCCGAATACGGACGCCGCAACCGCAACGCCGACACCCGTATGGTGCTCGATGCCGTCGAACGCATCGAGGCGACGCTCGCGACCCAGAAGGCGACGCCCTCAACCGCTCGCGGAATTGTTGCCGGCGATTGCCAACCTGATCGCCGATACGCCCGGCAAATTCTCAAAGACTTGCCCAAAACCGACATTCGGCCGGCGATCGAGCCGATCCAGCGCGCGGCCAGTGTCCTGCGCGACGTCGACTGGACCTTGCGTGACGTTCGGGGCCGATACCCGGGTGTGCGACCTGCTCGACGTGCAGGCCAAGGCGATCGTCGATGGCTGTGCGCGCCTGCTCGGCGATCAGGGTCGCACCCGACGTTTCGGCTGCTGTTGCCGCGGCACTGGAGTCGCTGACGCGCCAGATCAATGGTCTGGTGAAGATCGACACGGCGCAGCCGGCTCCGCGTGCGGAAGCGCCAGTGCGGGCGGAAGCCCCGGTCCGCGCTGATCCCCCGGCCGAACCGGCCCGGCAGGAAGCGCCTGCGCCGAGCGAGCCTGCGGCCGCGTCTGTCGGCACCGAAGCGACGCTCGACGTTGTCGCACCCGACGAAGCGCCGACGCCACAGCGCGACGCGAAGGCGGCGACAGTTCGCGGCTCAGACTGCCGAGACCGCCACGCAGGTTCATGAACCAATAGCGGAAACGGTGGCGCCGCCGCAGGATACAGCCGCGCTGACGCCGCTCGAAGCCGACGTACAGGCGAACCTGTGGGAAGACCTCGAGATCACGGACGTTGAGAGCGACCAGCACCTGGCCGAGCCAATCGCGCCTGCGCCGTCATCGAAGAGCCGCCGGCCACACCGGATACTCCACCGGCGTCAATGGCAGCAGAGGTTGCCGACGAACCGGCTCCCGCGATCGAGGATAGTCCAGCGCCCGAACCAGTGGCGGTCGTCGATGACGCCCCGGGCGCCGCGGTCGATCCGCTGGAAATGGTGGCGGCGGCCCCGGATCCCGAGCCAACTCCGAGGCCGGCGCCCTCCACACTCGGCCAGGCCGCGATCGACAGTGGCCTGTTCGCAGCAACGTCCGGCCGGCATGCGGATGCGCTGGCGCCGATCCGCCGCATGAGCCAGGCAGAACGAGTCGCGTTCTTCAGCTGATCAGCTTCGCGAACAGCTCGGCATCGACATTGCCGCCCGACAGCACGCCGACCACGGTCTTGCCCTCGACCTCGAGCTTGCCGGCGAGCAGCGCGGCGAGCCCGATAGCGCCGCCGGGCTCACCACGAGCTTCAGTTCCGTCGAAGGCGAACGCACCGCGCGCCGACTTCGGCATCGCTCGCGACGACGCCTTTGCCGACCAGCGCCTTGTTGATCGGCGAAGTGATCTCGCCCGGCGTGCCGCCATCAGCGCGTCGCAGATCGTGCCGCTCATGCGCGGCATTGCGCTCGCGCTTGCCCGCTGACGAACGAGCGCGCGGTGTCGTCGAAGCCTTCCGGCTCGCGCCGTGTAGAACTTGACGCCGCGGCATCCGCGACTTCACGCCGAGCGCGATGCCGGCGACCAGCCCGCCGCCGGAAGCGCCGACCACCACGATGTCCGGCGTGAGCCCCAGCGCGGCCAGATCCTCGACGATCTCGCGCGCCGATCGTGCCCTGCCCGGCGATGATCATCGGATCGTCGTACGGCGGCACCAGCGTCGCGCCGCGCTTCTGCGACGATCTTCGCGCGCGATCGCCGCGCGATCCTCCTTGTCGCGGTCGTAGAGCACGACCTCGGCGCCGAGCGCCTCGGTGCGCTCGCGCTTCGCGCTTCGGCGCATCGGCCGGCATCACGATGGCCGCCGGCATGCCGAGCAGCCGCGCGGCCGCCGCCACGCCCTGCGCGTGATTGCCGGACGAATACGCCACCACGCCGGCCGGCGCGCTTCTCTGGCGGAATCGACGAGATCTTGTTGTAGGCGCCGCGGAACTTGAACGAGCCGGTGCGCTGCAGGGTCTCGGCCTTGAGGAAGACGCGCGCGCCGAGCCGCTCGTCGAGCACCGGCGATTGAACAGCGGCGTTCGGACCGCGACGCCGGCGAGCCGCTTCGCGGCGGCCTCGATGTCGGCGGCGGTCGGCAAGATTGTGGTATCGATGGTACCCATCGCGCGAAACGATAGCGCCGGCAAACCGTGGCACGATCAGCGCGCAAGCCACGTCGGGACTTGACCGCATAGCTGTCGGTCCAATGGCTTGCGCCGCCGCTCCGCCGCGGTGCCTCCGCGTCCCCGCCGACATGCCTCAGGAAAATCCGCGCGCTTGCGTCCCAGCTCATGCTCGAGCGCGAAATCGCGGCAGGCCTGCGCGCGAGCATCGCAGCGCCCGCAGGCAGGCGCGCCGCAGATCCTCGTCGAGCGCGCCGACCGGCGCATCGCCGATGACGTCGCGCGGCGCCGCCGCCGGAAACGCCGCGACCGGCACGCCGCTCGCCAGCGCCTCGAGCAGCACCAGGCCGAAGGTGTCGGTGCGGCTCGGGAACACGAACACGTCGGCGGCGGCATAGATCTCGGCCAGCTCCTCGCCCTGCTGCGACCGAGGAACACCGCGTCGGGATATTGCTGCGCCAGCGGCGCGCGCCGGCCCGTCGCCGACCACGACCTTGGTGCCCGGCAGATCGAGCTCGAGAAACGCTTCGATATTCTTTTCGACCGCGACGCGTCCGACGGAGAGGAACACCGGCCGCGGCAGATCGAGAGCGCCGCGCCGGCGCGGACGGAACAAGTCGGCGTCGACGCCGCGCGGCCACAGCATCACGTTGCGGAAGCCGCGCGCTCGCAAGCTCGCGCGCCAGCGCCGGCGTCGCCGCCAGCACCGCCGCGCCCGGCGCATGGAAGCGGCGCAGCCAGGCCCAGGTCAGCCGCAGGTCCAGCGTTCCGGCACCGGCAGCCGTCGGCGAGATAATCGGGAAAGCGGGTGTGGAAGCTCGTCGTGAACGGCAGGCCGCGCCGCATGCAGTGGCGCCGCACCAGCTGGCCGATCGGGCCTTCGGTCGCGATGTGGATGGCGTCGGGCTCGGCGTTCGAGCCGCCGTTCGACACGCGCCCGGCCCGGTCAGCGCCAGCCGGATTTCCGGATAGCTCGGCATCGGCAGCGTGCAGAACTCGCCGGGCTCAGGAATTCGAGCTCGACGCCGAGCGCGCGCGCCTCGCGCGCCCATGCCCGAGCGTGCGCACGACGCCGTTGACCTGCGGATGCCAGGCGTCGGTCGCGACCAGAATCCTCATCAGGCGCCTGCTGCTGCCGTCCGCCGACCGCGGCCGGCGCCGGCTCGATGTCGTGGCCCGTCGCGCTCCAGTCGATGATCTCGAACCGGCCGTCGTGGTGCTCGACCACGGCGGTGCAGCTTTCGACCCAGTCGCCGCAGTTGATGTAGCGCATGCCGAATCGTCGTGGATCGCGGCGTGTGGATGTGGCCGCAGATCACGCCGTCGGCGCCGTGACGCCGGGCCTCGGCGGCCAGCGCCTTCTCGAATGCGCCGATGTAGTTGACCGCGTTCTTGACCTTCAGCTTCGCCCATTGCGACAGCGACCAGTAGGGCACGCCGAGCAGGCGGCGCACGCCGTTGAACAGGCGGTTGGCCGTGAGCGCGAATTCGTAGGCCTTGTCGCCGAGCAGCGCGAGCCAGCGCGCGTGCGTGACGACCAGATCGAAGATGTCGCCGTGGATGACGAGATAGCGCCGGCCGTCGGCGGCCCGTGGACGGTGTTCTCCACCACCTCGATGCCGCCGAAATGCGTGCCGTAGTAATCGCGCAGGAATTCGTCGTGGTTGCCGGGCACGTAGATGATGCGGGCGCCCTTGCGCGCCTTGCGCAACAGCTTCTGCACCACGTCGTTGTGCGGCTGCGGCCAGTACCAGCGACGAGCGCAGCGCCCAGCCGTCGACGATGTCGCCGACCAGATAGATCGTGTCGGCGTCGTGATAGCGCAGGAAGTCGAGCAGCTGTCGGCCTGGCAGCCGCGGGTGCCGAGATGCACGTCGGAGATGAACAGCGCGCGA
>CAVRQF010000009.1:0-35410 GCA_963723405.1 uncultured Actinomycetota bacterium | reverse complement strand
GTCAACCAAGCCATTTCGCAGGACATGTGGAGCACGTCATCGAGGCGATTGGTGAGTACGCCTGTCCGACTGTGGCGTGCGAGACGCAGCTCGACGAGTCGACGACCGAAGAGAGCGGTCGCCGGGTCGAGCGTCCTGGCCGTTCAGTTCGCGGTCGGCCTACCTGCTCCCGATGCAGAGTTGTTCCGCTGCTCCCTCAACGGTGTGAAGCCCCGAGAGCTCACCGCTACTCAGAGGAGCCGGGCGAGCCTGCCATGACGCTGGAACAGATGAAACGAGCTCAGTGTCGGCCGACCTCGAAGAGCGGCCGATCGGTCTTGTTCCCGGCGACCTTTGCGTTCACGGGTCGCCCGCGAATCGTAGGGCGGGCCGGGTGACGACGTACGTGGCCTCCGCGAGGAGCAGGGCGCTGAGGGTCTACCAGGGATCTAGCGCCCTTGCGATCGCGCTCGCCCGATCGAGACGCGACGTCCCCTGGAAGCCTTGCCCATGGACTTCGGTGTGATGCTCGTGGTGCCCGAGAGTTGTTCAAGCAGTGCCGTGACGCTCGAGCAGGCCCTTCATCGCCGCCAGCGCCTCTTCGAGGTTCTCGAGCGAGTTCGCATAGGACAGCCTCAGGTAGCCCTCGCCGTAGCCACCGAATGACGTCCCCGCGAGGACGGCCACGCCTGCCTCGTCCAGCAGGGCGTCGGCGAGCTCGCGCGAGCTGAAGCCCGTTCCGGACACGTTTGGAAAGGCGTAGAACGCACCCCGCGGGGTCACACACGAGACGTTGGGGAGCGCGTTCAGTCCTTCGACCACCGCGTCCCGGCGGCGGCGGAACTCCGCGAGCATCGCCTGTACCTCGTCGCGGGGCCCCCTCAACGCTGCCAGACCTGCAAGTTGCACTGCAGGCGCGGTGCAGGAGACCGAGTTGATGATCAGGCGCGTCACTGGTTCGACGAGTTGTGGCGGCAGCGAGGCGTATCCGAGCCTCCACCCGGTCATCGCGAATGTCTTCGAGAAGCCGTCGACCAGGATGGTGCGGCCGCAAGGCCGGGGTAGGAGGCGACCGAGCTGTGCTCCCCCTCGTAGAGCATCTCGGAGTAGATCTCGTCCGACAGGATCCAGCAGCGATGCTCTTCGAGCACGGCCGCAATCTCGGTGTTCAGCTCCGGCGAGATGATGCCTCCCGTCGGGTTCCCGGGCGAGTTGAGGATGACGAGCTTCGTTCGCGGCGTCAGCCGCCCTGCGAGATCGCCGGCAGTGAAGGCGAAACCGGTGTCTTCGGTCAGTGGCAGCGGCACCGGCGTCGCACCCGCGAACCGTATGACCGACTCGTAGATCGGAAATCCCGGATTCGGATAGACGACCTCGTCGCCGGGATCGCACGTCGCCAGCACGGCGAAGAGGAGAAACGGCTTCGCCCCGGGAGCGACCAGGATCGACTCCGCGCCGATAGGCAGACCGACGCGCTGCGACAGGTGCTCTGCACATGCCTCCCGGAGCTCCGGCAATCCCGGCGCCGGGCAGTAGTGCGTGTGCCCGTCGAGCAACGCCTGGGCACCTGCCTCGACGATGTGTCGAGGCGTCGGGAAGTCGGGCTCCCCGATCTCGAGGTGGATGACACGGCGCCCCCGGGCTTCGAGGTTCCTGGCACGGGCGAGCACCTCGAAGGCGGTCTCGGTCCCGAGCCGGGATAGCGCCTTCGCAAGCACAACGTCTTCCGTCATAGGTCTCGAGATGCCGTCCGCACTTCGTTTCGAAGCACTCCGATGCCTTCGATCTCGACCTCGACCACGTCTCCGTCCTGCATCGACACCTTGTGCTCCGGAAGACGCCGACGCCTTCGGGCGTCCCGGTGAGGATCAGGTCGCCGGGCTCGAGCGTGATTGCAGCGGAGATGTAGCTGACGAGCACCGGGATCGTGAAGATCCGATCGCTCGTGCGCGCGTCCTGCAGCACCTCGCCGTTCAGTCGCTGGATGACGCGAAGGTCGCTCGTGTCGAGGTCGGCGGCGGCAACGATCGTCGGGCCGACGGGGCAGAAGCCGTCGATGTTCTTGCCACGAAACCATTGTCCGTCTGAGAATTGAGCGTCTCGGGCGCTGACGTCGTTCGCGCAGGTGTATCCGGCGATCACGCCCATGGCCTCGTCCTCGCGTACGCGGCTCGCGCGGTCTCCGATCACGACCGCCAGTTCGGCCTCCGAGTCGACGTGGCCGATCCCCGGCTGAAGCATGATCGCGTCGCCGTCCCCGAGCAGGGTGTTGGCGAACTTCCCGAAGAGGAGTGGCGCCTTGGGTGCCTCGACGCCGGACTCGCCCGCGTGCGTCGCGTAGTTCAGCCCGACGCATACGATCTTCGGCTCGGGCCGTCCGAACCGTTCCGACCATTGCGTCCGCAGGGCCTCGTTGCTCATCTGCCACCATCCATTTCTTGACGACCGGGAGGGAGTTCGCCGGTCGAGGAAGACGAAGGGAACATCTCATATGGCCTCTCGTCAAGGGGGCATCGCTAGGATCTGCGCCATAGCACCGGATGACGCCGTCCTTCCTCGATCTCCCTGCCGCGGCTGACCTGATCGCGGACGGCGATCGGATCGGCGTCGGAGGCGCGCTCTTCTCGCGGCTTCCCCTCGCGCTGGTCGGCGAGCTGATACGCCGGAAGGCGCCGCGACCTCACGTATGTGACGTGGGGAGGCGGGCTGCCGCTCGAGCTGCTCCTGCAGGCAGACGCCGTGCGGAAGGTGGTGTTCTGCTTCTCGAGCCTGGACATCTTCGGCCTTGCGCCGCGCTTCCGGCGCGCTCTCGAGGAGGGCCGGGTCGAGGTCGAGGAGCTGCCGGCGCTGGCGATGGCGCAGGGATTCGAGGCCGCCCTGCAGCGACTGCCGTCACTGCCCTTCCAGCTTCCCGTCGGCTCCGACATCCTCGATCGAAGCTCGCTCACCCGGGTCTCTCCCGATCCGGTGGCTGGCGTCCCGGTGGGCTCGGCGGCCGCCCTCCACCTCGATTCCTTTCTGCTGCACGCGCAGCGCGCTGACACCGCGGGCAACGTCGAGCTCACCGGAGCGCTCGGGATGGACCTGCTAGCGCCCTTCGCCGCGCGCAACCTCGTCGTCTCGGTCGAGGAGATCGTCCCGGCCGGGACCCTGCAAAGCGAACGACGCGGTCATGTCATTCCCCATCACTTCGTTCGTTCGCATCGTCGAGTGCCCGCTCGGGGCGTACCCGGCCTCCTGCCTTCCCTATTACGTGGCGGATTACCGCGCGCTGGCAGCGGCGTTCGACTCCGAGCCGCTCGTGCTCCCGCGCCCGACGGCCGAGCGCCGCCGGCTCGTCGAGGCGGCGGCGGCCGTGGAGCCTGAGCATGTCTCGCGCCACCGCTTCGCCCGCTCGGTTCCGTCGGAGCCGAGCGATGCCGACGTGATGGCTGTCTGCCTCGCACGCGAGTACACCGACGAGAGCATCTGCTCGGCGGGCGCGGTGTCGCCGCTCGCGATGACTTCGTACCTGCTCGCTCGTCGCACCCATGCCCCCGGGCTGACGTTGATCACCACGAGCGGGGGCTACGTGGACGTCGCGCCGCGCCCCATGCTGCTCGGTCTCGGCGAGGCACTCGACTACAAGACCGCCGTCGCGCATGCGAGCGGCGACGGCACGTATCACCGCTACTACCAGAGCGGCAGGATCAGCCACGAGACTGTCGCGACCGCGCAGGTGGACCGGTTCGGGCGGACGAACACGATCGAAGTGCGGAGCCCCTCCGGGCGGGTCGTCCGCCTGCCGGGCCAGGGCGGCATGGCGGATGTGGCGAACATGCATCAGCACTTCCTCCTCTACGTGACCCGCCACTCGCCGCTCGCCCTCGTCGAGAGCGTCGACGTATCGAGTGCAGGGCGCGGCCTTCTCACCGACGAGGAACGCCTGGCCGCGGGGCTGCGGCCCGGAGTCGTCAAGGTCGTGACGAACCTCTGCATCTTCGAGCTCGATCACGTCGAGCCGAGAGCTCCAGCTCGTGTCGCTCCATCCCGGTGTCGAGATCGCGCGATGTCGAGCAGGGAGACCGGCTTCGAATTCCTCCGGTCGCCGTCCCTCGCCCGCACAGAGCCTCCGTCGGCCGCCGAGCTCGAGCTGATTGCGAGCGAGATCGATCCGCTCGGCATCCGCCACCTCGAGTTCGTGCCGGCGCGGGAGCGGGGCGCGTTCCTCGAGGAGATCATCGCTGCCGAGGAGCGTCTGGTCGATCGAGCTGGCCGGGTCGGCGGCGCATGGCTGAGCGCGCCGCGTGTCCTGGTGGTCGGCGCAGGGCTGATGGGATCGCAGATCGGGTGCGAGTACTCGCTCGGCGGGCATCCGACCGCATTTCTCGTGAGGGACGTGGGGCGTAGCCGGGCCCGCGTCTCCTCGGCCTTCGCAGTGGCGGTCGAGGCGGGGCTTGCCGGGAATGAGGCGGCTGCAGAAGCGCAGCGGAAGATGGCGTTCGTCGAGACGGTCAGCTTCGGTCGACGAAGCAACCGAGCTCGTGGTCGAGTCGGTCCCCGAGGACATCGGCGTCAAGGCGGCGGTCCTCGGAGAGTTAGCGAGGCGGCTCCCGGGCGCCACGATCGCCTCGAACACCTCGACGATCCCTTTGACCGAGCTCGGCGCTGCGATCGACGCGCCCGAGCGGACGGTCGGCACCCACTACTGGAACCCTCCGCTGCTGATGCCGCTCGTCGAGATCGTCGCAGGGCGAACGAACGAGCAGGGAGACCGCTCGAGACGGTGAGCACTCGCCTCGCGGCGCTCGGAAAGGAGCCGGTCCACGTCGAGCGAGATGTTCCGGGCTTCATCTGGAACCGGCTTCAGGCGGCGCTCCTGCGGGAGTCTCTGTGGCTCGTCGGCGAGGGTGTCGCGACTCCCGAGACGGTCGACAGGATCGTTCGGTCGGGGCTTGGCGAGGCGGTACCGCTACACGGGGCCGTTCGAGACGGTCGCCCTCGGAGGCGTCGGCTTCATGGACGCGGGTCGCAGAGAACCTGTTTCCCCAGCTTTCGAACGCGACCAGCCCCGAAGCGCTCGAACGCTCGCTTGTCTACGACGACGAGGCGCTCGATGCCGCCAGGGTGCGCCGCGACCGCGGGCTCGCCCGGGAGCTCGCCGAGGAGCAGGATCGTTGAGTCATGAGGCCGCAGAGCGCACGAGCCCGAGTTGCTCTCGGCCTCGAGCGTGGTGGCGTACCTGCAGGCGAGGAAGGTGCTGCCCGACGGGTGATTCGATTCGGGTCGAGGAGCTGGGAGGCGGAATCTCGAACATCGTGCTCGCCGTCTCCTGCGAAGACGAACCGCGTCGTCGTGAAGCAGGCGCTTCCGCGGCTCCGCGTCGAGGATGAGTGGCTTGCCAAGCGCGAGCGCGCCCTCAACGAAGCGCGCGCGCTGCAGCTGGCGCACACCGATCACGCCTGGGTGCGTCCCGGCTCTGCTCGACGTCGACGCGAGATCTCTGCGCGTTGACGATGACGGCGGCGCCGAGCGGTTGGGGGACCTGGAAGGAACAGGCTCCTCATGGCGAGAGGCCGATGCAGAGGTGGCTCAAAGGCTCGGGGAGATTCTCGCCGCATGGCACGGCGCCACGTTCCTAGAGCGACGAGCTCTCGCGAGTCGTTCGGCGATCCGGAGGTGTTCGACCAGCTTCGAATCGACCCCTACTACCGCACCAGTCGCCCGACGCCGGCCTCGAGCTTGCGCAGCGCTGTGGAGGGCGTACGTGCAGCGAATGGGCGCCGACGCGCGTCTGCATCGTCCACGGGGACTTCTCGCCGAAGAACGTGCTCGTCGGCGAAGGGCTGTGGGTGATCGATTTCGAGGTCGCGCACTTCGGCGATCCCGCGTTCGACGTGGCCTTCATGCTCAATCATCTCCTCCTCAAACGGCTGCACCTCGGAGGGCGCGGGCAGCGAGATCGATAGCTGCGTGACAGGTTTCTGGGCCGGCTACAGCGGCGCCGTCCGCCAAGGTGTTGACGCCCGATTCTGCGATACGTGCTCGGGCCATGTCGGTTGTCTCATGGTCGCCCGCGTCGACGGTAAGTCTCCGGCCGAGTACCTGACCCCGGATGAAACGGGAAGCGGCCCGCACGGTCGGCTCGCGGCTCCTGCTCGCGCCGCCCGACTCGCTCGACGGCAGCCCTCGACGTCACCGCGGGCCTGTCGACATGACGCCGACGATCACGGCCGTCTCTTGCGCGCGAGATCCTCGACTCCGGGCGGCCGCCCGACCGTCGAGGTCGATCTCGAGCTGAGCGACGGCAGCTTCGCGCGCGCGAGTGTGCCGGCCGGTACCTCGACAGGACGCCACGAGGCCAGGGAGCTCCGCGACGGCGACCCGGATCGCTTTGCGGGCGACGGCGTCCTCGGCGCGGTGCGGAACGTCCGCGAGACGATCGGCCCCGCGCTCGTCGGTCGAGACCCGTTCGATCAGGCGGCGATCGACGCCTTCCTCATCGCTCTCGACGGCACCGACGACAAGTCGGCGCTCGGTGCGAACGCGGTGCTGGCGGTCTCGATCGCCGTCGCGCGCGCCGGCCGCGACCTCGATAGGGGATCCCCCTCTGGCAGCACCTCGGCGGCGGCGAGCTTCTTCCGTTGCCGATGGTGAATATCATCAGCGGGGGGCTGCACGGCGACACGAGGCTCGCGTTCCAGGACTTCCTCGTCGTCCCGGTCGGCGCGGAGACGTTCCGCCAGGCGCTCGAGTGGGTCTCCGCGGTTCGCACCGCAACCGGGGCACTGTTGGGAGAGCGTGGATTCTCCACCCTGAAGGCGGCCGAGGGCGGCTTCGCGCCTCCTCTCCCGACCCCCGAGGCGGCCCTCGACCTCCTGGTCGAGGCCGTCGCGCGCTCGGGCCGATCACTGAACGACGAGGTCGCGTTCGCCGTCGACGTCGCCGCCACGCATTTCTTCGACGGCACCGTCTACCGGCTCGAAGACACGCCCGAGGGCATCGACGCCGACGGGTTGATCGGGCGACTCGAGCAGATGACGCTTCGACTATCCGATCCTCTCGATCGAGGACGGGCTGGCCGAGGACGACTGGGAGGGTTGGGCCCGATGTTGACCGAGCGCCTCGGAGCACCGCGTCCAGATTCTCGGCGACGATCTCTTCGCGACGAACGCCGCCCGTGCTTCGGCGCGGCATCGACACGGGAGTCGCGAACTCCGTCCTCGTGAAGATGAACCAGATCGGGACGCTGACCGAGACCCTGGCCGTGATTCAGCTCTCCCAGGACGCCCGGTACGCGCCGGTCGTCTCGGCGCGCTCGGGAGAGACCGAGCGACGACTTCCTCGCCGACCTTGCCGTCGGCGCCTCCGCAGGCCAGATCAAGATCGGCTCTCTCGCTCAGTCCGAGCGCCTCGCCAAGTACAACCAACTGCTCCGTATCGAGGAGCAACTCGGCGCGGCTGCATCGTTTGCCGGCCGGGAGGCGATCGCCACGCACCGCTGACGGCCAACATCTCCCGCGCCCCGACGTCTCAGGTCTGCGGCTGTGTCTGTCGCTTGACTCCAGGCGGGCTCGACCATTCATCCTACCTTCCCCATAAGGCCTATCATCCGAGACTGCTGGAGCGGGATAGGTCACATCAGAGATTGCGTTGTCCAACGAAACGAAAGATGAGAGGTGAGCCACGTGGCCGAAAACAGAACTCAGCGATTGCGGTTCGGAGTGGTGGCGATCACGGCGCTGGCCGTGTTCGCCGTGGCGCTGACGGCGGGCGGTGCGGTCGCGGCGCCGGCTGCCCGCACTGCGAACGCGGGCGTGGCGGCGCAGCAGGATCTGGCGCACCCGACGAAGGCGCTCTGCAAGAAGTCGAGCTACAAGATCGGCTACGACGTCTTCTCCGACACCCAGCCCTTTGCGGTCAGCCTGACGAACGGGCTCATCGACGCCGCCAAGAGCATCGGCTGCGCGCAGGTCGTGAAGGCCGTCGACAACCTCAACGGGCCTGTCGCCGTCGGCAACGTCAAGACGCTCCTGAACGAGGGCATCGACGGCTTCGTCGACTTCCAGGTGCTGGCGAACTACCAGCCGGCGATCGCGAAGCTCCTGAAGTCGGCGCAAGGTTCCGGCGGTCACCGTCGTCGGCGCGACGCTTCCCGGGTTCCCGCAGGTCGGGCTGGCGCCGTTCCAGACCGAGAAGAACGCCGCCATCTACATGGCGAAGCAGGCGAAGAAGCAGTTCCCCGGCCAGACCCCGTACTTCCTCGGAGGCGCCGAGCCGACCTCGGGAGCGGCCGTCCTCGCGCGGTACAAGGGCGCCGTCGCCGGCATCAAGCAGGAGTACCCCGGCATCCCGTCCGACCACATCATCCAGGTGAATACCGAGGGCGTGGCGACCACCGCCTACACGACGACTCTCTCGGCTCTCTCGAAGGTGCCGTCCGATGCGGTCGTCCTGATGCAGGCCGTGAACGACGAGGACCTCGGCGGCATGTACAAGGCCGCCCAGGCTCGGCACGTCGCCAACTACCTGGTGAACTCGTTCGGCGGGGACTCCTACGGCTTGCAGCAGGTCTGCGCCGACCCGAAGCACTACGTCGGTGCGTGGTACCTCGACCCGGCAGGCTGGGGGCCGGTGCTCCTCTCGCTGGTCATGAATCAGATGAACGGCGTCAAGGTCCCGAAGGTCACCAATATCGCCGGCTTCGAGGTCACGCACTCGAACCCGCTCGCCCACTGCAAGTAGTCAGAGAGAAAACAGGCACCCGGACGGGGCGGCCGCCGGTTCGGCGCCGCCCCGTGGGTGTGCTCCTGACGTTGGCGAAATGCAGGCGACTAGGAGGTACGGATGAAACCGGGGCTGGGGCTCTACAAGCAGATGCTGACGCCGGAGAACTTCCGGTTCGCCCGGCAGGCGGGCGCCGAGGCGATCGTCGCCCACCTCGTCGACTACATGCCCGGCGGGCCCGAGGATCCCGGACGCGAAGACGGTGCCGCACGGCTGGGGGGTGGCGTCGCGCTTCGACATCTGGACCGTCGAGGAGCTCGTCGATCTTCGCCGTGCGGTCGAGGCCGAGGGGCTCGAGCTCGCGGCGCTCGAGAACTTCGAGATCGGCCACTGGTACGACGTCCTCCTCGACGGGCCCCGGAAGCAGGAGCAGCTCGAGGGCCTGCAGGCTCTCATCCGGAACGTCGGCGAGGCCGGGATCCCGGTCATGGGCTACAACTTCTCCCTCGCAGCCGTCTGGGGTCACACCACCGGGCCCTTCGGGCGCGGAGGCGCCGAGTCGGTTCGGTTCGACCGCGCCCAGACCCCGCCCGAGACCGAGATCCCCCGGGGCATGGTCTGGAACATGGTCTACGACCCCGACGCGCCCGAGGGCGAGACCCTCGGCGAGGTGGGGGAAGACGAGATGTGGGGCCGCATCTCCGATTTCCTGCACGCAGTCGTCCCGGTGGCCGAGGAGGCCGGGGTGAAGCTCGCGATCCACCCCGACGATCCGCCGATGACCCGGCTTCGAGGGACGGCGCGGATCGCGACGCACCCGGACCGGCTGCAGCGCATCCTCGACATCGTCCCGAGCCCCGCCAACGTGCTCGAGTTCTGCCAGGGGACGATCGCCGAGATGCCTGACGTCGACGTCTACGAGACGATCGAGCGCTTCGCAGGAGCCGGCAAGATCGGCTACGTCCACTTCCGCAACGTCCGCGGTCACGTTCCGGACTACACGGAGGTGTTCATCGACGAGGGCGACGTCGACATGATCGAGGCGCTCCGTCGCTACGTCCGTTGCGGCTTCGACGGGGTGATCGTCCCGGATCACACGCCCCAGATGACCTGTGCTGCTCCGTGGCACGCAGGCATGGCGTACGCCCTCGGCTACATCCGCGCAGCGTTGCGCATGATCGACTCCGACCGATGACGGCGGGCTCCGAGCGGTTCCTCGTCACCGGCAGCGAAGGGTGCATCGGCTCCTGGGTCGTGCGCAACCTCCTGGAGTCAGGGGTTCCCGTCGTCGCGACCGACATCGCTTCGAGGTCGCTGCGGGTCGGGCGCATCGCCACCCCCGAGCTCCTGGACAGGCTGGTCTATGTCACCGCCGACCTGACGGCGCCCGGCGTGCTCGACGAGCTCGTCGCGGAGAACGAGATCACCCGGATCGTCCATCTGGCGGCGCTCCAGGTGCCTCTGGTCGTCGCAGACCCGCTTCGCGGCGCCGAGGTGAACGTCGTCGGGACGATCCGCGTGCTCGAGGCCGCGCGGCGGTCACCCACGGTCGCCGGCGTCTCCTACGCGAGCTCCTCGGCGGTGTTCGGCTCGAACGGCGAGTGGGGCCGGTCCGAGACCCTCTACGGCGTGTTCAAGGCGGCGAACGAGGAGTCGGCGCGCTTCTACGCCCGCGACTACGAGACGCCGAGTACCGGGCTGCGCCCGTGCGTCGTCTACGGGCCGAACCGTGACCAGGGCTTCTCGGCAGCCATCACGCATGCCCTCAAGGCGGCCGTGCTTGGACTTCCGTACACGATCCCGTTCCACGGCTGCATCGACCTGCAGTACGCCCAGGACGTCGCGGCTGCATTCGTCGGCGTCACGTTGGCCGACCAGGCCACGAGCGAGGTCTACGACCTCCACGGCGACCTCGTCGATGTGGCCGAGGTGATCGCGCTGATCGAGCAGGAGGTTCCGGAGTCGACGGGGCAGATCGCGATCGGCCCGAACCCCGTCCCCGGGCGCGTCGAGTTCGACGATGCCCCGCTGCGAGGCGTCGTCGGCGAGCTTCCGAAGACGTCGCTCGCCGACGGGATCCGCTCGAGCGTGGAGTTGTTTCGACGCCAGGCGGACGCCGGCATCTTGACGCGGGAGGGATTCGAGGCCGCGACGAGGGCGTCATGAAGGTGGTGATCACCGGCGGCCTCGGGTTTCTGGGGCTGCGATTGGCCCGCCGCCTGCTCGAGCTCGGCGAGCTCACCGTGGGGGATGGAGGGCCGGCAGCGATCGACACGCTCGTTCTCGCCGACCGAGAGATTCCTGCTCGCCCCGACTGGATGGACTCCCGCGTGGAGCTCGCTGCCTGCGACGTCACCGACCGCGATCTGCTGTATCGGCTCGTCGACCGTGACGACATCAGCGTCTTCCATCTCGCCGCGATCGTCAGCGCCGAAGCCGAGCTCGATCCGGAGCTCGCGTGGCGCGTCAACGTCGAAGGCGGCCGCAACGTCCTCGACGCGCTGCGGAGCCGCGCCGGGAGGCCACGCGTGGTCGTGACCAGCACCTATGCGGTCTTCGGCGGGAAGCTTCCGGACGGGTGCGGAGACGACACGAAGCTCACGCCGCAATCGACGTACGGGATGACGAAGTCCGTCCTCGAGCTCCTCGTCGCCGACTACTCCAGGCGCGGCGCGATCGACGGGCGCGTGGCGCGGCTCCCGACCGTGATCGTGCGCCCCGGGGTCGCGAATGCCGCCGCCTCGTCGGTGGCGAGCGCCATCTTCCGCGAGCCGCTGGCGGGGCGCCCGTACCAGGTGCCCGTCACGGAGGACACGCGCATGGCCTTCACCGGTGCGCGAACGGCCGTCGAAGGCTTGATCGCGCTGCACGAGGTGAGCGGCGCGCAGCTGGGTGACGACCGGTCGGTGTCCTTTCCGAGCAGGGCCGCGTCGATCGGAGAGATGGTGGAGTGCCTCCAGCGAGTGGGGCACGGCCGGCGGCTCGGGCCGCTCAGCTGGAGCCCGGATCCGGTCGTCCAGGAGATCGTCTCCTCCTGGCCGCACCGCATCGACGCCGCACGGGCCGTCGCGGCCGGCGTTCCGCTCCCCGACGAGCTCGACCGGATCGTGCAGGAGGCTGCCGAGGCCCTCGCCGACGAGACCGCCTAGTCGAACCGAGCCGTCACCCTCCCGAGCGGGACGTTCTCGACCACCACGACGTCGTCCTGCTCGACCCAGTGTGTCTGCACCAGGCTGCCGAGGAGCACGAACGAGCCTCCTCGGAACGAGTGCCCGTAACGGGCCATCTCGTTGACGAGCCACATCAGGGCCGTCAGCGGGTCGCCCAGGATGTCCGCGCCGACGCCCGCGCCGACCTCGACGCCGTTGATCGTCATCCGCGCCGACACGGCGGTGAGATCGAGCTCCCCCTGCCCGAGCTCGCGCTCTGCGCCGAGAACGCAGCCGGCGCCGAAGAAGTCGTCGGCGATGAGCTGAATCGCGCCGAGGCTTCCCCAGTCGGCGTAGCGGTCGTCGACGATCTCGATCGCCGCCATGACGGAGCCGACCGCGGCCGCGATCTCTGAGCGGTCGAACGGCGCGCTCCGTGCGTCGAGATCCCGACCCAGTCGCACGGCGAGCTCGCATTCGACGCCGGGTCGGATGAAGTCGGCATGACGGAACCGGCCGTCGACGTGCTGGACCGTCGAGTCGAACACCCCTCCGCCGGCCGGCCGCGGGATGTTCAGGTAGGCCTGCATGGTCGGAGTGGTGCACCCGATCTTGTGGCCCGTCACCGTCCCGTGGCCCGCACCCTCGAGCAGCTCGTGGAGGAGCGCCTGGATCTCGTAGCCTTCCTGCTCGCTCCGCGGGTGAGACTCCTCGGGGAACCCGCCGAACACGAGCCCCTCCAGCCGGTGGCGTGCGAGAAGCTCGGCGCCGGCCTGGATCCGGCCCGGACGGGTCTCCAACCCTCTACTCCTCGAAGAGAGCCTCGACGACGCCGAGGCCCTCGACCTCCAGCGTGACCTCGTCTCCGGGTGCGACGAAGCAGTGACCGGTACACGTGCCGGTGCTGACGATCTCCCCGTCGGCGATCGGGCGCCCGTTGCCGATGGCCCAGTTGACGAGCCAGGTCAGCGAGGTGAGCGGATGACCCATCGCGGCCCGCCCGAACCCCTCCTTGACGAACGTCCCGTTGAGCGAGAGCGCGAGCCGCGCTCCCGGCAGGTCGAGCCCGGGCCAGTCAGCGGTCTCGGGGCCGCAGACCAGCGCCGCCCCGCCGCCGTTGTCGAAGCACGACCCGAAGTACCGCGCTCGCGCCGTACCAGTCCCGGAAGACCATGTCGCCGATCTCGAGGGTGGGCATCAGCGACTCGATGTGTCGCGCCGACCTCCGCCTCGCTATACGGCTCGCTCCGGAGGGGGAACCCCGTGCCGAGGCGAAACGCGAGCTCGCACTCGACGTTGCGGAAGTTGATGAAGAGCGCTCCGGGAAGGACGGCCGGGCTGCTGAAGACGGTGTCCAGGTAGATCCGGCCGGGCGACGGGCCGGGGAGGCCTTCCGCGCGCCTGATCTCCTCGCTCGCCGCTCCGATCTTCCAGCCCTGCAGGCGCACGGCCGAGCCGGTCGTCCAGCCGGAGGACGACCTCGACGACCGACGGCCAGTCGCGCGTCATCAGCCTGTCGGGAATCAGGACCGCCCGGCGCTGCTCGCGTCCGCCTGCGATCAGCTCCACGAGCTCGTGGAGCTCGTCGGGTGTGAGCGGGGTCTTGCGGTCGCACGGGACCGCCTTCCCCGGCGGCGTCTGTCCGTAGATCGCGCGCCCGCGATCGGTGATGACCGAAGGGTCGTAGGGGATGCTCATCGATCGGGGCCTGTGGTGATCCCGTCACGGCCCGGGAAGCGTGCGGCGCGCTTTTGCACGAACGCGGCGATTCCCTCCAGCGCGTCCGGCGTCGTGATCAGCTGCGCGGTCTCGTCCTGCTCGAGCGTCAGGGCCTCGGCGAGGGGAAGCGCGAGGCCGTTCCGCGCGATCCGCTTGATCGTCGCGAGCGCCTCGGGCGCGAGCCCGAGCATCTCGCGCGCGAGCTCCTCTGCTGCGGCGTCCAGGTCGTCCTTGGGCACGACCCGGTTCGCGATGCCCCATTCGTATGCCTCCTGCCCGGTCAGCACCCGGCCCGCGAGCAGTACCTCGAACGCCCGAGCGAGACCGACGATCCGGGGAAGACGCTGGGTGCCGCCGCCGCCCGGGGCAAGGCCGAGCCTCGGCTCCGGCAGTCCGAAGCGGGCGTTCTCGGCCGCAACGACGAGATCGCACGCGAGCACGAGCTCGAATCCCCCACCCAGCGCGAAGCCCCGTACTGCCGCGATCACGGGCTTCGACAGCGGTCCGATGGCGTCGGTCGGAGCGCGGCCGACGTCCATGAAGGCCCTGTATTCCTCGGCCGTGATGTCCACGTAGTCCTGGATGTCGGCCCCGGCGGCGAACGCGCGGCCGGCGCCGCTCGAGGATCCCGACTCCGCAAGGGCCTTCCTCGAGGCGCTCGAGAGCCTCGCCCAGGCGGCGGAAGACCTCGGCGTTCAGCGCGTTCAGCTTGTCCGGACGATCGAGGGTGATCCACGCGATCCCGTCGCGCTCCTCGTAGAGGACTGGAACCTCGTTGGGGTCGTGCTCCACGAGCGCCAACACCTCCGCCACGTCGTCGTCTCAAGATAGCGTGCCGTTCCCGCTTGACTCCGGCCGCCCGACCATTCATCCTACCTTCCCGATAAGGCCCATAATCACCAGTCGTCGAGGCCACGGTCTACGACTCAGCCAAGGAGGCGCTACAGATGGTGAGTGAGCGTGCAAGACGGACGCACCGGCGATCCGCTGCTGCTTTTACGGTAGTACTCCCGGCCGTGGTGCTGGCGGCTGTGATGGTCGTCGCTGTCGGCGGTGCTGCCGCCAAGCCGACGCCGCCGATCGCTGCGTCGAGCAACCTCTGCAAGGGCAAGACCTTCAAGATCGGCTACGACGTGTTCTCGTCGACGCAGCCGTTCGCGAACCTGGTCACGAAGGGACTCAAGGACGCGGCCAAGAAGACCGGGTGTGTGACCGTGATCACGACGGTCGACAACCTCAACGGGCCGGTCGCGGTCGGCAACGTCAAGACGATGCTGAACGAGGGTGCCAACGGCATCATCGACTTCAACGTCCTGGCGGCCTACCAGCCGGCGATTGCCAAGCTCGTGAAGCAGGCGGGTGTTCCGGCCGACGCGGTCGTCGGCGCGAATCTCCCGGGCTATCCGGCGATCGGAGCCGACAACTACGGCGCCTCGGTGATCAACGGCCAGGAGCTGGCGAAGGCGGGCAAGAAGAAGTTCGGGAGCACCCTCCCCTACGTGGTGGTCGCCGCCGAGCCGTCGGCCGGCCCGATCATCATGCAGCGCTACGCGGGCGCTGTCGCCGGGGCGAAGCAGGTCTACAAGAACCTTCCGAGCGATCACGTCATCCAGGTGACGAGTGACGGAACCGAAGCCGGCACCTACAACAACGCCGTGTCGGCGTTCTCACGGGTCCCGTCGGGAGCTCCGGTTCTCACGACGGGGGTCAACGACGAGGTCGCGCACGCCATGTACAAGGCGGCGCTCGCGAGGAAGCTCAACTTCCTCGTCAACTCGTTCGGCGGTGACCCCTTCGGGCTGAGCCAGGTCTGCGCCGACCGCACGCACTACGTCGGAGCGCTCTTCCTCGAGCCCGAGAAGTGGGGCGAGTCGGCGGTCGCGACGATCATGCGCATGGCGAACAAGATGCCGTACTCGACGAACATCGGCATCGCCGGCACCGAAGTGACCGCGACGAACCCGATCGCGAACTGCAAGTAGACGAACGGTCCGCGACTGGTGCGCCGGCGCAGCGCCGGCGCACCAGCCACGGTCAGGGAACGAACGTTCCGCGTAATGTCCGGAAGGGAAAGAGGGTGAGGATGACGACCACCGAAAACGTGACGAGAGCCCGACGGCAATCGGGCGCGAGGCGATGACGACGACCGGCCCACACCAAGGGCGCTCTGAGCCCGCACGAGAGCCAGGCGCGGCGCGAGCAGCAACTCGCCCGCCGCCGGCGGATGATCGAGGTGATCCAGGGCCAGGGGCTGCTGGCCGTGTTCATCTTGGTGTTCGTGATCATGTGGCTCGAGTCGCCGTACTTCTTCACGATCAACAACCTCGCGACCGCCGCCGGAGTCGTGAGCGTCCTCGGCGTGATGGCCGTCGCGGAGACGATGGTCATCATCGGGGGCGAGATCGACGTCTCGATCGGCAGCGTCATGGCGCTCAGCTCGGTGCTGATCGGGATGCTCGTCGGCGATGGGCTCAACCCATGGGTCGCGTCGCTGATCGCGGCGTTCGCCGCCGCAGGGATCGGCCTCCTGAACGGCGTGCTCGTCGTCTTCTTCAAGATCAACTCCCTCGTCGTCACGCTCGGCATGTACTCGATCGCGCTCGGGGTCGCGTACATGCTCTCGAACAGCTCCACCGTCATCGTCGGCGGCAGCGGCTACGAGCAGATCGGATCCGGCAACATCTGGAAGCTCCCGATTCAGTTCTACGTCTTTCTCGGCGTCTGGGCGGTCGGCTATGCCGTGCTCCGCTGGACGGCGCTCGGGCGGCACATCTACGCGGTCGGCAACAACTACGACGCGGCAGTGCGGGCGGGCATCCGGGCAGACCTCCTGCGGATCGGGCTCTTCATCACGATCGCGCTCAGCGCCTGCCTCGCCGGGGTCATCGTGACCTCCGAGCTCTCCTCGGCGGCTCCCCAGGTGGGAGACCCGTATCTCCTCGCCGTCGTCACGGCTGCGATCCTCGGCGGGGCGAGCCTTTCGGGCGGACGAGGGACGCTCGTCGGGACGCTGATCGCCGTCGGCATCCTGGGCGTCCTCCAGAACGGATTTGCGCTCCTTTCGCTTTCCGTCTACACGCAGTACATGGTGATCGGGGTCCTCCTGATCCTGGCGGTGCTGACCGACCAGCTGGCGCGGAGAGCGGAGCGGTGAGCGCCGTCGCACCCGAGACCTCCACTGCGGCCGACACGGTTCTCGCCGCGCGAGGGATCTCGCACTACTACGGCAGCCTCGCCGCGCTGCAGGACGTCGACATCGAGGTCAAGCGCGGCGAGGTCGTCGGGCTCGTGGGCGACAACGGAGCCGGCAAGTCGACGCTCCTCAAGATCCTCTGCGGCGCAGTCCGCCCCACGGAGGGCGCCCTTTTCATCGACGGCGAGGAGGTCGTCTTCCACTCACCTCGCGAGTCGCGCGACAAGGGGATCGAGGTCGTCTACCAGGATCTCGCCCTCGCAACTGAGCTGACGATCGCGGAGAACATCTTCCTCGGGCGGGAGATTCGCCGCCACGGCTTCGTCGGGAAGCAGTTGCGGGTGCTCGACCGGCCCGCGATGGCCAAGGAGGCAGGCACTGCGCTTGCGTCGCTGGGCATCGGGATCTCGGACGTTCGCGCGCGAACGGGCCTCCTCTCCGGGGGTGAGCGGCAGGCGGTCGCTGTGGCCCGTGCGGTGACATGGGGCCAGAAGGTGCTCCTGCTCGACGAGCCAACCGCCGCGCTGGCCGTCGTCGAGCAGCGCAAGATCGAGGATCTGGTCCGCCAGGTGAGGAAGCAGGACGTCGGCGTGATCCTCGTGAGTCACAACCTGCGCCAGGTGTACGAGCTCTGCGACCGCGTGCACGTGCTCCTCCACGGCCGGATCGCCGGTGTCCTCCCCCACGAGGATGCAACGCCGGAGGAGCTCGTGCGCTGGATCACCGGTGTCGCGGTCGAGACCGGCCAGGACATCCCGCGAAGAGGTCGCGGAGGCCGAGCTCCGGCCGGACGAATGAGCACGCCGTGATCCGGATCGCCGAGCTTCTCGATCCGAATGTGCCCGCCGACCTCTGGCCCCTGCTCAAGCAGGTCGGAGTCGACGACGTCGTCAGCCTCCTCGACGACGCCGAGCAGGCGTTCCGCTGGCTTCGCAGCGAATCCCACCGCGACGTCCGCCCCGCCTCGGTCTCCCTCGGCGAGGACGCGCGCAGCTGGAGCCGCCCTGCGCTCGAGCACCTGAAGGCGCGGTACGAGGACGCGGGCTTCTCGCTCGTCGCGATCGAGGACACGCCTCCGATGGACGACATCCGGCTCGGGCGACCCGGGCGGGAGGAGCAGCTCGACCTGTTCTGCGAGCAGCTCCGGGCCATGGGCGCCGTGGGAGTGCCCGTCCTCTGTTACAACTGGGTCGCCGTCTACAGCTGGGCGCGCACCGGGCTCGCGGTGCCTGCACGCGGAGGCGCCCTGGTCACGGAGTACGACCACGCCGAGATGCTGAAGGCGCCGCCGCGGCCCGAGGCGGATGCCGCGACCGAAGAACGCCTCTGGGAGAACTTCGAGTACTTCCTCCGGCGCGTCGTTCCGGTTGCGGAGGCTGCGAACGTCCGGCTGGCCCTTCACCCGGACGACCCTCCGATCTCGCCGGTTCGCGGCCTCGGGCGGATCATGCGGAGCGTCGACGCGTTCGAGCGCGTCGTCGAGCTCGTTCCGAGTGACCACAACGGGATCACGATGTGCCAGGGGAACTTCGCGCTCATGACCGACGACCTGCCGGCCGTGATCCGGGACTTCGGAGGTCGCGGGAAGATCCACTTCGTCCATTTCCGTGACGTTCGCGGGACGCCGGAGCACTTCGTCGAGACCTTCCACGATCAGGGTCCGACGGACATGCTCGCCTGCATGAGAGCGTATGCCGACGTCGGCTACGAGGGCGTGCTCCGGCCGGATCACGTGCCGACGCTCCACGGCGAGTCGAACGACCGCCCCGGCTATGCCTTCCTCGGACGGCTGCATGCCGTCGGCTACATCGAAGGCCTCCGCGAAGCCGCGTACGCCGGCTAGGCCGTCGGTGCCGTCACGACGAGCGGCTCGCCGAGCGCGCGACCCTGGTGGATCGCCTCGATCGCGCTGTCGATGTGCCGGCGCATGGCTGTCGCGGCCGCATCGGGATCCTGGGCCCGGATTGCGTCGAGCACGAGAGCATGCTCCTCGATCGCGCGAGCGACGGCCCAGTCGACTCTCTCCGTCAGGCGGCGGGCATTTGCGATCAGCACGCTCACCGCATCGAGCATCGTAGCGTAGACACTGTTGTGGCTCGCGCGGGCGATCGACGCGTGGAACGCGTCATCGGCGGCGCTTGCGGCGGCGCCGGAGGACTGGATGTGCTCGAACGCCGCAGCGCAGCGGGCGATCTCCGCGATCTGATCGCCGCTCGCATTGAGCGCGGCACAGGCGGAGGTCTCGGCCTCGAGCAGCCGCCGGAACGCACACAGGTCGTCGACCGCCTCCTCCTTCAGGAGAGCGGAGAGAATCTCGGAGTCGAGTGCGTTCTCGCTCTCGATTCCGATCACCGTTGCCCCTCGCCCGGGCCTCACCTCCACGAGCCCGAGGGTTACGAGCGCCTGAACCGCCTCCCGTACCGAGTTCCGCCCCACCCCGTACTCCTCCATGAGCATCTTCTCGGTGGGGAGGCGATCACCGGGTCCGAACTCGCCCGAGCGAATCCGCTCCAGGACTGCGGCGCTGACCGCCTGGCTGAGCGTCTGCCGGGCGAGTTGCATCTCGCGCCAAGATTACTACCTCTCATCGGCTTTGTCCCATTGTTGGGACGAACAGAGATCGTCGTCCTGCCAGCTCAGGCTCGCCTGCGCAGCCTGCCGGAACCGGGCGAGGCGCGCCGCGGAGGGGCGGGAACCGGCGCTCGGTGAGGCGCTTTCGATGTTTGCCCGCAGCGGCCGTGCTGCGTCGAGCGCGCCGTGTGCCGCGGCCGCGCCGAGCATCGCGGCACCGAGGGCCGAGGCGTCCGGCTCGTCCAGCAGGTCGAGGGGCCGCCTCAGGGCCGAAAGCCGGGCTTCGAGCCAGGGCGCCCGGCCCGCGCCGCGGCCCGCGACAGCGACGGACGCGGGCGCCGAGCCCGTGTGTTCCTCGGCCACGGCCAGAACATCAGCCTCGCTCAGGCAGACGCCGTCGACGACGGCGCGCGCGAGCTCGGGCGGCCCGTGCTCGGAGCCGAGCCCGAGGACGACGGCGCGGACGTCGGTGCGCCAGACCGGCGCCCGTTCGCCCGAGAGGTACGGCACGAACATCGGGGCTCGATCCGTCTCGACGGAGGCGGCGAGAGCCAGCACCTCGGCCGGCTCGCAGCGGAGCAGCCGGGCCGCCCACTCGATCGAGGCGCCGCTCGACTCGGTCGGGCCGTAATGGACGGCAAGGGGTGCGCACGCGGCCGGCAGCTCGAGCAGGCCGGGATGAGCCGGAAGTGCTCGGTCGGAGCTGATCCCGACGATGCTCGAGGTCCCGGACAGGACGAAGGCCGACGGAGCCTCGAAGGCGCCGACCGCCAGCATCGCGGCCACGGCGTCGCTCCAGCCGACCGAGACCGGCACCCCCTCGGGAAGCCCGAAGGCGGCGGCGGCCTCGGAGGTGACGGAGCCCCGGCGCTCCCAGGCATCGGCGAGCGGAGGCGCCACGCTCGGGTCGAACCCGACGCGCTCGAGGACGTCCGTCGCCGGCTCGGAGGTCAAGACGTGGCAGAGGCCCTTGCTGGACCAGGGATCGGAGAGAGGGGAGCCGGTGAGCCGCAGCCCGACATAGTCCTTGGGCTGGAGCACGAAGCGCGTGCGCGCGACGGTCTCCGGCTCGTGTCGCGAGAGCCACAGGAGCTTCGCCGGGGCGTAGGCGGCGGTCCACGGCAAGCGGGTGCCGAACAGCGGCTCGGGGTCGCCGAGCTCGTCTCCGAGCACGCGCGCCTCGTCGTCGGCCCGGTGATCCTGCCACGTCAGCGCCGGGCGCACGGCTTCGCCCTTCGCGTCGACCGTCACGAGGGTCGGGGTCTGCCCGGCGAGCCCGATCCCGCCGAGCGGCACCCCTCGGGCTCCGCACGCGGCGATCGCCTCCCGCGCGGCGCGAAGGTAGTCGGCGGCGTCCTGCTCTGCGACGCCGCCGGGCGCGTAGCTCGTGGGGTAGGCGGCGGACGCGCGGCCTTCCACCGTCCCGTCGCCGCGCACGAGCATTGCCTTCACCGAGGAGGTTCCGAAGTCGAGCCCGAGCCACCGCGAGGCGCACATCGGCGCCGATCGTATCCCTTCAATCCCGTTGATAGGATGAATTTCGTGGTCATCGACGATCCCTTCGAGATCGCGGCGGACACGTTCTGCCTCGCGACCGAATACCCGGAAGTCGCCGACGCCCCGCTCTGGATCTACGCGCTGCGCGACCCCTCTACCGGCCGGGTGGCCCTCACCGACTGCGGTGTCCCGTCGACCTACGAGCGGGTGCTCGAGCGAGGGCTCCCGAAGATCGGCATCGACATCGCCGACGTGCACTGGATCGTCCTGACCCACGGCCACCCGGATCACATGGGCGGACATCCCGGGTTGCGGGGAAAGGCCCCGTTCAAGGTCGCTGCTCCGCTCGAGGACGTCATCTGGGTCGAGTCCGTCGACCGCCAGTGGCACGACTTCTGGGATGACTTTCCAGGCGCCTTCTCCCTCGGCTCCGAGCGAGAGGGATCGTGGCGATGTGCGGCGGCGACCTTCCCGTCGACCGCATCCTTCGCGACGGCGAGACGTTCGAGCTCGGAGAGCGAAGGCTCGAGGTCGTGCTCACCCGCGGGCACACCCGCGGCCACTGCGCGTTCTTCGAGCGCGGCGACGGGCCTGCTCTTCAGCGGCGACGACGTTCAGATCTATGGCATCCCGACGTCGAGCGGAAAGAGCGTCTACGCGCCGCTCTACGGCGATGTCGACGACTATGTCCAGGGTCTCCAGCGGCTGCGGGCGCTGCCCTTCACGAAGCTCTGCCCGGCGCACTTCCTGCCGGTCGATCGAGACGAAGGGCTCGAGCTGATCGACCGCAGCATCGCCTTCACCGAGGAGATGGACAGGCTGGTCGCCGACCTGCTGGCCCGGGCGGACGGGCCGCTGACGACGGCGGACGTCGCGACCGAGGTCGGCAAGTTCTGCGGCACCGACCCGCCTGTCTCGATCCAGACGGTCTACGCGGCGACCGCCCACATGAAGCGGGCGGCGCGCAACGGCCTCGCCCGCCCTCAGTGGGCGCCCGCTGCCCGCGCCTAGCGTGAGCGGCGTCGAGCTCCAGGGCATCACCTGGGATCACGAGCGCGGCCGTGACCCTCTGCTCGCAACCGCGGAGCGCTTCGAGGCCGAGACCGGGATCCGGGTCAACTGGACCGCCCGGTCGCTACAGGCGTTCGCCGATGCGCCGATCCCCGAGCTGGCAGAGCAGTACGACCTGCTCGTCCTCGACCATCCACACCTCGGGGAGATCGTCCCCACCGGAGCGCTGCTTCCGCTCGACGACCTGCTCGACGGCGACTTCATCGCCGACCAGGCCCGAGGCTCCGTCGGCCCGAGCCACGCGAGCTACGAGTGGGAGGGGCGCCTGTGGGGGCTCGCGATCGACGCCGCCGGGCACGTCAGCGCCTACCGGCCCGACCTGCTCGATCGCCTCGGCGTGGGCGTTCCCGAGACGTGGGACGACGTCCTCGCGCTCGACGAGGCCGCACGCTCGGCCGGGATGTCGATCTCGCTTCCGAACAAGGCGGTCGACACCCTCGGCACCCTGCTCACCCTCCTCGCCAACTCGGGCACCGAGCCCTACCAGGGCGAGGAGCAGCTCGCTCCCCGCGCCGCCGCGCTCGAGAAGCTCGCACTGCTCTCGCGTCTGACCGAGGCAAGCCCGCCGGAGGCGTTCTCCTGGAACCCGATCCTCCTCCTCGAGCACATGGCCGAGCACGACGACGTCGTCTACTGCCCGATCCTCTTCGGCTACTCGAACTACAGCCGTCCCGGCTTCCGTCGCAGCCTCGTCCGATTTCGCCCCGTCCCGTCGGCAGGCCTCGGGCCGCGCGGAGGCGTGATCGGCGGCGCCGGGCTCAGCGTCTCCTCCCGTTGCCGAGAGCTCGACGCTGCGCGCTGCGTACGCCGAGTACGTCGCCTCGCCCGAGGTTCAACGGACGCTGTACGTGGAGGCAGGGGGCCAGCCCGGCCACCGCGCGGCGTGGATCGACCCGCACGCGAACGAGCTCAGCTCCGCCTACTTCGCCGAGACGCTACCGGGTCTCGACGCCGGTTACCTGCGGCCGCGCTACGACGGCGCCCTGCTCGTCCAGAACGACGGCGGGGACATGGTCTGGGAGTCGCTGCGCTCCGGCGAAGACCCGTCCGACCTGCTCGACCGCCTCGATGCGCTGTATCGCCGCTCCCTCGCCGGTCATGACGGCTGACGGCGCGGCCAACCCGCGGTCCCTGGAGCGCGATCGAGCTGTCGAGCGCCGAGCTCGGCGTGACGCTGCTTCCGGAGAAGGGCTGCGACGTGCTCGAGCTCGTCCACCTCGAGAGCGGCGTCGACGTCCTGCTGAAGACGCCCTGGACGCCCGGCAGGCGTCCCGTTCATGCCCCCGGCTCGCTCGAAGCATGGATCGAGGCCTATCCGGGAGGGTGGCAGTTGATCCTCCCGAATGGCGGCGACGCGACCGTCGAGCACGGCGTCGAGTGGGGCTTCCACGGTGAGGCCGGGTTGATTCCCTGGCGCGTCGAGGAGGCGCAGCAGGCGCGCGCCGTATGCTCGGCCGAGCTCCTCACGGCGCCGCTCAGCCTCCGCCGCGTCGTCAGCCTCGACGGGCCCGTGCTCCGGATCGAGGAGTCGGTCAGAAACGGTGCCGACACCGCGATCGAGGTGATGTGGGGCCACCATCCCGCTCTCGGCGCGCCCTTCCTCGAGGCCGGCTGCAGGATCTCGGCGCCCGCCCTCGGCTTTCACGCCGACGATCGCGCTCCAGGTGACCGGGCTCGCTCCCGGGTGTCCTCTCGGAGTGGCCGCACGCCGCGCTCGAAGGCGGGGGGACGGTCGACCTCTCGGTGATCCCCCCGGAGGGAGAGCGCCGCGCGGTGCTCGGGTATCTGACCGACTTCTCCGAGGGCAGCTACGGCGTGACGAACCCCCGCCTGGGGCTCGAGCTGAAGCTCCGCTGGCCTCTCGAGCTCTTCCCCGCGGCGTGGTTCTGGCAGGAGCTGCACGCGTCGGAGGGCTATCCCTGGTACCGGCGCCTATACACGACCGCGCTCGAGCCGAACAGCTCCTGGCCCGGCCAGGGGCTCGCGAACGTGCGCGCGAAAGGAGGCTCACCGCTGCTGCTCGGCGCAGGGGAGACGCGGACGGCGATCGTCGAGGCCGAGATCCGGCAGGTCACTTGACGGACGTCGGCCGACGGCGGTAGCCTCGCTCATTCATCGGGTTTATAGGACGATCGAGCGGGAGGAGCAGGATGCCGGGTTCATTCGACGGGAAAATCGTCCTCGTCACGGGTGCCGCGATGGGCCTTGGCGCCGGCATCGCCGCTGCCTTCGCCGCCGAGGGCGGCGCCGTAGGCCTGCTCGACCCGAACGAGCAGGAGTTGAACGCGACGGTGAAGCAGATCACCGACGCCGGCGGGCGGGCCGTCGCGATCGTCGGCGACGTCAGCCAGTCGGAGACGGCGGAACGCGCGGTCGAGACGCTCGTCTCGGAGTTCGGGGGCCTCGACGTCCTGGTCAACAATGCCGGCGTCGTCCGCTACGGAGACCTTGCCCACTTCTCCGAGGAGGACTGGGACTACGTCCTGGACGTCAACCTGAAGGGCATGTACCTGACGTCCCACTTCGCGATCCCCGAGTTCCGGAAGCGCGGCCAGGGCGCGATCGTGAACGTCGCCTCCGTTCAGGCGTACTGGAGCCATCAGGGGGCCGTCGCGTACTCGGCCTCGAAGGGCGGGATCGTCGCGTTCACGCGGGCCCTCGCGCTCGATCATGCGCGGGAAGGAATCCGCGTCAACGCCGTCGCGCCGGGGAGCGTCCTGACCCCGATGCTCCGCCACTCGGCGTCGCTGAGCAATCCCGAAAACCCCGACGCGGCACTGGAGGAGTTCGCGCAGACGCACCCGATCGGTCGCCTGATCCAGCCGGAGGACGTCGCGAACGTGATCCTCTTCCTCGCGAGCGACAAGGCGGGTGTGGTGACCGGGATCACGCTGCCGGTGGACGGGGGCCTGCTGGCCGGCATCGTCTCGTGGGACATCGACCGCGGCGGTGACGGAGAGTGAGCGGGCCGCTCGCCGGCGTCCGCGTGCTCGACTTCACGGCGCTCGTGCAGGGCCCGATGGCCACCCAGATGCTGGGAGACCTCGGGGCCGACGTGATCAAGATCGAGAAGGTCGGCGGCGAGTGGATGCGCTTCTGGGGGATCCTGAACGGCCAGAGCCACGGCGAGATGGACTCCTTCCTGGCGTTCAACCGGAATAAGCGGAGCGCCGAGGCCGACCTGCGGGACCCCGAGATCCGCGACCGCATCCTCGAGCTCGCGGCCGGGGCGGACGTGATCGTCGAGAACTTCCGGCCAGGCGTGATGGCGCGGCTCGGGCTCGCGTACGAGGATGTCCGAGCCGTCAACCCGCGCATCGTCTACGCCTCCTCCTCCGGGTACGGGCAGTCGGGCCCATACGCAAAGCGTCCGGGCCAGGATCTGCTGATCCAGGCCCTGAGCGGCCTGATGTTCCTGTCGGGCCGCGCGGGCGACCCGCCGCTGGCGCTCGGTGTCGGTATCACCGACCAGTACACCGCGCTCCACATCGTGATCGCCGTCCTCGCTGCGCTGCATCACCGGGCAGCGACCGGAGAGGGCCAGAAGATCGAGGTCGACCTGTTCTCCTGCGCGGTCGCGATGCAGCAGCAGGAGCTGACCTTCTACCGGAACCAGGGCTACCTTCCGGGTCGCCCGGCCGAGAACCTCGGCTCGATCTGGGCGACCGCGCCGTTCGGGATCTACGAGACCTCGGACGGTCACATCGCGATCGCGATGACGCCGTGCCCGGTACTCGCGGAAGCGCTCGACCAGCCCTGGCTAGCCGAGTACGACACGCTCGACAAGATGGTCGAGTCCCGGGCGGAGATCTACGCCGGGCTCTCGGCACATCTGCTCACCGGGACGCGAGCGCACTGGATCGAGGTGCTGCTTGCCCACGATGTCTGGTGCGCCGCCGTCCAGACCTACGACGAGCTCGTCGAGGATCCCCAGATTGCCCACAACGGGCTCTTCTGGGAGGTACCGGTCGGAGAGGGTGAGGCCACCTTCGTCACTCCGGGCTCGCCCATCACCTTCTCGTCGACACCCTCCGGGATCCGGCACGGCGTTCCCCGCTCCGGCCAGCACACGGCCGAGGTGCTGGGCGACTCCCCCGCCTGGGAGGGATGAGCAGCGGGTTGCAGGCCGAGGCGCTCGCGACGATCGAGGCCCGGCTGCGGGCAGCAGGCGTGGTGCCCGTGGTCGAGCTGCCCGACGCCGATCTGGCTGTTCCGCTCGCCGAGGCGCTGCTCGCCGGGGGCCTCACGTGCGTCGAGATCACCTTCCGCACGCCGGCCGCACGCGACGGGCTCGCCGCGATCCGCGAGGCGTATCCCGAGATTCTTCTGGGCGCCGGTACGGTGCTCGAGGAGGAGCAGGTGGACGTCGCGATCGAGTTGGGCGCCGACTTCGCCGTCGCGCCGGGGACGAGCCCGGCGGTCGTGCGGCACGCCGAGCAGCGAGACCTGCCGATGCTCCCGGGTACGTGCACCCCGACCGATGTCGAGGCCGCCCGGAGGCTGGGCCTGCGTCTGCTCAAGTTCTTCCCTGCGGAGCCTGTCGGGGGAGCTCGCCTATCTCGCCGCGCTCTGCGGGCCCTACAGGGATGTCCGCTTCGTGCCGACCGGCTCCATCACGCCGGCGACGCTTCCCGGCTATCTCGCGATTCCGCAGGTTGTGGCATGCGGCGGAAGCTGGATGGTGAAGCCCGACCTGCTCCGCGCCCGCGACTGGAACCGGGTCACCGAGCTCGCAGCCGAGGCTGCGGCAATCGTGGCGGGCGCGCGATGAAGGAGCTGTCGCTCCGCGAGCGCGGCGAGTGCCGCTTCGAGCTCGTCGCGCTCGGCGAGGTGATGCTGAGGCTCGATCCAGGCCCCGTACGCGTCGCCACGGCGCGCCGGTTCGACGTCTGGGAGGGCGGGGGCGAGTACAACGTCGCGCGCGGCCTGCGCCGCTGCTTCGGCCTCCCGACCGCCGTCGTCACCGCTCTCGTGGACAACCCTGTCGGCCGTCTCGTCGAGGACCTGATGCTGACCGGGGGTGTCGAGACCTCGCACGTCGTCTGGTTGCCGTTCGACGGCGTCGGCCGTGCGGCGCGGAACGGGTTGAACTTCACCGACCGCGGCTTCGGCGTCCGCGGAGCGATCGGCTGCTCCGACCGCGGCCACACCGCTGCCTCGCAGCTTCGGCCGGGCCAGATCGATTGGGATGCGATCCTCGGACGCGAGGGTGTCCGCTGGCTCCACTGCGGCGGCATCTTCTGCGCCCTCTCCGAGACGACCGCCGAGGTCGCTCGCGAGGCGTTCGAGGCGGCACGCCGACACGGCACGGTCGTCTCCTACGACCTCAACTACCGCGAGTCGCTATGGACGTCGATCGGCGGCCGCGCACGGGCCGCGGAGGTGAACCGGGAGCTCGTGTCGCTCGTCGACGTCGTCGTCGGGAACGAGGAGGACTACCAGCTGGCGCTGGGATTCGACGGTCGATGGCGTCGATCACGAGCTGACTTCGCTCGACCGCCAGGCATACCTCGACATGCTCGAGGGTGTCTCCTCCGCCTATCCGGGCCTCTCGCTCCTTGCCGTGACGCTTCGCGAGGTGCGCTCGGCGAGTCGTAACGGCTGGGGCGCGCTCAGCCTCTCCGCCGCCGGCGCCCACGAGGCGACCTATCGCCCGGAGCTCGAGATCTTCGACCGGGTGGGCGGCGGCGACTCGTTCGCCTCCGGTCTCTTCTACGGCCTGCTCGAGGGGCTCGGCCCCGCGCGCGCGATCGAGCTCGGCGCGGCGCACGGCGCGCTCGCGATGACGACACCGGGCGACACCTCGATGGCAACGCTCGCCGAGGTCGAACGGCTCGCGGCGGGCGGCGGCGCGCGCGTGATTCGCTGACCGGCGGCGCGCCGTCAGACCTCGGCGTGGCGGAGCCAACCGCCGTCGACCCGGATCGTCTCGCCCGTGATGAACGCGCTCTCCTCGGAGAGCAGGAACAGCGCTGCCCGGGTGACGTCGGCCGGGATCGCCGAGCCGCCCGAGCGGAGTCCTCCGCTCGATCCCCGCGCCGTCGAGCTTGCCGGCGGCGATCATCTCGTTCGACGCCTCTGTCGCTATGAAGCCCGGCGCGATGCAGTTGACGCGGATCCGAGCGGCGCGAGCTCGACCGCGCAGACAGCGGTGAGCTCGACGACGGCCGCCTTCGCCGAGGCGTAGGCGCTGCGGCCTGCGGCGGCTGCCTCGGCATGGATCGAGGCCATGTTGAGAATCGCGCCGCCACGCCCTCGGGAGGCGCGGGCGAAGCCTCGCGTCATGACGTAGGTGGTGAGGAGGCTCGACTCGACGCACGCCCGCCAGACCTCCGGATCCGAGTCGACGAGGGGGACGTTGTACCGGACTCCTGCGAAGTTGACGAGGAGGTTTCGCTCGGCGAGCCTCGGCCCCCACGACTCGAAGAAGCGGTCCACGGCCTCCGGATCTGTCGCGTCGAGGAGCTCCTGCTCCCAGGGAGGAGCCTCCGCGGGAGCGTTTCGCGAGACGGCGACCGTCCGCGCTCCCGCCTCGTGGAGCGCCGCTGCGAGGTCTGCGCCCAGACCGCGCGATCCGCCGACCACGAACGCGACCGACCCGTCGATCCCGTTCTTCATGCGTAGGAGAGAAGGATCTTCAGTGCGTCCGTGCCCGGCGCCGTCAGCCTTTCGTACGCTTGCGCTGCCTCGCTCGGATGGAAACGGTGCGTGATGACGCTGCGGGCGAACCGGGGCGAGGCGGTCAGCAGCTCGATCGCGTGCGGGAAGTCGCCCGCGCTGTTGCGGGTGCCGACGAGCGTCAGCTCCTTCCGGGTCATCACGATCAGCGGCATCTCGAACGATCCGGCCCCTTGCCCGACGATGACGACGGTGCCACCCGGGCGGGCGAAGGTGTGAGCTCCGCCGACCACGGCGAGGATGCCGGTGGCCTCGAAGACCACGTCGGCGCCGGAGGGCCTGAGCGCCCTCGTCGCCTCCTCGGCGTCGTCCGGGTGCACGGCCGTGCCGAGCCCGAGCTCGGCGACACGCTGACGGCGCAGCTCGGTCGGCTCGACGAAAACGACGGCCTCGGGCCGGCGGACAGCGGCCGCGAGGCCGATCGAGAGGCCGATGACGCCCGCGCCGAGCACGACGACGAGATCTCCCTCGCCTACGCCCGACCGGTTGACCGCGTGGCAGGCGATGGCGAGCGGCTCCGCGAGCGCCCAGCGCGCCGGGTCGTCGTCCTCGGGGACGCGGTGGGCCTTGGCCGAGCGCGTCACGAACCGCCCGGCCAGCGAGCCGTCGACCTGGACGCCGAGCACCTCGAGCCGCTCGCAACGGTTGTAGGCGCCACGGCGGCACTCCCGGCACTCGCCGCACTCGAGCGTCGGCTCCGCGACAACGAGCGCATCCTCGAGCGACGGGTCGGCGCCCGCCCCGACCTCGACGACGCGCCCGACCGCCTCGTGGCCCTGCGCGAGCGGGAAGTGTGCGTAGGGGTGGTCGCCCTGAAAGAGGTGCAGGTCCGAGCCGCAGATGCCCGTGGCGATTGTCTCGATCACGACTTCGCCGGGGCCGGCCGACGGATCGGCCTCCGGCTCGATCTCCACACGCTCCGGCGCCGTCGTTACGACCGCGACCCTCCGGTTCTCCAACGGAGCCTCCGCCCATTCGAATTTTTCGGATCAAGCCTATCTGCCTGAACACGTTTCTCTGCCCCTGCCTGGTGTTGGCGGTCCGTAACCCGGCCGGCCGGACTCGCTGCCGACCAGGATTCTGGGGCCGCGTAGGGCGGAAGGCAGCGGAGTCTACCCGGGGTCCACGCGCCTGTCATTTCGCGTCTTCGGCCGCCGCCGAGGCGGTGCGGATTCCGTGAATTGACGCGACCTTTGGGGACTCGAGACGACCGGCGGCGACACCGGGTCAACGCTCGTAATGAAGGGGTCCGCGGTTCGAATCCGCGCGTCGGCTCTCTAAAAGACCCGCTCAACGGGGTTTTTGTTTGCTCTAGAGCTTACGGCGCTTTGTTCGGGGCGAGCAGCCGGACGGAGCGGGTGCTTCTCGTCTTCGTGTCTTTCAGCTCGCCGAGCGCGAGTGAGCGCTCGACGAGGATGGTGCGTTCGCCGACGTGCCCCCAGGTGAGGGCGAGCGCCTCACCGGGACGGAGTCCGGCGTAGGCGAGGACGGACACGAGCGTCGCGTCCCGCTCATCAGGGATCGCCCGCCGGGGCCGTTCGACCATCGCCGGTGCGAGCGGCTTGACGGCCCGCCCGCGGCGTTGGGCCGGTTTGCGGATCGCGGCGACGGGATTGGCCGGGACCTTCCCGAGGATCACCGCTCGGCTGAGGACGCTCTGCAGGAGCGAGAGCACCTTGCGGATGGTCGGGTCGCCGGCCCCGTCGCGGCGGAGCTCGTCGGCCCGGACGTAGTAGGCGGGCGTGTGCCCGGCCAGGTTCGGCCGGGCGGAGCTCGCGAACCATTCGCGGGCCCACTCGTCGAGCGTTTCCCGGCCGGCGTCGGTCCCGGCGAGCTCGCCGAGTTGCTTTGCGTCGGCGGAGGTCGGTCTCGAACCGGACGGCGTCCTCGCGCCGGTCGAAAGAACGGACGTGTTCGCGGGAGCTGCGCCCCGCCTCGCGCCAGCGGACGCGGTAGACGTGCCGGCCGCTTTGGAGCTTGCGCTTCTCGATCATTCTTGGATCACCTCCTTTCGGAGCGAGAGAGAGCATGAAGCCGAGTCTGCCCGCTCACCGTGGAGCCGCGGTCTGCAGGAGCTCGCGCAGGCCCCGACCGGGGCGGGCTTGGGCGTGCGGCGTCGGCACGGAAGGCTGGTCCCGTCCCGTGGCTCGGGCGGAAACCCGAGCAGCGTCGACCCACGCCTCGACGTCCGAGTGCTGAATGCGCAGCTGCCCGCGGAGCTTCGAGGCAAGCAGCTCGCCACTCGAGATCGCTCGGTAAATCGCGTTCGGTGACGGGCCCGCGGCCCTGGCGACCTCGTTCACCGTCAGAAGTTGTCGGGCCTCGTTGCCGGGCAGTCCGCATGTCCGCGAGCGCTGCGCAGCTCCGCGCCCTCCGTCCGAGACCACTCGCACATCCGACGGGGTTGTATTCCCGACGACCAACTGAAGAAGGATGGCCTTGCCATCTGCTGGCTGCGGCGGAAAGGGAGACGATGTTCGACGTCTACTCACTGACCGTGACGCTCGAGCCCCCGAAGCGCGGGGCGACGGCGGAAAGGCTCGGGGGCCCGGGCCTCCCTGGAGAAGGGCCGGGCATCGCGGCCGTTCGGAACGCCGGGTGAAGGAGGGCCCGATTGCATCGAGGTCTCTGAGTGTCCCGGCGGGAGCGACCTCTGCCAGGGAGCGGGTCGAAGTGTGCATCGTTGGCAGCGACGGCTGTTTTCGGGCTGACCGACTGTGCCGCCGCCACGGTCGAGTGCGCCGCGGCGACCGGCCTCTGTGAAGGCGCGACGGCGCTCTGCCGCGCCGGCACCGACGCGGGGCCCGGCCCTGACTGCGCCGAGGTCTCGTCGATGGACGAGTGCGACGACGCGAGCGATTGTGGCTCGACCGACGACTGTGGCGCGACGGACAGCTGCTCGGGCTCGTCGGATTGCTCGGGCTCGTCGGATTGCTCGGGCTCGTCGGATTGCTCGGGCTCGTCGGATTGCTCGGGCTCGTCGGATTGCTCGGGCTCGTCGGATTGCTCGGGCTCCTCGGATTGCTCGGGCTCGTCGGACTGCTCGGGCTCCTCAAGTTGCTCCGGGTCGTCGGACTGCTCCGGCGCGACGGAGGATTGCGGGACGAGGACGGACTGCGGTGACGGGCCGACCTCGTGCTCTGGTGCCACCGACGACTGCTCCGGCGTCACCGGTTGCGGCGAGGGGTTCACCGAGCCCGACTGCGGCACCTCCGACGAGTGTGGCGCCTCCGACCCCTGCCCTGCGTCCTCGGAGTGCGGCGAGTCCGACGCGTGCGGCTTCACCCCGACGTCGTGCCTGGGTGGGACCGACGACTGCCGGGGTGTGACGGGCTGTGGCGAGGGGTTCACCGAGCCTGATTGTGGTGAGAGCGACGAATGCGGCGAGAGCGACGGCGGTCCTCTCCCGGAGTGCGAGGACTGCGTCACGCGGCTGATCGCGCTCGGCGACGAGCCCCGCGAGCCGCGGGTTCCGGGCGATCCCGGCGAGCGCGGGCTCGCGATCGACGAGGTCCGCGACGAGCTGCGTGAGCTCGAGGAGCGGCGAAGGGAGTCGTGACGGGCGGGCCCGGCGATCTCTCGGTGGCCGCGGTACGCCACCGGGCCACCTTCACTTCGCAGGGGGCGGGCCGCCTCGCGGGGAGGCTCTATCGGTTCAACCGGATCCCGCTGACTCCGCGCCTGCGTCGAAGCTTCCCCGACGCGCTCGCGGTGGAGGAGTTTCTCGTCGGCGGCGCGAGCGGGCCGATCCCGGGCACTGCGCGGCTGGCAGCGGACGCCTGTCGCCGAGGGCTACGACTGCTGGATGATCCTCCGGCAGGGCCGGCCGCGCCGGCGGCCGACGCACAAGCTCTATGTCGGGATCGGCATCGACGCCGTCCGGGACGCGCTCGCCGACACCATCGGTGCCGCGGAGGCCGCGGAAACGCCACGACGCTCAAGGTTGCTGTGACGGCCGACGCCCTCGTGCGTCCTGACAAGCTGATCGTCTACGCAGAGGACCGGGAGCAGCTCGAGGCCGTGGCGGCCGAGCTCGCGCCGAAACTCCGCGGCGTTCCACAGCATGCCGTCCCGTTCACTGCTGCGACTCGAAGCCCCGGGCCGCTCTCGTGGGGGATGGATCCTCCGAGTGCATGCGCGCGGTCGGGGCGAGCTGGCGGACGCTCGTCTGCCTGCAGCTCGGAGCGGGTCTCGTCGAGGCCCACGGCGGTGTCGGAGACCGGGCGTCGAGCGCCTTGTCCCGGCTCGCGGACATCGGGATCGATCCGCTGACATGGACGTTGAGCACGACGTGGGACGCCCTCGCGGAGGCCGCAGCGTGAAGCGGTTCGCCCTTCCGGCCGACACGTTGATCTTTCCCGCCACCGACGTCGACCACCGTGCTCGCGCACGGATCGCGGTGGAGGACGGCGACTGGATCGTCTCCCGGCCGCGCTCGCGCAAGACCTCCCGCGTCGTTGACGCGCCGGGGGCGCAGCTGCTCGGGGAGTTCCGCGCTCCCGCGAGCATCGCCGAGGCCGTAGTGCGTTTCAGCGAGCGTGAGGGGCTTGTCGCCGATCAGGTGCTCGACCAGAGCTTCGGCTTCCTGAGCTCGATGATCGGCACGGGCTTCCTCGTCGAGGAAGAGGTCGTCGAACGGAGTGGCGTGCGGCTCGACGCCGAAGTGGGGCCCTGGTGCGTCGTTCAGCGCCTGCAGGAGCTCGAGGACACCGCGGTCGCGGTCGTGCGCGGCGAGGATGGCGCGGACGCTGTCTGAAGATCGTCTTCCCCGGTGCACCCGGCTGGGTGCAGCGCGCGCTGGCGCGGGAGGTCGACGCGCTCCGGAAGCTCGACGGCGCGCCGGCACCTCGCCTGATCGACGAGGGGAGCAACAGCGTCGGGCACTGGATCGTGATCGAGCGGTTCCATGGCATCGACGTGCTGAGCGTCGCCGCGCAGCTCCGGAAGCCTGGGCGCCGGCGGAGCGCGCGCGGACGCTCGAGCTGGCGATCTCCGTCGCGGACACCTACGCCCGCCTCCACGCGAAACGCTTTCTGCACGGCGACGTCCACCCGGGGAACGTGCTTGTCGGGGACGAGGAGGTGAGGCTCGTCGACTTCGGGCTCGCGGTCGATCTCACGTCCGCCCGGCGCGGCCCGCAGCCGCGCGGAGGCCTGGTCGCCTTCTACCCGCCCGAGGCCGCGCGCGCGGTGCTCGAGCGGCGGACGCCTCCGCCGCCGACGACCGCGAGCGAGATCGCCGTGATCGGCGCTCTGCTCTACCGGATCCTCACCGGTGAGGGCACGTCGCGCCGACGCTCGTGGAGGGTGAGTTGATGGAGCGGCTCGCGGCCGGCGCTTCGCGCCGATTCGTCGACCTCGGCCTCCCGCCCTCGCCCGAGGTCGAGGAGGTACTCCGGCGTGCGCTCGATCCCGATCCCAAGCGGCGGCCGGAGACCGTCGCCGAGATCACGGAGGCACTCGGGGCGCGCGCCTCGATGCGGCGGCGGCGCGCGAACGCGTCCATCGGCCTGCACGAAGGCGCGGTCGAGAGGTTGTGCAGCCGTGCCGGCGACGGATCGTTTGAGCGCCCTTCTGCGTCGCCTACGGGGCCGCCGGGGCGGCGGTCTTCCTGCTCCGCGCGAGCGAGTCGCTGGGACAACCGGTGCTGCTCGCGGCCGCGGAGCGGTTGCTCATCCCGGCCGCCGTTCGCGCACGCCTCGATGATCCCGCCGGCTTCCTCGCGCCGGAGATCGGGATCGACGCGGACGCTATCGGTCCGCATTCGCTCACCTTCGGAGTCCCCGGCGTGCGCTTTGCGCGCGTCCTCGTCGCTGCCGCCGCGGGCGACAACCTGACCTCAGAGGCCGCGCTCGCGGACTACTTTGCATGCTTCCCGGCCGACCTCGCTCGCAGCGATCTCGTGACGGGCCGCGCCGATTGCTCCTCGGCAGCGCGCACATTCTCAGCTGGATGCGGCTCGAGCGCGCCTCGAGGCGGATCCTGCTCGACCGCGGGACGAGCTCGCCGACGCCGTGGCCAACGACGCGGCGTCGCCGACCGAGCCCCTGTCCGGCACGAAGGCTGCCTACAACGGGATCGCGCACGGGACGGCCGGCGCTCTCTACGCGCTGCTCGCGTGGGACCGGGCGCGGGGAGCGACCCCCGACGCGGACACTGTCGCCCACCTCGACGTTCTCGGGCGCCGCGGCATGCGTAGCGGGGATGCGAGGCGCTGGCCGAGGAGGCACGGGAGTCCAGAGCTGGCCGGGCTGGTGTCACGGCTCGGCCGGGTTCGCCCTGCTCTGGTCGCTGGCGTTCGAGACCACCGGGGACGATCGGTACCGCGAGCTCCTCCTTGGCGCCGCCCGCGATGCCTCGGATCGCCCGGCCGGCCGCTCGGGCCATCTCTGCTGCGGCGACGCCGGACGCGCGTACGCGCAGCTCGCCGCGTTCCGCGCGACCGGGGACAACGCATGGATCGACGGGGCACGGAGCCTCCTCGGGAGCGCCGTCGCGACCGTGGGCACGGGGACCATGCGCCGGGACAGCCTTCTGAAGGGCGACCTCGGGGTCGCGGCCCTCGAGCTCGACCTGCGCGATCCCGAGCGCGCGAGCTTCCCCGCATTCGAGCTCCCGCGGTGAGCGCTCTGTCAGTCGAGCGTCGAGCCCTGGCGGCGAAGGAAGGCCTCGACAGCTAGCGCGGCACAAGCTGCGGCTGCTGCTGAATCGGATGCCCGCTCAGCTGTATCGAGCGGCGTCCGCACACCAGCCGAACACCGTTAGGTATCCGTGGGCTCCTCGCTGTACTTTCGAGTCCGCGATTTTGGCTTTGCCCGAAGGCGTCGGCGGGAGTGAATCGACCGCCG
>CAVRQF010000008.1:0-217946 GCA_963723405.1 uncultured Actinomycetota bacterium | reverse complement strand
TTTGCATCTACTGGTTCAGTTAGTGCTCGTACGTCGGCAGAAGCGGCGTGCCCGTGAAGACGCTCATTCGACCGGCCCGAGAGAGCGAAGGGGCATGCTCGGCGCCTGTGGCTCGGCATTGACCTCGGTGCGGCCGATGAAGGCGGTCACGCCCCGTCGTGCCGCTTCCATCGCGGCCTCGAGCTTCGGCAGGATCGTCGGGTCGAGCGTCTCGCCCTGGATCAGCGCCTCCCCGGTTGCGACGTCGAGCGAGTCCACGACCTCGCCGCCGACCATGAAGCCTTCGACGTCGGTGAGGAAGAGCAGCCGGTCGGCCTGCATCCCGACGGCGATCGCGGTCGACGCGTCGTCGGCGTTGACGTTCAGCGTGACCATCGCGTCATCCGCGTCGCGCGCAAGTGGGGCGACGACAGGGATCTTTCCCGCCTCGAGCATCCGGTTGAGCCCGGAGACCTCTTGCGCGAAGGGCTCGCCGACGAAGCCGAGATCCTCCGCCCAGCGAACCGCCTCGAACCCGACCTCGTTCCCGAAGATCGGCACGGCCCGATCGCCGATCGACGCGCAGAGCGCGGCGTTGACGGCTTCCATCGACTGCGCGCACGATCTCGAGACCGCCGCGAGTGGTCACCCGGCGCCCGCCTACGAACTCGACCGGGATCCCCGCCCGTTCCATCTCGAGGCTGATCTGCCGCCCTGCGCCGTGGACGACGCAGACTTCGTGCTCGCGGGCGAGCTCGAGAATCGGGCCGGCCGAGGCCTCGACCATTCGGCCGCCGACCTTCACGATCAGGCGGCTCATGTCCGGTAGTCCGCGTTGATGCGGACATAGTCGTAGGAGAGGTCGGTCGTCAGGTAGCCCGCGGCGCCCTCGCCCAGCCCGAGATCGAGGTCGATCGTGCACTCCGGCCCGGAGACGTCGGGCTCGACGTCGGTCGGAGCTCCCCTGTCGAGCACGACGGTGCCGTTGTAGCGGAGCGTGATCCGCTCCGGCTCGACGTTCGCGTAGCCGCCGTTCCAGGGCGCGCTGCCCGCCGCCATCAGCACGCGGCCCCAGTTGGCGTCGTGGCCGAAGAGCGCCGTCTTCACGAGCGGCGAGGTCGCGATACGGCGAGCGACCGCCTTTGCCTGCGCATCGTCGGTCGCCCCCGACACGTTGATCCGGGCGAGCACCGTGACTCCCTCGCCGTCGGCGACGACGAGGCGCGCAAGCTCCGAGCAGACCTCGGCGAGTGCGGCGGCGAACGCCTCGTCGTCGCGCTCGACGCCGCTCGTTCCGTTCGCGAGCAGGATGACGCAGTCGTTCGTCGACGGCTCGCCGTCGACCGAGATCGCGTTGAACGAGCTCTCGACCGCGGGCCGAAGGAACCGGATCGCCTCGCCGGGCTCGAGCGGATAGTCGGTGGTGATGACGGCGAGCATCGTTGCGAGGTCGGGGTGGATCATTCCCGAGCCCTTGGCCATCCCCCCGACCGTGAACCCGCCGCGCGACACGAGGCCTCCTTCGGGCGGGTGTCGGTGGTCATGATCGCCTCGGCCGCGGCGGGGCCGCCGTCGGCGGCGAGCTCTGCGACCCCCGGCTCGAGCGCCGGCAGTAGCTTGTGCAGCGGCAGGCGCGCACCGATCACGCCCGTCGAGAGCACCAGCACCTCCTCGGAGGTGAGGTCGAGGAGCCGCGCCGCCTCCGCCGCGGTCGCGAGGGCATCGAGCTTCCCCCGCTCGCCGGTTGCCGCGTTCGCAACGCCCGAGTTGATCACGACGGCCTGCGGGTCGGCGAGCGCGAGATGCTCGCGGTTCACCTGGAGGCAGGCGGCCTGCACGCGGTTCCGCGTGAACATCGCAGCACCGGTCGCATGTGTCTCCGAGCGGACGATTGCGAGATCGCGGCGCTCGTCGCCGCCGGATCCCTGCTGCCACGCCCGACGCGAGGAACCCGCTGGCGGCGGTGACGCTCATACGAGCACGCCTCCGAGCCGGAGGCCGGCGGTGGGTCCAGCCCGAGCGCGAGGTTCGCGTTCTGCACCGCCTGCCCGGCGGCGCCCTTGCCGAGGTTGTCCTCGGCGCACACGACGATCGTCATCCCGGTCGCACGGTCGGTGAAGATGCCGATCTCGGCCCCGTCCGTGCCCTGCACGCGTCCGATCTCCGGCTCGATCCCCTCCGGCAGCACCCGGACGACCGGGCTGTCTGCATACGCGGCCTCGATCAGCGCCCGGGCGTCCGCGCCGGTGCGGGCGTAGCAGGTCGCAAGCAGCCCTCGCCGCACGGGCAGCAGGTGGGGGACGAAGGACACCTGGAAGCCGAGCTCCTGTGCGATCTCGGCGCTGTGCCGATGAGCGCCGACCGCGTACGGTGCGAAGTTCTCGAGCACGGCGCCCGCGTGCGAGCTGTCCCTGAGCGCCCGCCCGGCGCCCGTCATGCCCGATTTCGCGTCGACGATCACGTCGCCCTCGACGACGTCGCGCAGGGGGAAGAGGGCGAGGAGCGACGCCGTTGCGTAGCACCCGGGGTTCGCGATCAGACGTCCCTCGGCGGGGTGCACCTCCGGCAGGCCGTAGCTCCAGGCGCCGGGAACGACTCCGTACCAGTGCTCGGCGGCTGCCGGGTCGGCGAGCCGGTGGACGCCCGTGAGGTCGACGACGACGGCGCCCTCCGGCGGCACGAACGAGGCCGCCTCGGCGTTCCCGAGGCAGAGGAAGATCACGTCGGCGCCACTCGCCGCCGCCTCGTGGTTCGGCGTGAACATCGGCAGGTTGCCGTTGAGCCCGGGATGGAGAGCGTGGGCGGGCCGGCCCGCGAGCGTCTCGGAGCCGAGCGCAATCAGCTCGAGCGCTGGATGGGCGAGCACCCGGTCGAGCGTCTCCTGTCCGGTATAGCCGGCGGAGCCCAGGATGGCAGCAGTGCGCACGATGTGCGTATTATGCACGCCGAATGGAATCTATGCATCATCTCGTCCTCGAGGACGGCACCGTCCTCCGGGGAATCCAGGCCGGGGCGCCCGGGATCGCCGCGGGCGAGGCGTGCTTCACGACCGCGATGACAGGCTACGAGGAGGCAGTCACCGACCCGAGCTATGTCGCCCAGGTGCTCTGCTTCGCCTACCCGCTCATCGGCACCTACGGCGTCGACGAGGCGCGGATGGAGTCGGAGCGCGTGCAGTGCGAGGGCGTCGTCATGCGCGACGTCCGCCCGGCGTTTGCGGCGTGGCTCGCCGGGAAGGGGGTCGTCGCGCTGACCGGCGTCGACACGCGGACGCTCGTCCGGAAGATCCGCGACGGCGGCGTGCTCCGCTGCGCGCTCGGTGACGCACCTGTCGAGGAGCTCCACGCCCGCGCGCTCGACGAGCCCTTCATCGACGGCCGCCAGCTCGACCGGCAGGTCGGTGCGCGCGAGCCGTATGCCGTCGGGGCCGGTCCGCGCGTCGTCGTCGTCGACCTCGGCGCGAAGCGCTCGATTCCGCGGCGGCTGGCAGACGCAGGCGTCGAGGCGTACATCGTCCCGGGCTCGTGGGATGCCGACGCGATCATGGAGGCGGAGCCCGAAGGCCGTGCTGATCGCGAACGGGCCGGGCGACCCGGCTGTCCTGACCCACCAGGTCGAGACGATCCGCGGGCTCCTCGGACGGGTGCCGCTGTTCGGCGTCTGCCTCGGGCACCAGCTTCTCGGCCTTGCGCTCGGGCACGACACCTACAAGCTCCCGTTCGGCCACCGCGGCGCCAACCACCCGGTGCGCGAGCTCGCCACGGGCCGCGTCCTCGTCACCGTCCAGAACCACGGGTTCGCCGTGGCTGCGAACGGCGAGGAGTCGCACGTCTCGCTCAACGACGGCACCTGCGAGGGCCTCGCGGGCGACGGCTTCGAGAGCGTCCAGTTCCATCCCGAGGCATCACCCGGCCCGCTCGACGCCCTGCCCTTCTTCGACCGCCTGGCGCAGACGTGCCGAAGCGCACCGACCTTCGCTCGATCCTGATCCTCGGCTCCGGGCCGATTCGCATCGGCCAGGCGTGCGAGTTCGACTACTCGGGGGCGCAGGCCTGCCGCGTGCTGCGGCGGGAGGGCTACCGCGTGATCCTGGTCAACTCGAACCCGGCGACGATCATGACCGACCCGGAGTGGGCCGACGCGACGTATCTCGAGCCCCTGGACGCGGCGACGGTCGCCGAGGTGATCGAGCGCGAGCGGCCCGACGCGATCCTGCCCACGCTCGGTGGGCAGACGGCGCTGAATCTCGCAGTGGAGCTGGCCGACCTGGGCGTCGAGCTGATCGGTGCCGACCTCGGCGCGATCAAGCGAGCCGAGGACCGCGAGCTCTTCCGCGAGACCGTGCACGGCGCCGGCATCGCGACGCCGCGGAGCATCGTCGCGCACTCGCCCGACGTCGACTTCCCCGTTCCCGCGATCGTCAGGCCCGCCTTCACGCTCGGCGGCACCGGCGGTGGGATCGCGACCACCCAGGCCGAGCTACGCCGCCAGGTGGAGATCGGCCTCGCGGCCAGCCCGGTCCGGCAGGTCCTGGTGGAGGAGTTCCTGGCGGGCTGGCAGGAGCACGAGCTGGAGGTGATGTGCGACGCCCGCGGAAACGCGGTCGTCGTCTGCTCGATCGAGAACCTCGACCCGATGGGCGTGCACACGGGTGACTCGTGGACGGTCGCGCCGCAGCAGACGCTCCCCGACCCGGTCTACCAGCAGCTCCGCGATGCGGCGTTCGCGACTGCGCGTGCGGTCGGCGTCGCGACGGGAGGCGCGAACGTGCAGTTCGCGGTGCATCCGGAGACGAACGAGATCCGCGTGATCGAGATGAACCCGCGCGTCTCGCGGTCCTCGGCGCTCGCGTCCAAGGCGACCGGCTTCCCGATCGCGAAGCTGGCGGCGCTGCTCGCAGTCGGCTACACGCTCGACGAGCTTCCGAACGACATCACGCAGAAGACGACCGCGGCGTTCGAGCCGGCGCTCGACTACGTGGCGATCAAGGCTCCGCGGTTCGACTTCGAGAAGTTCGCCGGCTCGTCGCGGCGGCTCGGGGCGGAGATGCGGGCCGTCGGCGAGGCCCTCGGGATCGGGCGCACGTTCTCCGAGGCGTTCCTGAAGGCCCTCGACGGGCGCGAGGTGCCGCCGGTCGCCTTCCCCGCGGACGACGGGGAGCTCCTGTCGCTCGCGGGCGAGCCGGTCGCGGACCGGTGGGACCTCCTGCTCGAGTGCGCCCGGCGCGACCTCGACTTGCCGGGCATCCACCCGTACTTCGCCGACCGGCTGCGTGAGGTCGCGCGGCCGAGCGCGTCGCCTCGGGGCAAGCCCGCACGGCTTGCGGTGGACTCGTGCGCCGGTGAGTTCGAGGCGCACACGCCCTACTACTACGTCACCCACGAGGGCGAGGACGAGGGGCCCGAGCCGTCGGGGCGCGCCGTGATCGTGCTCGGTGGAGGGCCGAACCGGATCGGACAGGCGATCGAGTTCGACTACTGCTGCGTCCATGCGGCCCAGGCGCTCCGCAAGCTCGGCTACGAGGCGGTGCTCGTCAACTCGAACCCGGAGACGGTCTCGACCGACTACGACACCTCGGACCGTCTCTACCTCGAGCCGCTCGTGGAGCCGAACGTCCTCGACGTCTGCGCGCTCGAGCAACCGATCGGCGTCGCCGTGTCCTTCGGGGGACAGACCCCCTTACGCTTGGCCCGCGCGCTTTCGGATGCCGGGGTGCCGCTGCTCGGCGACCCGCTCGCCGCGATCGACCTGGCCGAGGACCGCGGCCGCTTCGCGAACCTCGCCGGCGACCTTGCACCCGACTGGGGCGTCGCCGAGAACGCGGAGGAGGCGCGAGAGCTCGCCCACCAGCTCGGCTACCCCGTGCTCGTGCGGCCCCACTACGTGATCGGGGGGCGGGGCATGCACGTCGCACGCTCCGCCGATGAGCTCCGCGTCGAGGGGCCCTGCCTCGTCGACCGCTATCTCGAAGGCGCGCTCGAGCTCGACGTCGACGCGCTCTGCGACGGCGAGGACGCCTGGGTGGCTGCCGTCCTCGAGCACGTCGAGCCGACGGGCGTCCATTCGGGCGACTCGGCCTGCGTGCTGCCGGGCCCCTCGGTGTCCGAGGCACTCGAGGTCGAGATCCGCGAGATCGCGAGCCGCATCGCCGCCGGGCTCGGAGCCCGCGGCCTGATCAATCTCCAGCTTGCCCTCCACGAGGGGAAGCTCTTCGTGCTCGAGGCGAACCCGCGGGCGTCGCGGACGGTGCCCTTCGTCGCCAAGGCGACCGGCGTCCCACTCGTCGAGCACGCGGTGCGCCTGCTGCTCGGCGAGCCCGTGTCGGCGCTCGACCTCCCCGAGCGCGCGAAGCCGTCGCGCGCGTGGGCGAAGGAGGCGGTGTTCCCGACCGACCGGTTCCCCGGGGCTGCGACGCGCGGCCCGGAGATGCGCTCGACCGGAGAGGTCATGGCCGGAGCGGCCACCGCGTCGGAGGCGTACGCTCGCGCCGTCCGTGCGGCCGGCCGGTCGAAGCGCGGCGGGAAGATCGGGCCGCCTCTGCAGGCTGCAGGGCTACGCTAGCCGTCAGTGGAGGAGTTTCGCGACGTCATCGAGGCGACGGCGGGGGGCGAGAGGGTAGTGCTCGCGACCGTGATCGACACGATCCGCTCGGCGCCCCGGCAGCCCGGGGCGAAGATGGTCGTGCGCGGGGACGGCACCTTTACGGGCTCGGTCTCGGGTGGCTGCGTCGAGGCCGATGTCGTCGAACAGGCGAAGCAGGTTCTCGGCGGAGGCGAGGCCCGGCGAGTCCACTACGGCGTCACCGACGGCGAGGCCTGGGAGGTGGGGCTCTCCTGTGGCGGCGAGATCGACGTCTGGGTCGAGGAGGCCGATCCCGCGGTGTGGCGCGAGGTGCAGGCGCTGCTCGCGGAGGACGGCTACGGGATGCTCTACACCGACACGAGCACGGGCGCGAAGCGGCTCGAGCGGGGCGTGCTCGAGAGCACGGCTCTCCGTGACGACGGCGTCTTCGCCGAGGCGATCGAGGGCCCGCTGCGCGTCGTCATCTTCGGTGCGGCGGCGGCCGCCGAGCCGCTGTGCGCCTTCGGGAGAGAGCTCGGCTGGCGGACGACCGTCGTCGACGCCCGCCCGGCGCTCGCGACGCCCGAGCGCGTCCCGAGCGCCGACGAGATCGTGAAGGCGTGGCCCGACGAGGTCTCCGACCGCATCGACGAGCGCACCGTGGTCGTCACGCTCTCACACGAGGAGCGCCTCGACATCCCGGCGATCGCCGAAGCGCTTCGCCGCAACGCCCGTTACGTCGGTGCGATCGGCGCCAGGCGCACCCAGGAGCGGCGCCGCGTCGCGCTGCTCGAGCAGGGGTTCTCCGAGGCCGACCTCGATCGCATCCACGGCCCTGCCGGCCTCGACCTCGGCGGCCGCGATCCCGCTCAGGTCGCGCTCGCGATCGCGGCCGAGATCGTCGCCGTCACCTCGGGCGGCCGTGCCCGGGGCAAGGCGCCCGCCGCGGCTGCGTAGAACCTCTAACTGAATGCCACGCGCTGCCGGGCGCGTTCCGGCGGCACGTGCTCATTCTGTTGGAGGTTCTTGGAGCCTCAGGCGTTCGAGCCGAAGGAGCCGGTCCCGGAGCCGGTTCCGGGGCCGCCGGGCGCCCCGGGCCCGCCGGCCCGAGCCCGCCGCCGAAGCCTCCGCCTCCGAAGCGGCCCTGGGGCCGCACGCCGTTCACCATGTCCTTCATCCGCGACGCGAGCCGCGAGGCGAGCTGAGTTGCCTGCGCCTGGGTGAGCGTGCCCTGCGACACCGCTGTTGCCAGCGCCTTCTTCACCTGCAGGGTCATCGCGGCCAGCAGGCCGTCGACGCTCTTTCCCTGCGACTTCGCGATCTGCGCGAACGTCTGCCCGTTCCGCAGGTCGGACTGGAGCTGGGAGGCCGAGAGGCCGAGATATGCCGCCGCGGCCGTCGTGCCGCCGCCGAAGATGTCGCGGAAGCCGAAGCCCCGCCCACCGGCGTCGCCGGGCCCGAGCCCGCCGCCGAAGCCGCGGCCGCCGAGGCGGCCGCCGCCGAGACCGTAGCTCCCGGCTCCGCCGTCGAAGGGGGAGCTGACGATGGGCGCCGTCGCCGTCTGCGACGTCGAGGTCAGCTTCGACGGCTGCGAAGGCTGCGCCGCCCGCCGCGAGGAGCGCGACGACGACGGTGGCGACGATCACCCTGGCGCGCGAGCTCACGACGGCCTCGTGGTCAGGGTGACGGTCGTCGTGACCGTGTCGCCCGCTCTCACGTAGGTGACCTTCATCGTGTCGCCCGGCTTCTTTCCGCCGATCACCGAGGAGACGCCGTCGGCGCCCGCGATCGTCTTGTTGTCGAGCTTCACGACCACGTCGCCCGCCTTCAGGCCGGCTTTCGCCGCAGGTGTGCCGGGCAGGACCTGCGCGAGGTCAGCGCCGGGCGGCGTGCTCGAGTCGCGGACCTGCACGCCGAAGTAGGCATGGGCGACGGTCCTGCCGGCGACGATCTGCGAGACGACCGAGCGAACCGTGTTCGAGGGGATCGCAAAGCCCACGCCCTCGCTGCCGCCCGACTGGCTCTGGATCTGCGAGTTCACGCCGATCACCTGGCCCGCGGCGTTCAGGAGGGGGCCGCCCGAGTTGCCGTGGTTGATCGGCGCGTCGGTCTGGATCGCGCTGCCGATCGTGAAGTTGTTCGGGGCCTCGATCGAGCGGCCGAGCGCGCTCACGATCCCGCTCGTCACCGTCTCGGAGAGCCCGAACGGACTACCGATCGCGACGACCGGGCTCCCGACCTGGACCGCGTCGGAGTTCCCGACGGCGAGCGGCATCAGCAGCGACGAGGGTGCCGAGATGCGGACGACCGCGAGGTCGGTCGAGCTGTCGCTGCCGACGAGGTGGCCCGTGAAGCTCTTGCCGTTCCACAGCGTGACCGTGATCGAGGTCGCACCGCTGACGACGTGCTCGTTCGTGACGATGTCGCCCTTCGTGTCGTACACCCAGCCGGAGCCCTCCGCCGTCTGCGAGCCGCCGGCGCCGCGAGACGAGCCGCCGCTCTCGGTGACGGTGATGTCCACGACGCCCTGATGGGTGCGCTCGTAGACGGCGGGCACCGAGATCGCGCTCGAGGTTGCCGAGGCGTTCTCGATCGCCCCGGTCGAGCCGACGTCGCGGACGACGGTGGTGGTGCTCGAGGGTGCGACCGCCGCGTACAGGCCCGCGCCGGCTCCCGCCCCGACAGCGAGGATCGCGAGAGCGCCGGCACCGGCCAGCAGGAGGTTCCGCTTGGAAGAGGTCATCGTCAAGGTCCTTTCAGTTCGCTCGCTGCATCTTCCCGCTCGGTCTCTGAGTCCCGGCTGAAAGCACCGTAAGAAGTCCCTAAGTCCCTGAGTCCCCGAGTCCCTATGACACGGCGGCCGCGACGAGCGCGCCGTCGCGCATGGCGAGGCGGCGCGGGGCGCGCGCGGCGAGGTCGGCATCGTGAGTGGCGACGATGACGGTCGCTCCGTGCCCGGCGGCGAGCCCTGCGAGCAGGTCGATCACCTCGGCGCCGGTCTTCGAGTCGAGGTTCCCGGTCGGCTCGTCTGCCAGGATCACGCGCGGCTCGACCACGAGCGCGCGGGCGATGGCGACGCGCTGCTGCTCCCCGCCGGAGAGCTGGCTCGGCAGGTGCTCGGCACGGCCGGCGAGCCCGACCTCGTCGAGCAGTGCCGCCGAGCGGTCGCGCAGGTCGCTGCCGGTGGCGCCGGTCGGGGCGAGCGCGAGCTCGACGTTCTGGAGCGCGGTCAGCGTCGGGATCAGGTTGAACTGCTGGAAGACGAAGCCGAAGGCGCGCAGCCGGAGCTCGGCGAGCTGGCCGTCCGGGAGCTTCCCGAGATCGCGGCCCTCGAACAGCACCTCGCCGCCGGTCGGGCGGTCGAGCGCGCCGAGAAGCTGGAGGAGCGTCGTCTTCCCCGAGCCGCTCGGGCCTTCGAGGGCGACGAACTCGCCGGCCTCGATGGTGATGCTCACGCCGTTCACCGCGCGGACGTGCAGCGGCCCCTTGCTGAACTCCCGCCGGACGTCGCGCGTCTCGTACAGCGCCTCGCTCATTCGACCGCCCGCAGGGCGTCGGCCGGCCGCAGCCGCGCGGCCCGGAAGGCGCCGGCAGCGCCGGCGAGGAGCCCGCCGATCAGCGCCAGCAGGAAGCCGGCGACGAGGATCTCGATCGAGAGCGGCGCGTCGAGCTTCACGTTGTCGCTCGCCGTGCGTGCGAGCGCGCCGAAGCCGAAGGCGCCGCCGACCGAGGTGTGGGCAGAGAGGGTGACGCCGAACGCTCCCACCGCGAGCGCGCCGAGGATCCCGAGGACGATCCCGAGCAGCCCGCCCAGAGCGCCCTGGGTGAGCGACTCGCCGACCACCTGCCGGACCACGAGGCGCTGCTTCCAGCCGAGTGCCTTGAGCGTCCCGAGCTCGCGCACGCGCTTCCCGACCGAGGCGAGGGTGAGGAGGATCGCGAGCAGGAACGCGGCCACCGCAGCGAGGATCTCGAGGGCGACGCCGAGCCGGTGGGAGAGGTTCGAGGCGTTGACGAGCGAGCCGCTGATCTGGTCGGCGACGTCCTTCGCGCTCGCGACCTGCGCGTTCGGGAAGAGCTGCTGGATCTCCTTCTGGACGGTGCCGACCGAGGTGCCGCTCGCGGCCCGGACGAGGATCACATTGGTGAGCGCCTTCTGGCTCGCGAGCGTCTGGAGCTGGGAGAGGGGGACGTAGACGTCGGCCGTCTGGCCGCCGAGCGGCGGCTTGACGAGGCCGACGACCTTGAAGCTCGTCTTGTTGAGGTCGAGCTTCGAGCCGACCTTCAGGCCCTGGCGGCTCGCGTAGGAGTCGGCGACGAGGGCCTGGTCGGCGCCGGTGCCGGAGAAGAAGCTGCCGCTCGAGAGGAGAGCCGGGGTCACGAGCCCGATCCCCGGCTGCGACGGGTCGACGCCGGCGATCGTGTAGCTCGAGCTCTTGATGTTCGTCTGCGGCGGGTTGACGATCTGCTGGATCGTCTGCTGCGGGGTCGTGATCGTCCGCCGGAAGTTCCGGAACTGCGGCCGGCAGGCACTTCGCGAACGCGCCGCGGTTGAACCCGCCGAAGCCGCCGCCGCCCTGGCCGCCCCCGCCGCCGCGCCGCCGAGCCGGGAGCCGGCACCGCCCGTCCGGCTGCTGCCGACCGCGCCGGCGCCGCGTCGCGCCGGTGTTGGCCGGCACGAGCTTCTGGATGCAGGCGCGGATCTTGTCCTGCTCAGCCTGGGTCGGCTGGAAGCGAACGCGGCCCGAGACGGTCAGCCGCTGGCCGCCGGCCTTCAGCTTCGCGATGATCTTCGGGACGGTGCCCTCCTGGTGCACCCCCGAGAGGACGAGGCCGCTCGAGACAGCGGAGACGCCCGCAAGCTTGGAGAGCTGGCCCGCCTGGCTCTGCGGGAAGGTCAGCTGGGTGCCGGGCAGGAAGAAGTCCTGGACGAAGTGCGATGCCCGGCTTCCCCAGCTTCGACAGGTCGGTGATCGCCGACGCGTTCGCCTGGACGAGCTCACGGTCGGCGCCCCCGAAGCCGCCCCCGCCGCCGAACCCACCGCCGCCTCCCTGGGTGCTGCCTGCTCCGCCGCCGCCGAATGCGCCCCCCGAGGTGTCCTGCGCCTGCGGCGCGAGCGTGATCGTCAGGTCGGTGCCGATGCTCGAGAGCGGGTCGAGCGCGGTCTTCTGGGCGTGGTCGAGGCCGCGGGTCAGCGACGAGATCACGATCACGAGCGCGACGCCGATCGAGAGGCCGGCGACCGTGAGGATCGTCCGCCCCTTTCGCCGGATGAGCTCGCTCCGCAGGTACGAGAGGTAGAACACCGGCGTCGACTAGGAAAACAGACCGCGGCTAAGAGGCGGCTAAGAAGTTGACGGGGACGGCGACCATGACACCGTGAACCCGCGACCGTCGGTGGTGGGCTCCGCCGAGGTCGCGCCGGCCGTGGAGGTTGCGGCCGAGGAGAAGCGGTCCGGGCCCGGGAAATAGCCGCTCTGCGCCGACGGGATCAGCGAGATCGCGGTGGTCGTCCAACCGGGGTTCGCGGTCAACGTCCCTCCGATCGAGTTCCCGAGCGCGGCGATCTTCGTGAACTGCACCGAGCCGAAGTTCGACAGCGAGAGCGGCCGGCAGCGGTACTCGTTGCAGCCCGACGGCGCCTCTGCCACCCACTCGGCCGAGGAGAGGTCGGCGTTCGCGAAGGGAAGGGTGGTCGTGTAGTTCTTCTTCGTCGTCCGGTTCTTGACCTGCAGCGTCACGCTCGACCCGCCGGCGACGATGTTCACGGAGGTCGTGACCAGGTCGCCGGGGTGGACCGTGAACTTCGGGATCGTGACCGATGCGTTCGGCACGAGCTCGTACCAGGCGTAGTAGCTCGGCTCGCCCGTCTGCGAGTCGCAGTCGGCAGACGTCCCGACCTGCTCGAGCGCCTTCGACGTCGACGAGTAGCCGCCGAGGCCGACCCAGAAGGCGGAGGCCGCCCCGGCGTCCGTCTGGCCGCAGGTGACGGTCGGCTGCTTCCAGCTCGCCGTGACGCTCGTATACGAGGTGTCGGCTCCGGTGACGACGTACCCCGCCCAGTTCGCGCTCACGTCGGCGGCGATCGTGCTGCTCGCCCCGAGCGCAGTCCCGGCGAGGGCGGCCACGAGTGCGGCGACGAGGCCGCCGATGGCGATGCGCGCAATCACGACCGAGCCATTGCATCTGACCCGCCTAAGACCGGCGTAAGAAACCGCTGAGAGCGTCAGCCGCCGTCGCCGTTTCGGCCGTCGAGGCTCAGCCGGAAGAGAGCGCCGTCGCCGCCGGGCGCCTCCTCGACCGCGACAGAGCCGTGGTGGGCCTCGGCGACCTGCTGCACGATCGCGAGGCCGAGCCCCGATCCGGGCATCGAGCGGGCGGAGGTCGCCCGGTAGAACCGCTCGAACACGTGCGGGATGTCCTCGGCGGCGATACCCGGCCCGTGGTCCCGTACCGTCAGCTCGCCGTGGGCCAGCTTCACCTCCACCGGCGAGCCGGCGGGGCTCCACTTGGCAGCGTTGTCGAGGAGGTTCGCGATCGCGCGCTCGAGGCTCGCCGGCTGCCCGACCATCGCCCAGGGAGCGAGGTCGGCCTCGATCGGGACCTCGGGGTGGTTGCGGGCCGCGCGCTTGATCGCCGCCTCGGCAACGAGATCGAGGCGGACATCCTCGAGTGGCTCGGCCTGCTCCTCGCCCCGCGCGAGCTCGGTCAGCTCGCCGATCAGCTCGGTCATCTCGCCGAGCTGGGCGATCACGTCCCGCATCAGCTGGGCGCGATCCTCGGGCGGCAGGCGCTCGCTCTGGGCGAGCACCTCGACGTTCGTCCGCAGGCTCGTCAGCGGGGTGCGCAGCTCGTGGGAGGCGTCCTGCACGAGCTGGCGCTGCCGCTGCTGGGCCTCGTCGAGCGAGCCGAGCATGGCGTTGAACGTATGGGCCAGGGTCGCGAGCTCGTCGGTGCCGTCGATCTCGATCCGCTCGGAGAGGTCGCGAGTCGCGCGAACTCGCTCGGCGGTCTCGCTGAGCTCGCGGAGCGGCCGCAGGGTCGCACGCGCGACCAGGAAGCCGGCGAGTGCCGCCATCCCGACGCCGATCGCGGCGACGAGGAGCAGCCAGAGGCGGATCCGCGAGAGCTCGTTGTCGACGTCGGTGAGCTTGGCCGCGACCTGAAGCGCGAGGCCCGGCTCGCCCGACGCCGGCGGAGTGAGCTGGGTCGTGAAGATCCGGAGATGGGTTCCGGCCTGGCGCGCGTCGTGGAACCCGCCGCCCGACTTCCCGGCCGCGACGAGCCGCGCCCCGGAGACGCCCGGAAGCAGCGGGTTGAGGCGGTTGAACTCCTGTGGCCGGTACGAGTTCCCGTTGCTGTCGACGAACTGGAACTGGCCGCCGAAGGGATCGGCCGAGATGTAGATCGCGTACTCGCGGGGCGCGACGCGGACCTGGAGCCCCCGCCCGGGAAGCCGAGGGATCTGCACCGCCTGGTTGCGCAGGCTCGCGTCGATCTCGTTGCGCAGCTCGCTACGCACGAGGAAGTACACGGTGATCGACGAGGCGACGATCGCGACCGCCACCGCGGCGGCCGATCCGAGCGCGAGACGCGCGCGGAAGCTCACGGCTCGCGCAGCGCGTACCCCACACCACGGACCGTATGGATGAGCCGCGGCTTTCCGCCTGCCTCCGTCTTCTTGCGCAGGTAGCTGATGTACACGTCGAGGGAGTTCGAGCCGTAGCCGAAGTCGTAGCCCCAGACGCGATCGAAGATCACAGACCGGGTCAGCACCTGCCGCGGGTTGCGCAGGAAGAGCTCGAGCAGCGCGAACTCGGTACGGGTCAGCGCGACATCGTCCCCGGCGCGGGTCACCTCGCGGGTGCCCGTGTTGAGCTCGAGGTCGGCGAAGCCGAGCGTCGTCGGCTCGTCGTCGGAGCCGAGCCGGCGCAGGAGGGCTCGAACCCGGGCGACGAGCTCCTCGAGCGCGAAGGGCTTGACCAGGTAGTCGTCGGCGCCTGCCTCGAGCCCGGCAACGCGGTCGGAGACCTGGTCGCGGGCGGTCAGCATCAGGATCGGGAGCTTGTTCTCGTCCGCGCGGAGCCGGCGGGTCAGCTCGAGCCCGTCGAGCCTCGGCATCAGGATGTCGACGATCGCCAGGTCGTGGGCGTTCGGGTGGGAACGCAGCTTGAGGAGCGCCTCCTCGCCGTCGGCGGCGAGGTCGACGTCGTAGCCCTGCATGGTCAGGGCGCGCCGGAGCGCGTCGCGCACTGCCTGGTCGTCGTCGACAACGAGGATCGCCATACCGCTAATGGTGGACATTCGGGACGGCCAGCGGAAGTCTTCCTCGGCGCCGCTCCACGCGGCAGTGGTCATCGCCGCGTCGGCGAGCCCGCAGAGCGAGGCCCGATCAAGGGAGAAAGTGCGGGCGAGCCGTATGGAGTCGGCTCGCCCGCGGGCGGGTGAGGAGAGTGCGCGGCGCCCGGTATACCGGGCGCCGCTCCGCAAGCAAGCCGCGCGTCGGAGGGTGCGGATGGGCTTGCATCACGAATGAGCTGATCCTCGCTCCGCATCCTTAGAGCAGGGTAAGACGGGCGTAAGAACTTGCTGAAACATTTCCCCGCGTGGTAGGAACTACAGGCATGAGGCACAGGCCCGCCAGCTCCTGGGCACGCGAGCGGCCTGCGATGTCGCCGCATCGGCCCCGACCTCGACACGACGAAGAAGAGCTACGCCTGATCGTCGCCAACATCACGAAGGGCGGCAAGGGGATGACCGGCTACGGGAAGACGCTCACGGCGAGTCAGATCGCGGACCTCGCGACGTTCGTCTACAAGAGCGCGCACGCGCCCGCCTAGCCACTTCCCTCCGAGGAAAGAAATCAGCATCCGTGCGGCAAACTACGCGCGGTTTGCGACATCCCGCCCGGCTCGCGGCGTAGACTGTGCCGGATGGCGCGAAAGATGAACGAGGTCCACGACGCGTTCACCTGCGCGGTGGCCGCGACCTCGGATCTGATCGGCTCGAAGTGGACGGCGCTGATCGTCCACGACCTCTCGGAAGGCCCGCGCCGGTTCACCCAGCTCGAGCATTCGTGCCCCGGCATCAGCCCGCGGACGCTGTCGGAGCGTCTCCACATGCTCGAGGCGCAGGAGATCGTCGTGCGCCACAGCTACCCGGAGTCGCCGCCCCGGGTCGAGTACCACTTGACCCAGAAGGGCGTGGCGATGCTGCCGATCATCGATGCGATGCGCGGCTTCGGGCACGACTGGCTGATCGACGAGCACGACCACGAGCACGTCGAGCGGGCACCGCGCGCAGTCGCCTGATCGGCATGTAGCCGTTTGACAGCGCAAGCGCGCTTGGGCAGACTGGTTTGACGCATGCGCGGTCACACACATCCCGATCTTTCGTCCGCAGAAGCTCGCCCGGCTGCGATGGGGATGTTCGTGGTGACCCTCTCGATTCTCCCCCGCTAGGGGGAGGATGTTGACTCACGCGGCCGCAGACGCCGCAGACGCCCACTCCAAGACGGGAGAGGTGCGCCGATCCCCCGTGGGAAGGCACTGTAGGAGCAACCGAAAGTCCGACGAATCAGCGTGAACACATCCAGAGAGGACGAAAGATGACGAGAATGCTCGGGTCCGACGCGATCCTGCGCTCGCTCGAGGCGGAGGGCGTCGACGTCATGTTCGGGATCCCCGGCGGGGCGATCCTTCCCACCTACGACGCGATCGCGCGCGGAACGACCGTGCGGCACGTGCTCGCCCGCCACGAGCAGGGTGCCGGCCACATGGCCGAGGGCTATCGCGCGCGCCTCCGGAAGGGTGGGCGTCGCCATGGCGACCTCCGGCCCGGGCGCGACGAACCTCGTCACGCGCGATCGCCGACGCCTGGATGGACTCGACGCCGCTCGTGTGCATCACCGGGCAGGTGAAGTCGATCGCTGATCGGCACCGACGCGTTCCAGGAGACCGACGCCACCGGCATCACCATGCCGATCGTCAAGCATTCGTGGCTCGTCCTGGACGCGCGCGAGCATCCCGCAGGCGATCAAGAACGCCTTCCACGTCGCCCGCACCGGACGGCCGGGCCCCGTCCTCGTCGACATCGCGAAGGACGCGCAGGAGGCCGAGCTCGACTTCTCCTATCCGACCGAGCCCGACCTGCCCGGCTGGCGCCCGCCGACGAAGGTGCACGAGCGGCAGGTCCGCGAGGCCGCGGCGGCGATCGCCGAGGCGCGCCAGCCGATCGTCTACGCGGGCGGAGGCGTCATCAACGCCGACGCGTCCGCCGAGCTGCTCGCGCTCGTCGAGGCCGCGCGGCTCCCGTCGGTCGTCACGCTGATGGGCAAGGGCTGCCTGCCCGACTCGCACCCGCTCAACTACGGCGCTCCCGGGATGCACGGCTCGAAGTACGCGAACTGGGCGCTCAACAAGTCCGATCTGATCATCGCCGTCGGCGTCCGCTTCGACGACCGCGTCACCGGCAAGGTCTCGGCGTTCGCGCCCGGCGCCAAGGTGATCCACTTCGACATCGACGCGGCCGAGGTCGGGAAGATCCGCGACGCCGACATCCCGGTCGTCGGCCCGCTCAAGCTCGCGCTCGCCCAGCTCACGCGCGACGTGAAGGCGATCGAGGCGGAGAAGCGCGTCGACCGCACCGCCTGGCATGCCCAGCTCGAGGAGTGGCGCGCGCTCTACCCGTACAAGTACCGGAAGGCCGAGGGCGTGCTGAAGCCGCAGACGGTGATCGAGCGGCTGCGCGACCTCTCCGGCGAGCGCGACGGCGACTTCGTCTGGACGACCGGCGTCGGCCAGCACCAGATGTGGGCGATGCAGTACCTGCAGTGCGAGAAGCCGCGCACGTTCATCACCTCGGGCGGGCTCGGGACGATGGGCTACGGCCTGCCGGCCGCGGTCGGCGCCAAGGCCGCCCGCCCCGACGCGACGGTCGTGTGCGTCGACGGCGACGGCTGCTTCCAGATGACCTGCCAGGAGCTCGCGACCGCGGCGCTCGAGCGGCTGCCGATCGTCGTCGTGATCATCAACAACGGCTGGCTCGGGATGGTGCGCCAGTGGCAGGAGCTCTTCTACGCCGAGCGCTACGCCGAGACGCACCTGACCAAGCAGGTGCCCGACTACGCGCAGCTCGCCGAGGCGCTCGGCGCGGCCGGGTTCATGGTCGACAACGAGGACGACCTCGACGCGACGCTCGAGGCGGCGCTCGACTGCGGCCGCACCGCCGTCGTCGACGCCCGGGTCGATCCCGACGAGAACTGCTACCCGATGGTGCCCGCCGGCGCCGCGAGCGTCGACATCATCGAGCTCCCCGACGAGGGCGCCGGAGAGCCGGAGAGGGTCTTCTGATGAGTCATCACACCGTCTCCGTCGAGCTCGAGAACAAGCCCGGTGCGCTCGCGCGCGTGTCGCAGATGTTCGCGCGGCGCGGCTACAACATCCAGAGCCTCGCGGTGGGGCCGACCGAGCGCCCCGACATCTCGCGCCTGACCCTGCGCGTCGACTGCTCCGAGCACTCGCTCGAGCAGATCGAGAAGCAGATGCACAAGCTCGTCAACGTCCTGCGAGTCGTCGAGCTGCGCCCGGGCGAGTCGGTCGAGCGCGAGCTCGGCCTGATCACCGTCGGCGCGCCGCCCGACAAGCGCGCGGAGCTGATCGCGCTCGGCGAGGTCTTCGGCGCCCGCGTCGCCGACATCGGCCGCGACGCGCTCACGTTCGAGATCGTCGGCCGGCCCGAGGAGCTCGACGCCTTCGAGGAGCTCGTGCGCCCGCACGGCGTCAAGGAGCTCGCCCGTACCGGGCGGATCGGCCTGCGCCGGCCCGGCCCGCGCCCATCGCGGACCACACCCGCGGCCGTCTCGTAAGCGAAAGGAAACCCATGGAAGAAGTGATCAAGACGCAGGACACGAGCCTCCTGACGGGGAAGGTCGCGATTCTCGGCTACGGCAGCCAGGGGCACGCGCATGCGCTCAACCTCGCCGACTCCGGCATCGAGGTCGAGGTCGGGCTCCGGCCGGGCAGCTCGTCGCGGGAGGCGGCCTACGACGCCGGCCTCCCCGTGAAGGACGTCGCCCGAGGCGGTGAAGGGGGCGCAGGTCGTCTCGATGCTCGTCCCGGACGGGCCGCAGGCGGCGATCTTCGCAGACGAGGTGGCGCCGAACCTCTCGCCGGGCGCGGCGGTGCTCTTCGCGCACGGCTTCTCCGTCCACTACGGCCGGATCGCCCCGCCCGCCGACCACGACGTGATCATGGTCGCGCCGAAGGGCCCGGGGCACATCGTCCGGCGGATGTACGAGGAGGGCTACGGGACGCCGGCGCTGATCGCCGTCGCGAACGACGCGAGCGGTCAGGCGCGCGAGGTCGCCCTGGCGTACGCGGCCGCGATCGGCGCGGGCCGCGCCGGGATCATCGAGACGACGTTCCAGAACGAGACCGAGACCGACCTGTTCGGCGAGCAGAGCGTCCTGTGCGGAGGTCTCACCCAGCTGATCCAGGCCGGGTTCGAGACTCTCGTCGAGGCCGGCTACCCGGCCGAGCTCGCCTACTACGAGTGCGTCCACGAGGTGAAGCTGATCGTCGACCTCATCTTCGAGGGCGGGATCGAGCGGATGCACTACTCGATCTCCGACACGGCCGAGTACGGCTCGATCGCCGTCGGCCCGCGCGTCGTCGACGCGCACGTGAAGGAGAACATGAAGGGCGTGCTGACCGCCATCCAGGACGGCTCGTTCGCCCGGGAGTGGATCGCGGAGATGGACAAGGGCAGCCCGAGCCTGGTCGAGGCTCGCAAGAAGCTCGCTGCGACCGAGGTCGAGCAGGTCGGCGAGCGGCTGAGGGCGCTTGCCGCACGGCCGGCGGAGGCGCATGGCGTCGGTTGACGTCCCGGTCGCCCTGCTCGGGTACGGCACCGTCGGCTCGGCGGTCAACCGCCTGCTGAACGAGCAGGCGGGCGACATCGAGCGCGCGACCGGCCACCGGCTGCGCGTCGTCAAGGCGCTCGTCCGCGACCCCGAGCGCGAGCGCGGGTTCGCCCCCGACGCGGGCGTGCTGACGACCGAGGTGCGCGAGATCACCGAGGACCCGGGGATCGCGATCGTCGCCGAGGTGATGGGCGGCGTCGAGCCGGCCGGCGAGTTCGTGCTCGAGCTGCTGCGGCGCGGCAAGCACGTCGTCACCGCGAACAAGCAGCTCGTCGCGCGGCGCGGCGCGGAGCTCTTCGACGCCGCGTCCGCCTCGGGCGTGCAGCTGCGGTTCGAGGCGAGCGTCTGCGCCGCGATCCCGGTGATCAAGGTCCTGCGCGAGTCGCTCGTCGTCACGAACGTCCACCGCGTCCTCGGGATCGTGAACGGGACGACGAACTTCATGCTCACCGAGATGGAGGGCGGGGCCACCTACGAGGAGGCGCTGCGCGAGGCGCAGGCGCGCGGGTTCGCCGAGGCCGACCCGACCGACGACGTCTCGGGCGCCGACGCTGCGGCGAAGATGGCGATCCTCGCGACTGTCGCGTTCAACTCCCGGTACTCGCTGGCGGACGTCGAGGTGGTCGGGATCGACCGGATCACCCCGCTCGACGTCGCCGCCGCACGCGAGCTCGAGATGGTCATCCGGCTCGTCGGCATGGCTCGCCTGCTCGACGGCAAGGTCGACGTCCGGGTGGGCCCGGCGCTCGTCGACCGCCACCACCCGCTCGCCGCCGTCGAGGGCGCGTTCAACGCGGTCATGCTCCAGGGCGACGCGATCCGCGAGATCACGCTCGAGGGGCCGGGCGCCGGCGGGATCGAGACCGCCTCGGCCGTGATCGCGGACATGGCGAGCGTGATCGGGACGATGGGCACCGGCTTCCTGCAGAACGACCCGGTCTGGCGGAACCTGCCCAGGCTCGCGCCCGGCGAGAACCGCTCTCCCTTCTACTTCAACCTCTCGGTCGTCGACCGCCCGGGCGTGCTCGCGCGCGTCGCCGAGGCGCTCGCGGAGCGCGAGGTGTCCGTCGCGCGGCTCGTCCAGCACCAGAACGGCGCCGGCGCCGCGCTCCACGTCGTGACGCACGACACGTCGCAGGGCCGGCTCGACGAGGCGCTCGCGGCGATCGCGGCGATGGACGAGGTTCAGCACGCGCCTCTTCCCTTCCCGGTCGTCTCGGAGCGCGGAGTGTCGGGGCTCGGATGGGCCTGATCGACAGGTACCGCGACCGCCTTCCGGTCACAGCCGCGACCCCGGTCGTGACGCTCGGAGAAGGATCGACGCCGTTGATCCCCTCGCGGCGATCGGCCCGCGGCTCGGCATCGATCTGCACTTCAAGTACGAGGGGATGAACCCGACGGGCAGCTTCAAGGACCGCGGGATGACGGTCGCGGTCTCGAAGGCGCTCGAGGCCGGCGCCGACGGGATCGTCTGCGCCTCGACCGGGAACACGGCTGCGTCGGCGGCCGCATACGGTGCGCGCGCCGGGCTCACCACCGTGGTGCTGTGCCCGGCCGGCGCGATCGCGATCGCGAAGCTCGCGCAGTCGCGGGCGGTCGGCGCGCGGGTGCTCGAGGTGCGCGGGAGCTTCGACGAGGCGCTCGCGAGCTGCCTCGAGCTCGTCGAGCGGGGCACCCACGTGCTCGTCAACTCGCTCAACCCCGACCGGATCGAGGGCCAGAAGACGGCCGCGTTCGAGATCGACGAGGCGCTCGGCCGCGCGCCCGACGTGCTCGCGCTCCCCTACGGCGGCGGCGGCAACACCGTCGCCTACGCGAAGGGCTTCGCCGAGGACGGCGCGCGGCCGCGCATGATCTCGGCGTACTCCGACCAGCGCGCGACCACGCTCGCCTCGGCGATCCGGATCGTCGAGCCCGCCCATCTCGCAGAGGTCGATGCGCTCACCGCCGACGGCAGCGTCGAGCCGGTCGCGGTCACCGACGAGGACATCACCCGAATGTGGCTCGACCTCGCCAGCCTGGAGGGCATCTTCTGCGAGCCGTCGTCGGCGGCCGGCCTCGCCGCGCTGTCGTCGATCGACCTCGAGCCGGGGAGCACCGTCGTCTGCGTCCTCACCGGCCATGGTCTCAAGGACACCGCGGCAGTCGACATCCTCACCGAGCCGGCGACCCTCGTCGAGCCGACCGTCGAGTCGATCCTCGCGGAGGTGGAATGCAGGAGGACGGCAGGTGAGGGTCGAGCCGTCCCTGCGCGCCGGCGACGACTGCCAACCTCGGGCCCGGGTTCGACTGCGCCGGGGCTGCGCTCGATCTCTGGAACGAGCTGCACGTCGAGCCCGCCGACTTCGGCACCCCGTTCGTGACGCTCGAGGGCGAGGGGGCCGACGAGCTGCCGGCCGACGAGAGCCATCTGGCGCTCCAGGCGTTCGCGCGCATCCTGCCGGTCAAGCGCTTCAGCTTCCGCTTCGTCAACCGCATCCCGCTCGAGCGGGGCCTCGGCTCGTCGGCCGCCACCGTCGCGGCCGGCGTCGTCGCCGGTCTCGTCGCTGCGGGCGCGGGATGCGAGCCTCGAGGAGGTGCTCGACCTCTGCCTGCCCTTCGAGGGGCATGCCGACAACCTCGTCCCGGCGCTCGAGGGCGGCGTCTGCCTCACCTGGCGCGACGGTGCCTCCAGGCGTACGCAGCGGATCGCCTCGTCGCTGCCGCTCGAGGCCATCGTCGTCGTTCCCGAGGCGCGCGTCAGCACCAGGTCTCGCGCGGGCGCCTGCCCGAGACGGTGACCCACGACGAGGCTGCGGCCGCCGCCGCTCAGGCTGCTCTGCTCGGCGCCGCCGTTGCCGGCTGCGACGCCGGACTGCTCGCGGCCGCCTTCCACGATCGCCTCCACGAGCCGTACCGTCTCGCCGACGCGCCGCTCCTCGCCCAGCTTCGCGAGCGCCCGGTCGAGGGGCCGCCGGGGTGACGCTGTCGGGCTCCGGCCCCTCGGTCGTCGTCTGGGCCGAGCCGCACCGGGCCGACGGCGTCGTGCGCGAGCTACGCAAGCGGCTCCTGCGCGCCCAGGTCCTGCCGCTCGCGATCGCCGACCGCGGCACCCATCCCGTCCACGAGTCGATCGGAGCCATGAGATGAGACGTAGGCTTGACGGAGTCTCCAGTGTGATGAGACGTAGGTTTGACGGAGTCTCCAATGTAACTTCGGTTTGCCGGCGCACCCCATTCCGGATGGAGGCGCCGGCCTGGCCGGCGCCGGAGCGGGACGGTGTTGTGTGAGCGTGTACGACCAGCCCACCGACCCCGGGAAGCGCCACAGCGCCGCTCTGACCGACGGCTGGGAGCGCGCACCCGCCCGCGCGATGCTGAAGGCCGTCGGCTTCACCGACGAGGACCTCGCGAAGCCGCTCGTCGGCGTCGCCACGACCTGGATCGAGACGATGCCGTGCAACTTCAACCAGCGCGTGCTGGCGAAGCACGTGAAGGACGGCATCCGCGCGGCCGGCGGCACCCCGATCGAGTTCAACACGATCTCGGTCTCCGACGGCGTCTCGATGGGCACCTCCGGGATGCGCGCCTCGCTGATCTCGCGCGAGGTGATCGCCGACTCGATCGAGCTCGTCGCCGAGGGCCACCTCTTCGACGGCCTCGTCTGCCTGGTCGGCTGCGACAAGACGATCCCCGCCGCCGTGATGGCGCTCGCGCGGCTGGACGTCCCGGGCCTCGTCTTCTACAACGGCTCGATCGCCCCCGGGCGACTACGAAGGCCGCGACGTGACGATCCAGGACGTCTTCGAGGCCGTCGGCGCCCGCGCGGCCGGCCGGATGACCGACGAGGAGGTGCATGCGCTCGAGTCGGTCGCCTGCCCCGGCGCCGGCGCCTGCGGCGGCCAGTTCACCGCCAACACGATGGCGCTCGTGATCGACTTCCTCGGCATCAGCCCGCGCGGGCTCTCCGGCATCCCGGCGACCCACCCGTCGAAGGCCGAGGCGGCGCGTGAGGCGGGCGAGCTCGTGATGACCCTCGTCCGCGACGACATCCGCCCGCGCGCAGATCATCACGCGCGACGCGATCGAGAACGCGATCGCCGCCGTCGCCGGCTCCGGCGGCTCGACGAACGGCGTCCTCCACCTGCTCGCGATCGCGCGCGAGGCTGGGCGTGCCGCTCGAGCTCGAGGACTTCGACGCGATCGCGGCGCGCACGCCGATCGTGGCCGACCTGAAGCCGGGCGGCCGCTACGTCGCGACGGACATGTACGAGGCCGGCGGCATCGGGCTCGTCGCGCGGGAGCTCGTCGGCGCAGGCGTCACGCATGAAGGCGCCCGCGGCGTCGACGGCCGCACACTCGGCGAGGTCGGCGCGGAGGTCGTGGAGACACCCGGCCAGGACGTCGTCGTCCCCTGGGAGACGCCGCTCAAGCCGACCGGCGGCCTCGCCATCCTCCGCGGCTCGCTCGCCCCCGAGGGCTCGCGTCGTCAAGCTCGCGGGCCACGAGCGACTGCACCACAGCGGCCCGGCGCGCGTCTTCGACTCCGAGGAGGAATGCTTCGCGGCGGTCAAGGCCCGCTCGATCCAGCCCGGCGACGTGGTCGTCATCCGCTACGAGGGCCCGGCGGGCGGCCCGGGGATGCGCGAGATGCTGCACGTCACCGCGGCCCTCGTCGGCGAGGGCCTCGGCGACGAGGTCGCGCTCATCACCGACGGCCGCTTCTCGGGCGCGACTCACGGCCTGATGGTCGGCCACATCGCTCCCGAGGCGTTCCGCGGCGGCCCGCTCGCCGCGGTGCGCGACGGCGACACGATCACCCTCGACGTCGAGGCCCGCCGGCTCGACCTCGACATCCCGGCCGAGGAGGTCGAGGCGCGCCTCGCCGACTGGACGCCGCCCGCGCCCCGCTACACGCGCGGCGTGTTCGCGAAGTACGCGGCCGATCGTCAGCTCCGCCTCGGAGGGGGCCGTCACCTGAGGCTACGGGTTGAGCAGCTTGCGGATCGAGCGGGTCGCCTGTGCGATCCGCTGCTCGTTCTCGACGAGGGCGAAGCGGACGTGCCCGTCGCCGCCCGGGCCGAAGCCGATGCCGGGGCTCACGGCGACGTCGGCGCCGCGGGCGAGCATGACCGCGAACTCGAGGGAGCCGAGCTCGGCGTAGCGCTCCGGGATCGGCGCCCAGGCGAACATCGTCCCCTTCGGCGGCTCGATCTCCCAGCCGGCACGCGCAAGGCCGGAGACGAGCGCGTCGCGGCGCCGGAGGTAGAGCTCGCACACCTCGTCGGGGTAGTCCGGAGGCCTCGCGGAGCGCCACGATCGAGGCGATCTGGATCGGCTGGAAGGTGCCGTAGTCGAGGTAGGACTTGAGCTTCGCGAGGGCCGCGACCACGTCCGGGCGCCCGAGCGTGAAGCCCATGCGCCAGCCCGCCATCGAGAAGGACTTCGTCAGGCTGTACAGCTCGACCGCGCAGTCGAGCGCGCCTTCGGCCGCGAGCACGGACGGCGGCACGTGGCCGTCGAAGGCGATGTCGGCGTAGGCGAAGTCGTTGACGAGCACGAACTCGCGCTCGCGCGCCAGGTCGACGAGGCGCTGCATCAGCTCGGGAGTCGCGATCGCCGTCGTGGGGTTGTGCGGGAACGAGACGATCACGACTCGTGGAGCGGGCTGCGCGGCGCGGACGGCCTCCTCGATCCCCGCGAGCAGGTCGTCGTCCTGGAACCGCGCGTGGACGACGGTCGCGCCTGCGAGCCGCGGCGCGACGAGATGGATCGGGTAGCTCGGGCTCGGGACGACCGCGCTGTCGCCGCCCTCGAGCAGCACCCACATCAGATGGGCCAGCCCCTCCTTCGCGCCGATCGTCGAGACGACGTGCACGTCGGGATCGAGCTCGACGCCGAACTTCGCGCGGTACCGCTCGCAGACCGCCTCGCGCAGGTTGGGAAGCCCGCGGCTCGCCGAGTAGCGGTGGTTCACCGGCTTGGCGGCGGCCTCGGCGAGCTTCTCGACCGCGATCGGCGGGCGAGGGGATGTCGGGGTTGCCGAAGCCGAGGTCGATCACGTCGCGACCCTCGCGCCGAAGCTCGCGCTTCAGCTGGTCGACCGTCGCGAAGACGTAGGGGGGGAGATCGTGGATTCGCCGAAATTGCATCGTCGCCCGAGAGAGGAGTACGCCCGTGCCTGTTGAGGTCCTGCGCTGCCGCATCTGCGAGAGCGAGTACCCAGCCGTCGCGAACGGTATCTGCGCCCGCTGCTTCGGGCCGCTGGAACCGGTCTACGACTGGGAGGCGCTCGCGCGCGTCGTCACCCGGGAGCGGATCGAGGCCGGGCCGATCTCCCTGTGGCGCTACGCCGACCTCCTGCCCGCGGTTCCGCCCGACGACGCCGATCGCGGCCCCGGGTTCACGCCGCTCGTCCCCGCACCGCGGCTCGCCGCCGCGCTCGGGCTCGGCGAGGTCCAGCTCAAGCTCGACCTCTCGAACCCGACCCACTCGTTCAAGGACCGGGTCGTCGCGGTCGCGGCCGCGAAGGCGACGGAGTTCGGGCTCGACACGCTCTCGGCGACCTCCACGGGGAACCTCGCGAACGCGGTCGCGGCGCGGGCGGCCGCGATGGGGAAGCGGGCGGTGATCTTCTGCCCCGCCGGCCTCGAGGAGGAGAAGGTGCGTGCGACCACGATCTACGGCGCCACGATCTACGCCGTCCACGGCAGCTACGACGACTGCTCGCGGCTCGTGAGCGAGCTCGCGGGCGAGGTCGACTGGGGCATCGTCAACGTCAATCTCCGCTCCTACTACGCCGAGGGCTCGAAGACGCTCGCGTTCGAGATCGTCGAGCAGCTCGGCTGGGAGACGCCCGACGCCGTGGTCATGCCGATCGGCTCGGGCGCGATGTACACGAAGGTGTGGCTCGGGTTCGACCAGTTCCGCCGCCTCGAGCTCTCGACGGGCCCCGTGCCGAAGCTCTTCGGCGGCCAGGCCGAGGGCTGCGCGCCCGGTGGCGGCCGCGTTCGCCGAGGACCGGCGGGTGACGCCGGTGCGGCCGCAGTCGGAGGTCTCGTCGATCGCGATCGGCAACCCGGCCGACGGCGACCTGACCGTCGAGCGGGCCAAGGAGTCCGGCGGCGGCATCTACGCGGTGCCCGAGGACCAGGTCGGCGAGAACATCGCCCTGCTCGCCGAGACCGCCGGGATCTTCGGCGAGGGCGCGACGGGCTGCGCGGTCGGCGCGCTCCGCGAGGCCGTCGCCCGGGGCAAGCTCGGGCCCGAGGATCGCGTCGTGCTGCTCGTCACCGGCACCGGCCTCAAGACGCCCAGGCTCGCCGACGCGGCCGGAGCGGTCGTCGAGATCGAGCCCGACGCCGACGCGCTCCTCGAGGAGCTCGGGGTGACCGCATGAGCGATGTGGTCTCCGACGCGCGCGAGGCGATCGACGCGATCGACGTGTCGCTGCTCGTCGTCGGTCAACCGCCGCCTCGAGCTCGTCCGCGACGCTCCACGAGCACAAGCGCACGACGGGCATGCCGCTGCGCGACCCGGCGCGCGAGGACGCGATGATCGCCGGCGCTCCAGAGCCGGAACGAGGGGCCGCTCTCCGACGAGGGCGTTGCGGAGCTCGTCCAGTTCGTGCTCGGGCTCACGCGGAAGGAGCTCTACGGTGAGTAGCCGGATCGTCGTGCTGCCCGGAGACGGGATCGGGCCCGAGGTCGCGGCCGAGGCCGTCCGGGTGCTCGAGGCGCTGCCGCTGGACCTCGAGATCGAGGAGCGGCTGTTCGGCGGGGCGGCGATCGACGCGGTCGGCGACCCGCTCCCGGCGGACACCCTCGCGGCCTGCCGCTCCGCAGACGCGGTGCTGCTCGGCGCGGTCGGCGGCCCGAAGTGGGACGGCGGCTCCGTGCGGCCCGAGGCGGGCCTGCTCGGCATTCGCAAGGAGCTCGACGTCTACGCGAACCTCCGCCCGGCGGTGGGGGAGGGCGTCGACATGCTGATCGTCCGCGAGCTCGTCGGCGGCCTCTACTTCGGCGCCCGCGGCGTGCGCGACGACGGCACGGTCTTCGACACGTGCGAGTACCACCCGGACCAGGTCGAGCGGGTCGCCCGGCGCGCGTTCGAGCTCGCGCGCGAGCCGCTCGGGCCGGCTGCTCTCGGTCGACAAGGCGAACGTCCTCGACACCTCGCGGATGTGGCGGCGGGTCGTGTCGGAGCTGGCGGCGGAGTACCCCGACGTCGAGCTGCGCCACGGGCTCGTCGACAGCGTCGCGATGTCAGATCGTCACCGACCCGGGCTCGTTCGACGTCCTCGTGATGGAGAACACCTTCGGCGACATCCTCTCCGACGTCGCCGCCGCGGTGACCGGCGGGCTCGGCCTCGCGGCGTCGGCGAGCCTCGGCGACTCGAACCCCGGGATCTTCGAGCCCGTCCACGGCTCGGCGCCCGACATCGCCGGCACCGGCGCGGCGAACCCGACCGCGATGCTGCGCTCGCTCGCGCTGCTCCTCGAGCACTCGCTCGGCGAGCCCGAGCTCGCGCGCTCGCTCTCGGCTGCGGTCACGAAGGCGATGGAGACGGCGCCGACGCCCGACCTCGGCGGGACGGCGACGACCTCGGAGCTCGGGTCGGCGGTGCTCGAAGCGCTCGCCTCGAGGTCGCGGCATGACCGCGGTGAACGTCGGCTATCCCGGCCCGGAGGGCTCGCACAGCGCCGCCGCCTCGCTGCTGCTCGCGCCCGAGTCGACCCAGATGCCGCTCCCGAGCTTCATCGCCGTCGTCGAGGCGGCGGTCGCCGCCGACATCGCGATGGGCGTCCTCCCGATCGAGAACTCGCTCCACGGCCCGGTCGCCGAGACCCACGACCTGCTCTACGAGGCGCCCCTCTCGATCGTGTCCGAGGTGACGCTCCCGATCGTGCACTGCCTGGTCGCGCGCTCGCCGATCCAGCTCTCCGAGGTGAAGACGCTGCGGTCGAACCCGGTCGCCTTCGACCAGTGCCGCGAGCTCGTCCACGCGATCGGCGGCGCGGTGCATCGCGACCGCGACCACCGCCGATGCCGCTCGCGAGGTGGCCGGTCGGACGACCCCACCGAGGCGGCGATCTCGAGTGCCGAGGCGGCCGCGCATTTCGGCCTCCACGTGATCGCGCCCGATGTCGGCGACCACTCGGCCTTCACGCGCTTCGTCGGCATCGCGCCGTACACGCGCATCGCAGCGCGAGCCGCGGTGGCGGACGGCGCTCTCGATGGTCACCGACCATCAGCCCGGCTCGCTCTACCATGCCCTCGGGCCGTTCCATCGTCACGGCCTGAACCTCGTGCAGCTCGTGTCGCGCCCGATCCTGCACTCGACGTTTCGCTATAGGTTCGACATCGTCATGGACGGCCACCCCCAGGATCCCGAGCTGCAGCAGGCGCTGACCGAGATGCGGGAGTGGACGCGCGAGGTGCGGATCTTCGGCTGCTACCCGGCGACGGGAGACCACTGATAGCCGGGCGGACGCTCTTCGACCGGATCTGGGAGGCGCACGTCGTCGACGAGCGCCCCGGCGAGCCGGCGCTGATCTTCATCGACCTCCATCTCGTCCACGAGGTCACGAGCCCGCAGGCGTTCGAGTCGCTGCGGCTCGCCGGCCGGCCGGTCCGGCGGCCGGACCTGACGATCGCGACGATGGACCACAACGTCCCGACGGAGCGCGGCCCGATCCTCGACACGATCGCGAAGGCCCAGCTCGACGCGCTCCAGGCGAACTGCGAGGCGTTCGGGGTGCCCCTGAACGCGACCGGCAGCGGCAGCGAGGGGATCGTCCACGTGATGGGCCCCGAGCTGGGCCTGACGCAGCCCGGGATGACGATCGTCTGCGGCGACTCCCACACCTCGACCCACGGTGCCTTCGGCGCGCTCGCGATCGGGATCGGGACGCTCGGAGGTCGAGCACGTCCTGGCGACCCAGACGCTGCTCCAGGGCAAGCCGAAGACGATGCGGATCCGCTTCGTCGGCGAGCTGCCGTTCGGGGTGACCGCGAAGGACATGGTGCTCGGCGCGATCGGCCGGATCGGCGTCGCGGGCGGCGTGGGCCACGTGATCGAGTACGCGGGGCCGGCGGTCGAGGCGCTCTCGATGGAGGGCCGGATGACGGTGTGCAACATGTCGATCGAGGCCGGCGCCCGCGGGGGGATGGTCGCGCCGGACGACACGACGTTCGCGCTACGTCGAGGGGCGTCCCGGCCGCGCCCACCGGCGCGGCCTGGGAGCGGGCCCTGGACGGGTGGAGGGCGCTTCGCACCGACGAGGACGCCGTCTTCGACCGCGAGGTGGTCGTCGACGTCGCCGAGCTCGTTCCGCAGGTGACGTGGGGGACGAATCCCGCGATGGTCGCGCCCATCGACGGCCGGGTTCCCGACCCGGCTGCCTACGACGACCCGGCCGAGCGGGAGGCCGTCGAACGCGCGTTGCGCTACATGGCCCTCGAGCCGGGGACGCCGCTCACGGAGATTCCCGTCGACCGCGTGTTCATCGGCTCGTGCACGAACTCGCGGATCGAAGACCTCCGGGCGGCTGCGACGGTCGTGAACGGCCACAGGGTCGCGCCGACCGTCCGCGCGATGGTCGTTCCCGGCTCCGCCAAGGTGAAGAAGCAGGCCGAGGCCGAGGGCCTCGACCGGGTCTTCACGAGCGCCGGCTTCGAGTGGCGTGAGGCAGGCTGCTCGATGTGCCTGGGCATGAACCCGGACATCCTCGCCGCGGGCGAGCGCTGCGCCTCGACCTCGAACCGCAACTTCGAGGGCCGCCAGGGCGCCGGCGGCCGCACGCACCTCCTGAGCCCCACGATGGCGGCTGCCGCTGCCGTCACGGGCCGCTTCACCGACGTCAGGGAGCTGGGATGAGCGTGGGGGCACCATGAACGCGCTGCGCCACGTGACCGGCCGCGTTGCGGTGCTCGACCGCGCCGACATCGACACGGACCAGATCATCCCCAAGCAGTTCCTCAAGCGGATCGAGCGGTCGGGGTACGGGGAGTTCCTCTTCTTCGACTGGATGAAGGACCCGGCGTTCGAGCTGAACCGGCCCGAGTACCGCGGCGCGGCGATCCTCGTCACCGGACGGAACTTCGGGTGCGGCTCCTCCCGCGAGCACGCGGCGTGGGCGCTCGAGGACGCCGGCTTCAGGATCGTGCTCGCGCCGAGCTACGCCGACATCTTCTGGTCGAACGCGACCAAGAGCGGGCTCGCGCCGATCGCTCTCGACGACGACGACCTCGCCCGGATCAAGGGCGCGGTTGCCGCTCGACAACGATCTCACCGTCGACCTCGAGGCGCTCGAGATCACACACCCCTCGGGGCTACGCATCCCGTTCGAGCTCGACCCGTTCGCGCGGCACATGCTCGTCAACGGCCTCGACGACGTCGCTCTGACGCTGCAACGGGAAGACCGGATCGCGGCCTACGAGGCCGCGAGCCCGGCCCGGTTCGATACCACCGTGCTGGTATAACGGCGCGCCGAGAGGCGGCTCCCGACAGCGACGACATCGCCGACGACGAGGAGCGCAGGCGACTCGAGCCCCTCGGCCAGAGCTGCCACCTCGTGGAGCTCCCCGCTCACCGAGCGGCCCTGCGGGAGCGTTCCCCGGGAGACGACGGCCGCGGGGGTCCGCGGGTCCTTCCCGGCGGCGATCAGCCCGCCGGCGATCTCGCCGAGGTGGGCGAGCCCCATGAAGACGACGAGTGTCCCGGGCGCCGCGGCGAGCTGCGCGAAGTCGAGGTCGTCTCCGGAGGCAGAGTGCCCGGAGACGAGGGTCACCTGGGCGGCGACCCCGCGGTGGGTGATCGGGATCCCCGCCGACGCAGGCACGGCCGAGAGGGCCGACACGCCCGGAACGATCTCGAAGGGGATCCCGGCCTCGGCCAGTGCCTCGGCCTCCTCGCCGCCACGGCCGAACACGAACGGATCGCCGCCCTTCAGGCGCACCACCTCGAGTCCCTGCCGGCCGAGCTCGACGAGCAGCGTGTTCAGCTCGGCCTGGCGCACGTCCTCGCGCGGGATCGCGAGCGCATCTTCCGGCGCCTCCTCGACGAGCTCCGGGGAGACGAGGACGTCGTAGACGAGCGCGTCGCAGCAGCGGATCAGCTCGAGTCCCTTCGCCGTGATCAGCCCCGGGTCGCCGGGGCCGGCACCGACGAGCCAGACCGTCATGCGAGCCGCTCCGCGACGATCTCCTCGAAGTAGTCGCGCCGCTCCTCGTAGGTCGGGAAGCGCTCCTTCACCGCGGGGCGCATCGCCCGGAGCTCCTCGGCGAGCTCGGCGTGCTCGGGCCCGACGAGCTCGGCGATCTGCGACCGCAACCGCTTCGCGAGTGCGGGCGAGGCCCCACCCGTCGACACGGCCACCGCGATCGTCCCTTCCCGGTGCACCGCCGGAAGGATGAAGCTGCAGAGCGCCGGCACGTCCGCCACGTTGCAGAGCTTCCCGAGCTCCTCCGCATCCCGGAAGACGAGCGAATCGACCTCCGGATCCGAGGTGGAGGCGATGACGAGAAAGGCGCCGTCCAGGTCGCCCATCCGGTAGCGGCGCGGCAACCACTCGACGTCCAGGTCGGCGAAGGACTCGTGTAGCCGGGGCGAGATCACCGTGACGGCAGCCCCGCAGGCGAGCAGGCCGGCAGCCTTCTCGCGCCCCACGGCTCCGCCGCCGACGACCACACAGCGCCTGCCGGTTAGATCCAGGCAGGCCATATAGAAGTTCGCGGCCAGGCTAGTCCCCGGCCTCGCCGGGGACGATGCCCTTCTCGTCCGCATACGACTGGACGAGCGTGTTGATCTCGGGCTTGCCCTGGTCTGTCTTCTCGAGCGAGAACGCGTAGTTGATCTTCACGAACGGCTCCCACTCGTCCGGGATCGCGTCCTCGGGAAGGATCGCCTCCACGGGGCACTCGGGCTCACAGGCGCCGCAGTCGATGCACTCCTCGGCATCGATCACGAGCATGCGATCGGCCTCGTGGATGCAGTCGACCGGGCAGACGCTCTGGCACGAGAGATCCTTCACGTCGATGCAGGCTTCGCCGATGATGTAGGTCATTGGTTCTTCAGGCTCCTATCGTCGCTAGACGGGCTCCGGCACGACCGAGCCGGAGCACGACCTCGTAGTCTTCCGTCGAGATCGTCACGCCGTATTCTCCAGGTCCGACGGCGTTGACCGCGATCTTGTCGATCGTACGGCCTTCGAGGGCGCCGAGTGCCTCGTTCAGGTCGCGGGCGGACTGGGTCAGCTCCTTGCCGAGCGGCAGCCGGCGGAACACGGCCAGGGCGGCCTGTTCGCCCTCCGGGCCGTAGATCGCGCGCACGCGGCCGGTCGAGAGGCCCAGCTCGAGCAGCTCGGCGAGCGCGTCGGCATCGTCGCCGTCGACCTCGCCGCCGTCGACGGCCGCGACGACGTCGGCGAGCCGGCCCCGGCGGCCCTCGTCCTGCACCATCGCGAGCACCGCCTGCGCCTCGGCGCGGCACACCTCGGCTGCGTCGCCGCTCAGGCGAACGGCGGCGGTCATCCCCGCCCAAGCCTGGGCGGCTCAATGTCCAGTATCCCCGATGAGCGCATGCAGCTCGTGCTCGAGCCCGCCACTCTCGACCGAGCAGTGGATGCCGCACTCCTTGGGCGCGTTCGACTCCCACCACCAGCGGCCGGCGCGGCTTGCCTCGCCCTCGGCGATCGCGCGAGTGCACGGCGCGCAGCCGATCGAGGTGTAGCCCTTGTCGTACAGCGAGTGATACGGGACCTCGCGCTCGCGAACGTAGTCCCAGACCTCATCCTCCGTCCACTCGGCGAGCGGGTTCAGCTTCACGATCGCGCCGTGGTCGTGGTCGATCTCGACCTTGCGGATGTTCGTGCGGCTCGCCCACTGGTCGCGGCGAAGGCCGGTGACCCAGGCATCGAGCGAATGCAGGTGCTTGGTGAGCGGGCGGACCTTGCGGAGGTTGCAGCAGAGGAGGCGGAGGTCGACGGAGGTCTTGAAGAGGTCGACTCCGTGCTTGCCGGTCATCGCGCCGATCTCGCCGGCGTCGGGCTCGATCAGCTCGAGCCGGAGGCCCGGGTAGCGGGCGCGGAGCCTGCCGGCGAGCTCGAACGTCTCGGCCGGCAGCCGCCCGGTGTCGACGCTGAACACCGGGATCGTCGGATCGAGCTCGTACGCCATGTCGATCAGGACGACGCTGTCGATCTGGAACGAGGTCGAGATCGCGAGCCCCGGCGAGAACCGGCCGATCGCCCACTCGAGAACTGCCTCGGGCTCCTCTCCCTCGAACTCGATCGAGAGCTCGCCCGCTTCCAGCTCGTCGATCAACTCATAGGTGCTCAAGAATCCTCCTCCTCGCGTTGTCGTCTCCTGGCCGGCTCGAGGCCGGCGAGCTCTCCCAGCTCCTCGTCGCTTGCGCGGCGCGTGAACGCGGGGAAGCTCTCACCCGGTTCGCGCCGGTCGATCCACCCGGCGATCAGCCCGTGCACCGCGGCGTCGAGCTCGTCGGTGGGGACGCGCCGGAAGAGCGATGTCCCCACGGTGGGCTCAGGCCCCAGCCCTCCCCGGACGAAGATGTCGTAGGCCTGGCGCCGCGCCCCGCCCTCGTCGCGCGCGGTCGTGCCCTGGAAGCCCAGGTCGCCGACCCAGTGCTGCGCACAGGCGTGGGGGCAGCCGTCGAGGTGGAGCCGGAGCTCGGCGATCTCCATCCCGAAGCGCTCCTCGAGCCGCTCGATCAGCGCGCCGAGGCGCGTCTTGGTCTCGGCGACCGAGAAGTTGCAGTGGGGCTCGCCGGTGCAGGCGATCGAGTTGCCGCGTACCGGGTTGACGTCCAGCGGGAACCCCATCGCCTCGATCGCCGCCTGCGCCTCGGGGACGCTGGCGTTGGGGATCCCGGTGACGATGAAGTTCTGCTGCCGCGTGAGGCGAATGTCGCCGCCGTAGCGATCTGCGAGGTCTGAGATCGCGATCATCTGGTCGCCCGAGATCAGGCCGAGATGGACCGGGACGCCGATGTAGGAGAGCCCCTCCTGCTTCTGGGCGTGCACGCCGAGGTGATGCGACGGCTCGACCTCGATCGGCGGCAGCGAGTAATCCTCGAGCTTGCGCCCGAGTCGCGCCTCGACGCGCTCGCGGACGCCCTCGGGCCCGATGTCGTCGACCATGAACTTGAGCCGCGCCTTCACGCGGGAGACGCGGTACTGCAGGTCCTCCGACCAGACGCTCGTGATCGCGCCGAGGATCTCGTTCGACTCCTCCCTGGGGATGAAGACCCCCATGTCCTTCGCGATCCGGGGCACCGAGGAGAGGCCGCCCCCGACGAGCACGGCGAAGCCCTCACGGCCGTCGTTCACGGTCCCGATCAGCGAGATGCAGTTGATCTCGGGCGCGTTGCAGCGGTCCGCGCACGCGGAGATCGAGTACTTGTGCTTCCGCGGCAGGTTCGCCCAGTCGGGGTTGCCGTAGAAGAGGTCGGCGGCCGAGGTGACGACGGGAGAGGCGTCGAAGAGCTCGTCGGCCGCGATCCCCTGCACCGGGCAGCCGGTGATGTTCCGCACGGTGTCGCCGCAGCCGCCGGCGGTGGTCACCCCGGAGCGCTCGAGATGCGCGAAGACGTCGGGCAGCCTGGCCAGCTCGAGCCAGTGCAGCTGGATGTTCTGGCGGGTCGAGAGCTCGCCGTCGCCCTTGCCGTAGAGGTTCGAGACCTCGCCGATCGTGCGCAGCTCGGAAGCGGTGAGCTGCCCCGACGGGACCTTGACGCGCAGCATGAACGTCCCGATCTTCGGCTTGTCGTGGTAGAGCCCCCACCACTGCAGGCGGACGACGTCCTCCTCGGCCACGCTCTCGTAGCCGGCGGCGATCAGCGCGGGCAGCTCGTCCCGGATCCCGAGCGGCGCCTTCTCGCGCTTCAGCCGCTCGACCGGGTTTCGCTTGAGGACGAGGTCCCAGTCGACCGGCGGCTTCTCGCGCTTCTCGCGCGGGACCGCGCTCACGGGTGCGCTCCGACGCAGCGGCGGGGCGCGGCCGCCCCGGCCGCTGCGTGCGGGGTGCTGGTCCGGCGAAGGAGGGGTGTGCCCACCATCGCGGGCCAGGTTACCCACCGGGCTACAAAAAGTAAAGTCTTGAGTCGTCAAGCGGGTCTGATCCACTTCATTTCGAACAGTTATGACGCTTTACTCGCTGCAGTCTTGATGCTTCACCTTTTGCAGCATTGGTGCGGGTTTCAGCTACGGTGGGCATGTGGCCGAGCGGCTCAGGGTCCTCGTGCGAGAGCAGATCGCCGCGCCGGGCGTCGAGCTGCTGCGGGCGCGCTTCGACGTCGACGAGGACTCGACCAGCGACCTCGCGGAGATCATCGGGCGCTACGACGGGATCGTCATCCGCTCGGCGACGAAGCTCACCGCCGACCTGATCGCGGCCGGCGACAACCTCAAGGTGATCGGCCGGGCCGGGGTGGGCGTCGACAACGTCGACGTCGAGGCTGCGACGCGCCGCGGGATCGTCGTCGCGAACGCGCCGGAGTCGAACATCGTCTCGGCCGCCGAGCACACGATCGGCCTTCTCTTCGCGCTCGCCCGGAACATCCCGCAGGCGCACGGTGCGCTCGTCGAAGGGCGCTGGGAGCGCTCGAAGTGGGGCGGGGTCGAGCTCGCCGAGAAGACGCTGGGAGTTCTCGGGTTTGGCCGGATCGGGCAGCTCGTGGCCCGCCGGGCGCTCGCGATGCAGATGCATGTCGTTGCGTACGACCCCTTCGTCTCCGCCGACCGGTTTCGCGAGGCGGGCGTCGAGCAGGACACGCTCGACGGAGTGCTCGAGCGCGCCGACTTCGTGACGCTCCATCTGCCGCTGAACGACGAGACGCGCGGCGCGATCGACGCTGCGGCGCTCGCGAAGATGAAGGACGGCGCTCGCCTGATCAACGCGGCACGGGGCGAGCTCATCGACGAGGCGGCGCTCGTCGAGGCGCTCGAGTCGGGCCGGCTCGCAGGCGCGGCGATCGATGTGTTCTCGAAGGAGCCGTACTCGGGCCCGCTGCTCGAGGCGCCGAATCTCGTCGTCACCCCGCACCTCGCCGCCTCGACCGACGAGGCGCAGGACCGTGCCGGCGTGATCGTCGCCGAGCAGGTCGCGGCTGCGCTCGAGGGCGGGCTCGTCACGAACGCGGTCAACATCCCATCCGTCGGCGCGGAGGATCTCGAGGTGCTCGGGCCGTTCCTGCCGCTCGCTGCGAGCCTCGGCAGGTTCGCGCTCGACCTGGCGCGCGGCGAGCCGAGCAGGATCACCCTCGAGTACTACGGCGAGCTCGCCGAGCACGACACCCGTCTGCTCACGGTCGCCGCGCTGAACGGCGCCTTCCGCGGCCGTGTCGACCAGCCCGTGAACTACGTCAATGCGCCGCTGGTCGCTGCCGAGCGGGGGATCGAGGTGGTCGAGCAGCGCCGCCGCTCGTCGCGGGACTTCACGAACCTGATCGCGGTGTCCGCAGGCGACCTCCGCGTCGCCGGCACGACGATCGGCCGCGAGAACCGCCAGTGGCTGGTCTCGGCGCTCGGGTTCGACGTCGAGATCGAGCTGTCGCCCCGCATGGTCGTCCTCCGCTACGACGACGTGCCCGGCGTGATCGGCCGCGTCGGGACGCTGCTCGGGGAGGCCGGGGTGAACATCGCCAACATGGCGGTCTCGCGCAACCGCGAGGCGGGCAAGGCGGTCATGGTGCTCTCACTGGATACGCCCGCCGACCCAGAGGTGCTGGCGCTCCTCGGGCGCGGCGCCGACGAGGTCTTCTTCGTCGGCATGGGCGACTAGTTGTCCTGCCTACAGACGTTGTGAACGCGGCTGATTGGCGGTAGGCCGCCGAGCGAGCTGTGGGGTCTGTGTTCGTTGTCGTGGTGTAGCCGGTGTGGCAGGGCGGCGGCGCGGTGTCTGTGGGTGCGGTAGCGGACGCCGTAGGCCCATTCGCGCGCCATCGTCTGGTGGAAGCGTTCGACCTTTCCGTTGGTGCGGGGCCGGTAGGGCTGGGTGGTCAGGTGACGGATGCCGCGCTCGGCGAGCAACTCGCGCAGCGAGCGATTGTTCGTGTAGACGAACGCGTTGTCGGTCATCAGCCGTTTCGCCTCGATGCCGTGCTCAGCAAAGAAGGCGAGCGCGCGTTCGAGGAACGCGGTCACCGTCGCTGCGCGTTTGTCGTCGAGCAGCTCTGCGTAGCCGAGGCGGGAGCGGTCGTCGACGATCGCGTGCGCGTGGTCGTAGCCGACACGCTGGCGTTTCTCCTCGCCGGTTCGTCGCCGATCGCCGGTGACGGCGTGACCGGGGCGGGTGAAGCGCCCGTAGAGGCTGACATCCATGTGCAGCAGGTCACCCGGGCAAGGCCACTCGTAGCGGCGCTGCGGTTCGCGCTCGACGCGTGGCGGGCGCGAGAGTCCATCCCGGGCGAGCACCTTCGAAATCGTCGAGTGGGCATGGCCGGTCTGAAGCGTGAGCAGCCGCGGGCCCCAGCCGGTGCGCCGCCTCGCAGCGCAGATCTGCCGCTGCTCGCTGCCTGAGAGCAACCGCGGCATCCGCCTGGGCCGGCTCGAGCGATCGTGCAGACAGACCAGCGTCACGCGGTCCGCCGGGCTCGCAGCGCGCCACCGGCGCGACCAGCGGCAAGCGGTCGCCGGCGAGACGTTGAAGGCAGCCGCAGCCGCCTTCAACGAACAACCATCCTCAACCACACGCACAAGCGCGTAGCGGCCAGCCAATCCGAGCTTCGCGTTACGGTGCAGCACCATCCGGTCCTCCTTCGGGAGTGAGTCCTCGCAGACCCACAGCCTCGAAGGAGGCCCGGATGACCTCTCAGCCGTTCACAACGTGTGTAGGCACATCAACTAGCGCTGGGTGTCTGGTGTCCTGGTGTCGGACACCGACGGTGTCCGACACCGCCCTAGACGTCTAAGGCGGTGTCGGACACTCCTGGCTTGCTCGAGGGCCGGACGCCGTGTCCGACACCCTCGCTGCTGGTTAGAACGCGAGCGGCACTCCACGCGGCAGCACGATCGTCGGGCAGCGGCTGAGCTCGATCACGTACGCCGAGGCGGCGCTGATCAGCACCGCCCCGTGGACCGCGGGAGCCTTCGAGCCGACGATGAGGAGGCCGGCTCCGGGGCTCGGCCGCTCCTCGACGGTGGAGCCGAGCTTCGCGGCGAGCGATTCCGCAGTCTGCGCCGCACTCGTGTCCCCCTCCTCGTCGACCGCGGCGACCGATGCGATCGCATCGTCGGCGTGGTCGACGAAGCCCGCAGGGGCGAGGGCGATCGCGAGCGGCCCTCCCTCCATCAGCCGCTCGGCCGACTGCTGCGGGTACACGTGCCCGGGCGTCGTCCGGTAGGCCGATCCGAACACGATGCCCTGCGCCTCCTCCTTCACCGCGAGCTCCTTGAGCCCCGTGGGGTCGAGGCGCTGAGGACGACGAACCGCGGCACCTCGGGGTCGCCCAGCCATTCCGCGCCGCGGGAGAGAAGGCCCTCGGCGTCGTGCTCGGCGAGCGCCTCACGCCCACCGGCCTCTTGCTGGTGCCGGACGTAGGCGAGGGCGAGCGACGCGCCCGCGCGGGCCAGAAGCTGGCCCAGCGCGAGCGCGTCACGGTCGGAGTCCGTGCCGTCGTACGAGACGATGAACTTCGTCGCCATCTCGTCAGCCGATGGTTGGCTCGTGTGCGGTCGACGTGCCACCGGAGCCGAGGATGGCACCGCCGACGCCGCCCGGGATTCCGAGCGACGGGATGTCGGACGGGTACACCTCGTGCCCGTGGACGGCGATGTCACCCTCCTCCATGTCCTTCTCGGACATGCGGAGCGGGATGACGAGACCGACGAGCTTGAGGATGATGAACGTCGCGATGGCCGTGAAGCCGATCACCCAGAGTGCAGCCAGCGCCTGCCACTTCAGCAGGTGCGCGCTGCCCGTGGCCGAGAACCACGGGGTCCCGTCCGGGTTGATGTAGACGGCCATCTTCGAGTCCGCGAGGACGCCCACGAGTAGGCCGCCGACGACGCCCGCGAAGCCGTGGGTGTAGATGACCCCCAGGGTGTCGTCGACGTTCCGGAACGGCCGCACGCGGCTCAGGTAGTTGTACGCGACATAGACGATCGACGAGGCGATCACGCCGATCAACATCGCGCCGTAGCCGTTCACGAACCCGGCCGCCGGCGTGATCGCGACGAGGCCCACGATCATGCCGTTGATGCTGCCGATCAGCGACGGCTTCCGCCCGGTCAGGTAATCCCAGATCACCCAGACGAGGAACGCGACCGCGGTGCACAGGTTCGTGTTGAGGACGGCGGCCGACGCGTCGGCACCCGCGTAGTAGGGGTCTCCGCCGTTGAAGCCGTTCCAGCCGAGCCAGAGGAGCCCGGCGCCGGTCGCGACCATCAGGAGGTTGTTCGGGGCGTCGATCTCGCGGTCACGAGCGAGTCGCGGCCCGATCACCGCCGCGGCGACGAACCCGGCCACCCCTGCCGTGAGGTGGATCACGTACCCGCCGGAGAAGTCCACGGCGCCCTTGTGGGCGAAGTAGCCGCCGCCCCAGATGAGGAACGCGTTCACGACGTACACGCAGGAGATCCAGATCGGGACGAAGACGAGCCAGGCCTTGAAGTTCACCCGGCCGAGGATCGCCCCGAGCATCAGGATCGGCGTGATCGCCGCGAACACGAACTGGAAGTAGACGAGCGAGGACTGCGGGAAGTGCCACGGCGGGCCGCCGACGAGCGGGATCGTCGCCTGCGCTTGCTCCGCCGTGTGGTTAGCACCGGCCCCGGCTGCCCGATGAAGCTTCCGAAGAAGCTCGCACCGTATTACTCGAGAGGCCGTGCCAGGGGTTCCCGAAGCCCATGTTGAAGGCGTAGAGGACCCAGACGATCAGCACGCCGGCAAACGCGGAGAAGGCCAGCATCATGCTGTTGACCGACCAGCGCTTTTGCATCACGCCGCCGTAGAGGACGACCAGGCCGGGGACGCTCATCAGGCCGACGAGGGTCGCCGCGGTCAGCTGCCAGGCGTTGTCGCCGGGATTCAGCCAGGTTGGGTATGGAAGCACGGTTTCGAAGAGCAAGCCGATCTCCTTTCTTCTCCGACGTTCGGTAGGCCGGGCACGGGGCGCTCGCGAAGCACTGGACCACGACGAAAAGGCCCCAAGACCCGAACAGATAGGTCTTGTGGCCTCGTTGCCCGCGTCCGGTCAACGACGACCGAACTGGGCGGGGACTCTAGCGGGGTTCCGATTACTGCGGCAAGTGAGACCCGGCGCCGCCGGCTACCGCCGGGAGCAGGATCACGGTCGCGCCTTCGCCGACCTCGGTGTCGAGCCCGGAGAGGAGGCGGACGTCGGTGCCGTCGATGAAGACGTTCAGGAACTGCGGGAGCTCGTCGCCGTCGAGCAGCCGCTCGCGCAGCGACGGATAGGTCGCGATCAGCGTGTCGATCACCTCTCGCACGGTCGCGCCGTCGACCTCGACCATCCGGTTGCCGCCGGCTTCGGGGCGGAGAATCGGGGGGATGCGGACGCTCGCCAACGCCCGAAACCCTACAGGGCGGCCGCCGGGCATTCGCCGGCCAAGGCTGGGGCGCAGCTCGTCGATCCGGTCGATCGTCGCGAGGTCGGGGAAGACCCAGCGCCACACGCCGGCCAGCACGATCGTGGCCACCCCGCCGATCACGACCGCCGGCACGGCTCCGAGCAGGGCTGCGGCGACCCCCGACTCGAACGCGCCGAGCTCGTTCGAGGCGCTGATGAACACCGACTCGACCGCGTTCACGCGGCCGCGGAGCTCGTCCGGCGCCGCGACGGCGGCGATCGTCGACCGGATGTTCATGCTGATCATGTCGACGAAGCCGCTGACTGCGAGCGCCGCGACCGAGAGCCAGAGCGTCTTCGAGAGGCCGAACACGACCATCGAGACGCCGAAGGCCGCGACGACGACGAGGAGCGTCGTGCCGGTGCGGCCGCGCAGCGGGCGGCGGGTGAGGATGATCCCGGCGAGCAGGGCCCCGACGGCGGGCGCGCTCCGCAGGACACCGAGCCCCACCGGGCCCGGTGTGGAGGATCTGCTTCGCGAACAGCGGCAGCAGCGCCACGGCGCCGCCGAACAGCACGGCGAAGAGGTCGAGCGTGATCGCGCCGAGCATCACCGGCGTCCGGCGGATGAAGTGCACTCCCGCCAGGAACGTCGACCAGCTCGGGGCGCTGTGGGCGCGCTCGGTCCTCGGCTCGTGGATCAGGAGGACGGCGACCGTGCCTGCGGCCAGCAGCACGCTCGCGACGATGTAGGCAAGCTCCGGCCGGATCGCGAAGAGCACGCCTCCGAGCGCGGGCCCGACGATCGTGCCGCCCTGGAAGGCGATCGAGCGAAGGGCGATTGCACTCGGGAGCAGCTCCCACGGAACGAGGGTGACCCCGAGCGCCCGCCCGGAGGCTGCGGCGAGGACGTTGCCGACCCCGGTGACCGCGGCGAGGACGAGGAACGGCCACAGCTCGGCGGCCCCGCCGAGCGTCACCCCGATGAGCGTCACCGACACGACCGCGGTGAGCCCGATCGCGGCAGCGAACACGAGGTGCCTCGGGACCCGATCCGCGAGCTGCCCCGCCGGGAGCGCGAGGAGAAGCATCGGCACGAACTCGAAGAGGCCGATCAGGCCGAGGTCGAAGCGCGGAGTGGCGGATCGAGAAGACCTGCCAGCCGATCGCGACCGCGACCATGTTGACGCCGAGGCTCTCGGCGGCGGCCGCGGACCAGAACAGGAAGTAGTCCCGCTCCTGCAGCGCGGCCGGCAGGCGGCGGCGGAGCCAAGACGAACCAGCCGGGTTCTCCGGCTGGTTCATCTAGCGGGTGTTCTCGATCCGAGGAACGCCGGTCTCACGCTGCGACGCTAGCCATTTGCTCGGATCGATCGAGCAAATGGCGGCTATTCGTCCTCGGCGAGGATCCGGTAGAGCGCCCGGCGCGTGTCGGCGAGCACCTTGGCGGCCTCGGCCCGCTGGGCCTCGCTGCCGTGGTGGGTCACCTGGCGCGTCGCCACGCCGACCTGCATCGCGAGGTGGACCAGCTCGCGGATGCCCTCCGGCATCCCCTCGCCGGCCTGCTCCCAGGGGTTCCCGAGCTTCTCGCGGTTCTCCTCGACGTAGGCGCTGCCCGCATCGGTGAGCTCGAAGACGTTGCCGCCGTCGCGTGCCTCACCGCGGATCAGCCCCTCGTCGGCGAGCAGCTGGAAGGCCGGGTACACCGAGCCGGGGCTCGGCCGCCAGGCGCCCTCGGAGCGCTGCTCGATCTCCTGCATCACCTGGTAGCCGTTACGGGGCTCCTCGGAAAGCAGGAGCAGGATCGCCCAACGGACGTTCCCTCGTCGCATTCGGCGGCCGCGCGGGCCGCCTCGCCCTGGGCGCGGGCCGAAGCCGCCCGGGCCGGGGCCGCCGGGACCGAAAGGCCCGGGACCCCACATCAGGAATCTCTCTTGTCTATGCATATCACGATATGTATCCGATATATCGGTATCTGTCAAGATCGACCGGTCGCTGAACTGAATTGAGCGGTCGCTACAGTGGGTCGATGCCCGTCGAGCGGCAGGCCGAGCGTCTCTCGACGCCGCTCCGGCCGACGGACCGGCGTTTTCTCGGGCTGCTCGGGCTCGCCGCTGCGATCGCGATCGTCGGGGGGATCGTCTGGTCGACGACCCGCGGCGGAGACCCGAGCGGCGCGCGCTGCTTCACTGCCACCTTCGCGGCGTCCGTGGGCGGGGCCACCGTCCACTACTGCGGGGATGCGGCCGAGCACTACTGCCGGGTGAACGCGACGGCCCCCGAGGTTGCGAGCGCCTGCCGCAAGGCCGGCTTCGCGGTCGGGCCGAGCTAGATCTGTCGGCACAATCCAGCTATGAAGGTCATCCTCCCCGACGGCGCCGAGCTCGACCTGCCCGACGGCGCGACCGGTCTCGACGCCGCCCGTGCGATCGGGCCCAAGCTCGCCGAGCAGGCAGTGCTCGTGCGGGCGAACGGCTCCGTCCAGGACCTCCGGCTGCCGCTGCACGACGGCCAGCCGATCCAGTTCCTGACGACCCGCGACACGGGCGACGCCGACGCGCTCTACGTGCTGCGCCACTCGAGCGCGCACCTGCTCGCCGAGGCCGTCAGGCGGCTGTACCCGGGTGTGAAGATCGCGATCGGGCCGCCGATCGAACACGGCTTCTACTACGACTTCGAGTTCCCGGAGCCGATCTCGGACGCCGATCTGGCACGGATCGAGGACGAGGTGAAGCGCGAGCTCGCCGAGGGCCGCGTGTTCGGCCGCGAGGAGATCTCGCGCGACGAGGCACGGAAGCGCTTCGAGGCCGAGGGTGAGCCGTACAAGGTCGAGCTCGTCGAGACCGCCGAGGGCGACATCTCCCTCTACACGCAGTCACATCGAGGCGCGGGCGAGTTCACGGATCTCTGCCGCGGCCCCCACCTCCAGGACTCGAGCCCGATCAAGGCGTTCAAGCTGACCGGCCTCGCGGGCGCGTACTGGCGGGGGACGAGCGCAACACCCAGCTCACGCGCATCTACGGCACGGCGTTCTTCCGCCAGGGGGATCTCGACGACTACCTGGCGCGGCTCGAGGAGGCGCGGAAGCGCGACCACCGCCGGCTCGGAGCGCAGCTCGACCTGTTCCACTTCTCGGACGTCTCGCCGGGCTCGCCGTTCTGGCACCCGAAGGGGATGGCGATCTGGAACGTGCTCGAAGACCTGCGCCGCGGCGAGAACCGCGAGCGCGGCTATGTCGAGGTGCGCACGCCCCAGGTGTACGACAGCGAGCTCTGGGTCACCTCCGGCCACTGGGAGAAGTACCGCGAGCACATGTTCACGTTCGAGTCCGAGAACCGGCAGTTCGGCCTGAAGCCGATGAACTGCCCCGGTCATGCCGCCCTCTACGCGGACGGGCAGTACAGCTATCGCGAGCTGCCGCTGCGGATGGCGGAGGCAGGGGTGCTCCACCGCAACGAGCTCTCCGGCGCGCTCCACGGGCTGCTCCGCGTGCGGATGTTCTCGCAGGACGACGCCCACATCTTCTGCGCCCCCGACCAGATCGAGGCCGAGGTGCTCGGCTGTCTCGAGTTCGGCTACGCGATCTACGAGAGGCTCGGCCTCGAGATCAAGGTGGAGCTGTCGACCCGGCCCGAGAACAGGCTCGGCACCGACGAGGAGTGGGATACGGCCGAGGCGGCGCTCGCGCATGCGCTCGCGTCGATGGGCGTCGAGTACGTCGTCAACGAGGGCGACGGCGCCTTCTACGGGCCGAAGATCGATCTGCACATGCTCGACTCGCTCGACCGGTCGTGGCAGGTCGGGACGGTGCAGCTCGACTTCCAGATGCCGCAGCGCTTCGGCCTGCGCTACCAGGGGGCAGACAACGCCGAGCACACGCCGGTGATGATCCACCGCGCGCTCATCGGCTCGTTCGAGCGGTTCATCGGGATCCTGATCGAGCACTTCGCGGGCGCCTTCCCCTTCTGGCTCGCTCCCGTCCAGGTGCGGATCCTCCCGGTCGGGCTCGGGCACCACGAGGCGGCGCACGCGCTCGCGAAGGAGCTCTGCGGTCTACAGGGTCGAGGTCGACGACTCCGACGAGACCGTCGGCAAGCGGATCCGCAACGCCGAGGTCGCGAAGATCCCGTTCACGATCGTCTACGGCGACAAGGAGTCGGACTCCTCGCTCGCGGTCCGCGAGCACGGCGGCGGGCAGTCCACGAAGTCGCTTGCCGAGCTTCTCGCGCAATTCGCTACCCTTGTGTCCTGACAAGTAGGGGCGAAACCGTCTCTCACCTTCCGGGCGCAACCTTGGAGGTTCAACCGAGTCGGTTGAAAACGGTGGATGCCGCTGCGTGCCAGCGGCTTTCGTATTTGGAGTTCTTGGATTTCAGGAAACGAGCACTGGAGGAGAAAACGAGCTTGGTAGTGCACATTTGAGGCCGAGGCGTGGGTCATTCGAGGTGCCACGCCGGCCAGAGCCGCAGGCACGCGTGAACGAATCGATTCGCGCGTCCCGGGTGAGGCTGATCGGCGAGGAAGGGCAGCAGCTGGGGATCAAGCAGATCGACGACGCGCGCAACTACGCCTACGGCAAGGGACTCGACCTCGTCGAGGTCGCCGCCCAGGCCGATCCGCCGGTCGCCAAGGTCATGGACTACGGCAAGTACCGGTACGAGCAGGAACAGAAGGCGAAGCAGGCCCGGAAGAACCAGACGCAGATCCACGTCAAGGAGATCAAGCTCAGGCCCAAGATCGGAATCCACGACTACGAGACCAAGAAGGGCCACGTCGTCCGCTTCCTGAATCAGCGGGCGAAGGTCAAGGTCACGATCATGTTCCGGGGCCGCGAGCGCGAGCACCCGGATCGCGGTCGTGACCTGCTCATGCGGCTCGCAGAGGACGTCAAGGAGCTCGGGACGATCGAGACCCAGCCGCTTCTCGAAGGCCGCAACATGACGATGGTGATGGCGCCGACCAAGAACGCGGGAGTGAAGAAAGATGCCGAAACAGAAGACAAACTCGGGAGCGAAGAAGAAGTTCCGGGTGACAGCAACGGGGAAGCTCCTGCGCCGGAAGGCGGGTCAGAGCCACAATCTGGAGCACAAGTCGCCGAAGCTGAAGCGGGCGTTCCGTAAGCCCCAGGCCGTCTCCAAGGCCGACGAGAAGACCGTCCGCACTCTGCTCGGAAAGGGAGGTCGGTAGCGATGGCGCGCGTCAAGCGCTCCGTCCACGCGCACAAGAAGCGGCGCAAGGTCCTCGAGCAGGCCAAGGGGTACTGGGGCCTCAAGAGCACCAACTACACCTACGCCAAGGAGCAGGTCGAGCACTCGCTCACCTACGCCTACCGTGACCGCAAGAACCGCAAGCGGATGTTCCGCCGGCTGTGGATCACGCGCATCAACGCAGGCGCCCGGGCGCACGGTCTCTCCTACAACCAGTTCATCTCCGGGCTGAAGGCAGCCGAGGTCGAGCTCGACCGCAAGGTGCTCGCCGACCTCGCGGTGCACGACCCCGAGCAGTTCGGGAAGCTTGCAGAGCAGGCCAGAGCGGCGCTTCCGCAGTAATCACCGCGGCCGACAACGAGAAGCTCAAGCTCGTGCGAAAGACAGGCGTGCCCCGCCAGGCGTAACGGACGCTCGCCCAGGTCATCGCCGCTCGGCCTGATGCCGTAGCCGGTTGCCAAGGAGGCACGGCACGACGACTGTCAGCGCCGTCTGCGGCGGATACGAGGCAACTCCTCGCAGTACGCCGAGAAGCCGTTGACGAAGCTCTTTAGTTGCTCGCGTGTCGCCTCGTCGACCAGTCCACCGCCATCCTCGAAGCGTTGCCGACCGTGGTCGATGAACAGCCATTGGTCCAACCACGGTCTCATCCTGAGGTAGCGGAACACCGACATCCAGGCGGCCTGCGCGTTCCTGGTGCCCGAGCCGCCGCCGGCGCCCATAAGTGCGACAGGGAGGTCGCCGAAGACCGCTGGAATGTCGGCCGTCGGTCGGGACGCCCAGTCGATCGCATTCTTCAGAAAGCCTGGAATCCCCCAGTTGTATTCCGGAGTCGCGATGAGCAGACCATCCGCCGCCCGCAGTGCGTCTTTCAGCCCCCTCGCCTCGGGGGGCGAGGCGTCATCGATGAGATCCGCGTTGAACAGCGGCAGGGACCCGATCGCGCCGAGTTGGCTCATGTCCATTTCGACGGGACTTGGGAGCAGTTCGGCCGCCTCGTGAAGGAGTGCTCGATTCCACGAGCCTTCCCGAAGACTTCCGCCAAAGGCGAGAATGCGCATTCCCCTGTCCTTTCTTTCCACAACCTCGGTGTCCGCAGTCTTGTCGGTGCGCGGCACGCCAGGGTAACGGCCGACTCCATCGTCCGCTCGGCGGCCGCTTAGGCGCCCCCGTCCGAGCTACTGCTTTCCGCCGCTGGTCGGACGATCTCCTTGATCTGCCCGAGCGCGTCGGTGAGCTCGCTCGGAAGCATCCAGATCGTGTTCCCGTTTCCCTGGGCGATCTGCGGTAGCACCTGGAGGTACTGGTAGGCGAGCAGCTTCTGGTCGACGCCACCTTCGTGGATCGCCTTGAACACCGTGTCGATGGCCTTGGCCTGCCCCTCAGCCTGCAGGATCGCTGCCTGGCGCTGGCCCTCGGCCTTGAGGATCGCCGCCTGCTTCTCGCCCTCGGCCGTGAGGATCTGAGATTGCTTGACGCCTTCGGCGGTGAGGATCGCGGCCCGCTTCTCGCGATCGGCGCGCATCTGCTGCTCCATCGAAGCCTGGATCGAGGCGGGAGGGTCGATCGACTTCAGCTCGACCCGGTTGACACGGATGCCCCACTTCCCGGTCGCCTCGTCGAGCACCCCGCGCAGCTCGTTGTTGATGTTGTCGCGCGAGGTGAACGTCGTCTCGAGATCCATCCCGCCGATCACGTTCCGCAAAGTCGTCACCGTGAGCTGCTCGATCGCCTGGATGTAGTTCGCGATTTCATAGGTAGCGGCCTTCGCATCGGTGACCTGGTAGTAGATGACCGTGTCGATCGAAACGACGAGGTTGTCCTCGGTGATCACCGGCTGCGGCGCGAAGGACACGACCTGCTCGCGGAGGTCGACCACCGCCCGCAACCGGTCGACGAATGGGATGACAAGCGCGAGCCCCGGGGGAGCGTCCGGTTGTAGCGCCCGAAGCGCTCGATCACACGTGCGCGCGCCTGCGGGACGATCCGGATCGTCCGCCAGAGGGTGACGAGCACGAGAACGACGACGACGATGATGACGATGGTCGCGACCATGTGGACTCCTATCCGTAGACGAGCGCCGTCGCGCCCTCGATTTCGGCGACGTGGACCCGCGTCCCGGGTTCGAGCACCTGAGACTCGTCGAACGCGCGGGCGCTCCAGACCTCGCCGCCGATCTTGACCCGGCCTCCGTTTAGATCAACCTGCTCGAGGACGACGGCGGTGGTGCCCACGAGCGCCGCAGTCCCCGTTCGCATCGAGTACGGCATGCGGATGTGGCGGCGCGCGAGCGGCCGCAACAAGCCGACCGAGGCAGCCGAGCCGAGGACGAAGACCGCGACGGCGATCACCCAGCCCGCACCGAGAGCTGCCGCAGCCGCAGCGACAGCGGCCGCGAGAGCAATCGGGCCGAGAAAGAACAGCCCCGGCGTCAGAATCTCGCCGATCGCGAGCAACACAGCTACGAGAGCCCAGACGAGCCAAGCAGCCACAAACCCGATCGTAGTTCCCGCGAGGCCCGTGGGCGGTGAGTCCTTGGCGGCCCACCGCCATCGGGTGGAGTCGGCGAGACGTCAGGTAGGCGGGATGAGTCTTGCCGTGGGTTCCCGTCTGTGTCCGTGAACGATCAACGCAGCCGAGGAGGGCGCCATGACCGCCACGTACACCTTCGACGTCTTTTCCAGCCTGGATGGGTTCGGTTCCGTCAGCGGCGGCGACTGGGGTGGTTACTGGGGCAAGCAGGGCCCTGAGCTGCTCGATCACCGCCTTGCCTTGTACAGCGAGGAGCAACGGATGGTCTTCGGGGCCAACACGTATCGGCTGTTCGCCGAGATGCTGGCCTCGAGTACCGAGGAGTCCGAGGTCAGGGACCCGTGGGTCACCCGGATGGTGTCCCTGCCGGCGATCGTGGTGTCGAGCACGCTCGAGGGACCCCTTGATTGGGTGGACGGGACCGTGGCGAGCGGCGACGCGGTGGATGTCGTTGCCCGGCTCAAGGAGGAGTCCAAGGTGCCGTTGCGCTCGCACGGGAGCCTGTCGATGAATCGTGCGCTGATGGCCGCCGGACTGGTCGACCGCGTCCAGGTGACCCTCTTCCCGGTGATCACCGGCCAGAACGGATCGGATGCGGTCTTCCAGGGTGCGGCCGACTTCGACCTCGAGCTGATCGAGAGTCGAACGCTCGACGGCAACATCCAAGAGCTCACCTACCGGCCCAGCCTGCACCTTTGAGTCCGGCCACACGAATTCCGCTCTCTAGCCGTCGGCTCCGCCGACCTGGTGCGGGAGGTACTGTGCGGCGCAGTGCCTCTCTACCGTCTGATCTTTCCGCCTCGGCCCGGCGATCCCATCGAGGACGCTCCGACCGCAGAGATCGACAGTGGGGACGAGGTCTACGCTGTCGGCGCAGAGCTCGTCCACGAAGGGAAGCGGTGGCGGGTGTCTGAGGTTCCGCTCGAGACGCAGGACGACGAGGAGCCTGCGGGACCTGCTCCTCTGGCCTGCCGACTAGCGTCTCTCGCGGATCGGTGGGCGTACGCACGTCGCTGACAACGGCGGAGTCGACGCCCGCCACGCATCGCCCCTCCAACGTCAGCCGCTCGCGCCGCGGTTGCTGGCGTGCAACGGGGGCGCCGGGCCGAGCCGGCGCCCCCGGAGCACGTCCTGCCCGGACTAGGGGGTGATCCTGACCGGACCGTGGACAGTGTTGCCGGTCGCATGCACCGAGCCCGTGTCGGGCGTCGGTAGCGTCCCGGTCGTCCCGGAGATGGTGAGCGGCCCACTCACCTTGTTGCCGTTGAACTCGACGCCGCCGCGATTGTTCGTCAGGCTTGCCGGCCCGGAGATCGTGTTGCCGGCACACGGGCCCGTGGCTGCGTCGCCACCGACGAGGACGAGTCCCGTGCTGTCGGAGACCGACAGTGGCCCGGCAATCGTGCTCCCGCAGACCCGCACGACGGTCGGACCGGACGCACGGAGCGGCCCCGACACGGTCGCGCCGTCGAGGTCGATCGCGCCGCCGGCGTTGACCGTGACCGGGCCTTTCAGCTTCGCGCCGGGTGCGGTGCAGAACGCTTCGCCGGCGGCGACCGTGAGCGGGCCGTTGTGCGTCCCGGTCAGGCACGGGGCAGTGGAGGTGACGCTGAGCGTGCTCGCGACGAACTGGCCGAAGCTGTAGTTCGTCGAGGACAGGCTGCCGGTCGTGCACGTGATCGGGTAGTCGCCGGGCGGGCTGAACACGACTGCGGTCGTGGTGCACGACGCCGATCCCGTGACGTCGGAGGTCGGGGCCGTCTGACCGAGGACGAAGCCCGAGAGCGTCGCGGTCAGAGGCGGGTTCGCCGCGCCGAAGAGCCGTGACTGATGGTCCACGGTCACGGTGAGCGGTGCCTTCTCGACCACGATCGTGAACGAGGTCGTCCCCGTGTTTGCGTCGCTGTCGGAGACGTTCACGGTGACCGGGTAGTCGCCCGGCGAGGCCGATACCGACCCTGTCAGCGTCCACGTCCGCGTTCCCGGCAGCGTGGACGCATCCGACGTCGCGGTGACCGAGAGCGCCAGCCCGGCGGGGAGCCCGGCTGCGGTCGCGGTCAGGCCGGAGCCGACCGTGTCGGCGTCGCTCGCCGAGACGGTGGTTGCCGGGGTGAGCGAGTCGCCGTACGCCACGCTCGCCGACGCGCCGCCGAGCGAGTTCGTGACGACCGGCAGCGCCTCGACCGTGAAGTCGACGAACATGCCGTTCGCCTCGTGGGTGCCGACGTCGCAGTAGAGCCTGTAGGTGCCAGGAGTAAGGTCGATCGACGTCGTGACCGTCGCGATCTGCGCCCGGGTCGTGATCACGGTTGCCGTCCCGACCGGGTTGCTCGGATCGCATGCCGACGTCGAGCCCGGACAGCTTCTGAGCGCGAAGTCGTGCGCCGGAGAGTTGTCGTCGACCGTCAGCGAGTACGTGCCCGGCTTGAGAGCGAGCGTATCCCGGTTGGGGGTCCCGTACGCGACGCCGTTCCACGTCATCGTCATGCAGAACATGCTCGCGTTGAGGGTGCAGAAATCGCCGGTGAGCGTCGGCGTGTCGGCCGCCGACGTCGCCGTCGAGATCTGGGCGGCGATCACCGCCGCGACGACGGCGACTGTCGCGAGCAACACGACGGAAACGCGACGTCTTGGCGAGTTGACCCTGGTCATCGAAGCTCCTCTCTGTTGACGGACGTGCCTCTGTCATCGATCCGTACCCTCCGAGAATGTGGCACGAGGTCGTTCGAGAGACCAACATCGGCGTGGCTGCCACTCACGAGCTGATTCTGGCAGACGTTCGTGCACGAGCGGGGGCGCCCTCCCTGGATGCCGCTCGACCATCAGCCACCAGGTAGCGTCGCGGCGCATGGCGAGCTGTGCCCTGGCAAACGGCCACTGCGGGCGGCTCGGCGGGCACTGCTCGACTTCCAGGGGCTGTCTAGCTCGCGGTGTCCACAGGCTCGCCGAGCGGCGGTGGCGGGAGAAGCTCGGCCTGTTTGCCTGCGAGGGCGAGGATCTGGTGGCTGCGGCCACCGCCGCGCCCGTCGAGCTCCTCGTCGCGGGCGAGAACGTCTCGCCGGGGCTGCTCGCCGAGGTCTCGACGGCCCCGCACCCGCCGCGGGTGATCGGCGATCTACCGGCGGGCCGACCTGCCCGCCGCCGAGCCTCGGCCGGTGGTGCTGGGGCTCTGGGGGGTCGCGGACCCGGGGAACGTCGGGACCCTGATCCGGACGGCCGCGGCCTTCGGTGCGTCCGTCGCGCTGTCGGAGGGCTGTGCCGACCCGACCGGCCCGAAGGCGCTCCGGGCCTCGGCAGGCGCGATCTGGAGCGTCCCGCTCGTCTCGCTTCGTGACCTGCGCCACAAGCGGGTCGCGCTCGTCGCCCACGGCGGCGTGCCGCTCGGGGAGGCCGATCTGTCCGGCGAGATCGCGTTCCTGCTCGGCGCCGAGCGAGAGGGGCTGCCGGCAGACGTCGAGCGCGAGCTCGAGGTGACGATCCCGATCGCGACCGAGTCGCTCAACGTCGCCGCCGCAGGCGCGATCGCGCTGCACGAGTGGCGCCGGCTCTCGCGTGCCGCACGGGCTGGCAGCTAGCGCCGGCGGCACACGAAGATCGAGTCCTCGTGGCCTGCCCACGGGGTCTCGTCGAACCAGCCGTAGAGGCCCTCGACGACGAAGCCCTCGGCGCCGAGAAGCTCGCGCCACTCGCCGACCGAGATCCACGCGAGCGAGAGCTCCGACTCCACGCCCTCGCCGCGGACGCGGAGGATCAGCGTGCGCGTCCGCTCGTTCCAGTCGGCCCGCTCGAAGATCCCGGGCTCCCGCTCCAGCCAGCGCCCGTGGGTCTCGGCGATGTCCTCGGGCCCGGGGCTGAAGACGTCGAACACGAAGCGGCCGGTCGGCTCGAGCAGGCGGTGCGCGGCCCCGACGGCAGCATGACGGTCAGCCTCGGTCTCCATGTGGAGCAGCGAGCGGAAAGGCGCCAGCACGAGCGGAACCGGGCCTTCGACCGGTGGGTCGCGGAGATCGCCGAGGCGGAGATCGAGCGTCACGCCCGCCGTCTCGGCCCGCTCGCGCGCGACCTCGAGCATCCCCTCCGAGGAGTCCACCCCGATCACCGGGATCTCGTCCGCCGCAATCGGGATCGCGATCCGGCCCGTTCCGACGCCGAGCTCGACGACGGGCCCGCCCGACCGGCGTGCCCGGTCGAGGTAGAACGCGACGTCCTCGACGACGCTCGCCGACCAGGGGTCGTACAGCCTCGCGATCCTGTCGTACGCTGACATCCCGCTATCTTGCTCGCTCGATGGCGAACTGGCAGGAGTACGAGCAGGAGGCGGTGCAGGCGACCGCGTCGGCGCCGGGATCTCCCGAGCTCGAGGAGGTGCGGATCGCCTACCTGGGGCGCAAGGCCCCGCTCGCGCTTGCGCTGCGCGAGGTCCGCGACCGCGAGACGGGAATGCTCCTGAACGGCATCCGGACCCGTCTCGAAGAGGTGTTGCTCGCGCGCGAGAGCGACCTCGCGCGCCAGGAGCTCGACCGCCGGCTCCGCGAGGAGGTCATCGACGTCACGCTCCCCGGCGAGGAGCTCCCGCTCGGCCACCTGCACCCGATCACCCAGGTGCGGCGCGCCGTCGAGGACGCGTTCCTCGGGCTCGGCTGGGAGGTGCGGGAAGATCGTGAGGTCGAGACGGTCGAGTACAACTTCGACAAGCTCGCGTTCGGCGCCACGCACTCGGCGCGCTCGCCGCGGGACACGTTCTTCTTCGACGACGACCACGTCCTCCGCACGGAGACGAGCCCGTCGCAGATCCACGAGCTGGAGGAGAAGGAGCCGCCGATCTACATGGTCTCGATCGGCCGGGTCTACCGCCGGGATGCGATCACCTCCACGCGCTATCCGATCTTCCATCAGTTCGAGGGCCTCGCCGTCGATCGCGGGCTCACCCTCGCCGACCTGAAGGGGACGCTGCTCCACGTGATGCGGGCGCTTTACGGCCCCGACCGCAGGGTCCGTTTCCGCACGCACTTCTTCCCGTTCACCGAGCCGTCGATCGAGCCGGACGTGTCGTGCGGGATCTGCGGCGGCTCCGGCTGCCGCACCTGCAAGTTCTCCGGCTGGATCGAGATGGGCGGCGCCGGCATGGTCGACCCGCGCGTCTTCGAGAACGTCGGCGTCGACCCGCAGGAGTGGAGCGGGTTCGCGTTCGGCTGCGGCCTCGAGCGCACCGCCCAGCTCCGCCACGACATCCCCGACATCCGCGCCTTGTGGGAAGGCGACCTGCGCGTACTCCGGCAATTCTGAGCCAGGCCACGTTCTGATGCGCATCCCGATCTCCTGGCTCCGCGACTACGTGGCGATGGACATGCCGCTCGGCGAGCTCGCCTCGCGCCTCTCCGTCACGACGGCGGAGATCGAGGACGTCGAGACGCGCGGCGTCGCCGACGAGGACGGCAACCTCGGGTTGTTTCGGATCGGGAAGGTCCTCGAGGCGGACAAGCATCCGAACGCCGATCGCCTGCAGATCACGAAGGTGGACGTCGGCGAGGCCGAGCCCCGCTCGATCGTCTGCGGTGCGTGGAACTTCGGGGTCGGCGCCACCGTCGCCGTCGCGCTCCCCGGCGCGAGGCTGCCGAACGGCCTCGAGCTCGACCGTCGCGAGGTGCGCGGCGAGATCTCGGACGGGATGATCCTGGCCGAGGACGAGGTCGGCCTCGGCGGCGAGCACGCCGGGATCATGCTCCTGCCGGCGACCGAGCCGGGGACGCCGCTCGCCGACCTACTCCCACTCGTCGACCACGTCCTCCTCGTCGAGGCGACGGGCAACCGGCCCGACCTCCAGAGCGTCTACGGCCTCGCCCGCGAGATCGCGACCCTCTATGACCTGCCTCTCCGGGACGCGACCGGGGACAGTCCCCAGCCGCGGCCCGAGAAGACGGTCGAGATTCGCATCGACGACTTCGAGGGTTGCCCGCGGTACCTCGCGAACCTGTTCGAGAACGTCGCGATCGGGCCCTCGCCGCAGTGGCTGCGGACGCGCCTCTTCCTCGCCGGCCAGCGCCCGATCTCGAACGTGGTCGACATCACGAACTACGTGATGTTCGCGCTCGGGAACCCGCTCCACGCCTTCGACTTCACCACCCTCCACGGCGGGCAGATCGTCGTCCGCCGGGCCGGGCCGGGAGAGAAGCTGACGACGCTCGACGGGGTCGTCCGCGACCTCGTCCCCGAGGACCTCGTGATCGCAGACGCCGACCGCGCGATCGCGCTCGCCGGGATCATGGGCGGCGAGGACACGGAGATCGACGAGGGCACGACGACCGTCCTGCTCGAGGCCGCGAACTTCGAGCCGTACGGGATCTACCGCACCTCCGAGCGCCACCGGCTCCGCACCGAGGGCTCGAACCGCTGGGAGAAGGGCGTCGACCCCTACCTTGCCGGCCCGGCCGCAGAGGTTGCGACCGCGCTCGTCCTGCAGTTGACCGGCGCGACCTGGACGGCGGCCTCCGACGTTCACGGCGAGCTCCCGGCCCGCCCCGTGATCCCCTACCGGCCCGCGCGTGCGGATGAGGTGATCGGGATCGAGACTCCGCCCGGCCGGCAGTTCGCCCTGCTCGAGAGCCTCGGCTACGACGCCCGCGGCGAGAGCGTCGTCGCGCCGACCTGGCGTGCACGCGACACGACGCGCGAGATCGACGTGATCGAGGAGATCGCCCGCTTCCGGCTCGAGGACGTGCCCTTCACCCTTCCGGCCCGCCGCGAGATGAAGGGCTTGCTCACCCGGGAGCAGCAGCTGCGCCGCCAGGTCGAGGACGTCCTTGCCGGACTTGGCTTCGCCGAGGTCTACACCCCGAGCCTCAGGCCCGACGACGACACGACCTGGAAGCTCCCCGAGCCGATCTCGGTCGAGCTCACGGCGCTTCGCACGTCCCTGCTACCGAGCCTCGTCGAGGCCGCCCGGCGAAACGTCGATGCCGGCGCCCGCGGGATCGCCCTCTTCGAGCTCGCGCGGATCTACCTGCCCGCTGGAGACCTGCCCGACGAGCGGGTCACGGTCGCAGGGATCGCCGCGGGCGGCTTCCTCCACGTCAAGGGCGTCGTCGAGACCCTGTACCGGGCGCTCAAGGTCGACGCGGAGTTCGCCCGCTCCGACCATCCCCTCTTTCACCCGGGCAAGAGCGCAACGACGGGCGCAGGCATCCTCGGAGAGCTCCACCCGAGCGTGCTCGAGGGAGAGTGGGGCGCGTTCGAGCTCGACCTCGGGCACCTGTTCGCCGCCGTCGGCGGCCCGGTGACGTACCGCGACGTGATCACCTTCCCGGCCGTGCGGCAGGACATTGCCGTCACCGTGGCCGAGGACGTTCCCGTCGGCGACCTCGTTGCCGCCGCGCGTAAGGCAGCCGGCGACGAGCTTCGAGAGATCGGCGTCTTCGACGTCTACCGCGGCGATCAGGTCGGCGCGGGGCGCAAGTCGGTTGCCTTCTCGGTCGCCTACCAGGCCGCCGACCGGACGCTCACCGACGAGGACGCGTCCCGCCTGCGCAACGCCGTCGTCGACGCCCTCGCCGAAGGCTTCGGCGCCGAGCTCCGCGGCTGAACGCCTACGACCCCGTCAGGCCGTTCACACCATCCGCCCCTCGATCTGCCACACGGGGCCCTGCGTCCCGACGGGGCGGCTGTCCGAGAGGACGCGGAGGATCTCGACGCGGCCGGTGATGCCGGCGGCGTCGCACCGCTCGAGGCAGCGGCGAACCATCCCCGGCGAGGCCCCGTAGCCGAACAGGCGCGCGCTGCGAAACTGGAGCCGCAGGGTGTCGCCGACCCGGCGCGGGTTGACCGGAGCGAGATTGAGCGCCGCCGGCTCGACGTAGTCGGACGAGTCGAGCTCGATCTCGCCGAGTAGGTCGCTCCAGTCGGCCGGTAGGCCTGCGGCTGCAGCGTCCCATGCCTCGGGGAGGTGATCGGTCGGGGCGGCCTGCTCCGCGGGAGCCTCGTCGACCGAGACGATCGCGAGCCGGCCGTGAAGCCGCTCGGCATCGAGCCGCTGCAACGCGCGACGCAGGGCCTCGGCGCTCGAGCCCTGTCCTGTTCTCGGCTCGTCGGCCCGTCGGCGGCTCCGGCAATCAGGATCGACGCCGACGCAGGGCCCGTTTGCATCGGCTGGAGCGGTGCCAGCAGCTCGAGCGCGCGCCCTGTTTCGCCCGCCTCCTCGAGCGTGAACTCGATCCGGGCCTCGGCCCATCGCGCGGGCAGCCCCGCCTCGAGATCCTGCCAGTCCTTCACGAGAGCCATCGCCGCAGAACGTACACTCAGGGCGGTGGCGAAGGTGGAGAAGAAGCGTGGGCTCTCCGAGGATCGGCTCCGGGGCTTCCTGCAGGAGATGCTCCTGATCAGGCGGTTCGAGGAGAAGGTCGAGGAGCGATTCCGGGCAGGCGAGCTGCCCGGCTTCCTGCACGTGGCGATCGGCCAGGAGGCTGCGGAGGTCGGCGTCTGCGCCGCGATGGAGGACGGCGACGTCTTCGGCTCGACGCATCGCGCGCACGGTCACACGCTCGCGCGCGGCACGCACCCGAACGCGCTCATGGCGGAGCTCTACGGGAAGATCGAGGGCTGCTCGCACGGCTACGGCGGCTCGATGCACCTGTACGACGTCGAGCGGGGCAACCTCGGCGCGAACGCGGTCGTCGGCGGCGGGCTGCCGTCGCTCGTCGGCGCGGGCCTCGCGTTCAAGCTGCGCGACGAGTCGCGTGTCGCCGTCGCATTCTTCGGCGACGGCGCGACGAACACCGGCACCTTCCACGAGTCGCTCAACCTCGCCCAGCTCTGGAAGACGAAGACGCTGTTCGTCTGCGAGAACAACACCTGGGCAGAGTCCACGCCCGGTTGGCAGCACTCGCCGGTCTGGGAGGACATGTCGAAGCGGGCACTCGCCTACGACATGCGTTCGCTCAAGGTCGACGGCCAGGATGTCGAGGAGGTGCACGAGAAGGCCTCGGAGGCGCTCGACTACGTCCGCTCCGGACGAGGGCCGGTGTTCCTCGACGTCGAGACCTACCGGATGCACGGGCATTACATCGGCGACCCGCAGGTCTACCGCTCCCAGGAGGACCGCGAGAGGGCGGCGGCGCGTGACCCCATCGTTCTCCTTCGAGAGAGACTTCGACGTCTCGAACGACGAGTGGGAGACGCTCGAGGCGGAGGTCACCGGGATCGTCGAGGCGTCCGTCGAGTTCGCCAAGGCGGGCACGGACCCCCAGCCGGAAGACGCCCTGAAGAACATCTACGCCTGACGATGCCCGAGATCTCGTACAGGGAGGCGGTTCGCGACGCGCTCGCGACCGCGATGCGCGCCGACGAGGACGTGTTCGTCATGGGCGAGGACATCGCCGAGATGGGCGGCTCGATGGGCGTCACGCAGGGGCTCGTCGAGGAGTTCGGCCCCGAGCGGGTTCGCAACACCCCGATCTCCGAGATGGCGATCGTCGGCGCGGGCATCGGCGCCGCGATGCAGGGCATGCGCCCGGTCGTCGAGATCATGTACGAGGACTTCCTGACGCTCTCGCTCGAGCAGATCGTGAACCAGGCGGCCAAGCTCCGCTACATGTCCGGCGGACAGCTGAAGGTGCCGCTGACGATCAGGACGCAGGGCGGCGCCGGCTGGTCGCCGGGCGCGCAGCACGCACAGCAGCTCGAGGCGTGGCTCGTGCACATCCCGGGGCTCAAGGTCGTGTTCGCGTCGAGCCCGGCCGACGCCCGCGGGCTCCTCTGGTCGTCGATCTACGACGACAACCCGGTGATCTTCTTCGAGCACCGGCTCCTCTACCCGGTGAAGGGCGAGGTGTCGGAGCAGCTCGAGCCCGTCCCGCTCGGCAAGGCTCGCGTCGTCCGCGAGGGGCGCGACGTCACCGTCATCGCCACGGGCCCGCTCGTCCAACGCGCGCTCAAGGCCGCCGAGGAAGCCGAGAGCGAGGGCATCTCGGTCGAGATCGTCGATCCGCGGACGCTCCAGCCGCTCGACTCCGACACGCTCGTGGAGTCGGTCAAGAAGACCAACCGCGCCGTCGTCGCCCACGAGGCCGTCACGCGGATGGGGTTCGGGGCGGAGGTCGCGGCGGTGCTCCAGGAGCAGGCGTTCGACTGGCTCGACGCCCCGATCGAGCGTGTCGGCGCCAGGTTCGCGCCGCTCGCCTTCGCGCCGGCGATGGAGCAGTACGTCGTCCCTCAGCCCGCCGACGTCCTCGCAGCGATCAGGAAGACGGTGGCGCGCGCCTGATGGCCACCGACGTCAAGCTCCCGCGGCTCGGGCAGGGGATGGAGAGCGGCACGATCGTCCGCTGGCTCAAGGCCGAGGGCGACGCCGTCGAGAAGGGCGAGCCGCTGTTCGAGGTCGACACCGACAAGGCGACCCAGGAGGTCGAGGCCGAGGCGAGCGGTGTCCTCCTCCGCATCGCCGTGGTCGAGGGCGAGGTGCCTGTAGGTCAGACGATCGCAGTGATCGGGAGCGAAGGCGAGGCCATTTCGGACGTGCCGTCCGAAATGGCTAGTGAGGTCGTGGAGGACTCCTGCCGCAGCCGGCAGAGGTCGAGACGCCTGCTGCCGGCAAGCGAGTTCCGTGCCGTGAGCAACGGTGCCCGCGACGAGGCGGGTGGGCGCGTGAAGGCGTCGCCGCTCGCGCGGCGGATCGCACGCGAACGCGGGATCGAGCTCGACACCGTCACCGGCACCGGCCCCGACGGGCGCGTCGTCGCCGAGGACGTCGAGCGCGCCGCGGTGGCTCCGGCCGCGGTCGAGCCTCCGGCGACCCAGCCGGCGGTTCCCGCTCAGGCGGAAACCGTCGTACCGCTCACGAGCATCCGCCGGACGATCGCCCGCCGCCTCACCGAGGCGTGGCAGGTGCCGGTCTTCCAGCTCACCGTCTCTGCCGACATGACCCGCGCGAATGCGCTGATCGCGCGTTCGCGGGAGCTCGACCCCGACGTGCGCGCCACCGTCACCGACCTGATCGTGCGCGTCTCGGCCGGGGCCTTGCAGCGACATCCCGACGTCAACGTCCAGTTCTCGGCCGACGGGGTCGTCCGGTTCCCGTCTGCCAACATCGGGCTCGCCGTCGCCGCGCCTCAGGGGCTCGTCGTCCCGGTGATCCGGTCGGCCGATCGGCTCTCCCTCGTCGAGGTCGCAGCGCGACGCGCGGAGATCGTCGAGCTTGCCCGGACCGGGGCCCTCAAGCTCCACGATCTCGAGGGCGGGACGTTCACGGTCTCGAACCTCGGCATGTTCGGCGTCGAGCAGTTCATCGCCGTCCTCAACCCCCCGCAGGCTGCGATCCTCGCAGTCGGCGCGACCGTGGAGCGGCCTGTCGCGCTCGACGGAGAGGTCGTGATCCGACCGATGATGACGGTGACCATGACGGTCGATCACCGCGCGGTCGACGGCGCTCCCGCCGCCGACTTCCTCCGTACGGTGAAGACGTTCCTCGAGGATCCGGCCCTCGCTCTGTAGTGTCAGGGCCTTCGGGGTGAGTGATTGCAGGTGAGTGAGTGCAGGACCTGACCCCCCCAGTCGTCATCCGCCGCGGGGACAAGCTGGACACTCCCTTCCTGCGCTCCCTGCTTGCGTTCGCCTACGGCTGGCACGTCGCGGCATTCGACACCTTCGACATGTCGATCTACCACTACGTCGATGCCTGGGGTCGTGCCGGCGACGCCGCGCTCATCGCCACCGAGGGCGGCCACCCGGTCGGGGCGGCCTGGTACCGGCTCTTCCCGGCCTCGCGCCCCGGGTTCGGGTTCGTGGACGAGGAGACCCCGGAGATGACCGTGGTGGTCATCCCCGCGAGGCAGGGGCAGGGCATCGGCCCGCAACTCGTCGCGGCTCTCCTCGAGCGCGCGCTGGAGGAGGGCTACCCGGCCCTGTCGTCGTCGGTGCAACGCGGGGACCGCGACGAGCAGCTGCTCCGGGAGCAAGGCTTCGAACAGGTGCGCGAGGCGGGGGCGACCCTTACGCTTCGCCGGGCGCTCTGATCGCAGCGGCCAGCCAGGGCACGAGCTCGGCGACGAACGCCGGGTCGATCGCATGGTCCATCGGCGACTCGCGATAGAGGACCTCGGCGCCCGCCGCGTGGAGCTCGTCGAGCGAGCGCTGGGCGAGCTCGATCGGGATCACCGGGTCGTAGGTGCCGTGACCGACCGCGATCGGAGGGAACGGCGCCCCGCCGAGCTCCCAGCCCGTCGACGATCGGAACGAACCCGGAGAAGCCGATCACCGCGAGCGGACGCGGGCGTCCGCTGCCGAGGCCGACGGCGAAGCTCATCACCGCTCCCTGCGAGAAGCCTCCGATCACGACCCGGTCGTAGGGCAGCGAGTCGACGAACCCGGTGAGCGACGCGTATCCCTCGGCGAACGTCTCGGGGTCGGGGAAGCCGACCCGGTGCACCGCGTACCAGTGAGCCCCGCCGGGTGGCAGCGAGAGCGGCCCGCGCTGGGCGAGTATCCGTGGAGCCGCCGCTCGGGGTCGAGCGCGTCGAAGAGCCCGACGAGGTCCTGCTCGTTCGACGCCGCGGCCGTGCACCAGGACGAGCGCGCCCTCGGCTTCGCCCGCGGCGGGGCGCTCCGCGAAGATCATCGCGTGCTCGGCAAGGGCGTGAGGCGCTTCTCCAGCTCGGGGCGAAGCTGCTCGTAGTCGGGCGGCAGCGACAGCCGCTCGCCGAGCGTCTCGAGCGGCTCGTCCGACGTGAACCCCGGGCCGAGTGTCGCGATCTCGAACAGGACGCCGTTCGGCTCCCGGAAGTAGATCGAGCGGAAGTAGAAGCGATCGATGATCGGTGTCGGCCGCCCGCCGAGCGAGGCGACCTTCTCCTGCCACGCCTCGTGATCCTCCGTTCGGCGACGCCCAGGCGACGTGGTGGACGGTCCCGGCGCCCGGGAGCCCGCGGGCCTCGGGCGCGTCGTCGTACACGTAGAAGCCCGCCACGACTCTCTCCGCGGCATTCCCACCCGGGCGTGAATCCGAGCCCCCAGAGGAACATCGCGCTCCGGCCGTAGTCGGACGAGTACGCCCGCACGCCGGCGAAGCCGCGCAGCGCCAGCTCGGGCGGGATCTCGGGATGCTCCGCGATCAGCGGCGCGTCGCCCGAGTCGTCGACGACGAGCTCGAGCGCGAGGCCCTCGGGGTCGTGGATCAGCACCGAGCCGTACCGGCGCTCACCGTGGGCGCGCTCGGCCCAGAAGTCGAGCGCTTCCTCGGAGGCGACGCGGAACACGACGCGGTGGACCATCCCGTCGCCCGCGCGGCCGGGCGCGGCGCCCGGGTACTCGAAGAACGTGATGTCGGCGCCGGCGCTCCCCTTCTCGTCGGCGTAGAAGAGGTGGTAGACGGTCGGGTCGTCCTGGTTCACCGTCTTCTTCACGAGCCGAAGCCCGAGCGTGTCCGCATAGAACTCGACGTTCGCCGGGGCGTTCCCCGTGATGCACGTGATGTGGTGGATCCCCTCCAGCTTCATCGGCACCCATTCTGCCGAGGATAGGATCGACGCGAGATGAAATGCGACGTTGCAGTCCTGGGGGGCGGGCCCGGCGGCTACACGGCCGCGATCCGCGCGGCGCAGCTCGGCGCGAGCGTCGTCTGCGTCGAGGCCGCGCCGGAGCTCGGCGGCACCTGCCTTCGGGTGGGCTGCATCCCCACGAAGGCGTGGGTCGAGACCGCGCACTGGCTGCGCGCCGCCCGCGAGTCGTTCCCGAAGCTCGGGGTCTCCGTCCAGCAGCCGCGCCTCGACTTCGCCGCCGCCAACGAGTGGAAGTCCGCGGTCGTCTCCCAGATGACCGGCGGCGTCGCCTCGCTCTTCAAGGCAAACGGCGTCGAGTGGGTGAACGGCAGGGGCTCGTTCCGGGACGCGAACACGCTCGCGGTGGAGGGGGGAGAGGACATCACGTTCGCGCTCCGCCGTCGTCGCGACCGGGTCGTTCCCGATCCTCCCGCCGATCCCGGGGCTCGACTCGGAGCTCTGTGTCGACTCGACGGGCCTGCTCGCCCAGAGCGAGGTGCCTCGCAGGCTCGCGATCCTCGGCGGCGGGATCATCGGCTGCGAGTTCGCCTCGATCTTCAGCACCTTCGGGACCGAGGTGACGGTCGTCGAGATGCTCGAGCGCTTGATCCCGCAGGAAGACGAGGACGCGTCCAAGGAGCTCGGCAGGCAGTTCGGGAAGAAGGGGATCAGGCTCGAGCTCGGCAAGCAGTGCACCGCTGTCGAGGAGGTCGACTCCGGCCTCGTCGTGCGCTACGGCGACGGCGAGAGCGTCGAGGCCGACCTGATGCTCGTCGCGGTCGGCCGGGCACCGCTCGTGTCCGGGATCGGTCTCGAGGCCGCCGGCGTCTCGTTCGACACGCGGAAGGGGGTCGGCGCCGACGACCACCGGCGAACGTCGGTACCTCACATCTACGCGGTCGGCGACTGCGCCGGCTACTGGCAGCTCGCACACACGGCGTTCCGCGAGGGCGAGGTCGCCGCCGAGAACGCCTGCGGGCACGACGCCGTCGTCGACAACCGCGCGGTACCGCGCCCCATCTACACGCATCCCGAGGTCGCGAGCGTGGGGCTGACCGAGGCGCAGGCGCGCGAGGCCTACGGCGACGAGGTCGCGGTCGGCCGCTTCCCGTGGGTCGCGAACGCGCGTGCGGTGATGCAGGACGAGACCGCCGGCTGGGTGAAGTCCATCCACGAGACGCGCTACGGCGAGCTTCTCGGCGTGGTCATCGTCGGCCCCCATGCGACCGACCTGATCGAGGCCGGCGTGGTCGCGATCGACGCCGAGGCGACGGTCGAGACGATCGCCGACGGGATGACGGCTCACCCCACTCTGTCGGAGGGGATCAAGGAGGCCGGCCTCGTCGCGCTCGGCCGGGCGATCCACCTACCGAACCGCAAGCCGCGTACCGCCTCGGCTCAGGCCTCCCAGTAGAACTCGTCCGGCAGGCGGTCTGCGAGTGCGCGGATCACCTTCATCTGCATCAGCGGGAGCTCTTCGAGCAGGAGCTGGAAGTCGCGCGGCGCGATCAGGAGAACGTGGGCGGGGCTGCTCGCCGTGACCGACGCCGTGGTCAGCCGGTCCGAGAGCAGCGAGATCTCGCCGAAGAACTCGCCCGGCCCGAGCCGGTTGACGGTCTTGCCGTCACGGCCGACCTCGGCCTCGCCTTCGAGCAGCACGAAGAAGTTGTTGCCGGGCTCACCCTCGTGGATCAGCACCTCGCCCGCTGGGACCTCCTCCTCGGTCGAGATCTGCTCGATCGCGTCGAGGTCGACCGCGTCGAGGCCCGCGAAGAGCGGAACGCCCTCGAGCACGTCGCGCCTGGCATGTCCCCGGCTCCCCAGCACCCCGCCCGGGATCGTATGCGATCAGGCGGTGCGGGCCTCCGGCTCCCAGTCCTCGCCGGCGGTGATCCAGACCATGTCGCCGACCGAGAGCCGGAGATCCTGGATCGCGTTGCCCGGGTTGCCGCGGACGATCGTGAGCCAGCCGCGCGGGTCGAAGATGACGCCGTACTCGCCGGGGGCGAAGTCGGCAAACGTCTCGCCGCGGCGCGCCTCGATCCAGCCGACGAGCCCTTCGACCGCGAGCCGCGGTGCGCCTTCGAGGCCGGCGACACCGAGGTCGTGGGTGCGGACGTTGAGCTGGATGTTCCCGAACCTGTTGTGGTCGATCACCTCGCACCGGATCTTGCCGGGCTCGATCTGCGGGCGGCGGACGACGAGGCTGACGAGAGAGCCGGGCTCGAACTCGTCGCCGAGCTGCTCGAGCGGCATGCCGGCGGCGAGGTGGGCAGCCGCGGGGCAGAGGACGTCGCGGGCGTGGAACGACGCGACGATCGGGCCGAGGATCACGTCGGGCGAGGTGATCTCGACGGCGCGGCGGGCGCCGCCGGATGCCGACCACACCGAGGAGAAGAGGCCGTTGTCGGGGCCGACGAGCAGCCGGCCGTTCGCCGTCTCCACGGCGATGTCGCGGTCCTTGCCGACGTTGGGGTCGACGACGGCGAGCAGGACGGCGTCGTCGGGGAGATACCCGAGCGAGTCGGTCAGCATCCGCGCCCCTGACTCGACGTCGAGCGGCTCGATGAAATGGGAGAGGTCGATGACGCGGCTCTCGGGCGCGACCTTGCACATGACGGCGTGGCAGATCCCGACCCACTCGCTCTCGAGCCCGAAGTCGCTCATGAAGACGATCGACCGCACGCCGGCGGGAGCATAACCCTCCGGAAGGGCCGGGATGGTTACGTTTTCGAGGCCGCTGGTGATCCGGACGCCGACCCGCTTCACGACCTTGCCGTCGACGCTGATCGTCGCGTACCAGCGGCCGGCAGCCAGGGGCACCCCCGAGCGGAGCGACGAGTCGACCGTCTCGGCGGCCGGCTTGGACACTGCGCCGACCAGCCTGAGGCCTGGAGTGCGCCAGACGATCCGGGCCGTTCGGCTGTGCGCCGGCAAGGTGAGGAAGTGGAACCGGACCCAGAGCTCTCTCGTTCGGCGACGGAACGGTCGACTGCGGCCGTCCGCTCTCGGTGCGGCTGATCGAGGCGCTGTCGACGATGCCTTCGGACGGCGCCTTCAGGCGGATGCCTACCTCCCGTTCGGCCTGGGTCGAGTTGCCGGTCGTGCCGAGCACACGAAGCACGTAGCTTCCCGGCGGCGTCCCCGGCGACAGCTTGAGCGTCTCGACGAACGTGCCGGCCCGTCCGGCGACGTAGTGCCGCTCGGCTCTGATCGGACCGCCGCCGCTTCCCCGGATGACTGCCGTGAGGCGCGAGGCGCCGCGGAGGGTGACGGAGAACTGGACCTTCCCGGTGAGCCGGCTGTGCCTCCAGGCTGCCTTCAACAGGACATTCGCCACCTTCAGCGACGTGTGGCCCGCAGGCCCCGGAGTCGAAGTGGTCGTCGTGGTCGCGACGGTGGTCGTTGTGACCGTCGTGGTGCTGGCGGTCGACGCGGTCGTGGTGGTCGTCGTGGTCGTGGCGGGGGAGGGCTGGACGTAGGCGTCGATCTGCAACTCGTAGCCGTTCGTGGTCGTTCCGGCGGGCGGCGTGGGCGCGGACGGGCTCCCGCCGTCCGGCGAGCGGCGGGGTCCAGAGCTCGGGGAACTCTCCGAGGACGCCGGTCTTGAAGATCAAGGCGCTGTTGGCGTTGTCGACCCCGATGAGGTCGCCTGCCTTGATCGGAATGCCGGCGGTGAACTGATCGGGCGTCGCGGTGTCCCCGCTCGTCGTCACGGTCGCGCTCGAGGCTACGGCCGAGTACTTGCCGCCGCCGGCGGGGCGAAGGACACGCAGCTTCACCTTGTTGCCCGCGCTGCCCGACGCGATCCGCCAGGCGACGATCGTGCCGTTCATCGGTGAGGCATATGAGGCGTCGGCGGCAGACCCCGACCACTGAACGAACGTGCAGCCCTGGGATCCGCAGGTCGGGTGGTTCTGCAGCGTGGTCGTGCTCGACGTCGCCAGGGTCGCCGGGCCGAGCACGATCGTCCCGGTCGGTTGGCCGGCAGCCCGAAGACGTTGCGCAGCCTCGCCCGACGGGAGCGCGAGCAGGGCGACCGCGCACGCAGCGGCGGCCGCAAGACAGGACTTGACGCCGATTCGCGGGACGGTGGTCGCGTTCATCCTCGGGGGATGATCGCAGAGCCCGGAAGCTGTCGACCTCGTCCGACCGCGGAGGACATCATGTCGAGGAATGAAACGCGGCGTAGCGCTTCTCGTGGTGTGGGTAACCGTCGTCGGGGCACTCGCCCTGCCGGCCGCGATCCAGGCTTCGGTCCGGCCGCTTTCGGCGGTGGAGCGCCGGGCAGTCGTCGACGCGAAGGAGTGGCACGCCGGCTGCCCGGTGGCCCTGTCGCAGCTCCGGCTGCTCACCGTGCGCTTCCTGGGATTCGACGGGCGGGTGCATGCCGGCCGGCTCGTCGTCAACGGGTCGCAGGCAAAGCGGCTCGAGCAGGTGTTCAGGCGGCTGTACGCGATCGGCTTCCCGATCCACCACATGGCCCTCTCCGACACGTATGGGCCTTCGGCAGGGCAGCCGCGCGACGGCGATGTCACGGCCTCGTTCGAGTGCCGTCAGGCGGTGGCCTCTCCCTGCTCGGGAACGGCAAGCGCCGGTACGGGCCACTGGTCGGAGCACGCCTACGGTGAGGCGGTCGACCTCAACCCCGTCGAGAACCCGTACGTGGGCTGCGGGATGACTCGCGATCGCACGGCGCTCTCCTACCTCGACCGCTCCCACGTGCGGCGAGGCATGGTCACGCCGGCGGTGATCCAGATCTTCGCGGACGCGGGGTGGGGCTGGGGCGGCTCGTGGACCGGGTCGACCAAGGACTACATGCACTTCTCCGCCACCGGGCACTGACGGGGGCAGCAGAGCGCGGGGAGGGCCGCGCTTCTCTGGTGCTCTCGCTCTCGGCGGTCATGTCGGCGGCCGCGCCCTACCGGACAGAGCTCGAAGCGTAGAGTCCCCGTCCAAGCAACGACCAAGGAGGGGCAATGGCAGAGATCGTGGTCCTCGAGTTCACGATGCCGGATGCGGTGAACACCTACAACAGCGTCAACAAGATTCTCGGGGGCGGGTCGGACACGTGGGACCTGCCTCCGGGAATGATCAGCCACGTCGCCGGCGAAAGCGGCGACAAGCTCATCGTCGTCGAGCTCTGGGAGTCTCGGGCCGATCAGCAGGCGTTCATGGAATCCGCGCTGGGAGCCGCACTTCATGAGATGAACGCTCCCGAGCCCTCGAGAGTCGAGTGGTTCAGCCACGCCGGAGATGCCCACCGCCACTAGCTCGGGCACGGCAAGACGGACCGAGCACGGGAGGGACGGCGTTCCCGCCCGTGCTCGTCACAGGGCGGCCGGCGAGCTTTGCGAATCCACGTTGGATCTGTAGTGTCAGCGTTCCTCAGCCGGCCTGCGAAAGGAGCCGCCGTGAATCCGAACAAGGCACTGTGGGAGAAGGGCGACTTCACCCGTATCGCAGGGAGCATGCGCGAGAGTGGCGAGGCGCTCGTCGGGACGTTGGGAATCACCGAGGGACTCGACGTCCTCGACCTGGGGTGCGGCGATGGGACCACGGCATTGCCCGCTGCGATGCTCGGGGCGAACGTCCTGGGCGTCGATATCGCCGCCAATCTCGTCGAGGCGGGCAACGCTCGAGCGCAGAGCCTCGGTTTGAGCAACTGCCGATTCCAGGAAGGCGACGCGTCCGCTCTGAGCGAGCTCGACGACGACAGCTTCGACCTCGTCGTCAGCATCTTCGGTGCGATGTTCGCCCCGCGACCGTTCGATGTGGCCAAAGAGGTCGTACGTGTGACGCGGCCCGGGGGCCGGGTCGTCATGGGGAACTGGATCCCCAATGACCCGACGCTCGTCGCCCAGATCCTGAAGATCAGCTCCGCCTACTCGCCCCCACCTCCGGAGGGGTTCGTCAGCCCGATGACGTGGGGCATCGAGGACGAGGTCAGCGAGCGATTCGAGGGTGCGGGGGTCCCGCGAGCGAGGATCTCGTTCGAGAGGGATACCTACACGTTCAACTTCCCTGGCGCACCATCGGGACTGGTTTCCGAGTTCAGGAAGTACTACGGGCCGACCATGAACGCGTTCGAGGCTGCCGCAGCCAATGGCCGCGAGGCCGATCTGGAAGCCGAGCTGGACGCGCTCTTCAATGCCCAGAACACAAGCCCGACGGAGAATGCCACCTCGATCCCCGCGACGTTTCTGCGGGTGACAGTCGCAGTCTGAGCGTGCAGCCTGAGATCTGGGTGGAGCGCCCGGGGCCTGCAGTGGAGTTCTACGAGAGGGCTTTCGGGGCGCGCGTCCTGCATCGCGTCGGCGACGGCGAAGACATCGTCGCCCAGCTCGCAGTCGGCGAAGGCGCATTCTGGGTCGGCTCGGCGGCGAAGGACATGGGGCGTTTCAACCCCGGCTCGATCGGAGGAGCGACCGGCCGCATCCTCGTGACCGTCGACGACCCGGACGCCTTCGTCGAGCGCGCCGTTGGCGCGGGTGCAACCGAGACTTCGCCGGTCGCCGACGAGCACGGGTGGCGGCTCGGTCGGATCACCGACCCGTTCGGTCATGAGTGGGAGATCGGGCGGCCGCCTGCCGGGTGGCCGCCGGTGTCGTCGTAGCCTCGAGTGCCTGATGACGTCGTACGATGCAGGATCGTGCGCCAGAATCTCTACGACGACCCGAGATTCTTCGCCGGATACACGCGAATGCGGGATGAGGCTCGGGGACTGCATGAGAACGTGATCGCTCCGTGTCTTCCGGAGTGCCTACCGGACCTGTACGACAAGCGAGTGATCGATCTGGGGTGTGGCGACGGCTGGTTCTGCCGGTATGCGGCGAACGCAGGCGCGAGATCCGTGACCGGCGTGGATGCTTCGGCGCGAATGCTGACTCTTGCGCGAGAGCGCAGCAGCAACGCACGCATCGCCTACGTGCAAGCCTTCGCGGAGGACGCCGAGTTCGCGACCGCCTCAGCGGACGTGGTCGTCAGTGTCCTCGCACTTCATTACGTGGCTGATCTCGTGCCGGTGTTGCAACGGATCGCTCGGTGGCTCGTCGCGGGCGGGATCCTTGTCGAGATCGTCGAGCATCCGATCTTCACCTCGCAACTCCTCAGATCCGGTTGGAACACCGAGAACGGCCGTCGCGTCGCCTGGCCGGTGAGCGACTACTTCGACGAAGGACCGCGAACGAGTACGTGGTTCGTCGACGGCGTGGTCAGATATCACCGGAGCCTCTCGACGACTCTGAATCAGCTCGGTGCGGCCGGCTTCGATCTCGACCTGGTGGCAGAGCCCAGGCCGACCGACGAGGCGCTCCGGAGAAATCCTGACTGCAGAGACGACCTCGTTCGGCCCTCCGTGCTCGTCGTGCGAGCTGTCAAAGGCGGTTCTCGCTCTCGGTCCTGAGCAAGAGCCTGTGCTCCCCCGGTGAGGCCGGCCGACCGAGCGCATCTGCATGATCTACGCGATGACCGAGGAACAAGCTGCATGGCCGACAGGTATCCGGGCGGTCACGCTGTTCGTCGAGGACCTGGAGAACGCGAAGACGTTCTACCGGGAGGTGTTCGGGCTGCCGATCCTCTTCGAGGACGCCAACTCCGCTGTGTTCGAGTTCGGCAGCACGCTGGCGAATCTGCTGAAGACGGATGCGGCGGTGAGCCTTGTCCAGCCTGCGTCCGTCGCAGACCGTACGGCTGGTGTGCGTTTTCAGCTCACGATCGAGGTCGAGGATGTCGACGCGACGTGCCGGGAGTTGACGGCGCGTGGTGCGCAGCTCCTGAACGGGCCGATGGACAGGCCCTGGAACGTCCGAACGGCGAGCTTCATGGACCCCGGCGGCCACATCTGGGAGATCGCCCAACCGCTGGCCTGACGGGTCACCGTCAGGCCGGTGCGTCGGCGCCGGCATGGAGGCCGCGAACGCCTCGGGGCCCTTCTCCACCGCCGCCGGGTCCATCCACATGACCTGCCAGCCATGACCGTCGAGGTCGAAGAAGCTCCGTGAGTACATGAAGCCGTAGTCCTCGGCGTCATCTGCCTCGGAGCCGCCCGCCGCGAGCGCAGCGGCGCTGACCGCATCGACCTCATCACGGGATGACACGCTGAAGCAGTACAGCGCCAGCGTGTGCGTGGTGGGATCGGCGATGGGCAGCTTCGAGAGCTCCGCGAACTTCTCGCAAGTGAGCAGCATGACGAAAGCGTCCTCGCCCACCAGCATGCAGGCGGCGGTCTCGTCGGTGAACTTCGGGTTGTAGGCGAACCCGAGCTTCGCGAAGAACGCCTTGCTGCGGTCGAGGTCCGCCACGGGGATGCTCACGAACAGCATGCGGCCCGGGTGTACGGGATCGGTCATGGTGCTCTCCAGTCGGTTGCTTGATGGCGTACGTCCAGGTAGACCGGCCGAGGCGGTGGAACTCATCGGTGGATCCGGGCGGCGGAAGCGATTGACGCCGAGCTTCGCGTCCAGGGCTGAGTTGCTGCGTCATGCGCCGGTTCGATGCGGTTTACTATCGCGCCGGTAAGGCGGGCGGTTGTTTCATCGAGAAGGGAGCTTGTGATGCGAGCAAGACGGGGTCTCTTGACGGCCTGTGCCGTCCTGGGTCTGTTGATGTTTGGTGTCGCGACGGCGGCTGCGGCTCCGCAGCCTCAGACATTGCGCTTTCTCGAGGTGCAAACCACGTTCGCGGCGATCGGCGGCTGGAATCCGACTGGGGATAGTCCGCCGGCCGCAGGTCAGGGGTTCACCTTTACGAGCGACGTTGTTCAAGTGGGCGGGCACGAAGAAGGGAGCTCCGCTGGGCATGACCAGGTCGTCTGCTTGGTGACCTACGTGGACTTGTCGGTGGGAAGCGTGCGGCTGCAGTGCAACGCGACCGTGTCTCTCCCCGGCGGCGGCATCCAGCTCGCCGGGCTGTCGAACTTCGCCAACCCGGTGACGAACGTCGCGGTGATCGGCGGAACCGGCACCTACGCGGGGGCTCAGGGCACGGCGCGGATCACGAGCCTCTCGGGTGGGAACTCGAACAACTCCGCGTACATCCTCCGCATCACAAACTAGACACGAAGAATGTCGGGGCCGGGTGGCGGGGAGGCCCTTGAACGCTCTCCCCGCAACCCGGGCACGGCGCTCGGACGAGTTAGCTGCACTCCTGTGCTGAGGAGATCGTCTAGCCGCAGGATCGTGCCCTGCGCCAGTGTCCTCGCTGACGTCTGACGCTCACATGCTCCAGACGATCAGCGCCGGGCCGTCAGAGAGGCAGTCTGCTGCCCTTTGAACGGCTACGCCAAGTCGGAGTCGACGTCGTCGGCACGACGTAAAAGATGCCGTTGAACCGGAGCTCAGGTCGTGCGCGCGAGCTTGCGGTCGACCGCCTGGGCGCAGCGCCGGCCTTCGTTGATCGCCCAGACGATCAGCGACTGGCCGCGGCGGGCGTCGCCCGCGGCGAAGATGCCGGGGACGCTCGTCTCGTACGCAGTCGCCTTCACGTTGCCGCGGTCGTCGCGCTCGACGCCGAGCTGCTCGAGCAGCGGGAGCTCGGGCCCGACGAAGCCCATCGCGAGCAGCACGAGGTCGGCCGGCCGTGTCTCGGCCGTGCCGTCGACCGCGGTGAACGGCGGCACGCCCGCGTTCTCGACCCAGTGGATCTCCTTCACGCGGCCGTTGCCGGAGAAGGACGTGGTCGAGATCGCAAAGTCGCGCTCGCCGCCCTCCTTGAGCGCGTAGGGGATGCGCAGCTTCACCGGCCAGCGCGGCCACGGAGTCAGCTCGTCCGAGCGGGACACCGGCGGCTCTCCGATCAGCTCGATCTGGGTCACCGAGGCAGGCCCTTCGCGGTGGGCGTTCGCGACGCAGTCTGCGCCCGTGTCGCCGCCGCCGATGACGATCACGTGCTTGCCGGCGGCGGTGATGACCTCGTTGCCCGTCGGGAGCTCGGGCGTGTTCGCGAGCTGGCGCCCCTCCTCGCGGGCGACGAAACGGTTCCGCTGATACAGGTACTCCATCGCGAAATGGACACCCGGAAGCTCCCGTCCGGGCACCGGCAGGTCGCGGGGGATCCGCGCGCCGGTCGCGATCACGACCGCGTCGAAGCTCCGCAGCTCCTCGACGGGGACGTTCCCGCCGACGTCCGCGCCGAAGCGGAAAACGACGCCCTCGGCGGCAAGCTGCTGGACCCGGCGCTCGACGATGTGCTTCTCGATCTTGAAGTCCGGGACGCCGAAGCGAACGAGCCCGCCGCCGGCCTCGTCTCGCTCGAACACGGTGACCGCATGCCCCGAGCGCCGCAGCTGCTGCGCACACGCCATCCCGGCAGGGCCTGCTCCGACGACCGCGACCGAGCGACCCGTCTCCCGTACCGGCGGGCGGGGGCGGATCCAGCCCTCGTCCCAGGCGCGGTTCACGATCGCAAGCTCGATCTGCTTGATCGTCACCGCCTCGCCCTCGCGGATCTCCAGCACGCAGGCCGCTTCGCACGGGGCGGGGCAGAGGCGCCCCGTGAAGTCGGGGAAGTTGTTCGTCCGGTGGAGCTGCTCGATCGCGGCTTCCCACCGGTCGCGGTAGACGAGGTCGTTCCAGTCCGGGATCAGGTTGTTGACGGGGCAGCCGTTGTGGCAGAACGGCACGCCGCACTCCATGCAGCGCGCGCCCTGGTCCGCGAGCTCCGCGCCGGTCAGCGTCCGGACGAACTCGTGGTAGTCGCCGACGCGCTCTGACGGCGAGCGCTCCGGGTTCTCGACCCGGTCGAACTTGAGGAACGCGCCCAACTCGCCCATCAGGCGGCGGTCCCGGACTCGATCTCGGCGGTGACGAAGCCCTCGCCGCCGCTCGAGACCGGGCGGTCGTCGGGATAGGCGAGATGGCCGTTCCCGGCCGCGAGCGCAGCGAGCGCAGTCCGGTAGTCGCGCGGCATCACCTTGACGAAGCGACCGACCGTCTCCTCCCACGACTCGAGCGCCCGCGCCGCGACCGGCGAGCCGGTCCGCTCCCGGTGCTCCGCGACGAGCGCGCGCACGCGGGCGATGTCATCGTCGTCGAGCGGCTCGAGGTCGACGAGCTCGTGGTTGCAGCGCGCGGCGAAGCTGCCGTCGTCGTCGAGGACATAGGCGATGCCGCCGCTCATGCCGGCGGCGAAGTTGCGCCCCGTGCGGCCGAGCACGACGACGTTCCCGCCGGTCATGTACTCGCAGCCGTGGTCGCCGACGCCCTCGATCACGGCATCCGCGCCCGAGTTCCGCACGGCGAAACGCTCGCCCGCGAGCCCGCGGAAGAACGCCTTGCCCCTGGTGGCGCCGTACAGGACCGTGTTGCCCACGATCACGTTGTCCTCGGCCGCGAACGTCGCCGCCTCGGGGGGCCTGAGCGCGATCGTCCCGCCGGAGAGACCCTTGCCGGCGTAGTCGTTGGCCTCGCCCCACAGGGTCAGCTCGATCCCCGGCGCGAGCCACGCGCCGAACGACTGCCCGGCCGAGCCGCGGAGCGTGAACCTGATCGTCCCCTCGGGCAGCCCGGGCGCGCCGTGGGCGACCGTGACCGAGTGCGAGAGGAGCCCACCGATGGCGCGGTGCACGTTGCGCACCGCCAGCTCGGCCTCGACCGGTGTCCCGTCGGCGATCGCGGCCTCCGCGAGCCCGATCAGCTCCCAGTCGAGAGCCGAGTCGAGCGGGGAGTCCTGCGGCCGCATCCTGCGCAGGGGCGTCCCGGGCGGCGCGTCGGGGAGGCGAAGCAGGTTCGAGAGGTCGATCCCGCGCGCCTTCCAGTGGACGATCGCGTCGTCGGCCTCGAGCAGGTCGACCCGGCCGACCAGATCCTCGAAGCGCGCGATCCCCAGCTCGGCCATGAGCGCCCGCACCTCCTCGGCGACGAAGAAGAAGAAGTTCACGACGTGCTCGGGCGTCCCCGCGAACCGCGCCCGCAGCACCGGGTCCTGGGTCGCGATTCCCACCGGGCACGTGTTCAGGTGGCAGGCGCGCATCATCACGCAGCCGGTCGCGACGAGCGGTGCGGTCGCGAAGCCCATCTCGTCGGCGCCGAGCAGCGCGGCGATCACCACGTCGCGCCCGGTCTTGAGCTGCCCGTCGGTCTGCACCCAGATCCGTGAGCGGAGATCGTTCATGACGAGCGTCTGCTGCGTCTCGGCGAGCCCGATCTCCCACGGGATGCCCGCGTAGTGCACCGACGACAGCGGCGAGGCGCCCGTCCCGCCGTCGTGGCCGGAGATGACCACGTGGTCCGAGTTGCACTTGGCGACGCCGGCGGCGACGGTGCCGACACCCATCTCGGCGACGAGCTTCACGCTGACATGGGCCTTCGGGTTCGCGCAGCGAAGGTCGTAGATCAGCTGCTTCAGGTCCTCGATCGAGTAGATGTCGTGGTGCGGCGGCGGCGAGATGAGCCCGACGCCAGGCGTCGTGAAGCGGATGCTCGCGATGTAGGGGTCGACCTTGTGGCCGGGCAGCTGGCCGCCCTCGCCGGGCTTCGCGCCCTGCGCCATCTTGATCTGGAGCTGGTCCGCGTTCGTCAGGTAGTTGATGTTCACGCCGAAGCGGCCCGAGGCGACCTGCTTGATCGCCGATCGCCGCGAGTCGCCGTTCGCGTCGCGCACGTACCTCGCCGGGTCCTCGCCGCCCTCGCCGGTGTTCGACTTGCCGCCGAGGCGGTTCATCGCGATCGCGAGCGTCTCGTGCGCCTCCCGCGAGAGCGAGCCGAGCGACATCGCGCCTGTCGAGAACCGCTTGACGATCTCGGCGCGCGGGCTCGACATCCTCGAGCGGGATCGGCCTCCCCTTCTTGATGCGCAGGAGCCCGCGCAGGGTCGCGCGGCGGACGGCCTCCTCGTTCACCTGGCGCGAGTACTCCTCGTAGGTCGAGGCGCCGCCGTGGCGCACGGCGTGCTGGAGGAGCGCGATCGTCTCGGGGTTCCACTGGTGGTACTCACCCTCCGAGCGCCACGCGTACACGCCGCCGAGCGGGAGCAGGTCGCCGTTGCCGGGGTAGGCTCGCGCATGCCGGTCGAGCGCCTCGCGGGCGAGCACCGCGGTGCCGATCCCGCCGATGCGCGACGGCGTGCCCGTGAAGTGCCGGTCGACGAGCGCGCGGTCGAGGCCGACCGCCTCGAAGATCTGCGCGCCGCAGTAGGACGACACCGTGGAGATGCCCATCTTGGAGATGGTCTTCAGCAGCCCCTTCGCGATGCCCTTGATCGCGCGCTTCTGCGCCTCCTCGGCGCTCATGCCCTCGGGCAGCATCCCGTCCCGGGCGAGCTCGCCGAGCGTCTCGAGCATCACGTAGGGGTTGATCGCGGCCGCGCCGTAGCCGATGAGCGTCGCGAAGTGGTGCACATCGCGCGGCTCGCCCGACTCGATCACGAGGCCGGTCTGCAGCCGGGTCCCCTCACGGACCAGGTGGTGGTGCACCGACGAGACGGAGAGGAGCGCGGGGATCGGGACACGGTCGAGGCCCGTGTTGCGATCGGAGAGGATCAGGATGTTGACGCCGCTCGCCGAGTGCCTCGTCGGCCTCCCGGCAGATCCGCTCGAGCGCCCCGTCGAGCCCGGCGGTACCCTCGGAGACGGGCCAGGTGATGTCGATCGTATGGGCCTTGAACAAGCCCGTGTCGATCTGTCGCAGCGCCTCGAGCTCCTGGTCGCGCAGGATCGGCTGGGGGATCTGGAGCTGGCGCGCGTGCTCGGGCGACTCGCCGAGCAGGTTGCGCTCCGAGCCGACGCTCGTCGCGACGCTCATCACCACGGCCTCGCGGGTGGAGTCGATCGGCGGGTTCGTGACCTGCGCGAAGAGCTGCTTGAAGTAGCTGTAGAGAAGGGGGCGCTGGTCGGAGAGGACGGCGAGGGCGACGTCGGACCCCATCGAGCCGATCGCCTCCTCGGCGTTCCGCGCGAGCGGCGCGAGGATCACCTTGAGGTCCTCCTGCGTGTACCCGAACGCGAGCTGCCGCAGGTTCAGCGGCTCCGACGCGGGGCACGCGCGGCGGCCGCTCGGGCAGGTCGCCGAGCTCGACCACCTCTTGCTCGTACCACTCGCCGTACGGCCGGCGGCCCGCGATCTCCTGCTTGATCTCGCCGTCCTCGACGATGCGGCCCCGCTCGAGGTCGACGAGGAACAGGTTCCCCGGCTGGAGGCGGCCCTTGCGAAGGACGTTCTCCGGGGGCTCGTCGAGGACGCCGGCCTCGGAGGCGAGCACGACCCAGCCGTCCTTCGTCTCCGTCCAGCGGCCGGGGCGCAGGCCGTTCCGGTCGAGGGTCGCGCCGATGACGGTGCCGTCGGTGAACGAGATCGAGGCCGGGCCGTCCCAGGGCTCGGTGAGGCACGCGTGGAAGGCATAGAAGCCGCGCAGCTCCTCGGGGAGGTCGTCGCGGCCGGCGTAGGCCTCCGGGATCATCATCATCATCGCGTGGGGCAGCGAGCGGCCCGCCAGTACGAGGAGCTCGAGCACGTTGTCGAAGTTGGCCGTGTCCGAGCCGCCGGGCCGGACGACCGGAAGCACCTTCGCCAGGTCGTCGCCGAAGAGCTCCGAGGCGAGCTGCGACTCCCGCGCGCGCATCCAGTTGACGTTGCCGCGGACGGTGTTGATCTCGCCGTTGTGGGCGATCATCCGGTAGGGGTGCGCGAGCTCCCAGCTCGGGAAGGTGTTCGTCGAGAAGCGCGAGTGGATGAGGACGAGCGCGCTCTTCAGCCGCTCGTCGAGGAGATCCGGGTAGCAGCGCCCGAGCTGCGGCGCCATCAGCATTCCCTTGTAGACGATCGTCCTCGCCGAGCAGCTCGGGATGACGAGCGTCGCGCCGGCGCGCTTCTCGGCGACCCGGCGGATCACGTAGAGCTTGCGCTCGAAGGCGTCCCGATCGGTCGCGAGCTCCGGCGAGGCGCCGATCAGGAGCTGCCGGACGACGGGCGCCGCCGCTCGCGCGGTGTGGCCGATGTGCTCGAGCCCCATCGGCACGTCGCGCCAGCAGAGGATGCGCTGCCCTTCCTCGACGACCGCGCTCTCGAGGATGCGCTCGAGCTCCTCGCGCCGCTCTTCGTCGCCCCGCGGCAGGAAGGCCACACAGACGCCGTAGGCGCCCGCCGGCGGCAGCTCCCGTCCGGCGACCGCGCGGAAGAACTCGTCGGGGAGCTGGAGCAGGATCCCGGCGCCGTCGCCGCTCTGGGGGTCGGCGCCGGCGGCGCCCCGGTGCTCGAGGTTCTCGAGCGCGTGGAGCGCACGTACGAGCGTCTCGTGCGAGGGCTCCCCGTTCAGCCGCGCGACGAAGGCGACGCCGCAGGAGTCGTGCTCGAACGCGGGGTCGTAGAGCCCGACCGGCTCGGTCGGGCGGGCTCGTCTGGGATCGAACGATTCAGTGGCGCTATGCGTCACCGTGGAGGCCTTTCGTAGTCGATGGCCCCCGCCGCTTCTTGCGTCCTAGCCGGCGGGGCGGGAATGGATCGCCGGCTAGCGGGCAGCCTTCGAGCGCGCCTGCTTGGCGTTCGACGTCACTTTCGCCGAGGTGTTCGCGCCCATTGCTTCAATCAGGATAGGAACTCGACGGCATTCCCGCAAATTCAAGCGTCCCCGATTCCGGTGTCTCCGGACAGCCGTGATCCCGCGACAGCCATAATCAAGCCGTGATGGAAGCCGAGCGGCTGCCGGTGGTGGATCCCGAGCAAGCGTACGAGGAGGAGGTCCTCCGTTTCTACAGGCTGGCGAAGCACGCCGAATGGCAGGTGCGCGACCTCCCGTGGGGCGAGCGGCCGCCGATCCCCGAGCTCCGCGGCTCTCCGCAGCGGCAGGCCCGTCGCCGCGACGTCTGGCGGTCGGTCATCACCCAGCAGCTCCAGGCCGACGAGCTCGCGGTCCAGATGTCCGCCCAGCTCTTCTCGCTCGCCCCGCACCGGGAGGCGAAGCTCTACTACACGACGATGGTGCAGGACGAGTCGCGTCACACCGAGGCGTGGCTGCGCCTCATCGACGAGGCAGGCGGCGACGGGGAGCGCGACCCCTACCTGGACAAGATGGCGACGCTCGTGATCGGCTCGGACACGCTCGAGGAGAAGGTCTTCATGATGCAGGTGTTCTTCGAGCGGCTGATCATCCCGAAGTTCAAGATGATCGCCAAGGCCACGCCGGGGACCGTGCTCGAGTCGATGTGCCAGCGGCTCTCGATCGACGACGGCATCCATCACGGCGCCGGGGTCGCCTACGAGCGCGTGCTCCTGCGCCAGGCGTCGAAGAAGACGAAGGAGAACCTCGTGAAGGCCGCCAACGACCTGCTGCCGGTCTTCGTCGAGCACGAGCTCTGGCGCCCCCGCGAGCGTGCCTGGATCGGCGACGCGATGCGGTCCGCCGACATCGCCCGCCTCCGCAGCGAGATCGACCACGGGGTGCGGCTCGCCAACTCGCTCGGCGTCGACGTCGGCGAGGTCGTGCTGCCGTTCTGAGCCTTTGAGGGCCTCGCGCGCGATCACCGTCGTCGGCTGCCACGCCGGCGGGGAGATCGGCAACGTCGTCACGGGCGGCGTGCTGCCGCCACCGGGCGAGACGGTGTTCGAGCGGATGGTCGCGCTGCGCGCCGACGACTCGCTGCGCCGGACGCTGCTGCGCGAGCCGCGCGGAAGCGTGGCCGTGCACGCGAACCTGATCGTCCCCTCCAACCGCCCGGAATGCGCAGCCGGGTTCATCATCATGGAGCCGACCGAGTATCCCGCCATGTCGGGCTCGAACACGATCTGCGTCGCGACGGTGCTCCTCGAGACGGGGATGGTCGAGATGCGCGAGCCGGAGACGAGGCTTCGACTCGAGGCTCCGGCCGGCGTGGTCGAGGTGACGGCACGCTGCCGCGACGGGCGGTGCGAGAGCGTCGAGCTCACGAACGTCCCCTGCTTCGTGGAGCGAATCGACGCGGCGCTCGAGGTCGAAGGGCTCGGCACGGTCACGGTCGACGTCGCCTTCGGCGGGATGTGGTACGCGATCGCAGACGCGGCGGCGCTCGGGTTCGCGCTCGAGCCCTCGGAGGCGCGTGAGCTCTCGCTGGTCGGGGAGCTGATCCGCGTCGCCGCGCGCGAACAGCTCCCCTGCGTGCACCCGGAGAACCCGGAGATCGCCGGGATCACCATCGTCCAGATCGCCGAGCCGTGGCGCGGCATCGGCGCCGTGTCGAAGAACGCCGTCGTCATCGCCCCCGGGCGACTCGATCGCTCCGCCACCGGCACCGGTCTCTCCGCGCGGATGGCCGCGCTCCATGCTCGCGGGCCTCATGCGCGCCGGGGACGAGATGACGCACGCCTCGGTCATCGGCTCCACCTTCGACGGGCGCATCGTCTCCGAGACGACGGTCGGCGGCCGCCCCGCGATCGTGCCGGCGATCCGCGGCAGCGCCTGGATCACGGGCATCACGCCAGGTCCTCGTCGACCCGGACGACCCGTTTCCGGAGGGCTACCTGCTCGCGGACACCTGGCCCGGGAGCGACGGGCAGTTCGAAGCCGGCCCCCGCCCCGTCACCGGATGTTCACCAGATTAAGCTTGCGCTTACGTAAGCAGAGCCTTACTCTATGGCCATGGAGGCCGCACTCAAGGCGATCGCCGAGCCCCGCCGCAGGCGGATCCTCATGCTCGTACGGGACGGCGAGCTCTCGGCGGGCGAGATCGCGTCGTACTTCGAGATCTCGCGGCCCGCGGTCTCACAGCACCTGACCGTCCTGAGGGAGGCAGGGCTCGTGGACGAGCGACGGAACGGCACGAGGCGCCTCTACCGCGCCCGGCCCGAGGGGCTCTCCGAGCTGAGGATGTTCCTCGAAGGGTTCTGGGACGCGCGGCTCGAGGCGCTCAAGCGCGACGCCGAGCGAGAGGAGGAGGAGAAGGATGGAGCAGGCGACTGAGCCGCTCGTGGTGCGGCGCCGAGATCGAGATCGCCGCGAGACCCGAGACCGTGTGGGAGCTCCTCGTCGATCCGGTCAAGGCGCTTCGCTGGTGGGGGATCGGGGTGGAGCTCGACCCGCGTCCCGGCGGCCGGCTCCGGGTGCACGTCATCCCGGGAAGCGTCGTGAGCGGAGAGTTCGTCGAGGTCGACCCGCCGCGGCGGCTCGTCTACACGTGGGGCTGGTCGGAGGGCGGCGGCGGCGCCGGGCTCGTTCCGCCCGGGTCGAGCACCGTCGAGATCGAGCTCGAGCCGACAGAGACGGGGACGACCGTTCGGCTCACCCACAGCGGGCTCCCGAACGCGGAGTCGGCCGGAAACCACGCGGACGGGTGGGATCACTACCTCGGGCGCCTCGCGGTCGCGGCGGCGGGCGGCGATCCGGGGAGAGACCCGTGGCTCGAGTTTGCACAACAACAACAAGCGAAGGGGGATGAGTGATGGGCAAGTTCGTGTACGCATACAAGGGCGGCGGCATGGCCGCGACCGAGGAGGAGCAGGCCAGGGTGATGCAGGCGTGGGAGGCGTGGTTCGGCGAGCTCGGGGAGGCGATCGTGGACGGCGGGAACCCGTTCGCCGGCTCGACCGAGGTCACGGCTGCCGGCTCCGACGGCGCGGCGGCGTCGCACCTGACCGGCTACTCGGTCGTGAAGGCGGCAAGCCTCGACGATGCGGCGGCGAAGGCGGGGGGCTGCCCGATCTTCGCGAGCGGCGGGACCGTCGAGGTCTACGAGACGATCGAGATGTAGACGGGCCGGGCGGGCCGGCGACGCCGGCCCGCCCGCTCTACCCGGCGAGGAGCTTCAACAGCTCGACCACGGTTGCGGCGGAGATCGCCAGGTCCTGAGCGGTCACCCACTCGCGTACCGAGTGATACTCGTTGCCGCCCGTGAAGATGTTCGGCGTCGGGAGCCCGCGCTCGGTCAGGCGTGAGCCGTCGGTGCCGCCGCGGATCGACTCGAGCCTCGGCGCGAGCCCTGCCCGTCGCGTCGCCTCGAGCGCCGCCTCGACCACGTGCGGCACGCGCTCGAGCGCATCGCGCATGTTGCGGTACTGATCCCAGCGATCGATCGCCACCGACGCGCGCGGCTCGCCGGCCACCGCGTCCTCGGCGAGGCGGTACAGGAGCGCGACGTGCTCCTCGAGCTTCTCGCCGTCGTGGTCGCGGACGATCAGGGTGACCGTCACCCGCTCGGCGCCGCCCTCGATCCTGTAGGGGTGCACGAACCCCTCCCGGCCCTCCGTCGTCTCCGGCGAGAGCGTCCCGCTCGGGAGGCTCGCGACGAACCGCGCCGCGAGCTTCACCGGGTTGACGAGCACGCCCTTCGCCCACCCGGGATGGGTGCCGACGCCGTGGAAGGTCACCTTCAGCTCGACGGCCGAGAACGTCTCGTTCTCGATCGCCCCCACCACCTGCCCGTCGAGGGTGTAGGCGAACTCCGCTCCGAACAGGTCGAGGTCGAGGTGGTCGACGCCGTGGCCGACCTCCTCGTCAACCGTGAAGCCGATCCTCGCTCGCGCCCGCGGGACCTCGGGGTGGGCGAGGAGCCAGGCGACCGCGGCCATGATCTCCGCGACGCCCGCCTTGTCGTCGGCGCCGAGCAGCGTCGTCCCGTCGGAGGTGACGATGTCATGCCCGATCCGCTCGGCGAGGAGCGGGCTCGTCGCCGGGGAGAGCACCTGCGCGGGGTCGCCCGGGAGCACGAGCTCGCCTCCGTCGTAGGCCGGCCAGAGCTGCGGGTCGACGCCGCCCCCGGGAGCGTCCGGGCTCGTGTCGAGGTGTGCGAGCAGGCCGACCGTCGGCCCGGGCCGGGGAGCTCGGTACCGCGAACTGCGGTGCCCGGGAGCGTCGCGAGCACGTAGCCGTGGCCCGTCAGCTCGACGTCGTCGAGCCCGAGCGCGCGCAGCTCCTCGGCGAGGAGGCGTGCGAGGTCGAGCTGCTTCGCCGTGCTCGGGTAGGTATCCGACTCGCGCGAGGACTGCGTGTCGATCCTCACGTAGCGGAGGAATCGCTCGAGCACGTCCGCAGACAGCTCGGCCGCAACCGGCGATTCATATGGCTGCGCCACGGGCGAGATACTAGAGTCGGACGATGGGAGCGATCGAGGAGCGGCTGGCGCACCTTGGCATCGAGCTGCCGCCCGCGTCCACGCCGATCGCGAACTTCTCGCTGACCGCCCGCACGGGCTCGCTCCTCTTCGTGTCGGGGCACGGGCCGACGTCGGGCACCGAGCTCGTCTTCCGCGGCCGGGTCCCGAGCGAGGTGTCGCTGGAGGAGGCCTACCGCGCGGCGAGGCTGGCCGCTCTCAACTGCCTCCGCTCGATCCACGACGAGCTCGGCAGCCTCGATCGCGTCAAGCGGATCGTGAAGATGCTCGGCATGGTCTCGAGCGATCCCGACTTCACCGGCCAGCCCCAGGTGATCAACGGGGCGTCGGATCTCCTCGTCGAGGTCTTCGGCGAGGCCGGCCGCCACGCGCGCTCGGCCGTCGGCATGGTGGCGCTCCCGCTGGGGATGCCCGTCGAGGTCGAGCTCGTCTGCGAGCTCGAGTAACGGCCGAGACGCCGGACGGCACGTCCCCGCGGGTCGCGTCGAATCGCTAGAGGCGGCGGGCGCCGACGTACTTCTTCGCGTACCACTTCTCCTGGAGAGAGTCGATACGGACGAAGGCGCCGGTATGGGGGGCATCGACGAAGAGGCCGTTGCCGAGGTAGATGCCGACGTGGTCGAGCGCGTCGAAGAACACGAGATCGCCCGGCTGCAGCTGTGCGACCGTGACGGGCACGCCGTAGTTCCACTGCGCCGCCGCGAAGTGCGGGAGCGCGATCCCGAGCTGGTTGTAGACGTAGGTGACGAGGCCCGAGCAGTCGAAGCCGTTCGTCGTCGAACCGCCCCAGAGGTAGGGGACCCCGAGATATGAGAGCGCGATCTGCGCCGCCTCGGGATGGCCGGGTGGAAGGAGCGCGGTCGGCTCGGTCGGCTGCGCGCCGATGATCGGCGTCGTCGTCGACGGGAGCGTCGACGGGGCCGCGGGCACGACCGGCGCCGTCGTCGTGGTCGTGGGAACGGTCGTCGCGGCCGGCGGCGCCGTTGTCGTCGTCGTGGCAGCGGTGGTCGTGGTCGTGCGCCGTCGTGGTCGTGTCGCCACCGTCGTGGTCGTCGTGGCTACGGGCGTCACGACCTGCGCCTGCTGGGCCGCGAGCGCCGCGCGGCGGGCGGCGGCGGCCTTCGCCTCTGCCTTCGCACGGGCCTCGAGCTCGGCCTCGAGCTTCGCGCGCGCGATCTCGGCGAGCCGCTCCTGGCGCACCCGCTCCTTCGCCTCGAGCTTGCGAACCTCCGTCTCGACCGAGGCGAGCAGCTTCCGGCGCTCGTTCAGGCCGCTCATGATCTCGGCCCGGCGGTCGCGAGAGCTCCCGGACCGTCGACGCCGCGGCCTTCCGGTCGCGGTCGAGGCGGTGGACGACGAGCTGAAGGTTGTGCTTCGCCGTCGCCGCGTCGGTCGCGATCGTCGCCGCCTGCACGCTCAGCTGGTGCTCGGCGTCGGAGAGCCGGAGCAGCTCGACCAGGCTGCGCGCGCCGAGGATCACGTCGAGCGAGTTGCCGTGGCTCTGGGTGTACATCCACACGAGGAGCTTCGCCGCCCGCTCCTCGGCGTGCTCGTACCGCACCTTCGCCTTCCCGAGCTCCACCTGCTCCGCGGCGAGGTTCTTGCGGAGCGTCTGGAGGCGCACGCGGGCGCCGTCGTACTGCTCGGACACCGTGTTCAGCTGCTCGTCGATCGCGGCGATGTCGTCGAGCACGCTCCGCACCTCGGCCTGCTTGGCGGCGATCGCCTTCTTCTGCGACGGCGGCACCGGCGTCGAGCCGGCGCCCTGGATCACGAGGGATGAGAGGGCAACGACCCCGGCGAGCAGAATGAGCAGCTTGATTCGCATCGATGGCGGCGCCCGATGTCCTCGTCGAGGCACCGTGTTTCGGGTACGGCGCCGGGCGATGATCTCCTGCACGGGCGGCCGTAGAATGCCACGTGTCGTGGATGCTGTTCGGAAACGGTTCTCGGAGAGCGCGGGCGTCGTCGCCGACCTCCAGGATCAGCGCGCCGGCGAGACCCGGGAGCACGTCTCTCGGCTGCTCACGCTCAGCGGTGAGGAGCGCGCGCTCGACGTGGGCACCGGGGCCGGGGCCTTCGCGCTCGCGCTCGCCCCGCTCGTCCGTGAGGTCATCGGCGTCGACCTCGTCCCCGAGATGCTCGCCGAGGCCCGCAAGCGCGCGACCGAGAACTCCGACTTCGTCGAGGCCGACGCCGAGGAGCTCCCGTTCCCGGCCGGCTCCTTCGACCTCGTCTCCACCGGGCAGGACCCTCCACCACGTCCCCCGTCCCGAGGTCGTCCTCGCGGAGATGACACGGGTCCTGCGGCCCGGAGGGACGATGCTCGTCGTCGACCAGCTCGCCCCGGTCGACCCGCTCGCGGCGATCGAGCTGAACCGGTTCGAGCAGGCGCGCGACCCGTCGACGACGCGGATCCTGGCGGACGTCGACCTCCGCGGCCTCTTCGACTCGAACAACCTCGTCCTGCGCCGCTCGGAGACCGTCGTCGTCGAGCGCGACCTCGAGAGCTACCTCGATCTCGCCGGCTGCGACGGCGACGAGCGGGAGGCGGCGCTGGCACTGGCCCCGGCGCGGCCCACGGCGACGTACGGCTGGTACGTCCTGACGAAGCCGTCCCTCTAGACGGGCCCGCAAGACGTCTCGGCCCGGTGCGACGATGAGCGGAATGCACCTCAGCTCGTGCTCGCCGCCGGAGCGTTAGGGTACGCCGCCGATGGCCCCCCGCATCCTGATCCTCACTGCCAGTGTCGGTGAGGGGCACGACGCCCCTGCCCGCCGGCTCGCCGAGCAGCTCCGGACGGAGAGGCCCGAGGTCGTCGTCGAGACGGAGGACTGTCTCGCCGCGATGGGCCGGACCGTGTCGACGCTGAGCGACAACGCGGCCCGGATCGTCTTCTTCCGGTTCCTCTGGCTGTGGGACGTGGGGTTCTGGGTGTTCGCCGGGTTCGCGATGACCCGCCGCTTCACGCAGTTCCTCCTCGTGCGATTCGGTGCCCGCGGGCTGCTGGGGCTCATCGCCTCGCACCGGCCCGACATCGTCGTCTCGACCTACCCGCACGCGACCGAGGTGCTCGGCCGGCTCAGGCGCGCAGGCCGTCTTCACGTCCCGGTGTGCGCGGTGATCACCGACCTCGCCGGCCTCCGCTACTGGGCGACACCCGGCGCCGACCTCCACCTCGTCACCCACCCCGAGTCGATCGACGAGGTGCATCAGATCGCGGGCGAGGCGGCGAAGGTGCACTGCGTCCACGGATTCGCCGAGCCCGAGTTCCTGCTCCCTCGCGAGGCGATCGAGGCGCGGCAGGCGCTCGACCTCGCCCCGGGCGACAAGATCGTTCTCGTCTCGGGCGGGGGCTGGGGGGTCGGCGACGTCGAGGGGGCGGTCCGCGAGGTGCTCGAGGTGAAGGGGGTCGACCAGGTCGTCTGCCTCTGCGGCCGCAACACCGAGCTCCGGGAGCAGCTCGAGCGCGACTTCGCCGGCGACGCTCGGGTGCGCATCGAGCCGTTCACCGACGAGATGCCCGACTGGCTCGCCGCCGCCGACGCGCTCGTTCACTCGACCGGCGGGCTGACCGTGCTCGAGGCGCTGATGCGGGGATGCCCGGCGATCTCCTACGGCTGGGGCCGTGGGCATGTCCGCGCCCACAACCGGGCGTTCGTCCGGTTCGGCCTCGCCCAGGTCGCGACGACCCCGGATGCCCTCCGCCAGGCGGTGTCGACCGCGCTCGAGCAGGGACGGGTCGCGGTCGACTTCTCGGACCTCCCGTCCGCCGCGTCCTTCGTGCTCGCGGAGGCAAACACTGCGAGCTAGCTCGGCCGTGGCGGCGGTCGGGCTCGGCGCCGCGGGGGCATGGTGCGCTCCCGCCGCCGCGGCGGTCGCGCCGCCCGTCGCCGGGGTCTTCGGAATCCCGCTCCGCCTCACGCGCGGCGTCGCGCTCACCTTCGACGACGGCCCTCATCCGGAGGGGACGCCGGCGGTCCTCGGCCAGCTCGAGCGCGCCGGCGTGAAGGCGACCTTCTACCTCGTCGGCGAGCAGGTCGAGCGCAACCGCTCCCTCACCGCCGAGATCGCCGCGGCGGGCCACGAGGTCGGCATTCACGGCTATCGCCATGCGCTGCTCCTGCGACGGTCGCCCTCCGCCCTTCGCGACGACTTCGACCGTGCGGCAGCGGTGATCGGCGAGGCGTCCGGCGCCACGAGCGTCTCCTACCGCCCGCCGTACGGCGTGTTCAGCCTCGCCGGGCTCCGCCTCGCCCGCGAGCGGTGGGCGCCGCTTCTCTGGTCGCACTGGGGCCGGGACTGGGAGGCGAGGGCGACCCCGTCGTCGATTGCCGCGCGGGCGACCCGCGGCCTCGGCGCCGGCGCGGTGATCCTGCTGCACGACAGCGACGCCTACAGCGCCGCCGAATCGTGGCGTCAGACGGTTGCTGCGCTCCCGGCCGTGCTGGCGGCGGCGGCGGCGACCGGCGAGCCGTTCGTCTCGGCGAGCCAGTCGACGTAGCGGCGAACCCCTTCGCGGAAGCCTGTCCGCGGAGCCCACCCGAGCTCGGCGCGCAGCACGCTCGCCCGACGCACGGCCGAACACGAGGTCGACCGGACGGTCGGGCCCGTGCTCGACAGGCACGTCGCGGACGAGCTCGCGCACCGTCTCGGCGATCTCCTTGACGCTGACGAGCTCGTCGCCCACGAGGTTGTAGACACGGCCCGCGCCGTCCGGGTCGGAGTGCTGCGACCACGCCCTCCGCGAGATCCTCGACGTACACGAACTGGCGCGTCGCGCTGCCGTCGCCGGCGATCGTGAGCGGCGTGCCCGCCTTCGCCCTGGCGATGAACGCGGGCACGACCGCCGCGGGGCGGGCCCGCGGCCCGTACGGGATGCCGAAGCGGAGGATCGTCGTCGAGAGCCCGTACATCGTCTGGAACGAGCGGCAGTACATCTCGCCGGCGAGCTTCGTCGCGGTGTAGAGGTGCGGCGGAAGGCGAAGCGGCGTGTCCTCGTCGTGGGGCTCGGGGCCCGGCGCGTTGCCGTACACCCAGATCGTGCTCGCGTAGACGAATCTCGGGACGCCCGCGGCCCGGGCCGCCTCGAGGAGGTTGAAGGTGCCGCGCACGTTGACGGCGTCGGTTCGCCCGGGCGCGTCGACGACCTGGTTGACGTCGGCCATCGCCGCGAGGTGCACGACCGCGTCGCACCCGTGGACCGCCGCTGCGACCGCGTCGTCGTCGGTCAGGTCGGCGATCGTGGTGTCGATCTCGGCCCCGTGCCAGGGCGACGGCACGAGGTCGAGGTTCCGGGGCTCGTGCCCCGCTGCGACGAGCTGGTCGAGAACGTGCGAGCCGATGAACCCCGACCCGCCGGTGACGAGGACCTTCAACCGCTCACGGCCTGGAGCGCGGGCAGCGCGGCGGGCCGGTAGTAGAGCGGCGCGCACCAGTGGTTCTCCGTGACCCAGTCGGTGTTCGGGAGGTCGACGGCGTGCCCGAGGACGCGGTGGCACGGCAGGTCGTACACCTTCCCCGTCGATCGCTCGAGCGGCTGGAAGACGATGTACTTGTAGAGGCCCGAGATCATGCCGTCGGGAAGCTCGAGCCGAGACGCGTACGTCGGATCGAGCTCGTTGCGCGCGACGCGGTTCTTCCACGCGACGATCTCCTCGAGGCGCTCGGTGGCGACGATCCCGATCGCCGCGGTGAACTCGTTCATCCGGTAGTTGAGGCCGGGCTGGGCGTAGTCGGGCTTGCCGTAGTTGCGGAAGGCCCGGGCGAACTCGAGGAGGTCGTCGTGCTTCGAGACGAGGAGTCCGCCCTCTCCGGTCGAGATCGTCTTCGTCGGTGCGAACGACCAGATTCCCGCGTCGCCGTAGGTTCCCGGCTTGCGGCCGTTCCACGAGGCTCCGTGGGCATGGGCGCAGTCCTCGAGCAGGACGATCCCCTCGGACCGGCAGAGCTCGACGATCCTGTCGATGTCGAACGCGATGTGGCCGCCGATGTGGACGACCATCGCCGCCGCCGGCTTGTGCAGCGCGACCTTCCGCTCGAAGTCGTCGAACGACATGCAGAGATCGGAGCGATTGCAGTCGACGAACTCGACCTTCGCGCCGGCCGACAGCATCGACAGCGGCGAGGCCATGAACGTGTTCGACGGGCAGAGGACGGTCTTGCCGCGCAGCTCGAAGAACTCGAGCGCCGCGAGGGCCGACCCCGTCCAGCTGGAGGTGGCGACCGCCGGCAGCCCGTTCCACGACGCCCAGCTGCTCTCGAAGGCCTTCACGAGCGGCCCGTCCGACCAGACCTCGTCATCGAGGATGCCGTCCCAGAGCGCATGCAGCCGCTCCCGGTCGCGGTGGTCGAAGCCGATTGCGAACTTGTCGAGGGCCATGTCGTAGCGAAGGCCCGTCGAGCTCACGGGCACGATCCGGCGGAGGTTCCCTCCGGAGGATGCCCAACCATATCTGAGGTGCCCTCCGCCGATCGGGGGGATCCGTCGAGCCCTCCGGGGCTCCGCGTCATTTCTCCCGGTCGGGGTAAACCCGAGCGATGGAGACGGAAGGACTGGCGGCGGCGCTGCTCGCGTCGGTGCTCTTCAACGTGGGGATCGTCCTCCAGGCACTGGACGCGCGCGTCGTCCCGCGGGCGCTCGGCCTGCGAGTGGCGCTGCTCGCCCGCCTCGCCCGCCGCCCGCTCTGGCTGGTGGGCCTCGGGCTCGGTCTCGTGGGGGTGGTGCCGCAGGCCGTCGCCTACGCCAGGGCGCCGTTCGTCGTCGTCCAGCCGATGCTCATGGTCGGGCTTCTCCTCGTGCTCGTGCTCGGCGTCGTGATCCTGCACGAGCGCGTGGGCCTGCGGGAGATCGTCGGCACGGTCGCGATCATCGGCGGAGTCGCGCTGATCGCCTGGGGCGCGCCGGCCCACTCCGAGTCACACCGGGGCCCCGCCGCCGTCCTGGCGGTCTTCGCCGGGCTCTCGGCCGCGGGACTCGCCCCCTTCGCGCTCCGCGGAACCCGGTTCGACACGGGGATGCTCGTGGTCGTGGCGACCGGATGCGGCTTCGGCGCCACGAACGTGGCGACGAAGCTCGTCGGCGACAACCTCGACCTGCGCCATCTCCCGAACGCGGCAGCGTGGACGGTCGCAGGGCTCGGCCTCGCGGTCGCGGCGACCATCGTGAACATGACCGCGTTCCAGCGGCGCGCCGCGACCGTGGTCGTCCCGGTCTCGACTGCGGTTCAGACCTTTCTTCCGATCCTGCTCGAGCCGCTGTTCCTGCACGAGCAGTGGGGCTCCGCTGCCTTCGGCGGCCTGCCGCTCGCCGTCGGGCTCGCGGTGAGCGTGGCCGGCGTGATCCTGATCGCGGGCTCGTCCGAGGTGAGCGAGCTCGTCGCGACTGCTGCGACCGACGGCTCACGCCCGCAGAAGGCCGACGGCTCCGAGTGCGAGCAGGACGAGACCGACGACGGCGACGAGTGCGGGGGCGAGGGTCGCGAGCCACGCGTCGATCTTCCCTCGGAGACGGAAGAGCCAGGCGCGCGATCGCTCGCCGGCGAGCATTCGTAGCCCGAGGAGGACGATCACCGGGAGCAGGAGCACGAGATTGAAGGCAGCGAGAAGCACGATCTGCATCGACGCCCGCTGCCCCGAGGCGACGACGACGGCGATCGCCGCGAAGTAGGGAACCGCGGTCGGGATCTCGACGATCGCGAGGCCGGCGCCGAGCAGGAGGGAGTTTCGGTCGAGGTGCTTCGTCCCGGCTGTGACCTGGTGGGAGACGCGCTCGCGCTGCCACCACAGGGCCGCCGCGACCAGGAGCAGGAGCAGGCCCGCGGTGAGCTCGAGGAGATGACGGGAGTGGTCGCCGGCGTGCGGGATGTGCCGCTTGATCGCCTCTCCGGGGCCGAGCGCGATCGCGATCCCGAGCGCGAGGTTCGCCGCGGCGAACCCGGCGAGGAACCCGGCGAGGCTCTTGACCCCGTTCGGGCCGGCGGCCAGGTAGAGCCCAGGCACGATCGTCGCGGGGTTCGCCGAATCGAGGAGCCCGATCCCGATCACGATCGCGAGGGCGTGCAGCACCGGACGAGCTTACTTTCGGGGGCAGGGGGCTCACCGAGCCGGTCGCGCTTTCATCCGCAGCCACGCCGACCATCTGCTCTGGGCTCTAGCGGGGGTTCCGCACACAGTCCACTGAGGCCGCATCGCCCTACTCACGCGCCGACTCGGTGAGGGGTCGGACGATATGACAGCCCGGAGCGAGCGGCAATACGCCCGCCGGAACCTTTCGCCGCTATGTGCGGAAAGTTCTCACGTGACCTCGGGCGCGACGGCACGCGCGGTGAGCAGCTCGATCGGAACGACGTCGAGCGCGCGGGCATGCGTCGCGCCGAGGATCACGTCGGGGGCCTGCCCTGCCTCCTCGGCCTCGAGCCAGCGTGAGGCGCAGAGGCACCAGCGGTCGCCGGGGACGAGCCCGTCGAACCCGTACTCGGGCCGTGGCGTCGAGAGGTCGTTGCCCGCCGACGCGGAGAACTCGAGGAACTCGGCGGTCAGCACGACGCACACGGTGTGGCTGCCGAGGTCCTCCGGGCCGGTCGAGCAGCAGCCGTTGCGATAGAAGCCGGTCAGCGGCTCCGCCGAGCACGGGAGGAGCCTCCCGCCGACGACGTTTCGGTCGGGCTCCGGCGTCATCGCCGCCGCTTCTCCGGGTCGGCGATCGAGGGCGGGTGGTAGCCCGCGTCGTGGGGGTTCCAGTCCGTGCCCGGGAACGTGATCTCGTCGATGCGGTCGAGGATGTCGGGCGTGAGGACGACGTCGGCGGCGCCGAGCTGGCTCTCGAGGTGCTCCATCGTCCGCGGGCCGATGATGGCGGAGGTGATCGCCGGGTGGTTGATCACGAAAGCGATCGCGAGGTGGACGAGCGAGAGGCCCGCCTCCTCGGCGAGAAGCGCGAGCTGCTCGGTCGCCTCGAGCTTGCGCTGGTTCCCGGGCAGCGACATGTCGTAGCGCCACGGGATGCGGTCCGACCGCGTGCTCGGCGGGAGCGAGGCTCCCGCGCGGTACCGGCCCGACAGCCAGCCGCCGGCGAGCGGGCTCCACGAGATCACGCCCATGCCGTAGCGCTCGCAGGTCGGGAGCACGTCGCGCTCGATGCCCCGGACGAGCATCGAGTAGGGAGGTTGCTCGCAGCGGAACCGCTCGCGGCCGCGCCTCTCTGCGACCCACTGCGCCTCGACGATCGATTCCGCCGGGAAGGTCGAGCTCCCGAGATACCGGATCTTCCCGGCACGGACGAGGTCGGTGAGCGCACCGAGCGTCTCGTCGACGTCGGTGCCCGGCGCGGGGCGGTGCACCTGGTAGAGGTCGATCCACTCGGTGTTCAGGCGGCGGAGGCTCGCCTCGACCTCCTGCATGATCCAGCGGCGCGAGTTGCCGCTCCGGTTCGGGCCCTCGCCCATCCGGTTGTGGAACTTCGTCGCGAGCACAACCTGGTCGCGCCGCCCCGCGAGCGCCTTGCCGACGATCTCCTCGTTCTCGCCGGCCGAGTAGACGTCCGCCGTGTCGACGACGTTGATCCCGGCGTCGAGCGCCGCGTGGATGATCCGGATGCCTTCGGCGTGGTCGGGGTTCCCCCACGCGCCGAACATCATCGCGCCGAGGCTCAGCTTGCCGACCTCGACCCCGGTTCCACCGAGCTCCCTGTACTCCACGGGCGTAACGCTAGCGGCCGCGCGGGAAGGGCGAGGACGGCGAGCAGCGCCACGACCGTGAGGTTCCTCGCGAGCACCATCCAGGTGTACTGACCGGTGCTCACGTAGGCCTCGAAGCGTCCGGTTCCGTACCAGAGATCGGTGAGGATGAACGCCACGACCAGCATCGAGGCGGCGACGATCCCCCGGTAACCGCGCACGAGCGCGACGAGCGGCACGAGCCAGATCAGGTATTGCGGGGAGAAGACCTTCCCGAAGGCGATGAACGCGCAGACCGAGGCCGCGGAGTACCTGACGAAGCGCTCCTCCGTGGCCGGGCCGCGCGCGAAGGAGATCCACACCCAGACCAGGGCGGCGAGCTGCGCGAGCGCGGACGCCGCCGCGTAGTGCCCGTAGCCGTGGATCGCGACGGACCCGAGCCCCGAGGCGAATCCCCTCGGTGGATCCCCGACTGCCATCAGATACGAGGCGACGAGGCTTTCGATCTGGATCGCCCTCGTTGCCTGACCCGAGATCGTCGCCCACAGGCCGTGAGGCGCGAGCACCAGAAAGGGGCCGACCGTCACCGCGATCACGCCGAGGCCGACGGCGAGGGAGCGTGCGAGCTCGGCGGGCCCGCGGCGCCTGAGCGTCCAGACGACGGCGAGCGGAAGGAGCGACAACGGGTAGAGCTTCGCCGCCGCCGCGAGGCAGAGGGCCGCCCAGCCGAGCCGGTGCCGGTCGCGGAGGAGCGCGACGACGCCCGCGATCGTCAGCGCCGTCGGCCAGAGGTCGAATCGCTCGGGTGCGAGCGTTCCGATCAGGAGCGGTGAGACGGCGACGAGCGCGAGGCCCCAGGGGCGAGGGCGCACGAGCGCGACGAGGAAGAGCGCGGCCAGCCCGAACAGGCACATGAGCCTCCCGAACCACTGCTCGTAGGCGGCGAGGCTCCCGCGGCCGTCGACGAGAGTCGGCGCGACGAACGCCGGGAGCGCGCCGGGCGGGTACTCGACCGGAAAGTCGCGATAGGGAAGCTGGCCGGAGCGCATCCTGACCGCATACCCGCGGTAGAACATCGCGTCGGAGCTTCCCTTGCCCGCGTAGAACGAGTGGCCGAGGAACGCCCAGGAACAGAGGTACACGAGCATGGCCGCGACGACACCGAGATGGCGCGGCTCGAGCAGTATTCGGCGGCTCACCCGGCGATTCAATCAGGGCGGTGAGGGTGCTGTGCCCCGTCGTCAGTGGAACACGGAGACCTCGAGCGAGATCAGGCCAACGCCGAGAGCGAGGTTGACCACGCCCGAGAGCAAGCCCGGCCCCAGGCGCCGTAGGCCTTCCGGCCGACCACGACGCCCCAGGCGAACAGCTCGAGCAGGCAGATGGCGAGCGCGAGGCGCTCCGCGGTGCTGTCGCTCCAGACGCCCGGCCCAACCGAGCGTGAGCACGATGACCGGGCCGAACGTCGACTCGATGAGCGGCCATTCGGCGCGAGCCACGTCCATCGTGTGGTGGACGCTGTAGGGGGAGCCCGAGTGGATCCGCTCGCCGACGACCGTCGACCACACGTGCGCGAGGAAGAACACCGCCATCGTCGAGAGCAGGGTGAGGGCGACCGTCTCGGCCGAGCCGTGCTGCTCGAAGAAAGGGACGATCAGGGAGGCTGCGATGATCGAGCCGTAGACGGCCGCCGCGTAGTACTCGGCGTGACCGCTCTCGGGCCCGGCGCGCAGGAGTCTCACGGCAGCGAGGATGTCAGAAAGCCCGGCGAGACCTTTCCCGCAACGTGCGCGGGCGCGTGCGCGAGGTCCCCCGATGGCCTTTGTACCCTTGCCTGCCGATGCCCGACTCGGACTTCGTCCACCTTCACGTCCACAGCGAGTACTCGATCCTCGACGGCGCCTGCCGGATCCCCGATCTGGTCGCACGTGCGGCCGAGCTCGAGATGCCTGCGGTGTCGCTCACCGATCACGGCTCGATGGCGGGCGCCGTGCAGCTCGTCAAGGCGGCCAAGGGCACCGGCGTCAAGCCGGTGATCGGGTGCGAGGTCTACGTCGCCGAAGACCGCAGGGCGCAGCAGAAGGGCTATGCCCATCTCACTCTGCTCGCCGCCGACAACCAGGGGTACTCGAACCTGATCAAGCTCTCGAGCCTCGGCTACCTCGAGGGCTACTACTACAAGCCGCGTGTCGACTGGGAGCTCCTCGAGCGGCACGCGGGCGGGGTGATCGCGCTCTCGGGCTGCCTCTCGGGCCGCGTCTGCAAGGCACTCGAGGAGAACCGGCCGTCGGACGCTCAGGCGGAGCTCGACCGGCTTGCCCAGGTGTTCGGTCGCGACTCGGTGTATGTCGAGCTGCAGAACGCTCACCTCGACGTCCAGGCGCGGATCCTGCCCCAGCTCGTCGACCTCGCCGCCGGTGCGGGACTGCCCACCGTCGCGACCGGCGATGTCCACTACCTCCGCCACGAGGATGCGCGCGCTCACGAGGCGCTGCTCTGCATCCAGTCGGGCGACTCGCTCAAGAACCCGAATCACTGGAAGTTCGACACCGACCACTTCTTCTTCAAGACGCCGGAGGAGATGGCCGGCGACTTCCCCGGGCACGAGGACGCGCTCCGGCGCACGCTCGAGGTCGCGGAGCGCTGCTCGGTGGAGATCTCCCTCGACCAGATCCACCTGCCGTTGTTCCCGGTGCCCGACGGGCGCGAGGCCTTCGACTTCCTCGTCGAGCTGTGCGAGAAGGGCCTTGCGCGGCGCTACGAGACCGTCACCGACGAGCTCACCGAACGGCTCCGCTACGAGCTGAAGACGATCCGTGAGATGGGGTTCACGGACTACTTCCTGATCGTGTGGGACTTCATCCGCTTCGCGAAGGAGCACGGGATCTCGGTCGGGCCGGGTCGCGGCTCGGCCGCCGGCAGCCTCGTCTCCTACTGCCTGCAGATCACAGATCTCGACCCGATGCGCTACGACCTGCTCTTCGAGCGGTTCCTGAACCCGGGCCGCAAGACGATGCCCGACATGGACATCGACTTCGCGGTAGCAGGGCGGGAGCGCGTCATCAACTACGTCACCGAGAAGTACGGCCGCGACCGCGTGGCCCAGATCATCACGTTCTCGACGATGGCTGCGCGCGCTGCGGTGCGCGATGCGGGGCGCGTGCTGGAGATCCCGTACGGCTCGGTCGACCGGATCGCGAAGCTGATCCCGGAAGGGCCGGGGCAGACGCTCGACGAATGCCTCAAGCCCGGCGCGGAGCTGCGCAAGGCAGTCGACACCGACCCCGTCGCACGGGAGATCGTCGACCTCGCGCTCCCGCTCGAGGGGCTGACGCGGGCGGACTCGATCCACGCCGCGGGGGTCGTGATCGGCGCCGAGCCGCTGATGAACGTCGTCCCGCTCCAGCAGAAGGGCGCCGACCAGGAGGTCGTCACGCAGTTCCAGATGAAGGACGTCGAGGCGCTCGGCCTGCTCAAGATGGACTTCCTCGGGCTCCGGAACCTGGACGTGATCGACAAGGCGGTCGAGCTCGTCGGCGACATCGAGATGACCGCGGTTCCCCTCGACGACCGCGAGACCTACGCGATGCTCGCCCGCGGGGAGGCGACCGGGGTCTTCCAGTTCGAGTCGTCAGGGATGCGCGAGGCGCTCCGCCAGGTCAAGCCCACGGAGTTCGAGGACCTGATCGCGCTCGTGGCGCTCTACCGGCCGGGGCCGATGCAGTACATCCCGACCTACGCCGCCCGGAAGAACGGCAAGGAGTCCGTCACCTTCCATGATCCCCGGTTGAAGCCCATTCTCGGCGGGACGTTCGGGATCTCGATCTACCAGGAAGAGTCGATGGAGATCGCGAAGCAGATCGCGGGCTTCTCCCTCTTCGAGGCCGAGGACCTGCGCCGCGCGATCGGGAAGAAGGATCACAAGCTGATGGCGTCCCTCGAGGGCAAGTTCATCGAGGGCTGCATTGCGAATGCGACGTCGGACGCCGTCGCCAGGCAGCTCTGGGACGACATGGAGAAGGCGCAGGACTACTCGTTCAACAAGGCGCACGCCGCCTGCTACGCCCTCATCTCCTACCAGACCGCCTGGCTCCGGGCCCATCACCCCTGCGAGTACATGGCGGCGCTGATCAGCTCCGTCATGAACACGAAGGACCGCGTGCCCTTCTACGTCAACGCGTGTCACGAGCTCGGGATCGAGGTGCTGCCGCCCGACGTGAACGAGTCCGACGTCGACTTCGCCGTCGTCGGCGGGAAGATCCGCTTCGGCCTGAACGCGGTGAAGGGGGTGGGCGAGCTCGCGTGCCGCACGATCATCCGGGCGCGCGACGAGGGCGGTCCGTTCACCTCGATCTGGGACTTCACCGAGCGCGTCGACCCGTCGGTCGTCAACAAGCGGGCACTCGAGTCGCTCGTGAAGTGCGGGGCGCTTCCCGGCCCGCGGATGGGGATGCTGCAGGTGCTCGAGCAGGCGCTCGCCTACGGGCAGAAGCAGCACGCAGACCGGCTCGCCGGGCAGGGATCGATCTTCGACGGGCTGTTCGGCGAGGCCGAGATCACCGGTGAAAGGCATCACCCCGCCGTTCCCAACGAAGAGTTCGAGAAGCAGGATCTGCTCCGGCTCGAGCGCGAGACGCTCGGCCTCTACGTCTCGGAGCATCCGCTGGCGTCGATCAGGGCCGAGCTGCGGGCGAAGACCGACGCGACGATCGCCGAGCTCGAGAAGCGCCGCGACGGCGAGAACGTCGTCGTAGGCGGGATCGTCAGCGAGGTGCGCCAGCTCCTGACCAAGCGCGGGGAGCAGATGGTGTTCCTCCGGCTCGACGACGTCACCGGTGGGATCGACTGCGTCGTCTTCGCGGGCGCCTACGCCGCCGCCTCGGAGCTCTGCGCGGCCGACCGCATCGTGATCGTCAAGGGCCGGGTCGACCACAAGGAAGGCGAGACCAAGCTGATCGCCCAGGAGATCTCGGCGTTCGAGTCCGTGCGGGCCCGGCGAGAGGTGCGGCTGCGGATCGACGCGACCCGCGCACCGGCCGGAGTGGTCGCCGAGCTCGCGAACCTGATCCGCGGCTACCCCGGCGAGAGCCCGGTGCTCGTCGACTGCGTCACCTCGCAGGGCCCGCTCGTCCTCCGGCTGGGCCCTGCCTACCGTGTCGCAGCCGACGCGGACTTCTACGCCGAGGTGCGGGCCCTGCTCGGCGAGTCTGCGCTCAGTTAGAGGAGGATCTTCAGGGCCAGGTCGGGCGGGCAGCCCGACTCGACGAGGTCTATGGCACAGTGAAGATCGACGTCTGATCTCGCCGCGAGCTCCAGGGCCGACGCGAGGTCGTAGCCGACCTTCTCCAGGGCCTCCGCGCGCCAGCGCTCCACCTTCTCGGCCTCGGTCTCGACAATGTGAAGCTCGGTCGCGGACATCGACTCCATCTCCTCGAGTTCTTTCATTGGTGACATTCGTTTAAACGCTCCAAAGGGTTCTCTGTCTGCCCATATCGGCTGAGGATTTACGAAGGCTTAACGGGTTCGTCTCCCGGGGCGAGGTTCCGAGCCCAGCCCGGCCGCGGGCTTAACCGGCAGAATCCCGGGCGATGATCGCGCCGATCGCGTACATCCCCTCACCGTCGAGCGGGATCATCCACATCGGGCCGCTCTCGATTCACCTCTACGGCCTCACGCTCCTCGTCGCGATCCTCGCTGCCGTCTGGCTGACGACGCGGCGCTGGAAGCGGGCGGGAGGCGATCCCGACCTCGTGATCCGGGTGGCCGTCTGGGGTGTCGGGTTCGGCGTCGTCGGGGCGCGCCTCTACCACGACCTCACCTCCTGGGACGAGGTGCCGACGCCCAAGTGGAAGGGCGTGTTCGAGGTCTGGCACGGCGGCCTCGGCGTCTGGGGCGGCATTCTCTTCGGCGTCCTCGCCGGGGTCGTCGTCGTGCGCCGGGCCGGGGTCAGCGGCACCGCGTTCATGGATGCCGTCGCTCCGGGCCTCCTCCTCGCGCAGGGGATCGGGCGGATCGGGAACTGGTGGAACCAGGAGCTGTACGGGAAGCCCACGCACCTCCCCTGGGGCCTGAAGATCGACACGCTGCACCAGGGCGGCCTTCCCGATAAGTACCTGGGCGCCGCCGCCTATCACCCGACGTTCCTCTACGAGCTGATCTGGGACCTGGCAGGCGTGCTCCTGCTCCTGTGGCTCGACCGCCGCTACAGATTCCGGCCGCCGGCGCTCTTCGCGCTGTACGTCGCGTACTACTGCTTCGGGCGCTTCTTCGAGGAGTTGATCCGCATCGACCCCTCCCACCACTTCGCAGGATTGCGCCTCAACGCCTGGGTGTCGGTCGTCCTCTTCGTCGGCTCGGTCGCGTTCTTCATCTGGTGGCAGGTGCTCGGCCGCGGCGGCTCGAGCAGCGAGGGGACGCCGAAGACGAAGCCGCGGCCCCAGCCCGACCCGGCGCGCCCGAGGATGAGCGTCCCCAAGGGCCGCGTCCGGTAGGGGGGCTAGCCTGCCGCGATGGCGGCGGCACCCGTGGGCGGGCTCGACCTCGACCTCGACGCGTTCGAGGGGCCGTTCGATCTCCTGCTCACGCTCGTCCTGCGCGACGAGCTACCGCTCTCCGAGGTCGACCTCGCGGAGGTCGTGATCGCGTTCGTGACTCGTCTCGCCGAGCGCGACAGCTTCGACCTCGACGCCTGCGGGGAGTTTCTCGTCCTGATCTCGGCGCTCCTCGAGCTCAAGGCCCGTGGCCTCTTTCCCGACGAGGATGCGGAGCTCGCCGAGCTCGAGCCCGAGGAGGCCGCCGAGGAGCTCGCCCGGCGACTCTCCGAGTATCGCCGGGCGAAGGAGGGCGCTGCCTGGCTTGCCGAGCGGCTCGACGCCTCTCGAGACCGCTTCTTCCGCCTCGGTCCCGCGCCGCTCGCCCCCGAGCGTCCCTCCCCGGCCGTTGCACCGCAGCCTCCCTCGAGGCTCGCCGACGCGATCCGTGCGCTCGCGGCCGAGCCGCCCGCTCCCTCGACGGCTCACATGGCGCTCGAGTTCCCGCCCCTGGCGCGCTTCGTCGACCGCTGGCGCTCGCTGCTTCACCGCCGGGCACGGCTGGACTTCGATCGCGAGACCGAGGGGCTGAGCCGCGTCGAGGTCGCGATCGCCTTCCTCGCGATGCTCGAGCTCGCAAGGCGCACGAGCTCGCGGTCGCGCAGGCGGCGCCGTTCGCGCCGATAAGGATTTCCAGGCCGTCTGCAGAAAGGAGCCTCCAGTGGACCGCGCACTCCGCCTGATCGCCTCCAGCCCGGTCGAGGACCTCGCCCGCACCGTCGAGGCTTTGCTCGTGGTCGCCGCCGCGCCGCTCTCGGAGGAGGAGCTCGCCGCTGCGACCGGTGACGACGTCGCGAGGGTGGCGGACGCCCTCGAGCTCCTCTCCGAGCGGTATCGCGAGGGTCGCAGCGGGATCGTGCTCGAGCACGTTGCCGGGCGGTTTCGCGTTCCGAGCCTCGCTCGAGGCGGCCGAGGCGTGTGCCCGCCTGTTCGAGCGGCCCGTCGAGCGCGGGCTCTCGCAGGCGGCTCTCGAGACCCTCGCGATCGTTGCCTATACCGGCCCCTGCACGCGCCCCGACGTCACCAGGATCCGCGGCGTCAACGCCGACGCCGCGGTCGCGGGCCTCGTCGAGCGCGGCCTGATCGCGGAGTCGGGGCGCGACGCCGAGTTCGGCGCGGTCCGGTACGGGACGACGCCGCTCTTCGAGCGCGTGTTCGCGCTCGAGTCGCTCGCCGAGCTGCCGAGGCTCGACGACGTCGGCCCCGACGCCGGGGCGATCCGCGACCGGCTCGAGGCCGTCGCCGAGAAGCGCCCGGCCTGATCGGTTCGGGAACGTTCGCCTCCAGCCGAGCGTTGAGAGAGATCGTGGACGTCACCGAGACCACATTCGAGACCGACGTGATCGAGCGCTCCGAGCGGGAGCCTGTCCTCGTCGACTTCTGGGCCGAGTGGTGCGGGCCCTGCAAGCAGCTCACCCCGGTCCTCGAGGCCGCGGTCGAGGGGCGCGACGTGACCCTCGCGAAGATCGACGTCGACTCGAACAAGGAGCTCGCACGGCGCTTCGGCGTCTCGGGGATCCCGGCGGTGAAGGCCTTCCGCAACGGGCAGGTCGTCGCGGAGTTCGTCGGCTCGCGGTCACGGCCCGCCGTCGACGAGTTCCTGGACGAGCTCACGAGGCCACCGGTCGCCGACACGGTCGAGGACGAGGCGATCGCGGCGGCCCTCCGAGACGGCGACTACGAGCGTGCCTTCGAGACGCTGCTCGAGCGCGCGTCCGATCCCGAGACCCGCGAGCCGGCCCGGAAGACGATGGTCGCCCTCTTCGGCGAGCTCGGGCAGGAGCATCCGCTTGCCGCGGCCTACCGCAGGCGGCTCGCGGCGCTCCTGTATTGACGGCCGCGGAGCGCGCCGGGATACTCAGCACGATGGCCCGCTGGCTGCGGCGGTGGCGCCGGCAGAGCCGGCGCCATCTTCTAGGTTCCTCTGTGACGGCGCTCGTCGCCGTCTGCGCCGCGCTTGCGCCCGGGAGCGCCGGCGCGGCCCGGATCTTGATCGTCAACGCGCCGACGGTGCTCCGGATGACCGGGAGCGACATCTACTGCACGATCATCGCCGAGGACTCCGGCAACGCCGTCGCGTGCTTCCACGACCCGGGCGGCCCGACCTCGAACGTCCGCAAGGGCTACGCCATCGCCGCGTTCGACGAGTTCGTCGCCGTCGAGCCTCCGGGCACGACGAAGCCCAACAAGACCGTCGCGCAGCCGAAACAGCTTTCGAGCTACCCCCCGAGCACGGGCGGCAGCAAGCATCGCACCGTCGTCGGGCTGAACGTCGGCGACGGTGCGTTCGTCAGCGGCACGCACATGGCCGTCGTCGTCGAGCCGGCCAAGGGCGGCGGAAACGCGATCGGGATCATCTACCTCGACAGCAAGGGCAACCCGATCGTCGGAACGAGCACGATCGGGATCTCGAACAACTCCGTGACGATCGTCAAGGTCACCGGGCCGAAGGCGCGACCCGGGTGGTCTACAGGCACTCCGTCTACTAGCAGGTCTGACGGCCACGGCGTGCGATCCTGCACGCGATGAGGTTGAACGCATGGCTCGCGCGCGCCGGGGTCGCCTCGCGGCGCGGCGCCGACCTGCTGATCAAGGCGGGCAGGGTGACCGTGAACGGCGAGCCGGGACAGCTCAACACCTTCGTCGCCGCCCGGGACCGGGTCGAGCTCGACGGCCGGCGCCTCGCCCGCCAGCAGCTCGCCTACGTGCTCCTGAACAAGCCGGCCGGGGTCGTCACGACCGCCCGCGACCCGGGTGGGCGCCCGACTGTCGTCGGCCTCGTCCGCCACGAGGCCCGGGTCGTCCCGGTCGGCCGGCTCGACGCCGACACGACCGGCGCGCTGCTCCTGACCAACGACGGAGAGCTCGCCCACCGCCTTTCCCATCCCCGCTACGAGGTCGACAAGGTCTACGTCGCCGAGGTCGAAGGAGACCCATCGCCCGGAGACGCTCGAGCGCCTCGCGCGCGGGATCGACCTCGATGACGGCCGCACCGCTCCGGCCCGGGCACGACGCCTCGCCCGTGGCAAGGTCGAGCTCGTCCTCCACGAAGGCCGCAAGCACCAGGTGAAGAGGATGCTGGACGCGGTCGGCCACCCGGCGCGACGGCTGCACCGGAGTCGCTACGGCCCGCTCGGCCTCGACGGCCTCGAGCCGGGCGACTGGCGCGAGCTCACGGCGGACGAGCTCGCGGCTCTCCGCGGCTAGGGCGATCGCTCCGAGCCCGCCGGGGCGACGAACCCCATGCGGTCGTACATCGTCGCGAGGGTGGGCGCAGCCTGCTCACGGGCGCCGGCCGCGCCGGCCTCGAGCATCCGCGTCAGCTCGGCCGGGTCACTGCGGAGCTCGGCGTACCGGGTCTGGATCGGCTCGAGCAGCGCGACGACGGCCTCGGCGACGTCGGCCTTGAACTGCCCGTACCCGCCGCCGTCGTAGTGCGCCTCGATCGCCTCCGCGGGCTCGCCGCTCGCGACGCTCATGATGTCGATCAGGTTCGTCACGCCCGGCTTGTCGTCGCCGCGGCGCACCTCGGAGCCGGAATCCGTCACGGCCGAGCGGACCTTCTTGCGGATCACGTCCGGCAGGTCGAGCATCAGCAGCGTCCCCTGCGGCGTGCCGCCGGTCGTCGACATCTTCCTCGTCGGCTCCTGAAGATCCATGATCCGCGCCCCGACCTCCGGGTAGATCCCGGCCGGCACCGTGAACGTCTCGCCGAAGCGGGCGTTGAACCGCTCGGCGATGTCGCGGGAGAGCTCCAGATGCTGGCGCTGGTCGTCGCCGATCGGGACGAAGTCGGTCTGGTAGAGAAGGATGTCGCCCGCCATCAGGATCGGATAGGTGAAGAGCCCCGCCGACACGAACTCCTGCCGGTCGCCCTTCTCCTTGAACTGCGTCATCCGCCCGAGCTGGCCGTAGCTCGTCACCGCGGAGAAGAGCCACGCCGCCTCGGCGTGGGCGGTGACGTGGCTCTGCGCGAACACGGTGGAGCGCTCCGGGCTCGAGCCCCGTCGAGAAGAGCAGCGCCGCGAGGTCGAGCGTCCGCTCGCGCAGGTCCGCCGGGTCGTAGTCCACCGTGATCGAGTGCAGGTCGACGATGCAGAAGAACGCCCGCCCGCCGGCGCTCGCCGCGCGTTCCTGCGTGTCCGCGTACTGGCGGAAGCCGCCCGACCAGTTGCCGAAGTGCTTCGCGCCCGTGGGCTGGATGCCGGAGAAGATCCGCACTGCGAGCGAGCCTACACAGTACGAAGTTGGACGCCGGTCGGACGCCGTCCAGCGCCACGGCCGCACCTACACTAGACCTTGGTGGCGGTCTTCGATTCGACGTGGTCCCCGTCCTCCTGGCGCGACCGGGAGGCACTCCAGCAGCCGGCCTGGCCGGACGACGGCGCGGTCGACCGGGTCAGGCAGCGCCTGCACGCGCTGCCGCCGCTCGTGTTCGCCGGCGAGGCGCGGCAGGTGCGCGGCGCCCTCGCCGAGGTCTCGGCGGGACGCGCCTTCCTGCTTCAGGCAGGCGACTGCGCCGAGTCCTTCCACGACTTCGCACGACTGACCGACACCGGCGCCGCCTACTCGGCAGTCGCGATCCGCGAGCGGCTCAAGATCCTGCTCCAGATGGCCGCGGTGCTCACCTACGGCGCCGCCCTTCCCGTGCTGAAGGTCGGCCGGATCGCCGGCCAGTTCGTCAAGCCGCGATCGAGTGACGCCGAGCACACCGAGGCGGGCGACATCCCCGTCTTCCGCGGCCACATGATCCACGACGACGCGCCGACGCTCGAGGCCCGCATCCCGGACCCCGGCCGGATGGTCGAGGGCTACCACCTCGCGGCCTCGACGCTCAACCTCGTTCGCGCCTTCACCAAGGGCGGCTTCGCCGATCTGACCCAGGTGCACGCGTGGAACCAGGACTTCGTCGCCGGCTCGCCGCAGGGGGCGCGCTACGAGGTCCTCGCCTCGGAGATCGAGCGGGCGCTCGGGTTCATGGCGGCCTGCGGGATCGACCTCGCCGCCACGCCGCAGCTCCATCAGGTCGATGTCTGGACGAGCCATGAGGGCTTGCTGCTCGACTACGAGGAGGGCCTCACCCGCCGCGACTCGTTCACCGGCGACTGGTACGACTGCTCGGCGCACATGCTCTGGATCGGCGACCGCACGCGCACCCTCGACGGCGCGCATGTCGAGTTCTTCTCCGGGGTCCACAACCCACTCGGGCTGAAGGTCGGGCCGTCGGCGTCTCCCGACGAGGTCGTCGAGCTCTGCGAGCGGCTCAACCCGGAACGGATCCCCGGCCGGCTGACGCTGATCTCGCGGATGGGAGCCGACCACGTGGCGGAGGCGCTCCCGCCGCTTCTGCGCGCGGTCGCGGAGGCCGAGCAGCCGGTCGTCTGGGTATGTGACCCGATGCACGGGAACGGCTTCAAGACCGCCTCCGGCCGCAAGACACGCCACTTCGACGCGATCATGGCCGAGATCGTGGGCTTCTTCGGCGCCTGCCGCGAGGAGGGCGCCTGGCCCGGCGGCGTGCACCTCGAGTACACCGGCGACCCGGTCACCGAGTGCCTCGGCGGCTCCGACGATCTCGGCGAGGATCAGCTCGACGACCGCTACGAGACGCTCTGCGATCCACGACTGAACGGGCGGCAGTCGCTCGATCTCGCGTTCCGGCTCGCCGAGCTGATGCGCCGGAGCTAGTGGCGGTCCAGCGGCTCGCCATCGTCGGCACCGGGCTCATCGGCGCCTCCATCGGCCTGGATGCGCGCGCCTCCGGCGCCGTCGTCACCGGCTGGGACCCGGACCCGGACGCTCTCAGCCGGGCGGTCGAGCGCGGCGCGGTCGAGCCGGCCGCATCGCTCGCGGAGGCGGTCGAGGACGTGGAGCTGGCAGTCGTTGCCGCCCCGGTATCGGTGCTCGCCGCGCAGGTGGCAGCCGTTCTCGCCGTGACCGCAGAGGAGACCACGGTCACCGATACCGGCTCGACGAAGACGCACGTCGTCGCCGCCGCGGGCGGCTCGTCGCGGTTCGTCGGCGGTCACCCGATCGCCGGCAAGGAGGTTCACGGAGCGGCGCATGCCTCGCCGGGGCTCTTCGAGGGCGCGACGTGGTTCCTGACACCGACGACGGTGACGAGCCCGGAGCGCTACGCCCTCGTTCACGGCTTCGTCGGCGAGCTCGGCGCCTTCCCGCATGCGATCGAGCCGGGCGCTCACGACGAGCTCGTCGCCCTCACGAGCCACGTGCCGCACGTGCTCGCGAACGTCGTCGTCAACCAGGCCGGTGCGACGAGGGTCGAGGGCCATGAGCCGCTCGCGAACGCAGGCGGCTCGCTCCGAGACATGACGCGGATCGCCGGAGCGAACCCGGGCATGTGGATCGACGTCTTCCTCGACAATGCCGACGCCGTGCGGATCGGCCTCGCCGAGCATCGCCGGCTCATCGAGGAGGTCGAGGCTGCGCTCGCCCGGCGAGACGGCGAGTTCATCGAGGCGTGGATCGGCGAGGCGGCCGCCAACCGCCGCCGCATGCTCGACGTCGCCTACGGCGATGCCGGGACGCTCCAGCGCGTGCAGGTGCACGTGGCCGACCGTCCGAACGTCCTCGCCGAGATCCTGCAGGCGTTCGGCGCCGCGCGCATCGACATCCGCGACTTCGAGCTCGACCACGTCTCGCCCGAGCAGGGAGGCACGCTCACGCTCGTCGTGAGCGGTGCCGACGATGCCGCCCGCATCCAGGGCCTGCTCGAGAGCCAGGGCTACGGCGTCGTCGTCTCGCCGGTCGTCGATCGATGAAGATCGAGCCCGCCTCGGAGCTGCACGGGCACCTGTCCGTCCCTGGCGACAAGTCGATCTCGCACCGCTCGCTCCTGATCGGCGCGATCTGCGAGGGGGAGACCCGCGTGTCGCACTGGGGGCGCTCGGGCGACACGGAGTCGACGCTCGGAGCCGTTCGCGCCCTCGGCGTGCGGGTCGACGAGGAGGACGTCGAGACGCTTGTCGTCCACGGTGTCGGCCTCCGTGGGCTCCGCGCTCCCGAGGGCCCGCTCGAGTGCGGGAACGCGGGCACCCTCGCGCGACTGATCTCGGGGATCCTGGCGTTCCAGGACGGACGGTTCGAGCTTCACGGCGACGAGTCGCTGTCACGTCGCCCGATGGGGCGGATCGCCGAGCCGCTCGGCCGTATGGGCGCGTCGATCGAGACGACCGACGGCGGCCTTCCCCTGCTGATCGAGGGTAGGGAGCTCGGTGGGATCGACTACACGCTGCCCGTCGCGAGCGCGCAGGTGAAGTCCGCGATCCTTCTCGCCGGCCTCGGTGCCGGCAGCGCCACCACGGTGCGCGAGCCGGAGCCGACCCGGGACCACACCGAGCTCATGCTCGCCGCCGCCGGCGCCCGCGTGGTGCGCCGCCCGGGCTCCGCGACGGTCGAGCCGGCCACGGCGCTGCGGCTCCCGGAAGTACTCGTGCCCGGCGACGTCTCCTCGGCGGCACCGTTCTTCGCCGTCGCCGCGCTCCTTCCGGGCTCGAGCATCACCGTCCACGACCTCGGCCTCAACCCGCTTCGCACCGGCCTCCTCGACGTGCTCGAGCGGATGGGCGCCCGCGTCGGGATCCTGAACCGCCGCTCGATCGCCGGCGAGGCGATCGGGGACGTCGAGGTCGGCCACGGCGAGCTCGTCGCCACCACGATCGGGGCCGCCGAGGTCCCCCGCCTCGTCGACGAGCTGCCCCTCATCGCGCTGCTCGCGTCGATGGCACACGGCACGACCACGGTCAGCGGCGCCGCGGAGCTCCGCGCCAAGGAGTCCGACCGGATCGACGCCGTCGTCACCGCGCTCCGGGCGATCGGCGCCCACGCCCAGGCCCGGCCCGACGGCTTCGTGATCCGCGGCGTCCCGGCTCGCCCGCGGGGCGGCTCGATCGACGCACAGGGCGACCACAGGCTCGCGATGCTCGCCGCGGTCGCCGGCGTGGTCTCCCGGGAAGGCGTTCGCATCACCGGCCCCGAGTGCGCCGAGATCAGCTTCCCCGGCTTCTACGACGTCCTGGCCGATCTCACCGTGACCGGTGAGATCGGCTAGCACCGACTAGCCTTGTGCTCCGTGAGGAGCAGAAGGCAATGATCGTCGCGATCGACGGCCCCGCGGGAGCGGGCAAGAGCACCGTTGCGCGCGGCCTCGCGGACCGGCTCGGCTTCCGCTACCTCGACACGGGCGCGATGTACCGGAGCCTCACCTGGCTCGCGCTGCGCGCGGGGCATCGATCTCGGCGACGGCGCGCTCGCTCGGCAAGCTTGCCCGCGAGCACCCGGTCACCTTCGACGCCGGCGGACGGGTTTCGATCGACGACATCGACGTGACGCGTTCGATCCGGCAGGTCAGGATCGACAGCATGGTCCCGGCGGTCGCCCGCCACCCTGAGGTGCGTGAGGTCATGCGCGACCGGCAGCGGGAGCTCGCGGCGGAGGGCGACGTCGTCATCGAGGGGCGCGACATCGGCACCGTCGTCGCTCCAGGCGCGGAGGTCAAGGTGTACCTCGTCGCCGACCCGGAGGTTCGTGCCGCCCGCCGCCAGGCCGAGCGGCCCGAGATCGGCCCCGACGCGCTTGCGACCGACCTCAAGCTCCGCGACGAGCAGACCACCAGCGCATGCAGCCGGCCCCGGACGCGCAGGAGATCGACACCACGACCTCCCGATCGAGGACGTCATCAGCAGGATCGAGGAGCTCGTCCGCGCCCGCGCCGCCGTCTGATGGACTACGGCGACCTCGCCTGGAAGCTCTCCCGGCTCTGGATCACCCGCCCACCTACCTGCTCGCGAGGCCGCGGGCCTACGGGCTCGCCCGGGTGCCGCGCCAGGGCGGCTGCGTGCTCGCGATCAACCACCTCGCCTGGATCGACATCCCCGTCGTCGGCGCGCAGTCGCCGCGGAACATCAACTACGTCACGAAGATGGAGATGGGGCAGGTGCCCGGTTTCGGCGCGCTATCCTCCGCTGGCACGGGATCATCACCGTCCATCGCGGCGAGTCCGACCGCGAGGCTGTGCGGAAGATGCTCGAGTACGCGCGCGCCGGCAGGGCGATCGGCGTCTTCGTCGAGGGAACGAGGCAGAAGGAGACCAAGCGCGCCGGGCCACGTCCAGCCGGGCGCAGCGATGGTCGCGATCCAGGCCGAGGTGCCGATCGTGCCGATCGCCGTCTACGGCACGCAGTTCTGGAAGCCGTTCAACTTCGCGCCGTGCTCGATCGCGATCGGCGAGCCGTACCTGGTCGAGGGCGTGCCCAGGGGCGGCAAGGGCTACAAGGAGGCGAGCGTCGAGATCGAGCGGCGCCTGAACGTCCTGTTCGACTGGCTCGCCGAGGTCCACGCCGAGGGCCGGCCGAGGGGCGACCCCGCCGCTGTGAGGCCCCGTCGCGGACAGTCGCTCGAGCGCCGGAGCTCGACGATCTCCTCGGCACGGTTGCGATCGTCGGCTTCCCGAACGTCGGCAAGTCGACGCTGATCAACCGGCTGACCTCCACGCGGGCCGCGGTCGTGCACGAGACGAGCGGGACGACGCGCGACCGCAAGGAGCTCATCTGCGAGTGGACGGGAAAGCAGTTCCTGCTCATCGACACCGGCGGCGTCGACGTGTCAGCAAGGACGCGATCTCGCGCTCGATCGTCGAGCAGGCGCGGCTCGCGGTCGCGGAGGCCGACCTCGTGCTGCTCGTGGTCGACGCCCGTGCCGGAGTCATGCCCGGGCGACGAGGAGCTCGCCGAGATCCTCCGCAACTCGCACAAGCCGGTGCTCGTGCTCGCGAACAAGATCGACGACCCCTCCCAGGAGACGCTCGCGCTCGAGGTCCACCGGCTCGGGCTCGGAGAGCCGATCCCGCTCTCGGGCATGCACGGCCACGGGACCGGGGACCTGCTCGACGAGATCGTGGAGCGGCTCGAGGATGTCGGCCGGGCGCGGCGGGCGATCGGCGACGAGGCGATCCGGGTGGCGATCCTCGGGCGGCCGAACGTCGGCAAGTCGTCCCTCTTCAACAAGCTGGTCGGCGAGGAGCGGACGATCGTCTCCGAGGTGCCGGGGACGACCCGCGACTCGATCGACACCGTGCTCGATCGCGGCGACCGGGTCTTCCAGCTCGTCGACACCGCGGGCCTTCGCCGCAAGCGGAAGCAACGGCAGGGGATCGAGTACTACTCCGAGCTCCGCGCGCTCGAGACGGCGGAACGAGCGGACGTCGCGCTGGTGCTGATCGACGCGAGCGAGGGGATCGTCGAGGGGGACCTCGCTGCCGCGGACGTCGCACGGAAGGCCCAGTGCTCGACGCTCGTCGTCCTCTCCAAGTGGGACCTTTCGATCGTGACGATCGAGGACGTCCGCCCGGAGCTGCTGCGGCGCCTTCGCCAGCGGCCGCCGATCGTGACCACCTCGGCGAAGACCGGCCGCGGGATCGCGCGGGTCCTCGACAAGGTCGGCGAGCTGTACGACAAGCACGCCGGCCGCATCTCGACCGGCGAGCTGAACCGGTTCCTCGGCGAGCTAAGGAGGCCCGCCAGCCCCCTCGCGAGGTCGCAAGCGCCTCAACCTCCTCTACGGCGCGCAGGTCTCCGCGCGGCCGCCTCGCTTCCGCTTCACGGTCAACGACACGAGCCTCGTCACCCGCGATTACGGCTACTGGGTCGAGAACGAGCTGCGCGAGCGGTTCGGCCTCGAGGGCGTCCCGGTCATGATCGACTTCCGCCCCCGATGAGACGCCGGTGCGTGAGAACAGCCGTCGTCGTCGGCGGCGGGCTCGTGGGGCACGGGCTTCTCCCGCTTCCTCGCCGACCACGGCCTCGACGTCACGCTCGCGACCCGCCAGGCCGAGGATGCAGCCGCGATCCGCGAGACGGGGCGCAACCCGCGTTTCATGACCGAGGTCGACCTCTCGGACGTCGCGGCGACGACGGTCGCGGAGGCACCGGTCGCCGAGGCCGACCTCGTGGTCGTGGCGGTGCCGAGCCGCGCGTTCCGCTCGGTCGTCGAGTCGCTTCCGGGGACCTCGCCGATCCTGAGCCTCACGAAGGGGCTCGACCCGGCGACCGGCGACCGGCTCTCGACGCTCGTGACCGGCCGCCCGGTCGCAGTCATGTCGGGCCCGAACATGGTCGAGGAGGTCGTCGCCGGGCTTCCCGGCGCGACCGTGATCGCGAGTGAGGACGCCGCGCTCGCCACGGCGCTCCAGGAGACGATCAACTCGGTCCTCTTCCGCGTCTACCTGAACGACGACGTCGTCGGGGTCGAGCTGTGCGCCGCCGCCAAGAACGTGATCGCCCTCGCCGCCGGCGCCTGCGACGGGATCGGTGCCGGCGACAACGCCAAGGCTGCGCTGATCACGAGGGGGCTCGCCGAGATGGCCCGGCTCGGCGAGGCCGCCGGCGCCGACCCCGACACGTTCTCCGGCCTGGCCGGGATGGGCGATCTGATCGTCACGTGCTGGCACCCAACCGGCCGGAACCGCCGCGCCGGCGAGCTGATCGCCCGGGGGCGCACGCCGGACGAGGCCGCCGCCGAGATCGGCCAGGTCGTCGAGGGGCTCACGACCGCCCCGGTGCTGTGCGGGCTCGCGAACCGTCTCGGGGTGGAGCTCCCGATCGCCGAAAGCGTCTGCCACGTTCTCGAAGGCGCATCGCTTGCCGAGCTCGTCGCCGGCCTGATGGGTCGGCTGCCGACCGACGAGTGAGCGTGCGGCCCCCCGGTAGGCTTTCCGGATCGCCGCTCGCTCCTTCTCCTTCACCTCAGAGTCGGTCACCGAGGGACATCCCGACAAGGTCGCGGACCAGATCTCGGACTCCGTCCTCGACGCCGTCCTCACAGACGATCCGAACGGGCGGGTCGCATGCGAGACGCTTGTCACGACCGGCCTCGTGCTGGTCGCCGGCGAGATCACGACCGAGACGTACGTCGACATCCCGAGGCTCGTCCGCGAGCGGATCGCGTCGATCGGCTACACGCGGGCGAAATACGGGTTCGACGCGGAGACGTGCGGCGTGATCGTCGCCCTCGACGAGCAGTCGCCCGATATCGCGCAGGGCGTCGACCATGCCTTCGGGGACGGCGCAGCCGAAGACGACCCGCTCGACCGCGTCGGCGCGGGCGACCAGGGCTTCATGTTCGGCTACGCCACCGACGAGACGCCCGAGCTGATGCCCCTCCCGATCATGCTCGCCCACAAGCTCGCCAAGCGCCTCTCCGAGGTGCGCAAGGCCGAGATCCTCCCGTACCTGCGGCCCGACGGGAAGACGCAGGTGACCGTCCGGTACGAGATCGACGAGCACGGCCGGCGGGCCCCGGTCGAGATCGAGCGGGTTCTCGTCTCGACGCAGCATCGCGAAGGGCTCGACCCCGAGACGATGATCAAGCCCGACCTGATCGACCACGTGCTCCGCCCGATCCTGCCGAAGCACCTCTACGACGAGAGCCGGCTCGGGGAGAAGGGGTTCGTGTACGTCAACCCCACCGGGAAGTTCGTGATCGGCGGCCCGATGGGCGACGCAGGGGTGACCGGCCGCAAGATCATCGTCGACACCTACGGCGGCGCCGCGCCTCACGGGGGCGGCGCATTCTCGGGCAAGGACCCGACCAAGGTCGACCGGTCGGCCGCCTACGCCGCCCGGTACGTCGCGAAGAACATCGTCGCCGCGGGGCTCGCCGAGCGGTGCCTGATCCAGGTCGCCTACGCGATCGGGATCGCCCAGCCGTTCTCGATCCTCGTCGATACGTTCGATACCGCCGCGATCCCGGTCACGTCGATCGAGGATCTCGTCCGCGAGCACTTCGACCTCCGGCCGGCGGCGATTCTCCGCGACCTCGACCTTCGCCGCCCGATCTATGCGAAGACGGCCGCCTACGGCCACTTCGGGCGCGAGGACCACGACTTCACGTGGGAGCGGACGGACAAGGCCGACGCCCTTCGCGCGGCAGCAGGCCTCGCCGCCGCTCCCGCCTCCGTCTAGGAACCCCCAGAGGCTCTAGGCCGCTCTGACGAAGAGCCCGGCGGCGGCCTTGTCGGCGATCGTGCGGGTGCCGTCCTCCAGGCGGACGCGAAGCTGGCCCGCGGCCGGCTGGACGGACTCGAGCTCGAGCGTCGCCCCTGGGACGAGCCCCTCGTCGTAGAACCAGTGCAGCAGGTCGCCGTCGTGCTCTGCGAGCCGTACGATCGTCGCGCGGGTGCCGGGCGCGAGGTTCGAGAGCGACTCGAGCTCGCGGTTCTCCTCCTGTTCGAACTCGGTGTCGATCGGCCAGCCGTGCGGGCAGCGGTCGGGGCTCCCCAGCCGGACGCGAATCCGCTCCACCATCTCGTCGGAGAACGTGTCGCCGAGGTCGTCTGCGTGAACGTGCGCCTCGGCCGCGGTGTAGCCCATGAAGTCGGTGAGGAGGCGCTCGATGATCCGGTGCTTGCGGACGGCGAGCTCGGCGCGCTCGCGGCCGGCCTCGGTGAGGAGCGCCTCCTTCCGGGCGCCGCGCTCGACGAGCCCCTCCGACTCGAGCCGCTTCAGCATCTCGCCGGCCGACGCGCGCGAGACGCCGAGCATCTCGGCGACCCGCGAAGAGAGGGTCGGGAGGCTCGTGTCGCGCGGGTGGTACTCGCCGATCGGGAAGGCGAGGAAGTAGATGGTCTCGAGGTACTCGTCCACCGAGTGTCCAGTCGCCATCTCCTCGCCATGTACGTGCTCGTACGCTGTAGTCCGAGGTGGGAGAGTTCTTCCATGCGGTCAGGGTGTTCGGCGACCAGCTCGCCGCCGTCCGCTGGCAGTTCCTCGCGATCGCCCTCGGCATCAACTTCCTGCGGCTCGTGCTGAGGGCGTACGCCTGGCAGACGATCCTGCGCGCCTCGTATCCCGGGACGTCGGTGCGCTACCGGAGCGTGTTCGGGGCCTACGTCGCGGGGGTCGGCATCAACGCGATCGTGCCGGCGCGGGCCGGGGACGCGGTCAAGCTCTACCTGGTCCGCCACCGCATCGAAGGGTCGAGCTACGCGACGCTCACCCCGACGCTCGTGATGGAGACGCTGTTCGACGCCATCGTCGCGGCAGGGTTCATCGTCTGGGCGGCGGTGATCGGCGTGCTGCCGACCCATCAGGTGTACTCGCGGCTCCCTGCCGTCGACTGGGGCTTCTTCCTCGAGCACGCGCGCTGGACGGAGATCGGCCTGGCCGTGCTCGCCGGCGCGCTCGTGATCGGCCTGATCGTGTTCGTCGAGGCCGGGGGGGAGCTGCGCGCGCGCATCATGCGCGGGTTCGCGATCCTCCGCGACCCGCCTCGGCTGCTTCGGGGCGTGATCCTCCCGCAGGCGATCTCGTGGGTGCTCCGGGTCGCCGGCCTCTACTACCTCCTCGAGGCTTTCAGGGTGCACGCGTCGATCCACAACGCCCTGCTCGCTCTCGTCGTCGACTCGCTGGCGACGCTGTTCCCGGCGACCCCGGGCGGGGCGGGGACGAAGCAGGGCCTGATCGTCTACCTCTTCCGCGGCGAGGCGTACTCCAAGTCGCTCCTGCTGGCCTTCAGCGTCGGGGCGAACATCGCGCTCGTCGTGTTCAACCTCACGATCGGGCTGTCGCGCTGTTCCTGATGGCGCGGACGCTCTCGTGGCGCCGGCTCCGCACGGCGCAGACCCAGGAGACAGCAGCAGCCCGCCGAGTCCTGACGAGTGCCGTCACTACCCTGGCCGGGTGCCGTACGCGTCGATCTTCCCTCTCGTGACGGCCCGCGCGGTCGCGCGGGCGTTCACCTACGAGGTCGAGGAGGGGGTCGCGCCGGGGGCGATCGTCTCGATGACGTTCGGGCGGCGGCGGGCCCGCGGCGTGGTGGTCTCGCTCGAGGGCGTCGCGCCCGAGGGCGTCTCGCCGGTTGCGATCGAGAAGGTCGTCGGGCAGGTTCCCCCGGCGCTCGTCGAGCTCGCGCTGTGGGTCGCCGACTACTACGGCTCGACCCCGGCCCGGGCGCTCGCGCTCGTCGCGCCCGAGCTGCCGCGCCGCCGGAAGGACCAGGCGCCGCCGGCCGACCGCCACTCGCTCGGAGGTGAGGCCGCTCCGGCGAAGCTCTTCCCCGAGCAGCGGGCGGCCATCGACCGGATCGTCGAGGCGTTCGACGCGGGCGGCCGGCAAGTCGTTCCTGCTCTTCGGGCCGACCGGCTCCGGCAAGACGGAGGTCTACCTCCAGGCGTGCGCGGCGATGCTCGAGCGCGGGCTCGGCGCGATCGTGCTCGTGCCGGAGATCTCGCTCACCCCTCAGACCGTGGGGCGCGTGCGTGCGCGCTTCGGCGAGCGTGTCGCGATCCTCCATTCGGGGCTGACCGAGGCCGAGCGGCGCGACGAGCGTGAGAGGATCGCGAGCGGCGAGGCTCGAGTGGTCGTGGGGGCACGGTCGGCGGTGTTCGCCCCGATGCGCGGGCTCGGCCTGATCGTGGTCGACGAGGAGCACGACCCGTCCTACAAGCAGGACTCCGATCCCCGCTACGACGCGCGCACGGTCGCGGCCAAGCGCGCGGCCATCGAAGGCGCCGTGGCGGTCTTCGGGTCGGCGACGCCGAGGCCGGAGAGCTGGGCCGCGCTGGAGCGGCTCGAGCTCGGAGGGCGCGTCGGCGGCGCGCTGCCGCCCGTGCAGATCGTCGATCTGCGCCGCGAGGCCGGCTACCCGCTCTCGGCGCCGCTCCTCTCCGAGCTCCGCCGGGTGGCGGAGGCGGGAGGGAAGGCGATCCTCCTCCTCAACCGCCGGGGGATCGCGCCCGCACTGCACTGCCGCGCCTGCGGGCGGACGATCCGCTGCCCGAACTGCGACGTCTCGCTCGTCCTCCATCGCGACGGGATCCTCCACTGCCACCACTGCGGTCACGCGGAGCCCGATCCCGACACGTGCCCGTCGTGCGGCTCGGCCGAGGTCGCGCGCCTCGGCGCAGGCACGCAGTGGCTCGAGCGTGAGCTGGCCCGTGAGCTCCCCGAGCTCGTGCCGATCCGTCTCGATGCCGACAGTGCGGGGAGCCCCGAGCTCACCGCTGCGGCGCTCCGCCGTTTCGGCGAGACGCCCGGGGCCGTCCTCCTCGGGACGCAGATGGTCGCCAAGGGGCACCACTTCGCCGGGGTCGAGCTGGCGGTGGTCATCGACGCCGACGGGGCGCTCGGCCTGCCCGACTTCCGCGCGGAGGAGCGCACGTTCCAGCTGCTGACCCAGCTTGCGGGAAGAAGCGGCCGCGAAGCCCCGGGACGCGTGCTGATCCAGACGTTCCAGCCCGACGCTCGACCGATCGCCTATGCGGCCCGGCACGACGTCCGCGGCTTCCTCGCGGAGGAGCTCGAGCGCCGAACCGCCCTCGGCTACCCGCCTGTCCGGCATCTCGTCCGGATCGTCGTGTCGGGCCCGGAGCCGGGCGCCGGTCGCGCGTGCGCTGACCGAGCTCCGCGACGGCATGAGCGAGGTCGAGCTTCTCGGCCCGGCGCCGCTGCTGCGCCTCCGTGGCCGCCACCGCGCCCAGCTGATCGCGAAGACGGACCGCCCCCGCGCGGTGGCGACGAGAGCAGCCGCGCTGCTGGCTGCTGCGGCTCCTGCGATGCGACGCGCCGGCCTGAACGTCGTCGTCGACGTCGACCCGCAGTCCCTGTAGCCGAGGCCTCGGCGCGAGTCACGCGTCCGGCAAACTTGTCTCGTGAAACGGCCGCGCGCAGAGGAGATCCTCGGCGAGTGGGGCGTCAGGGACGTGACCCCGCCGTCGGCGCGCGAGCGGGAGAAGCTGGCCGCCGATCTCGACCTGAACCCGTACGCCGGGACGGCGCTGCCCCGGCGGGTCCGGCGGTTTCGGCCGGAGGCGGACGCCTACGTGGCCTCGCTCGGCGGTCCCCTGCCCTACATGCGGCGCGCCCGGGAGATCGACGATGCGATCGACGCCCACCTCGAGCGGCTCGAGGAGGCCTACACGGAGAACGATGGGAAGGCAGAGGCCTGGAGGAAGCTCGCGGGACGATGGGACTTCGGCGAGGTCAACGACCTGATCGAGCGTCACAACCGCTGGTACCCGGTCGAGGCACGGCTCGCGATGGATCCCCGCTCACGCGACTTCGTCAGGGTCGGCGGGCGCGACTACCGGCGCGAGCCGCTCGACGCCGCCTGGATCCTCCGGCTCTTCCCCGCCTGAGCGGCCCGGCCGCCGGCTCGACCGCTCACGGGCAACTGGTCTGGCACACTGTCGCCCCGTGTCGGAGCACGAACATCACGACCATGACCATGACCACGAGGGTCATGACCATGACCACGATCACGACCACGTTCACGACGAGGAGCTGAGCGAGGCCGACGAGGAGCGCCGGCTCGAGCGGGTCCGCCGCCAGGCGCTCGCCCAGATCCGCCAGTATCCGGACCCGGCCCTGCGGATGAAGGCGAAGGAGGTCACCGAGTTCGACGACTTCCTCATGCAGCTCGTCGAGCGGATGATCACCCTGATGGTGGACGCCCAGGGCGTCGGGCTCGCCGCGACGCAGGTCGGCGTGCTCCAGCGCGTCTTCGTGTTCGAGCTCGAGGGCGAGGGCACGAAGGCCGTCGTCAACCCGCGCTTGAGCGGCGCCTCCACCGAGACGGAGACCGAGGAGGAGGGCTGCCTCTCCCTCGAGGGCATCCGCGTCCCGGTCGCCCGGCCCACGAAGATCACGGTGGAGGGTGTCGACCCGACGGGCGAGGAGGTTCGCTTCGAGCTCGACGGCCTCGGCGCGCGCGTCGTGCAGCACGAGACCGACCATCTGGACGGCGTGCTGATCATCGACCGCACCGACGCGGAGCACCGCAAGGAAGCGCTCGGGCAGCTCCGACCGCAGACCGTCCTCCGGTAGGTGCGCATCGCCGTCGCCGCGACGGCTTCGTTCGGCGCCGACGTGCTCGAGCGCCTCGCCGCCGAGATCGAGATCGCCTACCTGCTGACACGTCCCGACGCCCCTGCAGGCCGCGGACGCAGGCTCACATCGCCGCCTGCGAAGGAGACGGCGCTCGCACGGGGCATCCCCGTCCTGCAGCCGGAGCGCCCGGAGCTACCGCCGGGCCCGATCGACGCCGTGGTCGTCTGCGCCTACGGCCTGCTCATCCCGGACGAGCTCCTGGCACGGGCCCTCTGGCTGAACGTGCACCCGTCGCTGCTCCCCCGCTGGCGCGGGGCCGCCCCGGTCGAGCGGGCGATCCTCGAGGGCGACGAGGAGACCGGCGTCACGATCCACGAGACCGTGAAGGAGCTCGACGCCGGCCCGATCGCGGCGCAGGAGCGGTTCAGGGTCGCCCCCGATGACGACGCGGGAGCGATCTTCCGGCGCTCGGCCCCCGTCGCGGCGAGACTCGTCGGCGGGCTGTCTCCCGACGCCGAGCTTCACGCCGCAGCCCGCCGAGGGGGCCACGTACGCGCAGAAGATCGGCCCGGCCGACCGGAAGCTCGACCTCTCGGACCCCGTCGACGCGTGGCGGCGGGTTCGGGCCCTCTCGCCGCACATCGGCGCGTGGACGACCCTCCACGGCCGGCGCGTCACGATCTGGCGTGCCCGCCTCGAGGAAGGCGCATTCGTCCCCGAGGAGGTCCAGCCGGAGGGCAAGCGCCGGATGGCCTACGAGGAGTTCCTCCGAGGGATCCGGTGACGGCGCCGGCCCGGGCGGCCGCCTACCGGGTCGTTCGCCGGGTGTTCGAGGAGGGCGCCTACGCCGACCGGGCGATCGCGAGCGCCGCCGCCGGCCTCGACCAGCGCGACCGGGCGCTCGCCCAGCGGATCGCCTACGGCACCGTCCAGCGGAAGCGGACGATCGATCACGGCATCGAGCAGCTGGGAGGCCGCCCCGCAGCCGAGCTCGACCCACCGGTACTCGCGGCCCTCAGGGTCGCGGGGTACGAGCTCGCCTGGAGCGAGGCTCCGGCGCACGCCGTCGTCAACGACGTCGTCGAGCTCGTCCGCGGCGCCGGCCTGGCCCGCGCCACGGGCTTCACGAACGCCGTCGCCCGCAGGCTCGCCGAGGGCTTCCCCGGCCTCGTCGCCTCGCTCCCGCCGGGCCCGCTCGCCGAGTCCTACCCGGATTGGATCGACGCCCTCTGGGTGCGCGATCTCGGGGCCGACGAAGCGCTCGCGCTGATGCGGGCGCAGAACGAGCCCGCGGAGCTCGTCGTCCGCTCCGCCGTCCCGGTCGGGGAGCCGACCGACGTTCCCGGTGCCTACCGCCTCGAGCGCGGCGACCTCGACACCCCGCCGGGCGGATGGATCTGGCAGAGCCGCGGCTCCCAGCTCGCGGCGCTCGCCCTCGGCTCACGTGACGGCGAGCGGATCCTCGATGCATGCGCCGCCCCGGGCGCGAAGGCGACGATGCTCCACGGCGAGGTGACCGCCGTCGAGCTCCACCCCGGCCGCGCCCGCGAGCTCGAGGAGAACGCACAGACGGCTCGGCGCCGCGAACGTCCACGTCGTCAACGCCGACGTCCGCGAGCTCGAGGAGACCGGGTTCGACCGGGCGCTCGTCGACGCGCCGTGCTCGGGCCTCGGCGTCCTTGCACGCCGGCCCGACCTGCGCTGGCGCGCGACGCCGCTGCCGGGCCTGCAGATCGAGCTGATCCAGGCCGCCGCCGACCGCCTCAAGCCCGGCGGGACGCTGCTCTACTCCGTCTGCACCCTGAACGCCGACGAGAACGAGGCCGTCGTCGATGCGGCCGGCTTCGAGCCGGAGCCGCTCGGAGTCGAATGGCCCGCGTTCGTGCACCCGAAGCGGCCGGAGTTCCTGCTCACGACACCGCACCGGCATGGGACGTCAGGCTTCTTCATCGCCCGGCTGCGCATCTGACACATCGGGCTCTTCGGAGCAGCATCGGGCTCTTCGGGCTGGTCCTCGGCCACGGCGACGACGACGAGCGGCCGGTCCTCGGCGGGCCGACGCGACGGATCCGACCAGGGCATCAGCGCGACCTCGGCGCCGTGCACCTCCGGCACGACGAGCATCGCGTCCGGGTCGCGCGAGGCGCTCCACCAGAGGTCGCACCGCCAGCCGTCGTCGGCATAGGCGAGCCAGCCGGTGCCTCCGGCCTCGGCGAGGATCTCGAGCGCCTCAACCGGGTCGCAGTGCGGGACGACGCTGACCGCGAGCTCGTAGTTGTACGGCTCCGACCAGTGCCGTTCCGCCTCGATCGTGACGGTGGCTCCGCCGAGCAGGTCCGCGAGCTCCCGCTCGATCGTCTCCGCGACGCGCGCAGCGTCGATCCCGTCCGTGATCTCGGTGAACAGCCGCAGCTCGAGCCGGTCGGCGGGCTCTCCGTCCTCGTGGTCGACCGCTCCCGAGCGGGACGCGCTCTCCGGCGCCGTTCTCGGCGAGCCCGGTCGGCTCGACCTCGCCCTCGTCGACGAAGACCGGCTCGCCGCCCTCGTCGCCGCGCGTCCGGAGATTGAGGAGCCAGCCGGTGCCCGCGTCGTTCGGGCCCGCGATCTCCTCGACCACCGCCTCGCCGCCGGCCGAGCCGGCGACGCGCACGATCTCTCCCTGTCGAAAGCGTGGTTTCACGGGCGCAGCCTAACGCGGGACGGAATCCAGGCCCGGCACCCAATAGGATCGCGCGTCGATGACCTGGCGGCAGTGGATTCGAACGGTCGAGATCGTGCCGGCGCTCGGGTCCGCCGACCTGCCCGCTCTCGAGGCCCAGGTCGACACCCTGCTTCGCATCGGCTGCCGGGTCCACCTGCACTCGCGGGCGTCGCCTACGCGCCCGGGACCGATCCGGCGGAGGTCGTCGAGCATGCGGCGGGGGCCGACATCGTCCGCTGCCCCGGCAAGCACCTCTTCGACCAGTTGCGCGACGTCAGGCTCCTTGCCAGGTCGCTGCCGGAGGGAACCGTGATCCAGGTCGGCGGCGGGATCACCCACGAGAACGCCCGGGCGCTCTACGACGCCGGTGCCCGGGCGTTCGTGGTGGGCACGGCGATCTTCGAGCGGGAGGACCTCCCGCGTGCCTACCGGCGCCTGGTACAAGCGCTGGCATGAGCCTTGCCCGCGCGATCGAGCTGGCTGCCGGCGCCGCCGGGCGCGCCTATCCGAAGCCGACCGTCGGCGCCGTGGTCGTCGCCGACGGGGACGTGATCGCCGAGGGAGTGACCGAGAAGGACGGCCGACACGCCGAGGTGGTCGCGCTCGACGCTGCGGGTGCCGCGGCGCGCGGCTCGACGCTGCATGCCACCCTCGAGCCGTGCGCGCACCACGGGTCGACGCCGCCGTGCGTCGACCGGATCATCGCCGAGCGGCGTCGCACGCGTCGTCGTCGGGGCCCGCGACCCGAATCCCGAGGCCGGCGGCGGGATCGAGCGCCTGCTCGCCGCCGGGGTCGAGGTCGACCTCGTCGATGCCTGGGAGGCCCGCGTGCTGGATGAGGCCTGGCGGGTCTGGGTCTCGCGCGGCCGCCCGTTCGTGACCTACAAGGCCGCCGCCTCGCTCGACGGCCTCGTCACCGTTCCGGGCAGGCGCTGGGTGTCCGGGGAGGAGAGCCGCCGGCTCGTCCACGAGCTCCGGGCCGCCTCGGACGCGGTCGCGGTCGGGATGGGGACGGTCCGAGCCGACCACCCGAGGCTCGATGCCCGGGACGTCGAGACGCCGCGCGGCCAGCCTCGGCGGCTCGCGTTCGGGCGCGGCCCGCTGCCCGAGGGCTCGGAGCTCGAGCTGAGAAGCGGCGCGCTGGACGACGAGCTCCGGGCGCTCGCGGCCGAGGGCGTGCAGTCGCTTCTCCTCGAAGGCGGGCCGACGCTCGCCGGCGCGTTCGCGGAGGCCGGCCTCATCGACAAGGTGCTCCTGTTCGTCGCGCCGGTCGCGGTAGGAGGGGAGGGGCGGCACGTCCTGCCGCGGCTAGGATCCCCGCAGGCCCTCTCTCACCTGAGCGCCCGTCTGGTCGGTGAGGATGTCCTGCTCCAAGCCTATTTCCAGGAACCCTGAGGCGATGTCCGTGACCCCTGACTACCAGCGCACCGATGACGAGATCGTGCGCCTCCTCTCGCAATGGCTCATGCGGTCGCTCGGCAACGACGAGCTGCGCAAGCGGGTCGCGGAGATCGGCACCGACGAGCTCGCCCCCGGTCAGCGGACGGCCGTGGCGGAGTTGCTCGTCGCCCTCGGGAACGCGTTCCCGGGCGAGCGCGGCGACCTCGAGATGCTCGTACGGGAAACCCTCGAGGCGCTCGCCTACGGGGAGTAGATGTTCACGGGAATCGTGCGCGAGGTGGGGCGAGCCCGAGTCGATCTCCGGGCATCCCGGAGGCATCCGCCTCGTGATCGACGCCCCCGCCACGGCTGCCGTCACCGCCGTCGGCGACTCGGTCTCGATCGACGGCGTCTGTCTCACCGCGGTCGACGTCGCAGAAGGGCTGCTGTCGTTCGACGCCGTGCCCGAGACCCTCGCGCGCACCTCGCTCGGCGGGCTCGCCGCCGGCGTGCGCGTCAACGTCGAGGCCGCGCTCCGGGCGGGCGACCCGCTCGGGGGCCACTACGTGCAGGGGCACGTCGACGGCGTCGGCGTCGTCCGCAGCGCGGAGGAGGAGGGCGAGGGGCGACGGGTCTGGATCGACGCAGGCCCCGACATCCTCCGCTACGCCGTCGAGAAGGGCTCGATCACCGTCCAGGGCACGAGCCTCACCGTTGCCGAGCTCGACGACGCCGGGTTCGCGGTGGCGCTCATCCCGCACACGCTCGAGGCGACGACGCTCGGCGAGCTCGCTCCTCCACTGCCCGTGAACCTCGAGGTCGACGTCCTCGCGAAGTACGTCGAGCGGCTGCTGATCGGCTCGGAGTAGCCTTCCCGGATGGCCGTTACGACCCCGTTCGCTGCGATCGAGGACGCGATCGAGGAGATCCGCGAGGGCCGTTTCGTCGTGGTCGTCGACGACCCGGACCGCGAGAACGAGGGCGACCTCGTCATCGCCGCGCAGTTCGCGACGCCCGACGCGATCAACTTCATGGTCACCCACGCGCGCGGGCAGGTCTGCCTGCCGCTGACCGAGGAGCGCGCCGACGAGCTCGGCCTCGCGCTCATCGCCGCCCCGGGCGAGTCTTCCCGTCTCGGCACCGCCTACACGGCCGCGATCGACGCGCGCGAGGGGATCTCGACGGGTATCTCGGCCGCCGACCGCAGCCACACCGTGCAGGTCGCGATCTCGCCGGGCTCGGGGCCCTCCGACCTGCTCAAGGGTGGCCACGTCCAGCCGCTGCGTGCGAAGCCGGGCGGCGTGCTCGAGCGCATGGGCCAGACCGAGGCCGCCGTCGACCTCGCCCGGCTCGCGGGCCTCAACCCGGCCGGCGTGATCTGCGAGATCATGAACGAGGACGGCACGATGGCGCGCGTCACCGATCTCGTCGAGTACTGCGAGCGCCACGACCTGCGGATGATCACGGTCGCCGATCTCGTCGAGTACCGGCGGCGGCACGAGAAGCTCGTCGAACGGGGCGCCTCCGTCCGGCTGCCCACCGAGTACGGCGAGTTCACCGCCGTCGCCTTCCGCGAGACGCTCACCGGCAAGGTGCACGTCGCGCTCGTCGCGGGCGATGTCGACGGCGCGGAGAACGTCCTCGTCCGCGTCCACTCCGAGTGCCTGACCGGCGACGTCTTCCACTCGCTCCTCTGCGACTGCGGCGAGCAGCGCGAGCAGGCGCTCGCGCAGATCGCGCGGGAGGGCCGTGGGGTGTTCCTCTACCTCGCCCAGGAGGGACGGGGAATCGGGCTGCTGAACAAGCTGCGGGCCTACGAGCTTCAGGCTCAGGGCCTCGACACGGTCGAGGCGAACACCGCCTTGGGCTTCCCGGCCGACGCGCGGGAATGGGGGATCGGCAACCAGATCCTGGCCGACCTCGGGCTGACCACGATCCGGATCCTGACGAACAACCCGAAGAAGCTCACCGGCCTCGACGGGTTCGGGCTCACCGTGGTCGAGCAGGTCGGCCTCGAGATCGTCCCGAACGACGAGAACCGGCGTTATCTGACCACCAAGCGGGATAAGCTCGGGCACCGCCTCCATCACCAGGGCGTCAGCCTCGATCTCGACCCGGAGAAGGACGAACAGGATGAGTGACACGCACGACGAGCTCTCGGACACCGAGGCAGGGACGACGACACCGATGACCTCGCCGTTTTCCACTCCCGGCTTCCAGTCCACCTTTCTCCACTCCACCGTTCTCCAGCCCGCCCGTGGTCCCGCCGGCCGACGAGGCGCCCGAGGTCGCGGAGCCTGCTGCTTCGCCCGAGGAGCCTGCTCCGGTCGAGGAGCCTGCCCCGATCGAGCGAGCCGGAGCCGATCGAGGAGCCGGCGCCGATCGAGGAGCCGGAGCCGATCGACGAGCCTGCTCCGCTCGAGGAGCCGGGGCCGATCGACGAGCCCGAGCCGTCCCTCGAGGCCGAGCCGTCCGATCGAGGACCTCTCCGAGGATCCGTTCGCCGCCTGGCCGCAGGCCCGGAGCGCCGAGGTGATCGAGGACCTGCCCGAGGCCGAGAGCGTCCAGCACGTCGCCGGCGAGATCGACGTCCCGGACGGCTACACCGTGCTCGAGGGCACCCCGAGCGGTCACCGGAGATCGGTGGCCGTCGTCATCTCGCGCTACAACGCCGGCCTTACGAACCGGATGCTCGGCGTCGCGATCGAGGCACTCGAGGAGGCCGGCGTGGCCTCCGAGGCGGTCACGATCATGCCGGTGCCGGGCGCGTTCGAGCTGCCGCTCGCGGCGATGGCGCTCGCGAAGACGCGCCGCTATGCGTGCGTCGTCGCCCTGGGCGCGATCGTGCGCGGCGAGACGCCGCACTTCGACTACGTGGCCGCGGAGGCCGCTTCGGGCTTGCAGCTCGCGGCGATCGAGACCGGCGTTCCCGTCTCGTTCGGGGTGCTCACGGTCGACACCGTCGAGCAGGCCGAGGCCCGGATCGACCGGGCGGCCGACGCGGTTCGGACGGCGCTCGAGATGGCCGACGTGTTCGCGCAGCTGCGCGCCAGCGCTCGCGCCTGAGAGCTCGCGTCGGCTACATTGTCGGGCCGATGTCGAAGGTTTGCTCAGTCTGCGGGAAGAAGCCCGGGTTCGGCCACAACCGGTCGCACTCGATGGTTGCGACCAACCGGCGGTTCGATCCGAACCTCCAGCGCGTCCGCATGCTCGTCGACGGCGTCGCGCGTCGCGGCTATGTCTGCACCCGCTGCCTGAAGGGCGGCAAGGTCCAGAAGGCCGTCTAGGCTTCGAGCGCAACCGCTCTCCGGCCCGCGTCGTCTAACGGGCGCAGTGCCGGACCTCACCGTCGACTCCCCACGGGGCTCGATCACCATCTCTCGCGACGTCGTCGCCGAGATCGTCGCCGAGACGGCGGCGCGCTGCTACGGCGTCGTCGCCATCGGGGCCAAGTCGAAGGTCGGCCGTCTGCTCCGCCGCGACGGGATCACGATCGGCGGCGACGCGACGGCGATGAGGATCGGGCTCCACGTCGTCGTCGAGTACGGGCTCAACCTCGCCGAGGTCGCCGCGACGGTGCGGTCGCAGGTCGGCTACGAGGTCGAGCGGCTCACCGGCCTGCAGGTCGAGGCCGTCGAGGTGGTCGTCGAGGACGTGAGGGTGGGAGCCTGAATTGAAGAGGTCGCGTGTGCTGGAGCTGGCCCGCGGCGCTCTGGCGGCGATCGAGGCTTCGCGCGAGCGGATCGACGACCTCAACGTCTATCCCGTGCCGGACGGTGACACGGGGACGAACCTCGCTCTCACCGTCGGCGCCGTCGTCGCTGCGCTCGAGGCCGACGGATCCGACGAGCGCGCCGCGCTGGCCCGCGACGTCTCGCGTGCGGCGCTCATGGGCGCACGCGGGAACTCCGGCGTGATCCTCTCGCAGATCGTTCGCGGCGCCGCGGAGTCCCTCGCGGCCAGCGACGACCTCGCCGCCGCACTGCGGTCTGCAAGCGACGCCGCCTATCGGGCCGTGAAGAAGCCGGTCGAGGGGACGATGCTGACCGCGATCCGGGAGCTCGCCGAGGAGGCCGAGGCCGGAGGCGACCTGGCCGCGCTCCTTGCCCGCGGCGACGACTGCGTGGCGCGGACCCGCGAGCTGCTCCCCGCGCTCGCCCAGGCCGGCGTCGTCGACGCGGGCGCGGCCGGGCTCGTCGAGATCGTGCGCGGGCTGGCCGGGGTGCTCACGGGCGAGCCTCTCCCGGTGCCGGCTCCCGAGGAGCTGCCCCGGCCGAGCCTCGAGTCGATCCATCTCGGGCTCTCCGAGTTCAGGTACTGCACAGCCTTCGTCGTGGAGGGCGACCGGCTGGACGCGGACGAGCTCGAGACGGAGTTGGAGGCGCTGGGCGACTCGATCCTCGTCGTCGGCGACGCCACTGCTCTCAAGATCCACGTTCACACCGACGACCCGGGCCGGGCGCTCTCGCTCGGGGTTGCGCGCGGCACGATCGGCGGGGTCGAGATCGGGGACATGCACGAGCAGACCCTCGACCGCGAGCGGCGGTTGCTGACCGTCGTGCCCGGAGCCGAGGACGAGGTGCCGTGCGCGCTCGTCGCCGTCGCCGCCGGCCACGGGAACCGGCACCTCTTCGAGAATCTCGGAGCGCACGTCGTCGACGGCGGCCGGACGATGAACCCGTCCACGGCCGAGCTTCTCGACGCGCTCGAGGCAAGCGGCGCCCGGGAAGCGGTGATCCTCCCGAACGACCGGAACGTCCTTCTCACCGCCGAGCAGGCGGCGGAGGCGGCCTCGCGGCCGGTCTCGGTCCTGCCCACCGAGACCCTTCAGGCGGGGCTCGCCGCCGCGGTCGCGTTCGACCCGTCCTCCTCGCGCGACCGACAACGTCGCGAGGATGGCCGGGGTCGTCGCCGCGGTCGTGACCGGCGCGGTGACGATCGCCTCGCGGGACGTGGAGGGAAACGGCATCTCGATCCGGAAGGGGCAGTGGCTCGGGCTCGCGGGCGGGCTGCCGGTGGCAGGCGGCGAGTCGTTCCGCGAGGTCGCCTGGGCGGTGGTCGGGCAGCTGCTCGAGACGCCGAGAGGGATCCTCACCCTCCTCACGGGAGAGGATCCCCAGCCGCTCGAGGACCTGATCGCGGACATTGCCGCCACGCATCCCGGGCTCGAGCTCGAGGTGCACGACGGCGGCCAGCCCAGCTTCCCGCTCCTTCTGAGCGCCGAGTAACCTCGGGCAGCCGGGACGGACTGCGTCCCGCTCACCTTCCATGCGCCCGCTCGTGTAGTCATCGTCGAGGACAACCGCCTCTTCCGTGAGACGCTCGAGCTTCTGCTCGCGCTCCGCGAGGAGCTCGAGGTGGTCGGCTCGGTCGAGGGCGGAGCGGAGGCCGTGGAGCTCTGCGCCGTGCTCGCCCCCGACGTGGTGCTGATGGACTACCGCATGCCGGGGCTCGACGGGGCGCAGGCAACCTCGGCGGTGCTCGAGGCCTCTCCGTCGAGTCGCGTGGTCTGCCTGACTGCGTCGGTGTCGGCGGAGGAGCGCGAGCTCGTGCTGAACGCCGGCGCTGTGGCCTGCCTGATGAAGGACGAGGGCCTCGACCGGATCGTCGAGGCGATCCTCGCCGCATGAGCCTCACCGCCGAGAACACCGCGATCGTGCTCGACTCGACCGCGGACTTCCCGGAGGGCCCGAAGCGGTTCCCCAACTGGCGGATCGTGCCGCTCTACGTGAACGTCGGCGGCGAGAGCTATCGCGACTACGTCGACCTCGGGCCGGCGGATCTCTACGCCCGGCTGGAGGCCGGGGAGTCCGCGACGACCTCGCAGCCGACGCCAGGCGATTTCCTCGCCGTCTATGAGGAGCTTTCTCCCCGGTTCGAGCGGATCTTCTCGCTTCAGCTCTCCTCGACTCTGTCCGGGACGTTCGCGTCGGCGACGAGCGCGGCCGCCGGGCTCGACGCCGTTCGCGTCGTCGACACGCGGACGGTGTCGGCGGCTGTGGCGATGCTCGCGCTCGCGATCCAGCGCCGGCTCGAGCAGGGGACGACCGAGCAGGAGATCGACGTGCTCGTCGAGCGCTACCTCGCGACGCACGGGCTGCTGTTCACGGTGGACACGCTCGACTACCTGGCCCGTGGCGGGCGGATCGGGCGCGGCGCGGCGCTCGCCGGGACGCTCCTCAGCGTCAAGCCGATCCTCGGGCTCGAGCGCGGCGAGGTCGTGCCGCTGAAGCGCGTGCGCGGGAGTGGGAAGGCGCTCGAGGAGCTCGGTTCCCTGCTCGCCGCCTCGACCGTCGACGGGCCGTCGCTTCGGATCGGGATGGCCCACGCCGCCGCCCCGGACCGGCTCGCTGCGCTCGAGGCGATCGTGCGAGCCGAGCGGCCGCAGGCGGTGGTCGAGGTGGCCACCGGGCTCGGGGCGGTCGTCGGCGCGCACGCGGGCCCGGGAACGGTCGGGCTCTTCTGGTTCGACGATCCCGCCTGAGCGGGACCTATACTCGGGTACCCGTGGAGGAACGGGACTTTCTCCGGCCCCGGGGGCTCGGTTCCCCGGAGCGGCTGGACCAGCCGCTCGAGACCCTGCCGGGCGTCGGGCCGTCGTTGTCGCGCAAGCTGCGGCCGCTCGGGCTCTGCGACGGTGCGGGACCTCCTCTTCCGGCGTCCGCGGCGCTACGAGCCGGCGGCAGGCGAGGTCGCGATCACGCAGCTCTGGGGCGACGAGGAGGTGGCGATCTCCGGCGTGGTGGAGTCGGTCCGGGTGCGGCAGATACGACGTCGGCTCTCGATCGTGACCGCGCGGGTGCGTGACGCCGGCGGGACGATCTCGGCGAACTGGTTCAACCAGCCTTGGCTGGCCGACAGGCTCGTGCCGGGGACGACGGTGCGGCTGCGGGGGCGGCTCTCCTCGCATGGCTTCGAGGTGCGCTCCTACGACCTCGGCGAGGCTCGCGCGACGGCCGACTTCGCGCCGGTGTACCGCGCGAGCGAGCAGGTGCCCTCTTCGCGGCTGCGCGAGCTCGCGCGGGCGGCGCTCGAGCTGCATGCGTACGACATCCTCGATCCGCTGCCCGCGGAGGAGCGAGCTGCCGATCCGCCGGGACGCGCTCGCAGCGATCCACTTCCCGGAGGATCTCGGCCGAGGCCGAGACCGCGCGGCGGCGGCTCGCGTTCGACGAGCTCGTCGCCCTGCAGCTCGCGGTGCTGCGGACGCGCGTCGACGGCGAGCCGGGTCGGCCGCTGCCGCCGCCGGGCGAGCTGGCCGCGCGGTACCGTCGCGGCGCTCCCGTTCGCGCTGACCGAGCACCAGGAGCGCGCGATCGCCGAGATCGACGCCGACCTCGAGCGCGACCGGCCGATGCAGCGCCTGCTCCAGGGCGACGTCGGCTCGGGGAAGACGGTGGTGGCGCTGTACGCGCTGCTGCGGGCGGTGGAGGCGGGCCGGCAGGGGGCGCTGATGGTGCCGACCGAGACGCTCGCCGAGCAGCACTTCCTCACGGTCGAGAGCCTCTGCTCGGAGCTCGGCGTCCGGTCGGTGCTGCTCACGGGGAGCGGCGGGCGGCAAGAGGGCGCGCGCGGAGATCGAGTCGGGCGAGGCGCAGATCGTGGTCGGGACGCATGCGCTGATCCAGCGCGAGGTCGTGTTCGCGGACCTTGCGGTCGCGGTCGTCGACGAGCAGCACCGGTTCGGCGTCGAGCAGCGCCAGGCGCTCTCGGGGCTGCGGCCGCACGTGCTGCACATGACGGCGACGCCGATCCCGCGCACGCTCGCGCTCGACCGTGTTCGGCGAGCTCGACGTCACCGAGATCGAGAAGCCGCCCGCGAGCCGCAAGCCGATCGTCACGGCGTGGGTGGGGGCGGAGCGCTCGCAGCGAGGCGTACGCGCGGCTGCGCGTCCATCTCGACGCCGGGCGGCAGGCGTACGTCGTGTGCCCGCTGATCGAGGCGTCCGAGACGCGGCTCGCCCGCGCGGCCGAGGCCGAGGCCGAGCGGCTGCCAGCGGGCCGAGCTCGCCGGCTACCGCGTCGGGCTGCTGCACGGGCGGCTGAAGGCGGCGGAGCGCCGGGAGGTGATGCGGGCGTTCAAGGAGGGCGAGCTCGACGTGCTGGTGGCGACGACGGTGATCGAGGTCGGCGTCGACGTCCCGAACGCGACGATCATGATCGTCCAGGAGGCCGACCGGTTCGGGCTCGCGCAGCTCCACCAGCTGCGCGGCCGGGTCGGCCGCGGCGCCGAGCAGTCGTACTGCCTGCTGATCTCGCGGCCGAAGCTCGAGCTGACCGAGGTCGCGCAGGCGCGGCTCGAGGCGCTCGTCGAGACGACCGACGGCTTCGAGCTCGCCGAGCGCGACTGGGAGCTCCGCGGCGAGGGCCAGCTCCTCGGCACGCGCCAGTCCGGCTTCGGCGACCTCCGCTTCACCCGCCTCCGCGCCGACCGCGCCCTCCTCGAACGAGCCCGCGACCTCGCCCAGGAGCTCGTGACCGAGCCCGGCCCGTGGCACGACGAAGCCGACCGGATCGTCGCCGCCGCGTCGGTGTCGGACACCGCGCCGAGCTGTCGTGAGCCCGGCCACGGCGTCCACGACGGTCACTAGGGTCACGGCGTGCGGGTCATCGCGGGCGAGCTTCGAGGGCGGCGGATCGAGGCGCCGAAGGGCACGGAGACGCGGCCGACGTCGGACTTCGTCCGCGAGGCGGCCTTCAACCTGATCGGCCCCGTCGACGGGGCCTCGGTGCTCGACCTCTACGCCGGCTCCGGGCGCGCTCGGGATCGAGGCGCTCTCGCGCGGCGCCGAGCGCGCGCGTCTTCGTCGACAGCTCGCGCGAGGCGCTGCCGCGACGATCGGCGCGAACCTCGAGAAGCTCGGCCTGAAGGCGACCGTCCTCTGCCAGGACGCCCTACGCGCCCTCGCGACCGAGCGCCGCCCCTACGACCTGATCCTGGCCGACCCGCCCTACGACTTCGACGCCTACGACCGCCTGGCGCCGCACGTCGCACGGCTCCTCGCCGAGGACGGCCTCGCCGTCCTCCAGACGCCGGCCGCCGCGGAGCCGACCCTCGAGGGCCTCGACGATCCGCACCTCCCGCCGCTACGGCTCCGCGCGCCTTACGCTGTTCGAGCTGTGATCACCGCCATCTGCCCCGGCTCCTACGACCCCGTCACGAACGGGCCACCTCGACGTGATCACCCGCGCGGCGAAGATCTTCGACCGCGTCGTCGTCGGCGTCGTCGGCAACCCGCAGCACAAGACGGCCCTGCTCGCCATCGAGGAGCGCGTGAGCCTCCTCCGCGACGCGCGTCGACGCGATCCCGAACGTCGAGGTCGACGTCTTCAAGGAGCTCGTCGTCGACTTCGCCCGCCGCTGGGACGCGAAGGTGATCGTGAAGGGCCTCCGCGTCATCTCCGACTTCGAGTGGGAGTTCCAGATGAACCAGCTGAACCGCACGCTCGCCCCCGAGATCGAGACCGTCTACGTGATGGCGAGCCCGCAGGTCAGCTTCGTCACGCTCGAGCGGCGTGAAGGAGATCGCCTCGTTCGGCGGAAATGTCGAGGAGCTCGTGCCCGCCGCCGTCGCCCGCCGCCTCAAGGAGCTCTTCCCGCACGGTCGGGGCGGCGCCCCACTCAACGACCAGGAGTAGGATTCCCCAACCGATGGACGTCCTCGTTCTCATCGACAAGCTCGACGACCTCGTGCACAACGCGAAGGCCGTCCCCCTCACCGACCAGGTGCGGATCGACCGCGAGGAGATCTACGACATCCTCGACCAGATGCGCGCGACGATCCCCGAGGAGATCAAGCAGGCCCGCTGGATCGTCAAGGAGCGCCAGGAGATGCTCGCCGAGGCCAAGCGCGAGCAGGACCGGCTCCTCCAGGAGGCGCGCGAGCAGGCCGTCCGCGAGGCCTCGCAGACCGAGATCGTCAAGCTCGCCGAGCGCCAGGCGCAGGAGATCATCGACGAGGCCCGCCGCACGGCCCGCGAGACGCGGCTCGAGATGGAGGACTGGGCCGACGGCATCCTCGCCACGCTCGAGTCGAACCTCGACAAGTTCCTCACCGCGGTCCGCCGCGGCCGCGAGCGGCTCCACGAGCGCTCGCAGGAGGACATCATGCCGCTCGAGGTCGACGAGGTCCTCACGTGAGCCCTGGATCCAGGCTGAACCGATGACGTTCTTCGACCTGCGCCGGGCGAAGCTCCGGCCGGGAGAGGAACACCGCGAGGCGCTCGAGGTCGAGCTGCCGCGCCTTCGAGTTCGGCGGCCAGCGCTACGTGCCCGTGCCCGAGCAGGTCGGCGCGTCGCTCGCGGTCGCGCGCGCGGTCACCGGCACCGTCTTCACGCTCGCCTTCACCGCGCGCCTCCACGGGCCCGTGCTACCGCTGCCTCGGCGACGCCGTCCTCGACGTCCCGATCCACGCCCGCGAGTACCAGGCGTCCGCGCCCGACGACGAGGAGCTCCGCACGCCCTATCTCGTCGACAACCGGCTCGACGTCTCGGCGTGGGCCCGGGACGCCGTCGCCCTCGCGCTCCCCGAGAAGATCCTCTGCCGCCCGGACTGCGCGGGCCTCTGCCCCGAGTGCGGCAAGAACCTGAACGACGAGCCGCACGAGCACGACGGAGCCCACGGCAGATCCGCGCTGGGCGGCCCTCGAAGCGTTACGCGACGACGTTTAGCTACGCTGTTCCCGCTCTCATGGCCGTCCCGAAGAGAAAGACGTCGAAGTCCCGCCGCGACAAGCGCCGGGCGACGCATTCCCTCGAGGCGCCGCGGGTGAACACCTGCCCGCAGTGCGGCTCACCGAAGCTCGCCCATCGCGTCTGCCCGACTTGCGGCACCTACAAGGGCCGCGAAGTCGAGCCGGTGCGCTTCCCCGGGTAGCGCGCCGTGGCCCGCGTCGCAGTCGACGCGCTCGGCGGAGATCGCGCGCCCGACGAGGTCGTCGCGGGCGCCGCTCGACGCTGCGAGCGACCGGCATCCAGGTGACCTTGCACGGGCCCGCAGGCCTCGACACGGGCGGGCTCCCGCTCGTCGTCGCCGCCGACGAGGCGATCGGGATGGCCGAGAAGCCCGCCGAGGCCGTTCGCGCGAAGCCGGACTCGTCGCTCGTGAGCGCGGTTCGCGCGGTCGCCGACGGCAGCGCCGACGCCGTCCTCTCGGCGGGGAACACCGGTGCGATGCTCGCCGCGGGGCTCATGTACCTCCGCCGCGCGCCCGGCGTCCTCCGCCCTGCGATCGCCCTACCGCTCCCGACGCGCGGCGGCGTCTCGCTGCTGATCGACGGCGGCGCCAACGCCGACTGCCGGCCCGAGCACCTCGTCCAGTTCGCGGTGATGGGCTCGATCTTCTGCAGCGGAGATGCTCGACAACCCGGCCCCGACGGTGCGCCTGCTCTCGATCGGCGAGGAGCCCGAGAAGGGCAACCAGCTCACGATCGAGGCCCACGCGCTCCTGCGCAGAGGCCGAGGGGATCCGGTTCGACGGCAATGCCGAGGCTCGCGACCTGCTCCGCGGCGCCGCCGACGTCGTCGTCACCGACGGGTTCACCGGCAACGTCGCGCTCAAGCTGCTCGAGGGTGGGATCAAGGAGCTCCTCGACCTGCTGCGCGAGGAGATCAGCGCCACCGCGACCGGCAAGCTCGGCGGCCTCCTGATCCGGCCGGCAGCGCGCCGCCTCCGTGCCCGCCTCGACCCCGACACCTACGGCGGCGCCTATCTCCTCGGCCTCAACGGGCTCGCCGTGATCGCGCACGGCAATTCCGGCCGGCGCGCGATCGCCAACGCGATCGAGCTCGCCGCTCGCGGCGCCGAGCACGGCGTCGCCCGGCAGGCTCGCCGAGGCCCTTTCGACCGGGCCGCCCCTCCGTGTATGATCGGCGCGCTTTTTCCAACCCCCAGTAACCAAACCGAACGATGAGGTGACATGGCAGCGTCCAAGGAAGAGGTCTACGAGCGCGTCAAGGAAGTCCTGACCGAGCAGCTCGGCGTCGACGAGAGCGAGATCACACCAGAGGCGTCGTTTCAGGAGGATCTCGATGCCGACTCGCTCGACCTCGTCGAGCTGATCATGGAGCTGGAGGACCAGTTCGGGATCAAGATCTCCGACGAGGATGCTCAGAAGATCAGGACGGTCGGCCAGGCGGTCGACTACGTCACCTCGCACCAGTAGCGCCGAGCCTCGGCCGGCTGATCGAGGAGCTCCCGCCCGGGCGAGCGGCGGCTGTCTTCACCCATTCGAGCTGGGCCTCGGCGCGCAGCGACTCCTACGAGCGGCTCGAGTTCCTCGGCGACTCGGTGCTGGAGCTCGCCATCGCCCACGCCCTCTACCGCCGGTTCCCGGACTACGAGGAAGGCCAGATGGCGAAGCTCCGCTCGCAGGTGGTGTCGCGAGCGACCTGCGCGGTGATCGCCGAGGAGCTCGGCCTCGGTACGAGGCTCCTCGAGCTTCATCCCGGGCCCGACGGCAACGACGTCGCCCGCCTTGCCCGGAACCGGAACGTCCTCGCCGCCCTGCTCGAGGCAGCCCTGGCGGCGCTCTATCTGGAGCACGGCTTCGAGATGGTCGCCGGCCCGATCGTCGAGGCGTTCGAGCCCAGCATCGAGTACGCGCTGACCCACAAGGTCGACCACAAGACGGAGCTCCAGGAAGAGCTCGCCCGACGCGGCCGCTCGGTGACCTACGCCCTCCTCGACTCGGAGGGCCCGGCACACGAGCGCACGTTCACCGCGGCCGCGATGGTCGACGGCCTGCAAGCGGGCGTAGGGAAGGGAGCGTCGAAGAAGGACGCCGAGCAGGAGGCGGCGCGCGAGGCGCTCGAGGGCCTCGGAGTGGCCGACGGCGCGGCTCCGGCGGCCTGATCCCCTGTCCGACTCCACGTGCAAACTTGCCCGCGCGTGCATCTCCAGGCGATCAAATTGCGCGGGTTCAAGTCGTTCGTCGACCCGGTCGAGGTCCAGCTCGAGCCGGGTGTGGCGGTCGTGGTCGGCCCGAACGGCTCGGGCAAGTCGAACGTCTCCGACGCGATCCTCTGGGCGACCGGCTCGCTGAGCCCGCACGAGCTTCGCGCGGAGAAGCCCGACGACGTCCTGTTCGCGGGATCCGCAGGCCGCAAGCCGGTGGACTTCTGCGAGGTCGAGCTCGTCTTCGACAACGCCGACGGCGCGTGGCCCGGGCTGCCGTTCTCCGAGGTCTCCCTCGCCCGGCGTCTTCACCGCGGCGGCGAGGGGCAGTACCTCGTGAACCGCGCCGCCGTCCGGCGGATCGACCTGATCGAGCTCCTCTCGGATGTCGGTCTCGGAGGCGGCCTCCGGTCGGTGATCTCGCAGGGGAGCGTCGAGACGGTCCTGGGCGCGAAGCCGGCCGAGCGCCGCGGCCTCGTCGAGGAGGCGGCCGGGCTCGGGCGGTTCAAGCTCCGCCGCCACCGCGCCGAGCTCAAGCTGGCCCGGGTCGGGACGCAGGTCGAGCGCGCGCGGGATCTCGAGGACGAGGTGCGCAAGCGGCTCCGGCCGCTGGCGCTGCAGGCGACCGCAGCCGAGCGCGCCGAGAAGCTCGCGGCCGAGATCTCCGGCCTCGAGGCCGCGATCGCGGCGCTCGACCTCGCGGCTCTCGACGCGCGACGGCTTCTCGCCGAGGAGCGTCGCGGACGCGCGCTTTCCGAGCGGCGCGAGCTCGACGCGAAGATGGAGGCGCTGCTCGCGCGAGCGCTCAGCTGCCGAGGACGAGCTCACCGACGCCGCCGGTGAGCGGGAGGCGCACACGGCCGGGCTCTACCGCCTCCGGTCGGGAAGCGAGCGGCTCGCGCTCCGCCGCGAGGCGGCCGGTGCCCTCGCTGCGCGGTTCGGCGCCGAGCTCGAGGCGGCACGGGCATTCGAGCCGGCGCGCGCCGACGAGGCGCTCGCGGCGGCCCGGGATGCCGCAGCGGTCGTCAGCGCCGCAACGGCGCGCCGGGCGGGAGCCGAGGTCGCCGCCGCCGAGGCCTGGGCGCGGGTCGCCGGGGCCGAGCGGGCCCGTCTCGCCGCCGTGACGGCGTCGATCGAGCGCCTCGCCGCCGACCGGGCGGCGCACGAGGATGCACTCGTCGGCGGCGGGCCGGGGCGGCTCCTTGCGCTTCGCGGAGCCGCGGGGAGGATCGGCCTGCTCCGGGAGTCCGCCGCCCGGCTTCGGTCCGAGGCTGCCGCCGAGCTCGCGGAGGCGGCGGCGCACCAGACCACCGGCCCGTCGCCCGACGAGCTCGGGCGCGCCCTCGACGAGGCCGAGAGCGCCGCCCGCGCGGCTGCCCGCGAGCGCGACGACCTCGTCGCCCGGGCCGAGCTCGCGCGGCAGCGGCTGTCGGCTCTCGACGGCTCGCTGGCGGAGCGCGAGGGCCTGCCACCCGCCGCCCGGGCCCTCGCGGAGAGCGGCGAGCAACTCGTCCTCTCGAGGATCCAGGCGGAGCCCGGCCGCGAGCGCGCCGTCGCCGCCGCCCTCGGCCGGCTCGCCGCCGGCATCGTCGCCGGCGACGCCGACCGCGGGCTCGCGCTCGTCCGGCAGGCGCAGGCCTCGGGCCTCGGATCGCTCGTCGTCCTCGTCGGCCGGGACCCCCGGAAGATCGTCGAGAGCCTGCCGGTGGTCGAAGCGCGCGAGCTCCTGGCGTCGCAGGTGCCGGCCGTGACCTCCGACGGCATCGGCTGGGACCCGGCTCGCGGGGAGCTGTGGTTCGCAGGCGAGACCGCCGAGGCGCTCCTGCTCGAGCTCGAGGCAACCCGTCGCGAGCATGCCGCCGCGCTCGTCCGGCTCGAAGAGGCGGCCGCCGCCGCCGAGGATGCGGCAACCGGCGCGGCTGGGAGCGCGCAGGCGGCGACGGCCGCCTTCGCCCCTGTCGCGCACCTACGGGGGAAGCGCCGCCCGGACCCGGGAGCGCTGGCGCGGCTCGTGCGGGGCGTGGAGCGGCTCGACGAGACGCTGCGAATCGTCGCCATGCTGGCCGGACGGCTCGAGGAGCCGCTCGCCGCCCGGGCGAGAGCCGCCGCCGACGACCTCGCCGCGCTCGCCGCCCGCGACGCCGAGCTTCGCCGCGACGCGGCCGGGATCGAGGCGCGGGCGCGTGACGCCGAGCGCATCGCGGGCGGCCGCGCGTCGACCGGCGACGGCGACCCGAAGCTCCTCCGGGCAGACGCGGAAGCGCTCGCCGAAGCCGCCGGCGTAGCCCGCGACGCCGAGCGCACGGCGGCGGAGAGGGCCGAAGCAGCGTCGCGCTCTCTCGCAGACGCCGGGCCGAGGGACAGAGTCGATGTCTCCGTCCTCGAGCGGCTCGCCTCCCAGTCAGACCGGCTCGAGCGCGCGCTGACGGTCGACACCGGGGCCGTGGAGACGCTGGTACGGCACCGTGTCGACGAGGACTCGGCGCGCACGTCGGAGCTCGGCGCGATGCTTCGGCGGCTCGGTGCCGAGGAGGTCGAGCTGCGCGGGCTGCTCACGGCCGCCGCCGAGCGCGCAAGCGCACTGGACGTCGAGCTGGCGCGGATCGAGGCCGAGCGTGAGGAGGCCGGGCGACGGCTGAAGGCCGCCGACGCGGAGCCCGTGGAAGGTGACGACCGTGCCGAGCTCGCGGCGCGCGTCGAACGGCTCGAGCGCCGCCGCGAGCAGCTCGGGCGGGTGAACCCCCTCGCGAAGGAGGAGTACGAGGCCGAGAAGGAGCGCCTCGACGAGCTCTCGATCCAGCGAGCCGACCTCGAGCGGAGCCTCGCCGAGCTCGAGGCGCTTCGCCGCGAGCTCACCGAGACGGTCGAGAAGCGCTTCGCGGAGACGTTTGCCGCCGTCGAGCTTCACTTCTCCCAGGTGGTCGAGAGCCTCTTCCCCGGCGGGCAGGGCCGCCTGCGGCTCACCGAGGCCGAGGACGAGGACGGGGAGACCGGGATCGAGGTCGAGCTCCGCCCTGCCGGGAAGCGGGTCACCCGCCTCTCGCTGCTCTCGGGCGGCGAGAAGGCCCTGGGCGCGATCGCGTTCCTGTTTGCGCTCTTCCTGTCGCGCCCGAGCCCGTTCTACCTCCTCGACGAGGTCGAGGCCGCCCTCGACGACACGAACATCGCGCGCTTCACCGCGCTCCTGCGGGAGTATGCGGATCAGGCGCAGTTCATCGTGATCACACACCAGAAGCGCACGATGGAGGCTGCCGACGTCCTTTACGGCGTCACGATGGCGACCGAGGGCGTCTCGCAGATCGTGTCGCGCCGCCTCCCCCACGAGCGGCCGGCTGCAGCCACGGCGTAGACGCGCGCCGTGAGGAAGGTCGAGTGCGCCGCAGGCGATCCGATCCCGGAGCTGGGGCGTAACTCCTCACATGACCATGACTCGCTATCTGCTCGTCGCCGCCATCGTCGCGGCGCTGCCGTTGCTCCTCACCGCCTGCGGCGGTGGGGGCGGCTACTAACCGAACTCGCGGGGTCCGGCGGCTAGAGTTGGGGCGTCCTACCCCACGACGACTCCACCGCCGGCCCTGTCCGATCACCACAGCCAGTACCTGCAGCGTGCCGTCGCGGCCCTGACGCCCGAAGGCCACCGGCGGGTCGACGAGCTACTCGAGCAGCTCATCGAGGCTGTTCCCGGCCACCCGTGGCTCATCGCGTTCGCGAAGGCGCGGGAGGAGGAGGCCGACGAGGGCGCGCTTGCCGCCGAGGCCACCGATCCGGTCCACCGGCTCACCGACGACGAGCTCGAGCGGCTCGCGGCCGGGTTCATCACGATCCGCGACCAGGAGCCGGCCGACGACGTCGGCGACTGGGCCAATGCCGTGATCGCGCTCCTCGAGGACGAGATCCACCGCCGGCCGATCTAGGCCGGTTCCTTGACTCGGCCGCCGCCTCCGCGCAAAGTCCAGGTGAGACCTCACCCCCAAGCGAAGGAGGAGACATGTTCGCTCGCGTCGCGCATTTCGAGGGCATCAACGTCGAGGCAGCACAGGCGACGATGGACGAGGCGGAGGGGATCATCCGCCCGCTGATGCAGGCCCTGCCCGGATATCTGGGTGTCACGGAGCTCGCCTCGGCCGAAGGGAAGTTCATCTCGATCACGCTGTTCGACACCGAGGAGAACGCCGCCGCCGCCGAGAGCGTGTTCGACGAGGAGATGCCCGCCAAGCTCGGCCACATCTTCGAGCAGTGGGAGGGCACCCGCACGTCGGTCGGCCACTACATGGTGGTCGGCGACGAGCGCACCTAGAGGCTCCGGGTAGCGTTCCGCGCATGGCGCGGACCTGGGCCGAGTTCCTCGGGGACGCCGAAGGACCCTACGAGACGGAGGTCGCGCGGCGCGGTTTCGCCGCGCGCCTCCGCGAGTCGCTCTCGCGGTCGCGGCGTGCGCTCACCGAGCAGATCGCCGTCACGGCGTTCGATCCCGACGACTCGGCCTCGTGGGAGCGGCTCGAAGAGGCGCTCCTCGGCGCCGACGTGGGGGTGAAGGCGACCGCCGAGCTCGTGCGCCGGCTCGAGGCGAGCCAGGTCTCGGGCGACCTCGCAGGCCCGCTCTCCGAGGAGATCGCGTCGCTCTTCGGCCCTCCGCCGACGCTCTCGCTCGATTCCCGCCCCTCCGTGATCCTCGTCGTCGGGGTGAACGGCACCGGCAAGACGACGACGACCGGGAAGCTCGCGCAGAAGCTGCGAGAGCACGGCCGCTCGGTCACCGTGGGTGCCGCGGACACGTTCCGGGCCGCGGCAGAGGAGCAGCTCGAGGAGTGGGCGCGCCGCGCCGGCGCCCAGTTCGTCGGCGGGGAGCGCGGCGCCGACCCCGCCGCCGTCGCCTACGACGCCGTCGGTGCCGGTGGCGACGTGGTCATCGTCGACACGGCCGGGCGGCTCCACACGCAGACGAACCTGATGGACGAGCTCGCCAAGGTGCGCAGGGTCATCGCCGGCCGGATCGAGGGCGCGCCGCACGAGACGCTCCTCGTGATCGACGCGACCACCGGGCAGAACGGGCTTCAGCAGGCTCGGCTCTTCGGCGAGGCGGTCGGCGTCACCGGCGTGGCGTTGACGAAGCTCGACGGCTCGGCCAGGGGCGGGATCGCCGTCCCGATCGCCTTCGAGCTCGGACTCCCGGTGAAGCTCGTCGGCGTGGGGGAGGGCCTCGACGACCTCCGGCCCTTCGACCCGGTCGACTTCGCCCGCGCTCTCGTCTCCGACTGAACGCTCCGGCGGCTCTCAGCCGGCTCACAGGCGCCCGCCGGATCATGGTCGTCGACCACAGACGACGAAAGGACAGGTGAGATCCATGGAACGGCGGATCACGCGCAGACAGGCGCTCGGCACGGCCGGCTCGGCGGGAGCCGCACTACTCATCTCGCGGCCGGCGCTCGGCTTGCTGGGAGATCTCGTCGCGGCGGCTCCGGCCCGAGCGGCGACGGCCGAGGCGGCGGTCACGGTCACCCCCACGATGACCGAAGGCCCCTACTGGGTCGACGAGATGCTGCGACGCTTCGACGTCCGCAACAACACGGCAACCGCCTCGGTCGCAGCCGGAGCGGTGCAGGCCGGCGTGCCGCTGCTCGTCAGGATCAACGTGCTCGACGCTGCGAGCGGCGCACCGATCAACGGTGCCCACGTCGACATCTGGCACGCGAACGCCTACGGGCTCTATTCCGACGAGGGCGGCCAGCCCGGCGCATCCTCCACCTCGGGCCAGAACTTCCTGCGCGGTTTCCAGGTCACCGGCGTCGACGCGGGGGCGCTCGCTGCACCGGTCGACGGTCAGGTCAACTTCAAGACGATCTGGCCGGGCTGGTACCAGGGCCGCGCGATCCACATCCATGTCCGCGTCCGCACCTACGACGGCGGCTCGGTTGCGACCGACTACACGACCCAGATCTTCTTCTCCGACGCAGACAACGACACGGTGCTCTCCGGCGCGGCCCCGTACTGGAGCCGCTCGCCGAAGACCGACCCGACGACCGACGAGACCGACAACGTCCTCACCTCGGCAGCGCACGCGACGAACGTCGTCCAGGTGACCGGGACGATCGCCGACGGCTTCGGGGCGGCGTTCACGATCGGCCTCTCGGGGGTCGCCTCGTCCACGGCCCCCGACGCCGGGGCGCTCGACGCGAGCATCGCCTCGGCAAAGGTGACGAAGGCCGCGAACGGGAACCGCGCCGTCGCCGTCTCGGTGCGGACGAACGGCGAGCGCGACCATCCACGCGAGCCTCGTCCGCGACGGCGGCACGCTCGCGAAGGCCACCGGGCAGCTCACCGAAGGCACCCACACGCTGCGCCTGGCGCTCGGGAAGGGCGTCCCCGCGGGAGCGGCGACAGTGAAGGTCGTGCTCGCCGCGAACGGCGGCAAGGTGACCCGCACGAGGAAGGTGACCATTCCGGCCTAGCGCTGTCTCGAAACCGGGCCGCCTCTACACTGCTCGGGAATGTTCGACACCCTCTCCGACCGCCTCGGCGCGGCTCTCGGCGATCTTCGCAAGCGCGGCCGGCTCGACGAGGAATCGATCTCGCGCGCGATGCGCGAGATCCGGCTCGCACTGCTCGAGGCCGACGTCAACCTCGACGTCGTCCGGAGCTTCGTCGAACGGGTGCGCGAGCGGGCGCTCGGCGAGGAGGTGCTGAAGGGGCTCACTCCCGGCCAGCACGTGGTGAAGATCGTCGACGAGGAGCTCACCGACCTCCTCGGTGCCGACACGGTCGAGCTCGTCCTCGGCCCCCGCTCGGTGATCCTGCTCGCAGGCCTCCAGGGCTCGGGCAAGACGACCGCGGCGGCGAAGCTCGCGAAGCAGCTCAAGGAGCGCGGCCGGAAGCCGGGACTCGTCGCCGCGGACCTCGCCCGGCCCGCCGCGATCGACCAGCTCGAGCAGCTCGGCGCCCAGATCGGGGTTCCCGTGTATCGCACGGACACCACCGATCCGGTCGAGGCGGCGCGCTCGGGCCTCGAGCGCGCGCGCGAGGACCGCCTGGACACGGTCATCGTCGACACCGCCGGCCGCATCCAGATCGACGCCGACCTGATGGACGAGCTCGAGCGCGTCCGCGACGTCTCGAGCCCGACGAACGCGCTCCTCGTCCTCGACGCGATGACCGGCCAGCAGGCGGTCGAGGTCGCCAAGGCCTTCCAGGAGCGCATCGAGTTCGACGGCGTGATCCTCACCAAGCTCGACGGCGACGCTCGCGGCGGCGCCGCTCTCTCGGTGAAGAGCGTCACCGGCCGGCCGATCATGTTCGCCTCGATGGGCGAGAAGCTCGACGCGCTCGAGGTCTTCCACCCCGACCGGATGGCCTCGCGCATCCTCGGGATGGGCGATGTCCTGACGCTGATCGAGCGCGCCGAGCAGGCGACCTCCGCCGACGAGGCCGAGCGCATGGAGGCGCAGATCCGCAAGGGGCAGTTCACCTTCGACGACTTCCTCTCGGCCCAGCGCATGCTGAGGCGGATGGGCCCGCTCCAGGGCGTGCTGAAGCTGATGCCGGGGATGGGCCAGCTCGCGAACGCCGATATCGACGAGGATCGCCTCAAGCGCGTCGAGGCGATGGTCCTCTCGATGACACCGCGCGAACGCGCTGTCCCGCACTCGATCGACGGCCGGCGCCGGATCCGGATCGCGAACGGGTCGGGGACCTCCGTCCAGGAGGTGAACCAGCTCCTCGAGGCGCGGAAGATGATGGAGAAGATGATGGGCCAGATCGGAAAGGGCAAGATGCCCGCCCTCCCCGGGCTCGACGGCATGGGCGCTCTGCCGGGCGGGCCCCAGGGCGGACCGCAGGGTGTCGCACCGCTCTCACGCCGCACGCCGCCGAAGAAACGGAAGGCCCGGGGGAAGCGGTCCCCTCGTCGGTAACCTGTAGCCATGGCAGTCAAGCTCAGGCTCACTCGTGTGGGCTCCAAGAAGAACCCGATCTACCGCGTGGTCGCGGCCGACTCGCGTTCCCCCCGTGACGGGAGGTTCCTCGAGATCGTCGGCCGCTACAACCCGCAGACCGAGCCCTCGACGATCGAGCTCGACGACGAGAAGATCCGTAGCTGGCTCGGCAAGGGCGCGCAGCCGACCGAGGCCGTCGCCCGCCTGATCAAGGTCAAGGGCATCTCCTAGGCGTGGCCGAGCTTCTCGCGTACCTTGCGCGTGAGCTCGTCGACGATCCCGGTTCGGTGCACGTGGAGAGCGAGGAGCGCGACGGCGCGCTCGTCCTCCACCTGCACGTCGCTCCGGACGACGTCGGCAAGGTGATCGGTCGCGGCGGGCGAATCGTCCGCGCGCTGCGTGCCGTCGTGCGGGCGAGCTCTGCCCGGGACGGTCGCCGTGTCCTGGTCGAGATCGCGGGTTGACCGGACCGGATCGGGTCGCCGTGGGACGAGTGGGTCGGCCGCACGGGCTCGACGGCGCGTTCTTCGTCGATGACCCCTCGGACGACGCTCGCTGGTTCCAGACGGGCGCCCGCCTCCTCGCGGGCGGCAAGGAGGCCGAGGTCGTCGTCGCGCGCCGCGGGGCCGGGGGGCGCCCCGTGATCCGTCTCGACGCTCAGGTCGAGCGGGGGACGGCGCTCGAGGTGCCGCGCGAGGCTCTCCCGGAGACCGCGGACGGCGAGTACTACACCTTCGAGCTCGTCGGGCTCGAGGTCGTCGAGGACGGGGGCCGTGTCCTCGGCCTCGTCCAGGCGGTCCATCCCGGTCCCGCCAACGACGCGCTCGACCTCGGCGGCGGCCTCCTCTTGCCGCTCGTCGAAGCGTGTGTCCGTGCCGTCGACCTGGAGGCGGGGCGTATCCTTGTCGCGCCCGGCTTCTCGGATCCCGACTGACTCCTTTGCGTCTCGACGTCTTCACCCTCGTTCCGCATGCCTTCGCATGGCTCACCGAGCAGCGACCGGTCGCGACGGTCCTCGGCGGTGAGCTCGACCTGAGGCTGTTCTCCTATCGCGACACGACACCGCTCGGGTCGGGCTCGGTGGACGACGAGCCCTACGGCGGCGGCGCGGGCATGGTGCTGCGCGTCGACGTGGTCGCCGCTGCGCTGGAGGCCGTCTACGGAGAGCGTCGGGACCAGAGGGTCGTCGCTCTGACCCCTCAGGGCCGGCAGTTGACGCAGGAGGTGGTCGAAGAGCTGGCGAAGGAGGAGCACTTGACGCTTCTCTCCGCCCGTTTCGAGGGGTTCGACGAGCGGATCGTCGAGCATCTCTGCACGGACTCGCTCTCGATCGGCCCCTACGTCCTCTCGAACGGCGACCTTCCGGCCATGGTCGTCGTCGACGCGGTCGCACGCAGGCTCCCCGGCGCCCTCGCCGCGGGCTCGGGCGAGCTCGAGAGCTTCTCGGCGGAGCTCGGCGGCGGGCTCGAGCATCCGCACTACACGCGCCCGGCGGAGTTCCACGGCTGGAGCGTTCCCGACGTCCTCCTGTCGGGCGACCACGGAAAGATCGAGCGCTGGCGGAAGGAGCATGTGCGTTGAGGAACCCCATCGACCGCTTGACCGTGGGGCTCCCTCACGGCCTGCGCGTGACGATCGATTGGCTCGTCACGATCCTGGGCGCGATCCTGATCGTGCTCGCGATCAAGCAGTGGGTCATCAATCCGTACCGGATCCCGTCGAGCTCGATGGAGCCGACGCTCCACTGCGCCTACCCGGGCGACGGGTGCCTCGCGAAAGGCGGCCTCTTCAGCGGCTCCGACCGTGTGCTCGCCTGCCGGATCTGTTACGACCTCTGGAGCCCCAAGCGCGGCGACATCGTCGTGTTCAACACGCCTCCGAGGGCGCTTGCCGCCTGCGGCACCGGCGGGGTGTACGTGAAGCGCCTGATCGGGCTGCCGGGCGACACGTGGGAGGAGAAGGACGGCTACGTCTACATCAACGGCAAGAGGATCGACGAGTCGTACATCAAGCCCACGTTCCGCGACCAGTACACCTACCCGGCGATGAAGATCCCGGCAGGCCGGTACTTCATGATGGGCGACAACCGCAAGGGCTCCTGCGACTCGCGCAGATGGGGAACGGTGCCGCGGAAGAACCTGATCGGCAAGGTCGTCGCGACCTACTGGCCGCCGCCGCGGATCTCGATCCAGTCGATCTTCGCCCGGCTCTGATCGGCGCTGGTACCATCACGAAAGCCCTGCGGGGCACCTTCTTATGAGCACGATCATCCAGGAGCTCGAGCGCGCCCAGTTGCGCGAGGTGCCACGGTTCAAGGCCGGGGACACCGTGCGGGTGCACTTCAGGGTCATCGAGGGCAGCCGCCAGCGGATCCAGGTGTTCGAGGGGATCGTGATCAAGCGCCAGGGGGCGGGGGTGCGCGAGACCTTCACGGTGCGCAAGAACTCCTTCGGGGTCGGCGTCGAGCGGACGTTCCCCGTGCACTCGCCGAAGATCGACAAGATCGACGTCGCCGCGATCGGCGACGTCAACCGGGCGAAGCTCTACTACCTCCGCGGCAAGGTCGGCAAGAAGGCCCGCGTCCGCGAGCTGCGCCAGTCCTAGCTCCTACAACCTTCGGCTGATTGCAGGCGCCGAGGGCGGCGCTATCCTCGGGCGGTGGTGAAGCGGACGGGCCCCAAGCTCCTCTCGTTCGACCGGCGTCTCGGCGGCCGGTTCATCGCGGGAACCGATGAGGCGGGTCGCGGGCCCCTCGCCGGGCCGCTCGTGGTCGCCGGGGTGCTCCTCGACCTCGAACGCCTCCGCGACCACCGGGTGCGGCCGCTGGCCTTCCTGAACGACTCCAAGCAATGCGGTCCCGAGCAGCGCGAGGAGCTCTACCGTGCCGTGCTGGCGGCCGCCGAGCGCGTCGCCGTGCGTGTGTTCCCGCCGGCCGTCATCGACCGCGACGGGCTGCACCGCTCGAATCTTCGCGGGCTCCGGGAGGCGCTCTGGGCCTGCCAGCCCGCGGATGTCTGCGTGGTCGACGGGTTCAAGCTCGGGCCGCTCGCCCCGCCGCACCGGGCAATCGTCGACGGCGACGAGAAGAGCGCCGCCATCGCCGCGGCCTCGATCGTCGCCAAGGTCACGCGCGACCGCTACATGCACGCTGCCGACGCGCTCTACCCCGACTACGGCTTCGCCTCGCACGTCGGGTACATCACGCCGTCGCACAGCGCCGCGGTCCGCCGGATCGGCCCGAGCGAGATCCATCGCCGGTCGTTCCAGGCGCGCTGTTACCGCGCAGACCCGGATGCCGGGCTCGTCGCGGCGGAAGCCTAGAACTCGCCATCCGACCGAGCGGCGCGCGGCCTGGTGGTACCGGCTGCACGGCTACCGGGTGCTCGGCAACAACGTGTGGGTCGCCGGATACGAGCTCGACCTGATCGCGCTCCGCGGTCGCACAGTGGTCTTCTGCGAGGTGAAGTCGAAGAGCGGGACCGCCTGGGGAGACCCGCTCGAGATGGTGACGCCCGAGAAGCAGCGCCGGGTGCGCCGGGCGGCCGAGACCTGGCTCGCGTACCGGCGTGAGTACCAGGACCACCTCGTCCGCTACGACGTGGTGGCGGTGCGCGGCGCGCCGGCTCGAGTGCGTTCGCGGCGCGTTCTGAGCCTGCAGGTTCGCGACGCGTTCTGAAGACTGCAGGGAGGTCCGGACCGCCGCCGAATCCGGACGGATGGCGGCAACGCAGGACGCGCTCTATGCAGAGCTCGACGTCGAGCTCTCCTGGTCGGAGAAGGAGCTCCCCGAGCGCGAGCGGACGAAGCACGTCCACCGGCTCCACCCGTATCTCGGCAAGTTCATCCCGCAGCTCGTCGAGGAGCTCCTGCGCCGGCACGTCGCGACGGGCGGCCGGGTGCTCGACCCGTTCGCCGGGTCCGGGACGACGCTCGTCCAGTCGCTCGAGAGTGGGATGGAGCGACCGGCATCGACCTCGCGGCCTTCAACTGCCTCCTGATGAGGGTCAAGACGGCCCGCTGGAGCCCGTTCACGCTCGAGCACGATCTCCGCGACGCGCTCGGCCGGTTCGAGCGCGGCGAGGGCGAGGCCGGGTATCGCGGAGGGCTTTGTCGCGGAGTGGTTCGCGCCGGAGACGGCGATCGACCTCTTGCGCTTCCGCTCGCTAATCGCGGGCTACGAGAGCGCCGACGTCCTGCGGATCGTGCTCGCGAGGGCGGCCCGCTCGGCGCGGCTGACCACGCACTTCGACCTCGACTTCCCCGCCCGCCCGCAGCGCGACCCGTACTGGTGCCACAAGCACAAGCGGGAGTGCCGGCCGATCGAGCGTGCGTCGCACTTCCTGAGGCGGTACACGCTCGACACGCTGACGCGGCTGAAGGAGTTCTCGAAGGTACGCGGGCCGGGCGAGGCGACCGTCTTGCACGGCGATGCGCGCGAGATCGATCCGGGCCGAGGTTTCGACGCGGTCGTCACCTCTCCGCCCTACCCGGGGCTGATCGACTACCACGAGCAGCACCGCTACGCCTACGAGCTCCTCGGGCTCGACGACCTGCGTGCGAGCGAGCTCGGCGCAGCCGCGGGCGGGACGAGCCGGGCGGCCCTCGCCGCGTACGTGGAAGGGATCGGCGCCGTGCTCGCACGTTCGTCGGAGGCGCTTCGGCCCCGGGCCCCGCTCCTCGTCGTCGTGAACGATCGCCGAGGGCTCTACCCGGAGGTGCTCGACCGTGCCGGGCTCCGGCTCGACGGCCGCTACCGCCGGCATGTCAACCGGCGGACGGGCCTCCGCGCCGGCGAGTACTTCGAGGACGTGCTGGTCGCGCGCCGCGCCTAGAGCCGCTCGGCAGCGCGTTCCGCTCGGCGACGCCGGTGGAAAACCGGTTGCGAAACCGTCACGGACACGACACGAGTTGTTGCCCAGAATGGCAACGATGCTCGCGCGCACCGTCACCCATGCCCTGGTCGGTCTCGACCCGCGCCGCGTCGAGGTCGAAGCGCATCTCCAGGGCGGCTCCCCGGCGTTTGCGATCGTCGGGCTCGCCGACCGGGCCTGCCAGGAGGCGAAGGAGCGAGTCCGCAGCGGGATCACCTCGGCCGAGCTGAAGTTCCCGGGCCACCGGATCACGGTCAACCTGGCGCCGGCCGACCTTCGGAAGGAAGGGTCGGGCTTCGACCTGCCGATCGCCCTCGCGGTGCTGGAAGCCTCGGCACAGATCCCGCGCGGGTGCCTCGCCGGCCACGCCTCGATCGGAGAGCTCGCTCTCGACGGGAGGCTCCGTCCCGTCCCGGGCTCGCTCGTCGCGGCGGAAGGGGCGCGGCGGAACGGCTCCGAACGGCTCGTCTGCGCCGCCGAATCCGGCCCCGAGGTGGCCCTCGCCGGGATCGAGCCGGTGCCCGTGCGCCACCTGCGGGAGGCCGTCGACTACTTCCGCGGTCACGCGGAGCCGGCGCGACCCGAGCGGCCGAAGCATGCCGACCGCTCGCCGCCGGCTCCTGACCTCTCCGAGGTCCGCGGCCAGGAGCGAGCCCGGAGGGTGCTCGAGATCGCTGCCGCGGGAAGCCACAACCTCCTCTTCGCCGGCCCGCCGGGCATCGGGAAGACGATGCTCTCGCGCCGGCTGCCGGGGATCCTGCCATCTCTCGACGACGAGGCGGCGCTCGAGGTCACGAGGATCCATTCCGTCGCCGGGGTGCTCCCGGCCGGCGCGGGCCTGTTGCGCACCCCGCCGTTTCGCGCCCCGCATCACACCGCCTCGGTCGCCGCGATCGTGGGGGGCGGCTCGAGCCCTCGCCCGGGAGAGGTGACGCTCGCGCACGACGGCGTGCTCATGCTCGACGAGCTGCCGGAGTTCCCCCGCTCGGTGCTCGAGGCCCTCCGCCAGCCGCTCGAGGACGGAACCGTCGCGATCGCGCGTGTCGGGGGCCGATGGCTCTATCCGGCGCGGTTCATGCTCGTCGCGACGATGAACCTCTGTCCCTGCGGCGGGCGGGGCGATGCCAGGACCGGCTGCTCGTGCTCGCCGCAGCAGCTCGATCGCTACCGCGACAGGCTGTCGCGGGCCCTGCTCGATCGCTTCGACCTCGTCGTCGCACTGCCCCGGCCGAGGGCGTCGGAGCTGGCGGCGCCGCCGGGGGAGGCATCCGGGCTCGTGCGTGCACGGGTGGTCGCAGGACGGGACGCGCTTCGGACGGCGATGCCCGGGCTCGTCCCTGCGTCGGAGGAGCTCCTGGCGCGGGCCGTCGAGCGCCTGCCGCTCTCGGGACGCGGCCGGGCGCGCGTCTCGCGCGTCGCCCGAACGATCGCGGCGCTGGCCGGCTCTCCGGAGGTGCTGCCGGTGCACCTGGCCGAGGCACTCTCGTATCGCTCGCCCTCGGAGCTCGGTGCCCACTGATGTGGGGAGTGCAGTGATGACGGGCGTGCAGTGACCGACCTGGCGCTCGCGCTCTTCGCAGCTTCGCGCGACTCGCATGCGACCGAGCGCGAGCGCGGATCCGCCCGCTTCGCGGCGTTTGTCGACGGCTTCGACGAGCCGGCGGAACGCGCCAGGCTCGCCGCAGCCGGGATTCGCTGGGTCGCCCGCTCGGACCCGGGGTTCCCGCCGCGGCTCGCCGCGATCCACGATCCGCCGCCGGGGCTCTTCCTGCGGGGATCGGCTGACCCGGCGTTGCTGGCCGCGCCGTCCGTCGCGATCGTCGGTGCGCGCGCCTGCAGCGACTACGGGGCTCACGTGGCGCGCTCGCTCGCGCGAGAGTTGGCCGCAGCGGGTGTCGTCGTGATCTCGGGGCTCGCTCGCGGCGTCGACGGCTGGGCGCACCGCGGCTGCCTCGAGGCCAACGGCGTCACGGTCGCGGTCTCCGGCTGCGGTATCGACCGCGACTACCCGCGCGCGCACGCCGCGCTCGCCGCGGCAGTCGCCGCCAGGGGCCTCGTCGTCTCGGAATATCCGCCAGGGGTCGCTCCCGCGCCGTGGCGCTTCCCGGCCCGCAACCGCATCGTCGCGGGCCTCGCCGTCGCGACGGTGGTCGTCGAGGCACGGGAGCGGAGCGGCGCGCTGATCACCGCCGACCTCGCCCTCGAGGAAGGCCGGGAGGTGCTCGCCGTTCCGGGAGAGATCACGAGCGCTCTCTCCCAGGGCGCAAACGCGCTGCTTCGCCTCGGCGCCACGCCCGCCACGAGCGCGGCAGACGTCCTCGAGGCGATCGGAATCGAGCCACCGAAGGCCTCGCCCGACGGCCCGCCGTCCGGGCCAGCCGCCTCGGCTGCGCTCGCGGCGCTTCAGGACGGCGCCGCCACCGCCGACCAGGTCATCCGCGCGACGGGGCTCGAGCCCGCTGCGGTCTCCGCCGCCCTCGTCGAGCTGGAGCTGGCCGGCCTGGTCGAGGCACGGGCGGGGGTCTACCGGGCATGAGCTGCGCGTACTCGTGACGGGTGGGCGACAAGAGGGTGCCATCCCGTGACAGCCCGAGTCCGATCGCGCGCGGCGCCCGACGACCTGACAGACTAGGGCCGTGGCGTTGAGGCATCTGAGGGGGCGGGGAGTCAGACGCGAGGAGGTTGCGGTCGCGCCGCTCTTCGGCCTCGAGCGCACGGCGATCCCGCGTCACGTGGTCGGTCGCGACCCGCTCCCGCCCGACGTCGCCTACCAGATCGTCCACGACGAGCTGATGCTCGACGGCAACGCTCGTCTCAACGTCGCGACCTTCGTGACGACGTCGATGGAGCCGCAGGCGGAGCGGCTGATGGCCGAGTGCTTCGACAAGAACATGATCGACAAGGACGAGTACCCGCAGACCGCGGAGATCGAGATGCGCTGCGTCAGCATCCTCAGCAAGCTCTGGCACGGCCCAGACGGAGCGAAGGCGACCGGCTGCTCGACCACCGGCTCGAGCGAGGCCGCGATGCTGGGAGGGCTCGCCCTCAAGCGCCGCTGGCAGCAGGCACGCCGCGCCGCCGGCAAGCCCGCCGACCGGCCGAACCTCGTGATGGGGATCAACGTCCAGGTCTGCTGGGAGAAGTTCGCGAACTACTGGGACGTCGAGATGCGGCTCGTGCCGATGGAGGGAGACCGCTTCCACCTCTCTGCCGAGGAGGCCGTGAAGCTCTGCGACGAGAACACGATCGGTGTCGTCGCCATCCTCGGCTCGACCTTCGACGGCTCCTACGAGCCCGTCGCCGAGATCTGCGAGGCACTCGACGCCTACCAGGCCGAGACGGGGATCGACGTCCCCGTCCACGTCGACGGCGCCTCGGGAGCCTTCGTCGCGCCGTTCATCGACCCGGAGCTCGTGTGGGACTTCAGGCTGCCGCGGGTGGCCTCGATCAACGTCTCCGGCCACAAGTACGGCCTCGTGTACCCCGGCGTCGGCTGGATCGTCTGGCGTGACCCGGCGGCGCTCCCCGACGACCTGATCTTCTGGGTCAACTACCTCGGCGACAACATGCCGACGTTCGCGCTGAACTTCTCGCGCCCCGGCGCGCAGGTCGTCGCGCAGTACTACAACTTCCTGCGCCTCGGGTTCGAGGGCTACCGCGAGGTGCAGGCCTACGCCCGCGAGGTCGCCACGCGGCTCTCGGCGCACATCGCCGAGATCGGGCCGTTCGAGCTGATCACGCCCGGCGACGAGCTTCCCGTGTTCGCGTTCAAGCTGAAGGACGACGTCACGAACTACACGGTCTTCGACGTCTCGAACGCCCTTCGCGAACGGGGCTGGCAGGTTCCGGCCTACACCTTCCCGAAGAACCGCGAGGACCTTGCCGCCTTGCGGGTCGTCGTGCGGCGCGGGTTCACCCACGACCTCGCCGACCTGCTCGTCGGGCGACTCGCGCCGGCAGCTCCGCCCGGCTCGAGCGCCAGCCGCGCTCCCCTAGGTCCACGACGCCGTCGACCAGCCAGGTCCGCGCTTCCGGCACTAGCTTGACAGGCAGCGTGCTGTGAGCGTCTCTGGCCGGGCACGTTGCCGTACTGGCTCGACCAGCCGCTGCCCTGGCTGTGGCCTGCCGGAGGCCGCGAGGCTACGGGCCCGGTCGACGTCGTCGTCGTCGGGGGCGGCGTCACGGGCTGCTCGTGCGCGCTGACTCTTGCCCGCGGCGGCCTGCGCGTCCGCCTGCTCGAGGCCCGCGAGATCGCCGGCGGGGCGAGCGGGCGGAACGGCGGCTTCGCGCTCCGGGGCCTCGCCCGAGCTACGACGAGGCGCGCGCGACGCTCGGCCGCGAGGTCGCGGCTCGCTCTGGCAGCTGACCGAGCGAGCGCTCGACGCGATGTCCGCGCTCGCCGGCGACGCGCTTCGCCGCACCGGAAGCCTCCGGCTCGCCGTCGACGACGCCGAGCGCGACGACGCTCCGGCGCGAGTACGAGGCGCTCCTCGAGGACGGCTTCGACGCCGACTGGCTCGACCCGCTCCCCGCCTACCTCGACGGCCTGTTCGCCGGAGGCTTCGTTCGTCCCGGCGACGGCGCGCTCATGCCTGCACTCTGGGTCAGGCGGCTCGCCGCGCACGCCGCCGCCGCGGGCGCCGAGATCGTCGAGCACACGCCGGTCGACCGCGCCGCGATCGACGCGCTCGACGCCGGCGCCGTCGTCATCGCCGTCGACGGGATGCTCAACACTCTCGTCCCGGAGCTCGCGTCGTGGGTCGTCGCCGAGGCGCGGCCAGGTGCTCGCGACCGAGCCGCTGCCCGATCCGCTACGACAGGCCCCACTATGCGCGCGGCGGCTACGACTACTGGCAGCAGACGCCCGACGGGCCGGCTGATCCTCGGCGGCCGGCGCGACACCGACCCCGAGCACGAGGAGACCTCGAGCGAGGAGACGACGCCCTTCATCCAGGACGAGCTCACGGCGTACGCCGCCGAGCTGATGGGCACTCCGCCGGTCGTCACGCACCGCTGGGCGGGCATCTGGGGCGAGACGTTCGACGAGCTCCCCTTCGCCGGCCGGGTCCCGGGAACCGACCGTCTCTGGGTCGCCGGCGGCTACTGCGGGCACGGCAACGTCCTCGGCTTCGCCTGCGGCGACCTCGTCGCCAGGGCGATCCTCGGCGAGCCGGCCCCCGAGCTTGCCGCGTTCGATCCCGCACGCACGGTCTAGAGACCCAGCGTCTCGAGGTCGAGCTCGTCCCTCCGATCGAAGGCCGCGATCGCGATCGCGAGATCCTGGATCGCGAGCCCGGTCGAGTCGAACGTCGTGATCTCGCCGGCGTCCCGCCGTCCTTCCCTCGACGCCGGCGAGCACAGCGCCGAGCCGGCCGACGTCGCTCTCGGACGACGAGCCCGGCCTCGACCGCGTGCGCGAGCTCGCCGCCGTGGCTCGCCTGCTCCCAGTCGTCGCAGAACATCCGGGTGCGCGCGAGCTCGGTCGGCGCGATCTCGGCCTTCCCGGGCCCGTCCGCGCCCATCAGGCTCACGTGCTGCCCCGGTGCCAGGGAGCCGTCGTGCGAGGAGCACGCCATGGCCCGGCGTGACCGTGACGAGCAGGTCCGCGCGCGAGCGCCTCCTCGAGGCGAGCCCGCGACGGCGGCGCCGAGCTCGTCGGCCGCCCGCCGGGCCCGCTCGCCGTCGAGGTCGAAGATCGCGACGTCGCGTGCCCGCGCGCCAGGAACGTCCGCGCTGCCGCGCGCCCGTTGACCCCGGCACCGACGACGGCGGCCGTCCCGGCGTCCGCCCGCCCGAGCGTCTCCGCCGCGAGCACCGCCGCGGCTCCGGTCCGGATCGCCGTCACCGCGCCCGCGTCGAGCACCGCCTCGAGCTCGCCCGTCTCGGCGTTCGAGAGGAGCACGAGCCCCGACACCGTCGGGAGCCCTCGCGCCGGGTTCCCCGGGAACGAGGTCACCCACTTGAGGAGCGCGTGGCCGCGCACCGAGCGCCGGCATCGCGCGGAAGTCGCCCGCCGGGTAGTTCGTCACGTAGACCTTCGGCGGCATCGTCCACTCGCCCGCGGAAATGCGCGACGAACGCGTCGCGCACGGCCTCGACCGCCGACTCCGGCGGCACGGCAGCTTCGACGTCCCGCGCTCCGAAGACGGGGACGCCGCGGCTCACAAGCGCCTTGACGCCCGCGACGAGCTTCAGCACCGACTCCTTCGCGTCCCCGAAGAGCATCGCCGTCTTCGGGTCGACGAACAGCGGGTTGTCGATGCCGGCGAACCCGGTCGCCATCGAGCGCTTCGAGCACGACGACCTGCTTCGCCTGGTCGACGTTGATGATCGGCATCCCGTAGATCGGGCTGCCCGGGTCGTTCCGGGCGGCCGGGTTGACGACGTCGTTCGCGCCGATCACGAGCACGACGTCGGTCTGCGGGAGCTCGGGGTTGACCTCGTCCATCTCCTTGAGCGCCGTGTACGGGCACGTTCGCCTCCGCCAGGAGCACGTTCATATGGCCCGGCATGCGCCCTGCGACCGGGTGGATCGCGAAGGTGACCTCGATCCCCTTCTTCTCGAGCACGTCGTACAGCTCGCGCACCGCGTGCTGGGCCTGCGCGACGGCCATCCCGTAGCCCGGGACGATGACGACGTGCTGGGCGTAGGAGAGCATGATCGAGACGTCCTCGGCGTTGACCGAGCGGACGGTGCCTTCGAGCGCCGCCGCCGGTGCCGGCGCCCGGCCTGCACCTGGCCGAAGGCGCCGAAGAGGACGTTCGCGAGCGAGCGGTTCATCGCGCGGCCCATCAGCATCGTGAGCAGCGTCCCCGAGGCGCCGACGAGCGCGCCGCTCACGATCAGGACGCTCGAGCCGAGCTCGAAGCCGGTCGAGCGCCGCCGCGAGCCCGGTGAACGCGTTCAGGAGCGAGATCACCACCGGCATGTCGGCGCCGCCGATCGGGAGCACGAAGAGCACCCCGAAGACGAGCGCGCCGAGGATCAGCGCCGACGAGAACCCACTGCTCCTCGTAGCCGGCGACGATCGCGATCACCGCCGCGACGAGCCCGCCAGCCAGGACGATGTTCACGACCTGCTGGGCCGGGATAGGTGATCGGCCGGCCCGAGATCAGCTCCTGGAGCTTCGCGAACGCGACCATCGAGCCGGCGAACGACACCGATCCGATCAGCGCCGAGAGGGCGATCGCGGCCGCGACGTCGACGTGCAGGCGCCCGGGCTCGGGCCCGAGGTTATGGAACTCCGCGAGCGAGACGAGCGCCGCCGCGCCGCCGCCGACGCCGTTGAACAGCGCCACCATCTGCGGCATCGCGGTCATCTTCACCCGGCGCGCCCCGACCGCGCCCGAACGCGGCGCCGATCGCCGCGCCGACGATGATCCGCCAGTTCAGGTGCACCTGCGGCAGCGCGAGCGTCACGCCGATCGCCCACGCCATGCCGAACGCGCCCATCCAGTTCCCGCGCCGCGCCGTCGTCGGCGAGGAGAGGAACCGCAGCGCCAGCACGAAGCAGACGATCGTGACGAGATACAGCAGATTTGCAGTGGTCTGACTCACTGCTTCGCCGCTCGTCCTTCTCCTTCGGCGGCTCGCGCCGCTTGAACATCTCGAGCATCCGGTCGGTGACGACGAACCCGCCGACGACGTTCGCGGAGGCGAGGATCATCGCGATGAAGCCGACCCAGCCCGTCAGCAGGTCGGGATCGGCCATGCCGGCGACGAGCAGGGCGCCGACGATGATGATCCCGTGGATCGCGTTCGTGCCCGACATCAGCGGCGTGTGCAGCAGCGTCGGCACCTTCGAGATCACCTCGATGCCGAGGAAGATCGCGAGCACCAGGATGGTCAGCTCGACGACGAACTGCGCGTAATGGCTCATGGGGCCCTCCGGTTTCGGGTGACGCAGGCGCCGGCGATGATCTCGTCCTCCCAGTCGAGCGTGAGCTCGCCGCCGGGGGCGAGCAGCTCGAGGAGCGCCGACACGTTGCGTGAGTAGAGCTGGCTTGCGTGCGTGGCCATCGTGCTCGGCAGGTTCAGGAGCCCGATCGACGTGACGCCGTTCGAGTCGACGATCTCGCCCGGCTTGGTCAGCTCGCAGTTGCCGCCGCGTCTCGGCGGCGAGGTCGACGATCACCGAGCCGGGGCGCATCTGCGCGACCGCCGACGCCGGGATCAGGCGCGGCGCCGGCCGGCCGGGGATCGCGGCGGTCGTGATCACGAGGTCGAACTCGGGGATCCGCTCCCCGAGCGCGGCTGCTGGCGCTGCTGCTCCTCGGGGGTCAGCTCGCGGGCGTAGCCGCCCTCCGTCTCCTCGCCGACGACGCCGAGGTCGAGGAACGTGGCGCCGAGCGAGCGAACCTGCTCGGCGACCGCCGGGCGGACGTCGAACCCGGACACCACCGCCCCGAGGCGCCGCGCGGTCGCGATCGCCTGGAGGCCGGCGACACCCGCGCCGAGCACGAGGGCCCGCGCGGGCGCGATCGTGCCCGCCGCCGTCGTCAACATCGGCAGGAACCGCGGCAGGTGCTCGGCGCCGATCAGCACGGCCTTGTAGCCGGAGACGGTCGCCTGGGACGAGAGCGCGTCCATCGCCTGCGCGCGGGTCGTGCGCGGGGATCGACTCCATCGCGAACGCGAGCACGCCCTTCTCGCGCAGAGCCTCGATCCGCTGCTTCTCGGTCAGCGGCTGCAGGAACGACGACGAGGATCTGCCCCGTTCTCGAGCTTCTCCAGCTCCGCGTCGGTCGGCGGCGCGACCTTGACGAGCGCCTCGACGTCCTTCCAGGCATCTGCGACCAGTTCCGCTCCGGCCTGCGACGTACTCCTCGTCCCGATGCCCGGCGGCGAGCCCGGCGCCCTGCTCGACCGACGACCGCGAAGCCCTCGAGCTTCGCGACGGTGTCGGGGACGAGCGCAACGCGCTGCTCGCCGCCGACGATCTCCTTGGGAACGCCTACCCTCATCTGCGCGCGCGACCCTAGCGCAAACGCCACGGATGGCGCCGCCGCTGCTTCAGCGACCTACACTCGCCCGTGAATGGCGGTCACACACGAGCTCCAGTCCTACGGGCTGATTCTGCTCTTCGCGCTGGTGGCCGCCGAGTCGACCGGGATCCCGCTTCCGGGCGAGACGGCGCTCATCGCTGCGGGCGTGCTTGCCGCGGGAGGACGGTTCAACATCGTCGAGGTGATCGCGGTCGCGGCGCTCGCGGCCGTCGTCGGCGACAGCACCGGCTACTGGATCGCGCGGAAAGGCGGGAGAAAGGCGATCGCCAAGATCCCGATCGCGCGGGATGACGCTCCCGAGGCTGCTGCCACGGGGTGAGCTCTTCTTCGATCGTCACGGGCCGAAGACCGTCATGCATCGGTCGCTTCGTCGCCGGCCTTCGCGTCACGGTTGCGTGGCTCGCCGGGATCAGCCACATGCCGTGGGGGCGATTCGTCTTCTACAACGCGATCGGCGGAATCCTCTGGGCGACGACGGTCGGTCTCGTCGCCTACTACTTCGGAAGCGCTGTCATCGATGCCGTCGAGAAGTACGGATTGATCGCGGTGGGCGTAATCGCCGTGCTCGGCGATCCTTGGCTTTTTCGGACACCGTTGGTTCCGGCGGCGAATGAACCGCCGCGAGGAAGCGGCTCCAAATTCGCCGCCCGAATCCGAGTCGGTGGAGTGATCACTCGGCGACAAATCGCTTGTGCGCCCGCGAGTCGTCGCTGATTTGCTTGAATTGGCGTCGTCCAATTGCCGTCAAGGAGGAAATACCGTGGCTCGCAGAACCGTGCTCGTCTGTGACAACTGTGGGAATGAAGTCGGGGAGAACAAGGGCGCCGCGATGCGCATCACGTTCACCGACGCGCGCCGCGGGTCGAAGGTGGCCGATCTGTGCGACACGTGCGCCGGGACCTACCCGGGACGTGCCGCCGCCCGCCGGGGGCGTCGCCCGAAGACCGCAGCTGTCTGAGCTCTCGCGCGGCGAACCGCCGCGAACCATGCAGAGAGCGACCTCGGCGTGCGGTCTACCCGACGTCGCCGTCTGGGCGCCGAACTACCATGGCACCCGGCCGGAAGGGGCTCGCTTGGCTTTGAACCTCGTCGTCGGGCCCGCGAATGCGGGCAAGGTCGCGCTCCTGCTCGAGCGCTATCTGGCCTGCCTCGACGACGAGCCGGTCCTGATCGTGCCGAACCGGGCGGACGTCGCGCGCGTCGAGCGAGACCTGCTCGAGCGCGCGGGCTGCCTGTTCGGCGGCTCGATCGGCACGTTCGACGACCTGTTCGCGCGCATCGCCGACGGCGACCCGGGCAGCAGGCCCGTCGCCTCGAGGGCGCAGCGCGCGCTCGTCGCCGCTCGGGCCGCTCAGCATGCTGCGGGCGGGGAGCTCGAGGCCTCGGCGCGGTTCCCGGGCTTCACGGACGCGCTGCTCGGTGCGCTCGCCGACCTCGAGGGAGGGCTCCTCGACCCGGCCGACCTCGACGGCGAGCTCGGCACGCTCTTTGCCGCCTACCGGGACGAGCTCGACCGCCTCGGCCTCTGGGATCGCGACCTGCTCCGCCGAAGCGCGTGCGAGCGGCTCCGCGGCGACTTCTCGGCCTGGCACGGCGAGCCGACGTTCGCCTACGGGTTCGAGGACCTGACCGCGGCGGAATGGTCGCTGCTCGAGGCGCTCGCCGCTCGAGCCGACGTCCACGTCTCGCTGCCCTACGAGCCCGGGCGCTCGGCTTTCGCCTCGCTCTCCCGCACGGCGGACGACCTCGCAGCACTCGCTGCCGGTCGCACGCTCGAGCTGCCGCCGCGCTCCGCCGAGTACGCGGCGCCGGCGATCGCCCGCCTCGAGCGGTCGCTGTTCGAGGCCGTGGCGCCGTCGCCCGAGCCGATCGGTGGCGCCGTCCGCTTCCTCGCGGGAGCAGGGCTCCGCGGGACGGTCGAGCTCGTCGGGGACCACGTGCTGGCGGAGCTCCGCGCCGGCACTGCGCCCGAGGAGATCGGCGTGATCGTCCCGACGATCGAGCGGTGGCGCGAACCGCTCGAGACCGTCTTCGCCACCCTCGAGATCCCGTTCGGGATCGAGTCGCGGGTGAGGTTCCCGATGACGCCGCTCGGGCACGCGCTGCTCTCCCTGCTCCAGTTCGCCTGGGCGGGCGGCGGTCGCCGCGAGCTGTATGCCTTCCTGCGCTCGCCGTACTCGGGCGTCGCCGCGCTCGAGCGTCGACTTCACCGAGGGAAGGCTCCGCGGCCGCGCGGTCTCGGAGCCGCGGCGGGTCGAGGAGGAGACCGAGCGGCTGCGCGAGGCCCCGCTGGTCGCGCTGCGGGACCTCCGCGACGCCGAGTCGCCCCTCGACGGGCTCCGGGCGCTCCTCGCCTCGATGACCCGCGCCGCGTATGGGCTCGGCTCGCCGCCTGCGGGCGACCATGCCCGCCTCGACCTCGCGCTCCTACGGGGCCGCGACCGGCCTGCTCGACGAGCTCGAAGCCCTGACGGCGGCAGGCAGCGACCCTCGACGGAGCGTGACGTCCTCGACGCTCTTCGCCGCGCTCGAGGTCCGCTCGGGGCCGACCGCCGCGCGCGGGTCGTGTCGCCGTTCTCGATCTGCTGCGAGCCCGTACGCGCCGGTTCGACACCGTCTTCGTCGCTCGGGCTCGAGGAGGGCTCGCTTCCCCGCCGCGCACGCAGCTCGCCGTTCCTCGACGACGACGCGCGCAGGAGCCTGGGCGCCCGCCTCGAGCGACCCGATCCGGTCAGCCGCGACCGCTACCTCTTCTACACGGCCTGCACGCGCCCGACGCGCCGGCTCTATCTCGTCCGCCAGGCGGCGACCGACGAGGGGTCGCCGCTCGAGCCGAGCCCCTTCTGGCAAGACGCCGCGGCGCGTCTTCGTGCCGGAGGAGGTCGAGCGCGCCACCTACCGGCGCCCGCTGTCCCAGCTCACCTGGCCGCTCGAGGCCGCGCCGACCGAGCGGGAGCGTCTCCGGTCGCTGGCGCGGCTCTCGGCGGACGCCGAGTCGGCCGAGCTCGCGGCTGCACTCGCCGAGGCGAACGGCTGGAGTCGCCGCCTCGACCGCGCTCGTCGCGCGTTCACCCGCCAGACGAGGCTTCGCAACCCGGCCGTCCTGGCCCAGCTCGGCGCCCGCACCGTGTTCGGCGCCACCGAGCTCGAGCGGTTCGTCGACTGCTCCTCGGCGTGGCTGTTCGAGCGTGTCGTCGACCCGAAGACGATCGATGCCGAATCCGACGCGCTGCTCCGCGGGAAGGTCGCCCACCAGGCTCTCTACGCCTTCTACTCCGGCCTCCCGCCGCGAGCTCGGCGCCGATCGCGTCACCCCCGAGACCCTCGAGCCCGCCCTCCGGTTCCTCGAGCGCTGCCTCGACGACGCCATCGGCTCCGGCGTCCGCATCGACCTCAGCGACGTCGCCGCGACCGAGCTCCGCGAGGGCCTTCGCCGCGACCTCGCGCGGTTCGTTCGCGTCCGAGGCCGAGTCCGAGCTGACGTTCCTGCCCAGGCGCTTCGAGGTCGGGTTCGGCACCGACCGCTCCGCCCCCGAGCTGCAGCGCGGCCTCGCGCTCGGCGACGGGCTCGTCGCGAGCGGCAAGATCGACCGGATCGACGTCGACCCCATGAGCGCCCGGGGATCGTGCAGGACTACAAGTCGGGGAAGGCATCGTTCTCCGCCAAGCAGATCGACGAGGAGCGCCGCCTGCAGGTGCCCCTCTACATGCTCGTCCTCCGCGATCTCGCAGGCATCGAGCCGCTCGGCGGCGTGTACCGCCCGTTGGCGGGCGCGCGCGTCGCCCGCGGGATGCTGAGGGAGGCATCACGGGAGGAGCTGCCGGGGTTCAAGCCGGCCGACTACCTCGACGACGAGCACTTCTGGGCGCAGGTCGAGTCGGCCCGCGAGCACGCGCTGAACGCGGCGCGGCGGATCCGCAGCGGCGATGTCACGCACGACCCCAGGGGCGGCGAGTGCCCCTCGTGGTGCGACCTCTGGACGATGTGCCGGGTGCCACGCGCATGAGGCGGGGCCGAGGAGGTCGTCGCGTGAACGCCGAGCAGCGCGCCGCGGTCGAGGCGCGGGGCGAGGTGTTCGTGTCCGCAGGAGCGGGGACCGGGAAGACGACCGTCCTCGTCGAGCGGTTCGTTCGAGCCGTCTGCGACGAGGGCCTCGATGTCGACTCGGTGCTCGTCATCACCTACACCCGCAAGGCGGCGGGCGAGCTCCGTTCACGGATCCGAGCCGCACTCGTGGAGCGCGGCCGCTCCGACCTGGCCAGAGAGCTCGACGGCGCGTGGATCTCGACGATCCACGGGTTCTGCGCGAGGCTCCTCCGCGCGCACCCGTTCGCGGTCGGGATCGACCCGGGCTTCCACGAGCTCGACGACGAGCACGGCGCGGTGCTTCGCGGCGAGGCGTTCTCGAGGGCGCTCGAGGACTTCTGCGCAAGAGGCGGAGATGACCGGACGGCGCTCCTCGCCGTCTACGGGAGCGTCCGGCTCCGGAAGATGCTCACCGGCGTGTACGAGACGCTCCGCTCGGCGGGACGGCCGCTCACGCTCGAGCTCGGTGTGCCGGCCGACGTGGGCGAGCGCCTGGACACCCTCCGGGACGCCGCGCGCGGGCTGATCGACGACCCCGGAGCGACCGAGCGGCATCTCGCCTCGGCGCGCGGCGCTCTCGATCTCCCGTCGCTGCCCGAGACACTCATCGACCTCGCGAACCTCCGGGCACAGGGCCCCAGGGCGGCCGGGTTCGAGGAGGCTCGGAAGGCCGTCGAGCAGGCGGCGCTCGAGCACGTCGCCACCCGCGACCGTGATCTCCTCCAGGAGCTTCTCGACCTCTTCCAGGCCGAGTACCGCGCAGCGAAGGAGCGCGAGTCGGCGCTCGACTTCGAGGACCTCCAGCTCCTCGCGCGCGAGCTCCTCTCCTCGGACGCGCGCGTTCGCGAGGCGGAGCAGCTCCGGTTCCGCGCGATCATGGTCGACGAGTTCCAGGACACGAACGCGCTCCAGTGCGACCTCGTCGACCTGCTCGCCGCCGACCCTTCCGGCCGGCCGGCCGGGAAAGAGGTCTTCTACGTTGGCGACGAGTTCCAGTCGATCTACGCGTTCCGGCACGCCGACGTCGACGTGTTCCGCGAGCGCAGGGCGAGCGCCGCCCAGCGCCTGACGCTGTCGGAGAACTACCGCTCGCGGCCCGAGGTCCTCGCCGCCGTCAACCACGTGTTCGGCGAGGAGTTCGGCGACGGGTACCAGCCGCTCGCCGCGTCGGGCGAGTTCCCGGACCCCGTCTTCGGGCATCCGGTCGAGCTGCTCGTCACCGACAAGGAGTCGTACCGCGACTCGGGGCTGCACTGGCGCCGCGCCGAGGCTCGTCACGTCGCGCGGCGAGTCCGCGAGCTCGTCGACACCGGCGCGGCGACGCCCGGTGAGATCGTGCTGCTCTTCGCAGCCGGCACCGACGCGGAGTGGTACGAGGAGGAGCTGCGGGCCGAGCGGCTGCCGACCTATCGCGCGACCGGGCGGCGCTACTTCGGCCAGCAGCAGGTCGTCGACCTGCTCATGTACCTCCGGCTGCTCCGGAACCGCTACGACGACGAGGCTCTCGCCGCGGTACTGGCCTCGCCGATGGTCGGAGTCTCGAACGACGCGCTCGTGCTCGTCCGCCGCCACGCGGGGCGGCGGCCGCTCTTCACCGGCATCGAGCGCTCCCTCCCGGAGGCGTTCTCGGCCGAGGACGTCCGGCTCGTCCGGGCCTTCCGGCAGCGGTACGACAGGCTCGTCGCGGCCTCGGCGCGGGTCTCGCTCGAGCGGCTCTGCGAGCTCGTCGTCTCGGGGCACGACTATGACCTCGCCGTCCTCGCGCGCTGGGACGGCCCGCGCCGGTACGCGAACCTGAGGAAGCTGATGCGGCTGGCGCGGACGTACGAGGAGGTTCGCGGACGCGATCTCGAAGGCTTCCTCGTGTTCCTGCGGGACCAGGAGGCGCTCGGCGCGGCCCAGCTCGAGGCCGTCTCCGAGGAAGAGGGGGCCGACGCGGTGCGGCTGCTCACCATCCACGCTGCGAAAGGTCTCGAGTTCAAGGTCGTCGTCGTCGCCGACGCGGGTCGCGACCTGAGCGGGGCGCCTCCCGCCGACGAGATCGTCGCGCTCGCAGATGGGCGGCTCGGGTTCAAGGTCGTGCATCCCGACTCCGGCGAGCGGAAGGCTGTCTTCGGCTACGACGAGGTCGCCGGGGCGGGGCGCGAGGCGGCGCGGGCCGAGCGGCTACGCCTCTACTACGTCGCGATGACGCGTGCGATCGACCGGCTCCTGGTCTCCGGAGCGCTCGGGGAGAGCCGCGACACCCCGATCGGCTGGGTGCTGTCGAAGCTCGAGTGCGAAGCGGAGCTTGCCGAGCCGGCCGATGTGCTCGAGCTCGAGCGCGGCGGGGCGTCGTTCCTCGTGCGCCGCGACCGCTTCGTCGGAGGAGCCGGCCGGCGAGCCCGAGCCGCCGCCCGAGATCGGCTCCCAGCTCTCACTGTTCGATGAGCTCCCCGCCGCCGCGCGCGTGCGAGGCTGGGAGCTGCCGGAGCTCGCTTCGATTCCGTCCCCGCCGCTGCACAAGGTGCGACAGCTCTCCTACTCGGCGCTCGCCCTCTTCGGGCGGTGCTCGTACCGGTTCTACGCGGAGCGGGTTGCGGGGCTCCGGGAGCGGCCTCGCGTCGCGGCCGGGCGAGGGCCTCGCGGCCACCGAGGTCGGCGACGCGGTCCACCGCGTGCTCGAGCTCGTCGACCTCGGCGACCCGAAGCTGCCCGACGTCTCGGTGGTGCGGTCGTGGTACCCGCAGGTCACAGACGAGGAGCTCGAGCGGATCCGAGCGTTCGCCGTGTCGTACTGCGACTCGCCGCTCGCCGCCCGGCTCGCCGCGCTCCCCGGCGTGCGGGTCGAGCGGCCGTTTGCGTTCTCCCATGACGGTGTCGTGCTGCACGGGCGCCTCGACGTCCTCCACCGTGACGGCCCGCGGGCGCTCGTCGTCGACTACAAGACGAACGTTCTCGGGGACCGCGCGCCTGCCGAGCTGATCGAGTCCGACTACCGGCTCCAGCGGCTCGTGTACGCGCTTGCCTGCTTCCGGGGCGGGGCAGACGAGGTCGAGGTCGTCTACGCCTTCCTCGAGGCACCCGGCTCGGTCGTGTCGACGTCGTTTCTCCGGCCGGATGTCCCCGCTCTCGAGGCCGAGCTCTCGGCGGCGATCGCCCGCATCGATGCGGGCGAGTTCGTCCCGACCCCGGGCGAGTTCACGTGCTCGGGCTGTCCGGCGCTCGATCTGGTCTGCTCCGGCCCGAGCGGCCGCCGCCCGCCTGGGGAGGACCCGGCCGGTGAGCCGGCGGGCCTCGCGGCCGCGGCGGGCTGAGCGTGGCGCGAAGCTACGTCCACGAGGCGCGGAAGCGGGTCGGCCCGAAGCGCGCGCGGATCGGGCCGGTGATCGAGCGGCTCGCCGCCGAGTACCCGAACGCGACGACCGCATTGCGTTTTCGGGACCCGCTCGAGCTGCTCGTCTCCGTGATGCTCTCGGCGCAGACCACGGACGTGAACGTGAACAAGGTCACCGAGAGGCTGTTCCTCAAGTACCGGCGGGCCGAGGACTACCTGGCCGTGCCGGTGGAGGAGCTCGAGCGCGACATCTTCCAGACGGGCTTCTACCACCAGAAGGCGAGGTCGCTCCGCGGGGCGATGGCGATGCTCGTCGCCGAGCACGGCGGCCGGGTGCCGGAGGACTTCGATGCGCTCCTTCGCCTTCCCGGCGTCGGCCGTAAGACGGCGAACGTCGTGTCGGCGGAGCGCGGCAGGCCGCAGGGGATCGTCGTCGACACACATGTCAGGCGGCTCTCGCAGCGACTCGGCTTCACCCGCCAGGAGGATCCGGACAAGATCGAGCGCGACCTGAGGGCGCTCGTCCCGCGGCCCGACTGGGGGCGGTTCCCGCACCTCCTGATCTGGCATGGGCGGCGGGTGTGCGACGCGCGCCGCCCGGCGTGCGAGGAGTGCGTTCTCGTAGATCTCTGTCCGTCGAGCCGGGTCGACGGCTCGCTCGTTACTCGGGCGTGAGCGCCACGAGCAGCCCGCCATCGTCGTCGTAGGCGGGAAAGAAGTCGGCGACGACCTTCTTCTCGAGGCCGGCGTGCGTCCGCATCGAGAGCTCCTTGCCGAGCTGACGGACACCCCATTCGCGGACGGTCGCGATCGGGGCGCTGTCGGAGAGACCGAACGCCTCGGCGACGTCGCGGCCCATCAGGTCGGGCTCCTCGAATCCCGACAGCTCGAAGACCCCGTGGCCGCTCGCGAGGATCCGGCCTTCCTGATCACAGACGATGAAGCCGGTCGCCTGCGCCGGGTAGTAGTCCTCGAGGAGCTCGAACATGAACCCGAAGCTGCAGTTGTGGCACGACGGCGGCTCCTGGGTGATTCCTTCGCGACCGTCGTGGTCGACGCGGCGGGTCTTGCACCTCGGGCAGATGAAGAAGGGCACGTGTCCAGGCTAGCCGGTGGTTCCCGGGTGATGCTCGGTCCTTAGGCCCGCTCTCAGATCCACTTCTTCCAGCGGTAGTAGGCGAGCTGGATGATGGTGGTGGCGATGATGAGCCCCCACGACCACGCGTACCCGAAGCCCCAGTGCAGCTCCGGGATGACGCGGAAGTTCTGCCCGTAGAGGCCGACGATGAAGGTGGGGAGAAGCAGGCACGACGCGATCACGGTGAGGCGTTTGACGACGTCGTTCTGGTCGTTCGCGATCTTCGCCTGGACGTAGTCACGGACGCCGGCGATCAGGTCGCGGGAGGTCTCGAGGCCCTCGGTGGCGCGCAGCAGCTTGTCGTACGCGTCGGCGAAGTGGAGCTCGACCTCGCGGGGGAAGAGCTCCACGTCGACGAGCTCGACGCGGTCGTCGACGATCTTGTGGACGGCGTCGCGCGTCGGGGTGAGCGTGCGCCGGATCGCGAGCACGTCGTGCCGGAGCGAGGAGATCCGGTCGCGGATCTGTGCGCCCGCCCATTCCCCGACATGGTCCTCGAGCTCGTCGATCTCGTCGTTCACGTCGTCGATGAGGTCGAGGTAGCGCTCGGCGATCTCGTCGACCAGGTGATAGGCGAACATCCCGGCCCGGTCCTGGGGCTTGCAGGCGTCGATCGCGGGCCGCGGGTCGAACGGCTGCTCGCCGGGAGGGGTCTTCGAGACGGTGACGAGCCGGGTCTCGGTGAGGATGAAGTCGATCTCCTGGAAGAAGATCCGGTTCTCCTCGGGCTTCGCGACCGCGAGCAGGAGGACGCCGACGACATAGGTGTCGTGAGAGTCGATCCGCGGACGTGGCTCGTCCCCGTGCTGGGCCGGCGCGATGAGGACGCGGAGCGCGGTGGAGTGGATCTCCGGGGGAAGGTGCTCCTGGAGCTCGTCCGGTGAAGGGTCGATGAGGTCGATCCAGCGAGCCGCGTCGGCCACGGGTCGAGGCTAGCCCTGGTGTCGGACTGCGCGGTGGTGTCGGCCGACACGAGGCCAGGCCCCTGGGGCCGATGACGAGGCTCGCACGCTCGTGGTGTCGGACACGCGGTCGGGCTCTAGGGGAGATGACGAGGCTCGCACGTGTCCGACACCGCCTTGAACGCCTGGTCAGAAGGGGCGTCTAAGGCGGTGTCGGACACCGTTCGAGGGGACGTTCGTTGCTTGCTTACGGCGCGGTGTCCGACACCGTCGCCACCGCTACGCGGCGATGGTCGCGGCCGACTCGGCGGCGAGCTCGGCGAGGTAGCGCTCGGCGTCGAGGGCGCCCATACAACCTGAGCCGGCTGCGGTGATCGCCTGCCGGTAGGTGTGGTCCTGGACGTCTCCGACTGCGAAGACGCCGGCGACGTTCGTCTCGGTCGAGCCGGGCCTCGTGACGAGGTATCCGTTCTCGTCGTGGTCGAGCTGGTCGACGAAGAGCTTCGTGTTCGGGTCGTGCCCGATCGCGACGAAGAAGCCCTGCGCGTCGACCTCCCGCGTCTCGCCGGTCTCCGTGTTCCGCAGGATCAGGCCTGTGACGGCCATGTCTCCGAGCACCTCCTCCACGGCGTACGGCGTCAGGAGCTCGATCTTCGGGTTCGCCTGCGCCCGCGAGACCATGATCTGGGAGGCGCGGAAGTCGTTGCGGCGGTGGATGAGCGTCACCTTCGTCCCGAAGCGGGTCAGGAACAGCGCCTCCTCGAACGCGGAGTCGCCGCCGCCCACGACGACGATGTCCTTCTCCTTGAAGAAGGCCCCGTCGCAGGTGGCGCAGGCGGACACGCCGCGCCCCTGCAGCCGCTGCTCCGAGTCGAGCCCGAGCCAGCGCGCGCTCGCGCCCGTGGCGACGATGATCGAACGGGCGCGGTACTCCTCGCGGTCGACCCAGAGATGGAACGGCCGTTCGGAGAAGTCGACCTTCGTCACGTCGTCGGTGACGAACTCCGCACCGAAACGCTCGGCCTGGCGGCGGAAGTCCTGCATCATCTCGGGCCCCATCACGCCGTCGGGATACCCCGGGTAGTTCTCGACATCGCTGGTGACCATGAGCTGGCCGCCCCACTGGAACCCCTCGATCACGAGGGGCCGCAGCTCGGCCCGCGCGGCATACAGCGCAGCCGTGTAACCGGCCGGGCCGCCGCCGATGATGATCAGGTCACGAACCTCGTCGCTCTTCGCCACTGCAAGCCTCCTACTCGAACCTACGCAGTATTAAACGTGAGCGAGGCGCCGAACGTTCCCTCAGTCCGAGAACCGGCATTCAGGCCACCGTTCTGCATGCCGCAGTTCTTCAGGCTGCTTCGATCTCGAACAGCGCCGCGGGGGCGTCGAGTGCGGCAGGCTCGTCGCCGGCGGCGCGCTCGAGCTTGCCCTCGAACTTGTCCAAGCGCTTGTCGGCCTCCGCGAACTTCGACTGCGCCCGCCCGAGATGGGTTCCGACGAGGTCGAAGTCCTCCTTGAACCGGGAGAAGTCGGTGCCGAGCTCGGCCACGTAGGCCATCACCTCTTGCGCGTGCTCCTCGATCTGCATCCCGCGCAGCCCGAGGACGATCACCTGCAGGTACGCGGTGAACGTCGTCGGGGACACGAAGAAGACGCGCCGCGAGTGCGCGTAGTCCAGGAGTGCGCTCGAGCTGCCGCACGCGAGCTCGTAGTAGACCGTCTCGACCGGGACGTACATGAACGCGAAGTCGAACGTGCCTTCCTGCGGCCGGATGTACTTGGTCGCGATCGCGTCCACGTGGGAGCGCACGTCTCGGGCGAAGGCCTTCTCGTGGACGATCCGCTCGGCGTCGGTCTCGGCCGAGACGATCCGCTCGAAGTTGTCGAGCGGGAACTTCGAGTCGACGGAGATCAGCTGCCCCGCGCGAACGATCGCATCCACGCGGTCGCCCGAGGAGAACGTGTGCTGCACCGAGTACGCCGAGGGCGGCAGGCGGTCACGCAGCAGGTTCTCGAGCAGGAGCTCGCCGAATCCTCCCCTGGCCTTCGGGGGCCGGAGCGCCTGCTCGAGCCGCGCGAGGTCGTTCGCCCGCGCGAGCATCTGGGTGGCGGTGCCGTCGAGCTTGCCCAGCTTCTCCGCGATCTGGGTGGTGGTCTCGCCGGTCTGCCGCGAGCTCGCGAGCAGCCGGTCGTCCACTGCCTGCAGGCGGGCGTCGACCTTTCGGTCGAGGTCGCCGAGGCGCCTGTCGAACGTCTCGCCCAACCCGCCGAGGCGGCGGTCGACGTCGGCTCCACGCGCCGCGAGCTCACCGCGAAGGACGCCGGCGAGCCAGATTCCCCCGCCCACGAGGATCACGGCGAAGAAGAGCGCGAACACGATGAGGGCGACGAGAATCACGGCCAGACGAACCGTTAGAGAGGCCGTCGGATGGAGCCCGTGGCGGGCGCCGATTCGGCCCGTTCACCAAAAAGTGCGCTCGCAGCGAGATTTCGTTCTCCACGAGGATTGACCGACGGTCCTCTTCACGCGATAGCTTGCCGCCCGTCGGATCCGGTAGGTCTTCGGACTCGCTGGATCCGGCACTCAGCTCCGGTGGGTCTTCGGACTTGCCGGAGCTGATTTTCTTTGCGGTCGTTTTCGGGGTTTCCTTTGTGCTTCGATCGCGCGAGGGAACAGCCGTTCGCCCCCGTAACCTTACGCGGCATGCACGACATCTTCGAGCCCGGCGGTGCGCTGGCCAGGACCCTCCCCGGCTTCGAGCCGAGGGCCGAGCAGGCCGCGCTTGCCGGGGCGGTCGACCAGGCGCTCGCCACGGGCGAGCACCTCCTCGCGGAGGCGGGCACGGGAACCGGCAAGAGCCTCGCCTACCTGATCCCGGCCCTCGAGTCCGGCGCAGGTGGTCGTCGTCGCCACGGCGACCAAGGCGCTCCAGGAGCAGCTGCTCTCGAAGGACGTCCCCGCGGCGGCCGCGGCGCTCGGCCGTGAGGTCGACGTCGCCGTGCTCAAGGGACGCCAGAACTACCTCTGCCGCTCCCGCCTCCAGAGCTTCGGGCCGATGCTCCTGCGCGCCCCTGCGCGACGAGGCCGCCTGGGAGGAGCTGCAGCCGTGGGTCCGGGAGACGGAGACGGGCGACCGCGCCGAGCTTCCGTTCGAGCCGTCCGAGGCGCTGTGGGCCGAGCTCTCGGTTGGAGCCGACCGCTGCGCCGGGCGGCGCTGCCCGCTCCTCGGCACCTGCTTCGCCGAGGCGGCGCGCGGGCGGGCCGCCGAGGCCGACCTCGTGATCGCGAACCACGCGCTGTACTTCGCGGACATCGCCGCAGGCGGGGGCGTTCTCCCCGAGCACGATGCCGTGATCTTCGACGAGGCCCACCGCCTCGAGGAGACCGCCGCAACCTGGCTCGGCGGGCGGGTTTCGCGGGCGGCACTACGCCGCCTGGCGGCCGACACCGAACGTGCCTGCCGCGAAGCCGACGAGGCGGTCCCCGCCCGTGCCCTCGACCGCGTCGAGCAGGCGGGCGAGCGCCTCCTCCGGGCGGTGTCGCCGCCGGCCGGACGGCGCAGGCTGCGCGAGATCCCCGTCGAGTCGGCGCTCGTCCTCGTCGACGCCCTGGCCGCACTCGCGGGGGAGCTCGACGGCCGGGCCGAGGGGCTCGACCAGCTCGCTCGTCGCGCCCTCGCGACCGCGGCACAGGTGGAGGCCTGCCTCGAGCCGGCGGGCCTCGAGCGGGTCGTGTGGTCCGAGCCCGAGACGATCGCCTGGGCCCCCGTGGACGTCTCGGGCGAGCTCCGCGACCGGCTGTGGGAGGGCGGCCCCACCGCAATCCTCGTCTCGGCGACGCTGACGACCGGGGAGGACGCGGGATTCGTCCGCCGCCGACTCGGGCTCGACAATGCTCGCGAGCTCGTCGTGGGCTCGCCGTTCGACTTTCGCGAGCAGGCCCTTCTCTACGTTCCGAGGACGATGCCCGACCCTCGCGCCGACGGGTTCACCGAACGGGTGGGCGACGAGGTGCTGGAGCTGCTCGCACTCTCCCGCGGGCGTGCTCTCGTGCTCACGTCGAGCTACCGGGCTCTCGACGCGCTCCGCGCCAGGATCGCGGGCCGGGTCCCGTACGAGGTGCTCGTTCAGGGCGAGGCGCCGCGTGAACGGCTCCTCGCACGTTTCCGGGACGAGGTCGACTCCGTTCTGCTCGCGACCTCGACCTTCTGGCAGGGCGTCGACATCCCCGGCGAGTCGCTCTCGCTGCTCGTGATCGACAAGCTGCCGTTCTCGGCACCGGGCGACCCGCTCCACGAGGCGCGTTGCGAGGCCGTCGAGGCCTCCGGGCGGCGACTGGTTCCGCGACTTCGCCCTGCCGACGGCGATCCTGCAGCTGCGGCAGGGGTTCGGCCGGCTGATCCGCAGCCACGAGGACCAGGGCGTCGTCGCGATCCTCGATCCCCGGCTGCGCACGAAGCCCTACGGCCGGGCGTTCCTCGCCGCTCTCCCGCGCTGCCCGATCGTCGACGACAGGGCAGGCGTCGCTGCGTTCTTCGGTGCGGCACAGGCGGTAGCCTGAGGCTCCACCCTGCCGGGGTGGCGGAACTGGTAGACGCGCCCGGCTTAAAACCGGGTGCCCCATGCGGGCTTGGGGGTTCGAGACCCTCCCCCGGCATCCCTTCACGCGCTCGAGCGCGGGCAGTACAGTCCGCTTGTGACCGGGGTCACGCACACCGAGACGTCGCTCGAGTGGGAAACGCCGCTCTTCCGCCAGGCCTCGACGCAGCTCGAGCAGGCGATCCCGCTCGCAGGCATCTCCGACCGCGTCGCCGAGCGCCTGCGCTATCCCGAGCGTGCCGTCATCCTCACGCTCCCCGTCCGCATGGACGACGGCGAGGTCCGCTCCTTCCCGGCCTACCGGGTGCGGCACTCGTCGGTGCTCGGGCCGACGAAGGGCGGGATCCGCTACGACCCCGGCGTCAACCTCGGGGAGTGCGCCGCGCTCGCGATGTGGATGACCTGGAAGTGCGCGCTCCTGCGCCTTCCGTACGGCGGTGCGAAGGGCGGAGTCCGCTGCGACCCGCGTGAGCTGTCGCACGGCGAGCTCGGCCGGCTCACGAGGCGCTTCACCACCGACCTCGCCCCGTTCATCGGCCCGGGAATCGACATCCCTGCGCCCGACATCGCCACCAACGAGCAGACGATGGCGTGGATGATGGACACCTACTCGATGCAGAAAGGGCACGCCGTGCCGGAGATCGTGACGGGCAAGCCCGTCTCGATCGGTGGGTCGGTGTTCCGCAACGAGGCGACGGGCGCCGGCGTCGTCATGGTCGTCGAGCGCGCCTGCAGGCGGCTTCGCTGGGAGCTTCGCGACCTGACGTTCGTCGTGCAGGGCTTCGGGAACGTGGGCGGCGTCGCCGCGACCGAGCTCTACGAGAAGGGCGCGAAGGTGATCGGGATCGGCGATGTCTCGGGCGGCCTCTGGGACGCGGGCGGCCTGGACGTCCCGACTCTGCACGAGTACGCGCGCGAGCGCGGCTCGCTCGAGGGGTTCGCCGCCGAGCGGCTCTCGAACGAGGAGCTGCTCGAGCTTCCCTGCGACGTGCTCGTCCTCGCCGCCCGCGAGGATCAGGTCGGCCACGCGAACGCCGCGAATCTCCGCTGCAGGCTCGTCGTGGAAGGCGCGAACGGGCCGACGTCGATCGCGGGCGACGAGATCCTCGCGGCGCGCGGGATCCCCGTGCTTCCCGACGTCCTCACGAACGCCGGCGGCGTCACGGTCTCGTACTTCGAGTGGGTCCAGGACCTGAGCAGGCTCTTCTGGGACCGGGACGAGATCCGGCGGCGGCTCGCCGACAAGCTCGGCGACGCCTTCGACCGGGTGTGGGCTCTCGCGGAAGCAGACGGGATCTCGCTGCGGAACGCCGCGCTGATCGCGGGGATTCGCGATGTCGCCGCGGCACTCGAGGCGCGGGGGATCTACCCGTGAGCGACGAGACGTCACGGGTTCGCGACGCGATGGTGCCGAACCCGCACCAGTTCGAGGCCGGGGCGAGCGCCCAGCTGGCCGGTGAGGCGCTCATGCGGCCCGAGGTGCGGGCCGTCCTCGTCGTCGAGGACGGCGAGCTCGTCGGCGTGATCACCCGCAAGACGCTGGTCCGAGAGGTGGTCGCGCGCGGCCTCGATCCGCGCACGACCACCCTGAGGACGATCGCCGAGCCGCCGAATGCGACCATCGTCTCGGACACCCCTCTCGCCGAGGCGTTCCTCTTCCTCGAGGAGAACGACTTCGAGCGGGTGCCCGTCGTCGATCGGGACGGGAAGCTCGTCGGCGTGCTGTCGCGCTCGTCGGTTCGGCGCCGGCTCCAGGAGGACGAGCCTCCGGACGATGCGCCCGGGCCCGACTGAGCCCACAGGTTCTGAGGAGGCTCTCAGGCGGCGATGAGCAGCCGGCTGCGCCTCCGCGGTCAGCGTCGCGAGCACGTCACGCAGCTCCGCGCGCACCTCGTCGTCCACCAGCTGCCCCCGGTCGTCGAACTTCTCCGAGGCCCGGCCGACGGCGAGCTCGACCTCGGCGACCCTGGCGCCCATGGCCGCGAGCACCTTGCGCAGCTCGGCCTGTGCCCAGACCGCGCCGAAGACGCCGGCGCTCGAGCCGATCACCGCAACCGGCTTCGACCGGAACACGTTGGTCGCGAGCGGACGCGAGGCCCAGTCGAGCGCGTTCTTGAGCGCGCCCGGAATCGAGGAGTTGTACTCGGGTGTGGCGATCAGGACGACGTCCGCCGAGGCGACCGCGGCGCGGAAGCGCTGCCACGGCCGCGAGGGCCGGGCTCGACGTCGTCGTCCTGATCGTAGGGCGGCACCTCGCGCAGCCCATCCCAGAGCTCGAACGTGTCGAGCGGCGAGATCAGCTCCCCGGCGGCCCGCAGGAGGGAGGTGTTCTGCGAGTCGCGCCGGAGGCTGCCGGAGATGGCGAGGATCCGCATGGTTACGCTGCCTTCACCAGGGAGAGGTCGGCCTTGAGGGTGACCTCGTCGGAGAGGGCCTTGGTGCCGTTCGGCATGTCGTTGTTCCAGGTGATCCCGAACGCGGTGCGATCGATCGTGGTCTCGAGCTTGAGCCCGTAGCGCTCGTTGCCGTACGGGTCGGCCGTCGGGCCGACGATCGTGCCGGTCAGCGTCGCGGGGCCGGTGATGCCCTTGATCGTGATCTCCCCCACGAGCTCGACGCTCGAGCCGGAGACGGACGCCGCCTCCGTCGAGAAGGAGACGACCGGGTGGCGCTCCGCGTCGAAGAACTCGGGCGACATCAGGTGGCCGTACAGGTTCTCGTCCTTCGTCGCGAGGCTCTCGATGCGGGCCGAGCCGGAAAGCCGCCCGTCGTCGAGCGTGGCCTCGAAGTCGCTGACGGTCCCGCCGAACTCGCCGATCCCCATGTACTCGACGGCAAAGGCGACCGAGGAATGGACGCGGTCGGCGTTGTACGTGCCCGTCGGAATCGCTGTCTGCTGCTCTGTGATGCTCATCTCGAAATAGCCTCCAAATCTGTTTGACTACGCAACTATATAGACAAAACGTTGAGCACGCAACAATATTCCCGGCGGCGTTGGCGCCTCAGCGAGGGACGAGCCGGCGCGTGCGCTCGACGAGATCCCAGACCTCACCGGCCGCAGCGCCGATGACGGCGGCCTCGGCCAGCGACCTCTGCAGCTCGGCCTGGGCCCGGAGATCCGGGCGGCGCGACCGGCCGATCCGGCCGTGCGGGCCTCGAGCCGCTCGATCAGCACCGCGGTCTCGAGCATGGCGTCGGCAGTCGTGCCCTTGAAGCTCTTGAGCGCGCGCCAGGCGGCGAGCCCGCGGAGGCCGGCAGCCAGGAGCCCCGCGAGGATCGCGATCGACGAACACGAGCAACGAGATGCCGACGGCGTGATGCATCCCAGGATCCTAGGCCAGTACCCTCCGACCGTGGAACGGCTGCTCGCCCGTCGTGACGCGCTCGTCCAGCTCTCCGTCCTGGTGGCTGCGGTGATCGGCTACGAGGCTGCCCGGCTCGCGCTCCACCCCGACTGGCCGCTCGCGGTCGACAACGCGCGGCGGATCGCCGCGTGGGAGCGTGACACCGGCCTCGCCTGGGAGGCTCCGGTGCAGGACGCGATCCTGCGGATGCCCGCGCTCGTACTCGCGCTGAACGCGTTCTACCTCGGCGGGAACTTCCTCCTCACCGGGCTCTTCTTCGTCTGGCTCTATCGCAGGAGCCGCTCCGGCTTTCTCCTCTTCCGGAACGCATTCCTCGCAGCGACCACGCTCGCGCTGCTCGTGGCGTGGCGCTTTCCGGCGGCGCCGCCGCGGGTCGCGGGCCTCGGCGTCGTCGACACCCTCCGCCGCTTCAGCGACATCGACATCGGCTCGCCCGGCACCCGCGGCCTCACCGACCCGGTCGCCGCGGTGCCCTCCCTCCACGCCGGCTGGGCGATCGGCGTCGCGGCCGGGATCGTCCTCTACGCCCGTCCGGCGGCTGTCCGCGTGCTCGCGCCGCTCTATCCCCTGGCGGTGATCCTCACGATCATCGCGACCGGGAATCACTTCGTGCTCGATGCCCTCGCCGGCGTGCTCGCGATGGCCGTGGGCTTCGCGCTGGCGGCCCTGCCCAACGGCCCGAGGGTGGTACGATTACTGCAGCGACGCGGGGTGGAGCAGCCAGGTAGCTCGCCGGGCTCATAACCCGGAGGTCGCAGGTTCAAATCCTGCCCCCGCTACTTCGACCGGCGCCGGACCCTAGAGCACGGGCGTCAACGCTGGATGCCCATGAGTGACGGCGAGGGCGTTTCGCACGGCGAGCACCGCCATCGCCGTCCGCGTCTCGGTCGTCGCCGAGCCGAGATGGGGTAGCAGCACGACGTTCTCCAGCTCGAGCAGCCCCGGGTGGAGCTCCGGCTCGCGCTCGTAGACGTCGAGCCCGGCGCCGGCGATCGTCCCGTTCGCCAGGGCGTCCACGAGCGCGGCCTCGTCGATCACGGCGCCGCGCGAGGTGTTCACGAGGAACGCCGTCGGCTTCATCCGGGCGAGCGCCGCGGCGTCGATCAGGCCGCGGGTCTGCTCGGTGAGCGGCGCGTGAAGGGAGACGACGTCCGCCGTCGCCAGCAGCTCGTCGAGCGGCAGGAAGCGGGCTGCGAGCTCCGCCTCGAGCTCCGGCGCGGCACGATTCCTGGCGGTGTAGACGATCTCCATCCCGGCAGCTCTTGCCCGCCGGGCGACCGCCGCCCCGATCTGCCCGAGCCCCACGATGCCGAGCGTCTTCCCGGTGATCCCGGTCCCGAGCATGAAGTCGAGGCCGAACGCCCAGGGTCGCCGCGCCCGGATGAAGCGCTCGGCCTCGCCGAGTCGCCGCGTCGTCATGAGGACGAGCGCGAAGGCGAGGTCGGCAGTCGCGTCGGTGAGGACGCCCGGCGTGTTCGTCACGACGACACCGCGTGCAGCGCAGGCCGGGACGTCCACGTTGTCATAGCCGACGCCGACGTTCGCGACGACGCGGAGCTGCGGCCCCGCGGCGTCGAGGAACGGGTCGTCGATCCGGTCGGCGAGCGACACGACGACGCCGTCCGCGCCCGCCGAGGCGGCGTACAGCTCGGCCGGTGAGAGCGCCCGTTCGTGGGGCGTGAACCAGGCCGCCGAGGCGTCCCTCAGCAGGTCGGCTGCTGCCTCGGGAAGCCGCACCGTCACTACGATTCTGGGCTCTTCCGTCACCGCGTGAAGAGTACGGCTCCAGTCTGCACCCTGGTAGCCTCCTTTCGAGCACGACTTCCCAGGCTGGCTCGGTGGGCACCTCGAGTGCGGATCGGCAGGAAGGCGTCTTCGAGCAGGTCGAGCTCCACCCCCGGACATGGTCGCCCTCGTACTCTCACTCGCGCTTGCACTCTTCTCGCACTCGCACGCTCACGCCTCCGGCAGGCACCTTCCGATGAAGGGCGTCGTCATCCCGGGCGTCAGCCTCGCCGGCATCAAGATCGGCGACTCGGAGCAGCACGTCCGACAGGTCTGGGGCCGGAACTTCGTCGCGTGCCGGTACTGCACCGACCCGACCTGGCTCTACGAGTACCAGAGCGGTGAGCCGCTCGGCACGGCCGCACGGTTTCAGCAGGGCAAGGTCGTCGCCGTGTTCACGCTCGGCTCGCCGGCCGGCTGGCGCACGAACAAGGGGCTGTACATCGGCGATCCGATCTCGAACGTCTACCACTACTTCCCGAGCCCTGGGACGACCCGCTGCATCGGGTTCGATGCGATGACGATCAAGCGCGGCGATGTCGTGACCGCGATCTACAGCTCGGCCGGCGTCGTGTACGGGTTCGCGCTCGTGGCCCCCGCGATGACGGTCTGCCAGTAGCCCTCCGTGGTCTCCGCCTCGAACCTGGCCGCGTTCGCGCTCGCCTCCTTCGTGCTCATCGTGATCCCCGGGCCCAGCGTCCTCTTCGTGATCACCCGCGGGGTCGTGCTCGGGCGCCGCGCCGCGCTCGCCACCGTGCTCGGCAACTGCGCCGGCGTCTACGTTCAGGTCGCGGCCGTCGCGCTCGGGGTGGGCGTGGTCGTCCAGCGCTCCGCGGCTGTCTACGACACGGTCAAGCTCGTCGGTGCCGCCTACCTCGTCTATCTGGGCGTGCGTACGTTCCAGCGCCGCCGCTCGCTCGCTCTCGCGCTCGGCGCGCCCGTCACGCCGAAGAGCGACCGCCGGATCCTGCGCGAGGGGTTCGTCGTCGGCGTGACGAACCCCAAGGCGGCGGTGTTCTTCGCCGCGATCCTGCCCCAGTTCACGGATCCGTCGCTCGGCAACGTCCCGCTCCAGATGCTCCTGCTCGGCGTCGTGTTCGTGGCCATCGCCCTCGTCCTCGACGGGATCTGGGCGCTCGTCGCCGGGACGGCCCGCGAGCGGTTGGCGGCGTCGCCGAAGCGGCTCGAGGCGATCGGCGGCGCCGGCGGAGTCGTGCTGGTCGGGCTCGGCGTCGGGCTGGCCGTGAGCGGCCGGAAGCCCTAGCCTCTACGCGCGGCCGAAGAGGACGCAGCCGTTGTGGCCGCCGAGGCCCATCGCGTTCGAGAGGGCCACGTCGGCCTGCACCTCTCGCGCCTCGTTGGGCACGTAGTCGAGGTCGCACTCGGGGTCCGGGGTGCGGTAGTTGATCGTCGGCGGGAGGATCCCGTCGTGAAGGGCCAGCACGCACATGATCGCCTCGATCGCGCCGGCGGCGCCGAACGTGTGGCCCATCATCGACTTGGTGGAGCTGACCGCCAGCTTGTAGGCATGGTCGCCGAACACCGCCTTGATCGCCCGGGTCTCGGCGAGGTCGCCGAGCGGGGTGGAGGTGCCGTGCGCGTTGATGTAGCCGACCCGCTCCGGCTCCACGTTCGCGCGCTCCAGCGCTCGCCGCATCATCGCGGCGACCCCGAGCGCCTCCGGCTCCGGCTGGGCGAGATGGTGGGCGTCGTTGGAGCCGCCGTAGCCGAGCACCTCGGCGTAGATCTCGGCGCCTCGGGCCTCCGCCTGGTCCCAGCGCTCGAGGAGGACGGCGCCGGCCCCTTCCCCGATCACGAAGCCGGCGCGCGTCGCGTCGAAGGGACGTGAGGCGCGCGGCGGGTACTCGTCCTCTGCGGCAAGGCCTCGCATCGTGGTGAAGCCCGCGAGGATCAGGGGATGAACGCAGGCCTCGACTCCGCCGGCGATGACGGCGTCGGCGTCGCCGCGCTTGATCACCTCGGCCGCCTCGCCGATCGCGTGGGAGCCGGTCGCGCAGGCGGAGACGATCGCGTAGTTCAGGCCGGTGATGCCGAGCGAGATCGCGAGCTGGCCGGAGGCCGTGTCGACGAGGACGCTCGGCAGGAAGTTCGGCGTCACGCGGTCGGGCCCGCGGTCGCGCAGCGTGTAGGCCTCCTCGACGATCCTCGTGACTCCACCGATCGCGGAGCCCCAGATGATCCCGACGCGCGACGGGTCGAAGCCGGAGAGCCCGGAGTCGTCGAGAGCCTCCTTCGCGGCGGAGAGCGAGATGAGCACGAAGCGCTCGAGCTTCCTGGCCTCCTTCGGCGAGGCGACGGACGAGGGGTCGAATCCCTTGATCTCCGCCGCGATCCTGATCGGCAGGCCCTCGGTGTCGAAGGCGCTGATCCAGTCGATGCCGCTCTCGCCGGCAACCGCGGCGCGCCAGGTCGACGGGGCAGTCAACCCCAGTGGGGAGACGGCGCCGAGGCCCGTGATCGCGATACGCGTCATCAGCGCACGAGCTTAACCGTAGGCTTGGGGGGTGCCCGCGCCGGAGCTGCCGTTCCCGCCGATGGAGGCCGAGCTCCTCCGCGAGCTTCCCGTGGGCGAGGAGTGGGTCTACGAGCCGAAGTGGGACGGCTTTCGCGGCGTGCTCGAGAACCTCGAGGGCGAGCTCGCCCTGTGGTCGCGGAACGAGCGGCCCCTGCTGCGGTACTTCCCCGAGCTACGGGGCCTCGGGGAGCTGCTCCCGCCTCGCTCCGCGCTCGACGGCGAGGTGGTCATCGTGCGTGACGGGGCTCTCGACTTCGACGCGATGCAGATGCGGCTCCACCCCGCCGAGTCGCGGATCCGGAGGCTCTCGGGCGAGATCCCGGCGTCCTACGTCGTGTTCGACCTCCTCCTGTGGGAAGGAGAGCCGGTGTGGAAGCGGCCTCTCGCCGAGCGCCGCGCCGAGCTCGAGCGGGTCGCGACGGGCTTCCGGCTCTCGCCGTCGACCGGCGAGCTCTCGGAGGCCCGCGGATGGCTCGACCGGTTCGAGTCCCTCGGGCTCGACGGGGTCGTCGCGAAGCGGCTCGGCTCCCCGTACCTGCCGGGCTCGCGCGACGGCGTGGTGAAGGTGAAGGAGCACAAGACGGCCGACTGCGTCGTCGCCGGCGTCCGCTGGAAGGGATCCCGCGAGGAGATCGCCACGCTGCTCCTAGGCCTGTACCGGGAGGACGGCGGGCTGGACTACGTCGGCTCCTGTGCCGTCGCGGCGAAGACGCGCGCGGACGTCGCGGCGAAGGTGCTGCCGCTCCTCGAGGAGGACCCGGACTGGCATTCCTCCGAGCCGAACCGCTGGGGGACAGGGTCGCTCGAGGAGGCCCGCGTGCGGCCGGAGCTCGTCGTCGAGGTGCGCTACGACAAGGTGCAGGGCAACCGGTTCCGACACGGGACGAAGCTGATCCGCTGGCGCCCGGACAAGGATCCGAAGGACTGCACCTGGCGCGAGCTCAGGCCTCCGAGGGCCTCGGGTAGCGTCGACGCGTTGTTCGGCTAAGCAGCAGGGTGAGCGCCGAGTCTCTCGTCGGGTAGGCTCGAACGCGCATTGCGCAGAGCGATCCTCACTCTCGGCCTCGCCGCTGCCGCGCTTGCCGCCGGCACGGCGAGCGGTGCCCGGCACGGCCTGGTCGCCCTGGGCGCCTCCTGTGCCAAGTCGAGCCTGAAGACGGTCGACTCGGGAGTGCTCACGATCGGCACGGACAACCCGGCCTATCCGCCGTGGTACGCGGGCGGGACGAAGAGCTCGTTCTGGAAGATCAACGACCCGTCGAACGGCAAGGGCTTCGAGCCGGCGGTTGCCGACGCGGTCGCCGCGAAGCTCGGGTTCCCGAAGAGACAGGTGAAGTGGGTCTACGTCCCCTTCAACCGGTCGTACGCCCCGGGCCCGAAGAACTTCGACTTCGACATCAACCAGATCTCGTTCACCCCGGCGCGCGCCAAGGTCGTCTCGTTCAGCAACTCCTACTACGACGTGAACCAGGCGGTCGTCGTGCTCAAGGGGAAGCCGATCTCGAAGGTCCACACGGTCGCGGGGCTGAAGCCGTACAAGCTCGGGGCGCAGCTCGGCACCACGAGCTACCAGTTCATCAAGGACACGATCCAGCCCTCGCAGTCGCCGGCCGTCTTCCCGCAGAACGCAGGCGCGGTCCAGGCGCTCAAGAACGGCCAGATCGACGGCCTCGTCGTCGACCTCCCGACCGCGTTCTACGTCACGTCGGTCCAGGTGCCGGGCTCGACGATCCTGGGCCAGTTCCCGACCGCGACGGGCGGTGAGCACTTCGGGATGGTCTTCGCCAAGGGCAACCCGCTCGTCTCGTGCGTGAACCGGGCCCTGGCGTCGCTGAAGGCGAGCGGCACGCTGACGAAGATCCAGCAGCAGTGGCTAGCGAAGGCGACCGGCGCGCCGGTCCTGAAGTAGACGCGCCCGCAGCTCGAAGGTTCTCGGCGGGTGGCGGGCCGGCGGCGGCAGCCGCGGCGTCGTCGTCGCGACGGTCAGCACGGTCGTCTTCTTCGTCGTCATCGGCGTCGTCGTCACGCAATCGCCCGGCTGGCCGGAGGTCAAGGCCACCTTCTTCGACTGGGACACGTTCCGCTCGTCGTTCGGCGAGATCGCGCACGCGTTCCTCCTCAACGTGAAGATCTTCTGCATCGCCGAGGCGCTCATCCTCGTCTTCGCGCTCGTCGTCGCGGTGATCCGCAGCCTCCCGGGGCCGGTGTTCTTCCCGCTCCGCGCGATGGCGATCGTCTACGCCGACTTCTTCCGCGGGGTGCCGACGATCCTCGTGATCGCGGTGCTCGGCTTCGGCGCGCCGACGCTGCAGCTCTCCTGGGTGCCCACCGACGTCGTCTTCTGGGGGATCGTCGCGCTGGTCCTCGTCTACACGGCCTACGTCTCGGAGGTGTACCGGGCCGGCATCGAGTCGGTGCACCCGTCGCAGGAGGCGGCCGCGCGCTCGCTCGGGCTCAGCCGCTGGCAGGCGCTTCGCTTCGTCGTGCTGCCCCAGGCGGTGCGACGGGTGATCCCGCCCCTCCTCAACGACTTCATCGGGCTCCAGAAGGACACGGCGCTCGTCTCGACCCTCGGCGTCGTCGAGGCCTTCAACCAGGCGAACATCGACACGAACGCGACGTTCAACTACACGCCGTACCTGGTGGCGGCGGTGCTCTTCGTCGCGATCACGATCCCGCTCGCCCGCCTCACCGACTGGCTGATCCTGCGCGACCGCCGGCGCCGGCAGGCGGAGGGTGTGCGATGAGCGACGCGCTGGTCCTCGAAGGTGTGCGCAAGTCGTTCGGCAAGACCGTCGTGCTCGACGGGATCGACCTCACGGTCGCCGAGCACGAGGTCGTGTGCCTGATCGGCGCGTCGGGGTCGGGCAAGTCCACGCTCCTTCGGTGCGTCAACCTGATCGAGCCGATCGACTCCGGCCGGATCGTCGTCGAGGGCGCCGAGATCACCGCGCCCGGGGTCGACGCCGACAGGATCCGCCGCCGCATCGGGATCGTCTTCCAGTCGTTCAACCTCTTCCCGCACATGAGCGTCCTTGCGAACGTCACCCTCGCGCCGCGGGCGGTGCTCGGCCGCTCCCGTCACGAGGCGGAGGCACGCGCCCTCGAGCTGCTCGGCCGCTTCGGGCTCGCCGACCGCCGCGACGACTACCCGGACCGGCTCTCGGGCGGGCAGCAGCAGCGGGTCGCGATCGTGCGCGCACTTGCGATGGAACCGGAGCTGATGCTGCTCGACGAGGTCACGAGCGCGCTCGATCCCGAGCTCGTGGGGGAGGTGCTCGAGGTCGTCCGCGAGCTGGCCGCCGGCGGGATGACGATGCTCATCGCCACCCACGAGATGGGCTTCGCCAGGGAGATCGCGAGCCGGGTCTGCTTCCTCGACGCCGGAGTCGTCCTCGAGGAGGGACCGCCCGCGCAGGTCCTCGGCGCCCCGCGTGAGGAGCGCACGCGGCAGTTCCTGCAGCGGATCATCGCTGCGGGCCGCCTGTAGCTACGCTGGCCGGATGGTCGCCGGGGGCCGAATGACTCGCCTGGTCGTCGCCTCGGTCGCCACGGCTGCGGCACTCGTCGGCGCCCGTGCGGCCACCGCGAGTCAGACGCTCGGCGACCTCAACGTCTCCAACCTGACGCTGGCGGTGAACGCGAAGGGGGAGGCGCTCCTCACCTACGACCGCCAGGGCGGGCAGCTCCGGCATGTGCTCGTCTGGGGGGCGATCAACGCCTTGACGCCGAACCAGGAGGTCCCGCAGGTCAAGTTCCAGATGGACTACTCCGGGGGACTCGCGAAGTACCACAACCCCGGCTACTGGAAGTCGTTCAAGAACGTGTGCAAGCCGTACGACGGGCCGGGTCTCGCGGACGGCGTCACGGCATGCGACGCGCCCGACGGCAGCTACTGGGCCGTCCAGGCATGGCAGCGGCTGCTGCCGATGCGAGGCTTCGACCCGTGGAAGCCGATCCAGTCGGCCTACGGGTTCAACGTCTCGCACTGGTCGGGCCCGATTGCCGTCCTCGACGTGACGCAGAACTGGACCTATGACGGCTCGTGGACCGCGCTCGACGGCCGCCTGACCTACAACGGGCAACCGGTGTTCGGCTACAAGACGCCGTCGGCGACCAAGCGCGGCGACGGTTACGCCCGCTACGTCTACATCGACACCCACGACTCGGTCTACGGGGCGGGATGGCGCCACGACGCCGGCAAGGTGCTGCACGTCGGCAACGGCGCGTTCTGTTACAGCTTCGTCCCCCAGAAGCCGCCGCCCGGGTACCCGAGCGACGACCTGCGTGGCCCGGCGCCCGGCGACCTCGAGCGCGTGACCGTTCTCGGGCCGGGGGTCACGCCGGACGTGCAGTGGGTCGGCCCCGGCCTCGGCGCCTATGACCCGCAGCAGGACCAGATCTACAACCAGCGGTTCGACGACCTCGTCGGCCCGAACGACAAGGTGTGTGCCAACGAGCGCTGACGGCGTGCGCGGTACGCTTTGCCGATGTTGGATCCCGGTACGCGCCTCGAGGTGACGATCGAGCCACTCGACGACTTCGTAGTCGTCCAGCCGCTCGACGACTCCGAGACTGCCTCCGGTCTCATCGTCCCGATCAACGAGGCCGCGCAGTGTGCGACCGGGATCGTCGTCTCCGCCGGCCCCGACGTCGCGGCGATCGAGCCGGGCGACAAGGTGCTGTACCCGCGTGGGGCCGGCTACGAGATCAGGCTCGTCCGCTCGAGCCATCGCGTCCGCGTGCTCAAGCGTGACGAGCTGATCGCCCGCATCCACGACTGAGCGGAGCGGCTAACCTGCGCTCTCCGCGGAGAGGTGTCCGAGCGGTCTAAGGAGCGCGACTGGAAATCGCGTACGTGCTGAAAGGTGCGTCGAGGGTTCAAATCCCTCTCTCTCCGTTCGATCGAGCCAGCTGCAACGACGTCGCCGAGGATCGGCCTCGTCGATTTGTTCCTGCAAACGTCACCCTTCAGAGGGTCATCCGCCGTGCCGCCGCTGCCGATAGGACGAGCGATGCGCAGGAAACACTCCCATGACGAGCGGCGCGTCGCCTGCCTGGCCTGCGGCGAGGCACGCGTGGTGCTCGGTGCCGAGACCGGCGAGTGCGCGCGCTGCCACTACGTCGGCTGGGCGCCCGCGGACGAGCTCGACCGCACCACGAGGAGCGCGATCATGAACCGCGCGTTCGCCAGGCACCAGCGGGCGTTGGTCCTCAGGCCGTAACGGTCACGAGCGTCCCGATCCCGACATACGGGAAGATCTGCGCCGCCGTCGTGATCGGCACCTCGACGCAGCCCACGCTCTGCGGCCAGCCGTAGCTGCCGCGAGGGAAGCCGTGCACGGCGTCGCCGCCGTTGAAGTAGTTCACCCACGGCACACCCGGGTCGTTGTAGTGCGAGCCGTCCGGATTCGTCCCGGTCATCGTCGTCGAGCTGAGATGCAGGTAGACCGGGAAGGTGCCGAGGTCGGTGGGCCGGGACGAGACGCCGGTGTTGACGAGCGTCCGTAGGACCACCCGCCCGTCATGCCAGAGGGTCAGCGTCTGCGGCAGCCGCTCGGAGACGAAGACGTAGCTGTAGCCGCCGCGGGCCTTGCGCCCGGCGAGCTCGTCGCGCAGCAGCGCTCGGAACACCTGCATGCTCGGAAAGCCGTCCGCGGTGAGCCCGTGCGCGGTCTGGAAGGCCATGATCGCGCCGCGGATCATCGTCGCGCGCTCGGCTCCCGAGGCCCAGAGGCCCTTCAGGCCCGCCGGCGTCCGGTCGAACCGCCACTCGAAGGCCCCTTCCGGCGGCTCGACGGCGGCGCTGAGCTGAGCGGCCGGTGTCGGCGCCACCGCACCGGTGAACCGCAGCGGGAGGTAGCCGAGGTCGGCGAGCATCTGGCGCATCCGCAGCAGCGACCCGCGCGGCACCTGCCACGAGAGCGTCGTGAACTGCGCCGGGTCGGATCCCGAGATCACCTCGACCTTTCTCGGCAGCCGCAGGTGGACTCGCCGCCCGAGTGGGAAGCCGAGCCCGGCGGGCTGGAAGACGAGTGTGTGGTCGTTCGGCTGGTGCCAGGCGCCGCGTACGCGCGGCCGGAAGAGCGGCCGGTCCGGCCCGAGGATGTCGGCGACCGGCCGGGAGAAGGTGAGGACGACCGGCGCCGACGGGGCGAGCGCGGCATCGAGCGCAGGGCGGACGAGAACGTGCGGCTCCGGCCCGGGCGGGAACCAGCTCACCCTTGTCCCGGCGGGCAGCCGCTCCCACGCGCGGGGAGCCCCGGCGACGAGCGCCGTGCCCGCGCTGTGGGCGGCGTCGGCGATCGGGCCGATCGGGACCACCCGCCGTGGTGTCGCAAAGGTGACGCGGGTATGTCGCCCCTCGGCCGTCTGGACTGCCACCACCGCGACCGGCCGGCTGAACCGCACCGTCACCGGCGCGCCCGCTGCGGGGTAGACCATCGTCTCGGCGGGCTGCGCCGTGGGCGTTCGGACAGCTGCCTCGACCGTCTTCGTGCTCGCCGAGGAGCCATCCGACCCACTTCGACCGCCGGACGGTCGCCTCGAGGCGGAGCCGCAGCTCCCCGCGGAGCTTCCCCTCCGGGACGATCGCCCCAGCCCGGAAGGCGACCGGCACGGGACGGCCCGACGGCCGGAGCGCATGCACCGACTCCACGTGCTCGCCGATCCCGGCGAGCGAGACCCCGGCCAGGCCCGCTCCCGCCGGGCACGATCCGCGCCTGCGGCCAGGCGAGCCTGACGCCGAGCAGCGCGCCGTCGGCGATCACGAAGAGCGCGCCGAGCGCGAGCACCGTGAGGAACACGAACCGCGGGATGCGGGTCATGCCTTCAAGGTACGAGACGCGGCGGTCGGGTTCCTGCCCACCCGGGCAACGCTCAGCCGATCCGGCGGGCTCCGTCGTAGTGCGACGCCGCCCAGCCCGACCCGAGGCTCTCGACGCGCACGACGGCTCCGGTATACGGCGCGTTGACGTACTCGCCGCCGCCGATGTACATCCCGACGTGGCCGTCTCCGTCGAAGAAGACGAGGTCGCCCGGCTGCAGCTGGTCGTAGGGCACGTCCGAGCCCATGTTGGCCATGGCATAGGAGGAGTGGGGGAGGCCGATCCCGATCTGGGCGTAGGCGTACATCACGAGCCCGGAGCAGTCGAAGCCGCCCGGCGAGGCGCCGCCCCAGACGTAGGGGACGCCGAGGTACGACATCGCGATCGAGACGACCTGGCTGCCGGAGGCCGAGGTGGGGACGACGGTTGCGCCCTCCGGCGTCGAGGCGCTCGCCCCGACCACCGTGCTCGAGACGTCCTGCGCCTGGGCGGCCTGGGCCGCGGCGATCTGCGCCTGCGCGGCGCGTGCCGCCTGGAGCCGACGCGCCGCGGCCTGCGCCTCGAGCTGGACGATCTCGCCCTTGACCGACGTGAGGAGCCGCTGGCGCTCGGCGATCCGGCCTGCGACCGAGGCGCGGATCGCGCGCCGCTCGGCGATCAGCTGCTGCGCATAGGCGCGCTGGCTCCGCAGGAGCTTCGCCGTCCGCTGCACCGTCTGCTTGAAGTCGATGACCTCGTTGACGACCTGGCTGTCGACGCTCGAGAGCCGGTTCGCGTTGTCGAGCCGCGTCAGCAGGTCGCTGATGCTCGTCGCGCCGAGGATCAGGTCGAGCGTCGTCGGCTTGTCCGAGGTGTAGAGCGAGACCAGGCGCTGCTGGATCATCGTGCGGCTGCGCCCGAGGTTCCGCCGCGCGACGATCAGCTCGCGGTGGTTCACCTTCAGCTCGTAGGAGACGTGCTGGAGGCGGAGGTTCGCGAGGTTGAGCTTCTCGTCGGCCGCGCTGAGATCCTGGTCGAGCTGGATGATCTCGCCGTAGACCTGCTGCGCCTCGGCCTTCTTGTCGTCGATCGGCGAGGTTCCCCTAGCCGGCGCAGCCATGAACAGCGCGGGCGCAACCACGCAGCACCGCGCAGAGAGCGGTGAGGGCGGCGAGCGGCGCGTACCGCCGGCTCGATGGGACTGCTGACCCCGTTTGCACACGAGACCGGCCCCCAGGAAGGCTCCGGCGCGTCACTGGCGCGGCACCCTACCAGATTTGCCCTGCAAACCCGCTGTTTGCCCGCTTCCGCAGTGGTTCCGCGATAGTTCGCGGACGTGAGGATGGCGCTGATCGTCGCCGCTGCGGCGCTGGTGGTTCCGGTGGCCGGGGCCTTCGGCCTGCCCGCCGTCAACCCCGGCGGGTCCTTCACGCTCGTCGCGGGCGGCGACATCGCGCTCGTCGGTCAGGGAGCGACCTCCTCGACGTTCGCGGGCATTCGGCAGTTCCTCCACGGCGACATCGTCTTCGGGAACCTCGAGGGGACGCTCGCCACGGACGGCTCGCCGAAATGCTCGCCCTACGGCGTCGACGGATGCTTCACCTTCCGCGCGGATCCCTCCTCGGCCAGGGAGCTCCGGCAGTCCGGATTCACGGTCATGAACGTCGCGAACAACCACGACATGGACTACGGATCGGAGGCTCAGAGCCAGACCATGTCCGCGCTGCGGTCGGCGCATCTCGCGTTCGACGGGCTCCCCGGGCAGATCTCGGTCGTGAACGCGGGACCGGTCAAGGTTGCGTTCATCGGCGCGGCCCCGTACCCGTGGGCGCAGAGCCTGCTCGATATCCCGGGCACGGCGAAGCTCGTCCGGCAGGCCGCGAGCCTCGCCGACGTCGTCGTCGTGTACATGCACGCCGGCGCCGAGGGCTCGTCGGCCGACCACGTGCCGAACGGCCCGGAGACCTTCCTCGGGGAGCAGCGCGGCGACCCTCGTGCGTTCGCGCACGCGATGATCGACGCCGGCGCCGCGCTCGTGCTCGCGTCGGGCCCGCACACGCTTCGCGGCATGGAGTGGTATCACGGCCATCTCATCGCCTACAGCCTCGGGAACCTCGCTGGGAACAACACGCTCTCGACCTCCGGGACGCTGTCGCTGTCTGCGCTCCTCTCCGTGACGTTGACCTCGACCGGTGCGCTCACCGCCGCGAAGGTGATCCCGCTGCGGCTCGTCGGGCCGGGGACCCCGGAGTACGACCCCTCCGGCACCGCCGTCTCCATGATCAGGACGCTGTCGGACGAGGACTTCGCCGGGCAAGGGCTCAGCATCGGAGCAGACGGAACGGTGACGCCGCCGGCTGCTAGGAGGAAGAAGCGCTGAAGTTTGACGGGAGTGGGCGGCGGCGCCCAGGCGAATTGCGCTCGGTGAACCAGTCGGCTCGCCCCAGCGAGACGCCCTGGTTGGAAGCCTCGATCAGCCAGCCGTTTCCGATGTAGATCGCGGTGTGGCCGATCGTCACCGCCTTCGAGCGGCGCCCCTTCGGCCCGAAGAACATGATGTCCGCAGGTTGCAGGTCGGCCATCCGGATCCGATCGCTGCGTCGCGACCTCGGCGGCCATCTGGGCGGCGGTGCGGCCCGGATCGTGTCGGGGAGCGCCGGCAAGTCGGCGTAGTGCTGGAGCTTGAAGACGCGCCAGACGAGGCCCGAGCAGTCGAAGCCGGGCTCCACCCTCTCGTCCTGGCCGCCCCAGACGTACGGGTAGCCGATCAGCGAGACGGCGGTGCGAAGCACCTCCGCCTGCGGCCGGGTCAGGGCCGGGACGACGAAGGTCGGGGCGATCGAGCGGACGTAGGCGACGCCGCCGGCCGCGTCGGCCGCGGCGATCGGAGTGAGACCCGGGGCGGGGATGCCTCCCGGCACCTCCCGGCCGAGTGAGAGGACACGTGCTGCCGAGAACGCCGCATCGGCCCTCGTCGCCGGCTGCGCGGGCTGCAGCTCCTGGCTGTCGTCGGGAGTCGGGAGGTTGGTGCGAAGCCCCAGAAGGCGTGCGACGGCCTCGGTGCCGAAGCGTGAAGGCGGGTCGAGGCCGCCGGCCCGTGCGGCCGCAGCGAGCTGGCGGGCCACGGGGCGCAGGCCGAGCGCGTCCACGAGCGCGGCGTCGAGCCCCGCGATCGTCACGGGCCTCGACGGGTCTGCGGGAGCCGGCACCGGCGACCCGATCGCCGCGAGGAGCTCGCGCGAGGGTGTCGGACGTGAGCGGGTCGGTCGGCCGGAACGTCGAAGGCGTCCCGGGGAGGAGCCCTTCCCTCGTCACGGTCAGGATCGCGCTCTTCGCCCACGACTCGCCCGAGCTCGCACCGGAGGCCGGAACGGCGAGGGCAAGGGCGACGAGAACCGGAACGAACAGCCGTATCACCCTTTTGGGATCGGCCGACGCGCCGGAACCTTTAGGACGGATTGCGTTCCTTTTACCTTCGCGAGACGTGGAGCTGACAGGCCGCCCGGACGATGTCACCGACAGAAACGACCAAACGAGGAAACGGAGACGACATGCGCAGGACCATCGCCATCCTTGCCGTAGGGGCATTCCTCTCGCTCGCCGGGCTCGCGAGCGCAGACGGCGCCGCTCCGGCGGCTCCCCACTGGTTCGCCGGCTCGGTGACCGCCGTCGGGCCCAGCTCGATCACCGTCGGCGTGCTCTGGACGGGCCCGAACGACGGCTCCCTGAACGGCCAGACGGTGACCGTCGCCGTCGCGACGCAGACCCGCATCAACCAGGGTCACCACCACCGGGCGATCGCCCTCGCGGCCGTCGCCACCGGTGACCTGGTCGCGGTCCGGGCGACCGGCGACGCCCCGAGCCTCACCGCCCTCAGGGTCCATGTGTTCTGCAACTGCCACTGGATCGGCGGGACCGTGCACTCGGTCGGCGGAACCAGCGTCAGCGTCGACGTGAAGCGGACCGGCCCGTACGACACGGTGCTGGCGAACACCACGGTGACGCTGCAGACCGACCAGTACACCGTGTACCTGCGCGGGCACCACCGCGCCCGGGTCGCCCTCTCCGACCTGAAGCCGGGCGAGGGCGTCGGCGTGGTCTTCGCCGCCGACGGGTTCTTCAGGGCCCCCGGGTTCGACCCGGCGAAGGCGGTCTTCACCGCCCGGCGCGTGCACGCCTGGGCGGCAAGGCAGGTCCCGGCGCCCTCGAGCGACGCGAGCGTGGGCGCCGGCGTCTCGGCCACCTAGAGGCCGAAGAGGCCGGGGGCGCTTCCCTGCGCCCCCGGCCCGCCGACTACGTTGAAGGCGTGGAGGAAGCGGTCGAGATCCGACGCTCCGGGCGAGCGCGGCGGTGGACGCTCACCGTTCCCTGGGGCGCACCGGCGCGCCTGACGGTGCCGCGGTCGATGCCCGCCGCGGCCGTCGACGGCGTCCTCCGGTCGCATCGAGGCTGGATCGAGCGCGAGCGTGCCCGCCAGGTCCCGCAGCTCGGGCTGCGAGCCGGCGACATCTCGGAGCTCGACGCGCGGCGCGCCGCCCGAGAGCTCGTCACGATGATCGCCGACGAGGAGGCCGAGGCCCTCGGCGTCGCCTACAGCCGGATCGCCGTCCGCGACCAGCGCACGCGCTGGGGCTCGTGCTCCCCGAAAGGGACGCTGTCGTTCAACTGGCGGCTCGTGCTCGCGCCGTTCGACGTGCTCGACTACGTCGTCGTCCATGAGGTCTGCCATCTCCGCGAGCCGAACCACTCCGCCGGTTTCTGGCGGCTCGTGGCCGAACGGCGCCCCGGCTGGCGCGAGCAGCGCCTGTGGCTCCGCGAGCACGGTGCCGAGCTGCTGGCCTTCCGTCCGGGGGCCGACGTCTGACACCCGTCCCGTCGTACCATGGAGACGGTTACGAATACGGAGGAGGGAACTCTTGACGAACGGCAATACAGAGAAGGCGATCCTCGCCGGCGGTTGCTTCTGGGGAATGCAGGACCTGTTCAGAAAGCGCCCCGGCGTGATCTCCACCCGGGTCGGTTACACCGGCGGTGACGTCCCGAACGCCACCTACCGCAACCACGGAACCCACGCCGAGGCCATCGAGGTCGTCTTCGACCCCGAGCAGACGTCGTATCGCGACCTGCTCGAGCTCTTCTTCCAGATCCACGACCCGACGACCGTCAACCGCCAGGGCGGTGACGTGGGCCTGAGCTACCGCTCGGCCATCTACTTCACCGACGACGAGCAGCGGAGGATCGCCGAGGACACGATCGCCGACGTCGAGGCCTCAGGCCTGTGGCCCGGCAAGGTCGTCACCGAGGTCGAGCCTGCGGGCCCCTTCTGGGAGGCCGAGCCCGAGCACCAGGACTATCTCGAGCGCTACCCGAACGGCTACACCTGTCACTTCCCGCGCCCGAACTGGGTGCTCCCGAAGCGGGCAGAGGCCGTCAGCTGAACCAGGGTCTCGCGGGAGGAGGACAGCCGCGGGGCGCGAAGGGGAGTGGTCCCGATGAGCACGGCCGCTCCCCTCACCGTCAGCTGCCTCCTGATCGACGACCATCCGGCGACGATCGTTGCGGTCTCACATGCGCTCGACGGCGCGGGCGTGAGGATCGTCGGCTCGGCGGCCTCGGGGGCGAAGGCCCTCGAGCTGCTGGAACGGCGGCCGGCCGACGTCGCCGTCGTCGACCTGCGGCTTCCCGATTTCGACGGGATCGCGCTCGCCCAGGAGATCGCCAGGTCGACGAGGCCGGCGAGGACCGTCCTCTACTCCGGTCATGCCGACGCGAGGCTCGCGGGCCAGGCGCTTGCGGCCGGAGTCTCCGGCCTGGTCACGAAACGATCCGAGCTCTCCGAGGTCGTTCGCGCGGTCAAGACCGTGGCAGCCGGAGGCACCTACGTCGATCCGCTCCTCGGTGGGCCGCTCGCGCTCGAGGATCGCGCGCCCGTGCTTCGAGACCGGGAGGTCCTCCTGCTCGAGCGGCTCTCCTACGGATTCACCGACGCGATGATCGGCGAGGAGATCGAGCTCTCCCCCGAGACGGTGAGGGCCAGCATCCGCGGCATCCTGCGCGCGCTCGGCGCGCGAAATCGTGCCCATGCGGTCGCGATCGCGCTGCAGACCGGCCTCATCCAGTAGCAGCAAGTTCCCTTGAAGCAGCCCGGGTCTGCGCGCTACCCTGTCGGCCGATGAGAAAGCAGGCACTCGTCGGCATCGCCGTTCTCCTCTTCGCCGTGTACGCGGGCTCCGCCGCCGGGAGTGCGCGCGTCTTCCCGTCGAAGGGCAAGGTCGTGCCCGGCAGGACGATCGCCGGCGTCGGCCTCGCCGACACGATGACGACCGTGCCAGCACAAGTGGGGCCGGAACTACAGGGTGTGCACGTACTGCAAGAAGCCCACCTGGTTCTACATGTACCCGACGGGCGAGCCGCTCGGCGCCGGGGTGAAGTTCGAGAAGGGCAAGGTCGTCTCGGTCTTCACGCTCGGCTCCCCGGCGGGTTGGGGCGTGAAGGGCGTGATGATGGGCGACCCGGTCTCGAACGTCTACAACCTGTTCGGGAACACCGGCTCGGTCAGCTGCATCGGCTATGACGCGCTGACCGTCAAGGTCGGCACCGGGACGATGTCGTTCTACACGACCGGCGGCACGATCTACGGCTTCGCGCTCACGGGGCCGACCGAGCCCGCCTGCCAGTAGCCTCGGCGGCAAGCTCGGCGATGCACGCTCGCCGCGTCGGCGTACGCGCGGCTCTTCCCGTAGCGCTCGACGAGGGAGTAGGCCGGGACCGGCGCCGAGAGCCCGGGCTCGATCTCGCCGGCGATCACGACAGCGGGTACTCCGCGTCGCCTGCAGGCCGCGATCACGCCGCCGACCACCTTTCCCTCGAACGACGTCCGGTCGAGGCGCCCTTCCCCGGTGACGACGAGCTCGACGCGCTCGAGCGCTGCTTCGAGGCCGGCGTGAGCGGCGACGAGGTCGAAGCCGGGGACGAGCTCGGCGCCGAGGTACGCGAGCCCGCCGGCGAGCCCGCCGGCTGCTCCCGAGGCGGGCAGCGCGGCAGCGGCGCCGTAGCGGCGGGCGAGCTCTGCGAGCCGTTGCGAGAGCTGCTCGACCTGCGCCGGCGAGGCGCCCTTCTGCGGTGCGAACACGGCTGCGGCGTCGACGAAGAGAGTCTGGACGTCGCAGGCGACGCGCACGGGGACCCGGAAGGGCTCGTCGCCGAGCGCCTCCACCGCTCCGAGGCCGCCGTCGGTCGTCGCCGACCCGCCGACCGCGACGATCACCTCCCGGGCACCGGCGGCGAGCGCTGCGGAGATCAGCTCGCCGGTGCCGCGGGTCGTCGCGTTCACCGGGTCGTTTCGCTTTGCTCCGCCCGCGAGGGAGAGCCCGGAGGCCCGGGCGGCCTCGATCACCGCGACGCCTCCCTCCAGCCGCCAGCCTGCCTCGACGGGCCTGCCGAGTCGGGCCGGCGACGACCGTCGTGCGGTTCGCTCCGCCGAGTGCGTCGAGCGTGCCCTCGCCGCCGTCGGCGAGCGGCAAGGTCCGACACCCCGGGCCGGCACCGGCGGCGATCGCGCGCGCGGCCTCGGCGGCGCTGAGCGTTCCGCGGAACTTGTCGGGAGCTGCCAGCACGGTTCGTTGCATCGGGATCGGTTGCATCGGCCCAATTGTCCAGTTAGGTTCGGCTCGCGTGGAAGTCGAGCGGGACGCCCTCAGGTTCTCGCCGGTGTTCGTGCTCGCGCCGGCCCGCTCGAACTCGTCGGTCGTGACCGCGATGCTCGGGCAGCACCCCGACCTTTGCGTGTTCCCGGAGCTCGCGCTCTTCCGTGGGCGATGACCGGCCGCCCGCCCCGCAGCTAGACCTACTCCTGGTACTTCGAGTCGTGCCAGGTCCGCACGGCGACGAACCTCGCCCCGTTCCAGTGCCAGCGCCGGTGCACGAAGCCGCCGCTCGGGCAGCAGTTCGGGTCGTTCGTCTTGTACACGGGATTCGTCTCGACGACGTCGCCGCCCTTCCGAACGAGCCCGAGCTTGTAGCCGCCCCGGACGAGCGAGAGCTTCCACCCCTTCGGCCCTCCGACGTACGCCGCCCAGGCGATGTCGCCCGCCGTGCCGCCGCTTGCGACCGTGACCACCATCCCGCGCCTGCCGCCGGGAAGCGACAGGCAGATCGTCCCACCCACGTCGCCCGGCGAGATGCGATACGACTCGCCCGAGATCGACTGGGACGCCGGCATCGTCAGCCGCGAGCTCTTCACCACGGCTCTCGCGGCCGCGGTGTTACACGCGAGCGAGATCACCGTGACGGGAACCGCAAGCACGTCCAGAAGCTTCGCAGGTGGCGTCACTGCGGGGGCAATCCGGTGACAGCAGGCTGAGTCGGGCGTCTGACGTCTGGTTACGACCCGGAAAAGCCCTGCAGGAGGCGGGTGCGGCTGGTCACACTGTCTGGAGATGGCAAATCCCGATGTCTGGGCGCCGCTCGTCGACCGCTTCGAGCTCGAGGAAGCCGCTTGATGCGCTTCACCCTTGATCCCGGCGAGCCGATGCGGCCTCACGGCTGGACCGGCTGGTACCGCTTCGCCCGGGACGACCTCGGCCTCGCCCACGACGAGGGCGCCGAGTACGCGAACTGCCGCTTCGTCGAAGAGCAGAACCGGGACGTGCTCAGAGACGGCGGCGGAGACCGGCTGTCGGCGCGGACCGACGACTGAAGCTCGCCACGATCCCGTGGACTCGCGCGACTCGTGATCAGCACCTCGAGCTGACGCGTCGGAGCGCTTGCCGAGCGGCACGCCGTCGCTTCTCGCGAGTGCGGCAAGGAGCGAGCGGTAGCGGTTCATGTCGGCCTGCGTCCAGTCGCCGTGGGTCTGACACCGCCAGGGCGCATAGAGCTCGCGGTGGTAGGGGGAGGCGAGGCTCTCGGCGTGCCCGATCACATCGCCGAGCGAGATGCGGAACCTGCTCATCAGCCAGACGGTGAGGGCGAGCGAGGCCTTCAGCTGGCGCGGGTTGTCGAGCACCGACGCGTCGCTCGTCCCGACGTGCTCGATCCCGATCGCGGTCCAGTTGAGCCCGACGGTGTGGCGGCAGCGGACACCGAGGGGGACGAGCTGGTAGATCGTGCCGTCGGTGTCGATCACGAAGTGGGCGCAGGTGCCGGGAAGCTGGTGCAGCTCCGGATCGGGCACGTCTGACGCGAACGTGTTCCACGTGGCCGAGAGGCTGTCGTTCGCCGTGAAGTGCTCGACGATCACGTGCGGGTGGCGCAGCCGCCACGACGCGGTAGCCGTAGTGCCGCAGCGAGTACGCCGCGGTCTCGGCCTTGCGGGCGGCCGGGAACGGGATCGGCTTCCAGACGATCCGCGGCTTCGGCGGCGCCCCCGAGCCAGGGTTCGGCGCGAGCGCGAGAGCGGCGAGCAAGGCGAGCGCGTGGCGCACCGACCCAGCGTAGGCGAGAGGTGTCCGACACTGCGTTCGTGTCTGGCGCTCGGTCTCGGCCCTAGCTCGTGTCGGACACCGCCCTGAACGCCATGTGGGTAGATGCGTCTAGGGCGGTGTCGGACACGATCAAGGGAAGAGGCGTGTTCAGCTAATCGACGCTGTGTCCGACACCAGGTGACCTCGAACGCGAGTTCATCGGAGGCCGATGGTTGCGCCTGCCGCGTCGACGTCGATCCGCATCGCCGCCGACCTCGCCGGGCAGGCCCGGCATCGTCTGCATGTCGCCGCAGACGGCGACGATCCAGCCGGCGCCGGTGTAGGGCCGCAGCTCGCGCACGGGCAGCGTGAACCCCGTCGGCGCGCCGATCAGCGCCGGATCGTGCGAGAGCGAGAGGTGCGTCTTCGCCATGCAGACCGGCAGCGCCGCCGAGGCCGGCGGCCTCGAACCGCTCCGCCTGAGCCTGCGCGGCCGGCGACAGCGCGACCCCGGCCGCGCCGTACGCGCGCATCGCGACGGCCTCGAGCTTGCGCTCGATCGGATCGTCGAGCGAGTAGAGGAACCGCGGCTCGCGCGCGGGCCCGGACGCCGCCTCGCACGACGAGCTCGGCCAGCTCGAGCGCACCTTCTGCCGCCGCGCTCGAACCCCTCGTTGACCGCGACCCCGGCCACGTCGAGCTCGCCGGCGAGGCTCGTGCCTCGGCTCGATCTCGGCCTCCGATGTCGCCGGGGAAGCGGTTGACCGCGATCACGCACGGAAGCCCGAACGCCTGGACGATCCGCAGGTTCGCGGCAAGGTTCGCGAGCCCCCGCCGCATGTCGCCGCTCGCCGTGGTGGCGGAGCGCCTGCACGGTCGCGACGAGGACGGCCGCGCTCGGCGCGATCCCGCGCGCCGCGGCAGACGATGTCGATGAGCTTCTCGAAGCCCATGTCGGCGCCGAAGCCGCTCTCGGTCACGACCCAGTCGGCGAGCTTCAGCCCGAGCAGGTCGGCGACGACGCGAGTTGTTGCCGTGCGCGATGTTCGCGAACGGCCCGCAGTGGACGAGCGCAGGCCGCCCCTCGAGCGTCTGCACGAGGTTCGGCTTCAGCGCGTCCTTGAGGAGCACCGCCATCGACCCGGCGGCGCCGAGCGCCTCGGCCGTCACCGGCTCGCCCTCGAAGGTCGCGCCGACGGTGATCGCGCCGAGCCGCTCGCGCAGGTCCGCGAGGTCGCGCGAGACGGCGACGATCGCCATCACCTCGGAGGCCGCCGTGATGTCGAAGCCCGTCTCGCGCGGGCTGCCGTTCGCGCGCCCGCCGAGCCCGACCACGACCTGCCGCAGCGCGCGGTCGTCCATGTCGAGGCAGCGCCGCCACGTGATCGAGTGCGGGTCGAGCCCGAGCTCGTTCCCGTGGATGAGGTGGGAGTCGATCATCGCCGCGAGCAGGTTGTTCGCGGCGCCGATCGCGTGGATGTCGCCCGTGAAGTGGAGGTTGATCTGCTCCATCGGGACGACCTGCGCGCGGCCGCCGCCCGTGCCGCCGCCCTTGATCCCGAACACGGGCCCGAGCGACGGCTCGCGCAGGCAGAGCAGCGAGTCGCTCGCCGGCGAGGCCGAGGCCGTCGACGAGCGAGATCGCGGTCGTCGTCTTGCCCTCGCCGAACCTCGTCGGGGTCATCGCGGTGACGGCGATCAGCTTCCCGTCGGGCGCGCCGGCGAGGCGATCGAGCGCCGAGAGGTCGATCTTCGCCATGTCGCGCCCGTACGGCTGGATCTCGTCGGGAAGCAGGCCGAGGGTGTCGCGAGCTCGGTGCACGGACGGAACGTCGAATCTTCACGCCGTAGCTTCGCCCCGCGCGCCATCGGTGCGGCCCACGCGGGTTGCGGGAAACCGCCACGCCTTACCGTCCTGCATGCCGTGGTACGTGCTGGGTCGCTCCGTGCAGGGTCGGCCGATCTCCGCCCCAGCTCGGCGATCCCGCACGGCGAGCTCAAGGCTGTCGCCGTCGGCTGCATCCACGGCAACGAGCCGGCCGGGATCCGCGTCGTCGAGACGCTGCACCGGAGCGCGCTCCCCCCCGGCGTCGACCTCTGGCTTCTCCCCGACATGAACCCCGACGGACGCGCCGCGAACACGCGCGTCAACGCCAACGGGGTCGACCTCAACCGCAACTTCCCGTGGAAGTGGAAGCGCAGCGGCAAGCGCGGGAACGACAAGTACTCCGGCCCGACGGCGCTCTCCGAGCCTGAGAGCCGCGCTGTCCATGCGCTCTTCGAGGGGCTCGAGCCGCGGCTCGTCGTCTGGTACCACCAGCCGTACGGCGTCGTCGACGAGTCGGGCGGCGACGTCGCCCTCGAGAGCCTCTATGCGCAGATCGTCGGGATGACGCTTGCCGAGCTTCCGCGCTACCCGGGGAGCGCGGCGAGCTGGGCGAACCACGCCGTCAAGGGGGCGACGTCGTTCGTCGTCGAGCTGCCGATGGGGCAGCTCAGCCGCCGCCACGCCGAGCAGCATGCGCTTGCATTCCTCGAGCTTGCTCGCAGGATGGCGTATGAGCGAGTGCCCGAACTGCGGCCGCGAGGTCCCGCACGAGCACTTCTGCGTCGCCTGCGGAGAGCCGCTCGACGAGCGGCAGGCGCGGGCTTCGCGGCCGAGCCCGCACGAGCGCTGGTGGCACCCGCGCGTCGTCTCGTCGATCTTCCCGCACCTGCCTCGCGCCGACATGCGGCCGTTCCGCGCGGCGCTGCTCGGGGCGATCGCCGTCGTGGTCGTCCTCTGCCTGCTTCGCCTCTACCCGCTCGCGCTCGTCGCGGCGGCGATCGCGGTGCCGCTCCTCTTCATCCTCTATCTCCTCGACGTCGACGTGTACGAGGACGAGCCGCTGATCGTCGTCGCGGCCACGGTCGCCTGGGGCGCGCTCGCCGGCGCGGGGCTCGGGATCGCCGCGCGCGTCGGTCGCGAGCAACGTCTCGCTCCTCCAGGGCGACGTCGACACCCACGACCTCGTCTGGCTCGGGATCGTGCTGCCGCTCGCCGCGCTCGCGCTGATGCTCGCCGGCCCGCTCTTCCTGCTCCCGTACCGGAAGTTCGACGACTGCCTCGACGGCGTCGTCTTCGGCGCCGCCTGCGGCTCGACGCTGCTCGCGGCCGAGGCGATCGCGAACTCCTCGAGCCTGCTCCACATCGGCTTCCGCGTCGCGGGCGACCAGTCGCTCTGGATCGCTCGGCTGCTCACGCTCGGGGTGACGATCCCGGTGCTCGGCGCCGGCGTCGCAGGGGCGACGTGCGGCGCGTTCTGGCTGCGGCTGCGCGCGCCCGCGACCGAGGGGCCGCGCGCTCGGCAGTCTTCGGATCGCCGTTCGTCGCCGTGCCGATCTCCGGTGCCGCGCTCGTCGGCGCCTCGGTCGCCGAGCTCTATCTCGGCCACTGGGCGGTGCTCGCGCGTCACTGCGGTGCTCGCTGCAGGCGCGATCGTGTGGCTGCGCTGGACGATCCAGCTCGGCCTGCGCCAGGAGTCCGAGGAGAAGCCGGTCGGGCCGCCGATCGAGTGCCCGAGCTGCCGTCACGAGACCCCGCTCCACACCTTCTGCGGCAACTGCGGCATCGGCCTGCGCGCGCTCCCGAAGCAGCGGGCTCCGCATGGCGCCGTCCCGCCCGGCCGGCTCGCGGATGCGTCCCGGAGTGAAGCTCGCGTCTTCGGCGCGCTCGGCGGCGCGGCCGTCGGGATCGCGGCCGTCGCGATCGCGCTGGGCCGCCCCTCACCGCCCGGGCCTCAGTGCGAGCCCGGCGTCCCGTGCGGCAACGCCGCCGAGCTCGCCGATCGCGCTGCCGCACACGACCGCCGCGGTCTTCCAGTCCGGGGTGAAGTGGACGAGCGACCTCGGGCCCAGCCTCCTCTATCCGAAGCACTGGGATGTCGTCACCTCCGGCAAGCGGTCGCTCGTCGTGCAGGGCGAGAACGACTCGGGCCTCTTCGTCGATCCTCGCCGTGTTCGTCGTGCCGTCGAGCCAGATCTCCGGCCTCGGCCCTCGCGGCGCAGCTCCAGAACGAGCGCAACGGCTCGTTCCTCGGCGTCGACAGCGACGGCTCGGACAAGCACGCGATCCTCTCGCCGGAGGTGGGCTACGTGCACGGGATCGCCGGGATGTACCACGCGACCGTCGACCAGCCGCCGAGCCCGTCCAAGCAGGTCGAGCTCGCGTTCATGGCGGCGCGCCACGGGGCGGCGACGGTCGTGATCGAGGCGATCACGAACGAGGACGAGCAGAGCGGCTCGGCGAGCTCGCCGTTCCCGGCGTTCCAGGCGGTCGACTCGATCCTCGAGAGCTTCGCCTGGGGGGTGCCGCCGACATGAGGCTCGTCGTCGTGGCCCTGGCGGCGCTCAGCCTCGCCGCCGCCGTGGCTCCCGGCCGCCCGACGAAGCCCCGACGCGAGATCCCTTCGCCCTCCGGCTGCGGCTCGACACCGCGCGGCTCGACCGCGACCTCGCGGCCGGGCGCCGCGTGACGAGCCCGGCCGCGCTCGGCCGCCGCTACGGGTTGCCGCTCGCGTCGATCCGCCGCGTCGAGCGGTGCTCAGGGCACACGGCATCGCGGTCGCTCGGCGAGCTACCCGCAGCGAACGGCGATCGACGCCCGCGCGGGCGTCGCGCGCGATCTCAGCGGTTCTTCCACGTGACCTATCGCGACTTCCCGGCGGCTTCCGGGCGCCGACCGGCGCCCCGACCATCCCGGCGGCGCTGCGCCCCTACGTCTCGGGCGTCGTCGGCCTCAGCACCCGCCCGGTTGCCTTCGCCTCCGACCTCCCGCACGGAACGCTCCTGCCCGACGACGCCGCGCTCGCCTACGACGTCGCGCCTCTGCACAAGCAAGGCATCGACGGCACCGGCCAGACGATCGCGATCCTCTCGCTCTCGCCGTTCCCGCCGAACGGCGAGAAGACGGCCGACGACGTCTCGACGTTCCGCGACAAGTTCGCGCCCGAAGGGCCCCGATCCGGTCGACGTGAAGGTCTCCGGCGGCGGGAGCGTCGACGACTACAGCGAGGACGACCTCGACATCGACGTCGTCTCCGCGATCGCACCCGGCGCGCAGATCGTGAACTACGAGGCGCCGTCGACCGCGTCGGGGGTCGTCGACCTCTTCAACAGGCTCGTCTCGGACGGGCGCGCCGGGATCGCGTCGTTCTCGTGGGGCGCCTGCGATGTCGGCGCTGCCGTCCTCGTACCGCAGCGCGGTCGACCTCGGCGCTGAAGCTCGCCGCGCTGCGCGGGATCACGGTGTTCGCCGCGAGCGGCGACAGCGGCTCCTACGACTGCCAGCGCTCCGACTTCGCCGACCACCGGCTCTCGGTCGACTTCCCCGCCTCCTCGCCGCAGGCGGTCGCGGTGGGCGGGACGCTGCTCTCGGTCGGCACCGACGGCTCGTACGCGGGCGAGGCCGGCTGGGAGGCGCCCGCTCTCGAACGCCGGCGGCGGCGGCGGCGTGAACCGGCTCGACCCCGCGCCGAGCTGGCAGACGGCGGCCGGCGTGGGCGGCGGCCATCGCGGCGTGCCCGACGTCAGTCCGCCTCGGCGAGCCCCGACAGCGGCTGGGTCACCCGCGACTACGGCAAGTGGGACACCGCCGGCGGCACGAGCGCGGCAACCCCGTTCTGGGCGGCCTCGATGCTGCTCGCCGAGCAGTACGCCGCGAAGCACGGGGTGACGCGGCGCTGCTTCCTCGCGCCGATCCTCTACCGCCTCGCCACGAGCGACCCTTCGGCGTTCCACGACGTGCGTACCGGCGGCAACCGCTACTACGACGCGCACCCTGGCTGGGACTATGCGACCGGCCTCGGCTCACCGGACGTCTCGAACCTGAGCCGGGCCCTGACGAGCTACCTCCGCGCCCATCCCTGCCCCGCCGCGAGCTGACCGGTCGAGCCGGCTAGGAGCCGAACCGCGCGTCGTGCTGCGCGGCGAGGCGGAAGAGCAGGTCGTGCAGCGTGCGGCGCTCCTCGGCGTCGAGCGGGGCGAAGAACTCCTTCTCGACCTTCTTCGAGATCGCGCGGAGCTCCGCGAGCATCTCGTGTCCCTCCGGCGTCAGCGTCACCCGCTGGCGGCGGCGGTCGGCCGGATCCCGCTTGCGCAGGACGAGCCCGCGCTCCTCGAGGTCGTCGAGCAGGCCGACGATCTGGCTGCGGTCGTAGTCGAGGCGGTCGGCGATCATCGACTGCGCTGTGCAGGTGCCCTCGTCGAGGATGGACAGCACGGCGTGGTGCTGCGGCTGGAGGCCGGTCGGCTCGAACGCCTCGTGCCACTGCTCCTTGACCAGGAACCCGAGCCGCTTCAGCAGGAACGCGTCGCTCGCGACGAGCTCCTTGGTGAGCCCCGGCTTCGTCTCTGGTGTCGATGTGGTTGACATCGTGCGAGAAGTGTAGCGCGTCCAAGCGTTGTCATGTGATATCGTTGTGGACGTCAACGATTTTGGGGGAGAACGAATGACTGTTTCACCGTTGCAGAAGACCAGATGGAGCGCCTTGGCGCTGATCGTCACCGCCCAGTTCATGGTGATCCTGGACGTCGCGATCGTCAACGTGGCGCTGCCGTCGATCCAGTCCGACCTGGGATTCTCGGACGCGACGATCCAGTGGGTCGTCTCGGCCTACGCGATCTTCTTCGGCGGGGTGCTGCTGCTCGGAGGGCGGCTGGCAGACCTGTTCGGGCGCCGGCGCCTGTTCATGGTGGGGCTCGCGCTGTTCGGCGCGACCTCGCTGCTGTGCGGCCTCGCCTGGTCGGAGGGCTCGCTGATCACGTTTCGCGCGCTTCAGGGCCTGGGGGGCGCCCTGATGGCACCCGCCGCGCTCGCGCTGCTGATGACGACGTTCGCCGAGGGTCGCGAGCGCAACCTTGCGCTCGGGATCTACGGCGCGGCGTCCGGCAGCGGCGCGGCGGCGGGGGTGCTGCTCGGGCGGCGTGCTGACCTCGTACCTGCACTGGTCGTGGATCTTCTTCATCAACGTGCCGGTCGCGGTCGCCGCGATCGCGCTCACGCCGGTGCTCCTGCGCGAGAGCCGCGCGAACCTCGCCGCACCGCCACTTCGACCTTGCCGGAGCCGGCGTCGATCACGGCGGGCCTGATGCTGCTCGTCTACGCGCTCACGCGTGCGACGACCGACGGCTGGGGCGCGCCGCTCACGATCGGCCTGCTCGTCGCCTCGGCCGCGCTGATCGCGGGGTTCATCGCGGATCGAGCACCGCTCGCCGCAGCCGCTCCTGCCGCTGCGGATCTTCCGGCTGCCGACGCTCGCCGCGGCGAACGTGATCATGCTGCTCGTCGGCGCGGTCACGTTCTCGGAGTTCTTCGTGCTCTCGCTGTACGTGCAGGACGTCCTGCACTACTCGGCGGTGCAGACCGGGCTCTCGTTCGCGGCGTTCGCGCTGACGGTCGTCGTCGTCTCGAACATCGCTCAGGCCGTCATCGCCCGGTTCGGGATCAGGGCGACGCTCACGGTGGGGCTGCTCGCCTCGGCCGCGTCGATCGCCTGGCTCACCCGCCTGCCGGTCGACGGCCACTACTTCTGGGATCTGTTCCCGGCGTTCGTGCTGGGCGGCGCCGGCCTCGGCGCTGTCGTTCGTGCCGATCACGATCGCGAGCCTCGCGGGCGTCGAGCGCTCCGACGCGGGCGTCGCGTCCGGGCTCGTGAACACGAGCCGCCAGATCGGCGGCGCGCTCGGTCTCGCCACGATCGCCGCGATCGCGACGACCACGGCGCGCAGCTACGCGACGACGCACGGCGTCGCCGCGACGGGCGGCGAGGCGCTCGACCACGGGTTCCGGGTGGCGCTCTTCGTCCAGCTCGGTGTTCTTCTCGCCGCGGCCGGTGTCGCCGCGGCATTCATCCGGCCGCAGGCGCGCCCCGTGCGTGCGTCGGTCGAGGAGCTCGAGATCGCAAAGGAGGCCGCATGACGTCTGAAACCAAAGCACTGCTCGACAAGGAGATCGACAACCTGCTGCTCGATGCGCGGGGTCTCGCGCTCGTCCGTGACCTGCTCGTCAAGCGAGGGGCGACGGACGAGGAGATCGCCTCGCACTCGCGCGCGCTTGCTCGCACTCGCGCCCGGCTCGCGGAGCTGATCCGCGGGCCCGGTGCCGAGGCCCTAGCGGCTAGAGCCCGGCGCACTGACCGTTCACCCGGCCGGCGACGATCGTGTCGCCGGCCGCGGTCGCGCTGCAGCTGGCCTTGCGGCCGACGTCGAGCTTCGCCGCCGACGGTGACGCCGTTCAGCACGAGCGTCCCGCCGTCGTCGACCTTCACGTTCCGTCGACGGCTGAGTCGGTGAGCGTGCACGTGGCGCCCTTCTTCACGTGCAGGTCGCCGGGGAAGGCGGCGTAGGTCAGCGCGCCCGAGCAGTCGGCGCTCCGGCCGTTGCCCGGCATCCGTTGTTGCCGCCGCTCCCGTGCAGGAGGTCGACAAGCGCCCCCGAAACCGCCGTTGCAGGCGGCCGCGGCTGCGAGTGCAGGGGACGAACCGGAGCGGGTCGATCGTCCCGAGCCCGCTCGCGAGGTCGTAGCCGGTGCCGGCGTCGAAGCCCGGGACGGTGAGGTCTTGCCGTCGGAGTTCGTGAACGGCCCGCCGTCGTTGTCGCCGTCGGTGACGTCGACGAGCCCGCCGCCGTAGGGGATCGAGTAGAGCGCGTCGTTGACCTGCCCGAGCGACTGCCCGGCTACCTGATCCGAGAGCGCGACGACGCCGCCGAACAGCGGCGTGGCCGCGCTCGTCCCGGCGGCGATGCTGAACGGCCCGCAGCCGCCGCACTCGAACGAGACCTCGACCCACACGGCGCCGTCGAGCGGCAGCCGACATGCTGATGTCGGGGCTTCCGCGGTCACGTTCCCGACCACGTTTTTCACGTCGTCCTGGTAGTCGGGCCTGTCGAAGACGGAGCTGACCCCGCCGCCGCTCGCGAACGGGAACCCGACGAGCTCGCTGTCGTTCCAGACGACGTCGGGAGTCGTTCGGCCTCCGTCGGCGTCGAGCGAGAGCGTCGTCCCGCCGACGGCTCGTGACCAGCGGGTCGGCCGAGGGCCACGCCGATCGACCGGCATCGTGTAGAGGTCGCAGTTCGCGTCGTAGTTCGTGCTGCCGGTGTCGCCGTTGGCGTTCACGACCGTCACGTCGTTCTTCGCGGCGTCGATGAGCCCGTCGCGGAGGCTCATGATCGACCTCTGGCTCGGGAACGTCTGCTCGGTGGCGCCGAAGGTCTGCACGATGATGTCGGCGAGGCCGTGGTCGACGATGTACTTCTCGGCCGCCTCGATCTCGGGGAAGCCCTGGACGCCCTCGGTCTCGTCGACGGCGGTCTCGACGACGAGGATCTTCGCCTTCGGCGCGACGACGTGGGCCCACTCGACGTCGAGCGTCGTCTCCTGCGCCCAGGTGATCGCGTCGTCGTCGGTCGGGTCGTAGGCCGGGACCTGCCCGAGCGGCTTGATCGTGAGCTGCGGGTCGGTGGCGATCGGCGGGTACGGCGTGATCCCCGGCGTGCCGGGTGTGCCGAAGGTCTGGTCGAAGGAGTGCAGGTCGGCCTGCGATCGTCGGCGAGCCGAAGGGGATCACGACCGCGATCGTGGTCCCGCTGCCGTCGATCCCGGCGGCGTCAGCTTGTCGAGGCCGTAGGCGTGGGCGATCTGCGCGGGCGAGTAGCAACGGAGCCCGAAGTCGCTCGAGCAGTCGGCGCTCGACTCCGGCGGCCACGCCGCGACGAAGCTCGCGTCGGCATGCAGCTGCACCCCACCGTGGCGTGTTGCGCCGCCTGAGATGCCTGCCAGGGTGAGCGCCGCCAGGGCCAGGGCGACGATCACCGCAGACCGCGCCTTGGTCACAGCGGCAAGCATGCCGAAGGGACGGGAGGCGCGCCTCCCCCGTCAGAGGGGTTGTCGGAGCTAGCGCCCGCGGCCGGTCCCGCCGGTGCGGTCGAGCCCGTCGAGCGCGAGCATGTCGTCGGCGCCGAGCTCGAAGTCGAAGATCTGCGAGTTCTCGACGATCCGCTCGCGGCGCACTCGACTTCGGGATCACGACCGTGTTTCTCTGCACGCCCCAGCGGAGGAGCACCTGGGCCGGCGTGCGCTCGATGCGCCGGGCGATCTCGACGACGGTCGGGTCGCCGAGCGCGCGTCCCTGCTCGAGCGGGCTGTAGGACTCGAGCACGACGCCGAGCCGGTCGCAGGCCTCGAGGAGCGCGCGGCGGTAGTGGAACGGGCTGAAGAGCACCTGGTTCACGGCGGGCTTGATCCGCGCGTCCGCGATCGTGTTCGTCGAGCCGGTCGTCGCCGTAGTTCGAGACGCCGATCGCCCGCGCGAGCCCGCGGTCGCCGATCTCCTCCATCTCGCGCCACCCGCGCCCGGTCCGGAAGCGGCACCGGCCAGTGGATGAGATAGAGGTCGACGTAGGCCATCCCGAGCCGCTCGAGGCTCCCCTCGAGCGCGGACACGGCGCCCCGCACGGTCGGGAGCCACTTGGTCGTGACGAAGATCTCCTCCCGCGGGATCCCGCTGCGCCCGATCGCCGCCCCGACGCTCCGCTCGTTGCGGTAGAGCTGCGCGGTGTCGACGTGCCGGTACCCGGCCTCGAGCGCCCACTCGACCGCGTTCTCGGTCTCGGCGCCTTCGTCCATCTGCCAGACCCCGAGCCCGAGCACCGGCATCTGCACGCCGTCTGCGATCTCGCGGACTGTCACCTCGCTCGGCACGGAGTTATCGTGCACGTCGGGGTCGACCTGACAGAGAGGAGCCGAGATGAGCGACAGCGTCTATCGCGTGACCGAGGTCATCGGAGTCAGCCCGGACTCGTGGGAGGCGGCCGCGAAGAATGCGGTCGAGACGGCCGCGAAGACCGTCCGCGACCTCCGGATCGCCGAGGCGACCCGCTTCGACCTGACGATCCAGGACGGGAAGGTGTCGAGCTACCGCGTCCGGCTGGACATCTCGTTCAAGTACGAGGGGTAGGCGGGCGGGGCTGACGCCCCACCCGCGCTGGCCTTGTTCAGCGCCGAGAGCTCGGCCGGGCGATCCGCCCGAACGCCCGCTCGGCTCCGTCCTCGCTCGTGAAGGCGGAGAGCTGGAGCAGCTCGCCGTCGAGCTCGAGGCCGGAGCCGATCACGCGGTCGCCGCGCAGGCGGACGTCGTCGCCGAGCCCGACCGACGGCTGCTGCGTCGCGGCCGCAGTGCCGATCGACTCGACGAACGCCGCGATCGTCTCCGGCAGCGGTGCGCGGGCCGGTCGAGCGCTTCGAGCGCGTCGAGCAGGTAGCCGCGGCGGAGCTTCGGCCAGAGCTGGACGAACGCGTCGGGCCGCGAGACCCAGTCGAGGCAGAGGGTGTCGCCGAGCGCGAGCAGCGCGCCGCACTGGCCCGGCTCGAGCGGGAAGACGGCCTCGAGCTCGTCGAGGCTCGGCCCGTGTGCGCGGTAGGTGTCGTCGGCGGCGCCGGTCGGGCGAGAACGTCCCCATGCGGTCGGCCTTGTCGCGCACCTCGTCCCAGACCTCGCCCTGTGCGATCCCGCGGGCGAGCGGCGTCGGCGGCGAGCATCTCCGCCTTGCGGCGGCGCAGGTGCGCGTGCGAGACGTGCCCGGCCGAGCTCCATCGCGACCGAGCGCGCCGACCAGCGGCCCTGCTCGACGCACGAGACCGGGATCTGCGACCGACGGTCTCGCGCCGCGACGAGCACGGTCACGTTGAGGATCCGGTTCTGCTTGGCGCCGACGAGCTCCTCGCCGTCGTAGAGCAGCACGTTCGTGTCGAGCGGGTTGCGCACGCGAGCTCGGGCACGGTGCCGGCCGCGTCGGTCTCGGTGATCGCGAGCCCCGCGGGAGCGCCTCGTCGAGCGTCAGGTACGCGCACGCCGGGTCGCGGGTGGGGAAGAGCGGGGCGATCGACGACGCCGCGGTGCTCGACGGGCTCGCCGAGCTGGAAGTGGAGTCGAGGTTCTTCGAGCATGTGTTCTCCTTTCGTCGAGGAGGAGTCCACGGCCGCGGCGGGTCTCGGATCTTACGGGCGGTCCGGCTCGTAAGATCCGGCCATGTCCGGGGTGACTTCCCTGTCGATGCACGATGCGAGGGATGCCGAAGACAAGCGACTGCTGGAGGCCGGCGAGATCGAGCTTCTGCTCGCCGGCTGGTACGAGACGATCGTCGGCCGCTGCGTGGCGCGGATGCGCGGCCCGGTCGGCCACGACGTCGCGCAGGCCGTCTGCGAGCGGCTGTGGCGCGAGCTCAAGCGCGGCAGGCACCGCGACGGCGCTGGCCGTTCCGCGTGATCGTCCACAAGGTCATCGACTTCACCTGCGCGGGCTGGTACGAGCCGGGCTGGGGCGAGAACGAGTGGATCGAGATCGACGGCCCGAGCCCGGATCCGACCGGCGACGTCGACACCCGCCTCGACCTCGAGACGTTCGTCGCGACGCTGCCGCCGGCCGACGCCGAGGTCGCGAGGCTCTGGCTGCTCGACGGCCTCGAGCCCGACCAGATCGCCGAGCGCAGCTCGGCAAGAACGCCGAACGCCGTCTACCAGGCGCGCTCGCGGATCGCGAAGCGGCTGAGGGAGTGGCTGGAGACGTGACGCCGTCGACGCCCTGTTCGAGGAGTTCGTCGCGCGCTGGACGCGCGACGAGCCCGATCGACGTCGACGCGCTGCTCGAGCGCGCCGGGCCCGAGACGCGACGAGCTCGCGCGCCTGATCGACGCGTTCCTCGAGCGGGCGCCGCGGCGAGAGCCTCCGCGGAGTCGCAGCGCGGCGGTCGCGGCGCTCGCGGCGCGGCTCGAGCACGAGCCGCCGCTCCTCGCGGCGCGCGTCGCGGCGCGCCAGCGCGTCCGCGACGTGGCGTCGGCGATCGTCGCGGCGTGCGCGCTCCCCGCCGAGGCGGAGCCGCTCGTGCGCTCCTACTACCAGCGGCTCGAGGGCGGCCTGCTCGACCCGCGCGGCGTCTCCGACCGGGTCTGGTCGGTGCTCGAGCAGCTGCTCGGCCCCGCGGCGAGGAAGCTCAGGCGCTCGAGGGCTTCTCGCACCAAGCGCCTCGGCTTCGCCGAGTCGGTCGCGTTCCAGCGCCTCGCGAGCGCCGACTCCGCCGTGCTGCCCGCGGCCGCGGCGCGCCCGCGCCGCGACGAGCTCTCCCGCCGGACGTCCGGCGCCAGGTCGAGGACTCTTCACCGGCACAGCGCAGATCGACTAATGTCCAATCGGCATGCGCGGCGGCCGCGGCAGCGAAGTACGTAGACCCGCGCGCGCATGCGCTGCGCGCCCGCTACCTCGCGACGTTCGGCGGCGCCGAGATCCCCGTCCCGGTCGAGTCGATCGCCGAGGATCTGCTCGGCCTGCGGATCGAGGAGCGCTGGGATCTCGGCGACTGCTCGGGCCTGCTGTCCCGGCCGAGCGCCTGATCGTCCTCAACGCCGCCGAGCGGGCCTGCGCGGCCGAACGATCCGCCGCTGCGCCGCTTCCGCTTCACGATCGCGCACGAGCTCGGCCACTGGATCTGCCACGCGAACGAGCGCCCCGAAGCCGAGCCGGTCTACTGCCGGCAGGTCCGACCTCGCCGAGCCCTGCCGACCGCGCGCTCGAGCGCGAGGCGAACGTGTTCGCGGCCGAGCTGCTGATGCCGGAGGCGGCCGTGCGCGAGGCGTGGGCGGAGACCGATGAGGTCGATGCGCTGCGCGGCGCGACTCGACGTCAGCCCCACGGCGATGCAGTGGCGGCTGTACTCGTTCGGACTGGTGGGAAGCGGCCCCGGGATGAGCGAACGCACTGGTCTTCCCCTCGCGGCCGAGGGCGCGATGCGCCTCGAACGTGACAGCGCTCCACTTCGTCGCTTCTGCTGCATGATCGCCTATGAGCTCGGCAACTGGATCTGCCACGGCGGTAGGGCCCTGCGCAGATACCCGCGCGGCCGAGGCGAAGTATGACGATCAGGATCGGGGAGACTGGCTGATGCGAGCCTCATCGCTTCAGCGTCGGCCTCGCAATGGCCCGAAACCGGCTGATCTACTGCCTTTCCGAAGCGGCGGTGGTAGTCACCTCATGCGAGTCGGGTGGGACGCACACGGGTGCTGTGGAGAATCTGAGGGTCGGGTGGGTGCCGCTCTTCGTCGTCGCCAACGGAGTGGCAGCCGGCAATCGCGACCTCCTCACCCGGGGCGCGCTACCGATCGAGGCATGCAAACTCGTCGAAACCGACACCGTTCTTGACGATCTCATCGCACGGGAGGGGACGTCCACCAACGGTCAAGGCGCGGGGGTTCGAGAACACCCTTGATGACCGCACGGACTCGTTCGATCTCGCCTGGCCGCAGATCGAGGTGGTGCTGGTGGACAACCCCACCGAGCGTGAGGTGGCAGCCGCGCTTGGGCTCCGGCTCGGTCAGACGCGAAATCTGCTCAAGGCAGCGCTTTCTCGAGGGCCGTGGAGCGCAGCGGGAGTCCGATCCGATGGCGCGCGGTCGACAGCTCCGCAAGGCTGTTCAGGCCTGACGGCCGATCGAGTGGCTGTGTAAGAACCCGCGTCGAAGTGCTGATACTCCCGAGATGCAGCAGCACGACGGCCAGATCCTCCTGTCGCCTTCCGATCTGAACGCGTACCTCGAGTGCGAGCACCTGACGGAGCTGGAGCTGGCCGTCGCGCGCGGCGAGCTCGAGCGGCCCGTCGACGAGAACCCGCAGGCCGACCTCGTCAAGCGCAAGGGCGACGCGCACGAGCAGGCCTACCTCGCGGCGCTCGAGGCGCAGGGTCGCGAGTCGTACGAAGATCGAGCGCGACTGGGACTTCGAGGCCGCGGCCCGCGCGACCGAGGCGGCGATGCGCGCGGGTGCCGATGTGATCTACCAGGCGGCGTTCGTGACGGCCGCTGGCGCGGCTTCGCCGACTTCGTCGAGCGCCAGACGGACGGCCGCTACGAGGTGGTCGACACGAAGCTCGCGCGCCACTCGAAGCCCGCGTACGTGCTGCAGCTCTGCTTCTACTCCGAGCAGGTCGGCGCGGATCCCGGGCGTCGATGCCGGAACGGATGCACATCGTGCTCGGCTCGCGCGAGCGCGAGAGCCTGCGCGTGCAGGACTTCCTCGCCTACTACCACCGGGTGCGCGACCGGTTCACGGCCGCGGTCGACGCGGGGATCAGCGTCTATCCGCTGCCGGTCTCGTTCTGCGGGCGGTGCGACTTCCAGAAGCGCTGCGAGGCGCGCTGGCGCGACGACGACCACCTGACGCTCGTCGCGCGGCTGCGGCCGCGACCAGGCCCGGCGGCTCGAAGCCGTCGGGATCGCGTCCGTCGCGGCGCTGGCGCACGCCGCCGACGAGGCGAGGCCGGCGGAGATGGCGCCGCGCACGTTCGAGACGCTGCGCGACCAGGCGGCGATGCAGGTCGCGGCGCGCACCGAGGGCCACGCGTGGAAGGTGCTGCCGCCGGAGCCGGCCCGCGGGTTCGAGCTGCTGCCGGCGCCGAGCCGACGGCGACCTCTTCTTCGACATCGAGGGCGACCCGTTCTGGGAGGCGGGCAAGGGGCTCGAGTACCTGTGGGGCATCGTCGACACGGCGGGCGCGTTCCGCCGTTCTGGGCGCACGACCGGGTGCAGGAGCGGCGGGCGGTCGAGGACGTGATCGACCTGATCCGCGAGCGGCACGCCGCCGATCCGGCGATGCACGTCTACCACTACGCCGCGTACGAGGTGAGCGCGCTGAAGCGGCTGACGTGCGAGTACGGGACGCGCGAGGAGGAGCTGGACGATCTGCTGCGCGCGGAGGTCTTCGTCGATCTGTACAAGGTGGTCGCGCAGGGCCTGCGGCTCTCGCACGAGAGCTACGGGCTGAAGTAGGTCGAGACGTTCTACTTCGAGCGCCACGCCGAGCTGAAGGCGGGCGACGACTCGATCGTGCTCTACGAGGACTACCTCGAGCGGCACGACCCGAGCATCCTCGACGAGATCGCGGCCTACAACGAGGAGGACTGCATCTCGACGCTGCAGCTGCGCGACTGGCTGCTGCCGCTGCGGCCCGGGCGAGCCGCCGGCGGTCGAGTCCGGTGCGAGCCGCGCGGCCCGCCGGAGGGCGCCGAGGAGACCGAGGAGCTGCGGCTGGCGCTCCTGGCCGGGCTGCCGGAGGCCGCGTACGACGTGTCGCGAGGCGCAGCGCCCGGTGTGGCTGCTGGCGCAGTTGCTGCTGTATCACCGGCGCGAGGAGAAGCCGGTGTGGTGGGCGTTCTTCGACCGGATCGGGAGGACGAGCGAGGAGCTGCAGGAGCGCGACTCGGATGCGATCGGCGGGCTCGAGCCCGCCGGCCCGCCGATCGGCTCGGGCGATTCGCTCGTGTGGCCGTTCCGCTTCCCGGCGCAGCAGCATCATCTCGGGCCGGGCGACGCCGTCTTCGACCCGGCGACGGGCCTGTCCGCGGGCCGGATCGAGGAGCTCGACGAGGCGGCGGGGACGCTGTCGCTGCGCCGCGGGCCGTCGCTCGAGGAGGTGCCGCTGCCGGCGGCGCTCATCCCGGGCGGGCCGATCAACACGAAGGTGCAGCAGGCGGCGCTGCGCCGGCTGGCCCGGCTCGGTGCTGGCGGGCGACGAGCGCTACATGGCGTGCGAGTCGATCCTCGTGCGCGAGCCGTTCGCGGTGCCGCTCGTGCAGGACAGCCTGCCGCGGCGAAGGATCTCGTCGACACGGGCTCGACCGGCGCGCACCTGGTGATCCAGGGCCCGCCGGGTCGGGCAAGACCTACACGGCGCGAGGCTGATCGTCGGCCTGATGCAGCTCGGCCGGCGGGTGGGGGTGACCGCGAAGAGCCACAAGGCGATCGACAACCTGGTCGAGGAGGTCGAGCGCGCGGCGCGCGAGGAGGGCTTCACGTTCCGCGGCCTGAAGAAGGGCGACCGTACGAGGGCCCGTTCGTGACGAGCTCGGGCGACCAGGCGTTGTTCTCGGAGCCGGAGGACGACGTGCTGCTGCTGGCCGGAACGGCGTGGCTGTTCTCGCGAGAGGAGATGGACGGCGTCGTCGACACGCTGTTCATCGACGAGGCGGGCCAGGTCTCGCTCGCCGACGCGCTGGCGCTGGCACCTGCGCGCGGAACGTCGTCCTGCTCGGCGACCCGCAGCAGCTCGCGCCAGGTCTCGCAGGGAATCCACCCGGCCGGCGCGCAGGCGTCGTGCTCGAGCACCTGCTCGGCGAGGGACACGGTGCCGCCCGACCGAGGCCTGTTCCTCTCGCAGACGTGGCGGATGCACCCGGATGTGTGCCGCTTCATCTCCGAGACCTCCTACGAGGGCCGGCTGCATCGGTGCCGGAGTGCGCGCGCCAGCGGGTCGACTCGCCGGGTCTCATCGGGCACCGGCTTGCGCTGGCTGCCGGTCGCGCACGCCGGGCAACCGCGGCTCGTCGCGTCGAGGAGGCCGACGCGATCGCGGCGGAGCTCGAGCGGCTGCATCGGCGGACACGTTCACCGACCGCGGGGGCGCGAGCGCCGCTCGGGTGGGAGGACGTCCTGGTCGTCACGCCGTACAACGCCCAGGTGCGCTGCCTGCGCGAGCCGCCTGGCCGGCCGCGCCCGGTCGGAACGGTCGACAAGTTCCAGGGCCAGGAGGCCCCGGTCGTGTTCTTCTCGATGGCGACGTCGAGCGGCGAAGACCTGCCGCGGAACCTCGAGTTCCTGTTCTCCCGCAACCGGCTGAACGTCGCGATCTCGCGCGCTCAGGCGCTGGCGGTGCTCGTGGCGAGCCCGCGAGCTGCTCGAGATCCGATGCCGGACGATCGAGCAGATGCGGATGGTGAACGCGCTCTGCCGGTTCGTCGAGGAGGCGCCCTGAACGCGCTCAGAAGAGCCCGTCTCCTCGCGCGGGCGCCGCACCCGATCAGGGAAGCGCTTGATCCCGACGCCGTCGAGCTCGCCGGTCGCCGGATGGACCGCGAACCGCGGCATCAGCGTCCTCAGGTAGCCGCGCGCCTGGCCGTTGCCGCGCTCGGCGGCGGCGGTGATGGCGCACACGAGGTCGGCGCACTGGAGGCCGATCGAGACGTGGCTCGGGCCGAGGAACAGGCCCTCGACGATCCGGTCGAGGCGCGATACGGGGTGCCGTCCTGGGTGAGGTCGGCGAAGAAGCGGCGCAGGCGGGCGTCGTCCTCGCGGAAGCGGCTGTCGACGACGATCATCCCGACGTCGTCGGCCGCCTGGAGCAGGAGCTGGAAGCGCTCGGCGAGGAACATCAGGCCGGTCGCGTACGTCTCCTCGTCGGTCGTGAAGAACTCGGGCGCCTCGGCGAGGCCGAGCTCGATGTCGAGCAGCGTGACGTAGCAGCGGAGCGGGGCGCGGGCGACCGCGGCGACGATCGCGTCGGCGAGCGCGGGAGGGACGGTGCCGGTGCGGATGGCGTGCCACTTGATCTCCTTCTCCGCCGGCCAGTTGTGCGCGGCGAGCGTCTCCTGCCAGAGATCGCGGAGGGCGTGCCAGTCGGAGTCGGCGAGCGCGACGCCGCCGAGCGCGAAGAACCGCCGCTCCGAGAGTTGCCCGGACTCGTCCAGGAAGAGCAGGTGCACGGACCAATCTCATGCGTTCGCGGCGCCGTGTCAACCGAGGACAACTGACGCCCGTAAGGACAACGTCCGGTGCCGTGGACATCTTGGAGATATGTCCACTTTGGCCGACAGTCCGGGACGGTTTCGGCGGCGGGGCGACGTGCCCGCGCCGGCGGCGTACGTGGTCTTCGACTGCGAGACGACCGGGACCGATCCCGAGGTCGACGAGATCGTCTCGTTCGCCCTGGTTCGGCTCGACGGGAACGGGGCGGAGACGCTCCGGCTGGACGCGGCTTGTTCGGCCGTCGCGGCCGATTCCGGCCGACGCGACCGCGGTGCACGGGATCACCGACGCCGACGTCGCCGGCGCGCCGCCGTTCGTCGAGCTCGCCGGTCAGCTCTTCTGCCTGCTCGACGACGCCGTGTTCGTCGCCCACAACGCGCCGTTCGACCTCGCGATGCTCCGGCACGGGCTCGCCCGCGTCGATGTCCTCTACCGGCCGGCCGCTGTCGCCTGCACGCTCGACGCCTTCCGGCTGATCGAGCCGCTTGCCGACACCCACCGGCTCGACGCGCTCTGCGCGCGGCACGGGATCGTGCTCGCCGAGGCGCACGACGCTCTGAGCGACGTCCTCGCGACGGCGGGGCTCCTTCGCGTCCTGATCGCCCGGGGGTCGCGCCCGAGACGGTCGAGCTCGACCACGCCTCGTTCCTGCGGCTCCGCTCGCGCGGCGACACGCGGCCGGCCTCCGAGCCGCAGATCCGCCGGGTGTTCGGGCTCGCGCGCTCCGCCGGGATGGTGCTCGCGGACGGGAGCACCGACCGCGACGCGGTCATCGCGCTCGTCGACCGGGTTGCAGGCACCGCCGACGTCGACTCGCTCACCCGCGCGCAGGTGCAGGACGTCTACGACGAGCTCGACGGGCTCGTCGCCGCCCAGGCGCGCGCCGCCTGAGCCAGCCCAACCTGGTCAGCTCAGCGCTCCGACCAGCTCGCAAGCAAGTGGACGTGCTGGGCCGGGTCCCACTTGAGCGAGGTGACCTCGGAGTCGCTGACCCCGAAGGAGTACGAGTTCCCGCGGATCCGGCCCTTCGTGTTCACGAGCTCGCAGACGAGCGTGGGAAGCCCGCCCACCTTCAGGACGTCGCACAGAAGCGGCGTGCCGGCGAGGGCGACGGTGTCGCCGATCTTCGCCGTGACACCTGCGGAGCGGGTGCCACTCGCGACCGCCGAGGCCGGCATGCGGGACGAGACGGTCTTGTGCGTCTTGATCGAGAGGATGTAGACGTGGCCGTCCGAGTCCATCAGGGCGATATAGCCGCCGCCCTTGGTGGAGGTCGAGGGGCCGCAGACGATGTAGCGCTTGCCTTTCAGGTCGAGGCCGTAGCCGACGTCGGCAGACATTCCGCACTGGATCTTCGAGCCGGCGATCGCGAGGCCGTCGCCGACGTTCATCTTCACGATCGCAGCCGGCGCGCGCCCGCGCCGCTCGCGGCCACGCCCATGAGGGCGAGCGCGAGGGAAGCGATCGCCGCCAGCCGTCTCCGGTTCACGAGGGGATCCTAGTGACGCAGCTAAGCTCGCTCCGTGCGGAGCCCCGCGAGTGGGAGGCGATCCGCCGTTCGCGAGCGCCGGTCGGCGGAGGAATCGAGCGGGGGTAACCCGGGCGGCCCGCACGACCTCGTTCTCGGCTGGCAGGCGGGCGCAGGTAACGCTGCGGTCGCCCGGTTCCTCGCCCGGCAGCCTGCGCCCACGACGACCGACGCACCCGCCGACGAGGCGATCACCGAGACGGGGAAGGAGGGCGCGAGCAAGTGGTTCGAGCGTGGCGCAGAAGGCCTACCTCGCGAAGGACTTCAAGAAGGCATACGACGCCTTCATGCGTGCCTACCGACTGCTCCAGGCACCCGAGTTCCTCTACAACGCGGCGGCGGCGCTCGAGCTGGGCGGCGATCCGGACGCGGCGATCGCTATGTACGACCGCTACCTCACCGAGGCTCCCTCGGCGAGCGACGCGGAGAGGGTGCGCAAGCACATCGAGACGCTCAAGCAGAAGCCGGCGGCGAGCGGCCCCGACGACGAGCCGCCGATCGCCGAGACCGGGGCCGAGGGCGCCAGCAAGTGGTTCGACCGGGCGCAGGCCGCCTACCAGGCCAAGAACTACGGCAAGGCGCACACCGGGTTCATGCACGCCTACCGCCTACTCGGTCGGCCCGAGTTCCTCTACAACGCGGCGGCAGCGCTCCAGATGGGAGGCGACCTCGACGGCGCGATCGCGCTGTACGACCGCTACCTCGCCGAGGCGCCGGGCGCCGGCGACGCCGAGAGGGTCCGCAAGGCCGTCGAGAAGCTCCGGAAGAAGGAGATCGGCGGGCAGGTCGACGACACCGCCGGCGGCTCCGCGACCGGCGCCCAGGGCGGCGAGCAGCCCATCACCGCGACCGGCGACGACGGCGCCACCCAGTGGTTCGATCGCGCCCAGACCCAGTTCGCGGCAGGGAAGTACGAGGACGCCGTCCAGAGCTTCGGGAAGGCGTTCGAGCTCAGCCCGAAACCGGAGTTCGTCTTCAACCAGGGAGCGGCGCTCGAGAAACAGGGCCGCGCGGCTGCGGCTGCCGCGGCCTTCGAGCACTACCTCGCGCTCGCCCCCGAGGCGAAGGACTACGCACGGGTTGCCAAGCTCACGAAGAAGCTGCGCGCGCAGGCCGCCTCCGACCCGATCGCGGACCCGTGGGCCGACGAGGCTGCGGGGACCGACCCGACCGCGACCGGCAAGGAAGGCGCACAGCAGTGGTTCGACAAGGCGCAGGCTGCCTACATGGTTGGCGACTACCCCGCGGCCCACGCAGGGTTCATGCATGCCTACAAGGAACTGCCGCGGCCCGAGTTCCTCTACAACGCGGGTGCAGCGCTCGACATGGGCGGCGACGCGACCGGCGCCGTCGCGCTGTACGAGCGCTACCTCGCCGAGAAGCCCGGCGCAAGCGACGCGGCGAAGGTGCAGAAGCGGATCGCGAAGCTGAAGGCGAAGGCCGCCGGGGGCGCCGAGCCGGGCGCGGAGGGCGGCGAGCCGCCGATCGAGGAGACCGGCAAGGAAGGGGCGCGGAAGTGGTTCGCCCGCGGCGAGCAGCAGTTCCGGGCGGCGAAGTTCGAGGAGGCCGTCCACAGCTTCGGGACCGCCTTCGAGCTCGAGCCCTCCCCGGCGTACGTCTACGACCAGGGGATGGCCCTCGAGAAGCAGGGCCGCCCGGCCGCCGCGGCCGCCGCCTACGAGCGCTACCTGGCGCTCAAGCCCGACGCGAAGAACCACGACGACGTCGTCGACAAGGTGAAGAAGCTGCTCGGCTCAGGCGGCCGCCGACCCGATCGTCGACCCGTGGGCCGACGAGGCCGCAGGCCCCGACCCGGCCGCCGAGGGCAAGGACGGCGCCAAGCAGTGGTACGAGAAGGCCGCGGTGTCCTTCCAGGTCGGCGTCGTACGGGCCGGCGCACGCTGGATTCATGCGCGCCTTCGCGCTATGGCCCCGCGCCGAGTACCTGTTCGATGCCGCGAGGGCCCTCGACGAGGCGGGCGACGCCGCCGGTGCGATCGCGCTCTACAAGCGCTCTCTCTCCGAGGCCGGCGGCGTCAAGGACGCGGCGAGGGTACAGAGGCTGATCGACGGGCTGGAGCAGAAGGCGAACGGCGGCGGCGAGCCGACCGCTCCGTGACGCTCGAACGACCGTATTTTCGGCGCTCTGACTCGTCCAGACGCGGCTGGAAGAGCGACTAGCGAACGCGGTTTGCGCCGTCTACCGTTGGCTCTGTGGACGACGAGCTCTGTTGCTGCGGGTCCGGGAGGACGCCGGCGCGGTGCCACCGGATGCCGCGGCGTGCCCGGCGCGCGCGCCGCATCGAGCTCGATGGTCCTCGGCGCCAGCTTGCTCGCCGATCTCGAAGAGAGCCCGCTGGTGGGCGCGCCGACTGCGGCCGTCGCCTTCGTCATTCCGCCCGAGCTCGTCTGGGGCCGTGAAGAGGCGCTCTGGGGGCCGCCCACGATCACCCGGGCGCACGTCGGACGGACGCGGGCGCAGGTACGACGGCTTGCCGGGTGGCTTCCGGTCGACGGCCTGCCGAACGCTTCGGCGACTCTTCTTCGAGGCTGCGAATCGATTACCCATGACGACGTCGTGCGCACGGTCACCCTCTACCTGCTCGACAAGTACGCCCTCCTGTTGCAGCGGAGTGCCAGTGACGTCTCGTTGAGGAACTGACGTACGCCCTGAAATCCCTCCGAGCGGGCGGTTTCATGACGACGCGGTGAATGCTGAGCTTCGATGTGGTGTCAAAGCCCTGCAAATGGCAGGGTTTGTCCGACGTTTGGGCTACACCGAGAGTGATGAGACCAGGCGCCGTCGGAGCCCGCTGTGACCTGCACGTCCACTCGCGCTTCTCGACCGACAGCGGGAACTACGCGCTGCGCCGCGCGCGGCTCGGGGAGTCCTTCACCGAGCCCGAGCGCGTCTACCGGGTGGCGCGGGCGCGGGGGATGGACCTCGTCACGATCTCCGACCACAACACCGTCGAGGGGGCGCTGCGGATCGCGCACCTCGAGCGCACGTTCCTCTCGGTCGAGGTCACGACCTGCTTCCCCGAGGACTCGACGTCCGCTGCATGTCCTCGTCTGGAACCTGACCGAGGAGGACCACCCGACCTCCAGGCTTACCGCGGCTCGGTCTACGAGCTCGTCGCCTTCCTGCGCGAGCGCAGCCTCGTCCACGCGCTCGCGCACCCGCTGTACCGGATGGGGCCGCCGCTGACCGCGGGGCACGTCGAGCGGATGATGCTGCTCTTCTCGATCTGGGAGGGGCGGAACGGGGCCCGGCCGGAGGACTCGAACCTCGTCGCCTGCCGGATCGCGGCCGCGGCGACGAACGGGCTACCTGGCGAAGCTCGGCGGCCGGCACGACCTCGAGCCGGTGCACGCCGGGCCGATCGCGCTCACCGGCGGCTCCGACGACCACGGCGCGCTCGACATCGCCGACACCTGGACGTCGGCACCCGGCGGACACGATCGCGCGCGTTCCTCGAGGCGGTCGCGGCGCGGCGCCGGCGACGCCCGAGGGCGCCCACGGCTCGGCGGTCAAGCTCGCGCACGCGATGGCGGCGCTCGCCGCGAACGCCTACCGCGAGTCCGGCCGAGTCGGTGCCGCCGCTGCTCGAGCGGCCAGCTCGCGCGCGCTCTTCGACCACGACGCCGACGACGCCGCCGAGCGGCACGCCGAGATCCAGGCCTCGAGCCGGGCGCTCGTCCGCCTGCTCGGCAGCCGCGCCCGCGAGGGCGGGCTCGGCAACCTCGGCTTCAGCTCGGTCGGCCCGCGCCTCGCCTCGCTGGCCTTCGCCGGCGGGCTCGAGCTGCCCTACATCTTCTCCACCCACCACCACCGCGGCGCCCGCGCCGACGTCCGCGCGATCGAGAAGTCCTTCTTCGGCATCCGCGAGGAGCCGCACCAGCCGCGCGCGGTCGTCTTCACCGACACCCTCGCCGAGACCAACGGCGTCGCGGGGACGATGCGCCGCCTCGCCGCCGCGGGCGCCGGCGGCCGGCTGAGCTGACCGTGGCGGCCGCCGGCTCCGACCTCGTCGACGACGGGCCCGGCATCGCCGCGCTCCCGACCGACTGGTCGATGCCCCTCCCGGCCTACGAGCAGATCGAGCTTCACTTCCCGCTCGTCACCGACGTCCTCGCCCGGCTCGAGGCGCGACGCGCCCGACCTCGTCCACGTCGCGACGCCGGGGCCGATCGGGATCACCGGCCTGCTGGCGGCGAGGCTCCTCGGCATCCCGGTGATCGGCTCCTACCACACCGAGCTCGGGCCCTACGCGCTCCAGCTCACGCGCGACCCGCTGGTCGCCGAGGCTACCGGGCGCTACGTCGACTGGTTCTACCGCCAGTGCGACCTCGTGCTCGCGCCGACACGGGGGTGATGACCGCCCTCGCGCGCGCGCGGTATCGGCAAACGGATCCTGCTCTGGGGACGCGGCGTCGACACCGTCGACTTCGGGCCGGCGCAGCGCGACGAGGAGCTCAGCGTCGACGCTGCTCGACGGCGGCGACACTCTGCTTCTCTCCGTCGGCCGGGTCTCCGACGAGAAGCGGATCGACGTCCTGCTCGACGCGTTCAGGCTGCTGCAGCCCCCGCACCGGGCGCGCGCCTCGCTCGTCGTCGGCGACGGCCCGGCGCGCGCACGCCTCGAGGAGGGAACGCCCGAGGGCGTCGCGTTCCTCGGCGAGCTCCGCGGCGCCGCGCTCGCCAGGATCTATG
>CAVRQF010000007.1:0-219659 GCA_963723405.1 uncultured Actinomycetota bacterium | reverse complement strand
TATCGCGTCAGTTTGACCAGCGAGAGGAGCGCCTGGGTCGAGCCCGGCGGTCAGCCGATGTGGACGGGAGGACCGGAGACACGATCCACCGCGACGCGGTAGACACCCGTAGGACGCCGGCGAACGATCACCGAAAACCGACCGTCGGCTCCCGGTCGTACCCGCGCCACCTGCGTCCAGGCGCCGTCGGTGCCGCGCCGCTGGATCACGCGCCGTGCACGTCCTGTGCGACCCCGGATAGCCGGAGCTTGCCGCCCGGGATGCCGAGCGGGGGCTCGAGAATCACCATGCCGAGCGAGAACCGGGCCGAGCTGAGCCCGACAGCATCGGCGAAGTCACGCCCCGTGAGCGTCCGTTGCTGGCCTGGGCCGGCGAGGGCGATCGTGCCCGCAAGGCCCGACGGGTTGTGCTGGACGCTGACTCCGTCCACGTGGAACCCGAGGCGCGAGGCGAGCTGCTCTCCGGTCAGCACGACCTGCCAACGATGCTCGGGGGCGAGGGAGTCGTACGGATCGGCGACCGAGACGAGGTAGGGAAGCGGGCTCGCACCGGCAAAGGCGTCCTGGACGGCGGCGGTGCGGCCTCCCGAGCTGGAATCGTAGAGCGCGTCGATCACCTCGTCGTCGTAGGTGAGGACCTGCCCTGCAGTCTCCGCAGCGGCGAGCGTCGTCGCGGGGCCCTCGGTAGCGATGCCGCCGTAGTTCTGGTTGCGGGAGTCGGCGTACAGGTCGAACGGGGCACCCGGATCCAGCCCGGCGATGGCGTACGATCGGGCCGCCACGGCCTGTGCGCGGTAAGCCGCGGGCTGCCATCCCTCCGGAAGCTCGGAAGGGACGACGCTGCGCACGTAACGCTCGAGCGGGACGGTGTTCACCACCGAGAGATCGTGCGTCGAGCGCGCGACCGTCAGCGAGCCCCGGTAGGAGACGCCGTCGGCGGCAAGCGGCTGCGCGCCCGCGACGATCGTCACCGGCAGGTGCAGCGGAGCCCCGCCGGCGTGTGGGGTCGGCCCGAGCCGGATCCTGCCGGCCCGGAGGTGAACGCGCCGGCCGTCGGCGTCGACGAGCAGGAACGGCGCCTTCGAGGACACGGCGACGCTGGGACGTCCGTCGAGGACGAGCACCCGGATCGGCACGTCTGCGACGTGCCCGAACGACGTGTGCGGATAGTAATGAGCGAGGATCTGTCGATAGTCCCAGCCATGGCGTGCGTACCCCTCGGCGCCCCACTGGCTCATGCCGACGCCGTTCCCCGCGCCGCCGCCGCGGACGATCACGAGCTCGGAGGGCTGGGCAACGGCCGCGCAGGCGAGGCTGCACGCGAGCACGGCGAAGACGGCCGACGATCGGCGGTGATTGGGGGGCATTGCGGAAACCTAATCGACCTCTCGATCAGGAACCTGAAGGCCGCGTCGCATTGCGCTGGGGCACGGGCCCGGGAGTCTGCCTGCGGGCGCCGCGGGTCGCACCCCGCGAGCACCGGATCTCGCGTCAGACAGAGGTATTCTTCACTGCGGTGTTTCGAGCCAGCCTGCAGGTCCTCGCCGTGGCCTGGGCGATGTTCGAGCTAGTCTTTTTGCTGCATAGGAGAAGTAGTCTTGGCTCGTGGCGGACGAGCTGACTCCGAACGAGCTGTGCGTCCTCGCGCTGCTCATGGGGAAGCCCGGTCACGGCTGGGCGCTCTCGGATCTACTCGGGCGTGACGGGGAGATCGGGGCGATCTGGTCGGTCGCGCGACCACTCGTCTACACGTGCCTGCGGCGGCTCGAGACCGATGCCTACATCAAGACCGCTGGGGTCGAGCGGGGGACCGGGGGCCGCACCGCGTGAACTACGCCGTGACCCCGAAGGGCCGCTCCGCGGCGCGGGCCTGGCTGAAGGAGCCGGTCGACCACGTCCGAGACGTCAGGTCGCTGTTCCTGTTGAAGGTCGTGCTCTCGAAGCGCCTCGGGCTCGGCGTCGAGCCGCTGCTCGTCGCGCAGCGGGCGCTGCTCATCCCGTTCGTCGCGTGGCTCGAGGCCCGGTTCGACGATGTCGACCAGGAGACGGAGCCGGGCGAGGAGGCGGTGCTGTACTTCCGCCTCGAGACCGCGAGGACGACGGTCGCCTTCATCGACCATCTCCTGGACGCCTCGACCGGGGTTGCGGTGCCCTGAGTCGTCTTGCTACGCCGACGGACGCGTGACGAGCTCGCGGTAGGCGAGCGGGTCGGCCTCGAGCAGCGCCAGGGCGGCGTCTCGGAACCGCGCTTCCAGGCTCCGGTCCGCGTCGCGCCAGCGGGCCTCGGCCGAGTAGGCCTTCGCGTATCGCGGGTGCTTCGCGCGCGTGCTCCGCTCGCTGTCGGCAGCAGGGATGAGCGCCTCGCGGATACGGTGCTCGAGGAACCACGCGGTGGCATAGCCCCCGCCGAGAAGCTCACGGAGCTTCGTCGCCGGCACCGGCTCCGGTGCGCTCAGCATCAGGTCGAGCGCGGCGAGCCATTTCCAGCCCGGGACGTGCGAGTCGTGGAGTCGCGTCCCGGCCGTCACCCGGAACTGGTACTTGCAGGAGGTGCAGTCGTACTTCCGGCGTGTCCGGATGCGCATGATTCCGGCGCTGTCGCACCGCGGGCAGCGAACGCCGTCCGGCCAGCGCAGCCGTTCGAGGTAGGTGCGCGATCCTTCCACGTGGCCGAGGCTCGCCACGAGCCGGCGCAGGACAGGGTCAGGTGCCGCCGCAAGGCGTTCCTCGGGGGTGGCCGCAGGCACGCTTCGAGTCTACGCAGAGCGCGTAGACTGGATCTGGCGAAGGGTTGCCCAGAAGGACGGCGGTGGTCCCCGCCGTCAGGCAGAATTAATGAGGAGGAATGACTTTGGCTCTCACGATTGGTGATACGGCGCCGGACTTCGAGGCCGAGACCTCGGAAGGGCCGATCCGTTTCCACGACTGGCTCGGCGACTCGTGGGCCGTCCTCTTCTCGCACCCGAAGGACTTCACGCCCGTGTGCACCACGGAGCTCGGTTACATGGCGAAGATCAAGCCCGAGTTCGATCGGCGCGATGTCAAGATCATCGGCCTCTCGGTCGACCCGGCGGTGGACCACGACCGCTGGTCCGACGACATCGAGGAGACACAGGGCACGCGCCCGAACTACCCGATCATCGGCGACGCCGATTTCGCCATCTCGAAGGCGTACGGCATGCTCGGCGCGGACGTCTCCGGCGACCCGCACGATCGCACTGCGGCCGACAACCAGACCGTTCGGAACGTGTACGTGATCGGCCCCGACAAGAAGATCAAGCTCGTCCTCGTCTACCCGATGACGACCGGGCGGAACTTCGACGAGGTGCTCCGCGTGATCGACTCGCTCCAGCTCACGGCCAAGCACCGTGTCTCGACGCCGGTGAACTGGAAGCAGGGCGAGGACGTGATCATCGCCGGCTCGGTCTCGAACGACGAGGCGCGTGAGGTCTTCGGCGACTGGGAAGAGCCCAAGCCGTACATCCGGATCGTCCCGCAGCCGAGCTGATCAGGGATCCGCGGAGGGCGCGCCCGCGGCCGGGCGTTCCCTCCGTCGAGACGTGAGCGACCTCGCGCACTTCATCCACGGCCTTCCCAAGGCCGAGCTCCATCTGCACCTGGAGGGCACGCTCGAGCCCGAGCTGAAGTTCGAGCTCGCGGCCCGAAACGGCGTCGCGCTCCCGTACCGCTCGGCCGTGGAGATGCGGGCCGCCTACGGGTTCGACGACCTGGCGTCGTTTCTCGCCGTCTACTACGAGGGGATGAGCATCCTCCTCCGCGAGCAGGACTTCTACGACCTCGCCGCCGCGTACTTCCGCAAGGCCGCGTCGCAGAACGTGGTCTACGCAGAGGTGTTCTTCGACCCCCAGGCGCACACGAGCCGCGGCGTCCCCTTCGCCGTCGTGATCGAGGGCTTCCGCCGCGCGCAGCTCGACGCCGAGGCAGCCCTCGGCCTGCGCTCCCGCCTGATCATGTGCTTCCTCCGCGACCTGCCGGCCGACTCCGCGCTTGCGACACTCGAGGAGTCCCTCCCCTATAGCGACTGGATCGTCGGCGTCGGCCTCGACTCCGACGAGCGCGGGAACCCGCCCGTCAAGTTCCGCCACGTCTTCGCGCGAGCCCGTGACGAGGGCTTCCGCCTGACGATGCACTGCGACGTCGACCAGGAAGATTCTGTCTCCCACATCTGGCAGTGCCTCGACGAGATCGGCGTCGAGCGGATCGACCACGGGGTGAACTCGCTCGAGGACCCGGCGCTCGTGCGGGAGATCGACAGCCGCGGTCTCGGCCTGACCGTGTGCCCGATCTCGAACGACTACGTCGCCGGCGGCCTCAAGGCTCGCGAGCTGAAGACCATGCTCGACCACGGCCTGCGCGCGACCGTCAACTCCGACGATCCCGCGTACTTCCCGGGCTACGTGAGCGAGAACCTCGCCGCAGTTCAGGGATCGGTGAGCCTCAGCCGCGACGAGCTCGTCCAGCTCGAGCGAAACGCCTTCGCGGTCGCGTGGCTCTCGGACGAGGAACGGGCTCCCTATCTCGCTGCGCTCGACACCTACGCTGCCGCTTCGTGACCGGGCGTCAGCCCGCCGCTCGACGCGTCACCACGCCGACTACGGCGCTCGTCAGCCGCACGAGGTCGCGCGGGTCGAGCTCGAGCTCGAGGCCGCGCTGCCCGGCGCTCACGAACACGGTCTCGTGCTCCAGGGCAGAGGCGTCGACCGTCGTCGGCAGCCGCTTTCGCTGGCCGAGCGGCGAGACGCCTCCGAGCACATAGCCCGTCGACCGCTCGACGTCGCGCGGCTCCGCCAGCCGCGAGCGCTTCCCACCGAGCGTGCGCAGGTCGAGCTGGGAGGTGACGGGGACGACGGCGACCGCGAGCGAGCCGTCGAGGTCGAGGACGAGCGTCTTGAAGACGCGCGCCGGGTCGACCCCCATTCGCTCCGCCGCCTCGAGGCCGTAGGACTCGGCCTTCGGGTCGTGCTCGTAGGCGTGCACCAAGTGAGCGACGCCTGCCTGCTCAGCCGCTGCGATCGCCGGTGTCCGGGCCACGGCGAGAGGCTAACGTGGTCCGTAGAGCCGAGGATCACCCGCGAGGGGTGCGATCGATCCCCGGCGAGGAGTACCCTGCAAAACGGGTAGGTCGACACGAGGAGGGTTGGCGAACGCCTTGGAGCTCGATGCAGGAACGCCGGTCGGCGCCGAGGCGCGTGTCTCTCGTTCGCTGCGCGCGCACGCGTGGCTCGTCGCGCTCGTCGCCTGCCTTCTGATCGGCGCCGGGTTCCGGCTCGTCCCCAACAGTGCCGCAGCGCCGTCGTCCGGCGCCGCCTCGACGGCCTGCGCGGCGAAATGACGGTAGACACAGCGACGGGACAGCGCGAGAGCGCGTGGACAGACCTGCGCGACCGCGCGCGGCGGTGGCCGCGCTCTCCGATCTTCTACGGGATCGTCGTCGCAGTTGTCGCAGCCGTCGCCGGGCAGTGGGTGATCAACCCGCCGGCGGCGTACGGGCTCTGCTCGGCCTGCCACGGCCGCGATCTCGAGAACTGGATCATCAACGAGGTCTACGGAAAGCAACTCTTCGTCACCGCCGCGGGGTCACACTGGCCTCTCTTCACGGTGGTGGGCGTCGTGCTCGGCTCGACGGTCGCTGCGCGGCGGAACGGTGAGCTGCGCTCGATCGACATCGGCGGGAACCTGCACCAGTTCGTGCTCGGCAGCGTCGTGATGTGCGCCGCGCTCTTCGTCGGCGGCTGCCCGACCCGGATCATCATCCGCACCGGTTACGGCGACGTGGCAGCGGTGCTGACGCTCGGCGGGATCGCCGCCGGGATCGTCGTCGCCACACTCTCGATGCGCTGGTGGGCGCGGCGATGACGGTCTCGCTCGTCTCCCTCGGCGTCGGGCTGATCGTCGGGTACCTGGGCCAGCGGTCGCGCATGTGCACGATCGGCGGCCTGCGTGACTACGTGCTCGTTCGCGACACCGGATTGCTGAAGGGCGTCGGGGCCCTGCTCCTCGCCTCGTGGGTCGCCTTCGGCGTCCTCCACGCGATTGCGGGCAGCAGCCTCGACCGCCTGTGGGCCGCAGGGACGACCCCGTCGGGCATGTGGGCTGTCGTCGCAATCCTCATCGGCGGGCTGCTGCTCGGGTTCTTCGCGACCCTGTCGGGGGCCTGTCCGCTGCGCCAGCACGTCCTCGCCGGACAAGGGCGCATCGGTGCCTGGTCGTTCCTCGCAGGCTTCTACCTCGCCGGCGTCGTCTACACGAGCTGGCTCGAGCCGCACATCGGGTCGTGGCCGCTGTGAGCGCCGAGTCGACACAGCTCCCCGACATCTACCTCGACAACGCGGCAACCTCGTGGCCAAAGCCGCCGGCCGTGTTGGAGGCGATTCAGGAGTTCTTCGCGAACGCCGGCGGCAACACGGGCCGGGCCGGCCACCGGCGCTCGATCGAGTCGTCGCGACGGGTCAGCGTCGTGCGCGAGGGGCTGGCGGAGCTGATCGGCGCGGAGAGCCCCGACGAGGTGATCTTCACCAAGAACGCGACGGAGGCGCTCAACCTGGCGATCCTCGGGCTCGCCCCGGAGGGCGGGCGCATCGTGACGACCTCGCTCGAGCACAACTCCGTGATGCGGCCACTTCGCCGGCTCGAGGAGACCGGTCGGTGCACGCTCGAGATCGTCAACGCCGACGGCAACTCCGGCGCGATCGACCTCGACGAGTGGGGAGTGGCGCTTCGTCGCGGCGGCTGGTGTCTCGCCGTCGCCACGCACGCGTCCAACGTCACAGGCGCATTGCTTCCGATCGAAGCCATGGTGCAGCGCGCCGCCGGCGCCGACGTGCCGATGGTCGTGGACGCATCGCAGAGCGCCGGCCACGTCCCGCTCGAGGTGGCCGCCCTCGGTGCCTCGGCCGTCGCGATGCCCGGCCACAAGGGCTTGCTCGGGCCGTCCGGGACCGGCGTCCTCTACCTGGCACCCGGCGTGGAGGTCGAGCCGCTGATCAGAGGCGGCACCGGCAGCCAGTCCGAGCTCGAGACGCAACCGGACTTCGCCCCCGACAGGTACGAGAGCGGCACCCTGAACGCGATGGGCATCGTCGGTCTCGGCGCCGCCGTCGGCTACCTCGCCGAGGTGGGCATCGACGAGGTGCACGCGCGCCTGACCGAGCTCACCCGGCGGTTCCGCGACGCGGTCTCGCAGGTCGACGGCATCGTGCTGTACGGCCCAGACGATCCGGCGAGGAGCGTCGGGATCGTCTCGCGTGAACATCGACGGCATCCCGTGTGCAACGGTGTCCCGGCTCCTCGACGACGAGTCCCGGGTCATGACGCGCGCCGGCCTGCACTGCTCTCCCGCTGCGCACCGCAGCCTCGGCACCGCGCCCGAGGGAACCGTCCGCTTCTCCTTCGGCTTCGACACGACCGGCGCCCAGATCGACGCCGCCGTCGAGGCGCTCCGCGAGCATCGCCGCCCGGCGCACGTCCGAGCGTCAGAGGTGCCGGCATGAAGTGGGGCGGCGTCGTCTCCTTCTTCGCCTCCGAGCACGCGATGCGGGCCGAGCGCGTGTTCGAGCGTGCCGGCCTCCCGGTGCGCCTCGTCCCGGGCCCGCGAGAGGTGAGCCCGAACTGCGGCGTCGCCGTCGCGTTCCGCTGGGAGGACGAGCCGCAGGTCGAAGAGGCGCTTGAGGGGTCGAAGATCCGCTTCGAGGCGATCCACCGCTACGAGCTCGACGACGAGGAGGGCACCGGCTCCGCCCGCGTACTCACCCAGGAGCGCGCATGAGGGTGACCCGTAGACGTGCGGTGATCGCCGGGTGCGTCGCGCTCTTCCTCGCGGCATTCTTCGCGATCGGCGCGGTGTCGCGATCGACTTCGTCGACGGCCGCCGGCGCGACAGGCGCGGTGCCGTCGTCGCAGTGGTACTGGACGATGGCCGTGTCGCCGACCGACCCGAACGTGCTCGTGGTCGGCACCGCGAGCGGGCTTTTCCGCTCCCAGGACGGCGGCAAGAGCTGGGCGCCGGTCGGCCCGAAGGCCTTCAACGCGACCAGCGTCCTGCAGTCCGGGACCGATCTCATCGCCGCAGGAGGCAAGCTGGGGCCGACGACCAGCGCCATCACCCGGACCGGGCAGGGCCGTTCAGCTCCGGTCGGGCCGGGCTCGTCGCCACGAGCGGCGACGGCGGCAAGACCTGGACGGTCGTCCATCCCGCGGGCCTGCCGAGCACCTCGGTCCAGTCGCTCGCGGCGGGGACCGGCTCGAACGCCTCAACGATCTACGCAGTGCTCACGAACGGGAAGCTCTACCGCTCCTCCGACGGTGCGAAGACGTTCGAGCTCGTCTCGCCGAAGCTCGAGATCCCGCCGTGGGCCATCGCGGCCACCGGGAACGGCGGGTTCGTCGGCGGCGACATGGACACGGGCGCATACGAGAGCCCGGACGGGACCCGGTGGACGAGGACGAAGTACCGGGACAGCCGCGGCAGCGTGATGGTGATGGAGTACGCCGTACAGCCGACCGACTCGAAGCACGTCCTCATGTCGGCGTTCGGTGTCGAAGGCTCCTCCGACGCCGGCAAGAGCTGGCATCCGGTGCTGAAGTCGAACGTGATGTTCGGCCCGATCGCCTGGTCGTCGAGCTCGCCGAACACCGCCTACGCCGTCGGCTTCGACAGCTCGGTCTGGCGCACCGACGACGGTGGCAAGAGCTGGAAGAAGGTCGGCTAAATCCGTCAGTCCCCTCCCGGCGTAATGACGAGAGCAACGCCTCGTGCCAAGGAGAAGGAGGAAGGGATGAGACTTCGGCCTCTGGCGCTCGCCGTGACGGCGGCCGCCCTGGGAGTGACGGCGGCCTTCGCGTCCGCCGCGATCGGGCTGACGATGAAGAGCTCGAAGAATGCGGCGCTCGGCGCGACGATCGTCGTCAGCGCCACCGGAAAGACGCTCTACCACACGAACGTCGAGCACAAAAACACGGTGAAGTGCACCGGCTCATGTGCCCAGAGTTGGCCGCCGCTTCTGATCGCGGCGGGCAAGAAGCCCGTCGCCGGCCCGGGTGTGACCGCGTCGAAGCTCGGGACGGTCAAGCGGCCCGACGGGAAGACGCAGGTCACCTACGGCGGCTACGCGCTCTACCTCTACGCCGGCGACTCGAAGGCCGGCGAGATCAACGGTCAGGGCGCGGCAGGGCTCTGGCACGCGGTCGCCGCCTCGGGAGCGGTGGTCACGAGCGCCCCGCCCGCTGCAGCCGCCCCGGCCAGCTCGACGAGCGGCGACAGCTCGACCCCGAGCGGCGACAGCTCGACCCCGAGCGGTGGAGACTCGACCATGACGACGCCGGCTGCCTACGGAGGCTACTAGCGGTCGCCCCAGGTCTCTGGCGTCGCTTCTAACGGGTCCGCATGCCGTCGAGGACGACGGCGACGAAGCGGCGCCAGGGCTCGCCTTCGGGCGACCAGCTCGAGCCGAGGATCGCCGAGCCGACGAGCATCGGCACGTCCTGCGGCTCGAGGTCCGCCCGGACCGCGCCTTCGGCCTGGGCGCGGGCCAGAAGCCTGCGCGACGACATCGAGGAACTGGGCCTTCGCCGGCGACCACGTCGGCAATCTCGGCGCAGCGGGGCAGCCCTTCGAAGATGCAGCGGTCGCGCGCGTACACCTCGGCCATCTGCCAGACGAACGCCTCGAACGCCTCTCCCGCGTCGGTGCCGTCGAGCAGCTCCTCGGCCGCCGGCCGAGATCTCGTCGAGCCGCTTGCAGACCACCGCCGCGACGAGCGCCTCCTTCGTCGGGAAGCGGCGGAACACCGTCCCGTGGCCGACGCCGGCCCGCTTGGCGATCTCGTCGACGCTCGCGCTCAGGCCCTGCTCGGCGAGAACCTCGGCCGCGGCGTCGAGCACGCGGCCGAGGTTGCGCTGAGCATCTGCTCGGAGCGTCGTGCTCACGTCTACGCGGCGCTCGCGAAGACCGGCTCCTCGGACCTCGCCTCCGCCTCGATGCGGGCGACGTCCTTGGCCCGGAGCCGCGTGAGCAGCACGACAAGCGCAGCGAGCACGATCACGGCGGCGCCGCCGTAGGCCCAGTGGAACCCGTGAACGAGCGCCTCCGCGTTGCTCGCCCCGCTGGAGGCTGCAGCCTTGGTGCGGCCGGCGGCGATCGTCGAGAGCACCGCCAGGCCGAGCGCGCCGCCGATCTGCTGCGAGGTGTTGAAGAGCCCCGAGGCAAGCCCCTGGTCCTTGTTGTCGAGCCCCGTCGTCGCGACGAGCGTGAGCGGCATGAACACTGCGCCCATGCCGAGCGAGGTCAGGATCATCGCCGGCAGCACGTTCGCGACGTACGAGCCGTTCACCGGGATCTGCGTCAGGAGCAGGAGCCCGGCCGCGGTCAGCACCATCCCGATCGCCGCGACGGGCCTGACGCCGACCTTCGGCGCGAAGTTCGACGCGAGCCCGGCCGAGACCATGATCCCTGCGGTGAACGGCAGGAACGCGAACCCGGCCTGGAGCGGCGAGTAGCCGAGCACGCGCTGGATGTAGAGCGTGTTGAAGAAGAACATCGCGAACATCGCCGACATGGCGAGGAACATCGTGATGTTGGCCGTCGTGAGGGAGCGGATACGGAAGATCGAGAGCCGGACGAGCGGTGCCTTCGACCGCGACTCGATCACGACGAAGCTCGCGAGGAGTAAGCGCCGACAGGACGAAGAAGCCGATCGTGGTCGACGACGTCCAGCCGTCCGTCTCGGCCTTCACGATCGCGTAGACGAGCGCCATCAGCCCGCCGGTCACCGTGACGGCGCCGGCGATGTCGTAACTCGCGGGCGCCTGCTCGTCGCGGGACTCGGGCACGAGGCGAAGCGAGAGCACGAAGGCGGCGATCCCGATCGGCACGTTGATGAAGAAGATCCACGGCCACGAGAACCACTCGACGAGCGCGCCGCCGAGGATCAGCCCGAACGCTGCGCCGCCGATCGCGATCGCGGCCCAGACCGCGAGCGCCTTCGCCCGCTCGCGCGCCTTCCTCGAAGGTCGTCGAGATGATCGAGAGCGCGGCGGGCGAGATCAGCGCGGCACCGAGGCCCTGGAGGGCGCGGAAGCCTATGAGCATCCCCTCGCTGGTCGAGAGGCCGTTCATCAGCGAGGCGAACGTGAAGATCACGAGGCCCACGAGGAACAGCCGCTTGCGGCCGAGCAGGTCGCCGAGGCGCCCGCCGAGCAGCAGGAACCCGCCGAAGACGAGCGTGTAGGCGTTGATGATCCACTGAAGGTTGGCCTCCGTCAGCCCGAGATCCTTCTGGATCGAAGGCAACGCGACGTTCGTGACCGTCGAATCGAGCACGACCATGAACTGCGCGATGCAGATCAGGACGAGGACGATCCAGGGGTTGGTTTGTTCCCGGTGCTCTTGACTCATAGTCTTCTCCCTCTCCTCCACGAAACTGGACGCTTAAGTCCGGATAAGTTATCAGAACCGGACGGAGCGGTCCGGTTTCAGTTGTGTGACGGTCCTAGGACTCCGCGGGGCTCGCGGATTCATCGCACGGGACCTGGCCCTGTACCAATTACGCGGTGCGCCGGATCGTGCTCCCCGCCGTCCTCCTTCTCGCCGCCGGCTGCGGCGGGGGCAGGACCGGGACGACCCCGGCGAGTCCGGCTCGGAGCTTCGGCTATGACGCCTCGGCGCCGCTTCGTTACACCGATCATGGCGTCGTCCTTCGCCGTGGCGCCGTCGACGTGCACGACGTCTCGTTTCTGAGCCGCGGTAGGCGGATCAACGCGTTCCTTGTCGAACCGAAGGGCGGGGCCGCAAGGCCGGCCGTCGTGCTCGTCCACGGTGGCGGCGGCGATCGGACGGAGCTGCTCGGCGATGCAGTTGAGCTCGCCCGGCTCGGGTTCGTCGCCCTCGCGATCACCGAGCCGTCATCCGCCGATCCCCCCACTCAGCCGACCAGCATCGAGGCGCTCGTCGACGAGTCGAAGACGGTGACGATCGAGGACGTCGTCGCTGTCCGCCGTGCGGCGGACGTCCTGGCCTCGCTTCCAGCCGTCGACGCGAAACGCCTCGGCTACCTCGGTTGGAGCAACGGGGCCAAGACCGGCGCGTTCGTCTCGGCATCGGACGCACGCTTCCGGGCCCTCGCGCTGCTCTCGGGCGGCGCCGACAAGCTCGCCTCGTTCGTCGAGGCGGCACCGGCCGGACAGAAGCAGCTCGTCGAGCAGGGGCTCGGGAGCGTCGATCCGCTCCGCTACCTCGCGATGGCGAGGCCGGGAAGCTTGCTCCTCGCCGACGGCCGCCGGGACCAGATCGTCCCGCGTGGTGCGCTCCTCAACATGATCCACGCTGCGCCGAAAGGCACCGTCGTTCGCTGGTACGACGCCGGCCACGAGTTGAGCTCCTCGGCCTATCGCGAGACGTTCTCCTGGCTCGCGTCGAAGCTGCACGCCACCGGCTGACGCGGCTCTGTCAACGCGCCGACAGACTTTCCCGGAAATGCAGCTACTCTCTGATCAGGTTGGCCATTGCAAGCAGGAAACTCCCCGTCGGCCTGCGAGAGCGCAAGAAGCAGCGGACGCGTGAGGCAATCGTCGAGACCGCGACGAAGCTCTTCGCCGCCCAGGGCTACGCCGAGACGCCGCTCGCCGAGGTCGCCGAAGAGGCTGAGGTCGCCCTCAGCACGATCTTCAACTACTTCCCGGGCAAGCTCGACATCGTCTTCGCCGTCATGGACGCCCTCATCGAGAGTGCGCAGGCGCGCGTCGTCGGTCGGCCGGACGGGGAGACCGCCACGCATGCCGTGCTCGGTTGGGTCCGGGGTGTGCTCCCTGAGCTCGAGCAGCCCTACTCGGAGGCGCTGCGTCGAAGCGCGCAGATCATCAAGTCCGATCCGGAGCTGGTAGCCGCCGAGCGCCTTCGCGGCGCGCTCCTCGAGGACGAGCTTGCCCTGGGCTTCGCGCGCGACCTCGGAGAGGACCCGCCCGGCGTCCGCTCACGGATGATGGCGGCGATCGCCTACGGTGGGATGGTGGACGTCTGGAACGACTGGATCGCGATGCACCGCGGCGACGTCGACCTCGACTTCGTCGAGCTGAACGAGCTCAAGGCCGAGTATCTCGAGAAGGCTCTCGAGGCGGGGCTGAAGGCGATCGAGCTGGTGCCTACCCAGCGCTGAGGCGCACGAGCTCGCCGCTCGTCCGGGCGCCCGACGCCGGTGACAGCCCGTTGTTCGAGACGTAGATCGCCCCGTTCCCGACTGCGAGCCCCGTCGGGTAGGCGAGGCCGCGGCCTGCGAGCACCGTTCGGGCCCCGCCCGGCGTGAGTCGGACCACCGCCCCCGGCGAGCGCGGGCCGAACAGGCCTTTCGTCGTCAGCTGGAGCACGAGCAGGTCCTTCCCCGAGAACGCGAGGTCGGAGATCGTGGTGAACCCGGACGCGTACACCGTCGGCGCCCGGCCGGGGACGACCCGCCATATGCGCGCCGTGCCCGGCCGGAACGGGACCCCGGTGAGCTCGCCGACGTAGAGCGCGCCGTCCGGGCCGACGGTGACGCTGCTCGGGACGGCCTGCGCGACGATCGAGGTCATGCCGGCCGGCGCTCCGATCCGGGTGCGTGCCGCCACCGAAAGGGGCTCGCGCCGCGTCGGGAAGACTGCGAGCACGGTGATCTGCCCCCCCGGGTGCACCCAGAGGAGGTCGTTCGCGGCGGCGTCGACGACGGCGTAACCGCCGCGGTAGCGGACGAACGCGTACGGGTCGCTGTCGATCGGCGGGTTGCCGTATCGCGCCCCCGGGCCGGCGCCGTGGTCGGGGTTGTGCGCAGCCTCGAACGCGGCGAGGTTCACGAGAACAGCCGGCGCGGCCTTCCCGGACGGCGTGGTGACGAGGGTGCCTGCCACCGCCCCGTCGGGGCCGAGCCCGTTGCTGCCGCGCGAGGTCACGGCGGCGTCCATCAGGAGCACCTCGTACACGCCGTCGTGCACCTCGACGGCCGCCGGCCCTTCGCCCTGTGTCCCGTCGCGATGCGCCGCCGAGGGAAGCCCTGTGACGACACGGCGCTGGACACCGCCGGCGATCCGTGTCACCGCGCCTGTCAGGCCGACGCACGTCGCCCCGGCGCCGCGGCCGACGCAGGTGTCGCGGCCCCCGGTGCCCGACTCCGCGACGTAGATCGCGCCGCCCGGGGCGACGAAGATCTTGCGCGGGTTGTCGAGCCCCGTCGCGACGACGGCGAGGTGTTGCCGAACCGCCGCCCCGGCCCCAGGTGCCGTCAGCACCACCGCGCCGGCCAGGACGGCTGCCAGCCGCATCATCCGTCGGTCGGAAGCGCCGGTATGGGATTGCGACTCGTCGTCCTCGCAAGCCATGCCGCCACTGCTTTCACCTGGTTCGGCTTGAGCCGGGTGCGCAGCCGCTCATGCCCGCCGGTCGGCTCCGTGATGGCCTGGATCGTGTAGGGGACGGGAACGCGGAGCTCGTCGAAGCTCGGGCCGCCGTCCACCCCGAGGCCGCCTCCCAGCGACCCGAAGCCCGCGGACAGCGCGGCCGCGAGGGCGTGGCACTTCCCGCAGTACGTCCGGTAGAGGGCCTTTCCGTTCAGCGCGGCCGGCAGCGGAGGCAAACCGGCAGCCTGCGCCTGTGCCCCATGCCTCCCCGTCGCGGCGACGAGAGCCACGGCGAGTACGCCGGCGAGAAGCGCGGCCCAGGCGAGCTTTGCAGGCGCCACAGCGCGACTGTCAGGGGCTGAACGAGCCGCCGCACATCGCGCCCGAGGTGCTGTCCCCCGCCGAGCTGACGACGTTCGAGCCGCCCGCCCCGGTCAGCGCGGTCGCCGGGACGACATTCACGTATTGGACGCTGTACGCGCCGAGACCGACGGGATCGGCGAGCATGTAGGTGCCCGAGCGGAGCGTCACGGTGAGCTTCGTGGACGTGCCCGTCTGCAGGGTCGCCGTGTGGGAGCTCTTGACGCCGGGGCCCGAAACGGCGAAGGCGTGCTTCTTCTTGCCGGTGTTCCGGACGACGAAGATGGTCGTGCCCGCATGGAGCACGGACGGAGTCACGCGGAGCGCGCGATCCGAGACGGTCACGGCGACGGTGGCGACCGCCGCCCTGCGCGTGGTTCCTGCGATGGAAGGTGCGACGACCACGCACGCTGCGGCCACCGCGCCGCCGGCTGCGAGCAATCGAACGATGGGCAAGCGCAACATCACGGAACCACCATAGCCGAATTCTTGAAGTCACTGCAAGTTTCGTCTATCCTTCCTGGTTGCAACGGATCGTGTGCCCGACGGTACGCGGTCCAATCTCAAGGAGGACGCGAATGGCGAACAGCATCAAGATCAAGGTGAACGGCCTCACGCACGGCGTGAGTGCCAGCCTTGATACGCCGCTCCTGTACGTCCTGCACAACGAGCTCCATCTGCACGGCCCGCGGTTCGGTTGCGGCCTTGCGCAGTGTGGTGCGTGCTCGGTGCTGCTCGACGGGAAGGAGATCAGGTCGTGTGTGACCCCGGTTGCGGCGGTATCCGGGAAGAGCATCACGACGCTCGAGGGCCTGCCGGCCCTGTATGCGTCGCAGCGTGGGACGACAAGCGCTGTGCCGGCGTTGCATCCGCTGCAGCAGGCCTGGATCGATGTGCAGGTTCCGCAATGCGGCTACTGCCAGAACGGGATGTTGATCCAGGCGGCAGACCTGCTCTCGACGACAAAGAACCCGTCGGTCGACCAGATCCGCACGGCTATGAACGGACACCTGTGTCGCTGCGGGACGTACAACGCGATCCTCGAGGCGATCCAGACCGCTGCCAAGTCGATGGCGAAGGGAGCCTGAACATGAGCGACGGCAATCCCACCATCAGCACCGACATCTTCGGCGCGACGCTCACTCGCGGGAAGTTCGCGAAGAGCGCAGGCGCCATGGTCGTCGGCTTCAGTCTCGTCGGCGCGGCGATCGGCGCGAAGACGGCGAGCGCGGCAAGCACGACCCCGGACGCGACCCAGCCCGGGACGTGGCTCACGATCAACCCCGACAACACGATCACGCTCATGACCGGCAAGGTCGAGATGGGCCAGGGCTCGGCGAGCACGGCGTTCGGAATGATCACAGCCGAGGAGCTCAACGTGCCCTACTCGGCGATCACGAACGTGATCATGGGCAACACCGACCAGACGCCGGACGGCGGCATCTCGGCCGGGTTCCTGCTCGGCAACCCGAACGTCCGCAAGGTTGCCGCGTACACCTACCAGGCGCTGCTCAGCATGGCGTCGACCACGCTCGGGGTACCGGTCGCCAATCTCAGCGTTACGAACGGCGTCGTGAGCGGAGGCGGCAAGAGCGTGAGCTACGGCGACCTCGTCAAGAACCAGCAGCTCAACTTGACGATCCCGGTGGCCGGCAGCCTGCAGAGCCTGTTCGGGCTCTCAGTCGCCGGGAACCCGCCGACGAAGCCGGTGAGCCAGTACAAGATCATCGGTACCTCTGTCCCGATGCGGACGATCCCGCCGATCGTGTCCGGTACGGCCACCTACATCGGCGACGTCCGGCTGCCCGGGATGCTCCACGGTCGGGCCGTCCATCCGCCGACGTTCGGGTCGAAGCTCATCTCGGTCGGGACGCTCGACAAGAAGGAGTTCCCGAACACCCAGATCGTGGTCAAGGGGAACTTCGTCGGAGTCGTCGACCCGGTCGAGTACACGGCGATCCAGGCCTCGTCACTTCTCGCTCGTTCGACGAAGTGGACGACGTGGTCGGGCCTGCCGGCGAGCGGGAACCTGTTCCCGGCGATGCGCAAGCTCGACTGGACGACCGCGCCTCCACAGACGGGCGCCAACACCGGGAACGCCGACGCGGCGCTCGCAAGCGCCACGACGAAGCTCTCGGCGACCTACGAGTACCCGTACGAGAAGCACGCACCGATCGGCCCCACGTGTGCAGTCGGCGACTGCCGTGCGGACGGCACGACGTACGTGCACATGCACAACCAGAACCCGGGCGCGACCCGCTGGCTGATCTCGCTGATGCTCGGTGTCCCGCTCGAGAAGGTCGTCGTGCGCTGGTACGACGGCTCCGGCCATTACGGCCGCGGCAACGGCGGGAGCACCGGGGCAGAGGAGGAGTCGGTGATCCTCTCGCAGGCGGTCGGCAAGCCGGTCCGCCTCCAGTGGATGCGCGGCGAGGACATGCAGTGGTCGACGCAGCATCCGGCCGCGTACTCGGACGTTACGGCCGGCCTCGACGCGAACGGCAAGCTCACCGCCTTCCGGGCGAACCACTACATGCCCGCGATGCAGGACGACCGCCTGGTCGGCGCGCTGCTCGCCGGGTTGCCGACGGTCAGCGGCATCGGGTTGGTGCCGTACCCGGGGACGTTCGGTTCCATCGTCAACAGCGTCTCGGACCCGTGGGTCTACGACAAGGTCCCGAACGCGCTCCAGGTTGCGTACGGGACGTTCCAGCTCGGAAACGACCCCAAGGCGCCTGACTTCGACACCCAGATCGGTGTTCGCGACCACAGCATGCGGACGCCGGCACAGCGGCAGCAGAACTTCGCCCAGGAATCGGCGATCAGCGAGCTCGCCGCCGCGGCGAAGGCCGACTCGATCCAGTTCCGGCTCGACAACACCACCGATCCGCGGGTGACCAACGTGCTCCAGTTGGTCAGGAAGGAATCCGGCTGGGAGACCCGCCCGTCACCGAACCCGAAGGCGAAGAGCGGGGCGAACCTGGTCGGTCAGGGTGCCAGCCAGATGAGCCGGGAGGGTGCCGTGTGGGCCGCCGTTGCCCATGTCACGGTGAACCCGAAGACCGGACGGGTGAAGGTGCTCAACATCACCACCGTCGGCGACCTCGGAGTCCTCATCAATCCGAAGCAGCAGCAGCGGATGATGGAGGGCGGTGCGATCATGGGTACCAGCGAGGCTCTGAGCGAGCAGGTCGTGTTCGACACCGGCATGGTCACGAGTCGCGACTGGGTCACCTTCCCGATCCTGCGCTTCAAGGACGCTCCGACCGTCAAGGCCATTCCCATCGCCAACCCGAGCGTGGTCGCCTCCGGCGGGCTCTTCGGGATGGGTGGCGAAGGGCCGAACGGGTACATCCAGGCGGCCATCGCGAACGCGGTGTTCGACGCCACCGGCAGGCAGCCGCGCAAGCTTCCGCTGCTGCCGGGCTACGTCAAGCAACTGCTCGCCTAGGTAGGGCGAGCCACTGGGCCCGCGGGCGGGGAGCTTCGGCTTCCCGCCCGCCCGGGCTCTCGGTCTGGCTATCTCACGACGCAGGAGGTCGCCGGTGCCCTGCCGGCGAGGTACTTCCATCGTCCGGCAGTGAGGGCGATCTGCCCCGTCTCGAGCCGGCCTTCGACGTCGGTTCACGCCGCGGTGGCGCGGAGCACGGAGTCGATCAGGTTCGGGAACTCGCGGTCGAGCTCTTCACGTCGCAGGTGGAGGAACTTGCGGGTGCCCTCGCTGCGTTCGGCGATGACGCCGGCATCGAGCAGCGTCCTGAAGTGATGGCTCGCCGTCGACTTCGTCACCGGGAGGGCGACGGCGCCGCACGTGAGCTCGTTGCCCGAGAGGCACCCCGCCAGCTGACGGACGATCTCGAGCCGGACGGGATCGGCGAGCGCCTGGAGGATCCGCATGCCGTCGAGCTGAACGGCCGGTTCGCTGCCTACAGGTTGTTCGATTTGCATCTTATTTGATCACCGTCTTATTTGACGTGGGTCGAACATATGATGTACGGTGCCGGTCGAACAATAGCATCGTGTGCCGACAAGGGGGCCGAAGATCGTGACCAGTACAGCATTCTCCTCACCGACGTTGACGGGGCGCGCGCGGGGTGCGCTGCTCGTCCTCTGCGCCGCGCTCTTCCTGGATGCGCTCGACGTCTCGATGATCGGCGTCGCGCTGCCGTCGATTCGCAGCGATCTCGGGATGTCGACGAGTTCGCTGCAGTGGGTCGTCAGCGCCTACGTGCTCGGCTACGGCGGCTTCCTGCTCCTCGGCGGCCGGGCGGCCGACCTCCTCGGACGGCGCCGGGTTTTCCTGATCGCGCTCGGAGTGTTCGTCGTCGCCTCCGCGCTCGGCGGGATCGCGACCGACCCGACGGTGCTCGTGATCACCCGCTTCGTCAAGGGGCTGAGCGCGGCCTTCACGGCGCCCGCGGGCCTCTCGATCATCACGACGACCTTCGCCGAGGGCCCGGCGCGCAACAAGGCGCTCTCGGTCTACACGGCGACCGGCGCCACGGGCTTCTCGCTCGGGCTCGTCTTCGGCGGGCTCCTCACCGAGGTGAGCTGGCGGCTCGCGTTCCTCATCCCGGCGCCTGTCGCCCTCGTGGCTCTGATCGCAGGCCTGAAGCTCGTGCCTCACGACGTCCGCAGCGCGGCGGACCGCCGCGGCTTCGACCTTCCCGGGGCGGTCATGCTGACGGGCGGGATGCTCCTGCTCGTCTACACGCTGGTCGAGGCGCCAAGCGTGGGGTGGGGCTCGGCGCGGACGCTCGTCTCGCTCGCTGCGATCGTGGGGATCCTCGCCGCGTTCGTGCGGTGGGAGCGGCGCTCTCCGGCGCCGATCGTCCGGCTCGGGATCTTCCGCGCCTCGACGCTCGTGCGCGCGAACCTCGCCGCGGCGGCACTGGCGTCCTGGATCGGGTTCCAGTTCATCGCGACGCTCTACATGCAGCAGCTGCGGGGCTGGTCGGCGCTCGAAACGGGCCTTGCGATCTTCCCGGCAGGCGCTCTCGTGGCGGTCCTCTCTCCTCGGGTGGGCGCGCTGATCGGGCGCTTCGGCGTCGCCAGGCTCACGGTGGCGGGGCTCGTCTCGATCGGGCTCGCCTACGTGCTGTTCCTGCCGATCGATCTCGAGTCGAGCTACGCCGTGATGCTCCCGACGTTCCTCCTCGCCGGGCTCGGGTTCGGGCTTGCGTTCGGCCCGATCAACGTCGCGGCGACGAGCGGAGTCGCGCCGGAGGAGCAGGGCCTCGCGGGCGGCCTCGTGAACACGTCGTTCCAGCTCGGCGCGGCCCTCGTGCTGGCGGTCGTCACGGCGGTCGTGAACAGTGACACGACCGGCACGAGCCCGCAGGAGGTGCTGAGCGCCTACCACGCGGCGATCTTCGTCCCGCTCGCAGCTGCTGTGCTCGGGGTCGTCGCGGTGGTGCGGCGGAACCCGGCGATCGCACCGGCAGTGGCCCGGACCGACGGTGGACGAGGAGGAGGTTCTCGAGGAGGCTGCCTAGCGGCGGGAGTGGGGTTGTGAGCCGGGTCTGGGCCGGCTCACAACCCCCGGGGAGAGACCTACTTCGAGGTGGTGGTCGTCGTCGTGGTCGTCGCGGCGGGAGCCGGGGGCGCAACGTTCACGTCCGTGACGACGTCACGTTCGTGCTGCCAGTTGCCGGGCGGGGTCGTCGAGACCCAGCCGCGGTCGATGATCGAGCCGGGCTGTGTCGTCGCGACGATGATCGTGACGGTCGCCGTCGCCCCCGGTGCCAGCGAGCCGAGGTTGCAGGCGATCGTCTGGCTGCCGGTGCAGGTGCCCTGGCTCGGGGTGGCCGAGACGAGCGTGGTCTTGCCCGGGATCACATCCTGGAAGCCGGCGGTGGCCGCCGTGCCGGAGCCGTGGTTGCCGATCGTCGCCGTGTAGGTGACCTGCTGGCCGGCGGTGACCGACGAGGGCGATCCGACCAGGTGGAAGTCGAGATCGGCCTTGACGTCGCGCACGGTTGTCGTGACGTCACGCTCGTGGCGCCAGTCGCCGGGCGGGTTGGTCGAGATCCAGCCCCGATCGGTGGCGTTCCCCGACTGGGTCGTGGTCACGACGATCGTGACGGTCGCGGTCGCGCCGGCATTGAGTGCGCCCAGGTTGCAGACGACCGTCGGGCTGCCGCTGCAGGTGCCCTGGCTCGGGGTGGCCGACACGAGCGTGGTCTTCGGCGAGATCAGGTCCTGGAACGCTGCGGTCGGGGCGGCGCCGGAGCCGTGGTTGCCGATCGTCGCCGTGTAGGTGACCTGCTGTCCGGTGTCGACCGCAGAGGGAGAGCCGACGAGGTGGAAGTCGAGGTCGGGCCTCGAGTCCCGGACCGCCGTCGTGACCGACCGCTCGTGCTGCCAGCTGCCCGGCGGGCTGGTGGAGACCCAACCGCGATCGGTGATGTAGCCGGCGTGGGTGGGGGTCACGACGACCGTGACGGTCGCGCTCGCTCCCGGGCTCAGCGAGCCGAGGCTGCAGACGATGGTCGGGCTGCCGCTGCAGGTGCCCTGGCTCGGCGAGGCCGAGACGAGGGTGCTGCCGTCAGGGATCACGTCCTGGAACCCGGCGGTCGAGGCTGCGCCCGAGCCGCGATTGGTGATCGTCGCAGCGTAGGTGACCTGCTGGCCGGTGCTCACCGATCCCGGCGAGCCCGTGAGGGCAAGGTCGAGATCGGGGCTCGTGTTGCGAACCCAGCTCCCGACACTCTTTGCGTCCTGCCAGTGCCTTGGCGGGTTGTTCGAGACCCAGCCGGTGTCGTTGATCCAGCCGGTGCCGCCGGCGGTCACGACGATGGTGACGGTCGCGCTGGTGCGGGGGGCAAGCGCGCCGAGGTTGCAGTAGACGAGCCGGCTGCCGCTGCAGCTGCCCTGGCTCGCAGTCGACGAGACGAACGTCGTCTGCCTCGGGATCCGGTTCAGGAACCCTGCGCTCGGCGCGCTTCGGCGGCCCCGGTTCGTGACGGTCGCGGTATAGGTCACCTGACCGCCGGGTGCCGCTACGACCGGCGAGACGCTGAGCCGGAGATCGAGGTTGATGCCCCAGCCCGGGTAGTGGCGCTGGTGGTGGGCGTGCCGCTTGCCCTGTTGCCTGGTCGCGTCCTGCGCGCCCGCCGTCTCGGCTGTCGTCGCCGCGATGAGCAGGAGCGTCGCCGCTCCGATTGCTAGTCGCCTTCCTGCCTTGAACGTCATGTGTCGTCCCCCGGTCGCTGACAGTTTGTGGTCGGCTTGGGTTTAACCCACTCCCGTCATCCGACGGTCATCTCGCAGTTAGCGAGTTGGATGGGTTGGGTAAACGCCGCGTAAAGGCTGCGCGGGGTGACCAGCGTCGGTTTTCGGAAGCGGGTCGCCGAGAGTTACTCGGGCAGCGTCTCGCCGGAGCCGCCGAGCTCGGTCGGGTAGTCCTTGAGCTTGGGCAGGCCGTCCTTCATCGGCAGCACGGTCGACTCGTAGTTCACGTGGACGCCGGGCGTGAAGGGAAACGAGGGGATCGTCGCCGCGTACACGTCGATCAGGCCCCAGTGCGGATGCCGGGTCAGCACATGGCCCCCGCAGGCCGTGCACCACTGGCGGTAGCTCCGGTCGTTCTGGTGGTACTCGCCGATCTGGTCTGCGCCTTCCGTTACCTCGACCATGTCGGTCTTCCAGAGCGTGAACGCGTTGACCGGCCCGGCGGACCAGCTCCGGCACGAGACGCAATGGCAGTAGCCGGCGCCCTCGGGCTCACCCGTGACCGTGAGCTTGACCACACCGCAATAGCACTGTCCTTCGAACGTCTGCGCATCCTGGCTCATCTGTGTCTCCCTCTCTCCGACCGGGACGAAATCTCGACCGGAAAGCTACAGCGCCGCATGCGTCAGTTCGCGCAGAACTCCTTCAGATCCGACTTCAAGGCGTCTCTGATCGTGTGGTAACCGCTCCAGAACTTCGCGCCGGCTTCCTCGTAGTCGTCGTAGATGTCGTCGAGTGCCATTTCGACCGGCTCCGTCACGAATGCACTCCCTCCATCCGCGGTGTCGATACTCCACGGAAAGCGCTCGTCGAACCACCCGCGGAAGGAGGAGAACCGGAAGGATTGTGACCCGCACTCGAAGGTGATCGCTCGGTCCTTTCCCAGGAGCCCCCCGACCACTTCACATCGACCGTCGGCGCCGAGAGCTCGGCGTCGCACTTGCCGGCATACAGCGCCTCGCCGGTCGCAACGGCGACCTTCGAGAAGATGAGACGCTCCTCCTTCGCTCCCTGGGGGGCGCGCTGGAGGAGTTGCGCGACAGCCCGGTTGCCGGCCGCGCGTTGCAACGCGAGTAGGCCGTGCTCACCCGCCCTGCTCGTCTACGCGCTCCGTCCGACGATCTCGACGGACAATCGTCCTCTCGAGAGCCAGCTTTGTCACGCCCCAACTTTAGTTCCCGAACTTAGTCCCCGGGGCAGATCGATCCCTCGAGCACGCCTTTGCCGAGCGGCATGCTCGCTCCCTCGCGGCTAACAAAGCGAGGACGGGACCGTCCCCGGGCCTGAACGGAGTGGCGATCTCGCCGACGTCGGCCCCCTTTCACGCCCGACCCGGTGTGTCAAGACGACGGTTGCGCTCGCGCTCGAGTTAGGGGATCCAGCGTCCTCCAGTTGGTGTGAGGACGAGCTCGTGGGTCATTCCGCGCGTTGATTGGGCGGCGAGGAAGCGAACGGCTTGGGCGACGTCCTCGTGGCGTACGAGCGCATTGCTCGGCAGGTGTCGTGCCATCCCCGTTGTCTTGGGCGACTCGATGATCCCGTCGACGATCAGGAGGGCGACGTGGATTCCCGACTCCCGAAGCTCTTGAGCGGCTGCGTGTGTGAGTGCGCGGAGGGCAGCCATGCCCGCCGAGACGAGGCCGCGTTCGGGGTTCGCGCGCCTGGCGGGCGCGCCGGTGATCTGCACGACTGTGCCCGTTCGCCCTTCCAGGGCGCGGGCCGAGGCGCGGAGGAAAGTGAGCGCCTGCTGGACGACCGGGGTTGTCCACGTGTCGAGGCCGGTGACGCTCGACGAGGCGATCGCGCCGCCGCCGAAACCCTTCCCGTCCTTCGCCGGTCGGCTCGCGGAGACGGCGTTGACGATCAGCTCGGGCATGCCGATCGTGCCCGCGGCGCGGTCGAGCGCTGCCTCGAGCTCGGCCGGGTCGGAGGCGTCGGCCGTGATCGTGACGGCGCCGTCGCGGGCAAGCAGGTCGAGGTCCGCTCGGGTGCGGGCGATCGTTGCGACGCGGGCGGCTCCCGCCAGGAGATCGCGCGTGATCGCGGCGCCGAGGTTGCGGGCGCCCAGCACGATCGCGGTGTCCGGGAACTGGTCAGTCATTTCGTGCTCCTCTCACTGCGGACGCGAGCAGCGCGAGGCCGGGGAAGTGCAGGGCGCCGTCGCTCGCCTCGAACGGGCGAACCGCCGCGCGAAGCCGGTCGGCGAGCTCGCTCTGCGCCGGCTTCGGCAGCCCGGCGAGGATCGTCGTCAAGGGGCCCGCGAGGGCGGAGGCGCGGCTCCACCACTCGTCGAACGATGGCGCGGTGAGCGGAACGGGTACCCCACGGACGGCGACCTGGTCGAGGCCGTTCGCGGAGAGCAGCTGAGCGAGCCTCTCAGCGTCGGACAGCGCGAACGGTCCCGGCATGCCCGGCGGCGGTAGCGGCCGCTCCACCTGGGCGCTGACCGCGTCGAAGACGAGCCCAAGCCAGGGGTTCGCCGCCCTCGGGCCCCAGACCGCGACTGCCATCCGTCCGCCGGAACGGAGCACGCGCGTGATCTCGCGGACCGCGAGTCCCGGGTCGGCTGCGAACATCAGCCCCTCGCGGCAGAGAACGATGTCGAACGTCGCGTCGTCGCAGTCGATTGCCTCGGCACCGAAGGTGCGCAAGGAGACGTTCCCGAGGCCGCGGGCCTCGACGCGGCGCGCCGCAATCGCGACCATCTCGGTAGCGACGTCGGAGATCACGACTTCGCCCGGGGCGACGAGTGGGGCGACGGCGAGGCTGACGTCGCCGGCGCCGGCGGCGAGCTCGAGCACGTTCTTGCCCGGCTTCGGCTCCGCCTCGACGAGAAGCTGCCTCGTGAGCTCGGCGCCGCGTGCCTCGACGAAGTCTGCGTGCTGTTCCCAGGCGTCTGCCACGGCGGCCCACAGCTCACGGATGTGCCGGCGAACCTGATCCGCGGGTGTGCTTGTGGTCGTAGACATTCGAGTCTCCCTTCGCGTTGTGACTACATCGGCCGAGTAGTCAATACGCGAGGAGGGTAGCAGATCCACTACACGACCGGTGTAGTGATAACGCGGGTAGAGTAGTGGAATGACGAAGCCGGGCAAGATGCGGCGTCCGTATGACTCGCCCCGGCGCCGCGAGCAGGCCGCGGGGACGCGGGAACTGATCCTGAACGCGGCGCAGCGCCTGTTCGAGCGGGACGGCTATGCCGCCACCTCGGTGGCAGCGATCGCCGCCGCCGCAGGTGTCGCTCTCAAGACCGTCTACCTCAACTTCGAAGGCAAGCCGGGATTGCTGCGCGCCGTCTGGCACCGCGCGCTACGCGGCGAGCAGGACGCTGTACCCGTCGGCGAACAAGACTGGTTCCGGGAGGCGATCGACGAGCCGGACCCGTGCCGCCGCCTCCTGCTCACCGCCCGCAACTCACGTCTTGTCAAGGAGCGCGCGGCCGCCGTGATGGAGGCAATCCGGGCCGCCGCGCCGGGGGATCCCGAAATCGGTGCGTTATGGAACAGGATCCAGGCCGATTTCCACGACAACCAGCGCACGATCGTCGAGAGCCTCGCGAACGACGGCGCGCTCGCGCCCGAGCTCGACCTGGACGCGGCGGCCGACACGCTCTGGGCTCTCAACCAGCCGACGCTCTACCAGCTGCTCACCAGCGAACGCGGCTGGACCCCCGACCGCTACGAGCAGTGGCTCGGCAAGCTCCTCTGCTCGCAGCTTCTGACCCCCGAACGAGCGCGCCCACAGGGGAGTCAGACGTGAGAACCTCCCGATCGGCGAACAGATTCTGATCGCTTGACTTTGCCCTTGGGGCAGCCTCCACTATTGGACGACCGGGATCATCGTCCCGGCTTGGAGGCAAAGCGTGACGACCCATCTCGGCATCGGCGAGTTCTCTCGACAGACGCGTCTCTCGCAGAAGGCGCTTCGCATCTACGGCGAGCTGGGCCTCGTGCGTGCCCGCCTTCGTCGACCCGAGCTCCGGGTATCGGTTCTACGGCGAAGAGCAGATCGAGCCGGCGCGTCTGATCGGGCTACTCCGTCAGCTCGAGCTGCCGTTGACGGTGATCGGGGAGTTGCTCGCACTCGACGGCGCCGAGGCAGCGCAGATGCTCACCGATTGGTGGGACGGGCTCGAGGCAAAGCGTGTCGAGCGCCGCGACCTGCTCGCCTACCTCCAGGGACGACTGCGAGGAGAGGAGCCGACCGTGTACGACGTCGAGGTACGGAGCATGCAGGAGCGGACGCTGGTCTCGATCAACCGCCACGTGAACGTCTCGGAAACAGATGCGTTCTTCGGCGAGGCCTTCTCGCGCCTGCGTGCTTGCGGGCCGGGTCTCGAGGGGATCGCCGGCGTGCCATTCGTGGTCTTCTACGGAGACGTGAGCGCCGACAGCGACGGCCCGATCGAGCTGTGCCGACCGGTCGCCGGCGCGGCTTCGGCCCCGCGGTCGAACGGCGGCATCCAGCGACGGGTCGAGGCCGCTCACGACGAGGCCTTCATCCGGCTCGCGCTGAGGGAGATGGGCTGGCCGGCACTGCTCCCCGCCTGTGATGCGCTCGAGCGCTGGACGAGGGAGAACGGGCGCGAGCCGATCGGCCCGCTCCGCCAACTCCTGATCGCCGATCAGCGGACAGCGACACCCGAGACGCTCGTCTGCGACCTCAGCGTGCCCCTGGGGGAATTACCTGCGCGAGAGACTCCACCGCAGACCCCTGAGTCTCTCGCGCAGTGAGCAATAGCCCGGGCAGGCCCCACCTACCACAGGGGTGCGCCGTTCGCCGGGGGTCGGCTCAGGCACCGGACTTGCCATGACCCACGGTAGGTGCGGGCGCCGGCGCCGCACAGGACACGATCGGGTCAATTCCGGTCCGGCCTGCTGAGGCGGAACACCGGATGGCGAGGGGCTTCGGCGATGAACGCCTCGACCGGGGCGTTGGCCCCGGCGTCGAAGAACGGGCCGGTCAGCCGGTACTTCCGCCGATATCTTCGGAGGACTGGCCCAGCCTCGGCCGCTTCCAGTTCGGTGACGTCGAGCCGTTCGGACGTTCCCGCCCGACTGAGCTCGACCCAGCCTGCCGCCCGAGCATTCTTGACCCAGTTTCGCTCGCCGTAGGGTGCGACAAGCCATCGCTCCTCCCCGTCAACGACCAGCGTGACGGGCGTCGAGTAGTGCCGGCCGCTCGTGCGCCCCTCGACGGTCAGAAGGTAGGTGTTCCGGCCGGCGAGGCCGAAGCGGACAAGCGGGGTGACGACGGCGTTGATGAGCCGCCTCGTCCGGCCGAGTCGATAGCTCGTCGCCACTCAGCTCGCGACGGCGCAGAGTGAGACGCCCGGCAGCTCGTATCCGCCGTCGACGGCGAACGGTGCAAACGCCTCGCGAAACTCATCCTTCAACCGCTCTTGCTCGTCCTCGGGCGCCTCCGCCCAGGCTCTCGCGAACATGCCGCCCATCCCGCTCGACCGGCGGACGTACTCGTCCACGCTCGAGTAGTGGTTGTGGACAGGCACATCCTCGATCCGCACGTTCGCGAACCCGGCGTTCTCGACCAGGGGGCGCAGCAGCTCCTGATCGCCGAGCACGAACATCCCCGGTTCGCCCGGCTCCGGAGGCGGCATGTGCCCGTGCGCGACGAGGATGCGACCGGCGGCGGAGATCCAGGGGTTGCGGCCGCCGCTCGACCAGACCGCGAGAGCGAGCCGTCCGCCGGAGCGAAGCACTCGCCTCGTCTCGGCGAGGGCTGTTGCCGGATCCGGCATGAGCATGTAGCCCCAGCGGCAGAGGACGCCGTCGACCGAATCGTCGGCGAGCTCGAGCCGCTCGGCGTCCAGGATGCGGTGGTCGATGTTCGTCAGACCGAGCTCGGCGCCTCGACGCCGAGCGATCTCGGCCATCGCCGGGCTGAAATCGCTCGAGATGAGGCGGCCGCCCGCGCCAAGGGTCGGTGCAAGCTGGAACCCGACGTCGCCCTGTCCAGCCGCGAGCTCGAGCACCGTGTCCCCGGGCTTGGGCGCGAGCTCGCGAATGAGCCAGTCGGTGACGGGCCCGGCCATCTTCTCCCGTTCCTCCCGAGCGCGCTCCCAACCTGCGGCCATCGCCGTCCAGTTCTCCAGCCTGACGCGGTCCTGCTCGTCGCCTCCCACGGCACGATCGTAGATGCCACGCCGTCGGGCTCAGCGGATCCGGCGGCGTACCATTGACGAGGCAGTAGTCGCGCGCGAGGTACGCGGTAGCGTTGCTGGATGAGCACAGTCGACCGGATTCGGGATGCAGTGCCCGGCGAGGCGCTTGCGCTCGAGGAGCTCCACCGCCGCTCGTCTGATGTCTGGGATGAAGACCGAGCGCACCTTGCGGCTCACCCCGATGCGATCGAGCCACCTCATCGAGCGATCGCCGAAGGGAGAGTCCGAGTGGCAGTGGACAGTACGGACCGACCTGTTGGATTCTCGGTGGTCCTCTCGGTTGAGGACGCGGCGTGCGAGCTCGACGATCTCTTCGTAGAGCCCGATTCGATGGGGCTTGGCGTGGGCCGGCTGCTCGTCGAGGACGTCGCGGCTCGGGCGGCGACCGAAGGTGCGAACCGAGTCACGGTGACTGCGAACCCGCGCGCACTCGGGTTCTACGAGCGGCTCGGATTTCGAATCACCGGCGAGACGTCAACCCGGTTCGCGCCTGCTCCTCGAATGACGCTAGCGCTCACGCCAGGACCGTAAGCACTAGCCGTGCCCTCCGGGTTTCTGGCGCTTCCCCGGCGGGTGCGGAGATGAGCGCCCTCTCCAGGACCCGGCCGTCGCGGCTTTCCCGGAGATGCCCCCGATGAACGGCGTGCCTATCGGGTCGCGAGGGGCGCGTCGAGGATCTCGCGTTGGTAGAAGTCTGTGAACGTCCGCTGGTCGCGCCCGACTTGATGGATGTAGACGCGGTCGAATCCGGCGTTTGCGAACTCCTCGATCGCGGCGCGGTGCTCGTCCGGGTCGGGGCCGCAGACGATGTTGCCGGCGACCTGGGCTGGGGAGAGAAGCTCGGTGGCTTGACGGAAGTGGCGTGGCAGCCCGAGTTCTTGCCCGAGGTCTCCGCCGAGGGCGCCGTTGCGCCAGTGGTTGCAGGCGGTCGCGACGGCTTCGTCGCGCGTGGGCGCGTAGCAGACTGTGAGCTGGCCGTAGCAGGGCTTGGCTTCGCCGCCTGCGTGTTTGAAGGCCGTGACGAGGTCAGGGTCCGGGGTTGTGGTGATGAGCGCGTCGCCGATCCGGCCGGCGAGCTCGGCTGCATGCGGCCCTGCTGCCGCGACCGCGATCGGGGGCGGTGTGGGCGGGAGGGTGTAGAGCCGGGCACGGTCGACGGTGTAGTGCGCCCCGCGATGACTCACGAGGCTGCCGGACCAGAGCCGGCGGATGACGAAGATTGCTTCCTCGAGCATCTCGAGGCGCTCGTCGTGGCTGGGCCAGCGGTCGCCGAGAATATGTTCGTTCAGGTTCTCGCCGGTTCCGAGGCCGAGGAGGAAACGGTCCTGCATGAGCGCCGCGCACGTCGCGGATGCCTGGGCGACGATCGCCGGATGAAGGCGGATGATCGGGCAGGTGACGCCGGTGCCCAGCTCGAGCGAGCTCGTGGCCTCCGAGATCGCTCCGATGGTGGCCCAGACGAACGGGCTCTCTCCTTGCTCGTCGAGCCACGGATGGAAATGGTCGGAGATCAGCGCGAACCTGAAGCCGGCGCGCTCGGCGTGGGTTGCGTTCTCGACGAGGGCCGTTGGGCCGGATTCCTCGGACGAGAGGGCGTAACCGATCTCGATCATTGTCGTGGGCTTCCCGACGGTCGCTGGGATGAAACACCGCTCATCGCCGTCGGGCCGCCGCGACCCTCGGGTCAGCCGGCGAGGCTGCCGACGATGTTGATCATCAGCGCGACGATCACTGCGCCGAAGAGGTAGGACAGCAGCGCGTGTTGGATCGCGAGTCGGCGGACGGGTTTCGCCGTGAGGTCGGTGTCTGAGACCTGGAAGGTCATGCCGATCGTGAGCGCGAGGTAGGCGAAGTCGCGGTAGTCGGGTCGGTCGTCGGCGTGGTAGTCGATGCCCCCTACCGGTTCGGCGTAGTAGAGGCGGGCGTAGCGGAGGGCGTAGACGGTATGGACCGCTGCCCAGGCGATGACGACGCTTGCGACGGCGAGGACGATGTAGGCGCCCTTGGCGAGGCCCTGGTGGTCGCGCGCGCCCACCAGGACGAGCGCGACGGCGATGAGGCTCGCGACCGACGAGGCGAGCAGGACAGTGTCGGCAGCAGCTCTCGACGAGTCCTCGACCCGGGCTGCGTCCTCGGTCTGGTCGGGGCCTAGCAGCAGAACGTCCCGCCATACGAGCACCAGGAAGGTGAGGGCTCCGATTGCCCATCCTCCGCTGGCCGCGACCGACCACGGTGTTCCAAGGAGCGCGAGTATCACCCCGACCGCGACTGCGGCAAGCGCGCAGACAAGCACTCGCCGCAGGGCGGGCCTCCGGCGCGCATCCTGACGTGTGGGTGCTTTCTGCGACACGGCGGACAAGGTTGGGTCAGCGATTCCCGGCGTCGCCCGGTTTGACACTAGGGCGTGCGTGTACATCGCAGCTCCTACCGGCGCTCAGGCTCGCTGAGGTGAACGGCTGCTCGCGCGTCGCACCCATTCGACCAGTGCGGCGACTGTCAGTTCGGCTTCGCGATGGCTCGCGGCACGAGGCACGGTGATCCGCGCCCGAGAGGGAGGTGCTGTCGACGAACCGGGGGAGAGGATCTCCATCCGCATTGCGTGACGCTCGGTCAGGCTTCCGAGGTGTCGTAACAACGCCGCAGCGGAGGCGCCGCCGAACTCGACCTCGACGACGCGGGTTGTCGTTGCAGCCGGCGTCCGGAGTCGTGGCATCTGCCTGTTTGCAGGTTGGGCGCCTCGCATCGATCAGAGACGGGCGCTCATTCGGATTGTGGTGCCGCGGGGTTCGCTCGAGATCTCGACGTAGGGCATGAGGACGCTGATCATCATCAGCCCGCGTCCACGCTCGTCGTTGTCGAAGCTTGCGTCTTTCCAGGTGCCGGTGTCGGTGACGGCGATCGTGATGGTGTCTTGCTCGATCGCTGCGCGGACTTCGACCGATGTGCAAGGCTCGGCATGCTCGATTGCGTTTGCCGCAGCCTCGTGGGCGGCGAGGATGACTGCGCTTCGCAGCTTGTCCACGAGCTGGAGCTGATCCAGCCACGCGGCGAGGTCGTGGCGAAGCTCACGGAGTCGCGTCGGCTCGCAGGCGAGGGTCGTCACGAAGGTCTCCACTCCGCCCTAGTTCCCCGGGGCGCGGGATCTGAAGCCGGTCAAGCCATCGCCTCCTCACGGTCTGCGACGCAATCGAGACGCTTCAGAAGACCGCTGACTTCAAGAGCCGTGCGAACGATCGAGGCTGTGCCGAGTTGTAGGCGCAACCGCGAACCTCGGGTCCGCGCAAGACGATCCGCCAGCGCAAGATTGTGAAGGAACGACGAATCGATGAAGAGAGCTTCCGTCACGTCGACAACGATGAGATCGTTCGCCTCGACCAGCGAGGCCAACAGCTCTCGAACCTCGGTCCTGGTGGCTATGTCGTGCTCACCATGTAGTTCGACCACGGCTGCGCCGGCTCTCGGTACCAGCACATGGAGATCGCGACTCATCTGGGTTCTCCTTCGTACACGAGGACATGAAGGCATCGTGTAGGCGGCCTTGCCGTCATTCCGGACCTCCTCCAGGTTCCTGGAGATCGCTCACGTCCAGGAGCCCGAGTAACGCTCCGACCTCCTGTCCGTGTTGAGCAGGGTGCCGCATCGCAACCGATGGGTCCACCAGATAACGGTTGCGACGGCCGACCCGAACACGCTCCACGTATCCCGCCTCGATCAGGTCGGTCAGGATGCGATGCGCTGCTCGTTCCGTGATCTCGACCTCCAGCGCGATCTCGCGTAGACGGGCGTTGGGGTCATGCGAGATGCAGAGGAGCACCTGGGCGTGATTCGACAGGAATCGCCAAGGCTTGATTGCAGTACCAGCCATACCGGACATTTTTAGCATAACTTCTTTAGCCTGTCTAAGTTGTCCACAGAACCACCTCGAGTACCCGAGAATCGGTGAACGTGGCGCTCTCGGCGAGGTGTCAGTCGGCCAACTCGACCTGCGCGATGATGCGATGGGGTCGCACCCGCACGAGCATCTCGCTCGGAGCTGCGTTCCGGCGACCGAACTCCTCCGCAAGATCCTCGCCCATGTAGCGCGCCGCGATCCTGATCGTCCACGACAGCAGCTCGTCGTGGTCATCGGAGAGCTCTGCGATCCCGTCGACGCGAACGAACCCGAACGGGGGCTCGTCATCCTCGACGCAGATCGACACCCGCGGATCGCGTGAGAGCGCGCGGCCTTTCACGGAGCTCCGACCCGTCTCGAACACGATCGACCCGTCCTCGTCGGGGAGGAACCAGACCGGCGTCACCAGGGGTGACCCGTCTCGACGCACAACCGCGACCTTCGCAGTCCGCGTGCCCGCGAGCAGAAACGCTCTCAGTTCGGTTGTCTCGAGCTCGCGCATCGTTCAGCGAACGCTAGCCGCGCCGCTCGGTGAGGCTGGGAGGACGTGGGCCGAACGAGAACCCCTGCGCCGTCGATGAACCGCGGTGATCTATGCGGCGCAGAGTGCGCGAGCGGTTTCAAGGTAGACGCGGGCGCATCGTTCCAGACTTGCGAGCTCAACCCATTCCTCGCTCGCGTGTGCTCCAGACCCGCGCGGCCCATAGAGGACGGTAGGAATACCCGCTTCGGCTACGAGCGCGGCGTCCGTCCAGAACGCGATCCCATGGAAACGGTCATCTCCGGCACATCGCGCGACCTGTCGCGGCAATCTGCCGCAGCGTCGATCTCGAATGGGTGGCGGGCAAACGTGATCCGGACGTTCGCATCGGTTTGGCCGACCAGGCCACGCAACTCCTCCTCGATGTCGGCCGTCGACTCCCCCGGCACGGTGCGTCGCTCACCGGTCAACAGGCATCGCTCCGGGTAACTCGAATACTCTTGGCCGCCCTCGATCAGTGAGGCGTGGATCGAGCCGGCACCGAGGAGCGGGTGACCCGGCCTCCTGTTCGAGCGAGTCGGCCAACTGTTGGAGCCGGATCAGCACCGGTCCCATCGCCGCGATCGCGTCAACACCGAGATCCGGCCGCGAACCGTGAGCGGCACGGCCACGTGTCTCGACCTCGAAGCCCACGAATCCCTTGTGCGCGATGCAGACACGCTCATCGGTCGGCTCGCAGACGATCGCCGCGTCGGCGGTTCGCGATGTCACCAGCCGCTCGGTCCCGGCGGAGCCAAGCTCTTCATCGATGACGCACGCCACCACGACGTCGCCCGCGAGCTTCTCGTGTCGCAACTGGGCTGCGGCGACGAGCGCGGCGGCCAGCGCACCCTTCATGTCGTAGGCGCCACGCCCGTAAAGCCGCCCGTCGCGCACATCCGCAGCGAACGGGTACTCCATCCCGGTGACGCCCACCGTGTCGAGGTGCCCGTTCAGCAACAGGGTCCGGCCGCTTCCCGTGCCAGGCGCAGTTACCACCACGTTCGGCCGGCCGGGCAGAACATAATCGAGCTCGACCTGCAGCCCCGCCGCCCGAGACCATTCCGCAACGACCTCGGCCGCTTCGCCCTCTCCCGACCCGTCGGCCGCGAGCCCCGGATTCACCGACTCCGTCTCAACAAGCGACAACGCAAGCTCAGTCAGAGCACCGTTGGGATCCACTCGCCGAACGATAGTGCGCCATGGCGCCTCGATCGCCCGCAATCTGGCCACTCAGGCCTCCCGAATATCGCTCGGTTGATGCGGATCAGTGGCCGGTGTCCCGCGCGCAGGATTCGCACGTCACCGTTCCGGGCCCGAGGTCGTCCATCGGTTGCCGGCGCGAGTTGCCGCAGACCGCACGGTTGTCGGCCTTCAGCTCATGGATCTTGAGTCCCGGCCTGACCTGCCCGGTCTTCTGCGCGTGGTACGGCACGGCGTGAGTCTAGGTCGAGCCCAGCACGGCTTCACTTCGTGCTGCTCGGCCGGCGCCCGTCGACGAGCTCCGCGGCGCGAGTCGCGGCGTCGACGGACCGTCCCGGACACGCTCGCATCCTTGCGCGTCGACGCGAGTCACCGACCCGAGACGACGTGTGCGGCACGGGCTTCGCCGGTTGGACGACGCGCATCCGGCCGCAAGCTAGGCGGGATGCGGGGTTTTCGAGAGCGGGAGCGACGGGACTCGAACCCGCGTGTACTGGGGTGCCGAGAGCGGCCGAGCGCTGTGTAGACAAGCCATTTCGGTCTGCGGAGTTCGTGCCACGGCCCCGATTGGCTTTGGGAGCAGAAGGCTCGGTTCGAATCCGCCCGTCCGATCTTGCAAGTTGACTTCGCCCTGATCCTGTGAGACGGTGAGTTTCTGCGGCCGGGTCGCAATAGGTGCGCCAACGGGGGGACCTGAACGCATTCCTGCTCGTTCGGACAAGACAACTGGGTAAAGGGGAACGTCAGTGAAGAAAGCATCCAACTATCGTGTGGCACTCCCGCTCCTCGTCGTGGCAGCGGTGGCAATCGCGTTCGCGCTGATGGCGGGGAAGTCGTCGGCGCAGGGTCGGACCCTGAATGCATCGTTCAGTTGCGGGGCGGGCGTCTTCGGTTGCATCGACGTCAAGTTCGGTGACTCCGATGCGTTGGGGCACGGGGCTGTGCACCAGGTTTTGACGATCAACCCGGGCACCTACTGGCTGTCGGCGGCCGACACGAGCGGCATGCACAACATCGCGCTCAGAAGCTGCCCGAGGTCAGACTCGGCGTGTGGGCCCGTGGGGTCGGCCGCTCAGGAACTCACGCCGATCTGTAACGATCCCGCGGCGGCTAACCCTGCCGCACCGTGTGGCACGAGCACGGAGGTCGATTCGACAACGAAGGTCCTCCTGAAGCACGGTTGGTATCGACTCCTCTGCCAGACGACGGGCCACGAGTCGGGCGGTATGTACGTCGACATCCACGTCGTCGGCACCGACGACGGCAGCGACGCCTAGACCCGGCTAGCGAACGAAGCCTCTCGACGAGCGCGGCGCCCGAGCTTCGGGCGCCGCGCTGTTCGGTTCAGTTCCGCTCGTCCCGACAGACGAATGGTCCAGAACGAACGCCTGAAGGTCGACGCGGGGCGAAGTCAACGGCCAGCCGTACGGGGCCGCTCGCGCATCCGACGAGACTGTCGGCCGAACGAAGAGCGCAACACTCGGACCGTGCCGAGACGCCACTCATAGCAGGGATCTAGCCGAACTACTGGTCTAGGGCGTGCCCCCTCTTCCATGTGGTTCACCGGAGATCCTGCCCCATCCAGACCCCCTCGGGTTGTAGGCGGACAAGACAACGATTTCAGTAAGTCCTGTGATGCGCCCGCTCCGCAGGCACCGATCCTTCCCGAGGCTGCAATTCCCTCGCCCAACCGCGATGTCCCCATCATCGTTCTCCTTCGGCTCATGGCAAAACGCTCGTCGGGTCGATCTCCTCGACGATCCGATGAGGACCCCGGACGAGGTCGATCTCGTCTCGCGCGCTTCGCCTCGAGCTCGCCGAGTGTCTAGATCAGATCGAGTTCCTGGACAAACTGGACACCGGCACCTGGAAACACGCAAGCTTCGACAACGTCGAGCGTGGACGCGGCCTGATGGGGCGAGTCAGGTCGACATGCTCTCGGCCATGTTCAGATGCATCTTCAAGATCGGCAGGGCCGCGGTCGCCGCGCTCTTGAGAGCTGGTGTCTGCCCGCGCTCGGACTCGGCCGTGAAGAGCGCGACCGCGTCCTTGTGAGCGGAGATCTGGCTCAGGCGGTACTTCTGCAGGAACGCCGTCCCGCTGAGCTTGCGGAGCGCCTCGATCGAGGCTGTCTGTGCCGGGCTCGGCGTGGTCGGGGGCATCAGTCCGACGGCCCGGGCTGTCGAGGTCAACTTCGCCGCCAGCATCGTGTGGTCGCGGATCATTCGCCGCGCAAACGCGACCGTCGACGAGTTGTTCGTTTTCGTCAGCGCCAGCTTCGCCGCGGCGATTTCGGCAGCGCCGGCGTGGCCCGCGGTCATTACGAACGTTCGGTCCTGGTTCGTGGGTCCGGGCGCAGCTGCCGCCATCGTGACAAACCCTGACGCAAGAACGAGTGTGAGCAGTAGGGCGCGCTTATGCATCTCCCCTCCTCGGTCGTGTTTCCCCTGCTCTACCCCCGCCGGGCTGCGATACACATCGGCGAGTGCGAGGACCAGGCGGGCACGAGTCGAATCGGGTCGCCGCCGCGTGGCTCGCCGAGAACCTCCCAGACCTGAACGTCGCAGCACCCTACGTGACTGCTGGTGAGGTGCTCATAGCCTTCTAGGTCGGCGCCCTCGGGCGGCCTGCCAGCCGTTTCGGGGATAAACGCTACTCAGTGGTGTGCCGCTCCCCCTCGGACGCAGCGTCGCGAATGGGACGGCAATGTTTCGAGCGAGTTCGTCGACTCCGACTCCTGCCTAAGGAGTCCGAGGACCTGTCGGGCACGCTCACGACGAGCGCGAGCCGCGCGGCTGCGAAGGCCAAGAACGCAGAGAAGGCGAAGGACGGAGCGAAGGAAGCTTCGACGACTCTGCTCCGTCACGCACCGCGACGCGCCCGCCGACGAGATCTCGCTCGAAGTACCGCTTTCTCGAATGGGCGCCGCCTCCGGCGCGTCCACCCTTGGCCGCGGCTACAGCTTCCGAACACGATCGACCGTGCTCTCCCGCGAAGCTAGCGGATGGTGCGGCCTCCGACGGCCACGCCTAACCCTTCATGAAAGCGCCGCAAGCGCCGGGATCACGGATGGGGCGAGGCTGCTGACGCGGCGCGAGCAGCGGCCCTGCGACCTCCTGGCCGCTTCATTTCTTCCATGCATTATCGGGCGGCTCGGTTTCATACACCCCGTCGGTTGGTACGAGGCGAAGATGCCTACCGCCGCGCTGCTCGATCTCGACGGCACGCTTGTCGACACGAACTACCATCACGCGCTCGCCTGGTACCGGGCGTTCCGTGGGCAGGGCATCGTCCTGCCGGTTTGGCGCATACACCGCCACATCGGCATGGGTGGCGACCAGATCGTCAAGGCCCTGACAGACGACGATGTCGAGCGCAGCCTCGGAGACCGGCTTCGCGAACAGAAGGAGAGCGAATTCGGGACGATCCGCGACGAGTGCGAGCCTCTCCACGGCGCCGCGGGGCTTGTCGGAGAGCTGCGCCGCCGCGGCATCGCAACGATCCTCGCATCCTCTGCGGGCCGGAACGATCTCGACCATTTCCTCACGGTCCTCGGCGTCCGGGACCTGATCGACGACTGGACGACCTCCGACGATGTAGAACGCTCGAAGCCGCATCCCGACATCGTCCACGCCGCTCTCGCGAAGGCGGAGCAGCCGGCGCACGCCGTCATGGTTGGCGACTCCCGCTGGGACATCGAGGCCGCAGCCGGCGCGGGCCTCGAGACGATCTGCGTCCTCACCGGCGGCTGGTCGAGCCAGGAGCTCCTCGACGCCGGCGCCGTCGCAGTCTACGACTCGCTGCCGGAACTCACCCGGGAACTCGACCACACCCCGCTCGGCCAGGGGCCGTCCCGATAGCGCCACGGTGCCGCGTCCGTAGCGCCCGCAACACGGCATCGAGGCGTCGTCGACTGCGGCCCGGTCATTCAGAGCCGCAGCTGCGCGCTCCGAGCGGAACCCGTCCCGGCCCCGGTCGGAGAAGTTGAGCACATCCCTAGGTCACCTCACCTCTGTTGTGCGAGGCGCAGGAGCCGGGCTTGGTCGTCGATTTCGACGCTCACGCGCGCGTCCGCGTGGAGCCGGACGTGGGCGAAGCCGGCGTTCAGCTCGCGACGCTGAAGCGATCGAACGTTGGCCTCGTCTGCGATCACGAGCTGAGCGATCACCGATGGCGACCCGGTCCTTTGATTCCGATGCATCCCAAAATACGAGGCTCGAGTACAGGCTGTTTGGTTAATGCCGCGCCTTATATCGGGAAACACAGAGCGTATGTCCGAGGTTGAGACGTCGGTCTTAACAGCGACACACGTCGTTGACGTTGAGTTCGAATCTCGCGGGCTCGTCAGCATCTCTCCGACCTGGCTCCAGAACTCGGGGCGTAACATTTCCACTCGCAACGGGAATGGCGCGTGAATCTCGTCGCCCGTTGGACCCGCCCCCCGGGCGTGCGAGTCGTGCGGCGTAAGTTTCGAGCGGCGTCCTGGGCGTGGCCGTCCCCGCCGGTTCTGCGAGGCGTGCAGTCCGGCGAATTGGAAGGTCGACGACGAGACGTAATGTCCTTTCACGCTGGAACCCGGTCGAGGCGAAGGCCTCGTCGGAGTGCGGCGTCGTGCTCGAGGGCGCGCAGCGGTTGACGTGCGGCGCTCGTCCGTGCCGCGAGGTCGGTGCAAACAGACGAGCCCAAACGGGTACACGAAGCGGGAGGCCGGGAAAGTTGAGCGGCGCCGGGAGGCTTTCCGCCGTGCGCGTAAGGAGGGGAAGGCTACGAGCTCCGGGGTGGAGCGCTGCTCTTACTGCGCGACGACAAATGGCGATAGTGAAGCCGTGGCCCAATCTCGTCTCGCAGCCACCGTGTTCAGGTCCTACAGCTAATGCCATGGACGCACCCGCTTGGAGGCGGACAGAGGCAGGGCAGCCAGAGTGTATGCCGTTAGGTTCAACGATCCGAGCAATGGGTTCGGCGTGCGGGAACGTGGGTATGCCGCGAGGCACTGATGCGGCGCCGCAACGCGAAGGAGGAGGAGGAGGAGCCCCGCGGGGACGGTCCTGCGCTCTGGTTACGGCTCGCGCTGGAAGAGGTCGAGATGCGTACGCACGTCGAGGCGGGTGGCCCTCAAGACGTTCTGGATCGAATGCTTCTGATGGAAGCGCGCCTGAAGACCGCGTACCCGGACATGCCGATGGCTTTGAGGTCCGTGTTCAGCGCGCGGCTGAACGCGAACGGCTATTCGGAGGACGCTTGGACTGCAGCCGTCGCGTGGCTCGGGGCAACGGACTGGTTCAGGGTACGCGGGAGGTACTTGCGGAAGCCCTAAACGCTCGAACCCGAAGGACAGGGCCGAAAGAGCGCCTTGTGCCGGGCCGAGGAACAGGTCAGAGTGAGCGGTTCGGGTCAGGTGGTCGGCATGGGTCGGGATGCGCTCGGTGAAGAGTGTCTTCAGGCCTGGGTCTGCCGGCGCTTTGACGTTAGAAGATCTGCTCGAGCCGATGCAGCGCATCGTCGCCGGGTCGTGTCCCTGGCTCGGCTGCGGCCGGATAGCGGTAGATCGCGATCGCCTGCTCGTGTCGTCCTCGGGTGTGGCGGGGCGTGGCGACCAGGCGCCACGCCCCGCGCCTTGGAGCTTGGTGCGTGATTGCCGAGATGCTTCTGCGGACAGACTAGACATGCTAAGAAAGTTATGCTAAAAAAGTCCGGTATGTCAGATGGCGAGAACAAGTCGTGGCACTTCTTGTCGAACCACACGCAGGTACTCCTCTGCATCTCCCGAGACCCCAACGTCCGCCTGCGCGAGATCGCGTTGAAGGTCGGGATCACGGAGCGAGCAGCGCATCGGATCGTCACCGACCTGGTCGAGTCCGGATATCTGGAGCGTGTTCGAGTCGGCCGTCGCAACCGCTACCGGGTGAACCCCTCGATCGCGATGCGGCACCCCGCCCAAGAGGGGCAGGACGTCGGGGCGCTCCTCGGGCTCTTCGGCGTGACCGAACTCGGAGACGACTCGACCCTCGGCGGTCGAGGCCCAACGTGAGCTGGCGAGCAACCACGAGGCTCGCCCTCCAACCGAAACGGATCAACAGGAACCGAGAGAACTTCCGGCTTGAAGACGAACTGTCCCGATGTCCTCATGTTCGAAGGAGAACTCAGATGATCCCCGATCTCCATGTGCTCCGGCCCAGGGTCGGAGCCGCCGTTGTCGAGGTGCATGGTGAGCACGACGTCGCGACCAAGACTGACGTTCGAGAGCTCTTCACCTCGCTGGTCGAGACGAACGATCTCGTCGTCATCGACGTAACGGACGCGCAGTTCATCGACTCCTCGTTCCTTCACAACCTTGCGCTGGCTGACCGGCTCGCCCGGAGCCGAGGGTCGCGGCTGCGTCTACAGCTCGGCACCGCCATGATCGTTCGCACGGCTCTTGAAATCAGCGGTCTCCTAGAGCATCTCGACTGCGTCCCAGACCGTGAGCAGGCGTTGGCGTGACCGTGTTTGGTTTCGACGCCTCGCGGAATTAACCCGCAAGTGGAGGTCTTCGTGGCATCCCTCCCCTGCGAACTCAGCCGGCTCGGTGAGCTTCGCCGTGACCTCGGCACATGGCTGGACCAGACCGAGCTTTCCGACGAGCTGAGAAGCTCAGTCATTCTCGCCACCCATGAAGCCGCCGCGAACGCGATCGAACACGCCGAGCCTTGCGTGACGGTCGAAGTCCGCGCAGCGATCGAGCAAGACAGCCTCACGGTCGCGGTCACCGATACCGGCACCTGGAAGCACGCACGCTTCGACAACGACGAGCGTGGACGCGGCCTCATGATGATCAGCGTCCTCATGCCCCACGTCGAAATAACCAGCGAACCGCACGGCACGACAATCCGAATGAGAGCCCCCCTCTAACCGAAGCCCCCTGCTCGGTGCGCTCGCGACGCCGAGGCAGGTCAGGATTCTGATGCCTGACGGCCGCGCGGGAAAGCCCGCCGTCGACGTGATGATGGCGCCAACGCTCAACGTCAAAGAGAGACCATCTTCGCGATCTCGTCATCGCGACGTACCTCGACCTCGACCGCCTCACACCCTCAGGCGGCTCCGGCTCGATCCACTCAACCTGGGCCAGCTGCGGCACTCCAGCCAGCTCGAGACCCCCACAGAACTTGTGCGAGGTGCCTGCCGAGTCACGCACGGCGAGGGAAGAACGCGGCGAGAAATACCTGGATCGGACTTGTCGGAATCTCTGCCGGGTCAGCGCCGCCGCCTAGTTGGGCACGGCATCCAGCGGTTGTTCGCTGACTGCGCGCCGAAGGTCGCTGCGCACCTCAACCTGTCCTCCGACCCGACCATCCCGCATCTACAGCCCGACCGGGCTGCAGATGGGCCGCAGGCTGCAGCGCCGGGGCGAAGCGCCTGAGGTGACGTCGCGCGCCGCTTACTGTGTGCCCGAGCTGCACGCCGACTTCCAGAGCCGGTGAGGATCGGCATGACCGCGTCGCGGCATACGACGGACGGCGTGTAACGAGCACATGCCCTCGAGTTCGCAAACGGAGGATTGCCACCTCCACATGGCGGAGCCGGAGATCCTACGGGGTGTTTCTGGAGACTTCCGTTTGGGCATTCCCTGGACATGGTCGTCGTGACACGCTCGCTGTGTTTGATTACGCCCCCACTCCCAGGCCCGGCTGACCCGGAGCCGACCCCACCGAGACCACCCGATCCGGGAACGCCTTACCCCTCCCCTGACCCGGGCACCCCGTATCCGGTCCCTGACCCGGCGAGCCGCCGTCGGAACTGCCGCCCGACACCGAGAGATAGGATCAGGCCCGGGAACGGCGGAGCGACGGTCAGCCCGACAAGGCCCTTGAGTTTGTAACGGATTCGAGGCCGACGTCGAGCGCGAACCTGGCATCCGCGAGCGAAGGTCATGCCGCGCAGTAAGCGGATTACGTTCAAATGTCGAGGCCGGGCGCGACTACGCCCTACCTGTCGTATGAGCCGCTCGCGCTCCTCGTTGTCTGACAGGTTGTAACGAGTGAGCTGAGTGAGCACGGCGACATGTGCAAGCACTGTAAACACCGTCCGGCCGCAAGTCGGGAACAGCTGGAGTGTGTGACGAAGGCGAAAGTCTGGGCAGGTCGCGGCGTCCAATGGAGGCGGGTTCGCGCGTATCGAGCTCTAGTCACACCAGGCGGCCCGCGAACCCGTGCCAAGAAGTAGCAGTTATTCCGATGTGTCTGTTTGCGCATCGCGGTGACGGGCATCACTACTCAGGGTTACGTCAACTAGGAGGTAATACGTTGCTTGCGATGGCCGGCACTGGTTATGGGCTGATCGGGATCTTGGTGATCATCCTGCTCGTGTTGTTGATTGTTTACTTCGTGCGCCGCACCTAGCCTTACGTTGTGGGCCTCTAATGGAGCCGGTGATCGCGGAGCTGCGTGCAGTTGCCGCAGGCGCCTAAGAGCGTGACCGGTCACCGCAATCAGTTCAAGCCGTCGGTTGGTTTGTGCGGACTGAACGCGGGTACCACCGTCGCGATCAACGAGCAAATGCATCAGGGAGGACGCTATGAGTGCGATAGAGATCTGGACGTATCGCGAGCAATCGCTCGATTCTCTCGACCTTACGGGCTATGGGGTCGAAGCACTGGATGGGTCGATTGGGAAAATCGACGAGACCAGCAACGACGTGGGCTCCGCGTATATCGTCGTCGACACCGGGCCGTGGATTTTCGGTAAGAAGGTAATGCTTCCGGCGGGCGTGATCAGCCGCGTTGACGGGGAAGATGAGAAGGTGTACGTCAACCGCACCAAGGAGCAGATCAAGAACTCGCCGGAGTTCGATGCTGACAACTATCGCGACGACGTCTATCGAGGCCAGCTTGGGGCGTACTACGACCGCGGCGGCGCCGGCTGGCAGGACTGGTAAGGCACGCTGGGACCACCTTCCGGCTGAAGACGTGGCCGCGTGCGCGATTGGAACGTGCGCGGCCACTCAGGCATCAGACTCTTCGGCGAACTGTGCGTTTTGCGCAAGGGGGGCGACTGTCGACCCGGCTTCGCGCCGATTTTCAGCGCGACTTGAGTCCTGTTCTGAAAGCATTGTTAATTTCACGAATTGCCGGGAATATTAGGCGTGATGTTCCAGCCCAATACGTCAGCTATGACAGGAAGGCAGGTTGTTGACGTTGAGTTCGTCGTGCCTTCTAACGCGGCGTCGTTGCGCCACCTTGGAAGCCTGACTGAGCGTTACTCGATGCGCATGGAGATCATCTCCTCGGCCACTCGCCCACGAGTTCCACTGCTCGGGCGCGAGTTTCCGTGCCTGGTGTCGCCAACCGGCGGAAGCCGAAGAGACCGTCGCGTGGCTCGTCGAATGGGCGAGACGTGCGAGCAACCATCGCCTCTACTAAGCCGGAAACCGACCCTCGACGGCGAGTCGGACCAGCACGGGCAGCGACCGCGCTCAAGAGCGCGGCGACCGCGGCGTTGCCGATCTTGAAGATGCATCTGAAAATGGCTGAGAGCATGTCGCCCTAACTCATCACCCGAAGCCATCGAGGGACGGTCGAAGAGGCGTCATCACTACAGTCGCTTGGAGGCGTGTCGCAGTCTGGGTCTCTTCCGACAGCTTGTTTCCTCACGCCCTCACCCGATCGGGAGTAGTACTTGACGCCGACCGAGTTGTAGGGGCGTCGCGCCGGGCAGCTCGAGTGTCGGATTTCGGCGCCGCCCGTTGCAGGGGAGTGGAGATCTCAGACTGGACGGCCGCTTCGGGGGCCCGCCGAGGGAATGTTTGCAAGGTGAGCAGGAGGTCGCCCAGGACCTTTGGGACATTCGCGCGATCGAGCTCGTCCAAGAGCACCAGAAAGTCTTCATCCGGAGCAGCCTCAGCCTCGCCGACGATCCGCAAAATGAACCCGTCGCGGCGGACGAAGCTACTCAGGGTCTCGTCATATCGAAGCCCTTCGACGAAGTCCTCGTACGACGTGCTTGGGTGCATCGTGATCGCGGCCCGAGCAGCAAACGTCTTCCCAGTCCCCGGTACTCCTTGAGGACCACGTTCCGAAACTGCACAAGGGCATCAATGATCGCGGCCGCGGTGGGCACCGCGTCTGGTATTCGCCAGGACGGCAGTAGCCCCTTCGCGATGACGCGGTTTGTGTTGCGCGGGCTGACACGATCGTCGCGGCATGGACCGACACACAACCAAGCGGAGTCGCGATTGCTCGTCGGGAATCAGGATGCGTCGGGCGGCGTGGGGGACGAGCGAGAGGCTTCGTTTCCAAACTCGTTTCCATTCCGAGCAAGCTGGAACGGATGCAAACCCCTACAAAACGCGAAAGCCCCGTATTCACGGGGCTTTCAGCAGCGGGAGCGACGGGACTCGAACCCGCGACCTCCGGCGTGACAGGCCGGCGTTCTAACCAGCTGAACTACGCCCCCAGGCGGAGCGCAGTGTAGCCGCCCGGAGACATCCGGAGCACGCGAAGAGTCCGGGAGGCCGTACCATCGATCGAGATGACGGTGCGCTGGCTCACGGTCATGGCGGTTGGCGCGACCGCCGCAGTTCTCGCCGGTTGCGGCACGACGAAGGCGCGGACGACGAGCACGACCGCGACCAAGCCTGCCGTCTTGACGCCGACGCCTGCGGGGCGTCCGACGAGCTGTACGGGCTACGGCACGAGCTGGCTGCGCGCCTACAACAGGACCGCGCTGCGGCAGAGCAGCCCGATCCGCATGGTGTCGGCGTGCTGCGGGCCGGTGACGAAGGCCGGCCGGCATCACTGCTTGCTCGAGGTGACGCTCGTCGGCACGAAGCAGTTCGGTTGCGAGATGGTCGACCTCGGGCCCGATGGGACACCGGCGACGATCGGCCGGCACGAGGACTGCGCGCTGCACAAGTAGGGCAGCACCGCCCCGCGCCGAAGTAGCGGGGCATCACCACGCTCGACTGGATCATCGCAGGCGTCGTCGGCCTCGCCGCCCTGAGCGGATACCGGAAGGGGCTCGTCGTCACCGCCTTCTCGCTCGCCGGCGTCATCGTCGGAGCCGTGGTGGGCGCCCGCGCAGCGCCTCACTTCCTCGCGGCCGGGCCGCACACCAGGTACACGGCGCTCGTGGGCCTCGGCGGCGCGCTGATCGGGATGGCCGCGTTCCGGCTCTTCGCGACGTACCTCGCAGGGACGATCCGGGGCGGGCTACGCCTGCTGCCGCCGCTCGGCCTGCTCGACTCGCTCGGCGGCGCTGCCGTCGGCGCCGCCTGGGGCCTCGCGCTCGCGTGGGTCGCCGGAGCGGTCGCGCTTCAGGTCCCTGGGCACCCGGAGGTACGCAAGGACGTGCGGCAGTCCGAGGTGCTCCACAAGCTGAACACGGTCGCGCCGCCGCACGACATCCTCCTCGTGCAGAAGCACCTCGCGACGATCGTCTCCGACCTACGCAAGTAGCTCGAGCACCGACGTGGGCTTGCGGTAGGGCGCAACCACGTAGACCCCCTGGAAGAGCTCGCGCGCCGCGACGATCAGCTCACGGGCGTGCGCCATGCCGATCGCGGCGGCGTCCGGGCCGGCCGCCTCGAGCGCGTCCTGGAGTGCCTGCGGCACCACGATCCCCGGCACCTCGTTGTGGAGCCGTAGCGCCAGCCGGTAGCTCGTGAGCGGGAAGACCCCGACGAGCAGCGGCACCCCGAACCCGGCCACCGTCTCGCCGAAGCTCACGAGGGCGTCGAGGTCGTAGGCGATCTGCGACATCGCGAACTGGGCGCCGGCGGCGATCTTCGCCTGCAGCCTCGCCGCCTCCTCGTCGGCGTCGTCGGTGTTGTGGTTCACCGCCACGCCGACGAAGAACGACGTCGGCGCGTCGATCGGGCGGCCGTTGAAGTCCTCGCCCCGATTCAGGCCGGCGATCAGCCGCGTGAGCCCCACCGAGTCGATCTCGTAGACCCCCTGCGACCCCGGGTAGTCGCCCACCTCGGGCGGATCGCCGGTGACGGCGAGGACGTTGCGCACGCCTTCCGAGTGCGCGCCCAGGAGCTGGGACTCGATCCCGAGGACGCTGGAGTCGCGGGTCGTCAAATGCGGGATCGTCTCGAGGCCGGTCGCACGCTCGATCTGCGACGACACCATCAGCGCGTTGATCCCGGCGCGGGCCGTGGCGTTGTCGTTCACGTCCACGAACCGGACGAGCCCCGAGGCCTCGAGCTCGGCGGCGACCTCGAGCAGCCCGCGGCTCGAGCCGCCGAGCGGGGGGTCGAGCTGCACCGAGACGACGAACTCACCTTCCTGGAGCGCCGTCGCAAGGCGCGTCTCGCGGCGCTCCTCGCCGAGCGCGACCGCCACCTCACGGGCGTCGGCGTCGAGTCGCGTCCGCGCCGGGCGTGCAGCCTCCACGGCGGCACGGATCGCCGCGATCTCGGTCGGCGTCGTCCCGCAGCAGCCGCCGATCACCCGGGCGCCGAGCTCGCGGGCATGTGCCGTGAACTCCGCGAAGTACTCCGGCGTTGCGTGCGGGTACACGACCCTCCCGCCGAGGAGGCTCGCGAGGCCGATGTTCGGAAGCGTCGCGAGCGGCAGTCCCGGCGCCTGCATCCGCTCGAGCGCTGTGAGCGCGGCGAGGAGCCCGGCCCCGTGGTTCGCGCCGATCGCGGCGACGCCGAGCCCGGCCAGCCGCTCGGCGGCCTGCTCGGCGGTCACCCCCGCGAGCGTCTCGGCGTCGTCGTCGAAGGTCATCAGCGCGACGATCGGGAGCGACGAGACACCCCGGACCGCGGCGATCGCGTCTGCCAGCTCCTCGAGGTCGAAGAACGTCTCGAGCATGAACAGGTCGGCGCCCCGGCCCTCGAGCACCGCCGCCTGCTCCGCGAAGAGCTCCTGGCGGCGCTCCGAGCTCGCCGCCTCTCCGAGCGGCCCGATCGCCCCTCCGATGAACACGTCGCGGCCGGTCAGCTCGCGCGCCTCTCGCGCGAGCTTCACCGCGGCGGAGTTGATCCGCTCGAAGTCCTCCTCGAGGTAGTGGGACGCGAGCTTTCGCCGGTTCGCCCCGAAGGTGTTCGTCTCGATCAGCTCTGCCCCGGCCTCGATGAAGCTCACGTGCAGCGACACGACCGCGCGCGGAGCTCGCAGGTTCGCTTCCTCCGGCGACCGGAGCCGGGGCACTGCAGCTGTCAGGAGCGACCCCATCCCTCCATCGGCCACGATGGGAGGACCCTCCGCCAACCGCGTCTCGAACCTCGAGGCCATCCCTGGAAACTAGACAATCAGGGATGAAGCGAAGTCAAGTGAGGCAGTGAACCACCAAAACGGGGATGGATCAAGTGGGGCGCTCGGGCCGATTATTGGTCGTGTCCGCGCAGACCCGATGTGGCGGGGCCGGCGCGGCTCACATCAAGACTCCCTGACCCGGGAACTGACGGCAATCATTTCCTGCGGTGGGGTTATGACGGCGGCCATTTGGCCGCCGTCAGTCTTTAACGCTCGCTAGTACGACCGACGCCTCCGTGCCCAGGAGTCGTGCCGATTCCGCGCGTGAAGAAGTCTCCCATTTTGCGAAATCGTCGTGTAAAGTCTCGCGCGCTAGGACGGGGCGAGCCGGTGGGGGTGCCGGCTCAGCGAGGACAGGTTGGTCATCCGAGCCGGAGGTTGGGGTCAGTTGCTCACGGTCGACATCTCCCTACCCGAAGTAGAAGAGCTCCACAAGCTTGTCGAGACGGGGAAGGAAAAGGGCTTCCTCACCTACGACGAGATCGTCGCGGGTGTGGAGGAAGTGGAGCTCACCAAGGAACAGCTCGAGGACTTCACGACGTATCTGATCGATCACGGCGTCGAGCTCGTCGAGGGCGAGCAGCACAAGGCGCTTCCACACGAGCAGCCGCTCGTTCCGGAGGAGAAGAACTCACCGAAGCTCGACCTCACCGTCGAGCCTTCGCTGGACTCGCTCAGGCTCTACCTGCGCGAGATCGGGCGGGTGCCGCTCCTCACCGCCGACCAGGAGGTCTATCTGGCCAAGCGGATCGAGCGCGGCGACATGCTCGCAAAGTCCCAGATGATCGAGGCGAATCTCCGCCTGGTCGTGTCGATTGCGAAGGGGTACCTCGGACGGGGCCTCTCATTTCTCGACCTGATCCAGGAGGGCTCGCTCGGTCTCATCCGCGCGGTCGAGAAGTTCGACTACCGCAAAGGGTTCAAGTTCTCCACGTACGCGACATGGTGGATCCGCCAGGCCGTCACGCGGGCGATCGCGGACAAGGCCCGGACGATCCGGATCCCCGTCCACATGGTCGAGAAGCTCAACAAGGTCGTTCACATCGAGCGGCAGCTCGTTCAGAGGCTCGGACGAGAGCCCTTCCCGGAGGAGATCGCCGAGGAGCTCGAGATGTCGACCGATGACGTCCGCGAGATCCTGCGCATGGCGCAGCATCCGATCTCGCTCGAGAAGCCGATCGGCGAGGAGGAGGACTCCGAGCTCGGCGACTTCGTCGAGGACCAGGAGGCCGAGTCGCCGTTCGAGTCAGCCTCGCTGACCCTCCGCCGCTCGGACATCGAGAGCGCGCTCGCGTCGCTCCCGATTCGCGAGCGTCGCGTCATCGAGCTCCGCTACGGGCTCGACGGCTCGCAGCCCTGCACGCTCGAGGAGGTAGGCAAGGCGTTCGGGGTCACGCGCGAGCGGATCCGCCAGATCGAGAACAACACGTTGAAGAAGCTCGAGTCGCTACCCGAGGCGCAGGGTCTGAAGGACTGCGTCGGGTAGAGCAACACCTCTGGTCCGTGGCGGGAGCCGGGGCCGGCGCGGGCGCGCCGCCCCGGCACCGTCAGCGGGCCGAACGGATCAGCCTTCGTCGCCGCCGGAGTCGATCGCGACCGACTCGATCCGCACCTCGGCGAGCGGCCGGTCGGATCCGTCGGTGGCGGCGCCCCCGATCTCGTCGACGACATCCATCCCGTCGGTTACCCGGCCGAACACGGTGTGGAGGCCGTTCAGCCAGGGACACGCTCCCGCGGTGACGATGAAGAACTGCGAGCCGTTCGTGTTCGGGCCCGAGTTCGCCATCGCGATCACGCCCCGGGCGATCTCGTGGCCGTTCGGCTCGTCCTCGAACTGGTAGCCGGGACCGCCCATTCCGGTGCCGGTCGGGTCGCCGCCCTGGATCATGAAATCGGGGATCACGCGATGGAAGACGACGCCGTCGTAGAACCCGTCGCGTGAGAGCTTGACGAAGTTGTCGACGGTCTTGGGAGCGTCGGCGTCGAAGAGCTCGAGCCCGATCGCTCCGTGATTCGTGGTGATGGTCGCTTGGGTCATGGGGCCGATGCTACCGATCGCGTTTTTTGACCGGGCCCGGTCGATCAGCGGTTGTTCAGGCGGGCTCGGGGGAGCGGGCCACGGCCTGCTCGACGAAGTGCTTGCTCAGCATCGTCTCCTGGCCCTGGTAGTTCGATCCGAGCCCGGCGCCGTAGAGGACGTCCGGTAGCTCGAGCATCCGTTCGAACGCAAGCTTGCAGATCGGCTGCCGGTGCTCGACCATGAAGGACACGTCCCGGGCGCGCACCTCGAGCGCGGCCCGCGAGCCGTGCCGGCGCCCCCGCGGGTCGTAGCCGAAGCCCGGATCGAAGAAGCCCGCGTAATGCGTGCGAAGCTCGCCGGCCGTCGGGTCGTAGGCCGTCATCTCCGCCGCGTATGCCGGCGGGATGCACGCGCCCTCGGCCGAGAGCAGCAGATAGAAGACCTCGGGCTCCAGCACGATCCGCGATCCCGGCTCCGGGTACACCGGTTCCCAGTAGTCGCGCCAGCCGTAGCCGTGGACACGCGACAGGTCGATCGGCAGGCTGTTTCGCTTCGCCCGGTAGCCGACGATGCGCTCGGTAGGCCCGCTCAGGTCGACGCTCAGGAACAGCCCGTCCGAGATCGTGAGCTCCCAGGCGCGAAGCGCGTGCGAGTCGAGGTAGAGCAGCGGGAACTCCTCGTGGAGCGTTCGGATCTCGTCGTCCTTCAACCGGGCGTCTCCGGTGAACAGGCGGAGCTGGTTGAGCGCGAGCCCCGTCTTCACGTGGATCGCGTACGACCGCGGTACGACCTCGAGGTAGAGCTTGCCGCGGTACCCGAACGGGATCTCGTCGAACGACGGGTTGCCGTCGGTGAGCACCCTGGTGAACACGTCGAGCCGGCCGGTCGAGCTCTTCGGGTTCGCCTTGCCGCGGATCTCGTCCGGCAGCGCGAGCTCCTCGATCAGCGGCACGAGGTAGGGCCGGTCGCGCTCGAGCGTCGCTCCGTCGCGGAGATCGATCCTCTGGAAGGCGATGTCGGCGATCTTCTCCTCGACCTTCGAGGCGGCGTCCGGCAGGAAGCTGCAGCGGAGCGCCCAGGCGAAGTCGCCGAGGCGCAGGTCGAGGCTCGCCGGCTGGATGCTCGTGGCCGGGATCCGGTAGAGGTCCGAGCGGATCCAGTCCGCTGCGATCGCCTCACGCAGCTCCTGCGACGGGAGGACGCCCGGCTGCCGGCCGGATCCCCCGCCCGCCGCGAGCGGGGCGGCTTCAGGGGTGATCTCGCTCATCGGGGCTGAGTCTAGAGCCGAGGTCGGACCCGGCTGGCACCATGGAGTGCAGGGTGTCCACGCGGAGGGGGTCGACCACGCAGTACCCGTCGCGCCGGCGGCCGCGTCGCAGCTCGCGCCGTGGCCCGGCGATCGCGCTCGTCGCGATCGTCCTGCTGGCCGCGGCCGGGCTCGCCGCGGTCCGCTTCGAGTGGCCGGCGGCCGCGATCGAGAGCGCCCCCCAGGCCCTCGCGGCGGTGAAGAATGCGCCCGTCGGCGAGCAGGTCGAGCGAGTGACGGTCCACGACTCGCAGGGACGGACGATCCCGGTCTCCCTCCGGGCCGGGGAGATCTGGCCCAAGGGGAAGCTCGCGTCGGGCGAGCAGCTTCGCGTGACCGCAACCGTCCGCCGCGCGTCGTGGGTCTCGTGGCTCCTCGGGGGCGAGAAGACCGTCGAGACGACAGTCACGACGCCGAGAACGGACGTGAGGACGACGCTCCTCCACCTCGCCCCGGGCGCGCCGGTCGAGCTCCACTTCAGCGAGCCCGCGAGCCTCCTCCAGCTGAAGCTCCCCGGGTTCCAGCAGCAGAGCATGCGGTTCGCGAAGCCGCGGGCCGTGCTTCGCACCGGCCTCCTGGCGACGGGCCCGAACCGCTTCGGCGTCCTCACCGTGGCGGCCGCGGCCAGGACCTGGGAACGGCTGTCGGCTCCCGCTCGCGTGAGCTGGTTCCCCGAGGGAGACCGGCTCGAGGCGCTCGTGAAGCCGGCGCCCGGCACGACGATCGAGCCGACGACCCCGATCGAGCTGACCTTCTCCCAGCCCGTGAAGGCCGTGCTCGGCGTCACGCGGCCCGCGCTCGACCCGCCGACGCCCGGGATCTGGAGCCAGACCTCCGCGAACCAGCTCACGTTCAGGCCGACGGGGTCGGGCTTCGCGCTCGGCCGGCCCGTCGTCGTGACGCTGCCGGCCCCCACGGACATCCTCTCGCCGGGGAAGACCCAGACGGCCGCGAGCCTCACCTGGAGCGTCCCGGTCGGCTCGACCGTCCGGCTCCACCAGCTCCTGGCGGAGCTCGGCTACCTTCCGCTCAGCTGGCAGGCGGCCGGCGCGGCGGTGGCCGATACCGCGGCAGCCCAGAAGGCGGCCGCCCTCCACGCGCCGCCCGGGACCTTCTCGTGGCGGTACGCAAACACCCCGACGCAGCTGACGGCGCTCTGGAAGCCAGGCACCTGGACGCGCGTGACGCAGGGCGCCGTGATGGCCTTCCAGGCGGATCACGGGCTCGCCGTCGACGGGATCCCCGGGCCGACCACCTGGCACACGCTGATCAAGGCAGCGCTCGCCGGGCAGCATGCCCGGCTCTACAGCTACGTCGTCGTGCACCGCACCGTCCCGCAGACGCTTGACGCTCTGGAGCGATGGCCAGGTGATCATGACCGCCAGGATCAACACGGGCGTGCCCGCCGCGCCGACGCCGTTCGGGACGCACGCCGTGTTCGAGCACATCCCCGAGGGGACGATGCGCGGCACCAATCCCGACGGGAGCAAGTACGTCGACCCGGGGATCAAGTGGATCAGCTACTTCAACGGCGGCGAGGCCATCCACGGCTTCGACCGGCCCACCTACGGCTTTCCACAGAGCGTCGGCTGCGTCGAGGCGCCGAACGCGACCGCCGCGAAGATCTGGCCCTACACGCCGATCGGCACGCTCGTCTCGATCGTTCCCTGAGTTACCCGACGAGCCCGGCGAGGCCGGCCGGGCCCGTTGCGTCCGTGACCTCTTCGCGGTGCAGCAGGAGCGGCGCGGCGGCGGACTGCGCGGTGCCGCCCTTCGTCGTCACCGCGAGCACGTACCCGGCCCGTTGCGCGAGCGCGACCACCGTCGCGTTCTCGGCGCCGAAGGGGTAGGCGAACCACTGCACCGGGTGCCCGAGATGCTGCTCGAGCGCCCGCCGCGAGTCGCGCAGCTCGGCGAGTGCCTGGGACGGCGGCATCAGCACGAGATCCTGGTGGCTGACGGTGTGGGAGCCGATCGTGACCCCGAGCCTCTCCAGCCGCCCGAGCTGCGGCCAGGTGAGGAAGCTCGGGTCCCCGTTCGAGACGCGCCCGCTGATCACGTACTCCGTGGCCGGCATGTGCAGCCTGTGGAGCACCGGCGCGGCGTGCCACAGGACGTCGCGGTAGCCGTCGTCGAACGTGATCATCACCGGCCTCGGCGGCAACGGGCGCCCCTGCTCGAGCGCCCGGAACACCTGCAGCTGGGAGACCGCGTGGTAGCCGTGCCGGTGGAGCCACTCCATCTGGCCGGCGAAGTCCTCGGGGCTCACAGTCAATGTGCGCGTCACCGCGGGCAGGCCCGGGCTCACGGGCCCGATCCGGTGGTACATCAGGATCGGGAGGTCGATCGTGCGGCTCGGGAGCGGCTCGGGAAGCCGGAGCGAGCCTCCTGCAGGCGCGGCCAGGAGAAGCACGAGCGCTGCGAGAGCTGCGGTTCGCGCGAGCATCTCCGTTAGTTTGCCGCCCATGAGGATCGGCAAGCCGGGAAGGCCGGTGACGAGGATCGCCCAGGCCTATCCCGACCGGGTCGAAGTGCGCGGCCGCGACCTCACGAGCGACGTGATGGGGAGGCTCGGGTTCGTCGACTACTTCCATCTCCTGATGACCGGGGAGGAGCCGACCGAGGACCAGCGATTCTTCCTCGACCTGCTCCTCGTCGCGATCGCCGAGCACGGGATGATGCCGACGAGCATCGCCGCAAGGATGACGCTCGCGGCCGATCCGGGCTCGCTCCAGGGAGCCGTGGCGGCCGGGATTCTCGGCGCAGGCCCTGTGATCCTGGGCACGGCGGGAGAATGTGCGCGGCTGCTCGAGGAGGCGCGGGCAGGCGGCGACCCGAGGGAGATCGCAGCGAGGACTCGTGATGCCGGCGCGCGCCTCCCCGGGTTCGGCCACCCGGTCCACAAGCCGGTCGACCCGCGCGCCGAGCGGATCCTCGAGCTCGCCGACGCGCGCGGGATCAGCGGCGCCTACGTGGCCCTCGCCCGCGAGTTCGGCGCCGCCGCCGCCGAGGCATGGGGCAGGCCGCTCCCGATGAACGTCTCGATGCCGATCGCCGCCGTGATGCTCGACCTCGGCTTCGCGCCGAACATGGTGAAGGCCGTCCCCGTGCTCGCCCGGACGGCCGGGATCCTCGCGCACCTCGCCGAGGAGCAGGCCGAGCCCGCCGGGTTCGCGCTCGCCGCCGGCGCGGAGGAAGCCGTCGACTACGAGGGCTCCGAGGCGTGATGCTCGAGCCGGAGGTCGAGGCGCGGGCCTGGGAGGAGCAGCTCGCGGATCGACGAGGCCGGCTACCGCGAGCAGCTCGCCTACCTCGTCGACCGCTCGGCCTTCTACCGGGAGAAGCTCGGTCGGGCCGGCATCGCGGGCGCCGCCGAGGCCGGCGGGCTCGAAGAGATCGCACGGCTCCCGCTCACCGGGAAGGAGGAGCTGCGCGAGACGGTCACGCCGGACAACCCGGTCGGCTCGCACCTCTGCGCGAGGCCCGAGGAGCTCGTCCGGATCTACTCGACCTCGGGCACGACGGGCACGCCGAGCTTCATCCCGCTCACCGCCGGCGACCTCGACGACTGGGTCACCGGCTCGGCCCGCAGCTATGCCGCCTCGGGCATCCGGCGCGGCCAGCGGATCGTCTCGACCTACAACGCCGGGCCGTTCGTCGCCGGCGCCGCGCTCGCCTCGTTCGACCAGATCGGCCTGTGCCACGTCCCGGTCGGCACCGGCAACACCGAGCGGCTCGTTACCGCGATCGACCGCCTTCGCCCCGAGGCTGCCGTGCTGACCCCGTCGTATGCGGCCTACGTCATCGAGTGGGCCGCAGGGCGAGGGTTCGACCTGCGCGGATCGAGCGTCGAGCGCGTGCTCGTGGCGGGCGAGCCGGGCGGTGGCGAGCCGGCCTTCCGGGCCGCCCTCGAGGCCGGCTGGGGAGCGCAGGTCACCGAGGCGATGGGGATCGGCGACATCGGCATCTCGCTGTGGGGCGAGTGCGAGGCCCAGGACGGTATGCATCTCGGTGCCCGCGGCTTCGTCCACCCGGAGCTGATCGACCCGGGCACCGGTGAGGCGGTCGAGCTGTCCGACGGCGCGGCGGGCGAGCTCGTCCTCACCCACCTGCGCAACCGGGCGGCGCCGCTCCTCCGCTTCCGCACCCGGGACCACGTCGTCGTGCACACGAGCCCCTGCCCCTGCGGCCGCACAGGCCCGCGCGTCAGGTGCGTGGGCCGCACCGACGACATGCTGATCGTCCGCGGCGTCAACGTCTTCCCGTCGGCGGTCAGAGAGGTCGTCGGCGGCTTCGCGCCGAGCGTCAGCGGCAACATCGTCGTGCGCCCGGCCTCGCCGGGCGTGAAGCAGGATCCGCCGCTCCCGATCGCGGTCGAGCTGGCCCGGGGAGAGCAGGCCGAGCCTTCACTCGCGGACGCGATCCGTGACAGACTTCGCGCGGTCCTGGTCGTCCAGGCGAGCGTCGAGCTCGTCCCGTGGGGGTCGATCGAGCGCAGCGAGTACAAGTCGAGGCTCGTCGAGAGGAAGGAGAAGGCGTAGGTGCGGAAGATCCAGAGCCAGGGCGTCCACCACATCACGCTCGTCGGCGCCGACCGCCGGACGTCGATCGACTTCTGGGAAGGGCTGCTCGGGATGCCGTTCGTCTTCGAGCAGCCGAACCTCGACAACGAGCTCGAGAGCCACCTCTACTTCGACCCGGGCGACGGCCGCCTGATCACGATCTTCACCGACGAGAGCCGCGTTCCCGACCCGAGCCGCACGCCGACCGACCCCGGCTGCGTCCACCACATCGCGATCAACGTCTCACAGGCCGTCTTCAAGCAGGCCGCGCTCCGGCTCGAGGAGCGGGGCGTCAAGCACAGCGGCCCGAAGGACAGGGGCTTCATGGACTCGATCTACTTCGACGATCCCCTCGGCCTGACGATCGAGCTCGCCTCCTACCGGTTCGAGCCGCCCTTCGGCCACAACCACGTCGACGTGCTCTTCGAGGCGCACAGGCTCCGGGTCGAGCGCGGCGACTACGCGATCGCCGAGGCGCACCTCGCCGACGCGATCGAGCTCCTGGTCGAACGGTCGCGGGGGTCGCTCTCCGCCGACCGCAGCCCATCCCTACCCGGTCAGACAGACGTCTGATCCCGCCCCTACCTCGGAGGAGTCGAACGTGGCAGCGAACACCCTGAGCATTCTCAAGCCGAGCGTCAACAACCTCAGCGCCCGCATCTTCGTGCGCGCCGCCGGCCTCGAGTTCGAGGAGGTCGACGTGTGGGGCCATCAGGCCGACGCGGACTTCGTCGCGAAGGACCCCTCACGGCTCACGCCGCTGCTCGAGTGCGAGGGACTACCGCGCGGCGCTCTCTGGGAGAGCTGCGCGATCATGCAGTACCTGTGCAACAAGCACGGCCTCGGCGATCTCTACCCGACCGAGCCCGGAGAGCGTGCCATGACCGACGCGGCCATGGCCTACCACCTCGCCACGCTCTACCCGCTCGTCGCGCGCGCCACCTACCCGACGCTCGGGTTCGGCCAGTACGCCGGCGAGGTGGGGACGGCCGCGGCGCCACCGACGAGATGAAGGCGCAGGCCGCGCAGGACGCGGCCGCGGCGATCGCGAGCCCGCTGGAGGTCTACCAGACGTTCTTCCTCGCCGACCGGCCCTTCATCGGCGGCGACCGCCCGTCGATCGCGGACATCCGCCTCTCGGCCACCCTCGAGTTCCTGAAGTCGATCGACTACGACTACCCGGCCTGGGCGACCGACTACATGGCCCGGATGGAGGAGACCCTCGGCGAGGCGTACAGCGAGCCGGCCGCAGACGTGCGCGGCTATATCGAGTACGTGAGCTCGCCCGCGGGTTGAGGGCCACCGCCAGGAAGCTCCTTCGCGTCGTCCCCGAGTCCGTCCAGGGGTTCTACGCCGACCACTGCCCGCTCCAGGCGGCGGGCATCGCCTACCGGGTGCTCTTCTCGATCGTCCCGCTCGCGATCGTCCTCGTGTCGATCTTCGGGCTCGTGCTCCAGGACGACGAGATCCGCGCAAACGTCGTGAATGCGATCGTCGACTTCCTGCCGGTCTCGTCCGCAGGAAGGAACGACGTCGAGAAGGCCCTCAGCTCGATCGCGACGCCGGCGAGCGCCGCGGGGCTCGTCTCGCTGCTCGTGTTCGGCTGGGCCGCCACCGGGATGATGAGCTCGATCCGGCAGGGGCTCGAGACCGCGATGCACGTCGTCTACACGCGGCCGACGGCCCGCGGCAAGCTGGTCGACGTCCTTCTCGTCGTCGGCACCGGCGCGCTCGTCCTTCTGCACCGCGCTCGTGACGCGCTCGGCGGCATCGTCGAGAAGTACGCGACGCCAAGTGGGCGGCGTCGGCGCGCGGCACCCTGGCCCACCTCGGGGCGCCGGGCCTCGCCTTCGCGCTCGTCGTCGCGGTCGTGCTGCTCCTCTACCGGTTCGTCCCGACCCGCGGGATCGGCTTCCGGGACGGGCTCGCCGGTGCGCTCGTGACCGCGGTGCTGCTCACGCTCATCTCGCTCGCCTCCGGCTTCGTCTACGACCAGGCGAGCTCGCTCAGCGTGATCTACGGCTCGCTCACCGTCGGGCTCGTGTTCCTCTACTCGGTGTACCTGTACTCCTCGGCGCTCCTGCTCGGCGCCGAGCTCGCCGCCGCGTGGGCGCGGCCCGAGCCGACCGGCCCCGGCCTTCCGGTGCTGACCCAGGTGAAGCGAGGCGGTGCTCGGGCTGTTCGTCGCCGCAGAAGCCGACCGAGGTGAAGGAGGCGCGAGCCGTCCGTGTCCGCGGCCTGCCCCGGCTTCCTTCGTCGGCCTTCTTTTCCTCCTTGCGCTGGCGCCGGCCTCCTTCTGCTCGGCGACCTGCTCCTTCGCGTCGGAGTACGACGACGACACGAGCTGCTTGCCGCCCGTCCAGCCGAACACCGCGAGCACGAGGATCAGGGCGAAGATGACGTTCCACCCGGTCGTGATCAGCTGCTGGGCGGTCGAGTAGGCGATCGTCGTCGCTCTGCGGCACGTTGCAGCAGACGTCGAGCGCGAGCGCGTTCGTCGCCTGGGTGATCCCGACCGCGCCGGGCGTGAACGACGCGACGTTCGCGAGCGACCCCGAGCCGACGATCCACGTGATCGACTCGAACGTCACCGGGATCGAGAACGCGGCCAGGAAGATGCCGATCACGGCGTACTTGCAGACGTACGAGAGGAACGACGGCAGGAACACCCGCGTCATGTAGCGCCTCGGGTCGGACAGGATCACGCCGCCCTTCTTCGCCTGGGCCCAGAGCTTCTTCACCTGGCGCCAGAAGATCCGCGCGACGATCACGATCAGCGAAGATGCCCCGACGACGATGCACGACGGTGAACACCGGGTGCGCCGAGATGTTCCCGAGGTTGAGGTCGAACGATCCGGGCACCGACAGGAAGAGGTAGAGGTAGACGAACGTGCCCGCGATCGTGAAGAAGATCTTCTGGACGAGGTAGGCGGCGATCGCGCCGCCGACGCGTGCAGCTCGGGATCAGCGCGACGAACATCAGCAGCGTGACGAAGGTGCCGATGTTCGCCGGCAGGAAGTTGTTCATCGCGACGCCGACCGCGTACGCGGTGATGATCGGCGCGAGGCTGACCTCGCCGGGGTAGGCGGCCGAGAGGATCCCGTAGTAGGAGAGGCCGGCGAAGATCGTCTGGCCGGTCTGGAACACGAGCGCCGGCGACGATGTACCCGGGCGGGACGGCCTTGATCTGCTTCCAGAGATCGGAGAGCCAGCCCGTGACGTCGACGCCGAGGATGTTGAGGACGACCACGACGACGCAGGTCCCGGCGATCCAGCGCGGCGACCTTGACGCAGCCGCCGCTTCCGCGACGGGTCGTTGAACGGGACCACCGGAGCAAGGGCACCCGCGTCAGCCATCGCGGCCGATTCTCGCACGTCCTGGCAGGCGTCGTCTCAGCCGGTGAGCAGGGCGAGCTCGTCGTTCGCGAGGCGGAGCGACCCGGAGACGACCTCGAGCAGGTTGCGCAGGAGCTTGCCGTAGAGCACGGGCTCGTTCGCGGCCAGCTCGTCGAGCAGCGCGAACGGACAGAGCTGCGGCATTCGACCTGGCGAGTCGGCGACGACGTCGGCCGACCGCGGCTCGCGCCGAACGTAGGCGAGCTCGCCGAACGTCATCCCCGCCGAGAGCGTCGTCAGCCGGTGCGCGAGGGCCTCTCGGCGCGTAGACGCTGAGGCGCCCCGCGGTCACGAGGAAGAGCTCGTCGGCAGGATCCCCCTTGCGGACGAGGACCGTGCCGGGCGCCGCGCTGATCGTCCCGAGGCGAGGGAGCAAGGCCTGCCGATCTCCTCCGAGGTGAGGCCGTGAAAGAGCCGGTGACCCTCGAGCGGGAACGCTCGAGTCGAGTCGGGCCGCCGACCCGCCGAGCAGCTCGTCCTCGCACCACTCGAGTGCCTCGTCGAGCCGCGAGAACACGAGCACGTCCGGGCCGGCCGTCTCGAGGGCGCCTCCGGAGACCGCAAGCTGGCCGCCGCCCGGCCGCGAGGAACGATGCGAGCGCCGGGACGAAGTCGAGGCCGGCCCGGTCGACGCGGTGCACCCGCTGCGAGGTCGAGCACGACGAGCTCGACGCTCGTGGCCGGGCGACGACGCTACGCGACACCGCCTCCGCGGCGACGAACCCGAGCTCGCCCTGGAGCTCGAACACCGCCGTGCGCTCGGCGCGAGCGCGTGGATCGCCTCGAGCTCGGCCTCGGTCCGCCGGCGCTTCGAGCGCCTCGCCCCGAGCGTGTAGGAGGCGCGCACGGGCGTCGCGCTCCGCTCACCGGGGCGAACGAGGTGGAGCGCGAGGTCGTGGGAGAGGTCGCGGCACACGCTCACGCCGCGCACGCTGTTCCCCTGATCGTCGAGCCTGGGCGAGAACACCGCGATGCCGAGCCGGCCGGGGAGGACGCCGAAGCACGCCGCCCGAGACCCCGCTCTTCGCCGGTATCCCGACCGAGACGAGCCACTCGCCGGCGCCGTCGTACATGCCGCAGGTGGTCATGACGCTGAGCACGCTGCGGACGACGTCCTCGCGGACCGCCCGCTCGCCGGTGCGCGGGTTGACGCCCCCGCCGGCGAGCGTGGCCGCGATGAACGCGAGATCACGGCAGTCGACCGCGACCGAGCACTGGCGGAAATAGAGGTCGACCGCGGCCTCGGCGTCGCTCGCGAGCACGCCGAAGCTACGAAGAAGGTGGGCGATCGCGCGGTTCCGGTGGCCGGTCTCGGCCTCGGAGCGGTAGACGGCCTCGTCGACACGAGAGCCGGCGGCCCGCGTAGCCCGAGTACGTCCGAAGCAGCGTCTCGAGAGGATCCGTCGGCGTGGTCGAGCACGAGCCCGGCGCACGTGATCGCGCCGGCGTTGATCATCGGGTTCACCGGCGTGCCCGTCGCAGGGTGGAGGCTGATCTCGTTGAAGGGGTCGCCGCTCGGCTCCACGCCGACGCGCCGGCGCACCGCGTCCTGCCCGGCGAGCTCGAGCGCGAGCCCGTAGGTGAGCGGCTTCGACATCGACTGGATCGTGAACTCGTGGCGCGTGTCGCCTGCCTCGTAGACCGCGCCGTCGACGGTGACGAGGCAGATGCCGAAGAGATCGGGATCGGCCGCTGCGAGCTCGGGGATGTAGGTCGCGAGCTCGCCGCTCGAGTCGTCGGCGTGCCGCTCGAGCAGCGACTCGAGGTAGGCGACGATCGGCGACGGCGCGGCCGGGCCTGTCTCGTTCAGCTTCTCGAGCATCTCCGTCACCTTCGCCTGCCTCCTTTCGCCTGCGGACCACGCCAAGAAGCCCCGCGCGCTCTCACCTTCGGAGCGACGGGGCAGCTGTGCCCTTCGCGACGACCAGCGAGGGCCGTCGACCGCCGCAGAAAGTACACGATCTCGCGTTCGAGCGTCCGACCTGCTTCTCTATGGGCATGGCAAGCGCTCCGAAGCCGAAGCGCGACGGCATGGTCGCGGCCGCCGGTCGCGGCACGGCACGTCTCGTCCTCTATCCGGTGCGGGCCGGGCTGCGGTCGAGCGCAGGCGCCGAGGCGCGGCGCGAGCTCGAGGACGCCGCGGTCGGCGCGCTCGCCGCACCCGAGATCGAGCACCTCGTCGACCGGCTGCTCGCCGGCCCGTTCCCCGAGGCCGTGGCGCGCTCGCTCGTCGACAACCACGTGATCGAGCGGGTCGCGCGCGAGGCGCTACGCCGCGCCGACCTGGAGGCTGCGCTCTCGACCGCGCTCGCAAGCGAGGAGGCGGACGCGCTCGTCGGCCGCGCGCTCCAGAGCCCGGCGTTCAGGCGGGCGCTCGAGGAGACCCTCGCGAGCCCGGCGGTCCGGGCGGCGCTCATGCGGCAGAGCGGCGACGCCGCGCAGGACGCGCTCGGGCGGATGCGGTCGAGCCTCGAGGGGATGGACGACTCGCTCGAGCGCGGGCCGCGGCGCCTCTTCGGCCGGCCGCGCCGCACCACCGAGCCCGCCGAGGCCGGGTTCGCGACGCGCGGCTTCGCGCTCGCCCTCGACGCTGTGCTCGTCAACCTTGCGTTCCTCGCCGGCGCTGCGCTCGTGGCGCTGATCGCCTCGCTCGCCGGCGGGCTCCCGACCTGGGTCGACGCGATCCTCTCCGGCGTCGGGCTCGCGGTCACGGTCATCGCCTACTTCGTCTTCTTCTGGTCGGTGTCCGGGAGCACGCCCGGCATGGCGCTCGTCCGCCTGCGCGTGCTCACGCCGCGGGGCGGAGCCTCGGCCCGGGCCGCGCCTTCGTCCGGCTCGTCGGGCTCCTGCTCTCGATCGCGATCGTGTTCCTCGGGTTCCTGCCTGCGCTCGTCACCGACCGGCGGCGGGCCCTGCAGGACTTCCTCGCGGACACGGTCGTCGTCCGCGACGCGCGCTGAAGGCTCCCCCTGCGAGTCAGGTGGCCCGCAGCGTGATCATCGCGTTGCGACGGCAGCGGCAAACGAGCTCATCGCACTGGTTGAAGCCGCGGTGCTCCATGGTCACGATGCCGGTTCCGGGCCGCGACCTCGACTCTCGCTTGGCGACACCTCCGTCTCGACGTGAATCGTGTCGCCGTGCCGGACCGGGGCGGGGAAGACGACCTCCTCGAAGCCCAGGTTCCCGAGCGTCGTGCCGAAGGTCGTGTCCTCGACGCTGATCCCGACCACGAGCGCAAGGGTGAACATGCTGTTCACGATCCGGGTCCCGTGGATCGAGGCGCGTGGCGAACTCCTCGTCGATGTGAAGGGGCTGGGCGTTGTGGGTCAGCGCAGAGAACCAGACGTTGTCGGTCTCGGTGACCGTCCGCCGGATCGCGTGCCGATACACGTCACCGAGCCTCGAAGTCCTCGTAGTGCCTCCCGGCCATTCAGGTTGCCTCCTTCGCTCGTCGGTTGCAGAAACCCGAGCCGCCGGGCCGCCTCGAGCAGCTCCAGCGAGGCTCGGTAGTGGGCGGCGTCGACGTGGTCGCCGCGGTAGTCGACGGCGCCGACGCCGCTCCGCTCCGCTTCCTCGTACGCCGCGGCGAGGCCCAGGTGGTACGTCGAGCTCCTCTCGGCTCGGGCTGTAGATCTCGTTGACGTCGCGACGCCGGCCGGGTGGATCAGGACGGCTCGCCGTGAACCCGAGGTCTGCGGTCGAGCTCGCCGCCTGCGACCGGAGCCCGCCCAGGTTGGCGAGCTCCTGCCAGGGCCCGGCGAGGATGTGGGGGAGCCGGGCAGCGCCGGGCGGCGAGCACGGCGTGCGAGCGGATGTAGAGCGTCTCGAGCCCGGCCGGGGTGGGGCGGTAGCCGAGCTCCCGCTGGGCGTCCCCTCCCCTGCCGGTCGCGGCGAAGAGGCCCGACGACCCGCGGGGCCCGGGCGAGCTCGGCGCGCGGCGAGGTAGCCGGGCGCGGTCTCGAGGGTGACGACGAGGCCGGCGCTCTCGGGAGCGCAGCTCGGCGTATCGCGCCGACGTCCTCGAGCGTGTCGATCTTCGGGAGCACGAGCGCCGACAGTCCTTCGACCGGCGATGCGCGAGGTCGCCGGGCTCGCCGGGGCGCACCATCGCCGCGATCCCGGCCTCGGTGAGGCCGCGACTCCCGGGCGCCGACAAGCTCGCGCGCCTTCTCCCTCTCGTCCGCCGGGACCGAGTCCTCCAGGTCGAGGATCACGGCGTCCGGGCCTGCAGCGATCGCTTTCTCGACCCAGCCGTCGCGGTGCGCCGGCACGAACAGAGCCGAGCGGATCATTCCGCTGCTCGACGAGGCCCCCAGAGGTTGATGCCGCTGTCGGTCGCGTACCGGTCGATCTCGGCGAGCTCGTCGGCCGTGAAGCGACGGCTTGTCGAGCGCGGCGACGTTGGCCTCGAGCTGCGCGACGCTGCTCGCGCCGATCAGCGCCGAGGTGACGCGCGGGTCGCGCAGCACCCAGGCGAGCGCGAGCTGCGCCAGGGTCTGGCCGCGGCGCGGCGGCGATCTCGTTGAGGGCGCGCACCTTGGCCATCGTCTCGTCGGAGAGCTGGTCGGCGACAGCGACGCCGGGCCGGCTCGCCCGCGAGTCCGTCCGGGATGCCGCCGAGGTAGCGGTCGGTGAGCAGCCCCTGGGCGAGCGGCGAGAAGGCGATGCAGCCGACGCCCTCCTCGCCGAGGACGTCGAGCAGGTCCGTCCTCGATCCAGCGGTTGAGCATCGAGTACGACGGCTGGTGGATCAGGAGCGGCACGCCGAGCTCGCGCAGGATCGCCGGCGGCCTCGCGTGGTCTGCTCGGCGGAGTAGGACGAGATGCCGGCGTAGAGCGCCTTGCCCTGCCGGACCGCGGTCGCGAGCGCCGCCCATCGTCTCCTCGAGCGGCGTGTCGGGGTCGAAGCGGTGCGAGTAGAAGATGTCGACGTAGTCCAGGCCCATCCGCCGCAGGCTCTGGTCGAGGCTCGCGAGCAGGTACTTGCGCGAGCCCCACTCGCCGTACGGGCCCGGGCCACATGTCGTAGCCCGCCTTGGTCGAGATGACGAGCTCGTCGCGGTAGGGCGCGAGGTCCTTGGCAAGACGTCGGCCGAAGTTCTCCTCGGCGCGAGCCGTAGGGCGGGCCGTAGTTGTTGGCCAGGTCGAAGTGGGTGATGCCGAGGTCGAAGGCGCGGCGCAGGATCGCCCGGCTCGATCTCGAGCGGCCGCTCGTCGCCGAAGTTCTGCCACAGGCCGAGCGAGATCGCCGGCAGCTTCAGGCCGCTGCGGCCGCAGCGGTGGTAGGTCATGTGGTCGTAGCGGTCGTCTGCGGCGGCGTAGCTCATCCGTGTGCGCATTCTGGCCGCAGGGCCGCGTCGGGGCAAGAGGTATCGGACACCGTACGAGCCCCGATGCCGCGGCGAGCACAGGACCCGGTGTCCGACACCTACACCTCACGGCTACCCCGAGCGCTTCAGCTTGCCGTGCCGCTTTGCGTAGCGCTCGCCCTGGCGGAACACCTCGAGGCCGAGCGGCACCGCGACGACGCCGATGAGGAGCAGCGGCCAGATGTCTCCCCAGAGCACTGCCATCCCGGCGCCGTCGAGGATCGCCGCGCGCATCCCTCGCAGCGCGTACGTCGCCGGCGAGATCATCGCGAGCCACTGCATCCACTCGGGCAGCACCGAGACCGGGTAGTAGACGCCCGAGACGACGAGCATGACCCCCTGCGCGACGAACCCGAGCTGGGCTCCCTTCTCCGGCGAGATCAGCGGCAGCACGGCCGTCATCATGCCGATGCCGAGGAACGAGAACGACGCGACCGCGAGCACCACGATCGCGGCGGCGAAGTTCGCGTTCGGGAAGCGACAGTGAAGAACGCGGCGACGACCGCGAACAGGAGCACCGGCGCGCACGATGCCGTAGACGACCGCGAACGCCCCCATGCCGAGCAGGTGCGCCGGGCCGCGAGAGCGGCGCCATGAACGTGTACTCGATCGTGCCCTCCCAGCGCTCCCAGGCGACCGTCTCGGTCAGGATCTCGAAGAGCATCCCGAGGTACGCCCAGACGACCGCGCCGATCAGCAGCACGATCGTCACTCGTTCACGTTCGACCTGCACCCGGTCGCCTCGACGCCCTTGGCGATGAAGACGATCGTGATCGTGTTCGCGACCGTCCAGAAGAAGCACGCCAGCTCCCACCACGCGTACCGCCTGACGAGATATCTGTTGCGCTCGACGACGCCGGCAAGCCCGATCAGCTCGCGCCGAGAGCATCAGCGTCGAACACCTCCCTCTCCTCGTCTCCCTCCTCTGCGAACTCGCTTCCGGTGGCGGCGAAGAACGCTCCCTCGAGCGTGTCGCGCCGTAGCGGCCCGAGCGCCTCGGCCGTGCCGAGGCAGATGAGCTCGCCCCCGTCCAGGATCCCGATCCGGTCCGCCAGCGCCTCGGCCTCGGCGATGTCGTGGGTGCAGAGCAGGATCGTCGCGTCGTGCTGCTGCGGATCTAGCGGACGAACTCCTGCACCTCGAGCTTCGAGCGCGGGTCGAGCCCGGTCGTCGGCTCGTCGAGCAGCAGCAGGACGGGCGAGGTGAGGAGCGCGCGGGCGAGCGCGACCTTCTGCTGCATCCCGCGCGAGAGGTCCTCCATCGGCTCCCCGCGGCGCTCGATCGGGAACCCGACCCGCTCGAGGATCGCGGGGATCCGCTCGCGCGTCTCGCCGGCGTCATGCCGTAGAAACGCGCCGCGTACGAGAGGTTCTCCTCGGGGCTCATGCGCTTGAAGAACTGGCCTCGACCGACACGCGGTTGACGAGGCGCCGCACAGCGCGGGGCGTGCGTGAACGCGTCGTGGCCGAAGACCGCGCCGAGCCTCCGTCGTGGAGGAGCAGCGTCGAGAGCAGCCGGACGAGCGTCGACTTCCCCGAGCCGTTCCGCCCGAGCACGGCCACGCACTCGCCGCGGGCGATGGTGAAGGTGACGCCCTCGAGGGCCGCCACCGCGGCGGCGCCGGGCGAACCGGCCGTCGTTTGCCCTTGCGCCGGAACTCCTTGCGGAGGTCACGGGCCTCCACGGCTGGGATCGCGCTTTGACTAGATGATGCGAATGTCATGTCTCCTCCTTGGAACGCGGGTGTGAACCGAACCGAGGCCCGCGCCCCGAGGAGGCGGACGGACCTACAGGTGCCCTGAGCCGGCGAGCCGGCGCGGGCACATGGGGCTCGTTCCGGCAGTGCGGCGCATGAGGGTCAGGCACACGGACATGACCCCTTCAGGATACGGAGAGCCGTGCGCGGACGCAATGGTCTGCGACGAACTACCCCTCTCGCCCAGCGTGTTAGCGTCCACCGAGGTGCGCCGGGAAGTCTGGTCGGCATTCCGTTGCCATGGCCGAGATCAGCGACTTCGTCAGCGATCATCCTGGTCGTCACCGCCGGGTTCGCGTTCGCGGTCCTCTCGACGAAGCTGACCGAACGGGTGCCGGTGCCGGTCCCGGCGATCCTCCTGCTCGCCGCCGCGACCGCCTCCGAGCTCTGGCCGCGCCTGCGACACGCTCCCGATCGAGACGGTGGAGCGGGTCGCGGTCGTCGCGCTGATCGTGATCCTCTTCAACGGCGGCCTCGACATCGGCTGGCGCCGGTTCCGGGCCTCGGCCGCCGCGATCCTCTCGATCGGCGTCCTCGGCACCTTCGCTCACGGCGGGGCTCGTCACGCTGCTCGCCCACTACGCGCTCGGCTTCACTGGATCCTCTCCGGGCTCGTCGGCGCCGCGATCGCGCGCGACCGACCCCGCGGTCGTGTTCTCCGTGCTCGGGCGCCGCGAGGTCGCCGGCCGGCTCGGGGACGATCCTCGAGGGCGAGGCGGGCTTCAACGACCCGGCCGGGATCGCGCTGATGGTCGGGATGATCGACCTCGCGACCCACGCCCGACAGCTCCTTCCTCGTCGTCGTGAGGGAGTTCGTCGATCGAGATGGCCGTCGGTGTCGCCTTCGGGTTCGCCGGCGCGAAGCTCCTGATCCCGATCGCTTCGCGGCCTCCGGCTCCCGAGCGAAGGGCTCTACCCGGTGCTTGCGCTCGTCCTGGCCGGCGCCCTCTACGCCGTGACCTCGCTCGCCCACGGGTCCGGCTTCCTCGCCGTCTTCATCGCCGGCATCGTCGTCGGAGACGAGCGGCTCCCGTACAAGGGCGAGATCGAGCGGTTCTCGGGCTCGCTTGCGAGCCTCGCCGAGCTCGTCGTCTTCGTCGCTCCTCGGGCTGACGATCCCGATCGGCTCGCTCCCGGCCGCGTACCTGGCTCGAGGGATCGTGCTCGCCGCTCGGGATGGCGCTGCGTCGCGCGGCCGCTCGTCGTCCTGCTCACGCTCGGCCGGGCCCGGCTGACACGGGCGAGCGGGCGTTCATCGCCTGGTGCGGCCTGAAGGGCGCCGTGCCGATCCTGCTCGCGGCGTTCGCCGTCCTCGAAGGCGTCGACGGCGCCGACGCATCTCTACGGCGTCGTCTTCGTCGTCGTGCTCGTCTCGGTCGCTGGCGCAGGGGACGCTCGTCGCCGTCCGTCGCGAGGCGCCTACACGTCCCGATGCGCGACCGGCCGGCTCTCCCCTGGGAGCTCTCGATCCGCCTCCCCGAGGAGCCGGAGGACGCCCACGAGCTCGTCGTTCAGGCGGGCTCGCGCGCCGCGGGCCGGGCGATCCGCGAGCTTCCGCTCGGCGAGCACGCCTGGATGACGCTCGTCGTGCGCGACGGCGCCGCGACCCGTCCGAGCGGCGGTCTCGAGCTCCAGCCGGGCGATCGCGTCCACCTGCTCGCCGACCCCGGCGAGCTCGAGGCGCTGCACCCGCCTCTTCAGAGACCGGCCTGGACCTCGATCCGACCCGAGTCGGCGGCAGCCCTGAGCGCGGCGTAGTCGAGCTCGTTCTGGTCCGCGTAGCGCTCGCCGAACTCCGCCAGCGCCCGGTCGAAGGAGTCGCTCGTGCCGAGGTAGCTCGCGATCGCGACAGCATCACCCGAGCGTGCGTGCGCTCGAGCAAGGGCCTGGCCGCAGAGCCTTCCGTAGACCTCGAGCGTCTTCGGCTCCATCACATCGACGATGGCGGAGCCCTTCGAGTCCCAGAGCTGCCGGAGGTAGAAGTCGCGTGGAACGCCGTCCAGGCCCTTGACATGGATCCAGCCGAGCATGATGTCGCTCGCGGCCTGCATCACACGTTGCCCCTCGACCACCCGCTCCCCGTGGGTCTCGAACTCGCTCTTCCCGAGGAACGGCTCGAGGACCGATGCCTGGGCCTCCTTCATCTGCAGGAAGAGCGGGTCCTCGTCGTCCCGTCCGAGGAAGAGGACGATGTAGGCCCTCGTCCCGACGCTCCCGACGCCGACGACCTTGCGGGCCCCGTCGACCATGCGGAAGCGCTCGAGCAGATGGCGGCGATCGCCCGTGAGTGTCTCCCGGTACTTGCGGACGACGCCGCGGGCGGCACTCCACGCCTGGTCGCCGTCGGGAAGGTCGGAGACCGGAACGAGGAGCGGCGGGTCGCCGACGATCCGCGGCTCGCCGTCTACGGTCTCGGTGAGCTTGTTGAACGCCGCGAGGCTGTCCTTGGCGCGGGCCTTCGCGACGTTCCGATGGAAGCGCTCCTTCGCCTTGGCGCTCACCTCGGAGCCGACGCGGCCCATGAGATCCTCGACGTCCACGCGGGAGTACCAGACGTCCATGGTGCGCATCGCTGCGAACTCGGCCATCGCCTCGCGGTAGGCCGGCGTGACGGCGAGGTTGATCGGCAGCCGGCGGGCGGCGTCGAAGCCGCGGTCCCGCCCGGCGACGGCGAAGCTCGCGACAAGCCTCTTCAGATCCCACTCGAACGGCCCGGGCAGCGTCTCGTCGAAGTCGTTCATGTCGAAGACGAGCCTGCGATCGGGGGCGGCGTAGCCGCCGAAGTTCGACAGGTGCGCGTCGCCGCAGAGCTGGGCGTGGAGGCCCGTGCGCGGCGATCCGGCGAGGTCGGCCGCCATCAGGTAGGCGGCGCCGCGGAAGAACGTGAACGGCGAGACGAGCATCCGCCCGTACCGGATCGGGACGAGCTCGGGCACGCGGCTCGCGCCCTGCTGCTCGAGCAGCTCGACCGGGTCGGCGCGGATCGGCGACGGCTCCCACTCGGCGTGAGCGGACCGCGGCACCTCTGCGCGCGCGGCCTTGCCGCGAGCTGCGCGCTCGGCGACCGTGAAATGGGCGACCGGGGTCGGCTGCGCCTGCTCGGTCTCGACGCCGTCTTCGGTCTCGGTCGCTCCCATCAGGGGGACGCTACCGGCTCGGGCCGTAGTTCGCTTCCGGCCGGCACTCCTAGAATGGGCCGATGGGCGGGGTGCGGGGCGCGACCCGCGGAGCCCGGGCCTGGGCGCGAGGCGGCGACGAGGCTTCCCGCCGCAGCGTCGCGGTCTCCTGGTGGCGTCGCTACCGCAGGATCGACGGGCCGCTGCAGTCTCTCCTTCTCGCCCTCTACGTCTTCCTCGGCATCGTGCCGGCGATTCTCGTGCTCGCGAACTACCTCGAGCGCAACCCGACGGCGCTTGCCAACCACCTCGTCGCCCGCTACGACCTGAACCGGCCGACCGCGGTCATGCTGCGCGGCGTCCTCGCCGGCGATCGCAGCCACGAGCTCGGTACCGCGCTCTTCGCGATCGTCACCGTCCTCGATCTTCGGCGTCGGGTTCGGCCGCGTGCTCCAGCTCGTCTACGCGCGGGCGTGGAGGCTCGACCTTCCCGAGCGGCTGAGCGACGAGGCCCGCTTCGCGCTCGTGCTGCTCGTCCTCTTCGGCCTGATCGCCCTGCTTCTCGTCCAGACGACGGCGATCGCCGAGCATCCGCCGTGGGCGAACACGGCCATCGCCCCGGCCTGGCTCCTCGTGCTCTTCGCCTACTTCGTGTGGGCGCCCCGGTTCCTGACGCACGGGCAGCTCAGCACCCGGGACCTGGTTGCGAGCGCGGCGCTGACCTCCGTCGGGATCGTCGCCTCATGCTGCTCTCGAGCTTCGCGATGGCGCCCTGGATCGATCTGTACGCCAAGGACTTCTCGGGCTTCGGCGTCTTCATGGCGCTCTTCTTCTGGCTGGGGCTCAGCGCCTCGGTCGTCGTCGCCTGCGCGGCGCTCTCGCCCGTCCTCGCCGGTCGCCGCACGTATCTTGCCGGGGCAGGCAATACTTCCGGCAGTTCATAATCGTTCCCGACCCCAGGAGGGTTAAGTGCTCCTTGCGTACACGTTCGGCCAGGTGATGTGGACGATGTTCGTCTTCTTCGCCTGGATCCTGTTCTTCTGGCTCCTGTTCACGGTCTTCGGCGATCTGTTCAGCCGCCACGACATCGGCGGCGGGGCGAAGGCGCTCTGGACGATCTTCGTGATCATCCTTCCCTTCCTCGGCATCTTCATCTACCTGATCGTCAACGGAAAGGGGATGGGCGAGCGCGCGCAGGCAGAAGGCGCAGGCGCAGCAGGCCAGCATGGACTTCATACGTGAAGTCGGTCGCCGGCTCGTCGGACTCCGCCTCGGACCAGATCTCGAAGGCGAAGGCGCTGCTCGACACCGGCACGATCAGCCAGGCCGAGTTCGACCAGCTGAAGGCCAAGGCCCTGGCCTGACCTGGCCCGCGACGGGAGGTCGTTCGCCTCGAATGCCTCGAGGCGAACGAACCGCCCGTCCTGTCGGTCTGCGACGATCCGGCGAGGGGTCAGGCCGTGATCCGACGAAGGAGGCAGGCGATGGACATGACGTTCGAGGAGCGCGAGGTTCTCGAAGTCGGCGACGGGCATGTGGTGGCTGTTTCTCGTGACGGGGATCGGCTGGCTCGTCTTCGCCCTGCTCCTCTTCCAGTGGGACTACACGACCGTCTACGCGATCTCCTACCTGTTCGGGATCGTCGCGCTCATCGCGGGCGTGAACGAGTTCATCGGCATGGGGGTCTGGACGACCGGCTGGAAGATCGTGCACGGGATCCTCGGCGTGCTCTTCGTCATCGCCGGGCTGTGGGCGCTCGTGCACCCGCACAACGCGTTCGCGACCCTGGCCGCCCTGATCGCCTTCTTCCTGCTCGTGAAGGGCATCTTCGACGTCACGGTCGCGTTCTTCACGAAGGGCTACTTCGACCTCTGGTGGCTGCAGCTCGTGCTCGGGATCTTCGAGATCGTGCTGGCCTTCTGGGTCGCGGGAAGCTTCCGGCAGAGCGCGATCCTGCTCGTCGTCTACGTCGGGGTCGTCGCCCTGACGCGCGGGATCACGGAGCTCTTCGTCGCGTTCAAGCTGCGGTCGGTGAAGCGCGAGCTCGCTGCGACCTAGGCTACGTCGTGAGCAGCACCCGGGACGGCCGGCCCGGGACGGCTGCGGTCACGATCCAGCCGTCGTATTCGCCGAGGTCTGCGGGGGCGTTCATCTCGACGCGGGTCGACTCCGGACCGGCCGGTCTCGAACACCCCGCAGGCGACCATCGGCTCGTCCTTGCTCGTCAGGTAGAGCGTGTACCAGCCGCTCGACAGGGCCGGAAGGGAGTGGACGCTCATCCGAAGCGTCCGGTTGCCGTTCGCGTCCTCGCGCCCGACCCGGACGACGGCGCTCGCCGCGGCCGCGGCGCCGACGCCGTGCATCGGACGCGTGAACGCCAGCCTCGAGTCGCTGTCGCCACCGCCCCCCTGGCCGATCGCAAGCGCCGCCGCAAGGGAAGCGGCGAGGCCCGCGAGGCCGACCGCGGCGAGCGTCCACGAGCGGCGGAGCAGGCTTCAGCAGGCTTCGTCCTCGGCGCCCGCTGCCTGCCCTCGACGACAGGCGGGGCGGCCGCCGCGAGGAGCAGCTCGTGGATCCCGCGAAGCTCCGCGAGCTCCTCGGGCGACCCCTCGGTCCCGACGATCTCGTCGAAGTCGGGCCGCCTCACTGCAGGTCCTCCTTGAGCGCCTCGGCGAGGCGCTTCAGCCCGGCACGGGTCCTCGTCTTGACGGTGCCGAGCGGGAGCTCGAGCTGCTGGGCGATCTCGGTCTGGGAGAGCCCGCCCCAGTAGGCGAGCTCGACGAGCTCGCGCTGGTGGCGCGGGAGCGTCTCGAGCGCCCGGTGGACGCAGAACGACTGCCATGACTGCTCGGCCTGCTCGGCCGGCCCGGGCTCGAGCGAAGGCTCGTCGAAGGCCTCGCCGACGGGCTCGACCCTCTTGCGCCACCGGCTCGTGATCGCGTTCCGCGCGACCGCGTACACCCAGGGCGCCCCGGGGCCGAGGTCGGGCCGGTAGGTACCGGCGGCGCGCCAGACCGAGGCGAACACCTCCTGCACCGCATCTTCGGCACGTCCCCGATCCCGGAGCCGGCTCAAGCGCCAGCCCGAGCATCGCGCGGTGGTAGCGCTCGTGCAGCTCCTCGAACGCCTCGCTGCTCCCGTCGGCGATCGCGAGGAGAAGCTCGCCGTCGCTGACTCCGACCCAGGCCGCGCTGTCCCGGACGCCGCCGGTCGAGGTGCGCGCTCCTCTGCGGTCGAGTGCAAATGCCATCTCACGGGCAGCTACGCAGGAGAGGGCCTGGCGGATTTCACGATCGAGCCAGGCGTGCTTCCGCCCGGCTCGAGCGCCATGCCGGAAAGCGCCCCGGCATGGCGCGCCTTCCTCGGACTAGGACGAGGGCTGCACGACGATCAGCGAGTTCCCGTCGGGATCCCGCAGCCAGAACATCGGCGGCGTCGGGTCGCCCCAGCGGGTCGACCGCGTCGTCCACATCCACCCCGGCTGCCGCGAGCGCCGCGTGGTCGGCGTCCACGTCCGAGGTGTCGAGGCAGATGCCCGTCTGGCTTCCGCCCGCCTCCTGGCCCTGCGGCGGAGGCGCGAGGGCGATCGTCGTCTTCGTCCCGGGCAGCTTCACCTCGACCCAGCGCATGTCGGGGCCCATGGGCACGTCGACGACCTTCTCGAAGCCGAGGGTGTCGACGTAGAAGTCGATCGCGCGGTCGGTGTCGGCGACGGTGACGCACACGCGTCCGACCGAGTTGATCTTCAGCTTGGTCTGCAGGTTCGACATCGTGGTCCTCCTGGTCTCGGGTTCACCTGCAGAGACTTGCACGAAACGCCAACCTCATCGGTGAGCCGCGGGCGCCGTCGGGGTCAGTTGTCGAGCGCGAGAAGCAGGCGCCGGAGCAGCCCGGCGAGCTTCTCCCGGTCGGCGGACGGCAAGGTGGCGAGGATTCGCTCCTCGTTCTCCAGGTGATCCTTCACGGCGGCGTCGACGAGCGCGCGGCCCTCCCCGGTCAGGGCGATGAGCTTGCCGCGCCGGTCGCTCGGATCGGCCTCGCGGCTGATGAGCCCAGCGGCCTCGAGCCGGTCGAGCCGTTTGGTCATCCCTCCGGTCGTCACCATCGTCGAGCGGCTGAGCTCGGTCGGCGTCAGGCTGCCGCCGCTGCGGCGAAGGGTTGCGAGCACGTCGAAGTCGGCGCCGGACAGCCCGTAGCGGACGAAGACACGGTGGAGCTCCCGGTCGGTCAGGTGGGCGATCCGGGCGATGCGCCCGATGACGCTCATCGGCGAGGGGTCGAGATCGGGCCGCTCTTCGAGCCACTGGGCCGTGATGCGGTCGACGGCGTCCTCGTTCCCGGCCATGACCTCAAATGTAACTGACGAGGAAGTAACTTGACAAGAAGCTATCTGGAAAGTAACTTCTCAGGAAGCAATAATGAGAGGAGATGTGCGATGACGTACCCGCAGGTGACACAGTTCCAGACCATCGACAATCGCCGGCGCGTGCTGCTCGCCGCGAGCGAAGAGGCCCGGAGGCCGACCCGCAGGCGCTTTCGCCGGCAGCTCGCGCTCCCTCGCCGGCCCGAGCCCTGCACCGACCGCTGAACCGGTAGCGTGAACGTCGTGAAGGCGGGGCTGGCACTGCTTGTCGCGCTCGTGTCGCTGCTCTCCGGCGCGACTGCGGCGCTCGCGGACTCGACGCCGGTTGGGACCGATCCCGGCCGGGCAGGTCGCGACCACCGCCACGAGGCCCGGCCAGCTCGTCGCCGTCGCGCTTCCGCACGCGAGTGCGAGCTCGGGGCTCGTCTGGAGGATCGCCCGCCGCTTCGACTCGACGATCGTCCGCGAGGTCTCGGAGGCTGACGTCGGCTCGAACGTCGTCCTGGTGTTCAAGGTGGTCGGCAAGGGCAACACCTCGCTCGTCTTCGCGCTCACGAAGGGCGATACCTCGTCGAAGGCCGTGAAGTCGGTGACGCAGAAGATCCACTCGTCCTGAGCTGCGGCTGGCGCTGAGTTACGCGAGCGGGCAGAGTCTCACCTGAGATGGGCGAGCTGCACGACCTCCTCGAGAGCGCCGGCGTCCCCGGCGCCGCCGCGCTCGTCGGCCGCGCGCGACGAGCTCGAGGTCGCAAGCGTCGGGAGACGTCGGGCCCGACTCGATCTTCCGGGTCGCCTCGATCACCAAGCCGATCACCGCCGCGGCGGTGATGCTCCTCGTCGACGACGGCGTCGTCGCGCTCGACGATCCGATCGCCCGTTGGCTGCCGGAGCTCGAGTCGCCCCAGGTCGTCCGGACGCCGGCAAGCCCGGTCGACGACCTCGTCCCCGCGGCACGGCCGATCACCGTGGATGACCTGCTCACCTTCCGGGCCGGCTGGGGGTTCCCGTCCGACTTCTCGCTCCCTGCCGTCGGCGAGCTCTTCCGGAAGCTCCCGCTCTTCGGCGTGAAGGAGACGCCCGACGAGTGGCTCGTCACGCTCGCAGGGGTCCCGATGCTCAACCAGCCCGGCGAGGCCTGGCTCTACAACACGTGCTCCGACATCCAGGGCGTCCTCGTCGCGCGCGCCTCGGGGCGGTCGCTGCCGGACTTCCTCGCGGAGCGGATCTTCGAGCCGCTCGGGATGAAGGACACGGGCTTCCACGTGCCGGCGGCCAAGCACGCCTGGCTTCCTCCGTACCACGGCGACTTCGACGGTGCCCTCTGGAACGAGCCTCCGGTCTTCGCCTCGGGAGCCGGCGGGCTCGTCTCGACGCTCTCGGACTGGAACCAGTTCGGCCGGATGCTCCTCGCCGAGGGCGAGGGGCTGCTGTCCCGCGAGTCCGTCCGGTCGATGATGACCGACCACCTCACCGCCGAGGAGCGCGCCGACTCGACGATCTTCCTCGAGGGAGCCGGCTGGGGCTTCGGCGGGTCGGTCGCCGCCGACGGCCGCTACGGCTGGGTCGGAGGCACCGGAACGGCCGCGCACGTCTCGCCGGCGACCGGCACGGTCGGGGTCCTGCTCACGCAGGTCCAGATGACGGGGCCGACCTCGACGCCGCTCATGCGCCGGTTCTGGGAGTACGCCTTCGGCGAGACGCCGTGACCGAGGAGGTCGTGCTCGAGGTCGCCGGCCGCGACCTGCGGATCACGAGCCCCGGCAAGGTGCTCTTCGCGGAGCGGGGCGACACCAAGCTCGACCTCGTGCACTACTACCTCGCGGTCGCCGAGCCGTTCCTGCGGGCTGCCGGCGGCCGGCCGACCCTGTTGCAGCGCTTCCCGAACGGCGCCGAGGGAAGCTCGTTCTTCCAGAAGCGCGTTCCCGACTCTGCGCCCGGGTGGCTGGAGACGACCGTCGTCAGCACCCCCAACGGGACGACGTCGCGCGCGCTCGTGCTCGCCGACATGGCGCACGTGGTCTGGGCGGTGAACCTCGCGTGCCTGGGCTTCCACGTCTGGCCGTACCCGGCGAGCCTCCCCGAGATCGCCGACGAGCTGCGGCTCGACCTCGACCCTCAGCCGGGCGTCGGCTTCGACGAGGTGCGCGCCACCGGCGCCGAGGTGCGCGCCCTGCTCGACGAGCTCGGGATCACCGGCTACCCGAAGACGACGGGGAACCGGGGCCTCCACGTCTACGTGCGGCTCGAGCCGCGCTGGGACTCCTACCAGGTGCGAGCCGCGGCGGTCGCCGCCGCACGCGAGCTCGAGCGCCGCCGCCCCGAGCTGATCACGGCCGCATGGTGGAAGGAGGAGCGCGGCCGCCGCGTGTTCGTCGACTTCAACCAGAACGCGCCGCACAAGACGGTCTTCGGCGCCTGGTCCGTGCGCGCCCGTCCCGGCGCCCAGGTCTCGGCGCCGCTGCGCTGGGAGGAGATCGACGAGATCCACCCCGACGAGCTGACGATCGCAACCGTGCCCGGGCGTGTGCGCGCGAACGGCGACCCGTGGGAAGGGATCGCGGGAGCGCCGCAGTCGCTCGAGCCGCTCCTCGCGCTGCACGAGCGCGATCGTGCAGCCGGGCTCATGGATGCTCCCTGGCCGCCTGTCTATCCGAAGCAGCCGGACGAGCCGCCGCGGGTCGCTCCCAGCCGCGCCCGGAAGAGCTAACCCTCGTCGGGCACCGTCAGCATCGGCACGCGCGAGTGGAAGTGGAGGTAGCTGTTCACGCTCCCGAGTAGCCCTTCCTGCGCCCGTCCCCGGCCGCGGGTGCCGAGCACGACGAGGTCATAGCCTCCGCGCTCGATCTCCTTCACGATCTCCGGCCCTGCGTGGCCGCTCCGCTGCACACGGTGTGCGATCACGTCGTCGGGGACGAGCGCGGCGGCCTCGTTCACCGTCGACTCCGCCCAGCGGTCGAGCTCTCTCCGCATGGTCTCGCCGCTCACGCCCGCGAGGGTGACGTAGTAGGAGGGTGGCGGCGCGACCGTGATGAGCGTCAGCTTCGACCGCATCGCCCTGGCCAGGTCGACCGCCTTCTCGAGCGCCTCGACCGACGAGGGCGAGCCGTCGATGGCAACGAGGATGTTCAGGAACACGGGATCGCCAGGCTAGCCGCCGGGTCAGCCCGCCAGGTGGGCGTGCTCGCTCACGGCCCGGGCGGAGGTGACTGGGGCCTGACGTTCGTGATGAGCCGGGCGCCGCGGTCGTGGGTGAAGAAGCTGACCGACCAGCGGATGAGGACGATGACGCGGTTCTGGAAGCCCACCAGGTAGAAGAGGTGGACGCTCAGCCACGCCACCCAGGCGGGGAAGCCGCTCAGCCTGATCCCGTGGAGGTCGGCGACGGCGGCGGCCCGCCCGATCGTCGCCAGGTTGCCCTTGTCGTGATACGGAACGGTGCGTGTCGCGCGCCGGCGAGCCGGTGGCAACGACGCCGCGGCGTAGCGGCCCTGCTGCATCGCGACCGGCGCGACGCCCGGAAGCACCCGTCTCGCCGACGCGGACCATGTCGCCGAGCGCGAACACCTCCGGATGCGCCGGGCAGCGTCAGGTCCGGCTCGACCGTGACCCGCCCGGCGCGGTCGAGCCGCGCCCCGGTGAGCTCGGCGAGGCGTGGCGGCGATGCTCGACGCCGTCACGCCGGCCGCCCAGACGACCGTCCGTGCCGGGACGCGCTCGCTCGTCGATCGAGCACGCCCTCCCCGTCGATCCCCGTGACCTTCCTGCCGGTGAGGACGGTGACGCCGAGCCGCTCGAGCGAGTGCGCGGCCTTCGCCGACAGGGACGGCGGGAAGGTCGTCAGGACGCGGTCAGCCGCCTCGACGAGAAGGATCCGGGCCAGCGCGCGGGTCGATCGCGGCGAAAGTCGTGACGGAGGGTGTCGCGCGCGAGCTCGCCGATCTGCCCGGCGATCTCGACGCCGGTCGGCCCGGCCCCGACGACGACGAACGTCAGCCACGCGGCGCGCACGATCGGGATCGGTCTCGACCTCGGCGGCCTCGAACGCGCTCAGGAGACGGCTTCGGACGACGAGCGCGCTCTCGAGCGACTTCACCTCGGCGGCGTGGTCACGCCATTCGTCGTGGCCGAAGTACGAGTAGCGCGACCCGCCCGCGACGATCAGCGTGTCGTACGGCGAGCGCTCCCGGGCTGGAACGTCCGCCGCCTGGCGGAGCCGCACCTCGCTGAGTCCAGGTCGAAGTCGGCGACCTCGGCGAGCATGACGCTGACGTTGCGGTCGCCGCTCGAAGATCGCGCGGAGCGGATAGGCGATCTCGCCGGGTGACAGCGCCCCGGTCGCCACCTGATAGGTCAGCGGCTGGAAGAGGTGGAAGTTCCGCCGGTCGACGAGCGTCACCTCGACCGGCGGCGCGCCGGAGCGCGAGCGCCGCCTGCAGCCCGCCGAAACCGCCGCCGATGATGACAACCCTGTGCGTGTCCGGAGCCTAGAGGCTTGATGTGAGGCGGGGCACGTCAGCGCGTCCCCAGAGCGGCCCGGCCCGTCTTGCTTCAATCTTCCCGACAGATGATCCAGATCGGCATCTACCCGAGTCGAAGCGCCGCCGAGATCGCCCAGGGCGCGCTCGCGGCTTCCGGGATCGAGTCGGTCATCGAGTCCGACGACGCCGGCGGCGCCTATCCGTTCGGCCTCACGGGCGGCGCTCGGCTCCTCGTCGGCGAAGCGGACGCGGAGGATGCCGCAGCCGTGCTGGAGGGCTCACCTGCCGGCGACGAGGAGCAGTGACGAGCGCGACGGCGCCGGTCAGCCGCCCACGGTTCCCGCTGCCTCGGGAGTGAAGCTCGGGACGTACTCCTGGCCCATCAGGGGGCTCGAGAGCACGAAGTCGGCGGTCGCGCGGTTGCAGGCGATCGCGATGTTGTGCACGACGGCGACCCGCAGGAGCGCCTTGACGTCCACGTCGTGCGGCTGGGGCTCGAGGGGGTCCCAGAAGAAGATGACCGCGTCGAGGCGTCCCTCGGCGATCGCAGCGCCCACCTGCTGATCGCCTCCGAGCGGGCCGCTGAGGAAGCGGTGGATCGAAGGCCGAGCTCCTCGGCGAGAAGCGCGCCGGTCGTTCCCGTGGCGAACAGCTCGTGCTTCGAGAGCGTCCCCCGGTTGAACCGCGCCCAGGCGAGGAGGTCGGCCTTCCGGTTGTCGTGCGCGATCAGCGCGATCCGTTTCCGGACACCGAGGGCGTGGCCCCCCACCTCGTCGAGCGCATTCACCCCGCCAGTCTCGCAGCACTACCCGGCCTGCGCCGCGGCTGCATGCCGGCCGAGGTGCTCCTCGAGCGCCGCGAGCGCGTCGAGGTGCTGACCGGCCCAGATGAGATCGAGCGCCGGGCGCATCCTGGCCTTGTCGCCGCTCGAGAGAGCCTCGCGGACGCAGCCGAGGAGCCGCCGGCGGCCTTCGGGGTCCGGTGCCTGCGGCGGCGGCACCGAGGTGTGGCGGACGAGGGCGTCGCCGAGCGTGACGTACCAGGCCCGGAGGGCGTGAGCCTCGCCGTCGAGATTCGCCGCGCAGTCGGTGAGTCGCTCTCCTTGCTCGGACATCCGGGTCAGCGCCGAGAGCGAGTTCCCGGCCCGCCGCACACGAGCCGCACCCGCCACGAGCGGCACGAGGCCGCCGACGGCGTCCTGTCGGGCCGAGCGCTCGGTGAGGGCCTGGCGATAGGCGTCGTCGAGGCGGTGGGCCGCGGTCGCGGCCGCAGCCGCGGCGGCTGCCGTGGCGTCCGCACTCTCGCCGTCGACGAGCTCGCGCTCGGCTGCGAGGACGTAGTCGGCGTTGCGCGAGTACGAGGTCGCGATGTTCTCGCGCAGGAGTGCGCCCGCGCCGCGCGGCCAGAACAGCAGGCCGACGCCGAGGCTGATCGCCGAGCCGATCGCGATGTCCTCGAGCCTGACGAGGCCGACGCGCCAGCCGACGGGCTGGAGGATGTTGAAGAGCACGAAGAGAACGACCGTGAACCCCGCCTGGCCCGCTGCGAACGAGATCGCCCGGGGGGCGTACGAGCCGAGCAGCACTGCGAACGGCAGGACGGCCCAGAGGACGGCCTCGTGCGAGCCGATGGCGATGACGAGCAGGGCGCCGATCACGATCCCCACCGCCGTGCCGGCGAGCGCCGAGACGACCGACCAGCCGGTGCCGAGGGCGTTCGAGCGAAGCACGGACAGCGTCCCGAGGACGACCCAGAACCCGTGCTGAACGCCCGATCGCTGGGCGATGTAGACGGCGACAGCGAGCCCGATTGCGCTACGCAGGCTGTTGCGGAACCAGACGTCGCCGGGATTGGCGTGCTCGGCGATCGCGCGCAGCGAGGCGCGAAGCGGCGCTCGAGCCGGACGAGGCTCGCCGGGCTCCACGACTCCATGGCCCGCGGCCGCGATCGCATAGACGCCGGCCTGCTCGGCGGCCCCCGAGAGCGCTCGGACCCGGAAGGACGCCTGGAGCGTCGTCATGATCGAGTCGGCCGCGCCGCTCCGGCTCGAGCCGACACGATGTCGCGGACCAGGGCCTGGGCGAGAGCTTCGCGGGTTCGCTGCAGCCGTCCGAGGTCGGGAAGCTCGTCGCTGCCGCCGAGGGTCGCGGCCGAGACGCGGAGGGCTTCGACCACCGCCTCGACCGCGGCCGCGTTCTCCGCGGCGCACACCTCGAGCGCCGGGATCTCCCCGGGAGGCGCGAGGAGCACGAAGACCCAATCGAGCTCGTCGACGAGCGCGTTCAGCGCAGCCTGGGCAGAGGTCGGGCCGGAGGGGCGGTGCAGCGTGCCGAGGAAGCGGGTACGGAGGCCGCGAACCGCCCCTGCGGCAGCCTGGACACGGTCCGCGAGCCCCGCGGTATCCCGCTCGAGCTCCCTGGACGCGAGCTCGGCGAGGGCGCCCGCGGCGACCGCGGCGTCGCGGCGGAGCGGCGCCTGTAGCCGTCGCGGCCAGATGAGGAGCTGGGCGGCGATCGCCGGCTGTCGCGGCGAGCGCCCATCCCTCGAGACGCTCGGGCACCGCCGAGGCGGGCGCCGGGATCATCGACGCCAGGATGAAGGTCAAGAGCGCCGCGGTCGTCGCGGCGGCGAAGTAGCCGTTGACGATCCCTGCGAACAGGATGGCGAAGCCGATCACGCCCATCGCCGCCGCCGCGAGCCACGCCTCGTTCGAGCAGAGCGTTCCGATCGCGATGTTCGCGGCTCCTGCGAACGCGAGTGCGACGTACGCGGTCACCCGGCTCCGTGTCGGGCCGCTGAACTCGACGAGGACGAGCATCGCGAACGACCCGAAGGCGGCGAACGTGGCGACCTGCGCCTCGCCGATCACCTTGTCCGCGAACGCGAACACCGACGGCATCACGATCGCCGCGCGGACCGCGCTTCGCAACGACACCCAGCCGGGGTCGCGGATGCGCATCGCCGATCGCCACCCGGACATCGGCCCAGAATACGACGGCCCGGCATCCGACGGCCCGGTGTCGTAGGGTCTCGCCGTGCGCAGGGAGCAGCCGCCCTTCCGGGCCGACCACGTCGGCAGCCTGCTCCGTCCTCCCGAGCTCCTGCGGGCGCGCGCGGAGCTCGCCCGCGGCGCGATCGACGCGGCCGAGCTGAGAGCCGTCGAGTCGGATGCGATCCTCGGCGCGGTCGCGCTTCAGGAGGGCGTGGGGCTCCAGGCCGCCACCGACGGCGAGCTTCGCCGAGGCTCCTGGCACATGGATTTCATCTACCAGCTCGACGGCATCCAGACGGCCGACGACAGGGTGACGGTGCGCTTCCACAACGAGCAGGGAGACCTCGAGTTCGAGGCTGCGGCCCTCCACGTCACCGGCAAGGTCGCACTCTCCAGCACCATCTTCGGCGAGGACCTCCGGTTCCTCCAGAGTGCGGTCACCTCTGCCGTCCCCAAGCTGACGATCCCGTCGCCGAGCATGGTCCACTACCGAGGCGGCCGGGCGGCGATCGACGCCGAGGTCTATCCCGAGCTCGACGAGTTCTGGGCCGACCTCGTCGCCGCCTACCGGGAGGAGGTCAGGCGCCTCGGCGAGCTCGGCTGCACCTACCTTCAGCTCGACGACACGAGCCTCGCCTACCTGAACGATCCCGCCCAGCGGCAGTACGTGGCTTCGATCGGCGGCGACTCCGACGGCCAGCATCTCGAGTACATCCGCCACGTCAACGAGGCGATCGCGGGGCGGCCCGCCGGCATGAGCGTCACGACCCACATGTGCCGCGGCAACTTCCGCTCGTCCTGGGTCGCCGAGGGTGGTTACGACTTCGTCGCCGAGGCGCTGCTCAACGAGCTCGACGTCGACGGCTTCTTCATGGAATGGGACGACGAGCGCTCGGGCGGCTTCGAGCCGCTCCGCTTCCTCCCGAAAGGAGACAAGCAGGTCGTGCTCGGCCTCGTCACGACGAAACGCGGCGGGCTCGAGCAGGCCGACGACCTCAAGCGCCGGATCGAGGAGGCCGCGAGATATGCGCCGCTCGACCAACTCTGCCTCTCCCCGCAGTGCGGCTTCTCCTCGACCGTGGAGGGAAACGCGCTCACCGCCGAGGAGCAGGCGGCGAAGCTCCGCCTGATCGTCGAGGTCGCCGAAGACGTCTGGGGGCGGTGAGCTCACGCCGGGCGCGCGGCGTCGCTGAACTAGTCTCATCGAGATGACGACCAGCGACGACACGGCGGCTCCGGAGCGCAGCGACTTCATCCGCGACATCGTCGCCGCCGACGTCCGCGACGGCCGGGTCACGGAGGTCGTGACCCGCTTCCCGCCCGAGCCGAACGGCTACCTCCACATCGGCCATCCCAAGTCGATCGCGCTGAACTTCGGGATCGCGCAGGAGTTCGGCGGCCACTGCAACCTGCGGTTCGACGACACGAACCCGGCCAAGGAGGAGCAGGAGTACATCGACGCGATCCAGCGAGGACATCCGCTGGCTCGGCTTCGACTGGGGCGAGCATCTCTACTACGCCTCCGACTACTTCCGGCCAGCTCTACGACTGGGCCGTCGACCTGATCAAGGCCGGCAAGGCCTACGTCGACGACCTCTCGGCCGACGAGATCCGCGAGCACCGCGGCACCTTCACCGAGCCGGGCAGGGACAGCCCGTGGCGCGACCGCCCGGTCGAGGAGAGCCTCGACCTGTTCGAGCGCATGCGCGCCGGCGAGTTCCCGGACGGCGCGAGGGTCCTGCGGGCCAAGATCGACATGGCCTCGCCGAACATCAACCTGCGCGATCCCGTCCTCTACCGGATCCTCCACGCGACTCACCCGCGGACCGGCGACGAGTGGTGCATCTACCCGCTGTACGACTTCGCGCACGGCCAGTCGGACGCGATCGAGGGCGTCACGCATTCGATCTGCACGCTCGAGTTCGAGGATCACCGGCCGCTCTACGACTGGTTCATCGAGAACCTGCCGGTGCCCTCGCACCCGCACCAGTACGAGTTCTCCCGCCTCAACCTCGACGTACACCGTGCTCTCGAAGCGCTTCCTCGCCCGCCTCGTCAGCGAGGGCTACGTCCGCGGCTGGGACGATCCGCGCATGCCGACCGTGTCGGCCCTGCGGCGGCGCGGCTTCCCGCCCGAGGGGGTCCGCAACTTCCTCGACGCTGGTCGGCGTGGGGGGCAAGGGCCAGAGCGCGGTCGAGATCGAGATGCTCGAGTACGCGGTCAGCGACGTGCTGAACCGCGAGGCCGCTCGCCGCTTCGCCGTCCTGCACCCGCTCAAGGTCGTGATCGAGAACTACCCCGAGGGGCAGGTCGAGGAGATGGACGCCGTCAACAACCCCGAGGACGAGTCGGCAGGAACGCGCAAGGTGCCGTTCTCGCGCGAGCTCTGGATCGAGCGCGACGACTTCATGGAGGACCCGCCGAGCAAGTTCTTCCGCCTCGCCCCGGGCCGCGAGGTACGCCTGCGTTACGCCTATTTCGTCACCTGCACCGACGTCGTGAAGGACGCGGGCGGCGAGGTCGTCGAGCTGCGCTGCACCTACGACCCGGAGACGCGCGGCGGCGACGCGCCCGACGGGCGCCGGCCGAAGGCGACGCTGCACTGGCTGTCGGCCGGCCATGTCTGTCCCGGCCGAGGTCCGTCTCTACGACCGCCTGTTCACCCGTCCCGACCCCGGTGCCGACGGCGACCTCCTCGCCGACGTCAACCCCGACTCGGAGACGGTGCTCGCCGGTTGCCTCGTCGAGCCTGCGGTCGCCGAGGTGCCGGTCGGCGAGACCGTCCAGTTCGAGCGTCTCGGCTACTTCTGCCCGGACCTCGACTCGACGCTCCGACCGGCTCGTCTTCAACCGCACCCTCGGGCTCAAGGACACCTGGGCAAAGCTCCAGAAGTGATCAGTCGATCGAGCGGCGGACGAATCCGCGCCCGCCGATCGCGAGGAGCACGACCAGCGAGCCGCACAGCACGAGCAGGCAGATCCACGGCTCGATGTGCGGCACGTCCGGCACGAGCGCGGCCCGGAGGCCCTCGCTCACGTACGTCATCGGGTTGAGCGCCGTCACCACCTGGAACCACGGCAGCTTGTCCAGCGAGGGCCAGGGGTACTGGCTGCAGCCCGTGAACAGAAGCGGCGTGAAGACGAGCGAGAAGACGATGTTGATGCGGTTCGGCTTCACGAGCGTCCCGAGCACGAGCCCGAGGCTCGCGCCGAGCATCGATCCGAGGACGACGACCGCGAGGAAGAGCGGGAGCCCGGCCCATCGCCACGGGATCGACCCGAGCACGAGGATCCCGATCGGGATCATGACCGCCGTCGCGATGAGGGCGCGGATGGTCGCGAACAGCACCTTCTCGGCCGCCACGAGCAAGGTCGAGATCGGGGCCAGCAGCCGGTCCTCGATCTCCTTCGTCCAGCCGAACTCGATCACGAGGGGGAACGCGAGGGTCTGCATGCCCGTGATCACAGCGGTGAGCGCGAGCAATCCTGGAAAGAGGAGGTCGGAGTAGCCGCTCGTCGTGTACCCGAGGGTCCCGAGCACCTTGCCGAACACGAGCAGGAGGAAGAACGGCTGCAGGATCACCTGCGCGAGAAACACGGGGAGCTCGCCCCACGTGACGTACACGTCGCGCCCGAGCACGGCGAAGAACACCTGGCGCTGGCCGGGCACCGCGCCCCGTGCGGCCGTCGCGCTCACCGCAGCATTCTTCCCGTCAGATGGATGAACACGTCCTCGAGCGTCGGCGTGCCGAGCTTCACGTCGGCCAGGGACGAGCCATGCTCGGCAAGCACGGCGGCGGCGGGGGCGACCAGGAGTGGTGCATCGCCGGTCACGAAGAGACGTACGCGCAGCTCGCCGTTCCCGGCGGAAGCGGGCCCCGCGTCGCCGTTCGGGCCGGCGACGACCTTCTCGGCGAGCTCGACGGCCGGGAGCAGCCCGAGAGACGCGACGATCCTCTCCCCGGCGGCTGCATCCGGCGGCCGGGTGGTGAGCTCGATCGTCGACCCGGTCGGCACCGACCGCAGCAACGCCTCCGGCGTGTCCAGGGCGAGCAAGGTGCCGCGGTCCATGATCCCGACGCGATCCGCGAGCGCCGCCGCCTCGTCCATGTCGTGCGTGGTGAGGAAGAGCGTCACGCCGCGATCGCGCAGCTCGCGGAGCCGATCCCAGACGAAGAGCCGCGCGGCCGGGTCGAGTCCGGTGGAGGGCTCGTCCAGGAAGAGAACCTCGGGGGCGTGCATCAGCGCCCGCGCGATCATGACCCGCTGCGACTGGCCTCCCGAGAACATGTCGGGCTTCTGCTTGGCGCGGTCGAGCAGCCCGAACTGCTCGAGCAGCTCATCGGCGCGGCGGTTGCGCTCGGCAGCAGGGACGCCGTGGTAGGCGGCGTGGAAGACGAGATTCGCGCGGATCGAGAGCGCCCGATCGAGGTTGCTCCGCTGCGGGACGACTGCGAGGGCGCTGCGCGCGCGAACAGGGTCGCCGACGACGTCGATACCGGCCACCGAAGCCGACCCTGCCGTCGGGCGGACGCGCGTGGTCAGCACGCCAACGGTTGTCGTCTTCCCGGCGCCGTTCGGGCCGAGGAGGCCGAAGATCTCCTGCCTCCCAACGGCGAAGGTGACCCCGTCGACCGCGTTGACGGGTGACCGCGGATAGCGCTTGACGAGGTCGGAAACGGCGACTGCATGCTCCGGCACCACGTTGCCCATGAAATCACGAGGGACATACCCAACCGCAGCTCCCGTAACCGGGCGCGCACGGGGGATCGCCGACCCAACTGGTAGTTTGCTCCTGACAGCGAGCGTACGGCTGCGCTATCCCGGCGCGCTCTTGCCCGCGGCTTGGAGGACGGTTATGCGCGACGGACTGGACTTCGCTGTCGGCGATCCCGTTGTCTACGGAGGACACGGTATCGGCTTCGTGGTGGCCAGGGAGAGCGGCCAGCTGAACGGTGAGGCCTGCGAGTTCGTCGTGGTCGAATGCTCCCGCGGCCTCTCGGTGACGCTCCCTCTCCTGCGGGCCCGCCTGGCGCTCAGGCCGATCGCGACCGAGGACGACATCCATGACGTGCAGGTCGCCCTGCGGGCGAAGGACCCCACCTCGCCCGACCAGTGGCAGAAGCGGGTCAAGGCCATTCGGATGAAGGTCGCGGGAGGGAAGCTCGTCGAGCTGGCCGAGGTCGTGCGAGACTCCGATCTCCGTTCCCGTCAGCTGGCGGGACGCGAAAGCCCGGGCAGTCTCTCCACGAACGAGCGTCAGCTCCTGCTGAGAGCCCGGCAGTTGCTTGCAGAGGAGCTCAGCCTGTCACGCGGGCTCGAGTCCGACGAGGCAGATTCGTGGATCGACGCTCAGCTCGCCGAAGTGCGAGCGGATGACGCGCTGAGCGTCGTCACCATCTGATCGGCTCGGCAGCCTGCGTCGTCACGACGCCGTGCTGGTCGACCGAGACGACCTGTCGTCGATTGCGGCTGCTCTTGCGCACGAGCCCGAGCAGGTCGGCGAGACGCGGCGGTGACGCGATAATCGCGTGCGTGTCGGTTCGCGTCTCGATCCGGAAGCCTTCCGCGACTCGATCGTCGAGGAACGCGCTGAGCGCGATCCTCCGCAGGTCGTGATCACTCTCCTCGGTCACCGAGTTGTCCTTCCGGCTCGTCCGTGGTCGAGATCGCCGGCTCCTGCTCCGCACGACGTAGGGCTTCGCCCAGCTCTCCCTGGATGAGCAGGGTGACGGCGCACGTGCCGAGGTGGATCGTCAGCTGATGCTCCGTTTGCCAGAACGCCTGCACGAACTCGTCCGGGCGGATGACGAAGCCGCTCTCCCGCGAGCCGACGTGGAAGAACAGCGTCTCGACGAGCGTGTCGTCGGCACGGAGGAACAGCGCCTGTAGGCGCTCGTCGAGCTCGCCGCGGTCGAGTCGGCCGACGACGACGCCGCTGATGAAGGGGCTCCCGCCGATGCCCGAGAAGAGCACGAGGACATGCCTCCCGATCAGCGAGAGGAGCGCCTCGAGTGTCTTCTCGTAGCCGAGCTTCGCCGCCTCCGGTGGCTGGCCACCGCCGGCGAACTCGCTCACGTCGCGATCTGGTCCAGCTGCGTCGTCGTCTCGGGCTCCGGCGCGCCGGGCGAGGTGTCCTCGTCGGTCTCCGCCGTCTGCAAGGTGTCATTGCTCTCGGCCGTGAGCAAGCCGTCCTCGCTCTCCGTGCCGAGCTGTTCGTCTTCGGAGCCCGGCAGGAGGCCGGCTGCGCGCGCTGCTTTCTTCTCCTTCTTGCGCTCGCGCCGCTCCTTCAGCGCCTGCTCGCGGGCCCGCTTCAAATGTGACTGAGGATTGCGGCCCATGACGTCAGCGTCCTCGCCGGGCGCTGACGGACCTGCTGTCGAGATGACCGTTCGTCGGCTCGCTCTCACCGTCGTGCATTGAAATCGCCTCCTGATCGGGGAACGAGCCAGGCAGCTCGCGCTCTCTGTGGACGCTGATGGACGCCTCCTTGGGCGGGATGGATGGAGCGGCGGCCGCCGCGCCGCAGGACGGCGGCAGCCGCCGATCCGTTACACGGACGCGAGCGTGACGCTCGTCGCCTCGGGGCCTTTTGCGCCCTGGGCGGTCTCGAACTGCACCTTCGCGCTCTCAGCGAGCGACTTGTAGCCCTCGCCGACGATCGCGCTGTGATGAACGAACACGTCCTTGCCGCCGTCGTCAGGGGTGATGAACCCGTACCCCTTGTCGGCGTTGAACCACTTAACGGTTCCGGTTGCCATAGATAAACACCTCCTCCACTGCTCGGGAACGGGCAGAGGGAGGCGCTTCGTGCGCATCCGTCACTCGCTCAGTCACAACCGAGGGTAGCAGTTGGCGGGAGCTCAGTTCGCCGGCGCGCCGGCTCCCGTATCGCCGTCGGCCGGGCTCGGCGACGCGGTCTCCTCGACGAGGTTGCGCTGGACGAGCGCGTACAGGAGGCCGATGGACGGCAGCACGACGAGGACCGCAATGCCGAAGACGATCAACACGGACGTGAGCGCGTCGCTCGGTGCGGCCGCCTGGGCGATGGTGAGCTTCTCCGGCAGCAGGTACGGATACTGCGCGATCGCCCAGCCCCAGATGACGGCGGCGACGGCGCCGACGGCGAGTGGGCGAGCCCCGCGGCTGGCGCGGCGGTGGAACAGCGCGAGAACGCCGATCCCGCACACGAGCGAGAGGATGACGAGTGGGAGAGCCTCGGTCTTCAGCCGGTCGAAGACGTAGCTCGCGTCCTGATGCAGGGCGACGAGGCCGGCGGCTGCGAATCCGCCGGCGACGAGCGCGGCGATGAGGGCGCGGACACCGAAGTACCGCTCGAGGTCCGGAGCTCCCGCCCGGCGGGCGTCGCTGACGAGGAACACTGCGGCCAGGTAGGCGCTGGTCGCGACGAACAGCGCGCCGATCACGAGTGAGAGCGGGTTGAGCCAGCTGGTCACGTCGTTCCCCGTGGCGTTCCCGATCGGGACGCGGCCGCCCGCAACGGCGCCGACGACCGTTCCCATGAAGAAGGGCGTGAGCACCGAGGCGAGGCCGAAGAGGGCCACCGCCACCCTGCGCCCCATGGCGCGGCGCGCGGTGTGCTGGAACGCGAACCCCGACCCCCGCAGCACGATCCCGAGCGCCGCCAGGCTGAGCGGGATGAACAGGGTGGAGAAGATCGCCTCGAAGGCCGACGGGAAGCCCGTCCAGAGCACGACGACCACGAAGATCAGCCAGACGTGGTTGGCCTCCCAGACCGGCCCGATCGCCCAGTCGATCAGCTCGCGCGGCCGCCGGCCGCGGTCGCCTCCGCCGGCGAGCAGGCTCCACAGCCCGGCCCCGAAGTCCGCACCTCCGAAGACGGCGTAGATCGTCGCTCCGGTCCAGAGCACGACGGCGACTGCAGTGGCGCTGCTCATCCGACTGCCCCTGCAGCGAGGTCGGGAGGAGGTGCCGTCTCCGGGCTGTACGGCCCGGCGCCGTTCTCGTCGTCGTCGTCTCGGCGCGCCAGCGGCGCGACATCGTCCGCAACGCGATGATCAGCGCCGCCCCGAGCGCGGTGTAGAGGAGGACGAGGGCCACGAAGGTGACCCAGATGCCGCTTGCGTTCGTGACCGCATCCGTGGTCCGCATGACGTTGTAGACGATCCACGGCTGGCGTCCGACCTCCGTCACGATCCAGCCGCACTCGAGCGCGACGATCGCGGCGACGCCGGAGACGGCGGTCGCGCGGAGGAACCAGCGCGACTGCGGGAAGTCCCGCCTCCGCCACCACGAGATCCCGAGCCAGAGGGCAAGCAGGATCAGCAGCGAGCAGATCCCGACCATCGTGTCGAACGACCAGTGGAGCATGGTGTCGAACGGGGGGCGGTCGGCGGGCGGGACGGAATCGAGCCCTGTCACCTGCGTGCTCGTGCTCCAGCCGACGAGGAACGAGTCGAGCCCGGGAATCCCGATCCCGCCCTCGACGCCGCTCGAGGTGCACCGGCCGAAGATGTACTCGGTGACGTCGGTCGAGGTCGTCTCCACGCATTCCATCGCGGCGAACTTGATCGGCTGATTCTCGGCGATCGCGCGGGCCGCTGTGTCACCGACCGCGAACTGGATCGGCGTCGCGATGCAGGCGACCGTCAACGGGATCAGCAGCCCGAGGCGATGGAGGCGGTCGCGCCGGCCGCGCAGCATCCCGACGGCGTAGATCGACGCGACCAGGAACCCGGTGACGAGATACGCCGCCAGGATCATGTGCGGGACCTCGTAGGGGACCGCCGGGTTGAAGATCACCTTCCACGGGTCGACGGAGGTGACCTTGCCGGTCGTCGGCGAGAACCCCTGCGGCTGGTTCATCCACGAGTTCACCGCCACGACCGCATAGGCGCCGCCGAGGCCCGTGATCACGACCGGGACACCCGTCCAGAAGTGCGTCCACGGCGAGAGGTACTTCCAGCCGAAGATGTAGATCGCGATGAAGATCGCCTCGAGGAAGAAGAAGATGCCCTCGATCGCGAACAGCACCCCGAACACCCCGCCGAACCGCCCCGTGAACGCGGGCCACAGGAGGCCGAACTCGAACGAGAGCACCGTGCCGGTGACCGCTCCGACCGCGAAGGTCACCGCCACCGCCTTCGACCACCGCTGCGCCAGCCGCAGCGCATCCGGGTCGTCGCGGCGCAGGCCGCGGTAGTTCGCGATCAGCATCATCGCCGGAAGCGCCACACCGAGTGAGGCCAGCACGATGTGAAAGCCGAGCGTGAAGGCCATCTGGCTCCGCGCCACCCCCAGGTCGGACGCGAGGATCAACATCGTTTGGCCACCTCGCGTTCCGTCACGAGCGGGTCAGGGTCTCGGCTCGTCGGCCACTCTACTTCTCCGTCGTACGATTTGGAGGCCGTCGCGGAGACAAGTGGTGTCGAGCTGGAGACGTCTCGCACCCACGCGACGCGTGCTCACGGGTGGCACCGACGAGCAGTCGAGCGTGGCGGCTGGTGTGATGCGACGAGGCACGCCGAGCCGGTCGCAGACGCTCTTCGCGCCGGCTTCGTGTTCCGTCCGGGCGCGTGCGTAGTCTGCGCGAGCCTCGTGGGGCGAACCGTTCGTACCGCTTGCGGTCGACGGGCGTTTCGTTCTCCCGTCGAGCCAGATTCTCCAAGCGCAAGTCCGAGAGCCAAAACCTGAGAGCAAAGGAGTTGGGAGCGGTGCAGCAGCAGACCTACACGATCGGCCCCCGGACGTTCGTCCTCGACAAGGCGAAGGCCGAAGCGGCCCTGGCGGCCAAACGTGTGGTCGGCGGCCGCGAGACGATGACGTTCAACCTGCTGCCGCTCCGGTACGTGTGGGCCTACGAGCTGTACCGGACGATGAAGGCGAACCACTGGGAGCCCGAGGACGTGCCGATGCAGCGCGACGTGCAGCAATGGCGCAACGACCTGGCGCTGTCCGAGCTCGACCGCTGGATCGTGAGGATGGGCGTCGGCTACTTCTCCGCGGCGGAGGGGATCGTCGGCGACAACATCCTCCACGTCGTTCGCGAGCTCGTGACGGCATCCGAGCTGAAGCTCGTGCTCGGCCGGCACGCGCACGAGGAGAACATCCACGCGGACTCGCTGCTGTACATGATCTCGTCCCTCGGGATCGACCCGCACGAGTGCGAGGCGATGTTCGACGACGTCCCGACGATCGTCGCGAAGAACGAGTTCGTCACGCGCGCTTCCCGCGAGCTGCGCCGCGATCTCGACATGTCGCTCCCGGAGAGCAAGAAGCTCCTCGCGCGGAACATCTTCGTCTTCGGGCAGTGCATGGAGGGGACGCAGTTCTACGGCCTGTTCGGGATGATCCTCTCGCTCTACCGCCAGGGCAAGCTGACCGGCGTCGGGACGATGTTCCGCTACACGTTGCGGGACGAGTCGAACCACATCGAGCTCTTCCGCAGGCTGCTGCTCGAGCTGGCCGCGGAGAACCCCGAGATCTGGACGCCGGCCTTCCGCGGCGAGCTTCGCGACCTGATGGCCGAGGCGGTCGAGCTCGAGAAGCGGTTCATCCGCGACTGCCTCCCCGTCGCCGCCGTGGGGCTGTCGGCGCCGGAGTTCGAGCGTTACATCGACTACATCGCCGACCGCCGCCTCGAGGGCGTCGGGCTGGAGCCGCTCGTGGGGCGGATCGAGAACCCGCTGCCGTGGCTGGCCGAGCTGATGGACATCCGCAAGGAACAGAACTTCTTCGAGGGGCGCGTGACGGAGTACCAGAAGGCCTCCGCCCTCGCCCTCGTAGCCGACGACGAGCTCTGAAAGGAGGACGGATCGTGATCATCGACTTCGACGAAATCCTCGATGACCTGGAGGTGAAGCGCGCCTCGGTGCTGCCTGCCGACGAGCTGCCCGAGCTCCCGGTGGAGGACGTGTTGGCGGGACTCGACCAACCGTACGACCTGCGCGACGCGTGCCGCTGGATGGCGGAGGCGCTCGGGACGATCGCAGCCGCCCGCGGGGAGGAGATCGACGTCGCGGCGGCGGAGGCGCTCGTACGCGACACGGCGCTCGCCGTGGTCGCGCGGCTCCGGCTGCTCGGCGACTCGCCGCGGGTGACCGCACCCGACCTCTCCGTGCTGGTCGAGGCGGCGCTGATCGAGCAGGGCGCGCTCGACGTGGCGAAGGCCCTCGTGATGCGCCGCTCGCACGCGGCTCCGGACGCACCGGCGGCCGGCGGCGAGCCGCGTCTGCAGCGGCGCTCCGGCCATGTCGTCGCGTGGAACACCCGCAAGATCGAGGTCGCGATCCGCAAGGCGTTCCTGTCGCTGACGCTCGACCCCGAGCCCGCGGGGCGGATCGCCGACCGGGTCAGCCTCCGGGCGCGCGCTCTCGGTTTCGACCCGGTCCCGATCGAGACCGTCCAGGACATCGTCCAGGAAGAGCTCGTCCTGTGCGGGCAGATGCGCGTCGCCGAGCGGTACATCCTCTACCGCGCCGAGCGCGCGATGCTTCGCGCCGAAGGCCGGATCTCGCAGGTGTCGCCTGCCGGCCCACACGAGGAGCTGCGGGCGCGGATCCGCTTCGCCGCCGCCGGGCTCGACCTCCCGCTGTCCGAGGACGAGCTGGTCGTCGAGCTGCGGCGCTCGGTCGACGACGGCCTCCCTCGCGCGGACATGGAGCGGCTCACGGTCCTGAACGCGAAGACGCTGATGGAGCGCGACTCCGACTTCTCGTTCTTCGCCGGCCGGATCCTGCTGACCTTCGTCTACGAGGAGACGCTCGGCTGGGACGTTCTCCGCGAGGGCCCCGCCGGCCTTGCCGAGGCGCATCGCCGCGCGCTCCGTCCTGCGCTCGAGCGCGGCGTGGAAGCCGGCCGGGTCGACGCGGCCCTGCTCGACTACGACCTCGACCGGCTTGCGGAGGCGCTCGACCCGGCCTCCGACCTCGGTTTCGACTACCTCGGCCTGCAGACGCTCTACGACCGCTACCTGCTCGTCGACAAGACGGGCGCGGAGCCCCGGCGGCTGGAGGCGCCGCAGCTCTTCTGGCTGCGCGTCGCTCTCGGCGTGTGCCTCGCCGAGGAGCCGGCGGAGCGGGAGGGACGTGCGCTCGAGCTGTATCGCATGTATGCGGAGCGACGGTTCTGCTCGGCGACGCCGACGCTCTTCAACGCCGGCACGCCTCACTCCCAGCTCTCGAGCTGTTACCTCTACGTCATCGACGACTCGCTGGAGTCGATCATGAACCGCGGTATCGCCGAGAACGCGATGTGCTCGAAGTGGGCCGGCGGGCTCGGCGGCTCATGGACGGCCGTGCGCGGCACCGGCTCCCACATCGAGGGGACGAACGGCGAGAGCCAGGGCGTGATCCCGTTCCTCAAGCTGCACAACGACCAGCTCGTCGCGGTCAACCAGGGCGGCAAGCGGGCCGGCGCAGGCTGCGCCTACCTCGAGGTCTGGCACAACGACATCCGCGACTTCCTCGAGCTCAAGCGCAACACCGGCGACGAGCGCCGGCGGACGCACGACATGAACACGGCCTGCTGGATCCCCGACCTGTTCATGAAGCGGGTCGAGGCCCGCGAGCCGTGGACGCTCTTCCGCAGCTCCGAGGTGCCCGATCTCCACGAGACCTACGGCGCCGCCTTCGAGCAGCGCTACCTCGCCTACGAGGCGGCCGCGGAGCGCGGCGAGATCTTCGGTGAGCGGATCGAGGCGCTCGACCTGTGGAAGCTGATGCTGCGGATGCTGTTCGAGACCGGTCATCCGTGGATCACGTTCAAGGACCCCTGCAACGTCCGCAGCCCGCAGGACCACGCCGGAGTCGTCCACTCCTCGAACCTGTGCACGGAGATCACGCTGAACACGAGCGAAGAGGAGACGGCGGTCTGCAACCTCGGCTCGATCGTCGCCGACGAGCATCTCACCGCCGATGGCGAGATCGACCACGCCAAGCTCCGAGAGACCGTTCGCGTCGCCGTGCGGGCGCTCGACAACGTGATCGACGTCAACTTCTACCCGACCCAGGCGGCCCGCACCGCGAACATGCGCCACCGCCCGGTCGGCCTCGGCGTGATGGGCCTGCAGTACGCGCTGTATCGCAAGGGCGTCGCGTTCGGCTCCGAGGAGGCGCTCGTCTTCGGCGACGAGTTGATGGAGGCGATCGCGCTCTACGCCTATGAGGCCTCGAGCGACCTCGCGGCCGAGCGCGGCACCTACGCCAGCTACGCCGGCTCGAAGTGGGACCGCGGCCTGCTGCCGCCCGACACGGTCGACCTCCTCGAGACCGAGCGCGGGCTGCCGGTCGAGGTGCCGCGCGGCGGGGCGCTCGACTGGGGCCCGCTTCGCGCGAAGATCGCGGCGCAGGGGATGCGCAACTCGAATGTGATCGCGATCGCGCCCACCGCGACGATCTCGAACATCATGGGCAGCTCGCCCTGTATCGAGCCGCTCTACAAGAACCTCTTCGTGAAGTCGAACCTCTCCGGCGAGTTCGTCGTCCTCAACCCGCATCTCGTCCGCGACCTCAAGCAGCGCGGGCTCTGGAACCGCGACCTCGCCGACCAGCTCAAGTACTTCGACGGCGACCTCACGGAGCTCGACGTCCCCGCGGAGATCAAGGAGCGCTACCGCACCGCGTTCCAGCTCGACTCGAGCTCGCTGATCGACGCCGCCGCCCGTCGGCAGAAGTGGATCGACCAGTCACAGTCGCTCAACCTCTTCCTCGCCGAGCCCGACATGAAGGCGCTCAGCCACATGTACCGCCACGCCTGGCACAGCGGCCTCAAGACCACCTACTACCTCCGTACCCTCGGCGCCTCCAGCATCGAGAAGGCCACGGTTCAGGCAGCGGTGCCGGTTGCGGTTGCGGTTCCGGCACCGGTCGTATCGGCCGAAGCGGCAGCGTGCTCGATCGACGCCGCCGCCGGGGAGAGGAATGTGAGGCCTGCCAGTAACACGACCAGCGCAAACGAGTCGGTCGACGGCCGCAGCGGCGGCTGTCGAGGGAACCCGGTCGAAGTCCGGGGCTGACGCGCAGCGGTAGAGGGGACGAGCGGGCACTCGTCCACTGGGCCAGACGGCCTGGGAAGGAGCCCGCGAGGACGATCCTGAGCCCGAAGACCTGCCGGATCCCGCGGGAGCGTCTCTGGGTCAACCGCGACTGCGGCCTCAAGACACGGACCTGGGAGCAGGTCCGCCCGGCGCTCGAGCACCTTGTCGAGGCCGCGAGAAGGAGGCGCGCCGAACCGGCAGCCGGCCTCTAGTCGCGCTTCACGATGCCGGCGTCGATCGTGCGATGTGCTGCTCGATCCCGTCGAGCAGCAGTCCGAGCCCGCGCTCGAAGCGGGCGGGGTCGAGCGCGAGGCCGATGAAGGCGGTCAGCGATTCCTGCGGGTCTGCCGCCGCGAGAACGGCCCGCAGGTTCGGGAAGGTTCCCGGGTCGAGCCGCGCGAGCCGCTCCGCGAGCTCGGCGGAGTACTTGCCGGCGAGAGCTGGGGGATCGTCCCCGACGAACCCGTGGATCGGGTTGAAGCGCTCGATGTAGCCGAAGACGTAGTCGTCGACGAGCAGGATCAGCTCCAGGCACTCGGGATACGGGAGCCCCGATCGAGCCATGACGGCGAGCGATTGCTCGACGTGAAGCGTCCCGTTCGGGCCGTCGTCTGCGTTCCGCGGCATCTCCGCTACCCACGGGTGCCGCACGCAGACGTCGCGGGTGCGAGTCGCGATCTCCCGCATCCCGGCGCGCCAGCCCGGCGGCAGCTCGTCCTCCGGGACGAGCAGCTCCCCCATCAGGGCGTTGTCGACGAGCTCGAGGAGCTCGTCCTTGGTGTGGACGTAGTGATAGAGCGTCATCGTTCCCGCGCCGAGCTCGGCGGCGACGCGCCTCATCGTGAGGGCGCCGAACCCGTCCCGGTCGGCGATTCGGATTGCCGCCTGCGCGATGCTGTCACGCGTGTGGGCCGGTCTTCGGGCTGCGGGCGCGGACCGGTCCCAGATGCTCCGGGGCTCGGAGCGCAGGACTCTGCGGCTCCGCGCGGACCTCTCCGTCGAATCCCTGGACACGTCGTACAGTGTACTGCTAGTCTAGACGTACGATGTACGAGAAGGACGATTCGAGGCTCGCCGGCTCCGCGATCCAGGCGCGGGGCCTCGGCAAGCGCTACGGCGATCTCTGGGCGCTGCGAGGTCTCGACCTCGACGTGCCCACGGGCACCGTGCTGGGCCTGCTCGGGCACAACGGGGCCGGGAAGACGACGGCGATCCGGCTCCTCACGACGCTCGCCGAGGCGACCGAGGGCTCGGCGACCGTCGCCGGGCACGACGTTGCCACGGCCGCACCGCGGGTGCGCGCGAGCATCGGCGTCGCCGCCCAGGCGGCGACGGTCGACGGGCTGCTCACGGGCCGGGCGAACCTCGAGATGATCGGGCGTCTCTACCGCCTTCCCTCGGCGACGGTCCGCAGCAGGTCGCAGGAGCTCCTCGAGCGCTTCGGCATCGCGGACGCCGGCGACCGGCTCGTCAAGGGCTATTCGGGCGGCATGCGCCGCCGGCTCGATCTTGCCGCCAGCCTGATCGCCGACCCGCCGGTGATCTTCCTCGACGAGCCGACGACGGGCCTCGACCCGGCCGCGCGTCGGGAGCTCTGGAACGTGATCCGCGAGCTGGTCGGGGAGGGAACGACGGTGCTCCTCACCACGCAGTACCTCGACGAGGCCGATGCGCTCGCCGACGACATCGTCGTGCTCGATCACGGACGGGAGATCGCGCACGGAGCGCCTTCCGAGCTGAAGGAGCGGATCGGCGGCAGCCGCCTCGAGGTGGTCGTCGAGTCGGCGGAGGAGCTCGGTGATGCAGACGAGGCGCTCCGGCCCTATGCCGACGGCGCCGCCGGCCATCAGCTCGAGGAGCGCAAGCTCATCGTGCCGCTCCGCCAGGGCGTCCGCCTGATCGAGATCGTCCGCGCTCTCGACGCCGCAGGTGTCGACGCGGTCGACGTTCAGCGCCGCGAGCCGACGCTCGACGACGTGTTCCTCACTCTGGTCGGCCATTCCGAGGCAGCCAGAGCCGAGGCCGCTCAGGAGGTATCCGGATGATCGCGCTCGCTGCCGACTCGCTCGTCTTCGCGCGGCGCAACCTCGCCCACATCAGGCAGATCCCCGAGAAGCTGCTCGACGTGACGCTGCAGCCGATCATGTTCGTGCTGCTGTTCGCCTTCGTGTTCGGCGGGGTCATCGCGGTCCCGGGGGGCAACTATCGCGAGTACCTGATCGCGGGGATCCTCGTGCAGACGATCGCCTTCGGGATGATCGGGCCCGGCACCTCGCTTGCGACCGACCTCACCGAGGGCGTCGTCGACCGCTTCCGCACGCTCCCGATCTCCCGCTCGGCCTTCCTGCTCGGCCACATGATCGCCGAGTTCGCCGGCATGGCCCTCGCGATCACCATCCTGAGCCTCACCGGGCTGATCGTCGGCTGGCGGATCGAGAGCAACCCTCTCCACGCCGCCGCGGGCTACGGGATCATGTTGTTCTTCGCACTCGCGATGGTCTGGGTGGGCCTTCTGATCGGAGTCTCCGTCCGTTCCCCCGACGCGGTGATGGGCCTCGGCTTCACCGTCATCTTCCCGCTCACCTTCGTCGCGATCACGTTCGTGCCGCTCGCAGGCCTACCCACCGGCCTTCGCCAGTTCGCCGAGTGGAACCCGGTCAGCTCGCTCGCGGCCGCCGCCCGCAGCCAGTTCGGGAACCCGACCGCGATCTCGCCGCACGCGGGCTGGCCGCTCACCCATCCCGTCGTCTACAGCCTGCTCTGGACAACTGCGATTCTCGCCGTCTGCGTCCCGCTGACCGTGCACCGGTTCCGGGCGCGAACCTCGGGCTGAGCTCTCGACGAGCGAACAGCCGCCCCTGCGGCGGGCCGGGCCCTCGGCTACTGCGGCGCGGTGTGAGCGCCCCGGCGGCCGGTGCAGAAGCGCGTGCGGGTCTCGTTGAGGCAGAGGAGGCCGAGCAGCGCGCCGTGGTCGAGGACGATCACGCGCCGGTGTGGGTTTCGGCTCGTCAGCGTGTAGGCGGTCTCGGCCGAGTCCGTCGCTGCGATCGTCTCGGCGTCCGGGCGGGCATATGCGAGCGCTGCGGACGCCGGATCGGCGTGCCCGGGGATGTCGGTGACGGCGCCGCGGAAGACGGCGCCGTCGGTCAGGAGCAGCATCTGGACGTGCTCGTTCGCGAGTGCCTCGCGAGCCTCCGCGACGGTGATGTCGCTGGGAAGCGTCTTTGGCGTCGTCAGCATCACGTCTGCGACGCTGAGCCCGCGCAGCCACGACGGGGGCACTGCCGCTCCCACCGCCGGGGCGATCAGGAGTGCGACCTGCTCGAGGAAGAGCTGGTCGTCGCGGTCGAACGCTCCCGGCTGGTCGGAGTCGATGTCGATCTCGCCGACGACCGTGCCGCCGAAGTCGATCGGCACGACGATCTCCGAGCGAGTCGAGGGGAAGCAGGCGAGGTAACGCGGGTCCTCGTTGACGTCGTCGACGATCTCGGTCTTGCCGCTCGCCGCCGCCGCGCCGCACACGCCCTGGCCGATCGGAATCCGGACATGCTCGGTCGCGGCCGGCCCGCGCCAGGGGCCGAGCACGAGCTCGTCGCCGGTGACGAGATAGACACCCACCCAGGAGTAGTGCGCGACCAGCTCGTGCAAGCGGTCGACGACCTGCTGCACGTCCACCGGCTCGTGCTCGCAGACCTGCTGCACCGCCTGAAACGCGCTCTCCAGCTCCGCCCCACCGGGGAGACCGGCAAAGGGGACCGAAAGACCACCGCCCACCATTGACAACGATCCTACCGCGGCGAGGACTGGCTCTGGGCTAGTCGGATGAACGCTGGTGCACGACGAGGACGGAGCGTTCCGAGTGGGTGACGACGGCGGCGGCAACGCTGCCGATGAAGTGCCCGACGAGCCCACTGCGGCGGTGTGAGCCGAGCACGATCAGGCTCGCATTGCTCTCCTCGGCGGTCTCGACGATCCCCTTCCAGGCCGGCGCCGCCTCGAGTGCCAGGCTCTGCGGCTTGAACCCCGCCTTCTCCGCCAGGGCCGCTCCGTGCTCGGCCGTATGCCCCGCGGCTTCCTTCACCTCGGCGGCGTTCTGGGCGTCGAAGTGCTGGTCGTCGACGGGTATGAAGCCGACGTCTGCGGGCTGCCAGACGCAGAGGACGAGGGCGTCGCGGCCAGGGGCGAGCTGCCGCCCCGCCTGCTCGATCGCGAGCTGGGCGAGCTCGGAGCCGTCGTAGGCGAAGAGGACGGGCCCGAGGGGCGGGGCTTCCGGGGGCGCCGACGTCATCTCAGTCGGAGGTCTCGGTCGCGACCTGGCCCGACAGGGTCATCCGCCTCCGGACCCGGGCGAGGAGCGGCGGGGAGTACCAGGCCGGCTTCACGCCCTGGAGGAAGAGCTCGAGATCGGGAGTCTGCGGCCGGGCCCCGCCGAGCGCGTAGAGAGCCACTCCGACGACAGCGCCGGTGGCGGCGAGCCCGAAGCCCACGTAGAGCGCGATCTGCGTCCCCTGGTCCGAGTTGCTGCCGACGTTCGCTGCGAAGTACACGAAGATCGGCGCGATCATGAACGCCGCCACCGCCCGAAACAGCTCGACGATCGCGAAGACTCGTTGCAGGTTGGCCGACGCGAGCGAGAAGCCCGCGACGAACAATGCAGGCGCGACCGTCGCCCCGAGCCCGATCCCGGTCAGCCCCGAGCCGATCAGGGTCGCCGCCTGGCTCGAGGGCACATTGATCGCGAAGACCAGGATCCCGGCAGCGAGGAAGACCATGCCGACGAGCGGGAGGTAGTGCATGGCGCGCTTGGTGATGACCAGGCCGAGCGCGATCGCGGTGATCACCGCGCCGGCAACCTCCGGCAGGTACAGGACGCCGATGTGAAGTGGGCTGTAGTGGCCGACGAGCGCCGCGGCCGTGAGGACCGTGGCCGAGACCGATGCGGCCGCCGCGAACAGCGCAACCGCGATCCCCGCGACGGGCATCGTGCTCGTGAGCATCGTGCGAACGGTCAGGAGCGGCCGCTTGGCGCGGTACTGGTAGACGACCAGGACGATGATCGTCGCCAGGCCGCCGAGCAACGGCACGATCACCACGGGATCGAGGAAGCGGTGAGTCGTGAGCATCGAGGCGCCGAAGAAGGCAGCCACGCAACCGATGCTCGCGAGGGCGATCGCCGGGAGGTCACGCGGCGCGTCTGGATTGGCGGGCGGCGAATCCTCGAACGTCAACACGGCCAGCACGAAGGCGGCGAGAGAGATCCCGGCGACGATCCAGAAGAGGGGCCGCCACCCGTTCGCCTCGGCCTGCAGCCCGCCGATGAACGGGCCGAGCGCAACCGCGCCGAAGATGCACATGTTCATGATCACGGCCGTGTCGCGCAGCTTGGCGGCCGGATAGCCGATCGCGAGCGGCGGCACCGCAGCGATCAGCAGCAGACTCGTGCACAGCCCCTGGATCACCCGACCGGCGATGTACATCGCGGGACCCTGGGCCGCGGCCGCGAGCACCGAGCCGACCACGAGCAGCGCCGCGTAGCCGACCAACATCCGGCGCTGTGGAAGGTGCTGGGCGAACTGGACGGCCAGCACGGTGCCCACGGCGTAGGCCGCGTTCGCGAAGCCCGAGCTGAGACTGAGCGTTTGCTCGCTCATGTGCAGCTGGTCGCCGATGGTCGCGGTCAGCGGGCCGAGCGCCGCCGAAAGCGCGAGGTACGGGATCAGGGCGAGCATCACCATCGCGGCGACCGCGACGTACTGGCCGGCAAGAGGCCCCCGGCGCATTACCCGACCTCGGGGAGCTTCGTGGACATTGGCTGTGCTGCTCGCATAACTCGTTCCTTTCCGATCCGATTCTTGCGCTAAAGTGGAGGCCACCTCCGAATGATCCGGAGTAAGCCTCCGGTTACCATACGGAGGTAGCCTCCGATTGTCAAGTCGCTTGAGTCGTCAACGTACATGAGCCAAACCGAGATCCCGATCCAGCCCCAGCGCCCCCAGCGTGCCGATGCGCGCGTGAATCACGACAAGCTGGTGGCGGCCGCGCGGGCGCTCTTCTCCGAGAAGGGAACCTCGGCCCCGCTCGAGGACGTGGCCGAGAGGGCCGAGGTCGGGATCGGCACGCTCTACCGGCACTTCCCGACGCGTCAGGCTCTGCTCGAGGCCGTGTACGTCGACGAGGTCGAGGCCATGGCCCGCGCAGCCGCCGATCTCGCGGAGCTGCCGCCGTGGGAGGCCCTCTCGCAGTGGCTGCACCAGTACGTCGGCTTCGCCGCAACCAAGCGCGCGCTCAACGAGGCGTTGATGGAGACGGATCCGAACTCGGGCGTCCTGCTCACGTGTCGTACGGCGATCGCAGGTGCCGGCACCGCACTGGTCGAACGCGCGCAGAACGCGGGTGTCATCCGCCGCGACACGAACTTCATGGACGTCGGCCGGATGGTCGGCGCGATTGCGATGGTGCCGACCGAAGACCCCGAGCAGAAGCAGCGCCTGCTCGAGCTCGCTCTCGACGGGCTGCGCTACCACCCGCACGGCTCGTAGAGGCCGGCGCTGCGGAGCACGAGCTCCACGTAAGAGCATGTCTGCCGCGAAGGGCGATTCGAGCACTTGCTCGCCGGCCTCGGCGAGCCGCGTCCCTGTTTCGATCGGTCAGCCTGGGGTACGGTCCTATCGTCAATCAGAAGGAGAAATGCGATGGAGTTCAACTCGCTGACCGATGTGTTGATCAAGGAGCTCGGGGATCTGCGGAGCGCCGAGACGCAGCTCGTCGAGGCGTTGCCGAAGATGGCCGCGGCAGCTCATTCGTACGAGCTTCGCGAGGCCCTGGAGTCGCACCTCGAGGAGACGACGCATCATGTCGAACGGCTCGATCAGGCGTTCGCGGAGATGGGGATCAGGTTCGCGCCGACAGAGACCTGCGAGGCGATGAAGGGGCTGATCGAGGATGGCGCCGACGTGATCGGCGCCACCGGCGATTCCGTCGCGATCGACGCTGCCTTGATCGGTGCGGCGCAACGCATCGAGGACTACGAGATCGGCGCCTATGACACTGCGCGCGCCCTCGCGGGCGAGCTCCACCTCGAGACCACGAGCGCGCTCCTCGAGCAGACGATCGGCGAAGAAGGAAAGGCTCAGAAGGCGCTGACGAAGCTGGCGACGGGCGGCATGCTGAGCAGCGGCATCAACCGCATCGCTGCAGAACGATCCAGCACCGAGCACGATGAGGAGCTCGATCCGGGCGACCGGGCGGACGCTGATAGCTCTGTCGTGACCTGAGCCCAGCGACCCGTTCGACCACGAGACGGAAAGCGCCTCCCAGAGGGCTTGACTTTCCGACTGGGAAAGTCTAAGGTTCACTTTCCTAGTCGGAAAGTAAAGGGGGAAGCCCGGAATGACCTATCCGAGTGAAGGTGAGGCGCGTCTGGCGCTGCACGGCGCCGAGCAGGCAAGACAGAGGGTGATCGATCAGATCGGGATGCCCTCGTGGTACTGGTGGGGGCTGGCCGGCTGCTGGATCGGGCTCGGCGTGCTCAGCGACCTCGCGGCGCCGTGGTGGGTCGTCGTCGCTGCGACGCTGGTGGTCGGCGCGGCGCACTCGATCGTCTTTCAACGCCTCGTCGCGGGGCGGCAGCAAACAGACGAGGTCAAGGTCCGCGCCGAGGTCGCGGGGCGCCACGCGGAGGTGCTGGTGATTGGCTTCCTCCTGGGGCTCGTCGCGGTGACCATCGCGGTCGCGTTCGCACTCGACGCCGACGGGGCCGAGCACCCGTCGACCTGGGCGAGCGTGTTCGTTGCGGCGTTGATCTTGCTCGGCGGCCCGCGGGTGATGGCGCGGATCCGCGCCGAGGCGTCGCAGCGCGCCGCGGCGCGATGAGTCCTGATGCCATGTTCGACGAGCTGATTCATCCGGCGACGCGGCTCTCCGTCGTGGCGCTCCTGGCCGCGGCCGAGTGGGCCGAGTTCGCGTTCATCCGCGACCAGCTCGGCCTCTCGGACTCGGCACTCTCGAAACAGCTGGGAACGCTCGAGGAGGCCGGGTACGTCACTATCGAGCGACCGCTCAGCGACCGACGGCGACGTGTTCGCGCCCGTCTGACCGGGCTCGGCCGAGAGCGGTATGCGGGCCACGTCGCCGCGTTGCAGCAGATCATCGCCGGCGCCCCGCAGCCCGGTTAGGCACGGGTTCGGCACTCGCCTAGTGCTGGGCGGCGAGGCCGTCGACGATCACGTTGAGCATGAACTCGAAGCGCTCGTTCTCGTCGGGAGAGACGCGGGTGAGCGGGCCGGCGAGCTCGACGAGGTTCGGGAACCGGTCGGGCGGCAGCGACTCGAGGTAGCGGCGGAACTCGCCGACGAACCGCATCATCTCGTCGAACCCGACGCCGCTTGCCAGATACAGGCTGTCCTCGTACGCCGCCGCACCGACGAGCAAGCCGATCAGATCGCCCGCGTACGCAGTCGACCTGATCCGGGAGATCGGAGCGCCGGAGGACCGCGAGCATCGTCTCCATCCCGCGGAGAGCATTCGGGCCGGAGGGGATGCGTCCGAGCGTCGCCCGCCCGATGTCCCCGTGCGCGACGAAGGTCGCGTGCACTCGCCGGATCACGTCCTTGATCTGTTCCTGCCACGGCCGCTCGTCGGGCAGGTCGGAGAGGTCGACCTCGCCGAGCACGTGGTCGAGCATCAGCTCGACGAGCACGTCCTTGGAATCGACGTAGGCATAGAGCGAGGCGGCGCCGACCCCGAGCTCGTGCGCGACCCGGCGGAGGGTGACGGCCTCCAGGCCCTCGGCGTCGAGTACGCGGACGGCGGCCTCCACGACGGTGGCCCGGTCGAGCCCGCGCTGCCGGACGGTGCGGGCTCGGCGCTGTGGCGGCGGTGGCGGCTCGGGGAGGTCGTCGACCACGACTCGATGATACATCGTTCTGATATATGTTCGCGAACGCTGTTCGGAACAGTCCCGCCTCGACGATGCCGCTGAATCCCCATCCACGCCGCTGGCTGATCCTGTTCGTCATCCTGGCCGCCGAGATCATGGATCTCCTCGACGGGACGATCGTGAACGTCGCCCTGCCCACGATCCGCCGCCACCTGCACTCTTCCGAGGCGGCCCTGCAGTGGATCGCGGGCGGTTACGCGCTCGCTCTCGCGATCGGGTTGATCATCGGCGGGCGGCTCGGCGACCGTTTCGGCCGGCGTCGGCTGTTCGTGATCGGCGCCCTGGGCTTCACGGGCTGCTCGCTCGCGTGCGGGCTCTCCGACTCCACGTCGATGCTCGTGGCGTTTCGCCTCGCGCAGGGTGCCTTCGGTGCCTTGCTGATCCCGCAGGGGCTCGGGATCATGCGCGCGATCTTCCCGAAGGACGAGCTGCCGAAGGCGTTCGCGCTGTTCGGGCCGGTGATCGGCGGCGCGGCCGTGCTCGGGCCGATCATCGGCGGGCTGCTGGTCAGCGTGCACGGGCTCGGCGGCTGGCGGCTGATCTTCTTCGTCAACGTGCCGCTCGGGCTCGCCACGGCGATCGGCGCAGCGGTGCTGATGCCCGAGGTCCGCGCCCCGTCGCCACCGCGGGTCGACCTGCTCGGAGCGGTGATCGTCGGCGCGGCGATGCTCGCTCTGGTCTATCCGCTGATCGAGGGCCGCGAGGCCGGCTGGCCCGCCTGGACGTTCGCATCGCTTGCCGGCGGCGTCGTCCTGCTCGTCGTCTTCGCGGTGCAGCAGGTCCTGCGGACGCGGGCGGGCAAGGATGCGCTGATCGAGCCCACGCTGTTCCGCAACCGCGGCTACACCTCGGGGACGCTGGTGCTGCTCGTCTTCTTTCTCGGCATGACGGGCGTCCTGTTCGTGTTGACGCTCTTCCTGCAGATCGGCCAGGGCTTCTCGGCGCTGCACGCGGGGCTCACCTTCGTGCCGTGGTCGCTCGGTCTCGCGGTCGGCGCCGGGCTGAGCGGCGGCGTGCTCGCGAACCGGTACGGGCGGCATGTCCTCGAGGCGGGCGGCGGCGTCTCGCTCGCGGGCCTCCTACTCCTGATCCTCGAGACGCACTCCGGCGACGTCAGCACGTGGGACGTCGTGCCGGGCCTGCTCGTGATGGGCTTCGGCATGGGCCTGATCGTCGCCCCGCTCTTCGGGACCATCATCGCGGCCGTCCGCGACGACGAGGTCGGCTCGGCCTCGGGCGTGCTGAACGCGGTCCAGCAGCTCGCCTCGGCGATCGGCGTCGCGCTGCTCGGGACCGTGTTCTTCGATGCCCTCGGCGCCGGCGATTTCCACCATGCGCTCGGACGCACGCTCTGGCTCGACGTCGGGCTGACCGTGCTCGCGATCGCGCTGATGCCGCTGATGCCGATGCACGCCCGGCCCGAGGAGGACGTGCTCTTCGCCGAAGCTGCGTAGACCGCGTTCCCAGCCGGACTTACGAGCGACAGGCAGGCGTGCCGCCGGGAAGACGATGCCGCATTCTCGCAACGATCGGGTACGCGGCTCCGCCCAGCCAACGGATCGGCGGCAAGAGCATGAGCCGCCCCAGCGCCGAGGGCCATCCCGAGGCTGCGCGCAGTGCCCTGGCGATCGCAAGATGCCCACCCGAACAACGCCCGGCCCCGTCGATCCACCATGCGGCACGCGCGGTATCGGCGGTCGTCAATCCGAACGACTGCAGCTTCTCCGTGCCGATCTCCTGCCAGGAAGCTGCCTCCACCCGTCCATCCCACCGTACGCGAAGCCAGCGGGCAAACGCGCTACACGCGGAGCAATCGCCGTCATAGATGAAGAGGCCTTCGTGGGCGCCCGGCACCCGCTCAACGTACCCGCTGCGCAGTTGACATCGGCGTACCGAAGCGCGATTGTGGAGTCGATCAAGTTGGAGGCTGTTGACCTGTCAAGTCCGTGGGGGTTGGATGCGGTCGTTCGACAGATTCCGGAAGCGAGGTGGCTGTCTCGTTCGCGACCAGGCTGCTCCTGCCGGGACGGGCCTCGAGGAGTCAGAGCACTCGGGCCACTCACCTGCTGAAGCCCTCCGCGGACGACTCTGAGTAAAGGAGCTGCGCGTGGTTAAAGAAACTGCCGACCGGGATCTATTTGCAGCTATCGGGTCGGGCCTGCTCGATTACGCGGATGAAGTCGGGAAGCGCCGCCGCAGTCGTCGAGACCTGGAGGTCTTCGAGCTCGCCGCCGATCTGGAGATTGCGGCTCCACTGCCGCCGGGGTCGATGCTTGCCGTCATCGGCAGCGATCGGTCGGCCGAGCTTCAGGAGCTCCGCGCCGCGGCCCAGACACAGGACGTCGAGTCTCTCGAGCGTGCTCTGGCCGCCCTGGGTGAGCTGTCGCAGGAGGCTCCGCGCTCGGGATCGCTCGCTGCCGTTCCGGTTCTGAGCGAGATCGACTACAGAGGGAAGACCATCGCCATGGGCCTGGCCGTGACGGGGCCGACCGGTGTCGCCGTCGCGAGCTTCGTGTTCGCCGGCGGCGAGATCGACTCGGAGGGTTTCAGCGCCACGCATCTGACGACACCGGAGGGACGGTCGCTCGGTGATTCGCTCCGAGGCGTCCTGATCGTCCGCCAGCCCCAGCTGTCCCCGGTCGAGCAGGCGCTGCTCGAGCGGCTTCCCGAGTCAGCCCTCAATGCTGCGGTCGCCCCTCCGTACGCGACGACGGTCTTCGTCGTGGCGACGCAGCTGACGAGCGGCGCCTTCCCGTTTCAGGATCCCACGCTCACCGACGCGATCCGCAGACGGTTCCCCAACCTCGAGTGGCCGCCGCCGAGCCCACCTGACCCGGACTCGAAAGCGGGGGAGGAACGGATGCGCGCCTGGCTCGAGTCCCCAGAGCACGTTGGCGAGCTCGAGGGGCTCGACGCGCGGGCCGGAGTCGAGTCGCTCGTCCAACTCCGCCGCGATCTTCTCACGGGCTCGACGTAGTCCCGTGCTGTTCGCGGCCGCTGTCGTGGTGATGGTGGGCGCACTTGCCGTCACAACGGTCGCACAGTTCCGGAGCTCGCAACTGGAACGATGGGCGAGAAGCCGCGATGTCTTTTCCCTGCTCCCGATCTGGACGTTCTTCGCGCCGAACCCGGGGACGACCGACACGCGTCTTTTCTGGCGAGAAGCGCTCGGCGCTACGGGCTTTCGGTCCCTGGCATGAGCTCAGCCCGCCACAGTCGAGCCGCTGGCGCGCAATCTGGAACCCTGACCGGCGCGTCCAGAAGGCGATTGCCGACGCGGGCGGCCTGCTCGCCCAGAGTGACGGAGAGGCCGAGAGCACGACGCTGACGATTCCGTATCTGCTGCTCCTCAAGTACGTCACGGTGCAGCCGGGGTCGCCGCACGCGATCGCGCGCCAGTTCGTCGTCGCTCAGACCTCAGGCGAACCACCCGAGTTCGACGACTTCAGGGCAGTGGCGCTTTCACGCTGGCACGGGATCGGGGAGACGGGTTGAGCACGCGCATGAGCTCGGCGCCGGGCCAAGCGCGTCGCCTCGGATGAGCACCCCGAGCGCGCTTGTCTGGATGGGAGCGCTCGGAGCTGTCGGCGTCGCGATCGACGCAGCGGCCGGCCTCCACGCCCGGGATGCGATGTCGGACCGAGGGATCTTCGCGTCTGGTCTCCTGCAGACCGGTTGGAAGCGATGGCTGGACGGCCGCTCGAGCCGGCCGCTGTCGTGGCTCTTCAGGTACCCGCAAGTCCTGACGCTCTTCGTCGCCCAGCTCCTCGGCGCCTGCGCCCTGGTCGTGGTGCCATGGCTCTCCGGATGGCGCCAGGCAACGGCAGGCGCGCTTGGCGCCGCGCTGGTGGTGGGAGCCCGGATGCTGCTGCATGCCCGCATCCAGCTCGGCAACGACGGCGCCGATCAAATGATGCTCGTGGTACTCATGAGCGTTCTCGTCGGCTGGCTCACGATCGGAACGCCGATCGCGGTCGTCGCCGTCTGGTACGCGGCGCTCCAGCTCCTCCTCGCCTATCTCGTGGCAGGCGTCGCAAAAGCGAGCTCCGACAGCTGGCGTCGTGGTACAGCCGTCCCAGCGATCCTCAATACCGTCGGGCTCGGCTGGCCTGCACTCTCACGCACGCTCCGCAGCCATCCCACGCTGGGCTTCAGCTTGTGCTGGTCTGTGATCGCCTTCGAGTGCCTCGTACCGGCGGCGGTTCTGCTGCGGTGGCCCGATATCTACGTCATCCTCGCTGTGGGCCTCGTATTCCATGTCGGAATCGCAGTCGCCATGGGCCTCAACACGTTCCTCTGGGCTTTCGCGAGTGCGTATCCAGCCTTGATCCTCGTTGCGAATACGACGCTAATCGCCTAGTACCGCGAGCCGCGATCTGTCACCATGGTGTCGACACCGAGGAGGGGCGGCTCAGGTCGACATGTCTCGGATACTCGCCGCAGCGCTCGTACTAGGGGCACTGGTAGTGCTGCCCGGCTGCAGTTCGACCTCCTCGACGCCAACCGGGCCGAGCTCCATGACCGGGTACCAGATCGTGACCGGAGGCACGGCAAGCCTGAGCTCTCAGTCGACGGGCACCGTGACGGCGAGCTGCCCCTCGGGCAAGGTGGTCACGGGCGGGGGGTACACCACGATGGACTACTCCGCGAACATCTTCGACAACGCCCCGACCTCGGACGGCAGCGGGTGGACGGTGACGGCGAAGAACGAGAACCTGTTGCCGACGAATCCCTCGATCGTGGTGACGCCGCTCGCAGTGTGCGTCAACCGACCCGGAGGGTACGAGATTCGCAGCGCGCAGGTGCTCATGCAACACCAGCAAGTCCTCGGCGGCGAGGCCCGCTGCCAGGACGCGACGTTCAACCTCGTGGGGGGTGGTGTCGCAACCGGCGACCCGCAGGTGCATTTCTTCACCAGCAACCCGGGATCGAGCGCTCAGCCCACCTGGCTGAGCGCCTTCAAGAGCCACTACTCGATCCTCCTCCCCTCGTCCTCGTCGGGGACGACCTCGGCCATCTGCGCGAGCCTGCTCGAAGTACCAGGGCGCGTTGTCGCAACGAGCGCCCCGACTGTCCTCGGCAACACCTCGAATGCGACTCTTACCGTGAGCTGTCCGACGGGGACGATGGCTCTCAGTGGCGGCGTCTCCTCGGGTGAGAGCCCGGCGATCTGGTTCGATTCGTCCCCGGCTACCGACGGGAGTGGGTGGAGCGCTTCTCTGCGCAACCCCCAGACCATCTTCGATCCGGTGACCTTGCACGCCTCTCTCTCCGTGACGTGTGCCTCGGCGAGCTGAATCGTCAGTCGACGAGCGCAAGTCTTCCGCGGAGGGCGCGTTGGGTGCTCGTCGGAGTGAGTCGCAAGTAACCCGTAGAAACCTGCAGGTTCGTGCTATAACACGCAGGTGTTGACGGCTGAACGCAGACAGGCGATCCTCGCGTGGGTCGAGCGTGACGGCAGGGTCGTCGCCTCCGAGTTGGTCACCACCCTCGGGGTGTCCGAGGACACCGTGCGACGCGACCTGCGAGATCTTGCGGAGCAAGGCCTGCTCCGTCGCGTTCACGGCGGCGCGCTGGCCTCCGCGCCGCCGGCCGGTTCGTTCGCGAACCGGCTCGGGATCTCTCACGAGGAGAAGGCTGCGCTCGCCCAGGCGGCCCTGCCGCTGCTCGTCGGCGCACGCGTGATCGTCCTCGACGGCGGCACGACGACGCTCGAGCTGGCGCGCCGTCTCCCCCCGCTGTACGAGGGCACGATCATCACCAACTCACCGCCGGTGGCCTCGGCGCTGGCGAGCCACCCGAAGGCCGAGGTCATGCTCGTCGGCGGCCGTCTGCTGAAGGACGCGCAGGTCGCGGTCGGGGCGGCCGCGGTCGAGGCGTTCCAGACCGTGCGGGCGGACATCTGCGTGCTCGGCATCTGCTCGCTCCATCCCGACGTCGGCGTCACGACGCTCGACGACGAGGAGGCGTACGTGAAGCGCGCCATGGTGGCTTCGGCCGGCGAGGTGATCGCGCTCGCGACGGCGGACAAGCTCCGCACGGCGAGCCCATGGGTCGTCGCGCAACTCGTGGACATCGATCGCCTGGTCACCGACGGAAGCGGCGAGCTGACCCGCCCGTATGTGGCCGCCGGCATCGACGTGGTGGCCGTATGACGCCGCGCCTGGCGACGTTCACGGTCTTCGCGATCAACGGCGCCATGATCGGAACCTGGGTCGCGCACATCCCGTGGCTGCAGGACCACCTCGGGATCTCGAAGGCGACGCTCGGGTTGTGCCTCCTGTGCATGGCCGCGGGCGCGCTCGTCTCGATGCCGCTGACAGGCCACATCCTCGACAGACGCTCGAGCGCCTCGGTGACGCGCGCTGCCACGCTGATCTTCTGCCTGATGCTGCCGCTGCCGCTGCTGGCGACGAGCCCGATCGCCCTCGGCGCGATCCTGTTCGTCTTCGGGGCGAGCAGCGGGGCGATGGACGTCGCGATGAACGCCCACGGCGTCGCCGTCGAGCGCGAGCTGGGCAGGCCGATCATGTCGTCGCTGCACGGCGGCTGGAGCGTTGGCGGGTTCCTCTCGGCGGGTCTGGTCGCGATCGCGGCCGTGGCGGGAGTCGACCCGCGGGTGGAGAGCCTGCTAGTCGGGGTTGCGCTCTTCGTGGCCGCGGTGTGGATCACGAGGCTGGTGGGGACGGGATCGGTCTCGTCCAAGGCGGGGAGCGGGTTCGCGCGACCCTCTCGCGCGGTGCTCCTGATCGGCGGGCTGTGCTTCCTGGCGATGATGACGGAGGGCGCGATCGGCGATTGGAGCGGGATCTACCTCCGTCACGACGCCGGCGCGAGCGCCGCGGCAGCGGCGACGGCGTTCACGGGCTTCTCGCTCGGGATGGCAGTCGCGCGCCTCGGCGGTGATCTACTGAACGAGCGGCTCGGCGCCGCGACGCTGATGCGCGGCGGCATGGCGCTGGTGGCGGTCGCGCTCGGCGGAGTGCTGCTGATCGGCGAGACGGTGCCGGCCGTGGTCGGCTTCGCCGTCTGCGGTCTCGGGATCGCGAACGCCGTCCCGCTGCTCTTCAGCGCGGCCGGGCGGCTCGATCCGCCCGGTCCTTCACTGGCCGCCACCTTCACGATCGGCTACACGGGCTTCATCGTGGGCCCGCCGGTGATCGGTCTTCTCGCCGATCGGGTCGGGCTGCCGAAGACGCTCGCGCTGCTCGTCGTGGCAGCGCTCGCCGTCGCCGCGTTGGGCGGCCGCGCCACGGCGACCAAGCCGAGGACGAGCTCTCCCGACGGTGATGTGCCAACTGTCCTCCCGGAGCTCGAGGGTGCGGTCCAGTAGAGCCCGGCGGGTGCGAAGTGCGCGGCGTCCAGTTCGCACGTCTCGCACTCCGGTGCCCCGCCCGACGTCTCGCCCGTGTCAGTGCAGGCAGCTGACGGGTTGAAGTGATCTAGCAGCTAGACGGCGTCGCCATCTTTGATCTCATCGGCAACGTTCGTGGTTGCCGTGCTCGCATCCTCACCGGCCTTGTGGGCGGCGTGCGACGCACTCCGCTTGACGTCATCGGCAAGGTCGGACACCGACGTAGTGGCTTGGTCAGCCGCCGTCGCCAACGTGTCGGCAGCATTGCGAGACTCATGGGCAGCGGTCTCACTCCATGAGGAACCCGAGTCCTTCACCGAGCCCCACATCGAGCTCCAGGACTCCTCGCTCTTCCGCCAGAAGAAGAGAACGGCTGCGAGGGCGCCTGCCAGAACTACGACGATCAGCTTCGACATCACTCTCCTCCCTTCTTCCGCATGCTATCGAGACCGCCGCCGGGCCGAGTACGCGGGCTTCTCGAAGCCAGCACCGGCGAAGGCGTTTCGGCAAGCGTCCAGCCCTTCGCCCGTCTCGCCTTCGTTTCCCGGATGGCGTCTGCGCGCCGTCCGACACGTCCGGTCTATCGCCTGCGGTCCCGAACCAGGTAGGCGACGAGCAACGCTGCCGGGAAGAAGACAAGGCTGAACAGGAAGTAGAGGATGAAGCTGTGCCCTTTGCGGGCGGCGACGCGGGCGGGCCAGAAGGCGATCGCTACCCAGATGATGATGAAGATGATCGATCCGAACCACCAGCCGTTCGCTGCGACGAGCATGTCGGCCTCCACTGTTGGGGTCGGCCGCCTAGACGCCGCGACCTTCGTTTCGCGAGTATCGTCGTTCGGCGGAGGAGGCGCGGCTTCCGGTGGCCTCAGCCCAGGAGCTCGATAGTGCCCCGGGCGATCAGGGCGACGCCGATGGCGGTGGCGCCGATCACGGCTGCCCGGCCGCCATTCCGGCCGAGCCAGGCCTTGAATCTCTCGACCGCGACCGGCGTCCACTCCGGCGCCAGTGCGTATCCGATCAGAGGCAGCTCGAGCAGCATCAGCATGATCACGGTGACCGCGACCACCGTCAGCACCACCGCCGCCCGGTCGAGATTCTGCTTGTGGATCTGCTCGAGCGCTGCCAGATACGAGGCGCCGGGGAAGCTCAGCAGGAGGCCGACGACGAACGTATCTCGGGCCGATCCCTTGCTCAGCGTTCGCTGCCAGCGCGGCGTCTTCTTCGGCTTGTCGGTCTGTTTTCGCGCGCGTCGATCGGCAAGGCGGCCGGTGCCGATCACGAACGCGACCAGCAGCACGAGCAGACCAAGCGTGATGTCGATGACGGGGCTGACAGTCACCTTGGTCGTGCTGATCGTCCCCGACCCGTGGAGCCAGTACTCGATCGCGAGACCGACCGTGACGCTCGTCGTGTAGGCACCCAGCAGGTAGCCGAGCAGAAGGCGTTTCGGCCTCGGCAGCAACAGCATTACCGTCGTCGCCGCCAGAAGCGTCGGGTTCAGCGCCGCCGTCAGCGAGAACACGAAGACCTTGCTCAGCGCCGAATCACCCCGAGCCGACCGACGCAGTCTCGTCTGTTGAGCGGGACCCGATGCGAGAGTCGACGTACGCCGTCAACCCGAGGCTCGCGAGGTAGGCGACGACGACCGCCACGATCACGAGCGGAGCCACCGACGTCCCGGCGTCGAGCGTGAGGAGCAGGGCGATGACCACGGACGAGAGAGGGAGCCGCAGCATCGACACGCAGCTTGCCCCCACGAGCGCAGCCACCGCCTGCGACTCGGGGTAGCCCGGGATATGCGAGGCCATGAGGCCCCCAACCACGCCCAGGAAGATCGCCGGGAAGGTCGGGCCGCCCCGGAAGCTGCCCATGGACACGCTCCAGGCGAGTCCCTTGAACAACAGCAGGAGCGCGAGCGTCGACAGCGATACGGTCGTCGCCGAGGCGAACAGCGAACCGAACGCGTCCTGGCCGGAGAAGAGGACCGCGTCGGGTGACTTTCCAGTCGCCTCGGCGAACGCAATCGCCAGCCCTCCGACCACGAGCCCGGCCGCGATCGTCAGCGCGAACATCCGCGCCTCGACCAGGCGCTTCGACCACCGGGCGAGCTCGAGGATCGCGAAGACGATGACCGCTGTCGCGAGGGAGAGGACGATCGTCCAGAGGAGGTCGCCGAAGTCCGGTCCCCCGTACGGCGGGAGGTCGAACGGGCTGAGGGCCCAGGCGCTCGTGCTGAACCCCGAGAAGGAGCCGAGCCCGATGAACACGAGCGAGCCGATCCCTGCCGAGAGCAGGCCTGGCAGCAGGATGAGCCGTAGTACTGCACCGCCGAGCCCGGTCGCCTCGATGATGATCACCGCGCCGATGACGGGCGAGCCGAAGATCGTCGACACCGCGGCGAAGCTCCCGGCGGCGCCCATCAGCGTCAGAGCCTGCTCGGGCGAGTCCCGCTTGATCCTTTCCATCGTGAAGATCCCGAGGCCCATACCGAGTGCGATCAACGGGGCCTCGGGCCCGAGGACGAGCCCGAGGCCGAGCGTCGCCGCCGCAGCCAGGACGATCCCCGGCAACTCGATCGGCTGGGTCGGTTTGCCGCCCGCCTTGAGGCCCTCCGCCGGAATGTGACCACCGCGGCCAGGCAGGTAGACGACGGCGAAGGCGGTGAGCAGCCCCGCCAACGCCAGCCACGGCAGCGGCCACCAGAGCGGCGGTGTCGAGTAGCCCAAATCCTTTGGCAGGTCGTCGTATACCTGCGTCTGCAGCACGTGCACGAGCTCGAGAAACGCCCACGAGGCCGTCGAGACGACGAGTCCGACCAGCGCCGCGAGGACGAGCAGGACGCGGTAGCGGCGGCTGCGGATCAGCGCTTCGGGGTCGGCCGGGAGTGACGGCTCGTCGGCCACGGGACGATCCTACGGCGTTGCTCCATGTCACCGAGGCTTACGATCGCGGCTAGCCCGTCGGCTGGAACCGCCCGGCCCGGCCGCGTTCGCCGGTTGCGACCATCGGAACTCGTACTAGCTCTCTCAGAATCAGTTCTTCAGCCTCCTGAAGCAGACGAGGCAGCAGCCGATCGCGAGGAACGCTTCGTGCATCTCGTCGCGGCGGTCGTAGCGGACGAGCAGCCGTTTGAAGTGGTGGAGCCAGGCGAAGGTGCGCTCGACGACCCAGCGGTGGCGGCCGAGCCCGGAGCCGTGTCCGGTGCTGCGGCGGGCGATCTCGTGCGTGATCCCGCGGTGTCGGAGCTGGCGGCGGTATCTCTGTCGTGGTCGTAGCCTCGGTCGGCGTCACCCGTCGGGTCGTCGGCGTGGCCGGCCGACCTTGCCGCGCACCGGCGGCACACGGTCGATCAGCGGGATCAACTGGGTGACGTCGTGCGGTTGCCGCCGGTGACCGTCCACGCCAGCGGGATCCCGGTCGCGTCTACAGAGGTGATGCTTCGACCCGTTCCCGGCTCTTTCACCGGGCTCGGGCCCGTCTCGGAGCCCCCTTTTTCGCCTGCACATGACTGCCGTCCGCGACCGCTCGCCCCCACTCGATCTCCCCTTCCCGCCGCATCTCCGCCAGCATCACCTCGTGCGCCGCTCCCACACACCGGCCCGCTGCCACTCATCCATCCGCCGGTGACACGTCGAGCCGCCCCCAAGCCCACTCGCGCGGCAGATGCCGCCACGCATCCCGTGTGCAGCACAACAGATCCCCTGCAACGCCTGCCCGTCAGGCAGCCGCTTTCGACCCGCATAGCGAACCGCCGCTCCACCCTCCGCTACACGGCTCGATCCGCCCCACACTACGCTATTTCTAGTGGGTTCGGGACCGGGACGAGCGTCGGGAGGGAAGGTGCGGAGAGTCGGTGGTGCGACGTTCTCGCTGCTCGCGGCGCTTTCTGTCTGCGTGCTCCTGGCACTTTCGGCTTCGGGCTCGGCCGTCGCAGCGTCGCACGCGAAGCCGATCGTCTACACCGCGTGCATCGAGCTGACGGGTAATTCGGAGACGATCCGAGACCTCAAGCTGCGCCAGGGTCATTGCGCCAGGAACGAGCGCAAGATCACCTGGCCGCCGACCGAGGCTGCGTTCGTTCCTCCCTCCGACAGCGGCCCGGCAGGTCCGACCGGTCCCACGGGCCCGAAGGGCGCGACTGGTCCGACCGGCCCGGCGGGCGCGACCGGTCAGGCGGGAGCTACGGGCTCGGTGGGCACCGGTGGCGCTGCAGGGGCCGCGGGTTCGACCGGGGCCACGGGGGCGACCGGTCCGGCGGGGCTCACCGGCCCGACCGGCGTGACAGGTGCGACGGGTCCGGCGGGTGCGACTGGCTTGACGGGAGCGACGGGACCCACTGGCCAGACGGGCGCTACGGGCCGACCGGCAACACGGGCCATCGGGAGATAGCGGTGCGACTGGTCCGGTGGGTGCGACTGGCTTGACGGGTGCGACCGGAGCTACCGGTCAGACAGGTGCCACCGGGGCGACCGGCGCTACCGGGAACACGGGTGCGACCGGCGTTACGGGAGCGACCGGCGCGACCGGCGCGACGGGAAGTACGGGCGAGACTGGGGCAGCGGGCGCAACGGGGACTGCGGGTCCGACTGGTCAAACCGGCCCGACGGGTGCGACCGGATTGACGGGTGCGACGGGAGCTACTGGCCCGTCAGGTGCCACCGGCGCGACTGGTGCCACCGGTCAGCGAGGTGAGATCGGTGCGACCGGCGCGACCGGCGCCACGGGCAATACGGGTGCGACCGGTGCTACCGGGCCGACCGGTCAGCGAGGCGAAATCGGTGTAACGGGCGCGACTGGCCCGACCGGTCTGACTGGCCCGACAGGTGCCACCGGCGCGACCGGCAACGCGGGTGCAACCGGCGCAACGGGAACGGCTGGTGCCACCGGCGCGACAGTCCGCGGTCGACCGGGGCGAGTGGTGCCACCGGCCAGACCGGCGCGACGGGGGCGGCGGGGGCGAGAGGTGCGACCGGCCAGAGGGGCCCCACGGGCAACACGGGCGCGACCGGTCAAACGGCACAAACGGCGGGACGGGGCCGACCGGCCCGACGGGGCCGGCCGGACCGACCGGCGGCACAGGGCCGACGGGCACGACCGGACAGCCGGGCACACGGGTGAGCGGAGCCACCGGGGCAACCGGGCCAGGGCGGCACCGGTCGCACGGCAACACGGGGCGACCGGCGCTACGGGTGGTACGGGCGAGACGGGAGCGACCGGCGCGACGGGAACAACGGAGGTGCAACCGGCAACACGGGCGCGGCGGGCGCTACCGGGGCGACTGGTCAGCGAGGTGAGATCGGTGCAACGGGTGCGACTGGGCCGACCGGTCTGACCGGCCCGACTGGTGCAACCGGGAACACGGGTGCGACCGGTGCGACCGGCGCGACCGGAAACGCGGGGGCGACTGGCCCGACCGGAGCAAGCGGTCCCGCCGGCCCGACCGGCCCGACAGGTGCCACGGGTCCGACCGGGCTGACCGGTGCCACCGGGTCGAGTGGCGCTACCGGGTCGAGCGGAGCCGCCGGGTCGAACGGTTCGACGCGCCACCGGCGCCACCGGGGCCACCGGCGCCGCCGGGGCGACCGGAGTCACCGGCTCGACCGGAGCGACGGGGCCGACCGGACTTAGAGGTGCAACCGGGGCTACGGGCGCGAACGGTGAACGGGGTACCACGGGGGCGACCGGCTCGAACGGCCAACAAACGGCACAAACGGCCCGACCGGCCCGACCGGCGCCACCGGGGCGACGGGCCAGACCGGACAACCAGGGGCAACAGGTGCGACCGGAGCCTCCGGTCCCTCGGGTGCGAGCGGAGATCGGGGCGCCGCCGGGCCGACCGGGCCGACGGGCGGAACGGGTCCCACCGGTGTGACCGGCCCGACCGGCCCGACGGGGGCTACCGGCCCGACCGGCCCGAGCGGGCTAATCGCGCCTGTCCAGGGCATTGCTACCGGGATTGTTACGACGAACGTCGCGGTCTACGGCACGCTGCTCGATGGGCCATCGGTGACGGCGACGGTCCCGGCCTCCGGGGATCTGGTCGTGATTCTGACGGGTGAGCTAAGCGGCACCAGCAAGCCCAACGGCGACCCGAACTCCACCGCTTTCATGTCGGTCAGCCTCAACGGCAGCATTGCTTTGGACGCGAACTCGCTTCGAGTGACAGGCGAAAATCCAGTCCGGGCGAGTATCACGGTGCTGATCACCAACCTGACCCCTGGAAACGTGATCACCTTCACTGCCTGGTACAAGAGCGTCACGATCCCGCCCGGCGGCGTTGCCACCGCGACGTTCAATGCGAGACAGATCATCGTGATCCCGGCCTAGCCGGAACCACCGCAAGGGGCGGTTACCGAGCGGACTGCGTGAGGCTGTTGGCGATCAGAACGAGCGCGGGCTGTTACCAAAGCCGTTACCACGAACGTGTGTTCTACAGGCCCCCTGTGCTGGTGGTCGCCTGGTAGTTGGTCTCCAGCACGTCGCGTGCAGTGTTGGCGTGGTCTGCCTGGGCGAACAGGTGGGCGTAGGTGTTGAGGGTGATGCTGGGGTTGGCGTGGCCGAGTTGGCGGCTGACGAAGACGACGTTGAGGCCGTTGGCGATCAGCAGGGAGGCGAAGGAGTGGCGGAGGGAGTGGAGCGAGAGTCGTTTCCCGTCGTGGGCGATCCCGGCGCTTTTGACGGCCTGGCGGAAGGCTTCGCCTACGTCGCGGTAGTCACGTCCGCGCCCGACCGTGTTGGCGAAGACGAGGTCGTGGGCTTCTTGTGTGAACTTGCGACCCAGTGTTCACAGTGAGCACGGAACTCGCAGAGGCCGTGAACCCGGTTGTGGCGGGGTTCACGGTGTCTCACGCTGCGTCGCAGCCTCACCCATTCCGGCGTGAGTCGGGTCTGGAGCCGCCGCAACCGACGCGCAACTGGCTTCGCAAGTTGGCTGCGACCGTCGCCGCGGCCTCCCTCTTGTGTGTACGTTTCCGAGCGTGCGTCGTGTGTTTTCTGTGGCGGCGTTTGCGGTGCTCGCCGCCCTCGGCTTTGGGGCTGCCTTAGTCCTGGCAGCGTCGAAAGACGGCACGCCTGGTTCGGGCGAGATCGCGATCTGCCACTCAGGCAACGGGAAGAAGTTCGAACACATCACGCCTGACGCAAGCGGCATCCTCGACGGTCACGCGAAGCATGAGGACGACATCATCCCGCCCTTCGACGTGATCGAGGTCGGCGGGAAGACGACGCACTACCCGGGCCAGAACATGAGCACGATCTACGGGAACGGGTTCACCGGCGCGGAGGTGCTCGCAAACAACTGCGACATCCCGACCGGTGGCGGGATCACGGGAACCACAGAGACGAGCACGACGATGACCACGGAGACGGAACCCGTCACGGTGACCGTGCCCGAGACCACGATCACGTTTCCCGGCACAACGACGGACAAGGAAGTTACGGTGACCGTGACCCTCCCGGAGAAGACGGTCACCGCGGCGGGAACGACGACAGTCGTGACCCTTCCCCCGGCCGTGCTAACAACGACGGTGACGCTGCCCGGAACGACGACGGTCTTGACCATTCCCTCCGTGGAGACGACAACAGTGACGCTGCCGGAGCGGAGCGTGACGCTGCCCGCAAACACCGTCACGCTCGCCGGCGAAACGGTCAAGCACGACCCGCTGACGGTCACGCTCCCGGCGGTCACCCAGACGGTCGTCGGTGGTACGACAAGGAGAGTCGTCACGGTCACGCAGCCGAACAAGGCCGTCGAGCAGGGTGCTGTGCTCGCCGCGAAAGCGACGAGGGTCGTCGTCACCACTCCCAGCCGGGTCGTCACGGTGCGCGAACACGTCATCCACGCAGTCGGGGCAACCCACGGTCGCGTGACGAAGCTGGTCGTGACCGTGGTGCGCCCGAGCGGATGCCCGCCCGGAACCCGTCTCTACAACCAGCGCTGCGCCGCGATCGTTCGCGGAAGCGGCTAGCCCCGCCACGCCCCGACGACTGGCCACGCACCTCTCTTAACGAAGTCCAAACAGTCGACCGCCCTCCCCCGCGAGCCTCCGATGCGCCTCGGGACCCAGAGTGGAACCACCCTCCGAGCGGCTGAGCCGTCGAAGAGAACGGCGGGTGTATCAGGCGACCCCTCCAGGTGCTCCCCTTGTACAGGCGGGACCTGCGTTAGGACTGGTGAGTCCCGGAGGAGATCGAAAGGAGGGGACGATGAGATCGAAGAACTTCGGGCGGACGGTCGGCCTGGGTTTTGGTCTGGCGCTGGCCGCGATGATCCCGGCCGCCTCACAGGCGCGTGAGGTCGTGTACAAGGGTCAGGCGGCAACTGCGTCCTCGGTGCAGGCGCTCAATGCTCTCAGCGCCCGCGGAAATGCAGAGACGGTGAGTTACAAGGCCCGCCAGGGCCGGCTCAAGGCGCTCGATGCTGGTTGGGACGTCGCGGCCAGGCGGTACGGGATGCACTGAGGACCATACGAGAGGTCGGTGGCCGTCGGCCCGGGTTGAAGGCTGTCGGTGCCCGGGTCGATGTCCACGCCCGGCCGTCGTTTTGTCCCAGGTTTTCCCAGGTCAGAGGCCCGTAACTCGGCGAAACCGGGCAGCAATGATCTTCTTGCCGTTATCAACGCCGTTACCAACCGACAGTCCAATGATCGAAGAGATGGCGTGGTTGAGCTAAATCTTCGCCCGTCGTCGTTGCTAGGGGGGCTATCGGCCCGACCGGCCCGGGCGGGTCGCCGGGGCTGTCGAGGGCGTTGCCACCGGGAGTTTTCAGAGTCAGCCTCGACGGCAGCACTGCTTTGGATACGAACTCGCTTCGAGCGACAGGCGCGAGTGCGGTCAGGGCGAGTCTGACGGTGCTGATCTCCGGTCTGACCCCTGGACTCACGGTCAGCTTCACCGCGGTGGTCAAGAACATCGGTTGCGGCAACGGCTCGACGTTCAATGCAAGACAGATAACCGTGATCCGGCCTAGCCGTCACCACCGCGAGGGGGCGACCGAACGGCCCGTAGTTACCCGTCGGTTCCGGTGGTCGTGCGTAGCCGGATTCGAGTGCGGCGGGGTGAACGGTCAGCCCTCGTTGCGCTCGACCACGTCGAACGCGAGGCCCGACCAGCCCGGCCCGCGGCCCGGCTCCGCGTTGCGGGCGAGCCAGACAACCGTGGAGCCGTCCGTCCAGCGAGCGCGGCGGAACCCGCGCGTGACCTTCACGCCTGCGCGCGGCAGCGCCTCCTCGGCGAGGTAGAACGGCCGCCCGGGGCCGAGCAGGTCGCCCTGCGCCCCCGCGGCTCCCGGCTCCCCCATGACGCCGCGGCGGAACAGGAACGATCGCTCGGTGGAGGTGACGGGCACGAGCGGGATCCAGTGGTCCGGCACCGTGGTGCCGACCAGGTAGCGGATCTGCGGGTCGTCGGGACCCGGGCGGCACCGGCGTGGGAGGCGACGGTTCGGCGGCGAGCCGCGCGTAGTAGGCCTCGTGGCGATCCAGCGCGCGTGTCGAGCTCACCGGGCACCTTCTCCTCCACGGCCCATCCCATCGCGGCCATCTCGTCGCGCAGGAACGTGACGTCCTCGATCGGGTCGCCGTCCTGCACCCGGCCGAGCGTGGGCGCCAACATCAGGAAGTCCCGCTCCGGCGCGACGCCCGACGTGCTGAAGACCGACCACGGCTCGGCGGTGCAGGCCCCCGTCGGGCGGATCAGCGTCCGCTGGCCGAAGGTGTCCGTGACCACCAGCAGCGTGACCGACGCGAGCGACCCCAGCTCGAGCGGCAGCGGCAGCTCGAACCAGTCGTTGCCGTACAGCATCGCGAACTGCATCACGAGCAGCTTGGCCAGGTCGACCTTCTCCAGATCGGTGCTGCCGAAGTCCGTCTGCGCGTCCTCGAGCTCCCACCAGGTGGCGTTGGGCTGGCCGTGGAGCGTCACGTGGTTGGGGATGAAGTTCCACTCGCGCGAGTCGACCTGGGCGGGCTGGCCCGCTCCCGAGCGCTCCCGCACCGAGCTCGAACGAGTACCAGTCGAGGCGCCCGCCGCCGAACCCGTCAGCCTCGAGCCGCGGCGCTGAGCGACGCCGACTCCGAGCCGACGGCCAGCTCGTGGTGGAGCTGGCGCTCGACCCAGGCCGAGTCGTGGTCCGGCTCGCTGTAGAGCGATTGCCGGAAGTCGACGAGCCGCTGGAGGGCGGGCAGCGACGTTCTGCTCGTCCTGCGCGGAGAGGCTCGGCCCGCCGGCGGGGAACGCCGGCAGCGACGCGGCCGCGTCCTCGTACGCTTTGACCCCGTCCGTCACGCGGCCTCGCGCGAGTGCACGCCAGGCCTCTCCGTCCGGGTCCGGCACGGCGGGCGCCGCGGCCGGTGCGGCGTCGATCTCGTAGCTCGTCCTGAACGCGTCGATGCCCGCCGCCGACACATTCGCATCGCGCAGGAACGCCTCCAGTCGCGCGCCCAGCTGCACGCGCCCGCGCAGCCCGAGCTCGACCTCCGCGCGCTCCACGTGAGTCTCGAGGGGCAGTGTCTCGTCGATGGCGCCCGCCGTCGCGCCACCCGGCGGGCCCGGCCGGTAACTGGTGAGCGGCTGGGTCTCGGTGGCGATCGTGGCCTGCAGCGGCGAGCCGCCGTCGCTGCCGAGGAACTCCCCCACCTGCCACTGCCGCGCCAGCATCCACAGCGGATCGCGGATCTGCGCCTGGAGGCTTCGCGCCATGTCGTCGGCGCGCGCGCGCGGCTCGAGCCGGCTCCAGATCGTGATGCTGGGATCGCCGTTCGCCATCAGAGCCAGATCACCTCGGTGTGGAAGGACACGGTCTGTCCGTCCGGATTGAAGGCGAACCAGAGCGCCGGGATTATCTGCCCGAGGTCGTCGAGCCCCTCGAGGTCGACCGTGCGGATCTTCGCCAGGTCGAGCGTCTCGTTGAGCGTGGCGAGCACGAGGTCGTCGTCCCAGGCGGGACGCTCGTCGGGACAGACCGCCACGAGCAGGGCCTGTGGCGCGCGCGAGCCGGGCTCCTCGTAGTGGAAGGCCACGCCCGTGGTCTGCACCGGATCGGGAACCCGCTCCACCCACTCGTCCAGCATCAGGCCACCCATCCACTTGGCGGGATCGAAGGTGCCCGTGAGCCGCGCCTCCACCGCCACGCGCCCGGACGGCTGCGGCGCGTCGCCCGCCTGCGGTGCGAGCGCGATCCAGCGATCAGGTCCCCTGTGCGAGCTCCGGCCACTGAGCGATCTGGAGCTCGGGCTGCGACCGCCCGCCACCAGCGCGGCGAGCGTGTCCGCGGCGTCGAGCCGCGACCGGCACCGCGCACATGGGTGAGCTGCTGGAGCCAGCGAACGACCGCGTCGTCGTCACCGCCGAGGAGCTGAGCCGTTCCGCCGAGCGCGGCGTCGAGCGCCGCGCCGTCGGCCGACGCGGCGCCGAGGCGGAACCGCGGCAGCACGACGAACGACTCCCCGAGTACTGCCTGGATCTGGTCGATGGGATCCGTGGCGGCGGTCGCGGCGGTCTTGCGCTTGGCCAGCTCGGCCTGGACGGAGTCGGCCTGGCTGCGCAGCGCGGCGGTGGTGTCGCCGCCCGTGCCGAAGCGCGACCCGGGCACCGAGCCCATCGCGCCGAGCGCCGACCGCGTCGAGCAGCGCGGACGCGCAGCGCCGGCGAGCGTCGTCGCCGCGCCCAGACGCGGTTACCGCCGCGTCGACAACGCCCCACTCGCGGTGGCGGCGCGGATCGTCAGGTCCTCCTGGTCGGCGGCGTCCACACGTCCCGGCTCGAACAGATCGGTGGAGCGCAGCGGGCGTGCATGCCCAACCAGCATGCCCAGCGCCTTGGCGAGCGAGCAGCAGCTCGGGGAAGGACACCTCGCTCGCCGCCCAGCTGGCGTCGCGCTCGAAGTCGAGCGTCAGCTCGGCCGGGTCCAGCCCCCACACGCCGCGCGCCTGCGTAGCCGATCCGCTGCTCGAGCTCGCCGCCGGCGCCGACGTCGTGCGCCGTCCGCAGAGCCACCAGGTCGAGCGGCCCGATTTTCAGGTCGTCGAGCCGACGACCGTTCGTGTGTCGTGCCGCCGGCGTCGGTGTAGCTCGCCGTGCAGCGCACGTCGCGCGGATCGGGGAGCTGGTGCCGCTCCAGGCGTCGAGCTGCGGCTCGACCTGCGCGCGAACACCGGGGCCGCCGGCCGCCGCCGGCCGCGGCTACGTCGCCCACCAGCACGGTCGTGATCCGGTGGACCACGTCGCGCCCGGACGGGTCCGCGCGCACCACCTCGGGCTCCGGCGCGTAGTCGCCGCGCGACAGCGCGTCGAGCAACCCGCCGCCGCGCGCGTAGTTGCCGCGCATCACCTGGTAGACGCCCTCGGCGATCGACAGGTCGCCCAGCGCGTCGAGGTCGTCGGTGAGCGCGTCGAGCATGGTCTCGAGCCCCGACGACACGCCGCCGCCCACCGAGACGCTGCCCGCCGCCCACGCGCGTTGCAGCGCCAGCCCGTCCACCACGTTCGACGCGCCTGCCGCCTCGGTCGCCGCCGGCCGGCTGCGTCAGCTTGTTGGCCACGATCGGATAGGCGTCGCGCAGCGGCTGAATCTCCTGGTCGAGGCCGGCAGCGTGCAGCGCCGACTCCACGCGGTACCCGAGCAGCGCGCCGAGCGGCTGCCCCTGCCGCACACCGTCGATCAGCTCGAGCGCCCGGTTCACGCGGCCCGATGACAGGTTCACCGACAGCTGCGCCTCGTCCGGCTGATCGCGGTGGCTGAGGTAGCCGCAGCGCAGCACCGCACCTACCTCGGCCTGGACGATCGAGGGCGCGTGGATGAAGCCGCCGTTGTCCACCAACGGCTGTTGCACATCGCCGCGCGATGCAGGCCCGCCGGCGGCGTGGTAGGCGGAGTCGAGCTGCTGGACCGCCGCGTCCTCCTCTCCCGTGATCTGCGAACGGCCGACCTCGGGCCGGATGTCTTCCAGCCAGGCGAAGGCGCCGACCTGCGTCGTCGTCTGCCCGGCTGCGCGCTCGGAGAACAGGCGCTCGTTCGCCAGCGACGTGGCCCAGGCGTCGATCCGGTAGCTGAAGGCGTCGAGCGTCTCCGTGACGAGGCGATCGAGCTCCGCCGTCGGGAGTTGGGCGAGCGCGCGCAGGCTGTCGCGCATCTCGTCGAGCCGGCTGTAGGGAGTGAGCGCGAGCTGCGGGTGGGCGTCGACGTACTCGAGCACGGTCTGGTCTGCCCGTGACTGCCGCCACCTTCCGACTCAGCGACCGGCCACGCGTGAACGTGGGGCCGTCGTGCGCCTTGATGTCCACCGTCTCGGGCTCGATCGCCGCGGCGGCCTGGATCTCCTCGCCGGTCACGAGCAGCTCCACGGTGGTGTCGGCGGCCTGGTTCTGCAGCGAGTACCGCAGCAGCCGGTAGAGCAGCGTGTCGGGCGACTTGCCGCCCGGGTAGGCGTCGCTCTGCACGTCGGTGAGGGAGGCGTTCGCGAGCCAGGTGAGGTAGTCGTCGGAGAGCGTCTCGGTCTCCGACAGCGGGTCGTGCGTGACGGTCGGCGAGCCCACGCGCGCGCTCACCTCGGTGAGCCCGAAGTGCGCCACGCGCGGGTCCCAGTTGCCGTAGCCGTAGCGCTGAAGCAGCTGGTAGCTGAGGCTCGCCAGGTTGTCCACCTGCGCCTGGCCGCCCGGCAGGTTGAAGAACGCGGTGAAGCCGTCCATCACCTCCGGCCCGAAGCCGTAGCGCAGCTGGAAGCTCAGCGCGCTCGCATCCATTCCGAGGATGCCGACGAGGTCGTCGCCCGGCGTCGTGCTCCCGCCGACGCGCGGCGTGTTGGCACTGCTGTCGAGCCATGTCTTGCTTGACGTTCTGGATGAACGTGTGAAGCCCGTCGGCCACCGAGATGCCCCGCTCGGGCTTGGTGCTCGTCCAGTTGTCCAGCGAGATCACCGGCAGGATCCCGTACGGGGTGGAGCCGACTCGGAACGCCGGCACCGCGCCGCGCGGGCGCACATGCCCGAGGAACCACGAGCGCGCGGATTCGACCTGATCCGAGTTGAAGACCGGGTCCATCATCTGCGAGAGGAAGTAGCCGAGCGTGCCGGGCCACAGCGCGACGCCCATGTGGTGCGAGGCGTCCTGGTCGTCGCTGGTCGGCGTGCTCGGTGTGCTCGAAAGTCTCCGCCGGGATGCCGAGCGCGCTGGCCGCGATCGCGGCGTCGTTCAGGTCGAGCGGCGCGCCGCGCTCGGTGGCGAAGCTCGTCTCGTAGCCCGTATCGCCGCGCGCGTAGGCGGAGCGCGCCTCCGGCGTGTTGTTGGTGGGCGACCCCTGCGGCAGGAACGCCAGCCCGTCGGTGAAGCGGTGCGCCTCGAACAGCGCGGCCAGCGCCGGCGCCTGATCCGGCGGCGGCGGAGGCGGCGCGGCGTGCGTCATCGGTCCGGGGTGGACCGTCAGCCGCGGCAGGCCGAACGCCACGATCTTGTCGAAGCCCAGCCTCAGGTCGGCCGAGCTGAGGTTGTCGATCCGCACGCCCATCCCTGCCTGCACGGCGGTCTCGAAGTCCACGAGCCAGCGCATGCCCTCGTCCACGGTCAGCCCGCTGGCCGGGTCGAGCACGGGCGTCGCGTTGGGCGTCGGGCCGACCGCCAGCGCGAGTCTGCACCGGCAGCGTGTCCACGCGGTGTGTCTCGACGTTGTCGCGGTAGGTGACCACGGTCCAGTGGTCCGGCACGAGCTGCGCGACGCTCGGCTGCTCGAACGAGCCGGCACGGATGGGCACGCCGGTCGGGAAACCGGGACCGGGCGTGGGGCCGGGCCGGACGCCCTGGGTGTAGTTGCTCGGCGTGAGCGCTCTGCGCGACGAACGCCGCGCGCTGCGGGCCGAACGCGTCCGCCAGCGCGCGCCACGGGGTCTTTTCCTCCTCCACCGTGGTCGCCTCCCAGACGGCGGCCCAGTAGCGCTTGCCGGCGTCCATCTCTTCGGGCGACAGCCGCGGGTCGTGACCGTCGATCGAGATCTGGCTCGGGTAGATCCTCACCCACAGCTGCGGTCCCGCCGAGGCCCTGGACGAAGCGCGTCTCGAGACGGTACGGCAGCAGCACGAGCGGCGGCGTCACGGGAGCATGCTCCTCGCGTGGATGCCCACCCGCACCGGGCGGCGAAGCGTGATGAACGCAGTCTGGGCGCTGTCCAGGCCCCACGCGTTGTCGTCGTCGCCGGGGTTCTGGTTCGGGTCCTCCTGGATCGCCACTCGCTGCGGCGCGGTGGCGGCGGGCGCGAACTCGAGGGCGTCGAGCGAGGCCTGGTCGGTCGCGAAGTTGGTCCACTCCAGGTCGTTCCACTCGCCGACCGTGCCGGGGTGCGCGGGGAACGTGTCGGGCGCCGGCTCGAGCCCGAAGCGCGGCTCCCACGCCTGGGGCTGGAAGACGAAGAACCAGCCCGGGTCGTTCGGGTCGCCGTAGGTGCCGCGCGCCGTGTCCTCGTCGAGCGCGAAGCCGAAGAAGGTGATGTCGGGCGCGAGCGTTCCGCGGAACAGCGGATGGCGTTCCTCCTGCGCCGAGCGACTCCTTGCCGTTCGTGTCGATCACGGCCGGGCAGGCGTAGACGTCGGCGTTGCGGGTAGCGGCGAAGGAGCTCGCCGCGGACGATGAGAACGAGTCGGCCGGTGCCCGTGTGCGGCCGGTTCGGGTGGTCGCCCAGATCCGAGCTGTGGCTCCAGCGGTGGATCTGCGGGATGTCCTTGAGCATCTCGGCGAGCTCGTCCGGATCGGCGGGATCCGCGGGCGTGCGGATGTAGCCGCTCACGTCCCAGAACTGCCGGAAGTAGCTGCCGCGCTGGTCGGTCGGGTAGTCGTCCCACAGCAGCTGCCGGGCCATCTCGTGGTTGAGGCCGACCATGTAGGACTCGATGAAGCGTGCGTTCCTCGTCGAGCAGCGAGACCGTGTCCGGCGGGATCGCGTCGAGGCCCGGGAGCAGCAGGTCCTGCGAGATGTCGCGCAGCGGCTCGTACATCGGCTGCGGGAACTCGGGCGCGGCCATGATCGGCTCGATCGGGTCGTCCTCGGGCGGCTGCCAGCCGAGCACGTCCGTGACCAGCACGATCGACACCGTGCGGGCGGTGACGGTGAGCTCCGGGTCGAGCCCCTCGAGCAGCGCGTCGCGCAGGCCACCGAGGTCGGCGGGCTCCTTCTCAGGCGGCTCGAATTCCGTCGGCTTGATCGCCTCGGCCAGCCGGCTCACGGCGATGCGGAACCCGGCGGCCTCCGGCGAATCGCTGCCGGCGGGAACGCCGATCGGCGCCGGGGAGCCGTCCAGGTGGAAGCCGGGCTGCGGCGGCACCGCGGCAACCGCATCGGGGTTGTTCACGTCGCCAAGGTCGATTCCGCGACCGCCCGCCGCCCCGGGCGCGCATCTCTGCGACAGCAGCCAGGCCAGCACCGCCAGAGCGAGCAGCACCGCCCCGATCACGACGCCCACCCACCACGGGCCGACCAGCGCGAACACCACAACCACGACCACAGCCAGCACCGCCAGCGCCAGCGCGATCCACTTGAGCCACGGTTTGAGCCAGCTCGGCACCCAGGTCGGGCACGACGGGCCGGGCGATGTCTGCTCGAGCGTGACAAGGCCGGCCGGCGGCTCGTACGGCGGGGCGGGCGAGAGCGCGCCGCTGTTGAGCGCGCGCAGCAGCGCGGACGGCGAAATCGCGGCGGCGCCGAGCCTGCGCTGGAGCGGGCCCAGCGGACGCGTGATCCGGCGGAAGGTGGGCGACAGCGCCCGCGCCGGCAGGCGGCTGTCGCCGATCACCGCGCGCACGGTCCGCGGGCTGGCGGTGACCTTGGAGTGCATCGCGCCGGTCAGGATCAGCAGCGTCGGTCTCGTCGGCGTTCTTCAGGTGCTTGCGGTGCACGGTCTTCATCGCCTCGCGGGCCATCTGCGCCTGCTTGCAGCCGCGCGTTCGCCTCGATCACGCCCTGCACCTGCTGTCCAGGCCGAAGCCATGAGCTGTGAGATCTGGCTGAGCACCACGCGCGTGCCCATGCCCGCCGCCGCTCGTGTGCGCGGGTCGAGGTTGAGCTCGTCGAGCCAGCCGCCCTGCGACGGATCCACGCTCTTCCGCGCCGCGTGCCAGCGACCGTAGATCGGCGGCACGACCACCGGGTCGGGATCGTTCGGGTCGTCGGCGCGCGGATCGCTCGCCTCGTTGACGAGGTCGCCGAGCGCCTCCCGGAAGTCGTGCCGCTCCGGGTCGACCCACGGCGTGTCGGTGCTGTCGGGTGCGCGCAGCGCGCCCGGGAGCCCGAGCACCGCGGTCGCGTCCGGCACGTTCCAGCCCACGTCGGTCACGCGCATGTCGCGGATGCCGACGGTGTCGGGCATCGTGCGCGGCTCGAGCCGCGCAACTAGCGACTCGAAGTCGCCCTCGGTCGCGGTCCGGAAGCCGAAGCTGTGGTAGACAGGCAGCTCGACGTTCGGTCGCGCCCGCAGCCCAGGCAGGTGGCGTGTCGGCGGTGGGTACGTCCTTCTTCAACCCGCCCAGGCGGCCCGCCTCGAACGCGGGCACGAGGAAGCCCGTGTAGTGCGTGTCGGGCGAGAGGCGGCGCGGGCAGACGAGGCGGGAGAGCAGGCGCTGGGGCTGCGTGCTGGCGATTTCGGCGAGCGAACCTGCTCCGTTGGGGCCGAGCCCGCCCGCAACCTGCGTGTGCGCCCACGCCCACGAGTCGTCGAGGTTGGGCAGGCTCTTGGCGTCGGCCACGGTGATCTTGGGCAGCGGCTCGACGGTCTCGGGTCCGCTGAACTCGTCGTCGGCCAGCACCACGAGCACGAGCCACGGCCGCACGCCCGACGGCTGGATCCCCTCCGCCTTCGGCGCCGCGACCGAGAACAGCCACGGGAAGTCGGGGTGGTGGAACTCGACGGTGGCGAAGTAGTTGGACTCGAAGGTGAGCGCGCCGTCCTCGGGATCGCTGCGGATGATGTGGCGTGGGTCGATCCCGCGCACGTCGCCCGGGCCGTAAAGCTCGATGTTCACCGACACGTTGTCGCTGGTCTGTGCGCCGCCGTCGCGTGACGAGTCGACGCGGATCTTCACGGGCAGCTTGGCGCGATAGGGCAGCGAGCCGGTGAGGGGGTCCGGCGTCGGAATCTCGGACACCACGCCGCGGCGCACCCACGAGAGGAAGTCGTAGCTCGCGACCGTGTCGCTCACGCCGCCGCCTCGTAGGCCGGGATCACCTGCAGCGTGTCCGCGTCCTCGGGATGCTCGGCAAGGTGGCGGGCCAACAGCTCGGTGGCCGCCGCCGCGCTGATGCCGTCGGCGTCCGTGAGCCCGGTCATCACCGACAGGTCGTCGGTGCTGGCGATCACGTGCTTGATGCCCTCCACTGACACCGCGCTCGTGGTGCCCGGTTCGACGAACTTGCCGGAGCCCGAGTTCATCACCTTCGACACCCCGGCGGCTGATTGGGCGGCGAGCACGACCATCTCGATGCCGAGTGCGTAGAGCGGCAGCGCCTGGAGCGTCTTGTCCTCGTCGATCAGCGTCGTCTCGTAGTGGACGTCGAGGCTCGACACGTGTCCGGCAGTGGTCTCGTCCGAGCCGATCGACGCGCCGGAGTGGAATGCCTCGTACGAGGGGTGCGTGAGTTTGTCGTGGTCGCTCATCTTGGTGAACTGGCCGACCGCGAACTGGTCGGAGACCGGGTCGAGCTGGCCGCTTCCGAGCGACGACTGGCCGATCTTGAACTGGTTCGCGCCCGACGCGGGCGCGTTGCCGAAGAGCGACATCGTGTAGTCGAGCGGGGCCACCTTCTGCCGGACGGTCAGCCGCCCCATCGGGTGAACCAGGATCGCGTCCGTGCTGGCGGGCATGTCGCCGAGCGTGACCGCCTTCTCCTCTCCGCTGGGCAGCGAGGCGCTCCAGTTGCGCGGGTCGCCGAGAGCGTCGAGCACCGGCTTCTTGGCGTCGACGGTCTCGATGGTCACAGCTGACGGGTCGCCCCATGTCTTGTCGAAGGGCACCGAGACGTCGAAGAACAGCACGTGCGCGACCGCCTGTCCCTGCGCGTGCCATGGATGCGGGCCGCTGAGCTTGAAGTCGAGTTTCACCGACCATCAGCACTTGCTTGCCCTTGAGGAGCTGGACGCCGGCGCGTCATCGTCGCGACCATCGAGAACTCCGGCACGAAGATGAACAGCGCGTCGAAGCCCAGGCCGCCGTCGACCGCGAAGCCGCCCGCCTCGGCGTGCACGCCGATGTGCGCTCCGATCTGGAACGAGTTCGCCGTGATCGCCAGGTAGGCGTCGGCCGCGATCCGCGGGTTGTCGCCGCTGCCGAACTGCAGGGTGAGCCGTTGCAGCTTCGGGAAGTTCGGCGGCGGCGGGTAGTCGGGGTGGAGGCCGCCCATCGAGAGAGCGAAGTTGGGCTGGTCGCCCCAGTCGAGCCGCATCGCCATGTCGCCCGAGAGCGCGAGGCCGGCGATCTCGGAGTCGTAGATCGAGGCGTCGATCGAGAGCTGCTTCTTCTCGAACTCGATGATGCCGACGACGTCGAGGTTGACCTTGACGACCGCCGTCGTCCTCGACCGGGAGGCACCGCGATCATGATCCGGCCGAGGATCACGATCCGGATCGGCGCGGGCACCTCGAGCATCACGCCGAGCGCGGCCTTGATGATCCCGGCGCCCCAGCCGAGCATCACCATCGGCCCGAACACGTATCGCCCTCCGCCACCGGGAAGATCGCGCGCAGGTTGCTGATCAGCTGCGGCGCGTTCTTGATCGGGTCCGGCGGGAACATGATCGACCGGACGGTGCCGTTGCGGATGCCGGACCTGATCGCCTCGGTGACCATCGTCCGGTTGATGCCGGCGAGCCCACCGACGCCGTTCAGCGTGAAGCCGTAGCCGAGCTGGATCGGCTGGAACTCGGCCGTGATGATCAGGAGCAGCGAGAACCCGGGCCGGCCGTCGGGCAGCTTCGTGTTGAGGAGCCCGATGACCTTGATCTGGATGTAGTCCGCGACGCAGACCTCGAGGATCCCGTCGTACTCGTCGTCCTTGTGCTCGACGTAGCCGCCGCCGACGACGACCGAGGCGTCGATCTCCATGCCGACGCCGTCGGGGAGCTTGAAGCCGAAGCCGAGGTCGACGCGGACCGAGATTGCCGGGCTGCTGGCTGTCGACGCCCTTGGCCTCCAGGTCGGCGATACCCATGCGCTTGACGCTCGCCGACACCGGACCGAGCGCCAGGCCACCGGCCACCGCCGACGATCGTGCGCCCTGCCGCTCGAGCCAGCGCCGAGCGCGATGTAGAGCGAGTCGATGCTGAACACGTCCGCGATCGACAGGTGCAGCGCGAGCGTAATGTCGATCTCGACCTGCCCCTCGATGCGGAAGCCCTTCTTGCTCGACCAGAGGGCCGCGAGCGAGAACTCCGCCTGTTGCGGGTCCTCGCCGAGCACCTTGGTGAGGAAGCCGTCGCCCTCCCCGAACTCGATGACGACGCGGGCGCCCTTGAGGGCGGCTTCGACGCTGGCCTCGAGGTCTGTGCCGGACCCCGCAACGCCGACCTTGGCGTGCGCTCCATCCAGCTCGATCCGTGTGGAGCCCTTGGTTCCGACCAGGATCCAGGGCTCCTCGGGGCTCGCGTCGATGCCGAACGACCCTGAAAACTGGAGCGCAGGTGGATCGATGGCGATGCTCGCTCCGGACGGATGGATGTCCACCCGGAACAGGGCAGCGTTGAGATCTCCCTCCACGGTCAGGTCCACGATCGGGCTCAGGGGAAAGGTGACGGCTGCGGTGAGCTCCAGATCCGGATAGAGCACGAGGCCCTCGGGGGCCCCGCCGGGGTTGCCGGCAGGCGGGATCGGCAGCAACGCGAGCTCGAGATCGACCGCCAGCACCTCGCTGCTCGGATCGATGGTGCTGCGCTCCCAGTACAGCGGCACACTGAGCTGCGTCGCGGTCGCGCGCGCCGGGTTGCCCGGCGAGTAGTAGAGGTCCAGGACCGATTTCGGCGGTTGAAGACGAGCCGGGAACAAGCCGAGCCCCCCGAAGAGGCCGACGAGATTTCGCAGTAGCGGGTCAGGCTTGAAGGCGCCGCCCCAGCCGTACACGTCTGCCATCAGGTGGTCCGGCTTCGAGAACACGCTCCCCAGGGCGCCCCAATCGATCGTCGTGACGACGTAGGCATCGCGCGCGCCCGCTGCCGGCTGCTCCGGCCCCTCGACGATCACGCCGAGAACGCGCAAGAAGCCGCTCACGACTCGCTGGTGGCCATCGAGGTAGCGGACGAGGAGCACGTCGACCGCGTCCTCTGCCAGCGACTGCCAAAGCGCCGGATCGGAGAAGGGCGGCGGGAGAGCACCCGGCTGGAGCTGCGACAGCGCCCGGGCAGCGTTCACCATCGCTGCGATGTCCGCCGTCACGTCGGCGATCGCGGGCATGAGGTCCTCCAGGTCCGCATCCTCGGGTAGCTGAGAGAGCGTGTGGGCTGTGGTCGCCAGGTCCTGTAGCGCGGTGGCCAAGCTGCCGAACGCGGCCCCCACCGGGACGAGGTCTGTTCCCGCGGGGATGCTCCAGCCCAGCTCGCTCAGCACAGTCACCGGTGCTCCGTGCGTACCGATCTCGGTCCCGAAATCGTCGAAGGCTCTTTCGAAGGAGGCCAGCAGGCGTGCGAGGAAGGACGCGGAGCTCACTGAACCACCCTGATCTCCTGCACGTCCACGGGGGCCAGGTCCGCCTCGATGGCCTGCTTGACCGTCTGAGCTTTCGCCAGCGAGTCGACCGTTATCGGGACCGCTTCGTCGCGGCGCTTATAGCTGCGTCGGAGCTCGAGCCGTCCGGCCTGATCCAGCGGCTTGGAGCGCAGCTCTGGCGTGAACCACTCGGCGAAGATCTGCGCCTTGCCGGGATGAGACGCGATCGTGGCGAGATCGGTATTCGGGATCAGGTACTGATCTTGAAAAGGGATCTGGTCCTCGATCTCCGCGGCCGTGGTTCCGGCGACCACGGTCGCGTTGTACGCCTGGTAGGCATGGAAGAAGGTGTGTCCGATCACCGAGTGCGAACCAAGAGCAGTCGCGAAGTTCCACATCGCCTCCGGGTCGCGGCCAACCTGGCACCCAAGGAACTCGACCTTGTCCACCTGGGGCACGGTTGCCCCCAGATCCCCGACGATCGTGGCGAGGGTCTTGTATTCCTGTATCCGACGATCGGTCGGGTCGTAAAAGGTGAGCGTGTCGCCGCCCGAGTGGGCCAGGATGGCGAGCGTGCCGATGTGCGTGTACGACCTCAGCTTGGTGAGGAATTCCTGGTACGACGTGTACTGGGCGTAACACGTCGCCGCAACGCACCCGTGGACTTGCTTCGCCCAGGCCCTGGTCAAGTCGAACGCCATCTGGTCGTCAGGGGACTTCTTGGAGCCGGCGTGCTGGGCGACCATGACGAGACTGGCTACGCTCCCGGCCACCGCGGCTCACCTGCGCTCTGGAGGCGAGCGCCGACCGTCCAAGCGAAGCGGGTGCCTGTCCACGTGGTATCTCTAACCGTCGGCGGGGGGCGAGTCAACCCCTTGGTTGGCGTCATTTGCGAGACCACGACCTGTCCCGACCAGTGCCGGACGAAAACGTCTGCTCAGCCGACGTCAGGAGCTCGTGCCAGTGCTCTGCGATCGCGGTCGCGCCGGCGAGGTTCGGCTCGATCACCTGGACGTACCAGGTGTCGCCCGAGGCGACACCGTGCCCGTGGAAGAGCCGTTCGAGATCGGCGAGCAGGAAGCCATGTTCGGCGGCGAGCTCCGCGATGCCCCGGTTGAGGGTGCTCAGGCGCTGTCGCAGCTCGCTCAGCTCGAGCTCCGAGAGACCGAGCTCACGCCGGCCCACCTCGTCGTCGCCGTCGCTCGGGTCGTAGATCGTGTTGACGACGACGCGGGAGCCGAGCGGCTCGATCCGCTGTGCGATCTCGTGCAGCCGCGGAAGGATCGCGCCGGGCGGGTCGCCGTGCAGCAGGTCGTTGCCGCCCGCGGTCAGAGTCACGACGTCGGCGGCCGTCGATGCCCGAGCGAGGTCTGCGCATGTCTGTTTCCGCCAGCGCGGGCCGGGCGAGTGCCGGAGCTGCCGCGACTACGAGACGGGCCGGCCGACCTTCGTGGGGCTCCAGCCGAGCGCTGGGGCGACCTGGCCGGCGATGGTCTCGAGCAACGCGGCGTTGTAGTCGACGCCGAGCTGGCTGGGCACGGTGAGGAGGATCGTGTCGGCGGCCTGGACCGCGGCGTCGGCTGCAAGCTCCGCGGCGATCCGGTCTGGCTCCCCGGTGTAGCTGCGACCGAAGCGGCTGATCGCGCCGTCGAGCCAGCCGACCTGATCTTCGTTCCCGTCAGCAGCGAAGAGACGGCGGTCGAGGTCGGAGGTGATCGGGATCACGGTGCGGCTCACCGAGACCCGGGGCTCCCGGCGGTGGCCGGCCTTCGACCACGCCTCGCGAAAGAGGGCGATCTGCTCGGCCTGGAGTTGATCGAACGGCACCCTGGTGTCCTCGAGGAGGAGCGTCGAGCTCATCAGGTTCATCCCCTGCTCGCCGGTCCATACGGCGGTCTCGCGTGAGCCGGAGCCCCACCAGATCCGGTCGGCGAGGCCGGGCGACTGCGGCTGGACGGCGAGCATCGCGTTCCCGGGGCGCCCGCCCGCGTCGGCGGGGACGACGCCGGCGCCTGCGACGGCGGCGCGGAAGAGCGCTGTCTTCTCGCGGGCCTCGTCGGCGTCGACCGGGTAGCCGAAGGCCTCCGCGCCGCGCCAGGCGGGCTCGGGCGAGCCGCGGCTGACGCCGAGCTGAAGCCGGCCGCCCGCGAGCAGGTCCGCTGCCGCGGCGGTCTCGGCCATGTAGAGCGCGTTCTCGTAGCGCATGTCGATCACGCCGGTGCCGATCTCGATCCGGCTCGTCCTGACTCCGATGGCCGCGAGGAGCGGAAACGGGGACGCGAGCTGGTTGGCGAAGTGGTGGACGCGGACGAACGCGCCGTCGATCCCGATCTCCTCGGCGGCGACGGCGAGCTCGACCGTCTGGTGGAGGGCGTCGCCGCCGGTGTGCGTCAGCCCGCCGCCTGGATGCCAGGCGCCGAACGAGAGAAAGCCGAGTCTCTTGGGATGCGCCACCGTCACTGCATGAGCGGCGACGGCGGGATCCGGGTCTGGCCGCGGATCCCGTCGACGACGAACGCGACGTCATCGACGTAGCACCAGCTCCAGTCCTCGCCGGGCTCGAGCGAGCGGATGATCGGGTGCGACGAGGCGTGGGCGTGCGCCGTGGCGTGCCGGTTCGGTGAGTCGTCGCAGCAGGCGACGTGGCCGCAGGTCAGGCAGATCCGGAGGTGCAGCCACTTGCCGCCCGTCCGCAGGCAGTCCTCGCATCCGTCGACGGACGCCGGGAGCTCGCGGACTTCGATCTGGTCGAGATGGGTGCAGACGGCGGCGCTCATCTCGCTTCCTCGACAGCCGGGGCCCGGGAGAGGTGACCGTGAATGAACTGGACGGCCATTGCCCCTTCGCCGACCGCGGTGGCGCAGCGCTTGGTCGACCCGGAGCGGACGTCACCGGCTGCGAACACGCCGGGGACGTCGGTCTCGAGCAGGTTGTCGGTGCCGGCTGCCGCACCTGTGAGGATGAAGCCGTTCGGGTCGCGGCCAACGGTGTCGTCGAGCCATTCGGTGCACGGCAGGGCGCCGAGGAAGAGGAACAGGAACGAGTAGGCGAGGAGCTCGCCGCTCTCGAGCGTGACGGCCGCGAGCTGCCCGTCCTCGCCGTGGAGCGCGGTGATCTCGCTTCGGTCGCGAACGACGACGCCGTAGCGCTCGAGCTCGTGGATCAGGTAGTCCGACATGGTCTCGCGGAGGTCGGCGCGGCGGTGGAGGAGGGTGACGAGCGCGCCGCCGCGGGCGAGCCAGACCGCGGCCTGGCCGGCGGAGTTGCCGCCGCCGACGACCGCGACGCGCGAGCCGGCGCAGAGTTGCGCCTCGGGCGCACCGGCGGCGTAGAACACGGTCACGCCCTCGAACTCGGCGAGACGGTCGACCGGCAGCCGGCGGTACTGAGCGCCCGTCGCGAGCAGCACGGCTCGCGCGGCGATCTCCTTGTCGTCCTCGAGTCGGACGAGATGGCGGCCGTTTCCCGGTTCGAGGGAGAGGGCGCGGTACGGCGTTGCGGTGCGGGCGCGGAACTTCCGGGCCTGGGTGACTGCCCGGCTGGTCAGCTCGGTACCGCTGATCCCGGCAGGGAAGCCGAGGTAGTTCTCGATCCTGCGCGACGAGCCGGCCTGGCCGCCGAGGGCGGTGCTCTCGACGACCAAGGTGTCGAGCCCCTCGGAGGCGCCGTAGACCGCGGCGGCAAGCCCTGCGGGGCCGGCGCCGACGATCAGCAGGTCGACCTCCTCGCGAGGGTCGAGCTCGAGCCCGATCCCGAGCGCGCGCAGCACCTGGCCGGCGGTCGGGCCGTGCAGCTCGCCTCCACCGGGGAGCCGAACGAGCGGCGAGGCGCCGCCGTCGGGTGGGGTTGCCTCCTGCCAGGTGTAGGGAAGCCGGTTCGCCCGCGCGAACTCGATCATCCGCATCGTCGGCTCGGAGCCGTGCGGCCCGACGATCTCGAGGCCGATCCCCTGCACGCTCTGCAGCGCCTCGCGCCGGGAGATGAAGGTGGAGAGGAGGAGGTCGCTGAGCGGGCCATCCTCGTTGAGGAGCGAGCGCAGCGCGCTACGCTCGACCGCGACGTACCGCACCGGCTCCACAACGAGCGCGTTGACGAAGACCGTCTGCCCGGACAGGAGGTTCAGCTCGCCGAGGAACCCCGAAGCGCCGTGCCTGATCAGCTCGTTGCCTGCGGCGTCGACGATCGCGACCTCTCCTTCGAGGATCGCGATGAACGGGTAGTTCCGATCCCCGACGCGGTAGAGCAGCTCGCCGACGGGCGCCGAGCGCTCCTCGCCGATCTGGGCGAGAGTGGCTAGCTGCGACGGGGAGAGGGGTGGGCTCGCGGGTGTCGACACGTTCGTTCCTCCATGACGGCGGTTGGCGCCGAGGTCGACATATCGTGCCGTCTCGCGGCTGCCCCGGGCGGCGGACCGCATTCCTTGACGGTGTTGGTCGGCCTCAGGATTCCCGGTAGAGGTCGACGACCCAGCGATGGCGCCGGAGCGTGGCCAGTCGGCTCGCCTCGAGTGGGCCGGCCGAGGCGGCACGCACGTTTCGCTCGACGTGGCCGGCCGAGCGCATGCCCGGGATGACGACGCTCGCGGCCGGGTGGCTCAGGCAGAAGCGGAGTGCGATCTCCGCCAGTTCGCCGACCTCGACGTCGAGGTCACGCGCGATCGCCTGGACGCGCTCCCACACTTCGCGCTTGCGCTCTCCCGCGAAGTACCGGTTGCGGAAGTCGCCCTCCGGGAACGTCGTCTCGGGCCTGACGGCACCGGTCAGCGCGCCCTCGTCGAGCGGCACTCGCACGATCACGCCAACGTCCGCCGCTTCCACAGCGGGGAAGAGCACGTCCTCGGGGCTCTGGTCGAAGACGTTGTAGATCACCTGGACGGCGTCGACGAGCCCCGACTCGACGAGCCGGATCGCGTTCTCCGGCTGGTGGTCGTTGATCGAGACCCCGAAGAACCGGATCTTCCCGTCGCGCTTGAGCCTCTCGATCGCGTCGAGCCAGTCGCCCTGCCCGACCCACTCGTCCGACCAGACGTGCAACTGCTGGACGTCGATCGTCTCGAGACCCAGGTTCTGCAGGCTGCGCTCCGTGCAGGAGACGATCCAGTCGGCCGGGAAGGCCTCCTCGGCTCGGACGCCCGGCGGGGCAGGCCATTGCCTGTTCTTGGGCGGGACCTTGCTGGCGACGTAGACCGTCTCGGCCGACTCGCGCACGGCGACGCCGACGAGCTCCTCGCTGTGGCCGTCGCCGTAGCCGTAGGCGGTGTCGAGGAAGTTGACGCCGTGCTCGATCGCAAGCCCGAGAGCCCGCAGGGATTCGTCGTCATCGGCCCCGATCCACATCGTCCCGCCGATCCCCCAGGCCCCGAAGCCGAGCTCGGAGACCTCGAGGCCCGTCCTTCCCAGCTTCCGGTAACGCATCCTCGCCTCCTTCTTGCTCAGACGCTCGTGCGCCAGGTGAACGTCGGCTCGTAGCCGAGCACGCGGCGCGCCTTGTCGATCGCGAGCAGGGTGTCGTTGCCCGAGACGCCGTCCCCGATCGGGACCTCGGGGAAGACCTCGCCCATCAGCTCCCGGCTCGGCTGCTTCATCACGGTGTCGGCTGCGGCGATCACGAACGCGTCGGCGCCGTGGATGTCGGCGAAGAGGGCAAGGCGCACGCTCTCCGCGACGTGGCTCTCGTCGACGTAGCTCCAGAGGTTCCACTTCCGGAGGTGCGGATCGTCCCAGAACGAGGGGAACCGCTCGTAGTCGGCTTGCACCATCACGTTCGAGAAGCGGAGGCCGACGAAGGGAATGCCGCTCCAGCGGCTGAACTGGCGGGCCATCTCCTCGCCGAGCACCTTCGAGAGCGCGTATGACGACTCCGGGCGCAGCGGATGCTCCTCGTCGACAGGGACGTAGTCCGGCGGCTCGTCGAACGGGAGGCCGAGCGTCGTCTCGCTCGAGGCCCAGACCACCCGCCGAAGACCGAGGCGGGAGGCGGCCGAGAACACGGTGTGCGTCGAGACGGCATTGGTGCGGAACACGACGTCCGGAGTCGCGTGCACGGGCGACGGGATGGCCGCGAGATGGACGACCGCCTCGATTCCCGGCAGCCGCTCACCGCCGCTCAGCGCCTCGAGCGTCTGCCCGAAGTCGGTCAGATCGGCGACCAGGAGCGGGGCGGGCGAGTCGGGCGAAGACGACTCCGGCGACGGCACTCGATCGACGTTCAGGACCTCGTGCCCATGCTCGAGCAGGTCGCGGACGACGACCCTTCCGGCCTTGCCGCTGCCGCCGGTGACGGCGATCTTCATCCCGCAGCGCGCTCGCGGCGCGTTTGCATGGATCTGGCCGCCGACCGCGCGCGAGGAGCCGGGCCGGTCGACTCCCTGACGACGAGCTCCGCGGCGAACAGGTGCTGGCGAAGCGGCGCATTCGGCACGGTGAGCTGCTCGATCAGCATCTCCGCCGCCATCTTGCCCGCCTCGAAGGCAGGCCACTCGATCCCGGTGAGCGCGGGCGACAGCATCTCGGCGTACTGGGCCGCGATCACCGATACGACCGAGAAGTCGTCGGGGACGTGGAGGTCCGCCGCCCGCAGCGCGCTGAGCAGCGCCGTGAACTGCCAGCCGGTCGTGATCGCGGCCGTGCATTCCGGCTCGGAGCGCAGCAGCCGCGAGGCGACCGCGAACGCCTCGCGGGGCGCGTGCGAGCAGGGGATCTGGATGCCGCGGATGCCGAAATCGGGGGCGCGCCGTTCGAAGACGTCGCGGGCGATCAGCGCCGACATGTAGCCCGCTTCGAGCAGGTCGGGCGGGAAGTTGAAGAGCGCGACGCAGGTGTGACCGAGCCGGGCGAGATGCGCCAGGCTCGTCTCGACCGCATCGCCGAAGTCCATGTCGACGTAGCTCGTCCCGGTCGTGTCGCGCGTGCGCCCGATCAGCGTGAACGGGTGGCCGTCCGCCCGGACGCGCTCGACCCGGGGATCGTCCTGCAGCGTCTCCATCAGGATCACGCCGTCGGCCCGCCCTCCGGCGACGAGGCGGGCGATCGTCTCCGGGTCGGCAGGGGCCGTGGAGAGCAGCAGTGCGTAGTCGCTCGCGCTCGTCGCCTGCGTGGCGGCGGCGACGAACGTCTGCTGCACCGGAACGAGCTGCCACTGCGGCGAAGGGAGGAAGAGGGCGATCGTGTGCGACGCGCCGCTCGCGAGAGCGCGGGCGGGACCGTGCGGGCGATAGTCGAGCTCCTCGATCGCCGCCAGGACGCGTTCGCGCATCTTCGGAGACACGGACCGCTTGCCACTCAGGACGTACGAGACGGTGCTCAGGGCGACGCCGGCGCGCTCTGCGATCTCCGCCATCGTGGCCGGCTTCGAATGGCTCATCTGTCCGGTTGGTTTCGCCGTGCGCTCGATCACGATCTTGACTCCCGCCTACTCTGCCTGTTAGATTCGCGAAGCGCTTCGCGAAGCGCTTCGATTCTGAGTCTAACCGCTCCGCCATCCCCGAAGGGCACGCTCATGTCCTCGACCCGCAACTCTACTCGCACCGGCAGTTCCAGGGGGGGTGGAACACGCGATCCGGCGTGGTCTTTCGACCCGTTGGCGACGTGCGCGACAGCTTCGAAGCGCTTCGGTGCTGGCGATCGCGTCTCGTGCCGGGCTCGTCGAGCGAGTTGCCGCCTCGGAACTCCCACGAGCCTCGTCGAGGACTGCCGCGAACTCGCGCGCGAAGCCGCACGTCTCAACTCGACATGGGCCGCCACGAGGCGCGCCGAGCTAGGGAACGAAGAGTGGCGACGTTCATAGGGAACGAGACCGGCTTCTCGGTGCTCGAGAGCGGCGAGGTTCTCCAGGTCGAAGCGTGGGGCGAGAGCGGCGCTCGGGTGCGCTCGACCCTCGGCGCGTCGGTGACGGAGACGCCCGGGAGCGCCCTGGGCGAGGCCGGCGTCGCCGCTGCCGGCGTCGAGATCTTCGCCGGCGGAGCGCGTCTGCGCAACGGAGACCTCGTCGTCGAGGTGCGCGACAACCCGGAGGAGCGGTTCGTCCGCTTCCCGCCCCTGGTGCGGTTTCTCCGGGCCGACGGCACGGAGCTGCTCGGCGAGAGCGTTCCCCATTTCACCGCGCCTCCTCAGCGGCGCTACCGCCGCAGCGGCGGCGACCTGTTCGGCTGCGAGGTCACGTTCGACGCCTTCCCGGACGGAGCGCTTCTACGGGCTCGGGCAGCACCAGCACGGCCTCCTGGACCAGAAGGGGGCGGTCATCGACCTCGTGCAGCGCAATACCGAAGTCTCGGTGCCCTTCGCCCTCTCGAGCCGAGGCTACGGGTTCTTGTGGAACATGCCGGGGGTCGGCCGCGTCGAGCTGGGTGCCAACCGCACGAGGTGGGCCGCGGACGCGGCCCGGCAGATCGACTACTGGGTGACGACGGGACCCACACCCGCCGACATCGTCAGCCGCTACGCGAGGGCAACGGGGCTGCCGCCGATGATGCCCCACTGGGCCACCGGTTTCTGGCAGTCCAAGCTGCGCTACCGGGACCAGGAGGAGCTGCTCGAGGTCGCCCGCGAGTACAACCGCCGCGGCCTGCCGCTCTCGGTGATCGTCTGCGACTACTTCCACTGGACGCGCCAGGGCGAATGGAGGTTCGACCCGGAGGAATGGCCGGATCCCCAGGCGATGGTGGACGAGCTACGAGAGCTCGGAGTCGAGCTCCTGGTCTCCGTCTGGCCGACGGTCAACCCGGGCAGTGAGCACTACGCCGAGATGGACCGGCGCGGCTTCCTGGTGGGGAGCATGGCCAGCTTGCCGCCGCTTCATCTCGCCTTCTGGGACAAGGGCACCGACGGCCAGGCCTTCATGCGCTTCTACGATGCGACCAACCCCGAAGCTCGCCGCTACGTCTGGGAGAAGATCACCGACGGCTATCGCCGCTACGGCATCCGGGCGTTCTGGCTCGACGCCTGCGAGCCCGAGATCCTCGCCGACAATCCCGAGGGCGCCCGGTACTTCATGGGCCAGGGCTCGGAGGTGCAGGGCATCTATCCCCGGGAGCATGCCCGGGGGTTCTACGAGGGACTGCGCGCGAGCGGCGAGGACGAGCTGCTGCTGCTCTGCCGGTCCGCCTGGGCGGGGAGCCAGCGCTACGGGGCCGCCGTGTGGTCCGGGCGACGTCGAGTCCACGTTCGAGGCCCTGGCGGCACAGATCCCGGCCGGCCTGAACATGGGCATCTCGGGAATCCCGTGGTGGACGACCGACATCGGCGGGTTCAGGAAAGGCGACCCGACCACTGCGTATTTCCGGGAGCTCGTCGTTCGCTGGTTCCAGTTCGGCGCTTTCTGCCCGCTCTTCAGGCTTCACGGCGTCCGCGAGCCCGGCCCCCTCGTCGGCTCGGGCCAGACCGGCGCTCCCAATGAGGTGTGGTCATTCGGCGAGGAGGCATACGGCTTGATCCGCGAGCAGCTGGCATTGCGGGAGCGGATTCGCCCGTACGTCATGGAGCAGATGGCCACGGCCAGCGCCACCGGGCTCCCGCCGATGCGCGCGCTCTTCCTCGAGTTCCCGGAGGAGGCGCCGGCGTGGGAGGTGAGCGACCAGTTCATGCTCGGACCGGATGTGCTCGTCGCCCCGGTGACGGCGCAGGGAGTGCGGACGCGCGACGTGTACCTCCCCGAGGGGGCGTCGTGGCTGGACGCCTGGACGGGGGAGCCTGTCGAGGAGAGCGGTTGGGTGACAGCAGCTGCGCCGCTCGAGCGAATCCCGGTCTACCTGCGCGAGGGGGGCGGCCTGAGCAGACCTCTCGCCCGGAGGGAGAGCCGCCAGGAGCGACCACATAGCGATGCTCGAGGAGCGAGGGCCCGGTCGGCTCGGATGAGATGAAGACCCAGGTGGGCGCCGAAGCGCCGACATCGGCAGCGACCGGCGCAGTCGCGGCTTCTCGGCCGCGCAGGCACCGGCTCGCCGCGCACGGCTGTCTGCCTGGCGGAAGCAGCAGCTGGCGGGCTGGCTCTTCCTGCCCCCGCGATCGTCTACGTGCTCTTCGCGTTTGCCCTGCCGATCGTCTACAACGTGATGCTGAGCTTCGAGCAGACGTCGCCCGCGACGATCGCCAACTTCACCGCGCCGTTCGCCGGGCTCGACAACTACCGCTTCATCCTGCATGACCCCACGAGCCGGGCGGCAATCGTGCGCACGCTGGAGTTCACGTTCCTGTCTCTCCTCTTCCAGTTCGTCATCGGCTTTTCCCTCGCCCTGCTCTTCAGCCTCCGGTTCCCGGGAAGAACGCTCGCGCGCTCGCTGATCATCGTCCCCTGGCTCCTGCCGCTGATCGTCACCGGGGTCATCTTCAGGTTCCTGTTCCAGGCCGAAGGTGGAGCCGTCAACCAGCTGCTGATGAACCTCGGCCTGGCCGACCACCCGGTCCAGTGGCTGAACGACCCGCATCTGGCCTTCTGGACGATCCTCATCGCCAACATCTGGCTCGGGGTCCCCTTCTTCACCCTCCTCCTCTACAGCGCGCTCCAGGACGTGCCGGTGGAGGTCAGGGAAGCGGCCATCATCGACGGCGCCGGCCCCTGGCAACGGCTTCGCCTCGTCATCGTGCCGATCATCCTGCCGGTGATCGAGGTCACGTTGCTCCTCGGGTTCGTGTTCACCGTGAAGGTGTTCGACCTCGTGATCGGTCTGACCGGAGGAGGCCCGGCCAACGCCACCCAGCTGATCACGACCTGGTCCTACAACCTGTCGTTCCAGGTCTTCTCGTTCGGCGAGGGCGCGGCGCTCAACAACGTGCTGCTCCTGCTGGCGCTGGTCTGCGCCCCGCTGTACCTGTGGCTCAGCCGGGACTCGTTGAGGCGCAGCTCGGGAGCAGACAGATGAGCCGCGTCGAGAGGTCGAGGGCCCTGCGCTGGCTGTGCACGCTCGCGGCGGCCGTTGCCCTCGTGATCATGCTGTTCCCGGTCTACGCGATCATCGTCGGCTCGTTCGAGTCGACCAACACGCTGTTCAGCGGCACGTTCTACTGGCTGCCGCACGCGGCGACGCTGGACAACTACCGGACCGTCCTCCAGGGCGCGTCGGCGAGCACCCAGGAAACGGTGTCCGGGTCGCAAACGGGCGCCGTGCTGACGAGCCTCCTCGTCGGCCTGGGAACGGCACTCCTGGCTCTGGTCGTGGCCGTACCCGCCGCCTACGCGCTCTCGAAGTACCGGCTGCGGGTGACGCTCATCATCGTCAGCTCCCTGCTCGTCGCCCAGATCGTCCCCTCCATCGTCCTTGCGACCTCGCTGTTCATCGTCTTCCACTGGATCAACCTGCTGAACTCGTACCCGGGGCTGATTCTCGCGGACGGTACGTACGCGATCCCCTTCGCCATCCTCGTGTTGCGGGCGTTCTTCTTCAGCCTGCCCAACGAGCTGATGGATGCGGCCAGAGTCGACGGTGCGTCCGAGTGGCGGACGTTCCGCCTCATCGTGGTTCCACTCTCCCGCTCGGCCGTCATCACCGTCGCGGTCTTCGCGTTCCTGGCCGGCTGGGGGGACTTCATCTTTGCCCTGACCATTCTGAACGGCGCCGGCATCGAGCCGATCACGCTGGGGATCTACAACTATCTCGGCAACTACTCGACCGACTGGGGCGCAGTGATGGCCTCCGCAGTCATCGCCCTGGTGCCGGCCGGGGTACTGCTGGTGATGGCACAGCGTTACATCGCGAGCGGCCTCACGGCGGGTTCGGTGAAGGGCTAGCGATGAGCCCGACTTGCTGCCGCAAGGGGATATGGGCGAAGGCAGCCCCCGCGCCACCATGTGCGGCACAGGAGGTGATGGATGAATTAGAGACGGGAAAGCCTGCCTGTTCTCGCCTTTGAGCATTTGGTTTCGAGATTTCTTCTCCGCCATCAACCGTAAAGGACAGAACCGCCATGAAGCTATTGACGAAGAAAGTGGCAGTGGGGATTCGCAGCCACCCTCGTGGCCGCGATGTGTGCCGTGGTCGGGTTCTCGGTGGCCAGTTCCGCCGCGAACAACATCACGCTCACGGAGGAGGACTACTTCAACACCCCGGGCCAGATCGCGGCGTTGGACGCCTACACCAAGCAGTTCGAAGCCGCGCATCCCGGTGTGACCGTGAAGACGACAATACGTGCCCTTCGCAAATCTGGACACGAAACTCCTGACGCAAGCCGCCGGCCACGATCTGCCCAACCTGCTGGCCGTCGACAACCCGTTCGTGTCGACGATGATCTCGACGGGCCAGGTGGTACCGCTGAGCGGCTTGAAGGGCTTCAGCACCAAGGGGTATTTCCCGGCGGTGATCAATGAAGGCCTGTCCAATCACCAGTACTACAGCTTGCCGGTGGCAGGCGCCAACTCGATCGCGCTGATCTACAACATCGCGATGCTGAAGGCGGCACACGTCAGCCCGCCGAAGACCTGGGCGCAGCTCGTCACCGCCGCCAAGGCGCTCACGACGTCGGCGCACTACGGGATCGCCTTGACCTGTGAGGCTGGAGAGGACACCACCTGGCAGTGGGAGCCGTTCTTCTGGAGCAACGGGGGCAACGCCACGTTCGCCAACATCGCGGGTGCGCCCGGAGTCCAGGCGCTGAACCTGTGGAATCAGCTGATCACGGACGGTTCCGCGTCCAAGGACTGCCTCCAGTGGAGCCAGACTCCCGCGGCGTCGACGCAGTTCATCGACGGCAAGGCGGCGATGATGGTCAACGGTCCCTGGAACTTCCCGACGATGAACCAGGCGAAGTTGTTCTACGGCAAGCAGTTCGGCGTCGTTCCCGTCCCGACCCGTGTGGCCGGCCAGCACACGATCGTGCCGCTGGGCGGCGAGGACTGGATGGTCAGCAAGAGCGGTGGCACCGACGCGCAGCAGGCGGCGTTCGAGTACATCCAGGGCATGCAGACGCCCTGCGATGGAGTTGTCGCTCGCGAAGCTGTTCGGCTATCTGCCGGCCGAAGCCCGCCGTGGCAAGCGTCTACCTGAAGCAGGCAGGGCCCGAGTGGGGGGTCTACATCCACCAGACGCTGTTCGCGCATCCGCGCACGCTCGGGCTGGGCGTGAAGTACCCGAAGATCTCCCAGGCGGTGTGGACCGCGATTCAGGCCGCGTTTGTCCGGTTCCAAATCGGTGCAGGCGCGCTGAACACGGCACAGGGCCAGATCTCGACCATCTTGAAGGGCTAGGAGCGTCAGCGAGCCGACGCCCGGTACCGCCTCGACAGGGCGGTACCGGGCGGCTCGCCGACCGACACGGCCGAGCCGGCTAGCGGCACGTCGGGACGGCTTCGAGCACCCACAGACCGCTCGGATAAGCTTCTTTCGAAGCGTTTCGCGAAGCGCTTCACATGCGACCCTTTCGGGAGATCCCATGAAGAACAAGGACGAGATGCTCGAGTCCGCGACGAACATCGAGACGAGCGTCGCTCCGACAGCTTCCGCCCGACGTGCGACTCCGCCCGATCGACGCCCGCGGCGTCGTCATCCGGGACGGCCTGCTCGCGGACCGCCAGCGGGTGAACCGAGAGGTCACGCTTCTTCGCGGAGCGGAGGAGCTCGAGCGCGCCGGAACGCTCGACAACCTGCGGATCGCGGCCGGACGGGCCTCGGGCGAGCGGCGCGGCATGGTCTTCAGCGACACCGACGTCTACAAGTGGCTCGAGGCGATCGCCTGGGAGCTCGGGCGCGAGCCGTCGGCCGAGCTCGATCGCCTCGGCGCGCGAGACGACGGAGCTCGTCGCCGCCGCGCAGGAGCCCGACGGCTATCTCGACACCTGGTGCCAGGTCGTCGACCCTGCCTGGCGGTGGACCGACCTGGAGATGGGCCACGAGCTCTACTGCGCGGGCCATCTCTTCCAGGCGGGAGTGGCGTTTGCACGAACCACGGGAGACACGACCCTCCTCTCGGTCGCCCGTCGCTTCGCCGACCTGATCGACGAGTGTTCACGCAGCAGGCACCGAGACCGGGACGGACGGGCACCCCGAGGTCGAGCTCGCGCTCGTCGAGCTGTACCGGCAGACCGGCGAGTCGCGCTACCTGCGGCTGGCGGACACGCTGACCACACGCCGTGGCTACGGCATGTTCGCCGGCGGCCGCTTCGAGCTTTCACTACTACCAGGACGCCGAGCCGGTCCGCGAGGCGCGGCTCGATCGTCGGGCATGCCGTCCGCGCTCTCTATCTCGCGGCCGGGGTCACCGACATCTACGCCGAGACGGGAGAGCAGGCGCTGCTCGACCTCGATGCTCCGCCAGTGGGACGACCTGACGGCCGGGAAGACCTACCTGACCGGCGGCGTCGGCTCTCGCCATCACGGCGAGGCGATCGGCGATGCCGTACGAGCTGCCTCCCGACCGCGCCTACTGCGAGACGTGCGCGTCGATCGCCAGCATCATGTGGAACTGGCGCATGCTGCTCGTCACCGGCGAAAGCCGCTTCGCCGACCTCCTCGAGCGAACGCTCTACAACGGCTTCCTCTCCGGGCTCTCGCTCGACGGCGAGTCGTTCTTCTACTCGAATCCGCTGCAGTCGCGAAACGGCGAGCGACGGCACCGCTGGAACCCTGTCGCGTGCTGCCCGCCCAACATCATGCGGCTGCTCGCGTCGCTGCACCACTACCTCGCCACCGTGACGGACGCCGGCATCCAGCTCCATCAATATGCGTCGTCGACGATCCGCACGGTCGTCCCCGACGCCGGCCCGGTCGAGCTCACCGTCGAGACGGGCTATCCCTGGTCGGGCTCGGTCGCAGTCGAGGTCGGCTCGAGCACCGGATGCCGCGTGGACGCTGTCGCTCCGGATCCCTGCGTGGGCGCGAGCCGCGACCGTCGACGGCGAGCCGGTCGCGGCGGGCGAGTACGCCACGCTGACACGGCGGTGGCGCGCCGGCGACCGCGTCGTCCTGGAGCTCGACGTCTCGCCGAGGCTGACCGCGCCCGAATCCGCGCATCGACGCCGTTCGCGGGTGTGTCGCGGTCGAGCGCGGCCCGATCGTCTACTGCGTCGAGCAGCATGACCTCCCGGCCGGCGCGGATCTGGCCGACGTCGCTCTCGACGCTGCGGCCGACCCCGTCGACGGCGGCCCGGTCGCGCAGCTCGGCGGACTGCCCGGCGTGTCGCTCGCGGGCGTCCTCCGCGACACGGACGGATGGCGCCAGAGCGAGTATCGCGATCTGCGCGAGCTGCCGGTGACGTCGACGGCTCCCTCGCCGCTGCTTGCCGTTCCGTACTTCGCGTGGGCGAACCGGGACGCGGGCGGGATGCGGGTCTGGATCCCCGCGGCGGGCTAGGAGCGGGGAGGCGGCCATGGCGACCCTGTCGCTCGAGCAGCTCACGAAGGTGTTCGAGAACGGCGTCGAAGCCGTGCGGCAGCTCGACCTCTTCGTCGACGAGGGAGAGTTCGTCGTCCTCGTCGGCCCGTCGGGCTGCGGCAAGACGACGGCGCTGCGGATGGTGGCCGGGCTCGAGGAGGTGACCTCGGGGACGATCCGCCTCGACGGCAAGGTCGTCAACGACCGTCTCGCCCAAGGATCGGGACGTGGCGATGGTCTTTCAGAACTACGCCCTCTATCCGCACATGAACGTGCTCCAGAACATCGCGTTCTCCCTCAGGGTGCGAGGCGTGGCGAAGCAGGAGCGCGAGCAGAAGGCGCGCGAGGCGGCCGACGTGCTCGGGCTCTCGGAGGTGGCGCTCCGGAAGCCTCGCCAGCTCTCGGGCGGTCAGCGCCAGCGCGTCGCCATGGGGCGCGCGCTCGTGCGCGAGCCGTGCCGTATTCCTCATGGACGAGCCGCTCTCGAACCTCGACGCCAACCTGCGCGTCCAGATGCGCAGCGAGGTGCTGCGGATCCAGCGACGGCTCGGCGTGGCGACGCTCTACGTCACCCACGACCAGACGGAGGCGATGACGATGGGAGACCGGGTCGCGGTCCTCCGCGGCGGCACCCTCCAGCAGGTCGCCGCCCCGCACGACTTGTACGAGAGGCCCGCGAACCTCTTCGTCGCCTCGTTCATCGGCTCGCCGGCGATGAACCTCTACGAGGCGACGGTCTCGGGGCCGGAGGATCGGCTCGTCCTCTCGCTCGGATCGCAGCGGCTCGCCCTTCCGGCCGACGCTCGGGCGGCACCGTGCGGCGCTCGCCGGCGCCGAGGGGCGCAAGGCTCGTGGTCGGGATCCGCCCCGAGTGCCTGACGGTGGCCTTCTCCGGCGGACGACGCGGAAGCCGCTCGCGGGAGGACGCTCTCCGTGCGGGCCGAGCTCGTCGAGTCACTCGGCAACGAGTCGCTCGTCCACTTCTCGACCGACGCGAGGACGGTCCGCAACCGTGGCGGCGTCTTCACGGCAGAGGCGGACGCTTCCGGAGACATCGCCGGTGCGTCGGCGACCGAAGGCGTCGCGCGCGTCGATCCGCGCGTACGGGTCGCCGAAGGCGATCGGCTTACGCTCGCCGTCGACGTCGATCGCCTGCACTTCTTCGATGCCGAGACCGGCGACGCGATCCAGGCAGCCGACGCGTCGCCCATCGATGCCCCTGCGGGCGGGCCAGAGCTGACAGACGAGAGAGGACGGTGGTTCGGCGATGAAGGCGCTGGAGCAGCTCGAGGTCTGGCTCGTCGCGGGGAGCCAGGAGATGTACGGCGCGGATGCCCTGCGGCAGGTGGAGGAGCATGCGCGCGAGATCGCCGCCTCGCTCGACGCGGAGGAAACGATTCCCGTCCGCGTACTGCTAAAAGGGGTTGCGACGAGTCCCGAGGCGATCCTGGCCTCGATGCGCGAGGCAAACGCCGCGACGACCTGCGTCGGCGTGGTCGCGTGGATGCATACGTTCTCGCCGGCGAAGATGTGGATCGCCGGGCTCGCGGCGCTGCGGAAGCCTCTGCTGCACCTGCACACGCAGTACAACCGCGACCTGCCGTGGGCGGAGATCGACATGGACTTCATGAACCTGAACCAGTCGGCGCACGGGGATCGCGAGTTCGGTTTCCTCCAGACGCGGATGGGGCTGCGCCGAAAGACGGTCGTCGGCCATTGGCGGACCCGCACGTCGTGGCGCGCGTCGGTGCCTGGGCGCGCGCGGCCGCGGGCTGGCGTGAGGCGCAGGAGCTTCGGGTTGCCCGGTTCGGCGACAACATGCGCGAGGTCGCGGTCACCGAGGGGGACAAGGTCGAGGCGCAGATGCGTCTCGGCGTGTCGGTCAACGGCTACGGCGTCGGGGAGCTCCGAGAAGCGGTCGAAGGAGTTGCGGAGGCGGACGTCGACGCCGTCGTCGCGGCATACGAGGAGGCGTACGACCTCGCTCCGGCGCTCGGTCGGGAGGCGATCGCCGCGAGTCCCTGCGGGACGCCGCGAGGATCGAGGCGGGGCTACGCGGCTTCCTGGACGCAGGCGGTTTCGGCGCCTTCACCGACACCTTCGAGGATCTCGACGGCCTCGCTCAGCTGCCGGGAATCGCCGCGCAACGGCTGATGGCGGACGGCTACGGCTTCGGCGCCGAGGGCGACTGGAAGACGGCCGCGCTCGTCCGGATCGCGAAGGTGATGAGCAGCGGCCTCGATGGCGGGACCTCCTTCATGGAGGACTACACCTACGACCTCGGGCCGGGCGGCCCGGCCGTGCTCGGGGCGCACATGCTCGAGGTCTGCCCGTCGATCGCCGCGGGAAGGCCTTCCTGCGAGATCCACCCGCTCTCGATCGGCGGCAAGGCTGATCCGGTGCGGCTCGTGTTCACGGCCGCGCCCGGGCCGGCCGTGCTCGTGGCACTGCTCGATCTCGGCGACCGTTTCCGACTCGTCCTGAACGAGGTCGAGCTCGTGCTCGCCTCCCGAGGACCTGCCGCGACTGCCCGTCGCACGGGCGCTCTGGCGACCGAAGCCGGACTTCGCCATCGCCGCCGAGGCGTGGCTGCGCGCGGGAGGCCCGCACCATACCGTCCTCTGCCGAGCGATCGGCACCGAGGTGTTCGAGGACCTCGCTGAGATCGCAGGAATCGAGCTCGTCGTGATCGACGAACGGACACGTATCCGCGATGTCGCGAACGAGCTGCGCTGGAACCAGGCCTACTACCGGCTCGCCGGAGGGGCTGTAGATGCACCATGCCGACCTGCGGGAACGGGTGCTGGAGGCGAACCTGGCACTCGGGCGCGCCGGGCTCGTCATCCTCACCTTCGGCAACGCGAGCGCAGTCGACCGTGCGGCCGGCGTGGTTGCGATCAAGCCGAGCGGCGTGCCCTACGAGCAGCTGACGTCGGCCGACATCACGGTCGTCGGGCTCGCCACCGGGGCGGTCGTCGCCGGTGAGCACGCGGCCCTCCTCGGACACGCCGACCCACCTTGCGCTGTACCGCGCGTGGCCCGAGCGTCGGCGGCATCGTGCACACGCATTCCGCGTTCGCCACCTCGTGGGCTCAGGCGCGCCGCGAGATCCCCTGTTTCGGGACCACGCACGCCGACCACTTCGACGGCGCCGTGCCGGTGACGCGCCCGCTCACGCCCGGCGAGATCGAGGGAGAGTACGAACGCGAGACGGGGGAGGTGATCATCGAGACCTTCGCCGGTCTCGGGCGCGAACCGCTCGACATGCCGGCGGTGCTCGTCGCCTCTCACGGCCCGTTCACGTGGGGCGCCATCGGTGGGAGATGCGGTCGAGAACGCGATCGCGCTCGAGGCCGTCGCGACGAGCGCGTACCGCTCGCTCGCTCTGGACGGCAAGCTCGGGCCGCTGCCGGCAGAACTGCTCCGGCGGCATTTCTCGCGCAAGCACGGGGCTTCCGCCTACTACGGTCAGCCGGCGTGAAGGCTCTGCGGCTGCAGGCGGCCGGTGAGCTCCAGTTGCACGAGGAGCCCGACCCGGAGCCGGAGCCCGGCCAGGTGCTCGTGCGGGTCGGCGGTGTCGGTCTCTGCGGCTCGGATCGGCACTGGTTCCTCGAGGGAGGTATCGGCGACGCAGTGCTCGGCGAGCCGCTCGTCCTCGGTCACGAGTTCGCCGGCGTGGTGGCGAGCGGGCCTCGCCGCGGCGAGCGCGTCGTGCTCGACCCGGCAATCCCCTGCGGCCGCTGCGCCCTCTGCCTCGCCGGGGACGGCCATCTGTGCGCCGAGCTGCGGTTCGCCGGCCACGGCTCGACCGACGGCGGGCTGCGGACGCTCGTTGCCTGGCCGGAGCAGCTCGCCCACCCTCTCCCGGGCTCGATCTCGGACGAGGCCGCCCCGCTGCTCGAGCCGCTCGGCGTCGCGTTGCACGCCGTCGATCTCGGCGGAGCCGGACCGGGGACGACCGCCGCCGTCTTCGGCTGCGGGCCGATCGGGCTGCTGCTCGTGCAGGTGCTGCAGGCCGCCGGCGTCACGGTCGAGCTCGCAGCCGACCCGCTCCCGCACCGTGCCGCCGCCGCCCGCGCATTCGGGGCGCGCCGCTCCGATCCGGCGGGCGTGACGGTCGACGTCGCCTACGAGGCGGCCGGCGACGACGGGGCGCTCGATCGACGCGATCGCCGCGGCGCGCCCCGGCGGCCGCGTCGTCCTCGTCGGCATCCCCGACGGCGACCGCAGCACGTTTCCACGCTGCCGCGGCACGACGCAAGGAGCTGACGCTCGTCCTTTGCCGGCGCATGCGGGCGGACGACCTCCCGCGGGCGATTCACGCGGCCGAGTCCGGGCCGGCTCGAGCTCTCGTCGCTCGTGAGCGCGCGGTACCCGCTCGACGAAGGGCGCGCAGGCGTTCCGCGACCTGGTCGATCGCCGCGGCCTCAAGGTGGTGGTCGAGCCGTGAGGTGCGCGCTCGGGATCGACTTCGGCACCGAGTCGGCTCGTGCCGTGCTCGTCGACTGCGCCGACGGGCGCGAGCTCGGAACGAGCGTCGAGCCCTATCGCGCACGGCGTCATCGACGCAGTGCCTTCCGGCCCGCGACGACGACGTCGAGCTGGGAGCCGACTGGGCGCTGCAGGATCCGATGGACTACGTCGAGAGCGTGCGAGTCGCGGTGCCGCGGCTGCTCGCCGAGACGGGCGTCTCGCCGGATGACGTGATCGGCGTCGGCATCGACTTCACGTCGTGCACGATGCTGCCGACGCTCGCCGACGGAACGCCGCTCTGCGCGCTCGCGCACCTGCGGCGCGAGCCGCACGCGTGGGTGAAGCTGTGGAAGCACCACGCGGCGCAGCCGGAGGCGGACCGGATCAACGCGGTCGCAGAGGAGCGCGGCGAGCGCTGGCTGCCGCGCTACGGCGGAAAGATCTCGTCCGAGTGGTTCTTCGCCAAGGCGCTGCAGATCCTCGACGAGGCGCCGGAGCTCTACGCGCGCGCCGACCGGCTGATCGAGGCCTGCGACTGGATCGTCTGGCAGCTCACGGGTGTCGAGAGCAGGAGCGCCTGCGCGGCGGGCTACAAGGCGATGTGGTCGAAGCACGAAGGGTTTCCGGCGCCGGCGTACTTCGCCGCGCTCGACCCGCGCTTCGAGCACGTCGTCGAGGAGAAGCTGTCGCGGACGCTTCTCCCGCCCGGCACCCGGGCCGGGGTGCTGACCGAACGCGCCGCCGGGTGGACGGGACTGCGAGCGGGGACTGCGGTAGCGGTCGGGAACGTCGACTTCCACGGCGCGGTCCCGGCGACGACGGTGACCGCGCCCGGCACGCTCGTGATGATCATGGGCACGAGCAACGGCCATCTGCTGCTCGGCGGCGAGCTCGTCGAGGTCGAGGGCATGTGCGGCGTCGTCGAGGACGGCATCGTGCCCGGCTACTTCGGCTACGAGGCCGGCCAGTCGGCGCTCGGCGACATCTTCGCCTGGTTCACCCGTCACGCCGTGCCGCCCGAGTACCACGAAGCCGCGAAGGCGCGAGGGGTCGACGTCCACGACGTCCTCGCCGAGGAGGCGGCGGCGCTGCGGCCGGGAGAGTCAGGTCTGCTCGCGCTCGACTGGTGGAACGGCAACCGCTCCGTGCTCGTCGACGCCGACCTCAGCGGCCTCCTCGTCGGCATGACGCTGGCGACGCGTGCCCCGGAGATCTACCGGGCCCTGATCGAGGCAACGGCGTTCGGCACGCGCGTGATCGTCGAGGCCTTCGAGCGGGCGGGGCTGCCGGTCGAGGCGATCGTCGTCTGTGGTGGGCTTCCCGAGCGGAACCCGCTGCTGATGCAGATCTTCGCCGACGTCGTCGGCCGCGAGATCGCCGTCGCGGCCTCCCAGCAAGCGCCCGCGCTCGGCGCCGCGATGTGGGGGGCAGTCGCCGCGGGCGCGTCCGCCGGCGGTCACGCCACGATCACCGACGCCTCGAGCCGGATGGCATCGCTGAGCGAGGCGCGGTACAGGCCACGACCCGAGAACCGAGATGCCTACGACGTCCTGTACGGCGAGTACCTGCGCCTGCACGATCTCTTCGGCCGCGGCGGCGACGAGGTCATGCGCCGGCTGAGGCGGCTCCGGGACGGTTCAGAGGCTAGTGCGCGAGCGCTGTAGCGTGCCGGTGTGAGGCGCGTCGTTGTGGTTGGCGCCACGGGGCACATCGGCAGCTACCTGGTGCCCCGGCTCGTCCGCGCTGGGTACGAGGTCGTCGCGGTCAGTCGCGGCGAGCGCATGCCGTACCACGAGGCCGTGGAGTGGCGGTCAGTCCAGCGTCTGAACGCCGACCGCGCCGCCGAGGAAGTCGCCGGCAGCTTCGGTAGGCGGATCGCCGACCTCCAACCGGACGCAGTCGTCGACCTGATCTGCTTCACTCCCGCATCCGCGCAGCACCTGATCGACGCGCTGCGGCCGGCGCGACCGCTGCTACTGCACTGCGGCACCATCTGGGTGCACGGACGGACGGCTCGCGTCCCCGTGACGGAGGACGAACCGCGCACCGGCTACGGTGAGTACGGCATCGACAAGGCGGCGATCGAGGCGCTGCTTCATCGTGAAACGCTTGCCGGCGGGGTACCCAGCGTGGTCCTGCATCCCGGCCACATCTGCGGGCCCGGCTGGCCTGTGATCACTCCGGCGGGCAACCTCGACGCCGACGTGTGGCGTCGACTGGCGGTCGGCGAGGCGGTTGCCCTGCCGGCCCTCGGCCTGGGCGTGCTGAACCACGTGCACGCCGACGACGTGGCCCAGGCGTTCGAGAGGGCTCTCAGCCGGCGGGCCGCGATCGGAGCGAGTTTCCATGTGGCGGCCGAGCAGGCGATGACCTGTCGCGGGCTCGCCGAGGGGGTCGCGGCGTGGTTCGGTCGTGAGGCTGTGCTCGACCTGGTCGAATGGGACGAGTTCGAGCGGCGGGTGGGTTCGGAGCACGCCGCGACGACGCTGGATCACATCGATCGCAGCATCGCGGCCAGCATCGAGCGCGCCCGGTCGATCCTGGGGTACGCCCCGCGCTACTCCTCGCTGGAGGCCCTGCGGGAGTCGCTGTACTGGCTCGTCGAGAACGGTCGAGCGGACGTGGCCGGGCTGACATTCTGAACCCTGTCGCCTCCAAGGGGTGGCGCGACCGGTAGTTGCACCGTGACGCGGAGTCCGCCGGCAGCCCGGGGGGCCAGGGTGAGGGTTCCGTCGTGTGCCTGGGTGATGCTCTTGACGATCGCCAGGCCGAGGCCGACGCCGACGTGGTCCGTGCGTGTGCGGTTGTTGCCGCGGAGAAACGGCTCGGCAAGCGTGGCGACCAACCGCGGAGTGAGCTTGTCGCCGGTGTTCTCGACGCTGAGTAGCGCGATCTCGTCGTGAACGCTCGTCGTCACCCACACGGTGCCCTGTTCGGGCAGGTTGTGGACGATCGCGTTGTGCACGAGGTTCGCGGTCATCTGCAGCAGGAGGGCGGATGAGCCGATGGTGGGTGCCGCCTCGCCGGTGACCTCGATCGTGGCGCCGCGTTTCTCTGCGAGCGGAAGGAGCGTTTCCGTGGCTTCCTCTGCCAGGAGTGAGAGATCGACGTGGTCTCGGGTGAAGGACCGTCGGTCGGCGCGACTCAGCAGGAGCAGTGCCTCGGTGAGGTCGATCGCTCGCGTGTTGACGGCGTGGAGGCGGTCGACGAGCTCGACGTTGTCGCGGTTCGGATCGTTGCGGGCGACGTCGAGCAGTGTCTGCGTGACCGCCAGCGGAGTGCGCAGCTCGTGGGAGGCGTTGGCGGCGAATCTCTGCTGCTCGGCGACGTGCGCTTCGAGCCGGGCGAGCATGGTGTCGAAGGCGTCGGCCAGCTCGCGAAACTCGTCCTGACGACCTTCCAACTCGATCCGGTGCGAGAGCGACCCGCTCGCCGCAGTGCGGGTGGCGTCGGTGATGCGCGTCAGCGGGGCGAGCATGCGCCCGGCGAGGAGCCACCCTCCCACCAGCCCGAATACCAGGAGGAATGCCATCACGATGGCCGCGGTCGGAGCGAAGGCGCGCAGGAGATCGGCGTGGCTGCGGACCAGGAAGATCACCCCCGGGTGCACCCCACGCGAAAGGGAGAAGTACCCGACCGCCAGCAGCACGAGACCTGCGAGCATCAGGAAGCCGGCGTAGCTGAGGGTGAGCTTGAGGCGAACACTCAAGCCGGGGGCTCTATCCACGCCCTTGTCCCTCGGGCCTGGTGTCTGGTTGCGTGTCGATGCGGTAGCCGACGCCGGGCACGGTGCCGATGACCCAGGGCTCGCCGAGGCGCTTGCGCAGTCCCGAGACGGTGATGCGCACGGCGTTGGTGAACGGATCTGCGTTCTCGTCCCAGGCTCTCGCCAGGAGCTCTTCGGCGCTGACGACACCGCCTTCGGCAGCGACGAGGACTTCGAGCACTGCGAACTGCTTCCTGGTCAGCGCGACGTAGCGGCCGTCGCGGTAGACCTCTCGGCGGAACGGATCCAGCCGCAGGCCGGCGATCTCTCGCACGGGCGGCCTGGTGTGGGCGCGCCTGCGGTCGAGCGCTCTGAGGCGGAGCACGAGCTCGCGGAGCTCGAACGGCTTCGTGAGGTAGTCGTCGGCGCCGAGCTCGAACCCGGTGGCCTTGTCGTCGAGACGGTCGGCAGCGGTGAGCATGAGGATCGGCATGCCGCGGCCGGAGGCGACGATGCGTTCGGCGATCTCGTCACCGGTCGGCCCGGGAATGTCTCGGTCGAGGACGGCGATGTCGTACGCGTTGAACCTCAGCAGCTTCAGAGCAGTGTCGCCGTCACCTGCGATATCTGCCGCGATTGCTTCCAGGCGCAATCCATCTCGGATGGCTTCAGCCATGTAGGGCTCGTCCTCCACGATCAATACGCGCACGCTTCGATGGTACGAGCCGGCGTGTTTCGTCGGTATATCGAAAACCGGAGACGTGCCGGCAACACCACGCTCGCTTGACTGGAGGCATGACCTACAGCAGACGAGCACGAGCAACCGCCCGCCGGATTCGCTGGATCCGTGTCGCCGGTCTACTCGTCATGATCGCGGCGATCGCCGCTGCCCTCGGCTTCCAGCTGCCCGCGTCCGTTTCCTCGACGGCCGCCTCGACCGGCCGCCTTCGCAGTGAGCACCGTAGCGTGCTCGGCGGAGCAGTCCCCGGCACGGTGTGGCCGGCATACGGGCAGGCTGCGGTCCAGGTAGGACGGTCGCGAATCCACGCTGGACCAGGCCAGCACCCGGCGCGCGATCGCCAGCGTTGCGAAGGTGATGACGGCCTACGTCGTGCTTCGAGACCACCCGCTCGAGGCCGGCCAGGACGGTCCGAGGATCACGCTCACCGACGCTGATGTCGCCGACACCGACCGCCGTGCCGGGCAGGACGAGTCCGTCGTCCCCGTCGAGGCCGGAGAGGAGTTGACCGAACGGCAGGCGCTGCAGGCCCTGCTGCTGCCGTCGGCGAACAACATCGCGGCGGTTCTGGCGCGATGGGACGCCGGCTCGGTGGCCCGGTTCGTTGCCCGGATGAACGGCGCTGCACGGGCGCTCGGCATGACCCGGACCCGTTACAGCGACCCGAGTGGCTACGACGACGCCACCGTCTCGACTGCCGTCGATCAGCTGCGGATCGTCGTTCGGGCCATGCGCCTGCCGGTGTTCGCGAGCATCGTCGCCACCCCGAGAGCGACGCTGCCGGTCGCGGGCACCGTGCACAACACCGACACATTGCTCGGCTACGACGGGTTTGTCGGGGTGAAGACCGGCTCGGACAGTGCGGCCGGCGGCTGCTTCGCGTTCCGGGCCGTCCGCTGGATCGACGGCAAGCAGACGACGATTACCGGGGTCGTGCTGGGCCAGCCCGGCTACCCCCAGGCCCCGGCCGCTCTTGCGGCCGCCGATGCCATGGTCAACCGGATCGCCGGTGACCGGGCTGTGCCGGATCCACCGCGATCGGCCCCGGCACCAGGAGCCCCGCCCCTGATGCACGCTCGGGAGAGAGCCCGTGCCGATGCGATCAGCACACGAGGGAGAGACGATGCGTAGATCACTCCGGCTGCCGGCCGCCCTTGCCATGCTCGCCGTCGTCGCCGTAGTCGGTGCGGGCTGTGGCGGCACTCAGACCGCCGGCCCCCCTGCCGCGGCCGGCAGCAGCGGTCGTAACCGCATCCCCGCCGCCCGCGCGAAGGCGGTGAAGTTCGCCGAGTGCATGCGCGCCAACGGTGTCCGCGCGTTTCCGGACCCGGACGCGTCGGGCAGGCTGACGATCGATGGGATAGCGAACGGGTCATCGGTGGACACGAGCTCCGCGGCGTTCGAGCGCGCCCTCCTGGCGTGCAAACGTCTGGAGCCGCCGGGGTTCACGGGCACCAAGGCGACTCCCCGGCAGAGGAGGGCGCGCCTGGCGTTCGCCCGGTGCGTCCGCCGCAACGGCGTGCCGGACTTCCCCGACCCCACTCGAAATGGGCCGCTCGTCGACACGAATCGAATCCCATCTGCGGCAGCGACGGGCGGCATGAGCGTCCTCAACGCGGCAATGCAGGCCTGCCACCGTTACGCCTCCGCAGCAGGTGTAGAGGGAGCCGCTGATGAAGCGCTCTAAGGGCCTGCGGAGCGAGTCCCTGCCACTCGCGATCTTGCCGGACGTCGTACGCTTGGGAGCAAGGCCGGAGTGCATCGCAACGAGATCCGAAAGCGCTTTCTGTGGGTGTTGAACAACACCCTGAACCGGGTCACCGTTCCGTTGGCGAGGTCCGGTCACGGGCCGTTCTCGCTGATTCGGCACGTCGGCCGTAGCTCCGGCCGGGACCTACGAGGCTCCGGTCATCCTCGTCGAGGTTCCCGAGGGGTTCATCGCCGAGCTGACCTACGGAGAGAACGTGAACTGGTACCGGAACGCGATCGCGGCGGGCGGCTGCGTCGTTGTCCACCGTGGCAAGGAGTACTGCATCACTGGAATCGACACGTTGAGTCGTGAGCAGGGCATCGATGCCTATCCGGCTCCGTTCCGTCAGATCTTGAAGGCGGGTGGCCGCAAGGAGTTCCGTCTTCTCAGAACCGGCCTCCCGCCACGCCGCGATGAGGGCGGCGCGTCGCCGGGGTCGACGGCGGGATGATCCGGCGCTACTTCCTCTTCGGAGGGAGCGACCGGGCATAGGCCGCGCCGAGCTCGACCCATCTCGCGAGCTTGGCCGCGGTGCCGAGGTGCGCCGGGTCGACCCGCAGCCAGCCCGCCATCACCCGCCCGCGCATCTCGAACTCATGGGCATCGGTCGCCGCGAGGAGCCGGTCCGACTCCTCGGGATCGACATGAACGAGCACGCCGCCCTGCCCGCTCGCCGCAATCGCCATGTTCCCGCCGACGAGGAACGCAAGGCCGCCGAACATCTTCTGCTCGCTCAGGTTCGGCTCGCCGTCCATCAGTCCGCGGATCCGAGCCGCAAGGGCCTCGTCGTAGGCCATCGCGCGATCGTAGCGAGCGAAACGCCGCGTAGCTCAGGCCTTGCCAGCGGTGAGGCCGCCGTCGACCACCAGCCCCGAGCCGAGCACGAACCGCGCCTCGTCGGAGGCGAGGTAGAGGGCCGCATGGGCGACGTCCTCGGCTCGACCGAGATCGCCGGTGAGCTGACGCGACCTGATCGCGCGCCGGCCCTCCTCGGGGTCGGCGTACGACTCCACGAGGTAGCGCTCGACGAACGGCGTCATGATCGTCCCGGGCAGGAGCGCGTTCACGCGGACGCCGTGCGGTGCGAGGTCGACCTGCATCGACTTCGTCAGCGCCAGCACGGCACCCTTCGACGCCGCGTAGGAGACGCGCCGCGCCAGCCCCGTCTCGGCGATGGCCGACGACATGTTGACGATCGATCCGGACCTCTGCGCGACCATCGCCGGCACCACCGCGCGGGACATGAGGAACACGCCGCGGGCGTTCACGCGCATCACCTTCTCCCAGAGCTCCAGCGATGTCTCCTCGACGTCGCCGACACCCGCAATCCCGCATTGTTGAGCAGGACGTCGATGCGCCCGTGCTCCTCGACGACCGCCTTCGCAAGCGCCGACCGTCCGCGCCTCGTCACCGACGTCGACGCGGTGCGTGACGCCCTCAGCGCTCGTGTCGATGTCCGCCGCGGCGACGATCGCATCCTCCGACTCGAACAGGAGCGCGGAGGCGCGACCGATCCCCGAGCCTGCACCGGTGACGATGCAGACCTTTCCCGCGAGTCTCCCGCTCATGGTCGGACGAGTGCGACGAGGCGCGCGATCCCGAGCGCGAGCAGGATGATCGCGCCGGTGACCGCGTCGATCCAGAAGGTCGACGTGTTCCGCAGCACCAGCACGTCGTTCACGAGCCCGAGCAGCACGACGCCGGTGAACGCGCCGACCATCCGGCCGCGGCCCCCGTCGAGCTCGATCCCGCCGATCACCGCCGCCGCGAACACGGTGAAGATGAGGTTGTTCCCCTGGTTCGCCGTCACCGTGAGCACCTCGCCGGCGGTCATCAGCCCGCCGACCGCCGCCAGGGCGCCGGCGACGCAGAAGACGCCGATCCGGACTCGGTCGACCTTGATCCCGGCAGCGCGCGACGCCTCGAGGTTGCCGCCGATCGCGTAGACGGCCCTTCCCGTCCGGTGGTAGCGAAGGAAGAGCGCGGCGACGAGGAAGACCGCGATCGTGACCCACGCCGAGACCGGGAACCCGAGCCAGTACGCCGACCCGAGGTACGTGAACGAGGCCGGCATGTTGTAGACCGACTGGCCGCTGACGATGCCCTGCTGGATCCCGGCGAGGAGGATCAGCATCGCGAGGGTGAAGATGAAGGCGTTGAAGCGCAGCTTCACGATCATGAAGCCGTTGAAGAGCCCGACCGCGGCGCCGAGCGCGAGCGTGACGAGGATCCCGACCGCGGGGCTCCAGTCCGTGCCGAGGCCGTGGCCGCTGACCGGCACGATCAGCCAGGCGCCCACCATCGGCGCGAGCCCGTAGATCGACTGCAGCGAGAGGTCGAAGCTCCCGGTCAGCAGGATGATCGTCTCGGCGACGACGACCATGCCGAGCGCGGCCGAGCCCTGCGCGGTGTTGCTCAGGTTCGAGCGACGTGAAGAACGCCGGGCTCGACGCGATCCCGACGACGACGAGCACCCCGATCGCCGGCAGCAGCGCGAGCTCGCGGAGCCAGCGGACCACCGCCCGCCCGCCCCCGTGCGCGTACCGCCGGGCTCCGCTCCGCCGTCGAGTCCACGGCCACCTCGGTCACGCGGCCGCCCCGAAGCCCTCGGCGACCGAGATCAGCATCTGCCTCTCCCACGGCGGCGCGAACTCGCGGACGACCGCTGCCCCGACGGACGACGAGGACGCGGGTGCAGATGCGAAGCTCGTCGAGGTCGTCCGACACGAGCAGCACGGCGGTGCCGTCGCGACGGGCGCTCGTCGATCGCGCCGAGCAGGGCCTCCTTCGACGCGACGTCGACCCCGACGGTCGGGGAGATGACGACGAGCAGCGCGGGGGCCGACGCGAACGCCCGCCCGACGACGACCTTCTGCTGATTCCCGCCGGAAAGCTCGGCGACGGGCTGCTCCAGGCCCGACGAGACGATCTGGAGCCGCTCGGCGATCGCTGCCGCGGCGCTCCTCGTCCGAGAGGCGCGTACCACGCCGAGAGAGGGCGAGAGACGGTCGAGGATCGGGAGCGTCAGGTTCTCGCGCACACCGAGCGTCGGCACGAAGCCGCGTGCATGCCGGTCCTCCGGGATGTACGCGACACCGCGTGCGAGCGCGGAGTCGACCTTGCCGGGTCTGCAGCGGCGCTCCGTCGAGCGAGATCGTGCCGGCGACCGGTTTCAGGAGGCCGGCGACGGCGTCCGCGACGGCAACTGCTCCCGAGCCGCGAAGCCCGAAGAGGCCGACGCACTCCCCGGTGCGCACCGCGAGGCTGATGTCGTGGGCGTCGCCGAGAGGCGAGCGTGCCGACAGCCCCGAGACCTCGAGCCGGACGGCTCCATCGCCGTCGCTCCGGGCGAACGTGTCCTGTGACCGGGCGAGGGCTGCACCGACCATCGCCGATACGAGGCGCTCGTGGTCCAGTTCGGCCACGGACGAGGTCACGATCCGCTTCCCGTCCCGGAGCACGGTGACGGTGTCGCAGATCTCGTAGATCTCCTCGAGGTGGTGGGAGATGTAGAGGATCGCGACACCGTTCTCCTTCAGCCTGCGGACGTGCTCGAACAGGCGCTCGATCGCACCTGACTCGAGCGACGCGGTCGGTTCGTCGAGGATCAGGAAGCGTGCTCCCGCCGAGAGGGCCCGGGCGATCTCGACGATCTGCTTCCGCTCCACCGAAAGCTCGCCGGCAGGCTGGTCGACGTCGAGGTCGAACCCCCATTCGAGCATCAGCTTCCGAGCCTGGCTCCGGAGGGCCCGCCAGCGGACGAGCGACCTCTCGTCGCGGTTGAGGAAGATGTTCTCGGCGACGCTCAGCGTCGGGATGACCATCGATCGCTGGTAGACGCACGCGACGCGCTGCTGCCAGGCTGCGCGGTCGCCGAGGCGCGGCGCCGGCTCGCCGTGCAGCGTGACGGCGCCCCGGTCCGGCTTGAGGAGTCCTGTGAGCACTCCGACCAGGGTCGATTTCCCCGCGCCGTTGCGACCCACGAGCGCATGGCATTCGCCGCCCTGCACCGACAGCGAGACGTCGGCGAGCGCGGCCATCCGCCCGAACGACTTCCAGACGCCGTCGGCCTGAAGCGGCGGGCGGCTGCACCGGCAGCCGCCCGCTCTCCCGTTCCGGCAACGAGCTCACTTGCCCTTGTAGTTCCCCCAGAGCTTCGGGTCGTTGACGTTCGCCTTCGACACGACCGGCGCGACGATGGCGTCCTCGAGGTTCCCGAGCAGCGGCACGATCTTGCTGCCGTGGTCGGTCTTCATGCCCGCTGCTGTACTTGGCGCCGTTGACCGCCTGCTTGGCGTAGTAGACCGCGAACTGGGCATACAGCGTCGCGGGCTGCGAGATCGTCGCATCCTCCTCACCCTGACGGATCCAGCCGTGCTCCTGCGGAGTCCCGTCGTCGCTGAAGAGGACGATGTGGTTCGGGGCGCCGACCTTGGTGAACTTCCCGGCCGCTTTCTCGGCCGCGATGATCCCGGGCACGGGGCCGCTCCAGTGGACGTAGATGGCCTTCAGGTCCGAGTACTGGCTGAGGGCGGTCTTCGCGTCGTTCACCGCCGTGGGAGTGTCCCACTTCGTCGCGTACTCGACCACCTTGAGGTTCGGGTGCGACTTCATGCAGCTGAGGAACCCGTTCTTACGGTCGAGGCCGTTGATCGAGGCGAGGTCGCCCTCGAGCATCGCGACGTGACCGGAGCCGCGGACATGCGACGCGATGTAGGTGCACGCGTTCTGCCCGTAGAGCACGTTGTCGGCGCGGACGATCATGTAGACCTTGCCCTGAGTGGGCGCGACGTCCACGCTCACGACGGGCACGTGCTTGCTCGCCGCGTAGGCGAGGGTGGGTGCGATCGCGGCGCTGTCGACCGGGTTGATGATCAGGGCGCTCACGCCCTGGTCGATCAGCGTCTTGATCTGAGTGGCCTGCTTGCCGGCGTCGCCGTCGGCCGAGATCGGCCCGACGAGGCTGACACCGTTCTTGGCGGCGGCCGCCTTCTCGAACGCGACGTACGAGCTCCAGAAGTCGGTGCTGTACCCGGCAAGCGAGACGCCGATTGTGATGCCCTTCTTCGTTTGTGTGTGCCCCTGACCGGCTGCGAACGAGGTCGTCGACAGTACGCCGACGAGCCCGACGATCGCGAGCACACCGAACAACCGAGTCTTCACCGTCCTACTCCCTCCTGTCGAATGCGTCACTGACATTGGTCACGCGGTTACGCGCTGCTCCTGCCACCAGACCGGACCGTCCGGGAAGACGAACTCGGACAGTGACTCCGGGCGGATCTCGATGCTGTAGCCCGGGCTCGTCGGGGCGAGATACCGCCCCCCGACGACCCGGACCGGGTCGACGAAGTGCTCGTGCAGGTGATCGACGAACTCGCAGACGCGGCCGTCGAGCGAGGCCCCGACCGAGATGTAGTCGAACATCGACACGTGCTGCGCGTACTCGCAGAGCCCGACCCCGCCCGCGTGCGGGCACACCGGGACGCCGAACTTTGCCGCGAGCAGCACGACCGCGAGCACCTCGTTCACGCCGCCGAGCCGGCAGCAGTCGAGCTGGACGGCGTCGATCGCGCCCAGCTGGAGCAGCTGCTTGAAGACGACGCGGTTCTGGACGTGCTCCCCGGTGGCGACGCGGATCGGGGCCACCGCGTCGCGGATGCGCTTGTGACCGAGGACGTCGTCCGGGCCCGTCGGCTCCTCGATCCAGAACGGGTCGACCTCCGAGAGGCGGCGGATCGCCTCGATCGCCTGATCGACTCCCCACGCCTGGTTCGCGTCGAGCGAGAGTCGGTACCCGGGGCCGATCGCCTCGCGGACGAGCCGCGCCCGCCGCAGGTCGTTCTCGATCTCGCCGCCGACCTTCAGCTTCAGGTGGACGAACCCGGCGGCGATCGCCTCGCGCGCCCGCTCCGGAAGGCTCTCCTCCGGGTAGCCGATCCAGCCCGCGGACGTCGTGTACGCCGGGAAGCCCTCGTCGAGCAGTCGCGCCTCCCGCTCGGCCTTCGTGGGCTCGTTCGCCCTGAGGATCTCGAGCGCCTCGTCGGGAGTGAGGACGTCGTCGATGTAGCGGAAGTCGACGCACGCGACGACCTGCTCGGGCGTCATGTCGGCGAGGAGCTTCCAGAGCGGCTTTCCCTCGAGCTTGGCGTAGAGGTCCCAGACGGCGTTCACGATCGCTGCGGTGGCGAGGTGGATCACGCCCTTCTCGGGCCCGAGCCAGCGCAGCTGGGAGTCGGTGACGAGCCGCCGCCAGAAACCTCCGAGGTCTGCGACGAGCTCGTCGACCGTCGCGCCGACGACGTGCGGCGCGAGCGCTTCGATGGCCGCGACGCAAACCTCCGTGCCGCGACCGATCGTGAAGGTGAGCCCGTGCCCCGCAATCCCGCTTGGATCGTCGGTTTCCAGCGTGACGTACGCCGCCGAGTAGTCCGGGTCCGGGTTCATGGCGTCCGAGCCGGCGCCGCTCCGCGAGGTCGGAAACCGGATGTCGTACGTCACTGCCTTTACGATTCGAACCGACATGACGGGATGTTTCTAATACAAACATCAGATGTTTGTCAACTGATTTCGATAAATACCGCGGAGCGGGGGGTATAGTCGCTCTAACACCCGATCTCTGACGAAAGACATGGGATGACTAGCGACATAGTCTCGTCGGGCCGGCGCCGCGGCGCCGGCGTCACCGACGACGCGATCGAGAGGATCCGCGAGCTCGTCGCGTCGGGCGCCTGGGGGCCCGGCATGCGCCTGCCGCGGGAGGTCGACCTGGCCAAGCAGCTCGGGCTCTCGCGGAACTCCCTTCGAGAGGCCGTACGGGCCCTCTCACAGGCGCGAGTCCTCGAGGTGCGGCAGGGCGACGGGACGTACGTCTCGAGCCTCGACCCGGGCGAGCTGCTCGAGCCGACGCTTTCTGCGACCCACCTCCTCCGCGGAAGGACCGTGCTGGAGCTGTTCGAGGTGCGTCGCATGCTCGAGCCGGAGGCGGCTGCGCTCGCCGCCCAGCGCGCCGACGAAGAGGTGAGCGCAGCGCTTCGAGCCGAGCTGGACCGCATGATCGCAGCCGGCGACCGCGCCGACGATCTCGTCGAGGCCGATGCCGCCTTCCACGACGTGATCGCCGGGGCCCCGGGCAACGGGGTGCTCAGGGCGTTGCTGCGCAGCCTCTCGACGAGCACCGTCCGCGCGCGCCTCTGGCACGGCATCGCGGATCGCGGCGCACTCGACCTCGCCCGCGAGGAGCACGCACGCATCTACGAGGCGATCGCGGCAGGGCAGGCCGACCTCGCGCGCGCCTCGGCGCTGCTGCACATCGCCACGAACGAGAACTGGCTGCGCCAGCATCTCGACCCCGCCGAGGACGTCCCGCTCGACCGCGGCGGATGATCGAGCTCGGGCGTCTCGCCCTCGGGACCGCGCCGATCGGCGGCCTGCACGAGGCGGTCGAGGACGAGACGGCGCGCGCCGTGATCGATCGTGCCTGGGAGCTCGGGATCCGCTACTTCGACACCGCGCCCCTCTACGGCGCAGGGCTCGCCGAACGTCGGCTCGGTGGCGCTCTGAGCGGTCGGCCGAGGGACGAGTATCGTCGTCTCGACCAAGGTCGGCCGGCTCCTGCGACCGGGCAGGTCGGTGTGGGGTGGAGCGCCGGAGCTCGTCGACTACTTCGACTTCTCGCACGATGCAACGCTTCGCTCGCTCGAGGAGAGCCTCGGCCGGCTCGGGCTCGACCGTGTCGACATCGCCTTCGTCCATGACCCGGACGAGCACTTCGACGAGGCCCTCGCCGGCTCGTTCGGCGCTCTCCGGCGGCTCCGCGACGAGGGCGTCGTGCGAGCGATCGGCGTGGGGGCGAACCAGCCGGCGGTGCTTTGCCGGTTTGCGCGCGAGGCCGATCCGGATTGCCTCCTCGTCGCCGGCCGCTTCACGGCGCTCGACCGAGCAGCGGAGGCGGAGCTGCTGCCGCTCTGCGAGGCAGAGCGGCATCTCGGTGATCGCGGGCGGCGTCTTCAACAGCGGGGTCATCGCCGGCGGGACGACGTTCGATTACAAGGCTGCCGCCCCCGAGGTCGTCGCGCGGGTGGCGCGGCTCCGCGAGATCTGCGACCGCCACGGCGTCCCGCTCGCCGCCGCGGCAGTGCAGTTCCCGCGACGGCACCCCGCCGTCGTCACTGTCCTCGTCGGGTGCAGCACGCCCGGAGAGGTCGCCGAAGACGTCCAGCTCTCGACGCTCGAGCTGCCGGAGGAGCTCTGGACCGAGCTGGCTTGATCATCGACTCCCACCAGCACTACTGGGACCCGGCGGTCGCCGACTATCCGTGGATGACCGACCAGTTCGCGCCCCTGCGGCGGCGGTTCGGCCCGCGGCGATCTCGAACCCCTGCTCCGCGCTCACGGGGTCGTGGGCACCGTCGTCGTTCAGGCCCGCCATGACCTCGCGGAGACTCGCGACGCTACTGACCCTCGCCAACGAGACGCCGTCTCTGCTCGGGGTCGTCGGCTGGGTGGATCTCACCGCTGACGTGGCGCGGCAGCTCGACGACCTCGACGGCCCGCTCGTCGGAGTGAGGCATCAGGTCCACGACGAGGCTGATCCGGAGTGGCTCCTGCACGAGAAGGTGCAGCGCGGGCTGGCTGCGGTCGGGGCGGCCGGGCTCGCCTACGACCTGCTCGTCCGGCCCCGCGAGCTCCGCGCCGCGGTCGAGGCTGCAAGGCGCCACCCCGAGGTCAGCTTCGTGCTCGACCATGCCGGGAAGGCGCCGGCGTCGGGCCGCGACGTCTGGGCGCGACGGGGTCTCGGCGCTCGCAGAGCTCCCGAATGTGACGTGCAAGCTCTCGGGCCTCTTCACCGAGGCCGATCCCCGGGGAACCGTGGAGCGCGCTCTCGACTGGTTCGGGCCCGAGCGCTGCATGTTCGGATCGGACTGGCCGGTGTGCCTGCTCGCATCCGAGTACGGCGACGCGATTGCGATCGTCGACGACGACCCGGAAGTGCTCGCCGGGACCGCGATCAGAACGTACGGGCTCGCCCTGCCGTAGACTCCTCGCCGGATGCCGCGTCGCCACAGGCTGTGTTCCGGCGTCGTCGTGGAGGGACAGCCGGGATGAGGACGATCGAGGACGCAGCGGCGGTCCCGTCGCGGCGGGCGCGGGTCGGGCGCGATCTCCGCGTGTTGCGCCGCATCATGCGTCTTGTCTGGGCCTATTTCCTCACCGGTGCTCTCATGCGTCGCCGCTACCGGCAGAGCGAGCGCCGCGGCGAGGTGTTCTTCGTCGACGACGAGTTCGGGCGGTGAGGCCGCACGACCCGCCGCCGCCGACCTACGCGTTCGGGTATCGGGACGCGCCGATCTCGGGCAACGAGATCAACGGGCTCGGAGTCGCGGAGCGCACGCGTGCCAACAAGGTCTTCCACAACCCCGGCGGGGAGGCGATGCCGTGGGATGCGCTCGACCAGTTCTTTTCGCTGATCAATCCTCGGGGCGTCGTCCGGCACATCATCGGGAACATGTGGCAGCTGCGTCGTCGCGATGGCCCGGTGAACCCGCGCCGCGTCGAGGTTGCGGATCCGCTGTTGATGAGCGCCCGGATCAAGGAGAAGGCAAGGGAGCTCGGCGCCGACCTCGTCGGGATCACGCGCCTGACCGACGACGCGCTGTACGCCGGCGCCGAGGTGCCCTATCGCTACGCCGTCTGTCTCGGCCTGCGGATGGATCGGGAAGAGATGCGCTTCGTTCCGCAGGCTCGCGCGGCTGTCGAGGTGCTACGGGTGTACCGAGCCATCTCCCGGATCGCGATCGAGCTGGGTGAGCACGTCAGGGACATGGGCTGGCCGGCGAGAGCGTACGGCAACCCCAACAGCACGGATCTGCTCCACATCCCACTGGCCGTAATGCCGGTCTCGGCCAACTCGGGAAGCATGGGTCCCTGATCAGAAGGAGCTCGGCTCGAACGTCCGGCTCGCCACCGTCGTCACCGATCTCCCGCTCGCAACCGACGAGCCTGTCGACATCGGCGTCGAAGACCTGTGCCTCACCTGCCGGCGCTGCGTGCTCGATTGTCCGCCGGACGCGATCTCCGATGAGAAGCAACTCGTGCGGGGCCAGGAGAAGTGGTACGTCGACTTCGACAAGTGCGTTCCGTACTTCACGAAGACCGCTGGATGCGCGATCTGCATCCAGGTCTGTCCGTGGAGCGAGCCCGGACGGGGCCCGAAGCTCTCGGACAAGCTCCTGGGGGCACGAACCGACCAGGCTTAAGTCTCGAGTCCTACCGTCGGCCTTGCCCCTCCGCTATTCAGTGCTACTATCTACTGGTAGTAAGTCACACTGAGTAGAAAGGCGTTGCGTGGGCAAGCAGATGACCGAGATGCTGAAAGGCACGCTGGAGGGGATCGTTCTCGCGATCCTGTCGGGCCGGGCCGCGTATGGCTACGAGATCACGGCGTGGCTGCGGGAGCAGGGTTTCTCCGACATCGCGGAGGGCACCGTCTATGCGCTGCTGATCAGGGTCGAGCAGCGCGGCCTCGTCGACGTGGAGAAGGTCCCGTCCGAGAAGGGGCCGCCGCGCAAGGTCTATTCCCTCAACGCCGAGGGACGGAAGTACCTCGAAGAGTTCTGGGGGACCTGGAGCTTCCTCGCAGAACGGCTCGAACAGCTCCACGAAGGAGGCAGATGAACATGGCCGCAAGGTGGATCGAGCTGGCCACCGGGTCGCTCGAGCAGAAGAAGCAGTACAAGCAGTACAAGGCCCGTCTCGAGGGCCTCCCCGAGCCGTACGGCACGGTGGCGAAGGCCGTGCAGCGCTACCTCGTGGTCTACGCGGGCGTCACGGACGGCGAGACCATCGTCACGATGTTCGGCGACCTCGCCGACCTCTGGGAGCGTGCCGCAGCCGACGGCACGCCCGTGCACGCGATCGTCGGTGACGACCCGGTCGAGTTCGCCGAGACGTTCGCCCAGGCGTACACCGGCAAGCAATGGATCGACAAGGAACGCGCTCGCCTGGTCGAGGCGATCGAGGACGCGGAGCGAGGAAGACAGGAATAGACCGACTCAGTGGGCGAGCTCGACCTGCCCGATGACACGACGGGGTCGCACCCGCACCAGCATCTCGCTCGGAGCCGCGTTTCGACGGCCGAACTCCTCCGCACGATCCTCGCCCATGTAGCGCGCGGCGATCCTGATCGTCCAGGACAGCAGCTCGTCGTGATCATCCGATAGCTCCGCGATCCCGTCGACGCGAACGAACCCGAACGGCGGCTCGTCGTCTTCGACGCAGATCGAGACCCGCGGATCCCGGGAGAGGGCGCGGCCCTTCACCGACCTGCGACCAGTCTCGAACATGATCGAGCCGTCCTCGTCGGGGAGAAACCAGACCGGCGTCACGAGGGGTGAGCCGTCCGCACGCACGACCGCGACCTTCGCAGTCCGCGTGCCCGCGAGCAGGAAGGCTCTCAGCTCGGGTGCATCGAGCGCGCGCATTGTTCCGTCAACGTTAGCCGCACCTTCGCCAGACTCGATTCTCCGGCGCCCGCGGGCGGAAGTTGATCAGAGCTTGGCCGCATCGTCGCCTGTGTGGACGACCTGTCCCCTCCCGGTCACCACGTTGAGCAGCGTCCGGACCGGGCGGGGTGTTGGTCGTGGTGGTGTCATGGCTGCGCTCGGGCGCCCGCGGTCCCGGAGGCGTAGGGTGTGCCTGTTTTGCAAACGAACAGAGGAGAGCAACTACAATCCTGCGCTGCCGCACGACAGCGCAACGGTGGATGGGAGCGTGATCGCTAACCAGCCGATGACTCTCTACCTGGGCGGGATGACCGTTCACGGGAACGTGGTCTCGGTCGGGGGCTCGGGTCCCGGACGCAACTTCCCGATCAAGGACGACCAGATCGATGGGAACCTCATCCTCCAGGGGTGGTCCGGCTTGTGGATCGGCGTGCTCCGCACATCTGTTGGCGGAAACGTGATCGTGACGAACAACAGCGGTGTCCAAACGGGCGACGAGCCCCCGTTCATCGGGGTGCCAGACTCCACTGAGATCGTTTCCAACACGATCGGCGGCAACCTGATCTGCTTCGGTAACGCCCCGGCGGCGCAACTCGGCGATGCTGCTCTCGAAGGGGGCGGCCCGAACACCGTCAACGGCCACAAGATCGGCGAGTGCGCAAGCCTCTGAGGAACAGAGATATCCGAATGACAGGAATGGAAAACAGGAAGGCCCCGTGCGGGCCTTCCTGTTTGTTGGTAGCAAGCAACGCCGGGCGGTCCACCAGTGGTGCAACCTTGGGGCGGACGTAAGAGCACCAGCTAGTTCTCGTTTGCCGCACCAGCGTGCGCCGGCGCCGTGTCGGCCTCCTCCCAGTCGGCCGCACTGGCGTTCTGCGGTTGACGGAATCGCCTACCCGGATGTGATCGAGCCGAACAGGCCGTCCCCTTCGTCGTTCGGCCCCGAGGTGAAGAACAGCGTCCCGGCCGGGCCGGCCGCGGCGCCGTTGCCGAACTGGAGCGACCAGAGGTCGTCGATCGAGATCGGCGATCCCGAGGCGTTGTCGAGCTCTCCGTCCGGGCGGTAGATGCGACCGCCGAGGAGCGGCTCGTACGCGTGGATTTGGCCGTCGCCGAAGTTGCCGACGAGCAGGTCCCCACCGAATGAGCCGAAGCCGGCAGGTGCCATCGCCAGACCGAACGGGGCGTCCAGCGTCCCGCGGACGGCGACCTTGCCGTCGAGGATGCCGGTGGCTGCGTCAAACGAGTCGACGAATCCAAGGCCTGGGCCATGAGCTTCGTCATCGCTGCCGGGCTGCGTCTTCGCGTACGTGACGAACACGTGGGTACCGAGAGCCTGGATCCCGAGCGGCGCGTAGTCGCGTGGGATCGTCGGGTCGAAGAACTGGAACGGCCGGTTGACCTGCTGCCAGTTCCCGTCGAACACGTCGACGCGGCGGTTGTGGAAATCGGTCGCATACAGCCTGGGCCCCGCTGAGGTCTGCGAGATCGCGAGACCCTTGAAGACCGCGCCTTGCGGTGAAGCGTCGATCTCCACCTCGGCAGTCGTGCCAAGCGAGCCGTTCCAAGCGCTGATCGCTCCCGCTTCGCTGTCGAACACGAACGCGGACGCTGCGTTGTTGCCACCCTTCAGCTCGAAACCGGTCGTCGAGTTGGCGACAATGCCGGTTGGATGGTCTCCGACCGTGACTGTGAGACCGAGCTTTGCACCGGCGCCGGTGTAGAGCGTTGACACTCCCGTCCCGTTGTCTGCTACCCAGAACGGCCCCGTCGCGCCTGCGGCTAGCCCCCACGAGTTGACGAGATTGCCGTCGGGCGTCGTCCCCGGAATGCCGTTATCGGACACGAGCGGTGTGACCGTGAAGCCGCCGCTTGCCGCTGCGGAAGCTGCCAGAACAACGGTGACAACGGCGGCCACGACCGCGACGGTCGCCCGCCTGATTGGCACAAGCATTGAGATCCTCCCCCTTCTTCAGTTCGCGCACGCCCCCAGCGTGCGCCTGTTCTGCCCGATACGCGGGCAGCCGCGATCCGGTTTCGGACTCGCCGAACCGACTGGACCGTCGCCGCAGTGCAGCTCGGCGAGCCGGAGGTCTAGGCTGTTCGACGTGGCCGACTCGATCGAGATCCGGGGCGGTGCCTCCGGCGACGACGGCGGCTTCGAGCTGCTGTCGGCGTCCCTTCGCGCGTCGTCCGCCGATCTGAAGACCTTCGTCGAGGTGCTCGCGGACAAGCTCGAGCAGGCGCTACCGGGGCGTGTGGTGGTCGAGCGTCGACCGCTGCGGCGGTTCTCGAAGGAGAAGCGGGTCGTCCGCATCGAGGTGGCGCTCGGAGACAACCGGTACGTCGCGATCGCGAAGGACGGGTCGCTCGAGACGCGCCACGCGAAGGCGGTGCGCGGTGTCGTCCTGAAGACAGAGCTTCTGCCCCTCGACGCGTGGCTGGAAGCGCTCGGCCGCGATCTCGCGGTCGAAGAGGAAGCGAGCGAGCAGTCGCGGCTCGCGCTCGAACAGTTGCTGGGCGGCTAACGGCGTGCCGCTCTTCCGCCGCGGCAGCGACGAGGGCCGCGCAACGCGTGAGGCTGCGAATGTGCAGCAGGCCGCTTCGCTCGCGGCGCTCGAGCGTGGCGAGCTGCCGTTCCGCGCCCAGCAGCGTCTTGGCGAGATCGGCAAGTCGAGCGGCGGCTTCTTCACCTCCGACCTGTCGGTGAGCGAGTTCGCGCTCGTCGACGCGATCGGGCTGCGTCCGTGCGCCCAGGTGATGGGAAGCTCGATCTATCACATCGGCTGGCAACAGCGGCCCGGAGCCTTCGGCATGCAGATGGGCGGGATCTCGACGGAGCTGTCGGTCGTCTCGCAGGCGTGGAACACCGCGCGCCTGCGCGCGTTCGCGCGACTCGAGCAGGAGGCGAAGGCTCGTCCGCGCCGACGCCGTCGTCGGCGTGCGCCTCACGATCCGTCGGCACGACTGGGCTGCGGGATCGATCGAGTACGTCGCCGTCGGCACCGCCGTTCGCAACGTGAGCGGCGACCATGCAGAGCGGCCGGCGTTGACCGACCTCTCGGGTCAGGACTACTGGAAGCTCTGGCAGGCAGGCCACCGACCGCTCGGCGTCGTCGGAGCTTCCACCGTCCACTACGTCGTCGCCGGTTTCGCGACGCAGATGAGCCAGTCGGGATTCAGCTCGAGCTGGGTCAATCAGGAGCTGACGGACTTCACGCGTGGCGTTTACGACGCGCGCGAGACCGCACTCGGTCGCATGACCGCCGAGGCGCAGCAGCACGGCGCCGCCGGCGTCGTCGGCGTCTCGATCTCGCACGAGATCCAGCAGCGGGAAACCGGGGGCCGCAGAGATCTCGTCGTCACCTTCCACGTTCTCGGTACCGCGATCGGCGAGCGGCGCGACGACGGACGCACGCTCGAGGTCTCGCCGCGAATCGATCTGAGCAGAGACGCACTGAAACCCCACCTTCTGGGAGGAGCCCGATGAGCTATGACCCGACGTCGACCGAGGGAGTGCCGGAGCACGGGCGCGAGCGCCTGGCCCAGATGCGCAGCGGCTTCTTCACCTCCGATCTGTCCGTGAACGAGTTCCTACTCGTCAAGCAAGCAGGCTTCGACCCGCTCGGCCTCGTCATCGGCAGCTCGATCTACCACATCGGCTACCAGCAGTCGAGCTGGAAGCAGTCGATGGAGATGGCCGTCCTCTCGCAGGCGATGTACGAGGCTCGCGAGCTCGCGATGACGCGCATGGAGGAAGAGGCCGACCAGCTCGGCGCAGACGGCATCGTCGGCGTCCGCCTCGACGTCGGCCGGTACGAGTGGGGACAGAACCTCGCCGAGTTCATCGCCATCGGCACGGCCGTCAAGCACCACGAGGGCGAGCTGCATCGCGCAGCGAACGGCAGGCCCTTCACGAGCGACCTTTCGGGGCAGGACTTCTGGACGCTGCTCGCCTCGGGTCACCGGCCGGTGGGGCTGGTGATGGGCTCGTGCGTCTACCACGTCGCACACCAGGGCGTGATGGCGTCGATGAAGCAGATGAGACAGAACGTCGAGATGCCCAACTTCACCCAGGCCCTCTACGACGCACGTGAGCTCGCGATGGAACGGATGCAGAAAGAGGCCGAAGAGCTTCAGGCCGAGGGCATCGTCGGGGTGCAGCTGCAGGAACGCTCACACGGCTGGGGGTCGCACGTGATCGAGTTCTTCGCCGTCGGAACCGCGATCGTGCCGAGCGCGGGTGCCCGCACCCTGCCCGACCCGGTTCCCACGATCAGTCTCAGCGACTGACTGCTCAGGAGCTGGAAGCCGCGGGCGCCTCCGCGTCGAGCATGTCCGCGAGGTCGGCGCTCACGTCGTTCACGACCACGCGGCGGGCCTCGACCAGCTTCAGCAGTTCCTGAACCTTGGCGACGCCGTCGTCATTGACAAGCGCCACGAGCGCACCCTCACCCTCGGACAAGTCCTCGCCCAGGCCCTTGAGCTGCTCGTCCGGGAAGCCCGAATCGCGAATTTTCGCGACGAGCGAGCCAAGCCCGGCGCCAACGGCGCCCCCGCCGATCACGCCGATCGGGCCGGCGATGATGCCAACCACAGCGCCGGCGACCCCGCCGATCTTCGCGCCCTGCCCGGTGTTCAGGTCTTTCGTCTCGACGAACTTGATCTTCCCGTCCGTGGTCTTGTGTACGACCGCGCCCTGTTTCAGGCCGTCGCCGAGCGCTCCGGCGATGGTCGCCAACCCCTTTCCGGCAGCATCGGCATCGGTGAAGGTTGCTGCGATGACCTGGGGCATGGCCCCTCCTTTTCTGACCTCGGGTTCCGTGCTCTCAGTCGCGAACCCTAGTTGCGCCTGACGAGTCGACGCCGCGCGGCCCCTAACTGCTGCCGGACTGGCAAACGCCGCGGGGGAATCCGTACGCCTTCGTTTGCGAGCTGGCCTTCGAGTACGTGGGGTCGCGCTGGCGGTCGCGCGCGGGGTGGCCCAGGATGGCCACCCCGCGCGCGCGTCTCTCAGAGGCTCAGTGTTCCGGTGACGAGCGTCTTTGTGCCGCTCAGGTCGGTGCCCGTGGTTGCGCCGCGGACCTTGGCGTAGATACCGGATCCGCCGGTGACGGCGAACGTCGAGTGGTGTGTGCGGATCGGGTTCGATCCGGTGAGCACGAGTTCGCCGCCCGGGAGGTGGGCGGTGACGATGCATTCGAGGTGGGACTTCGAGACGAGGGTGCAGACGATCTCGGCTCTGCCGACACGGGCGCCGGCCGGCTTGCCGAACTGGGGGGTGTGGTTGTAAAGGACGTCCTGGAAGAACATCCGCCCACCGATCTGCGGCGGTGAGCTCTTGTCGATCGGGGGGACGGGCACAAAGCCTGTCTGCACGGAGATCAGGCTGAGCGTGGTCGTGGCGGACTGGGCGGCAGAGCCGGCGCCGGCCGTCGCGAGAGCCGCGACGGCGACGGTCGCTGCGATCGAGTGGAGACTGAGCTTGGTCATGGTTCGTGCCTCCTAGGGTTCGAGTTCGTTGACCCGTCGAAGGTATGGCCGCGGGGCGCGAAAATCGTCGGTCGGCTCCCCGATCTTGGCCTCGTCCGCGCGGCTGATCTTGGAGGCGGGCGGGATCGTCCGCCCGGCCGATGCCGGGCGGCGGCGGCTGCTCTACCTTTGACGCATGCGCGGGCGGCTCCTCCGCTTCAGGCCCGATCCGGCGAGGTTCGACCGGCTGCTGGCGGCGATCCTGACTGTGGCGCTTCTGCTCGAGAGCTGGCTGGGCGGAAATGCGGAAGGGCACCGGATCGCGGTGTCGATCGGCGGCGTCGCGACGACGGTGGCTGTCGCGTTCCGGCGCAGATACCCGGCTGTCGTCGGCATCGGCTCGGCGCTCTCTTCGGTTGTGTTGCAGACGTTCTGGGCCTCGGCCGAGGTTAGTATGGGATCGCGTGGATCTGCAACATGTACGCGTTCGCGGTGTGGACGCGAACGCGGGTGTTCGCCGTCGGCCTCGCGCGTCTACGCGGGCTCGGCGCTCACGCTGGCGGTGCTCCCGCTCGGCCCGCACGGCGGCGGCGAGCACGGCCTGAAGCACACCGTGCCGTTCATCGTGATCTCGTCGGTGGTGATGCTGGTCGTCCGCCGGGTGGTCGGCGACCGCGACCGCCGCGCCCGTATGGCCGAGCGCGAGCGGGACCTTGTCGCGCGCGAGGCGGTCGTGGAGGAGCGGGCGCGGATCGCGCGCGAGCTCCACGATGTGATCGCCCACAACGTTTCGATGATGGTCGTCCAGGCGGGTGCGGAGCGGCGGGTCCTGGACGACGGGCAGGCCTCGACGCGCGAGGTGCTCGAGACGGTCGAGCAGATCGGCCGCGGAGCGCTTACCGAGATGCGGCGGCTCGTGGGGATGCTCCGAACCGACGCGCCCGACTCGCTGTCTCCTCAGCCCGGTCTCGACGACGTGCCCGCGCTCGTGACCCAGGTTCGCGAGGCCGGGCTCCCGGTCGAGCTCTCCGTCGAGGGCGAGCGCCGCGCGCTCCCGGCCGGGATCGAGCTCTCGGCCTACCGGATCGTCCAGGAGGCGTTGACCAACACGCTCAAGCACGCCGGCGGCGCCCACGCCGAGGTTCACGTCCGCTACGGCTCCGACTCGCTCGAGCTCGAGATCGTCGACGACGGCCCCGGCGGGCCCGCACGCGCCGCGGGTGGCGGCCACGGTCTCGTCGGCATGCGGGAGCGGGTCGCGCTCTACGGCGGACGCCTCGACGCCGGCCGGCGAGCCGAAGGCGGCTTCGCAGTCCACGTCCTGCTGCCGGTGCGATGACGAGCGTCCTGATCGCCGACGACCAGGCGCTCGTTCGGGTCGGGCTGCGCAAGATCCTCGAGAGCGAGCCCGAGACCGAGGTCGTCGGCGAGGCCGGCGACGGCGAGGACGCGATCGCGGCCGCCCGGCGCCTGCGGCCCGACCTCGTGCTGATGGACATCCGGATGCCGGTGCTGGACGGGATCGAGGCGACCAGACGGATCGTCGCGGCGCAGCCCGCGACGCGCGTCCTGATCCTGACCACCTTCGGCCTCGACGGCTACGTCTACGACGCACTCCGGGCCGGAGCGAGCGGGTTCATGCTCAAGGACGCGCCACCCGAGGAGATCGCCGCCGCCGTGCGCATCGTCGCGAACGGCGAGGCACTCCTTGCGCCCGCGGTCACGCGCTCGGTGATCGAAGAGTTCGCGCGGCAGCGGCCGGCCGCCCCGCCCGATCCGCCCGCGGCCGTCGCCGAGCTGACCCCGCGCGAGCGCGAAGTCCTCAACCTCCTCGCCCGAGGGCTCTCCAACCCCGAGATCTGCGAGCGCCTCGTGATCAGCGAGGCGACGACAAAGACGCACGTCGCCCACATCCTGCAGAAGCTCGACGCTCCGCGACCGCGTGCAGGCCGTCATCTACGCCTACGAGACCGGCCTCGTCTCACCAGGTCCGAGACGACCTGAACGAGCCGCATCCCGCCGAGCTCGTGGCCGCGCCCCTGGGACGCACTACGGGCAGCGGCCCAACCGTGGGTTTCGGAAGCTTGCTCCTCGTCTATGAGTCGCGCTACGCGGGCACCAATGAGGCTACTGCAGCCTCGTGGCAGGTTGGTGACATCGAGCAGGAGATCGGTGAGTTGACCGCCAAGGGCGTCAGCTTCGAGCACTACGACCTGCCGGGTACCGCCCGGGAGGGCGACGTGCACCTCCTGGGCAGCCTCAAGGCGGCGTGGTTCAAAGATCCCGACGGCAACATCCTCAATCTCGTCAGCCGTTAGCCGCAGCGGCGGAGGGCGGGGCCGACCCAGGATGTGGACCCGCCCTCCTTCAGCGATCGACTCGGAGCCGCCCAGGTTCACTCCTCGTCGAACTCAGCCCTCCGCCTGCAGGGGCTGCCGAGACCTCCCGGCCGCTCGCGGCGGGGTAGGCTCGGCGAATGCGGGCCGGGGTCGATCTGGGCGGCACGAAGATCGATGTATTGGTGCTGGAGGGGGAGCGCGATGTGATCGGTCGCGCCCGGCAGCCGACGCCGACTGAGGGCGGCGCCGGGGCCGTTGTCGATGCGGTCGTTCGAGCTGTCGAGGACGCTGCGGCTGACGCGGCGGTTGGTGTCGAGGAGCTGACAGGGGTCGGAGTCGGGTCACCGGGTGCCGTCGATCCCATTGCGGGCACTGTGGGGTTCAACTCGAATCTGGCGGGCGGCTGGAGCGAGCCGTACCCCGTTTGCCACGGATCTGGCTCGGCTCATCGGGACAGCTGTCCTGGTGGCGAACGATGTCGCGGTCGCGGCGACGGCGGAGTCGAGCTTGGCGCGGGCCGCGACCTCCATCGTTCCTCGCTGTCTGGACCGGCCTTGGCGGCTGTGTCGTTGGGGGTCGGCGCTGGGGGGACGGCGCTTCGGGCGAGCTGGGCCATACCGTGGTCAAGCTCGGCGGCCGGGTCTGTCCTTGCGGCCGTCGTGGCTGCGCTGAGGCGTATGCGGGCAGAGCGGCGATGGGGGGCGGGCCGCATTTCCATGAACGCGGACAGCGGACGAAGCTGTTCGACCTCATGCGCACCGCGAACCGGGATCGGTTGACGAGCGGGGTGTGGGAACGTGCACTCAAGGAGGACGACGCGCTCGCGCGCGAGCTCATCGATGACGCCTACGACGCGATTGGGGCTGCCTGCGCCTCGGTCGTCAACCTCTTGGACATCGACGGCATCGTCGTGGGCGGAGGGCTCGGGACGCGCTTCGGCTCGGAGGCGGCGGAACGCATCAGCGAGAAGATGCGCCCGCACCTGTTCAACCCGACGCGGGACCCGCCCGTCCGACCCGCGGAACTCGGTGACGACGGCGGCGCGATCGGCGCCGCACTACTCGTTCGCTCGAAGCCGCGAGGACTCGGTCAGTAGAAACGGACGTCAAGCCCGAGGCAAGTGGTCTAGGATCGCGGATCTATCCGGTTGAATCGCGGGAATCCACCCGCTCCACTCGCCGGAAGATCGGTCAGGCATGGCTCTAGATCAGAAGAGAGCGCGGATCTTCGGCGTTCTCTACCTCGTCACGTTCGCCACGTCGATCCCGGCGGCGCTGCTGTACGAGCCTGCGCTCCGTCATCCGGTCGCGTTCGTCGCGGGCTCTGGGAACGTCAACCAGATCTACCTCGGCGCGCTGTTGGAGCTGCTGCTGATCGTCGCGAACATCGGGACCGCGGTCGTGATCGTCCCGATCATGAGGCGGCAGTTCGAAGGGCTGTCGCTCGGGTACGTGACGGCGCGGATCTTCGAATGCACGTTCATCCTCGTCGGCATCGTCGCGATGCTCGGCATCGCCACCCTGCAACAGCAGACTGCGGGCGCGGCCGAAGGCACGGTCGCCTACACGCTTGCGGCGATCAAAGACTGGACGTTCCTCCTCGGGCCCGGTTGGGTCGTGGGCCTGGGGAACGGGCTGATCCTCGGCTACATGATGTACCGCACCCACCTCGTGCCGCGGCCGTGGACGTGGCTGGGGCTCATCGGCGGGCCGCTGATCATCATCTCCGGCACGGCCGTGCTGTTCGCCGGTGACCATCCGAGCAGCACGCTGCACGGGCTCCAGGGCCTGGCCACGATTCCGGAGATCGCCTGGGAGCTGTTCCTCGGCGTCTACTGCACGTTCTGGGGTTTCAGGCGCGATGCTCCGATCCTCGCCGGGAACCCGACCTGAGCGGTCATGAATCAGAACCGAACACGAGGAGGACGAATGGTTGACGGCACGATGATGACCTGCTTGTGGTTCGATCATGGCGAAGCCCGCAAGGCGGCGGAGTTCTACGCGTCCGTCTTTCCCGACAGTCAGGTCGGCGCGGTCCACAAGGCGCCGTCGAACTTCCCCGGCGGTGAGGAAGGCAACGAGCTGACCGTCGAGTTCACCGTGCTCGCCCAGAAGTTCGTCGGCCTCAACGGCGGCCCCAACTTCATGCCGAACGAGGCGGTCAGCTTCATGGTGGTGACGGCGGATCAGGCCGAGACCGACCGTTACTGGAACGCGATCGTCGACAACGGCGGCGAGGAGAGCGCCTGCGGTTGGTGCAAGGACAGGTGGGGCTTCTCCTGGCAGATCACGCCGCGCGTCCTGCTCGACGCCACCACCAGTCCTGACAACGCGGCGGCCAAGCGCGCTTTCGAGGCGATGATGACGATGAAGAAGATCGACGTCGCCGCGATCGAGGCGGCCCTCAGAGGAGATGGCGCGGGCTGAGGGTCGGCTGCAAGAGTTGTCAGGCCGGCGGCGAAATCGGCCAAGGTGATCCTGTTGCGCAGAGTGGGTGTCGGAGTTGCGATCGTGGCGCTGCTGGCGGCTGTGGTGGTTGTCACGGACTTGCTTGGCGGTGGAGGGAAGCCACGGCAACCGGTGACGGTGACGGTGACGGTGGAGGGTCAACCGGTGCAGATCGTCCCCGGCACGACGCTAGGGGCGGTTGCCGCCCGCATCGGGCTGCGCCCGCGTGCCGGCAGCTTGCTCGACGTCGAGGGCAAGGTGATTCGCGCGGGGGATTTCCCGGGCGCATTCGCCGTTAACCGGAGACCTGCGACGGGGCACCGGCGGCTCTTCGCCGGCGACTCGATCGTGGCGCTCGCGGGACGCGATCGCAGGGAGGTTCTGAGGAGCAGCGTCGTGCCCGAGCCGGGCGTGCCGAGCAACCCGCAGTTCTTCGTCGACCGGGTCCCGGGTCGGTGGTTGATCGAGCGTGGTGCGGTTTCGAAGGAGCTGGTTTCGTCGAGGTTTCGGCCGACGGGCCCTGCGCGGGCGGAGCGGGCGGTGGCGCTGACGTTCGATGACGGTCCCTCGCCCGAGTACACGCCGCGGATCCTGGCCAGGCTCGCGAAGTTGCACGTTCCCGCAACCTTCTTCGTGATCGGATACCTCGCTGCGGAGCACCCGAGCCTCGTGCGACGCGAGGTCCGGATGGGGATGGTCGTTGGGAATCACAGCTACAACCATCCCGAGGTGCCGCCGTTCGATCAGCTGCCGCTGCCGCTGCTGCGGGACGAGATCTCCCTCGGGGACGAGGTGCTCACGCGGCTGGGTCTGCGAACGCGCCTCTTTCGTCCGCCCGGCGGCGGCACCTCGGCGCGGCTGGTCGATACGGCGGCGGCGCTCGGTCAACGGGTGGTGCTCTGGTCGGTCGATCCGACCGATTGGGAGCCCGGGATCACCGCAAATGAGATCGCGCGCCGCGTGCTGGCGGGGATCCGGCCCGGCGCGATCGTCGACCTACATGACGGCGGCGGCGACCGGTCGGCCACGCTGGCGGCGCTACCGGCGATCGTGCGCGGGATCCGCGCACGCGGCCTCCGGCTCGTGGCGCTCGAGCGCGGCACCGGCCCGATCGCCGAAACGAACGCACCCGGCGGCTAGGCTCCGCTGCGCCGCTCGAATCGACTCCAGCCGGCCACGGGGAGCTGGGGATACGCCCGGTGTCCCCTGCAACGTGTGTGTCCGCGCGCTGCCAGTCCGGTGGCACGACGCGTAGCGCAATCGCTCAGGTTTCGTCTTCGCAAGGCCGACCTAGTTGAGAGCGACCCCACTTCGCCTAGCTCGCTACGGCGGGGGCCGGGACCGGCTCGAGCTCGTGGCGGCGCACGATGAGGAGGGTTGCGATGAGGCTCGCGACCGCGAAGGCGGCGGCCACGTAGAACGCGAGCTGGTAGCCCGCAGTGTTTGCCACGGCCTGCGAGGCGCCGCCGGCGAGCTCGTGGTTGGCGCGGCTGATCGCAACAGTGGTCAGGATTGCGACGCCGAGCGCGCCCCCGATTTGCTGGCTCGTGTTGATCAGGCCCGATGCCAGCCCCGCCTCTTGCGGCTTGATCCCCGCGAGCGCCGCGATCGAGATCGGCACGAAGGAGAAGCCGAGTCCGATCCCGACGATGATGAAGCCGGGGAAGAGGTCCGAGAAGTACGAGCCGTGGGCCGAGATCTGGGCGAACAGGAGGAGCCCGATCGTGAGCGTGATCATCCCGAATGAGAGGATTGGCTTCACGCCTAGCCTCGTCACGAGCGCCTGTGAGACACCGGAGGCGACGACCGCGGTTAGCGCAACCGCGAGGTATGCGAGGCCCGTCTGGAGCGCCGAGAAGCCCAGTACCTGCTGCATGTAGAGCGAAAGGAGGAAGAACATCCCGAAGACCATCGTTCCGAGCCCGAACCCGATGATGTTCGCCCCGGTCGGCGTTCGCCGCCGGAAGAATCCGAGCGGGAGCAGCGGATGGGAGACGCGCGACTCGATCACGATGAAGGCGGCCATCAGCGCTGCGGACGCGAGCAGCAGCACGACCGTCTGCGTCGAGCCCCAGCCCTTCGTGCTCGCCTGGGTCAGGGCGTAAACGAGCACCATCAGGCTCGAGGTGACGGCGAAGGCACCGCCCGCGTCGAACGAGCGCGCGATCCCCTCTGCTCGGCTCTCCCGGACGAAGCGGCGCACCAGGAGGAGCGCCCCCGCGCCGATCGGCACGTTGACGAAGAAGATCCACTGCCAGCCCGCAAACTCAGTGAGGACGCCGCCGAGAAGCACACCGATCGCCGCTCCCGAGCCCGCGATGCCGCCGAGAATGCCCAGCGCCGTGTTGCGTTCCTTGCCCTCCTCGAACGTCACGGTGACGATCGAGAACACTGACGGCGAGAGGATCGCACCGGCCGTGCCCTGAAGCGCACGAAACGCGATCAGCATCCCCGACGAGGTCGCGAGCCCGCACAGCAGCGAAAACAGGGCGAAACTGCCGAGTCCGACCATGAACAGGCGTCGTCGGCCGAGGATATCCCCGACACGGCCGCCGAGCAGGAGGAAGCCGCCGAAGGTCAGTCCATAAGCGCTGATCACCCACTGCAGGTTCTCCGGGGAGAAGTCGAGGTCCTTCTGAATCGACGGCAACGCCACGTTCACGATCGAGACATCGAGCACGACCATCAGAGTAGGCGATGCCGAGAACTGCGAGCGCCTTCCAACGGCGCGGATCGGGACCACTCACTTGGCGTTTCCCCCGTTGTTTCGGTGTCGGGCCTCAACCATCGCTAACGAGCCTGACCGTCGGGAACATTCCCGAACATTGCCCCAATCGCGCCGAGGCCTCAGTCAACGCCTGTTCAGCGCGGTACCGGGTAAGACCGAGGTGGTGACCAACACCATCACCGGCAATCTGATCTGTGTCGGCAACACTCCCGCTGCGCAGGTCGACCAAGGCAAAGCACGGCTCCCGGACAGACCCCAAGAACGGACGGGCGCCCTGTCACAACGCACGCGGCCGCTACCCGCTTGATCACCGCGCGCCTCCGCCGCGCAGTCAGCGTCGGCGCCGCCTGGAACGCCTCGCCTGGCGTTACCGCCCCACGCTCCCTGGGGCCGAGCTCGACTCGCGGGACGGTGCGTCGGCTGACATACGATGGCCCCATGCGGGCGGGACGGATCAGGCATACGGTCACCTTCGGCCTTCGCCACGTGGCGGGCTCCCCGGAAGAGGCGTCGTTCCTCGCCGCGGCCGAGACGCTCGCCGCCGTGCCCGGCGTCGAGACATTCGAGATCTTGCGGCAGGTCGGAGTGAAGAACAGCTTCGACTTCGGCATCTCGATGGAGTTCGCCGACAGGGCCGCGTACGAGTCCTACAACGCCGACCCGGCCCATGTCCGCTTCGTCGAGACGCGCTGGCTGCCAGAGGTCGCCGAGTTTCTCGAGATCGACTACACGAGTCGGTAGCTCGACAGTCGTGGTCGGGCCTGGCGCTGCTGCGTCGGCCGGCGGTTGAGAGTGGTGCGCCGGCCGAGACAGGTTTCGGGCACGGGTTACGAGGCGTCAGCTGTGCGAGGCGATGTCGAGGCATGCGTTCACCTCGGCGAGCGTGGGTGGGTTTGCCCCTGCGTGTGCACATTGCGCAGCTCCTACGGCTGTAGCGAAGCCGAGCGCGTCTGCGAGCGTGTCTGGGTCGAGTGTTGAGACGGCGTTGGCGTTGAGCTGGTCGCTTGCCCAGAGCCAGCGCAAGAGCCCCGCGTTGAAGGCGTCTCCGGCGCCGACTGTGTCGACGACGTCCACGGTGGGCGATTCGACCTCGGCGCGGCCGGCGGCGGTTGTTGCGAGTGCGCCGTGCGGTCCGAGGGTGATCACGGCGGTCGTCACGCGGCGTCACGGACGGCGAGACCATCGTCACGATGTTCGGTGACCTCGCCGACCTCTGGGAGCGTGCCGCAGCCGACGGCACGCCCGTGCACGCGATCGTCGGTGACGACCCGGTCGAGTTCGCCGAGACGTTCGCCCGCGGCATACACCGGCAGGCAATGGATCGACAAGGAACGCGCTCGCCTGGTCGCGGCGATCGAGGACGCGGAACGAGAGGAACAGGAATGACCACCGGCGCCGCGATCTTCACGGCTCTTTCCTGAACTCGGTGGCGAAATCGAGAAGCTGCCGTTCGGCATGGCTCGTCGGCACCTGTGAGTGATCGGCGTACGGGAGGACCACTATCTCCTTCGGCCCCCGGACGGCGTTATAGGCCGCGAAGACGGTCGACGGCGGCGTGATGGTGTCTCGAAGCGCCACAGAGATCAGCGTCGGCGCCTCGATGCGGCTCGCCAGCAGGGCGTTGTCGACGTGACGCAGCGTCAGCCGGGCCCGCTCGTCGAGCTCGGGGTGCATCGCGAGGTAGGTGACGAGCTCCGTGTACGGCGGGTCGAACGCCACGTCCATGCCGCGCTCGATGTCGCAGAGGAACGGGACGTCCGCGTGACAGAGCCGGACGAGTTCGGGGCAGAGCGCGGCGGCGGCGAGAGCAAGCGCGCCGCCCTGGCTCGCGCCCCCGACGCCGATACGCGCGCGATCCACGCCGGGGAGCTCGGCGGCAGTCTCCACCGCGCGGACGGCATCGACGTAGAGACGACGGTAGTAGTAGTCCTCGGGGCTTGCGATCCCCCGCGTCATGACGCCGGGATGCTCGGGCCCGGAGACCCCTGCGCCCGGGTCGGCGGTATCTCCGCGCGACCAGGTCCCTCCCTGTGACCTCGTGTCCATGACGAAGGTCGCATAGCCGCAGGCGGGGTAAAGGGCGTGGGCCGCCGGAAGATCGCGTCCGCCGCCGTAGCCGACGAACGTGATCCGGCAGGGAAGCTCCGCCTCCCCGGCTTCCTCCGGCCGTAGGTACCAGCCCTTCACCCGATCCCCGTCGGCGCCGCTGAACGTGACGTCGAAGGCGGCAAGACGCCCGTAGGCCTGCCCGCCGAACGGCTCGACCTCGACCTCTGTCGCCGCCCTCACGGGCATCCGCCAGCGCGCGCGCCCAGAACTCGTCCAGGCCCGGCGGCTCGACCGCGGCAGTGCGATACGTGCGCAGCTCCGCGAGAGGCAGGTCGAACAGCGGCATGCCTACGACGCGGCCGAGGGGGCGGCTGCCGGCGAGGCGGCACGACCCACTTTCGGACGGGCGACGTCGATCACGTTGCCGGTCTCGGGCTCGAAGAAGTGCAGGCCGTCGACGTGCACCGCGAGATCGACCTCGCTTCCGGGCGCGACCGGGAACCGGCTGTCGACGCGCGCAGTGAACTCCGCGCGCTCGTCGTCGGTGAACAGCGTCTCCGCCTCCTCGTCCGTACGTGTGTCTGCGGCCGCGCGAACCGCCTCGGCCGTCACTCGCGGCGCGTCGATCCGGAACATCACGTGCGACTCGGCACCGAGCTCTTCGACGATGTCGGCCCGGACGCGGATACGCGGCAGGCTCGGATCGGCCGCTCCCCGTGTGCTCGAAGTCCGTCGGTCGGATCCCGACCAGCACGGATCCCTGTGGGACGTCGTAACCGGCCGGCACCGGGATCCTGTAGCCGCCGAAGTGGATCTCCCCTTCGTGGATATCGGCCTCGACCAGGTTCATGGACGGCGAGCCGATGAACGCGGCCACGAACAGGTTCGCCGGCGCGTTGAACAGTGTCTGCGGGGTGTCGACCTGTTGGAGCCGCCCGTCTCGGATCACGGCGACTCGCTGCCCCAGGGTCATCGCCTCGACCTGGTCGTGCGTGACGTACACCGTCGTCACTCCGAGCCGCTCGTGCAGCCGCGCGAGCGCCGAGCGCATCGAGACCCGGAGCTTGGCGTCGAGATTCGAGAGGGGCTCGTCCATGAGGAAGGCAACCGGCTCGCGCACGAGCGCGCGGCCGATCGCGACGCGCTGACGCTGACCGCCGGAGAGGGCGGCCGGCTTGCGGTCGAGGAGCTCCGCGAGCCCGAGCGTCTCCGCAGCGTCCGCAACCCTCCGCGCCCGCTCCTCCTTCGGGACCTTCCGCCGCTTCAGCCCGAACTCGAGGTTCTCGTAGACGGTCATATGCGGGTACAGCGCGTAGTTCTGGAACACCATCGCGATGTCGCGGTCCTGAGGCGCGGTGTCGCTGACATCGACGCCCCCGATCATGATCGAGCCGCTCGACAGCTGCTCCAGTCCGGCCATCAGCCGCAGGAGCGTCGACTTCCCGCAGCCGGAGGGGCCGACGAGCACCATGAACTCCCCCTCGCCGATCTCGAGGCTGACGTCGTCGACCGCCTTGACCTCGCCCGGGAAGACCTTCGAGACGTGGTCCAGGCTGACGCCCGACGACCGCCCGCCGGCTCCCTCCGCGACGGGAGACAGGGCTTCGTCCTCAAGCAATCGAGACCGACCCGTCGAACGCCTTCGCCGGACGCTGCCCCGCGGGCCCCTCGGTCACGGTCACCCTGCCCGCCTCGATGAGGTCGTCGGACGACCGGCCGACGAACACCTCGATCGCGCCCGGCTCGACGACGTACGAGTGCTCCCGGTCGTAGAAGCCGAGCTGCGCGACGGGGACACGGAACGTGACCGTCCTCGACTCGCCGGGAGCGAGCTCTATCGCGCGCGAAGCTCTTGAGCTCCAGTACCGGCCGAGTGACGCTCGCCCGCGGGTCGCGAACATAGAGCTGCACGACCTCGTCTCCCGGCCGGCCACCCGTGTTGGCGACGACGACGTCGACGACGATCTCGCCGTCCGTGCCGACCGTCTGCTCCCGGACGCGCGCACCGGAGAGCTCGAACGTCGTGTAGCTGAGCCCGTGACCGAACGGGTACAGAGGCGTCGCAGACAGGTCGACGTAGTCACCCGCCGGTTGAGAGCGGCCGCCCGACTCCTTGTGAGCGTAGAAGACCGGGATCTGGCCCTACCGAGCGCGGGAACGAGATCGGGAGCTTCCCACCGGGATTGACCTCCCCGCCGAGGACCTCCGCGACGGCGACCCCTCCCTCCTCTCCGGGGAACCAGGCCTCGATCACGGCGGCGCAGTGCTCGTGCACCCACTCGCTCGCCGAAGGCCGACCTGAGACGAGCACGAGCACGACGGGCGTGCCCGTCCCGATCACCGCGCGCACGAGCTCCTCCTGAATGCCCGGGAGGTCCAGCGAGGCACGGTCGCGGAACTCCCCGCTCGTGCAGTCCTCGGCAAGCCCCGCCTTGTCCCCCATCACGAGCACGGCGACCTCGGACGCGCGGGCCAGACTCGACGCCCTCGTCGAACCCTTCGCGCGAGCTCCCGCTCACATCGCATCCGTGGGCGAACGAGACGATCCCGCCGAACCGCTGCCTCATCGCGTCGAGGACCGACGGGCCCTGCGCCTCGGCCTCCTCGACCTCGGTAAGCGTCTCGAACGACGACGACAGCGGGCTCCCGCCGCTCGCGAGCACCTCGCGGAGGGACTCCACGTGGGCCGGATAGCAGTAGTCCCCGAACAGGTTCCGGGCCGTGTCGGCGTTCGGCCCGATCACCGCGATCGACGTGAGCTCGGGAGAGAGCGGGAGGATGCCGTCGTTCTTCAGGAGCACGATGCTCTTCCGCGCGATCGTCCGCGCGAGTGCGCGATGCGACGACGTGCCGACGGCGTCGGCAGCCCGGGCCGCATCGACGTAGGGATCGTCGAACAGCCCGAGCTCGAACTTGGCGGCGAGGACGCGGCGCACTGCGTCGTCGACCGTGTGCTCGCTCACGAGGCCGACTTCGAGAGCGTCGAGGAGCGGTCGGCCGTAGCAATCGGTGGAGGGAAGCTCGAGGTCGAGCCCGGCGCCGATCGCCATCGCCGCTGCATCCTGGCCGTCCGCCGCGAGCCGATGGTACGACTCCAGCTGCCGGATCGAGAAGTAGTCCGAGACCACGTAGCCGTCGAACCCCCACTCCTCGCGCAGGATCCCGGTGAGGAGCTCGCGGTCGGCCGTGCAGACGACGCCGTCGACCTCGTTGTACGCGTTCATCACGGAGCCGACGCGGCCGACCCGAACGGCTGCCTCGAACGGATGGAGGTACACCTCCCGCAGCTCCCGCGGCGGGATGCCGGCAGGCGCCCAGTTCATCCCGCCGTCCGAGGCGCCGTACCCGACGAAGTGCTTCGCTGTCGCGATCACGCCGTCGCGCAGCGACTCGCCCTGCAGCCCTTGCACGAACGCGACGCCCATCCGGGCGACGAGATATGGATCCTCCCCGAACGTCTCCTCGGTGCGGCCCCAGCGTGGATCGCGGCACACGTCGAGGACGGGAGCGAGGCCGTGGTGCGCGCCGACGGCGCGCATCTGACCGCCGATCGCCTCTGCCAGGGACCTGGCGAGCGACGGGTCCCAGGTGCTCGCAAGCCCGATCGCCTGCGGGAAGACCGTCGCATCGCGCGCCATCATCCCTGAGCAGATCTCCTCGTGGACGATCGCCGGGATGCCGAGCCGGGTCTCCTCGACGAGGTAGCGCTGGATCGCGTTGGCGAGCTCCGCCGCTTGCTCGGGGCGAAGTGAGCTCGCCCCGGAGATCCGCGTGATGTGACCGATGCCGTTGCGCAGGACGCCGGCTGCAGGCCCGGGGGCGAGCCGCGTGCCCTCCGCGATCTGGAACACCCAGGCGCTGCCGAGCTGTGCGACCTTCTCCTCGCGGGTCATCGTGGCCATGAGGTCCTCGAGCCGTTCCTGCGGCGACCGCCCCGGGTCACGATACGCCGGTGTCACGCTTCGATCCGTGCGACGGTCATCGGGTCTCCTCGACTCCTGCACACGAGGCGCGGACGACGAGCTTGGTGGGCAGCCTCGTGTGGGTCGAAGCGATCGGCTCACCCTCGATCAGCCCGATCAGGAGGCGGGTCGCGTCGAAGCCCATCTGCTGGATCGGCTGCTCGATCGTGGTCAGCGGAGGATCGCTGAGCGCCGACTCCGGGACGTTGTCGAACCCGATTACCGAGAGATCGTCCGGCACGCGAAGCCCGAGCGAGCGCGCGACCGAGATCGTGGCAAGGGCCGAGACGTCGTTCGCCGCGAAGATCGCGGTCGGGCTGCCGCCGTTTGCGAGCAGCTGTCGTGCGGCCTCCTCGGCGGATTCCTGCTGGAACTCCCCCGCGCGGATGAGCGCGGGATCGACCGCGATGCCTGCGGTCTCGAGCGCGTGGCGATAGCCGCGCTTCCGCAGGCGGGCCGACTCCAGGTCCGCGCGTCCCGCCAGGAACCCGATCCGGCGGTGCCCGAGGCCGAGGAGATACTCGGTCGCCGTGACGGCTCCGTTGAAGTTGTCCGAATCGACACTCGGGAGCGTCGAGGAGCCGGCGTTGTGGTCGACCGCGACGACGGGCGCCCCGAACGTGACGTCGACGCTGCTCGGGGTCACGAGCAGCGCCCCGTCGCAGAGCGTGCCGCTGACCCTCGAGAGGTAGCGGCGCTCCCACCCCACCTGGTCGTCGGCGCCGCAGCCGGAGAAGACGACGAGCTCATACCCCGTGCCGTGGACCGCGCGTGCGACACCCTTCAAGAGCTCCGCGCTGAACGGCTCGATGTCGACGACCAGTACACCGATGACGTTCGTCCGGCGGCTTCGCAGGCTCTGGGCGACGAGGCTCGAGTGGTAGCCGAGATCCTCGATCACCGCCCGCACCCTCGCCTCGGTCCCCTCGGCGACGCCCCAGCGGCCGTTGATCACCTTCGACACGGTCGCGACAGAGACGCCGGCCTCGGCGGCGACGTCGCCGATCGTCAACCTCCGCTCGGTCACGGCGCGATACTAACCGATCTCGAAACCGATATCGATATCGGTTGACGAACTTCGGCTGGTGTGAAAGACTCGGCGCCGCGATGAGGCAAAGGGCCCGTGGGGAGCGCCGTCGACGGTGATCGCGCCGACCCCGCGGAGGAGGGAGTAATGCGATGAAGCGCTGGAAGGCACTTGCGCTAACCGGGGTCGGGCTCGTGGGCATTGCAGCCCTGATCTCGAGCTCGGCTGTCCTGGCGGCTCCAAGGGACAACAACGTCACTCTCGTCTGGTGGAACAACGCCAACCAGGGGGCGGGGAAGGCCCTGTGGGCACAGGTGGCCAAGGAGTTCGAGGCGTCCCACCCGGGCGTGAAGGTCCAGGATGTCCCGCTCCAGAACGAGCAGTTCACGACGAAGATCCCGCTCGCCCTGCAGTCGAACGACCCACCGGATGTGTTCCAGAACTGGGGCGGTGGAGGGCTCGTCGACCAGGTGAAGGCCGGCAAGGTCGCCGACGTGACGAAGTACGTCTCGTCGTGGATCAAGAACATCGGCGGCTCCGCGGCCGGATGGCAGGTCGGCGGGAAGCAGTACGCGATCCCGTACAGCCTGGGCGTCGTCGGGTTCTGGTACGACAAGGATCTCTTCGCGAAGGCCGGGATCACGTCACCGCCGAAGACGTGGCCCCAGTTCACCGCTGACGTCCAGAAGCTGAAGACGGCGGGCATCACGCCCATCGCGATCGGAAGCAAGGATCGTTGGCCGGATGCCTTCTACTGGGACTACTTTGCGACGAAGCTCTGCAGCAAGGCGACGATGCAGCTTTCGGCGGTCACCTACAACTTCAAGGACCCATGCTGGGTCAAGGCCGGTCAATACACGCAGCAGCTGATCGACATGAAGCCGTTCCAGGACGGATTCCTCGCCACCCCCGCTCAGCAGGGCGCGACGAGCTCGGCCGGGCTGCTCGGCAACGGCAAGGCAGCAATGGAGCTGCAGGGGCACTGGAACCCCGGCGTGATTCAGCCCCTCACCCCGGATAACAAGATCCCGAGCTTCCTCGGGTGGTTCCCGTTCCCGAACGTGCCCGGCAGCAAGGCCATTCCCGGCTCGCTGCTCGGCGGCGGGGACGGCTTCGCCTGCTCGTGGAAGGCTCCACAGCCGGCGTGCGCGCAGTTTCTGAGCTACATCGATAGCCCGAGCGTCCAGAAGCGCATCGGCAACACGAACTTCGGACTGCCCGTGCTGAGGGGCACCGAGAGCTCGGTGAAAGATCCAAACCTCAGAGTGGTGCTCGGGTTCCGCTCGGCGTCGCCGTTCATCCAGCTCTACCTCGACCAGGCGTACTCGGCAGCCATCGGACAGGCGCTGGACAACGCAATCGCTGACCAGTTCGCCGGCAAGGCGACCCCTGTGCAGGTCGTCGGGAAGATCGCAGGGGCTGCGAAACAGAAATAACCATCAGGGCTGAGAAGAGGGCATGGCAACCAGTGCCGAAACCCTGACGGCCGGCCGCCTGCGGAGGCGGCCGGCCGTCCGCCGTCTGGGGCGGAAATGGCTCCGGATCGGGTTGTACATCGGCCCCGCGGTCGTCCTGTACGTCGTGTTCGTGATCGTGCCCGTGATTCAGGCGGTGCACTACAGCCTGTACTCGTGGAACGGGCTCGGCCCGCTGACAGACTTCATCGGTCTCCACAACTACCGCTCGGCGTTCGGGGACCCCGCCTTCCGGCAAGCGATTGCCCACAACGCGATCCTGGTCGCGCTCTCACTCGCGATCCAGCTTCCGCTCGCACTCGGAATCGCCCTTCTTCTCAACCGGCCCATGCGCGGCCGCAGTGTCATCCGGCTCGTCTTCTTCGCGCCCTACGTGCTCTCGGAAGCGATCACCGCGATCGTCTTCCTGCAGATCCTCCAGCCGGGCGGCCTCGTCGACGCAACGCTGAAGGCCGTCGGGCTCGGCAGTCTCGTCCAGCTCTGGCTGGCCGACCTCGGGCTCGTCTTCTACACGTTGTTCGTCGTCATCACCTGGAAGTACATCGGCTTCGGGATCATCCTCTTCCTGGCCGGCCTACAGGGCGTTCCCAGCGAGCTGCACGAGGCGGCCGCGATCGACGGCGCCAGGAGTTGGGCAACGCTGCGGTACGTCACCCTGCCGCTGCTCGGACCGACGATCCGCATCTGGGCGTTCCTCGCCATCATCGGATCGATCCAGCTCTTCGATCTCGTGTGGATCATGACCGCCGGAGGGCCCGCCGGCTCGTCATCGACGATGGCCACCTACATGATCGACCAGGGGATCAACAGCTACCGGATCGGCTACGCGACGACGGTGGCGGTGATCCTCTTCTTCATCTGCTTCGTCTTCTCGATCCTCTACCAGATCTTCGTCCTGCGGAAGGACATGGCCGGCGGGACCTCTCGGATGGCCGGCTGATGGCGGCCGTCGCTTCGAAGCGCCGGAGTTTCGCGCCGTACGCGAACGCGCCGATCTACGTGGCGGTGCTCGCGCTCGGAGCAATCGTGGTCGTCCCGATCGCGTACGTGGCCTTGAGCGGCTTCCGGACCACCGGGCAGCTCGCGTTCGACCCCGTCAGCATGCCGCACCCCTGGGTCACGCATAACTACGCCAAGGTGATCACCTCGGGCGAGTTCTGGCGTCAGCTCGGGAATAGCACCATCATCGCCGCGATCGCCACTGCGCTCGTCGTCACGGTAAGCGCGCTCGCCGCCTATCCGCTCTCCCGCTTCGACTTTCGAGGCCGTGAAGTGATCTTCACGTTCTTCACGCTCGGGCTGCTGTTCCCGATCGCGGTCGCGGCGCTGCCGCTCTACCTGCTCCTTCGCCAGCTCCACCTCGACGACTCGGCTCTCGGCGTGGCACTCCCCGAGGCGGCCTTCGCGATCCCACTCACGATCATCATCCTGCGCCCCTTCATGCGGAGCGTCCCGGCCGAGCTCGAGGACGCGGCGGCGATCGACGGGTGCACGAGGTTCGCGTTCTTCCTCCGGGTCCTTGTTCCGCTCTGCCGCCCCGCGCTCACGACCGTGATCATCCTCACCGTGATCCTGAGCTGGAACAACTTCATCCTCCCGCTGCTCGTGCTGAGCAACCCGAACCACTGGACGCTTCCCCTCGGGGCCGCGAACTACTCGACCGAGCACAGCGCCGACACGGCCGGCGTCCTCGCCTTCACGACGCTCTCGATGATCCCGGCGCTCATCTTCTTCCTGTTCGCCGAGCGTCGCATCGTCGGTGGTCTCTCCGGCGCCGTCAAGGGCTGAGCCCTCGTCGCGTGGAGTTCGAGAACCCGGTCCTCCCCGGGATGCACCCGGATCCCACGATCTGTCGAGTCGGGAGCGACTTCTATCTCGCATGCAGCAGCTTCGAATACTTCCCGGGCGTGCCGATCCTGCACAGCCGCGACCTGATCGTGTGGCGACCGATCGGCCATGCGCTCACGCGGAGAAGCCAGCTCGATCTGCGCGGCGTGCGCAGCTCAGGCGGCATCTACGCGCCCACGCTTCGACATCACGACGGCACGTTCTATCTCGTGACCACCCTGGCCGGCCGCGGCAACTTCCTCGTCACCGCGAAGCATCCGCGCGGCCCCTGGTCGGACCCCTGGTGGCTGGACTCCGACGGGATCGACCCCTCCCTCGCGTTTCTCGACGACCGCGTGTACTACACCCGCAACGGCCCGGGCGCAGACCCCGATCACCCCTTCGTCTACCAGGCCGAGCTCGTGTGGTCGGGCGGGATACCGTCTCTCGCCCGCAGGCCTCGCGTGATCTGGAGGGGCACCGGCGGTATCTGGCCCGAGGCGCCGCACCTGTATCGCCGCGGCCACTGGTTCTACCTGCTGACGGCGGAGGGCGGCACGAGCTACGGCCACTCCGTCGTCGTCGCGCGGAGCGGCCGGCCGTACGGGCCTTTCGTCCCATCGCCCCACGGGCCGCTCCTCACCCATCGGAACCGTCCCCGGCACCCGATCCAGGCCACCGGCCACGCCGACCTGGTCGAGCTCGACGACGGGAGCACGTGGGCCGTACTTCTCGGGGTCCGCCCGACGGCAGGCCGCAACCACCACCTCGGCCGCGAAACGTTCCTCGCGCCGGTGAGCGTGGGGCACGGACGGCTGGCCGCACATGCCGCCGCTCGAGCTGAGTATGGAAGGTCCGTCGCTTCGACGCTCAGCCCAGCCTACGTCGGCCGTCCGCGACGATTTCGCCGCCCGCTCGCTCTCGCCGGGCTGGGTCTTCGTCCGCAACCCCTCGCGCGGCAGCTGGTCTTTGCGAGAGCGGTCGAGCTGCCTCCGGCTCTGGGGCCTGCCTGCATCTCTCGATGACGTCTCGTCTCTTGCCCTCGTGTGCCGTCGCCAGCGGCACCTCGCGCTCACGGCGCGCACGCTTGTGGAGTTCGAGCCGCAGCGCGCGGGCGAACAGGCGGGACTCTGCGTGAGGGCGAACGAGGACTTCCACGTCGCGCTCCTCGTCGGGCTCGGGGAGGACGGTCGTGCGCTCAGGCTCGTCCGGACGCTGCACGGACGGAGCCGGACGCTCGGGACGATGAAGTTGGACCAAGGCCCGGTGACGCTGTCCGTGGAGGCAACGGCTCGCCACTACTCGTTCAGCGGCGGTGCCGGCCGCAGTCTCCGTGTGCTGGGACGCGTACCGACGACGGCGCTTTCGGCGGAGACGATCCTGAGGAGCAGCGGCAGGCACCACTTCACCGGTGCGATGATCGGCCTCGTCGCAACGGGCGGCGGCCTCAGGTCGACCGTGCCGGCCGACTTCCACTGGTTCGAGTACGTTCCGAGCCGGCCCTCGCCGGTGAATCGTGCCCGTTCGGACGAGGCGTGACCACCGTCAAGCTCCATGACGTCCGAGGCGAGCTCACTGCGCCGGTCGACGACCATGCCGGCTCTAGGCTAAATCCTCGCTGCACGTCGGTGAGCCCCCGTGTCGCGGAACTACCGCACCTGCCTCGGCCGGTTCAACGCGGGTTCGGGGGCAGCAACGCCTTGCATCAGCCCGGCCGGCAGGCGTTCCTCACCAGGTCTTGACGCGCGGCGCCGCGTGGGTGGAGGAGATGCGCACGCGAGCGTCCACTGCGACGCAGCCGTCCGGGCGCGCGAGGATCGGGTTCAGGTCGAGCTCTGCGAGCTCAGGAACGTCTTCCGCGAGTCGTCCAAGTCTGAGCAGGAGGTCGACAAGTGCGGCTGCGTCGGCGGGCGCCGCGCCTCTGAAGCCGGCAACGAGTCGTCCTGCCTTCCCTTCGAGCACGAGCTCCTGGGCGTCGAGCACGGTAAGCGGCGCGAGCCGAAAGCCGGCCTCGCCGATCAGCTCGGCGTTCGCGCCGCCCGGCCCGAACGCGATGAGCGGGCCGAAGACGGGATCCTGCACGGCGCCCGCAAGAAGCTCCGCCCCACCGCCCAGGAACGGCTGGACGATCACGGGCACCCCGATCCGGTCGACGGCGTCGCGCACCTGAGCGGCGTCGCGCAGGTCGAGCGCGACGCCCCCGATATCGGACTTGTGGACTCCCGGTACGGCGGTCTTGACGACGGCCGGGAAGCCGAGCTCGCGGGCAGCGGCCTCGGCCTCGTCCGCCGTATCTGCGATCCGTTCGGGGACGAGCGGTATGCCGTATGCCTCGAGCAGCGTGCGGATCTGGTGCGGTGGAAGCCACGAGTCCGGGGATTCATCGAGCGCCGAGTCGATGACCCTGCGGGCGGCGGAGATGTCCACGTCGAGCTCGGGCGTGGTTCCCGGAGCGCGCTCGAGCCAATCACAGCGTTCGCAGGCGAACGCGAGCGCACGGGCGGCCGATTCCGGATACGGAAGCGCGACCACCGGTGAGCCGGGCTCGGACAGCACGCTGGGCGTGCCCTCCGCGCTGATCACGACGGCGACGACAGGCTTATCCCGTTCGGTCGGATCGATGGCGCGCCGGATCGCGGCTGCGACCTCGTCCGCGGAGGCGACCACCGGAGGGACGAAGATCACGATCAGGGCGTCAACGTTCGGGTCGGCGAGGACGTGCGGAACCACTGCCTCGTAGGTCGCTGCGGTCGCCGAGCCGAGGAGGTCGACGGGGTTGCGGAGGCTTGCTTCGCCGGGAACGGCGGTCGCGAGCGCACGCCGGGTGCGCTCGGTCAGCTCGGGAAGCTCGAGTCCCGCGCTCTCGCAGGCGTCGGCGCAGAGGATGCCGAGGCCGCCGGCATTCGTGATCACCCCGACGCGACGGCCGCGCGGCAGCGGCTGGGTCGAGAGCACCGCCGCCGCGTCGAGCAACTCCTCGAGCGTTCGTGCGCGCAGGACCCCGGCCTGGTGGAAGAGCGCGTCGACGGCGGAGTCGGAGCTGGCAAGCGCGGCCGTATGCGAGCTGGCGGCCCGCGAGCCCGACGACGTCGATCCGGCCTTCAAGGCGAGGATCGGCTTGCGGCGAGCGACGCGTCGCGCAACTCGCGCGAACGTCCGCGGGTTGCCGAACGACTCGAGGTAGAGAAGGACGAGATCCGTTGACTCGTCGTCTTCCCACCACTCGAGCAGGTCGTTCGAGGAGACGTCGGCCTTGTTGCCGATCGAGATGAAGGAGGAGAACCCGAGCGAGCGCTTCGGCGGCCTTCTCGAGGAGCGCGAGACCGAGTGCGCCGCTCTGGGACGAGAACCCGATCCGGCCGGTCGGGAGCGCACGCGGGGCGAACGTCGCGTTCAGTCCGCGACCCGGGACCGCGAGGCCGAGGCAATTCGGGCCGACGAGCCGGGCGCCGTGCGTCCGCACGAGCTCGAGCAGACGGTCCTGCCTCTCGCGACCTTCCCGACCGGTTTCGGCGAAGCCGGCCGAGATCACGCACAGTGCAGGCACACCGTGGCGAAGCGCGTCAGATGCCGCGTCGAACACACGCTCCGCGGGCAGACAGATGACTACGAGATCGACCGAGTCGGCGATCTCGCCGATCGACCTGTAGGCGCGGACGCCGGCGACCGGCTCTCCTTTGAGGTTGATGGGGAAGGCGGCGCCGACGAAATCTGCTTCGAGGATGTTGCGGAAGAGCTCGCCTCCGATCGAGCCACGCCGGCGCGAGGCGCCGATCACGGCGACCGTGGTCGCGGCGAAGAATGGACGCAACGAGGCGACGACGGCGGTGTGGTCGCGTTCCTCGATACGCGACGCCAGTACGCCGGTTGCGGCGACGGGGAAGCCGAGCTCGACCTCGCCGCTCTCCCGCACGTGCCTGAGCTCGAACCCGGCGTCTCTGAACACTGCCAGGGCCGCCGCGTTCGATGCCATCACCTCGGCGACGAACCGTTCGATGCCGGCGTCGCGCGCCCGGCCGGCGAGTTGCTCGAGCAGGCGTGTGCCGATCCCGCGGCCCTGCTCGGAGTCATCGACCGCGAACGCCATCTCGGCCGTTTCGCTTCCGCCGATACGTGTGTAGCTTCCAACCGCCACCACGCGCACCTCCCGATCGCGGTCGGCCAACCAGCCGGCGAGCGTGCCGCGCTCCGACCAGTCCGGATCGAGCAGAGGCTCGACCAGTTCGGGCTCGACCCGGCGGAACCCGTGGAAGCGCAGGTACCTGGTCTGGTCGGATAGACCCTCGAAGAACGCGAGTAGAGCGTGGCCGTCTGCGGCCAGCGGGACCCGTAGCCGGAGGGTGCCGCCGTCCCGGAGGACGACGTCGACCGCTTCGGCCAGCTCGTCGAGGGGCTCCGCCGTCGCCGCCGCTGCGTGGGAACTCTCCATCTCTGGGCGGTGTCTTCCTCTCCGCCGGTTAGTCGATACGCGGGCTGTTGAATCGCCTTTTTCCGGTTTCGGGATCGCGATAGTGGTCAGCGTGTCGTGCGAAGGGGCTGATCTTGAACAACGCGAGTCCGACGAGTGCGAGGACGGAGAAGACGAAACCGAACACGATGGCGAGAACGATGATGTGCATTACGGCCTCCTTCTTCCGGAAGCAACGGATGCGAGGGGTGCCGGGAGGGATGGTGAGCTTGGGCCGGCCGTTGCCGTGGCTTCGGCGAGCCCACGGATGACGGCCACCGGTCGCTTCGACTCCGAGAGGACGCGGCGGGAGACGCTGCCGAGAAGGATGCTGGCGATGGTGCCGTGGCCTCGAGAGCCGATCACGATCAGGTCGGCGTCTTCCGAGTCGGCGTAGGCGACGATCTCGTCGGCGGCGTTGCCGCTGAGGAGCTCGGAGGTCGCCTTGATCCCGTCGCGCGCGGCGGCCCGTTCGGCGTCGTCGAGGGGAGCCCGGTCGAACGCGTCGAGTCGTGTGCGGGGCGTGCGGGCTTCCACCCGCGAATCCGAAGCCGGCCACGGGGAGAACGTCGACGGCCGGAGCAACGTGGACGAAGATCACATCTGCGCTCTCCTCGGCGGCGAGCTCGAGCCCGAAATCGATGGCTTCGACCGACGACGCCGAGCCGTCGGTTGCGATCAGGATCTTCTTCATCGTCCCTCCTCTGGGTGTGCTTGTCTCGCTCATGGTCGGGCCATTCGCGCCCGTTGCTATCGGGGCCGGCGCCGATGACGGGTCCGTAGTTGGCCGCAAACGTTGTTCGGCTTCGGCGCGTGTCGTCGAGTTGGACGAGCGATTGGCGCCTCTCCGGATAATGGTGAGGGTGAGCGAGACCGAGCTCGATCGGGACGACCGGCTGCGGGTTCTCGTCGGTGCGGGTATCGCCCTGAGCTCCGCACTGTCCCTCGACGAGCTTCTCGAGCGGCTGGTGCAGATTGCGGCTGAGCTGACGGGGGCGCGATACGCCGCGCTCGGCGTCATCGATCGTGACGGCGAGGAGCTGGAGCGTTTCATCACGCACGGCGTCGGGAGCGAGGAGGCCGAGGCCATCGGCGCTCTTCCGCGCGGGGGCGGGATCCTCGGGGTGCTGATTCGCGATGTCGAGACGCTGCGGCTTCGCGTCGCTCGGCGACGACCCTCGTTCGGTTGGTTTCCCGCCGAACCATCCGCCGATGCGCACGTTCCTGGGCGTTCCGGTCGTGCTGCGCGGCGTCGCCTACGGCAACCTCTACCTGACCGAGAAGAAGGGTGGCGCCGACTTCGATGCCGAAGACGAGGATCTTGTCGGTCTGCTGGCGGCTCAGGCGGCCGTGGCGATCGAGAACGCGCGGTTGTACGAGGCATCTCAGCGCTGGTCGCAACAGCTCGAGGCGCTGAACGAGGTCGGGAATGCGCTCGCAACCGAGATCGATCTGCCGCGTCTGCTGGAGCTGATCGTGCGGCGGCTAGGCGAGCTGATCGACGCACGCGTGATCGCGATCGCGGTGCCACGAGCCGACGGCACGCTCGTGATCGAAGCCGCCGAAGGCGAACGGGCCGAGGAGATCGTCGGGCTCGAGCTCGAGCCGGCAGGCTCGAAAAGCGGGCTCGTGCTCGAACGGCGCCGGGGCGAGCGGGTCGATTCGCTCCTCGACGATCCCGAAGTCGACTACGGCGTCGGCCGTCCGACCGGCGCGCGAACCGGTCTCTACGTCCCGTTGATCGTGCGCGATCGGCCGATCGGCGTGATCGTCGCTCACGACAAGTCGGGCGACGATCCGCGCTTCACAACCGAGGATCTGCGGTTGGCCGAGACATTCGCGACCCGGGCCGCCGTGGCTGTCGATCAGTCGAGGCGCGTCGCAACCGCTGCGCTTCGACGGGTCGTCGAGGCGCAGGAACTCGAGCGACGGCGCCTCGCGCGCGAGCTGCACGATCAGACCGGGCAGGAGCTGACCTCGGTACTGCTCGGACTAAAGGCCCTCGAAGATGCGCCGGAGACGGAGGCTCGCGCGCAGGCACTCGTGAAGGTGCGTGGGCAGGTCCTCGAGACGTTGCACGCCGTGCGGCGCCTGGCAACCGAGCTGCGGCCGAAGGCCCTCGACGACTACGGTCTCGTGCCCGCGGTCAAGCGTCTGTCGGAGAGCTTCGTCGAGCAGACCGGCCTCCTGCTCGATTTCGAGGCGCGCCTCGGGGAGCGGCGCTTCCCCAGCGACGTCGAAACTGCTCTCTACCGGATGATCCAGGAGGCACTCACGAACATCGTCAAGCATGCGCAGGCGCGCCACGTGAGCATCGTCCTCTCCACCGATCATCGCGCGATCACGGCGCTGATCGAGGATGACGGCCGGGGCTTCGATCTCGAGGTTGCCCGCGAAGGAATGGGGCTCGACGGCATGCGCGAGCGGCTGGGCCTGATCGGCGGGAAGCTCACGATCGAGTCACGGCTCGGAGGCGGAACGACGCTGGTCGCGAAGGTGCCGCTGGGATGACGATCCGCGTCCTTGTCGTCGACGACCACGCGGTCGTGAGAAGCGGACTGCGTCACATCCTCGACTCGGCGGAGGGAATCGAGGTCGTCGGCGAGGCCGGCGACTCCCAGAACGCGATCTTCGAGACCCGCGCGCAGAAGCCGGACGTGATCCTGATGGACATCGTCATGCCCGGCAAGAGCGGCATCGAGACGATCCCCGACCTGCTCGAGGACGCTCCCGAGGCCAAGGTTCTGATCCTCTCGATGGAAGACGACCCGCACTATGTCCGCGAGGCATTCGCCTCCGGAGCCTCCGGATACATCCTGAAAGAGGCGGCCGACACCGACCTCGTCACGGCAGTCAGAGAGATCGCCGCCGGCGGCAGCTACGTCCACCCGGCGCTTGGCGCACGCATGGTTTCCGCCGACGCTGCGGAGCGAAAGCGAGCCGACGCCGATCCGCTCTCGGATCGCGAGCGCGACGTCCTGCGCATGCTGGCCCTCGGCCACACGAACCAGGAGATCGCCGGCACGCTCTACATCTCGGTCAGGACGGCCGAGACCCATCGCGCTCACATCATGCAAAAGCTTCGCCTGCAAACACGCGCGCAGCTTGTCCGCTACGCCCTCTCTCAGGGACTGCTGGGCGACGAAGGACCCGAGAGCTGACTCTCTGCAGGCTCTCCGCGAGCAAATCAGGGAGAATACGATTCGCCGCTCACGCCGGAAGGGCAAACCGATGAACGTGCCGGGACAGCAACTGCAGGGGAAGGCGTTGGCCGTCGCGCACGCGTTCGACATCGCCGGGGTCAAAGAGCGACTTGCGGCCGGAGACGGCGGCTACGAGATCGTCCACGAGTCGGCCGGCCTCGAGCTCGGCGTCTACGTTCTCGTCGCACCCGAGCCCGACCATCAGCAACCCCATCTCGACGACGAGGTCTACGTCGTCCTCGAGGGCCGCGGCCTCCTCGAGATCGAAGGCCAGACGGTCGAGTTGCGGGAGGGCCACTCGGTGTTCGTTCCCGCCGGCGCCAGGCACCAGTTCGTCGGCTACGAGCAGCTGAGCGTGCTCGTGATCTTCGAGAAGAAGCCCCGTTGAGCACGGTCGGAGTGGGCAGGCTCTAAGACTTCGGCTCGTCGACCAGCGGCGCCGTCCACTCGGTGCCGGCGCCAACGCCACCAGCGGAGCGTCGAGAGGCGGTGGACGAGCTCCTGCAGAACGCCGGCGTGCACGACCGCGCTTGTAACGAGCACGTCGCCGCCGGCACGCTCGACCACCAGCGTCGGCTTCCCATCGAGGCGATCGCCCGAGACTGGGCGAGATGAAAGCCGTCCAGCTCTTCGTACTCGATCGTGCGCACGATGGCGTCCGCGGCGCCGTCGCGCCCTTCCAGGACGAGCGCGGTTGGCCCGAAGTCGAGCCGGCCGAGAAACGTGTGGCCGCTCGACTCACGCCACTTGACGGCGTACGAGGTCTGCATACGGCACAGGATGGCCCGTCGCCGGCGCTTCGCCGTGAGGGGCGGCGCGGATCCTCGTGCGGGAAAGCCGCAGGCTGATCGGGGCCGTCTCGGATTCCGCAGGGCCGGTTGCGTGCGAGATTCGAGGCAACCAAAGGAGATGCGCCATGAAAGCACTCGTCTACCACGGACCGGGACTCCGCGCGTGGGAAGAGGTACCGGATCCCGTGATCCAGTTCCCGACCGACATCGTGGTCCGCGTCGAGACCTCGACGATCTGCGGTTCCGACCTCCACATCCTCAAGGGCGATGTGCCCGAGACGAAACCCGGGACGATCCTCGGGCATGAGGCAGTCGGCACGGTGATCGAGAAGGGAACCGCTGTCAGCACGCTCGAGCTCGGCGACCGCGTGCTCATCTCGTGCATCACTTCGTGCGGCCGCTGCCGCTTCTGCAAGGAAGCTCGCTACGGGCTCTGCACCGGTGGCGGCGGCTGGATCTTCGGCCACCTGATCGACGGGCTCCAGGCCGAGTATGCCCGTGTCCCGTTCGCCGACACCTCGGTGTTCAAGGTTCCGGCCGAGCTCACCGACGAGCAGGTGCTCTTCCTCTCGGACATTCTCCCGACCGCGTTCGAGGTCGGCGTGTTGAACGGCGGCGTTCAGCCCGGTGACACCGTCGCCGTCGTCGGCGCGGGCCCGGTCGGGCTCGCAGCGATCATGACGGCGCAGCTCTACACGCCTGGTCAGATCATCGCCATCGACCTCTCCGACGGACGTCTCGAGAAGGCGCGCGAGTTCGGCGCCGACGTGACGATCAACAACGGGCGAGAAGACGCGCTTGCTCTCGTCATGGAGTTGACGGGCGGTCTCGGCGCCGACGTTGCGATCGAAGCGGTCGGCGTGCCGGACTACGTTCGAGCTCTGCACGGAGCTCGTCCGTCCCGGCGGTCGCATCGCGAATGTCGGTGTCCACGGGCACTCGGCAACGCTCCACCTCGAGACGCTGTGGACGCGCGATGTGACGATCACGACAGGTCTCGTCGATACGTTCACGGTGCCGCAGCTGCTGAAGCTGGTCGCCCAGGGCCGGCTCGACCCGACGCCGTTTGTCACCCATCGCTTCCCGCTCGGGGAGACGATGGCCGGTTACGACGCGTTCGCCGCCGCGGCCGAGACCCACGCGCTCAAGGTCGTACTCGAGGCGGAGCCGGTGGCAAGCTCGCCGAAGGTCACGGAAGAGACGCAGCTGGCGGCTGTCTGATGACCACGACTCAGCTCGCGACGGTCACAGAAGCGCCGAGAGCAGGTTCCGCTCGGGCGCTGACCGGTGACGACGTGCTGGAGTTCCTGCAACGGCTCCGCCTGGATGGCAAGCGATCCCGGAGGCTCAGCAGCGGCCGGAGTCTCTTGCTCGAGGCGGTCAAGTCCGGACTGGTCGAGCTGCGAGAGATCGACGCCTTCGTCGGGCTGATGCTCGAGTCGCGCCGCGCGGGGCTTGTCGATTGGAGGTGGGCTCCAAGCGACATCCGGGGCGACGACCTCCCTCACGCCGTCGAGTTCCACCTCACCGAGCGCGGCCGAGGGCGCCTCTCGGCGATCGGGAGCCTCGTGGCTCTCAGGTCGGCGCCGGCGTACTCCTCGCCGACCGCGGGCTTGCGGTCAGGCTCGGTAGTTCCCCGCACGGAGAGTCCGCGTCAGCCCGCAGCACGTTCAGCGGTCGACCGGATTCCGGCGGCGCGCCGCGACGCGAGACTCGTTGAAACGGTCGAAGCGAAAGCGTGATCGACCACTACAAAGGGAGTGAAGATGCGCAAGCTATTCGAGATCGGTGGGGTGGTCACCGCAGTCGTGCTCGTCGCATTCGGCGTCGTTGCGATCGTGATGGGCTTCAACGGCCGCCAGACGGTCAGCAGCAGCCTCAAGCAGGAGCAGATCGTCGGCACGCCCGACATGACCCCGACCGGGATCAAGGCCGCGGCGCAACAGGCGGGACTGAAGAACATCAGCTTCCCGAGCTGCAGCGTCGCCAACGAGCCGATCACATCCGGCGCGTCGGCCCGCTGCTTCGCCCAGTACATGCAGATTCACGCACTCGAGGCGACCGGCGGCTTCGTCTACTCGCAGATGGGCCAGTATGCGGCGCTACCGACCACGCCCAAGGCTGAGCTCTCGCCCGGCGGTGGCACGAGCAACAAGAAGTTCGCCCAGCTCGACGCCGCGACCAAGCAGCCGGTCGCAAACGGCGCCCGCAACGTCTGGGTCACCGAGACCGCGCTGACGACCGCGCTCAACACCTCCTACATGGCGACCCAGCTCGGGCTCTTCGCGATCGTCGTCGGCTTCGCTCTGCTGCTGGCCGGAATCGGGTTCGGGATTCTCGCCATCGGCGGCGCGCTCCGCAATCCCGAGAACATCCGGTTGCACGCCTTCGGCAAGGACAAGGGCAAGGCGACACGGCAGGCGCCGGCCCCGGCCGCTTGACCCGACCATCACCCGATGGCGAGAGACGGAGCCGCTCCTCGAGCGGCTCCGTCTCCGTCGACGGCTCCGTTCGTGGCTGCTCGCGTCCTAGGATGGGCCGAGCGGGGCGGGGTGAGAGACGAATCGGGAGGGGGCGAAGCTGGGATGGGTGAGCCGTGGTGGCGGTCGGCCGTTATCTACCAGATCTATCCGCGCTCGTTCGCGGACTCCGGCGGCGACGGTGTCGGCGACCTCGCCGGCGTCTGCTCGAGGCTCGACTACGTGGCCGCGCTCGGTGTCGATGGGATCTGGCTGTCTCCGATCTACCGCTCGCCGATGGCCGACTTCGGATATGACGTGAGCGACCACACGGCCGTCGACCCGGTCTTCGGCGATCTCGAAGGGTTCGATCGCCTGCTCGCCGAGGCGCATCGACGAGGATTGCGGCTGATCCTCGACTGGGTGCCCAACCACACGAGCTCGGAGCATCCCTGGTTCCGCGAGTCGCGCTCGTCGCGGGATTCGCCGAAACGAGGCTGGTATGTGTGGCGTGACGGTCGGGGCGACGGGCCCCCGAACAACTGGCGGTCGGCGTTCGGGGGGCCGGCCTGGACGTGGGACGAAGCGACCGCGCAGTGGTACCTGCATCTCTTCCTGCCGGACCAGCCCGACCTGGACTGGGGAAACGAGGAGGTCGTCGAAGCGATGCACGACGTGCTGCGGTTCTGGCTCGACCGCGGCGTGGACGGATTTCGTGCCGACGTCGTCCACCTGATCGGGAAGGACGAAGCGCTGCCGGACCAGCCCGAGGAGATCGCGCACCTCGACATCGTGGGGACCCACGAGCATCGGCGCACGCACGAGCTCCTACGAGGCATCCGCACGCTGCTCGACGGCTACCCGGGCAACCGGATGATGGTCGGCGAGGTTCCGCTCAGGCCTCCTGCGCTCCTCGGTCCCTACCAAGGCGCCGACGACGAGCTTCATCTCGTCTTCAACTTCGCGCTGATGCACGTGCCCTGGTCTGCAGAGGCATTCGCCGGTGCGTTCGCTCGAAGCGGAGAGAGCCTTCGCGGCATCCGGCCTATGGCCTTGCTGGGTGCTGTCGAATCACGATCAGCCTCGTCACCGCTCACGTTACGGGGGTTCCGAGGCCCGCGCCCGCGCGGCTGCGCTCATGTTCCTCACCCTGCGCGGGACGCCATTCCTCTTCGCCGGCGAGGAGCTCGGGCTCCTGGACGCGGACGTCGGGGCCGCCGATCGGGTCGATCCCGCCGGTCGCGACGGGTCGCGGGCGCCGATTCCCTGGGACGCGACGCCGCTGCATGGTTGGCCCGCCGATCCGTGGCTGCCCTGGCCGCCCGAGGCCGGGGTCCTGAACGCCGAGAGCGAGGCTGCCGATCCGCACTCGATGCTGGCGCTCTACAGGCGCCTGCTTGCGATCCGGCGCAGCTCGGCCGCGCTCGAGCTCGGGAGCTGGCGTCTGGTCGGTTCGCCGGGGAGCACGCTGGCGTACGAGCGTTCGAGCGGCGATGACATTCGCCGCGTGGCCATCAACTTCGCCGATGAGCCGGTGGCGAGCGTGCTGGGTGCCGACGGGTGGAAGGTCGAGATCACGACCGACCGCGAGCGTGCAGACCAACCGTGGGACGGCTCGCTGGCGCGATCCGAGGCGGTGATCCTCTTACCGGGATGACGCGGCCGACACGGTGCAGCTCCACGACTTGCCGGTAGACCTCGAGATAGGCGTCCACCATCCGATCGACGCCGAACCGGCGCTCGACGGAGCCGCGGACGGCGCGTCGATCAATGCTGCCGCGAGGCTCCCACCGCGGCCAGCGCCTCTTCGAGCGTGCCGACGAGAAAGCCGTTCACGCCGTGGCGGATGATCTCCGGCATCGACCCCCGTGCCGTGGCGATCACCGGAGTCCCGCACGCCATCGCCTCGACCACGCTGAAGCCAAAGGGCTCGTCGAAGTTGATCAGATGCAGGAGAGCTATGGCCCCACCGAGCAGGTCGCTCCGGCGACCGGCTTCGACCGGCCCGAGATACGACACGCTCGAACCGTCGATCCGCGGCGCAACGTCACGGTCGAAGTACCCCTGGTCCTGGACGATGCCGGCAATGACCAGCGGGAGGCCGGCCGCCTCGGCGAGCTGAATGGCCTCCGCCGTTCCCTTGTCAGGATGGATCCGGCCGAAGTAGAGAAGGTAACCGCCGCTCCCGTCTCCCTGCTCGAACGCCGACATGTCGATCCCGTGGTGGATCGTCGCTATGTAGTCGAGTCGCTCGTGCCTGTCGGCGTCGCTGATCGCCACGTAATGACCCGTGCTGTTGTACTTCTCGAACACAGGCACGTTCCGCTCGGACGAGAACCCGTGAATCGTCGTGACGACCGGCGTGTCGACAAGATCACTGAAGACGAGCGGCAGGAAATCGAAGCTGTTGTGGATCAGATCGAACTCCTCCGCGCGCTCGAACACGGCCGAGATGTGCAGCGCCTCCCATACCTTCGCGTCGAGCGTCGGATCCTCCGAGTACCCGGTCGGCGACGATCCCGCCAGCCGTGCACGCGTAACGGAGTCGGCGGTCGCGAACAGCGTGACCTCGACGCCCCGGTCGACGAGCCCCTCCGTGAGCAGCGACACGAACTGCTCCCACGGCCCGTAGTGGCGCGGAGGCACCCGCCACGAGATCGGAGCCAGCATCGCCACGCGCAGCGGCACGCCCTGTCATGCTGCCGCGCTCACGACTCGCCTGCAGCAGGGAAGATCGCAAGGAGCGAGCCGATGTCGGCGTCGCGCTTGATGGGGAGCCCGAGCGGCAGGTGCGTACTGACGGTGTAGAGGTTCCGGCGGCCGTTTCGTTCGCGCTCGATGTATCCGGCGCCGGCGAGGTCTGCCACGATCCGCTGCGTCCGGCGCTCGGTGATACCGAGCAGTTGGGCGATGTCGCGGATCCGGATCTGCGGATCGTGCGCGATCAGCAACAGCGTCTTGCCGTGGTTCGTGACGAATGCGAACTCCGGCGAGGGGCTCGCGGCACCGGGCTCCTGCTCTGTAGTTCGTGTGATTAACATCGCGACATAGAATACACGTTATGTAGTTCGTATGTATAGTGACTGTGCGTGAGGCTGCCTCCGTCGGCCTGAAACGACAGGGCCTCCGAGCGCGTACGACCCCTTGAGCTAGTCCCGACGCGCGAAGGCCGGGCTCGAAACACGACACGGGGCCGGCCTCGAGCCGATCGGATGAGCGAGTCGCCGTGGCCGCGCGGCCGATTCCCGACCGGGCGTGAGGGCTGCGGCGATCCGTCGGGCTGTGGGATCGACCTCCCGGCCGCCCACGGCCGGGTAGGCTCGACGAATGCGTGCCGGGGTCGATCTGGGCGGCACGAAGATCGATGTATTGGTGCTGGAGGGGGAGCGCGACGTGATCGGTCGCGCCCGGCAGCCGACGCCGACTGAGGGCGGCGCTGCGGCAGTCGTCGCTGCGATCGCTCGAGCTGTCGAGGACGCAGCGGCCGACGCGGCGGTTGGTGTCGAGGAGCTGACAGGGGTCGGGGTCGGGTCACCCGGCGCCGTCGATCCCGATGCGGGCACTGTCGGGTTCAACTCGAATCTCGCGGGCGGCTGGAGCGAGCCGTACCCCTTTGCCACGGATCTGGCTCGGCTCATCGGGACAGTCGTCTTGGTGGCGAACGATGTCGCGGTCGCCGCGACGGCGGAGCTCGAGCTTGGCGCGGGCCGCGACCTCCCATCCTTCCTTGCTGTCTGGTGGGGTACCGGGCTCGGCGGCTGTGTCGTTCTCGCAGGTCGGCGCTGGGAAGGGAATGGCGCTTCGGGCGAGCTGGGCCACACCGTGGTCAAGCTCGGCGGCCGGGTCTGTCCTTGCGGCCGTCGTGGCTGCGTCGAGGCGTATGCAGGTCGAGCGGCGATGGAGGCGCGGGCGCGACATCTCCATGAACGCGGACAGCGGACGAAGCTGTTCGACCTCATGCGCACCGCGAACCGGGATCGTTTGACGAGCGGCGTGTGGGCACGCGCACTCAAGGAGGACGACCCGCTCGCGCGCGAGCTGATCGATGACGCCTACGACGCGATTGGGGCTGCCTGCGCCTCGGTCGTCAATCTCTTGGACATCGACGGCATCGTCGTGGGGGAGGGCTCGGGACACGCTTCGGCTCGGAGGCGGCGGAACGCATCAGCGAGAAGATGCGCCCGCACCTGTTCAACCCGACGCGGGACCCGCCCGTCCGACCTGCGGAACTCGGTGACGACGGCGGCGCGATCGGCGCCGCGCTCCTCGTTCGCTCGAAGCCGCAAGGACCCGATCAGTAGCCGACGGTCGACCTCTGACAGAGCGTTGGAACGTGAGCCGGCCGCCGCCCGATCCTGGGGACGCGCGACTACGCTTGGCCGATGGGGGGTGGCGTGACCGGCTGGGAGACGTTTGAGCGCGTGCTCGAGTCCGGTGGTTTCGAGTCTCGCCAGCGGGTGCTCGTGGCGGAGCCCGCGGTCGAGGCGTCCGGTGCGGGTGCTCGTACGCTCGGTGTCACCTACTGGCGGGCGGTCGATCGCGTCACCCACGGTGGCGTCCGGGCGAGCTGGACGGGCGGTGGAGGCAGGCTGAAGCTGCTCGGCGGTGCGACGCTGCTTACCTTCGGGCCGCCGGAGCTCTCGTTCGACGGTGGGCTCGTCAGCTGTCGGCACGCGATCCAGGGTGGACTGCTTGCGCTCCAGGCCGGCGGTTTCGTTACGCTCGCGCAGGGACCCGAGGGCGATCAGCAGGAGCTGAGCGTCTCGGTCGAGGGGTACCTGCCGCTGCTCGCCGCCCGCGCGGGCGCGCCGTCCTGGACGGGAATGCTCTACGCGAAAGGGCAGAGTCCCTTGCATGTCGCAGTAAGCCGCCGCTACTTCGAGCTCCTGCTGTCGAGCCGGGTCTCGTGAACATCACTGTCTTCGGCGCCACCGGCGTCGTCGGCCGAGCGCTCGTGCCGCTGCTGGCCGAGCATGACCTCACCCGGGTTTCGCGCACCGCGCGTGACGAGCCCGGCGCCCGCTGGGTGATCGCCGACGCGGCGACCGGCGACGGCGTCGGGGCGGCCCTCGAAGGTGCGGACGTCGTCTACTACCTCGTCCACTCCCTCGGCGCGCGCGACTTCGAGGAGCAGGATCGCGCGGCGGCGACGGTGGTCGCGCGCGAGGCGGCGAATGCAGGGGTGCGGCAGATCGTCTACCTCGGCGGCCTCGGCGCCGACGATCCCGACGCGTCCCCGCATCTGCGTAGCCGCCGCGAGACCGGAGAGAGGCTCGCCTCGGCGGGCGTCCCGGTGACGACCCTGCGCGCGGCCATGATCGTCGGCAAGGGCAGTGCGGCCTTCGAAACGATCCTCTCACTGGTCAAGAGGCTGCCGGTCATGGTGACGCCGAGTTGGGTCTCGACGCCGACGCAGCCGATCGCGCTCGACGACGTCGCCCGCTATCTGGCGGGTGTCTGCGGCAACGAGGCCGCGTACGGCGAGGGCTACGACATAGGCGGGCCGGAGGTGATGACCTACCGGCAGATGATCGAGCGGATCGCTGCCCTGCTCGGCCGGAGGCCGGCAATTGTCGAGCTCCCCGTGCTGACGCCGTACCTCTCCTCGCTCTGGCTCAACCTCGTCACACCAGTGAACGCATCGATCGCGCGGCCGCTCGTCGAAGGACTGCGCAATCCGACGCTCGCGCGAGAGGAGCGGATCCGGAAACTGCTGCCGCTCGAGCTCACGCCTTTCGACGAGGCGGCCCGGCAGGCGCTCGCCTGAGCGGCGCCTCCTCCTTCGTATGCGGACGTGCATTAACCGCTCACGGATTCAGAAGGTCGCGAGCTGAGCAACGACACGGCTCGCCCAGGCGCTTGCCCGCGGCAGCGGCACGGGCCGGCCCCAGAAGCCGCGGAGCGCGATGGCGTGGGGGGCGCCCGCGATCAGTTCGTAGCTGCCGTTCACGCCGAGCGCGCGTGCCCGGTCGAACCCACGCCGCGAGAGCGCCGGCGACACGCCGGGAATGCCCGGAAACCTGCCGTCCAGCGAGCCGTGGAGCACGTCGAGCCGCTTACCTCGCAGCGGCTCGACCGAGAGACGATCGGGAAGCCACGGTGCCAGGCCGAGCACACGCTCGACCGACCGCTCGTCCGCACTGGCAACCGCCACCGCGCCGCCCATCGAGAAGCCGAGCAGTAGCGTGCGCGCCGCCGCGATCTCGCGGACCGCCGCCCGCGCGTCCTCGACGCACAGCTCGAGCTCGTTCCACGACTTGATCCGGTAACGGACCTCTCCGAACGCCAGCCGGGGAAAACGGGCCGCAAGCCGCTCCACCAGCCACTCGAGCGAAGCGCTCCAGGTTCCCTCCACCGCACGGGCCTTCCCGCCGTTGAGACACACGACGACGGCGTCGCCGATCTCACCGGTGACGCGTAACTCCGCCCCCGTCGAAAGCCGGACGAGCTCGGTCAGGGCGCGCCCAACGTCTCCACGAACCCCTCGAGCGCGTCGTCGAGCACGCGCCTGAAGGTCAACGCGAGCAAGGGCTCAGCCAGGTTATTTCTCTGTCACGTACGTCGTGAATCACCGGATGCTATGTCCCGTTCGCTCGATCCGGTCGAGACCGCTCGGCTGCCACCGCCGATGCCGCACCGTCGCCGGGCGTGTCGTACTCGCAGGGGACATACCCGGGGTCGAAGTAGGGAATGAGTAGGTGTGACTCGGGTTGGGCAGGTTCGTGGGCGGAAGAGGCCGGCGGCTGAACGTTCGCTGACGCGCGTGTGGCTTGGCTGTGTGTCGCATCCCGTCTTGGTGGTGGTGACGGTGCTCGTGCTCGAAGCGGCGTCCATTGGTGGTCTCGTGTACTGGGGTGGATGGCGGCAGGTTGTGCACGCGGTGTCGGTCAACAACAGCGGCTGGTTCGGTCTTTGTGTCGGCGGGCAGTTGATTGCGTATCTGGGCTACGCGTTGGCGTTGCGAGAAGTCACGCGTGTCGAGGATGGGGTGCGCTTGAGCTACCCGGTCTCCCTGGCCGTGGTGAGCGTTGGGTTTGGGCCGATGTTCTCGGCCAACACCTCGGGAGGCTTCTCGGTCGATTATGCGACCTTGCGTGAAGCTGGCCTGAGTCATCAGCGCTCGCTGCAACGCGTGCTCGCCTTGAGTGCGCTCGAGTATGTCGTGCTCGCCCCGGTGGTTGCGGTGTTTGCGATCCTCCTGTACCTCGGGCGGGATGGATCTGCTGATGGGGCGCTGACGCTTCCGTGGCTCGCAGTCGTGCCGGGAATCGTCGCAGCGGTGTGGTTGACTGCGCCGTCCCGGCGGCGCCGGTTTCGCTATCGGGCCAGGCGTGGCATCGTCTGCCGCGGGTTCGCCCACCTCGTGGCCTCGCTCTCGATCGTACGAGCGCTCGCCACAAGCCGGATCGGCCACGCGACCGGTTTCCTCGGAGCGGCGTTGTACTGGCTGGGGGACATCGTGACCTTCTGGGCGGCCTTGCATGTCTTCGATGTCCATCTGTCCTTGGCCGTGCTCGTCGTCGCCTACGGCACTGGTTGGGCGCTCACACGCCGGTCGCTTCCGTTCGGCGGCCCCGGTGTGGTCGAGATCCTGCTCACCTGGACGCTGACATGGTTCGGAGTGCCATTCGCCCCCGCGGCTGCCGGAGTCGTCGCCTACCGCCTCTTCAACTTCTGGCTCGCGCTCATCCCCGCCGCGATCGCGCTCTCGCTCGGACACCGTCTCGACCACCAGCTCCGCGAAGCAAGCCCCCGGCGCCGCGATTCAACCTCGTTCTCGTAGCTCATCACTCTCTTCGCTTGCCTCGCCGCAGCTGTGCTCGGACGGCACGAACACCGCCGACCCAAGCCGATGCTTGAACCCGTCGTGAAGAGGGAACACGAAGAATCAACGAGTAAGCACCGACCACGGGAGGAGCCAAGCATGCCCAACGCTGATGAGACAAAGGGTCGCGCGAAGGAAGCAGTAGGCGCGCTGAAGGATGACAGTGATCTGAAACGCGAGGGCAAGGTCGATCAGTCGGCGGGAAAGGCAAAAGACGCGGTCGACGAAGCCTCCGCCAAGGTGAAGGAGGTCCTCAAGAAGTAAGCCCTATCGAAGGGGTGCCGAGTAGCAGGATTGGTGGTCCACGGAGGCCGCCTTGGTCGGAGAATCCGGCCGCGTGCGGGTGAACTCGTGCGCGGCCGGTCAGGTCGTGCCAATCCAGGCGAGGGGGAGAAGACCCGATGGGCTCATGTGTTTTATTGCTGCCGTCTCTAAAGCTCGCGAAAGGGACACGTGGTGAGGCTCGCGCCGTGAAGAAGAGGCAGAATCCGGCTCGGGCTCGAGCACTCATGGTCTACACGGCCCGCCATCCTCGCGTGCTCATCCGAACCGCCAGATTGGGACGTGACGCAGCGCGGACCGCTGCGGCCGTCCGCCGGCCCAAGGTACGCAACGAGGCCCAAACTGCCGCCGTCAGCATCGGCCAGGCTGTGGCAAGGGCCCGGAAGATCGGCCTTGCGAGCGCGATGACGGACGAGACGTTCGCTGATCTGGTCGCCAGGGCTCTCGACCATGCATCCAATTCTGCGTCCGAGCTTCGGCGGCGCGAGCCGAAACACCGCGCCCGCGGGGTCGCGCTGGCGGCGTTCGGGCTTATCGTTGTCGTAGTTGGGTTGCTGTTTGCGTGGATGCGGAAGCGCGGCGCAGGCGAACTTCGTGGGGCAACCGCATCGTCTGCCGGTGGCCAAGGCGAGGCAGCGGATCAAGACTCCCGGGCATGAAGCTTCGCGACCTTCGCGTACTTCGCTGAGGCGTCTAGGGTGACGGATCGGCGGTATGTTCGACGACAAGGATGGCGATGTCGTCGTCTGCGACGTTGTCGCCGATCAGGACGCCGAGGAGCGACTCGATGACCTGGTTCGGAGCGAGGTGCCTGGAGATCGAGGCTAGGTGCGCGATCGCTTCGTCTATCCCTGCGTCGAGGGGCCGGTCGCGCCTCTCGACAAGGCCGTCGGTGTACATGACAAGCTGCGAGCCGGGTGGGAACCGGGCGTTCCCGACTCGGCCGAGCAGATCCGATGAGACTCCGATCATCATGCCGTTGGCGGTGTCGAGCTTCTCGACGCTCCCGTCGGGAAGGCGGAGGAGTGGTGGTGGGTGGCCCGCTGTGCTGAAGGTGACGGTGCCAGCGGGGATGTCGATGACAGAGAGCGCGGCGGTCGCCAGAAGAGGCGCGTCACGTTGGTCAAGCACTCCCGTTACTTCGGTGAAGATGCTGGACATGGCGACGTTTGCGTGGAGCAGAGCGCTCATCATCCCTCGGATCAGGGCCATGTCGGCGGCGGCCGTGATGCCATGCCCGACTACATCACCGACGATGAGAGCGACTCGCCCGTCACCGAGAAGTAGTCCCTCATACCAGTCGCCACCGACGGTCGTCTCGGAGCTCGCGGTGATGTATCGCGCGGATATGTCGGTGCTGGGCAGGAGCGGAAGAGTGCCGAGGAGCCTCTCCTGTAACGCCACGATCAAGTCGTGGTCGGCGTCGTAGCGCTCAGCTCGCTCGACGGTCGCAACGCAAAGATATGAGACAGCCCTGAGCGCGGCGTCGAGCTTGGCGTCGAAGGATGTTGGCTCCGCCCATGCAAACCCGATTGCCCCCAGTCGGGTGCCGTCGGACCGGTAAAGCGGAAGCGAGGCTGTTGATTGGACGCCGGCTGCCGCAGTATCGGCAACTAGCCCGGAGAACTCCTCCTGATACGAGTCGAGGTTAGGCAGCAGCACGATGCGGCCATCACGAGCGGCGACAGAGATCGGGTACGCGGAATCGAGCGGAACATCGGTGTACCGCGCAGCGATTTCAGCGTCGAGAGACGGGTTATGGAACAGCCGCAACGCATCACCGTCAGTGGTGAGCAAAGCGAGGTTCGAGTACTTCGCACCCACACAGGCGGCGGCACGCAACGCCACGAACTGTGCGACGTCCAGACTCGAGGCCGGAAGCGGTAGCGAATCCGGGAAGGAGGAGCCGACGGCCACTCCCAATCCAGGAGGCACGACAACACGACCGCTTCTAGATGGTTCGTCGGGCCTCAACGACTGGACTATACGGTGGTTGCTCGCCGCGGCCCCGATCGAGCCGGCACGGCGAAATTGCGTCCCGAGGGGCAGCTACCGCGCGGCGACCCAACCCGCGATTGCCGCTGCGATTGCCGCACGGTCGGACTTGAGCGCGTGGTCGGCCGAGACTTCCACGACGACGCGCTGCGGCCCGGAGGGCGGCATCCCGAACCGGTCGCGCGTTCCCTGGACCACGAGTGTCGGGACACGAACCCCGTCGAGCTCGGCGAGCCGGCTTGCTCCGCTCGGCGCGATCAGCGGAAACGCAAGGCACAGCACGCCGCGCGCGCCGGTCGCTTCGGCGGTGCGGCACGCGACGCGCGCCCCCGAGGAGCGGCCGCCGACGAGGAGCGGCAGCCCGGCGAGCGGGCCGGCCGCCAGTTGCTCCACGACGGCGATCCACGCCTCGTCGAGCCGAGGCGCCGGCGACGGAGAGCGGCGCCCGGCGACGCGATAGGGCTGCTCGACCAGCGCGACTGTCACCCCGGCGGCGAGAGCGGTTTCGGTCACGACTACGAGATCAGGCGCCGCGACGCCGCCTCCCGCACCGTGGCCGAGCACGAGCGCCAAGCGCGCAGGCATGGCGGGATGCAGGTGGATCCGCGCCGGGCCGTACGGAGTGTCAACCTGGGACGTAGGCGAACGTGTCAGGGTTGGGGCCGTCGCGGCCGGCCTCGCCGCGGTCGAGTCCGTCGATCGTCGCGACGTCGGCGGGCTCGAGCTCGAAGTCGAAGATCTGGATGTTCTCGCGGATCCGCTCGGGCGTCACCGACTTCGGGAAGACGACGTTCCCGTGCTGGATGTGCCAGCGGAGGACGACTTGCGCTACCGATTTGCCGATGCGGCCGGCGATCTCGGCCAGTGTTGGGTCACCGAGCACTTTGCCCTGCGCGATCGGCGCCCAGGCTTCGGTCACGATCCCGTGTGCTTTGCCGTACTCGTCGACCTCCCGGTTCTGGAAGTAGGGGTGGAGCTCGACCTGGTTCACCGCCGGCACGATGTCCCCTTCGACGGCGAGGCGCTCGAGATGTGGAACCTCGAAGTTCGAGACGCCGATCGACCGCGCCCGGCCGTCCTGTTTGAACTCCTCGAGCGTCTTCCACGTCGACACGAAGTCGCCGTCGTAGAGCGTCGGCAGGGGCCAGTGGATGAGGAACAGGTCGACGTAGTCGAAGCCGAGCGTCGCGAGCGTCTCGTCGAACGCGCGCCGCGCAACGTCGGGCTCGTGGAAGCCATTGTTCAGCTTGCTCGTGATGTAGACCTCCGACCGATCGAGGCCTGCCGCGCGCACCGCGTCCCCGACGCCGCGTTCGTTGCCGTACATCTCGGCGGTATCGATGTGGCGGTAGCCGGCGCCGAGCGCGGTTGTAGTCGCCGCTTCGGTATCGGGCGGCGGCACCTGGAATACGCCGAAGCCGAGCTGGGGAATCGAGTGGCCGTCGTTGAGGCCGATCGCCGGAACCGCGCTCATGCCGTGGACCTCAGTGGTTCACCCGACGCCGATAACCGCGGACAGAGCGACACCGCGACGCGCCGGCCGTTGCCGCCCTGCTCGACCGGATCGTCGCACGCTCAACGTAGGAGATGGCGCTCGAGCCAAGCGTTACGGAACGCGCCGCGCTGGTCGAGGCGGCCGAGCAGCGCGACGAAGTCGGGTAGCCGTTCGTAGAGCGGTGCGATCTTCGCGGCGTCGGCGAGGAAGAATTTGCCCAGTGCGGCCGCGGGGCGAAGGGCTCGAGCGCCCGTTCGACGTCTGCGAGTGCACGCTCGACCGCCTCCTGCTCGCGCTTCCACGTGAAGTGGATGCCGACCGTTTCACGGCTGTGCTGCGGGCTCAACCACAGGTCGTCCGCGGCGATCGTGCGGATCTCCGTGCGTGTCGTTTCTGATGTGTCCGTTCAGCGTCCGCGCTCCCCAGAAACGCCAGAGCCGCGGCCTCACGCCGAGCACGCGGTCTCGCCTCGACCCGCCCGGGCCGAGCTCGAACTCGCGGATAGGTGCGTCGGCTGACATACGATGGCCGCGTGCGGGCGGGACGGATCAGGCATACGGTCGCGTTCCGCCTTCGCCACGTGGCGGGCTCCCCGGAAGAGGCGTCGTTCCTCGCCGCGGCCGAGACGCTCGCCGCCGTGCCCGGCGTCGAGACATTCGAGATCTTGCGGCAGGTCGGAGCGAAGAACAGCTTCGACTACGGCATCTCGATGGAGTTCGCCGACGGGGCCGCGTACGAGTCCTACAACGCCGACCCGGCACATGTCCGCTTTGTCGAGACGCGCTGGCTGCCAGAGGTCGCCGAGTTTCTCGAGATCGACTACACGAGTCGGTAGCTCGACAGTCGGGGTCGTCGAAGTCGGTCAAGGTGCGCTGAGCAGCCCGAGAGGGGCGCGAACGATGCGATCGACGACAGCGCCGCGAAACTCGGGCGCGAGGCTGGCGTCGCCGCGACCACCGGTAATGCGAACGATCATGAACGGGGCAGGCGTGATGTCTCCGCTTCGATCGAAGTGAAAGCCGCCGAAGAGGCCTCGATTCAGCCTGGTCAGGCGGAGCTGCTAAGGACCGATCCTCGCGTCCCGTCGGAGCGGGCGATTGCGTCGACCACTACCTCCGCCGCCTGGAGCAGTTCGGGAAGATAGGTGCCGGAGGGAATAGTGCTCCCGTGCTGGGTCGCCTGGAAGGCGGCCAGAAGTTGCCGCCCTGAGGGTGTGAGGCTTGCCGTCGGAATGCCCGAGAGGCTCACGTACATTCCTTCCGCGGCGGGTCCGATCCTCCGCTCCGTGTCTGAGATCGGAAGGAATCCGTCGCCCGTGATGATCGTCAGGCGCGAGCCGAAAGCCCGGCGGAGGCTGCGCACGAGGTCTGCTGCACGCGCGTCGAAGCCGGCGATGAGGATGCCGTTCGCTTTCGCGTGTGCCACTGCTGCGACGACATCCAAGGTGCTCCGCCTGCCGGGAGCCCAGGTGCCCGACCCGGCCAGATCGAGCCCCAGATGCAGCGCCGCGGCGCGAAAGCCGCGAGCGAGTGCGTCCCCGTACTCCTCGCCATCCGAGAGGACGAAGAGGCGCCGGAGCCCCAGCTGGCGCGCCAGCTCGGCGTCCGCTGCTCCCTGAAGGTCATCGGGGGAGGCGAGCCGTAGGTAGCTTCGGGTCCCACTCGGGTAGAGGACCTCGGGTTCACGCGCCGGTCCTTCCGGGTCGAATCGCGTGAGACTCGGCATCGTGTTGGACGGGCTCACGAATGCGATGGGCCCACCCACGGCGCGGTTCGTGAGCGGGATCTCCGACACGTGCGCAGTAGGAGTCGTACGGGCCGATGACTGCCACGAGCTTCGCAGCTACGCTGAAGTCGCGTGCATTCGACGCGCACTTCAGGACGTCGGAGCCTTGTGAGCGCGCCGTCGAGTCGTCACACGACTGGAATCCGACGACGTACGGGCCTGCCTGGAACCCGTGCGAACGCAGCACGAATTGCACCGCCGCAGCGAAGGTCCGCGCTATCGATGGACCTTGCAGTGGGAGGTCGGAGGCGATCAGCACGTCAGGCTTTCGGCCGCCGGAGGCGATCGGCGCGCAGCCGGCGACGCCAGGCGCGTGCGCGCTCGTCCCGCCTGCGAGGCTTACCCAGACCGAGCCGGAACCGACGGCAATACCCTGCGGCGTCCCCACGAGCTGATCCGTCCGCGTGACCTCGTTCGTCCGCGGGTTGATGCGCGCCACGGTGCCGGTCGCGACGTTGGCGGCCCACACCTCCCCGGCCCCGAAGGCGACCTGGGTCACACCGAAGCCGACGGGGATCGTTCGCTCGACGGGGCGAGGACCGGGGTCGATTCGCCAGATCACGCCGCTGGTGGGATCTGTCGCCCAGATGGAGCCTGCGCCGACGGCGATGCCAACGAGATCTGGGGTCTGAATCCGGATCGCTTGTGTGACGCGGTTCCTCCGTGGGTCGACACGTTCCACTGCCGGCCCCGCCGGGGAGTTCGTCAGGAACCACACGCCGGCATCGCCAGCCGCGATCGTCGCCGCCCCTGCTGCGGGAACATGCGCGACGACGGAGCCCGACGCTGGATCGACCCGTGCGATCGAGCCGTCGGGATCGATGGCCCAGACAGCACCGTCACCGACAGCGACGCCGGGAGCGCCCGCCACACGCCCGAAGTACCCGGAGGATGATCCGGGAAGGCGGGCTCTGCTCGTCACCTCGGTCGAGTTTCCATCGATGCGCGAGAGGACAGCCGTTTGCGCGCCAGTCTCGATGACTGCTCGCTGGGCTGCTGAGCTCCCGACCCAGACCGCCCCGGCGCCGGCGGTCAGGTCCGTCGGCAGGCTGCCGGTGGCGAACGTCTGGACGACACGCCGTGTCAACGGGTCGATGTGCGTGATCGTCCGGTCATCGGCGTTCAGCGTCCAGACGCCGCCAACCCCGAACGCCAGTGCGTCCGGGGTGGTGCCGACGTTCGTGTACGTAATGGGCCGATCGCCGGAGATCGCGATGGCGGCGACGTCGTTTTGGCTCGCCGCACCCGCGTTACCACCAGCGAGGAAGAGGACGGCGCTGCTTGCAGCTGCGGCGGCGGCGAGGAGGGCGGAGGTCGCCGGGAAACTGCGACGCGACGCGGGCGCAGCCGCGCGCCTCTGCGTCGGCGACCCACGAGTTCGGGCGGCGCCTGTGCTCCCGGTATCCGGGCCGGATCTCGGGCCGAGCTGCGGCTCCGCCGTCGTGTCGTCTGCGGGACCGACGAGTAGGTCGCGGAACATCGACTCCGTTTCCGGGGACGGGTAAGCGCCGAGCTCGTCGGCGAGCAGTCGCCGGCACCGCTCATACACCTGCAGTGCCTCGGCACGGTTGCCACCGGCGGCGTGGGCTTCCATCAGGCGGCGGTAGCCCAGCTCCCGGAACGGCGCGAGGGCGATCGCCTGCTCTGCCCACGTGGCTGCCGCGACTGCATCGCCCGAGCGCAGGGACGCGTCGGCCAGGACATTCACGGCACGGCAGCGAAGGTCGGCGAACTCGCGCCGCTTCTCCTCCACCCACGGGCCGTCTTCCCCCGGCAAGAAGGGTTGCTCCAGGATCGAAGCGGCGAGCGAGGCTTCGAGCTTCGCCTGCTCCCATTCGTTCCCTGCCAGCGATGCCTCGGCATCGTGGGCGGCGCTCGCGGCAACGAGCAGGTCGACCCAGCTGTCGGGCGGGAGTTGCAACCGGTAGCAGCCGAAGGCGGAGGTCGGCGGGTGCTCGGACCACCCAGCGCGGCCTCGGCGAGCAGCCCGCGGAGCTTGCTCATGACCACGGTGAGCCCCTTTTCCCACGCGGCCGGCTTCGTGTTCCCCCAGACGGCTTCCGCGAGCTCGTCCCGCGGGACCGGCCGTCCTCCCTCCGCGACGAGGTACGCGAAGAGCAGTCGGCCCTGCCGCCCCGGGAAACGCTCCTCTCTGAGCCGGTTGCCGCCGGCCTGAATCTCCACGCGGCCTGCGAGGAACACCTTCGGCTGGCGGCCGGCGGCCATGGTGGCACAGATT
>CAVRQF010000006.1:0-279622 GCA_963723405.1 uncultured Actinomycetota bacterium | reverse complement strand
GAACGTATCGCCGTCGTGCCGGTCGATCGTGCCTCCGAGGTGCGCCGCGGCGATCACGCCGGCCGCGGGGCCCGACTCGACCATGAATACGGGCCGGCGCGCGGCGGCCTGCGAGGAGAAGACGCCGCCGCTCGACTGCATGACGAGGAGCCGGCCTCGATCCCCGCGCCGGCCAGGCGCTGCTCGATCCGCTCGAGGTACCGGGCGACGACCGGCCGGATCACCGCGTTGATCACCGTCGTCGAGGCGCGCAGGTACTCGCGGAACTCGGGCGCGACGTCGGAGGAGAGCGACACCGGGACCCCGGGAAGCTCCTCGGCGAGGATCGCCCCGACCCGCCGCTCGTGCTCGGGATCGACGTAGGAGTGGAGCAGGCAGACGGCGACCGACTCGACGCCCTCCGCGGCGAGCACCTCGGCCGCGCGACGCACCGAGCCGTCGTCGAGCGGCGTCACCACCTCGCCCTTCGGCCCGAGCCGCTCCAGCACCGCGAGCGCGGTCGCGCGGGACGAGCGGCTTCGCCTTCTCGAACTGCGTGTCGTAGAGGCTGGGGCGGACCTGGCGCGCGATCTCGAGCAGGTCGCGAAAGCCCTCCGTCGTGACGAAGCCGCTGCGGGCGACCTTGCCCTCGATGATCGCGTTCGTGGCGACGGTCGTGGCATGCACCACGAACCCGACGTCCGCGGGTAGGAGCCAGGCGTCGGACAGTGCGCGCTCGACCGCGGTCATGAAGCCCTCGGACGGGTCGGACGGCGTCGTCAGCGTCTTCGCGATCGACACGCGGCCCGTCTCCTCCTCGATCAGCGTCGCGTCGGTGAACGTGCCGCCGATGTCGACGGCGATCCGCACGGTCATCCGCTCCTCCTCAGGTCGGCCGTGGCGGCCTCGTCGACGGCGCCGCCGGTCGACGGCGACCCGGTAGATGTCACGCGCGCGCTCTGCGCTGACTCGTCCCTCGCGGACGTCCCGGAGCACGAGCTCCGGGTCGCGCTCGGCGGGCGGCCCGTAGCCGCCGCCGCCGCAGGTGCGGACGCTGATCGTGTCCCCGGCCTCGAGCTCCACGGTCGACTTGGAGCCGAGCAAGCGTCTCGATGCCGTCCCGGATCAGCACGTACTCGGCCGTCCCGGCGGCGTGGCCGCCCTCGACGCCGTGCGGCCCGAAGCGGTCGCGGTCGGCCAGGATCGTGTAAGTCGTCGGGCGGTCGAAGACGTAGTCCTTGCAGAGCCCGAGCCCGCCTCTCTGCCTGCCGGGGCCGTCGGAGTCCTCGCGCAGGGCGAGCCGCCCGATGCGAACCGGGTAGTTGAGCTCGGTCTCCTCGATCGGCGCGTTCTCGGTGTTCTGGCCGTGTGCCTGCACCGCGTCGGGGCCGTCGGAGCGCAGCCGGCCGCCGTACCCGCCGGCGAACGTCTCGTAGAAGCAGGTGTAGGTCTGGGCGGCGGCATCGAGGCTGCCGAACCCGGCCTGGCACATCATCCCCTTCGTCCCGGCCGGCAGCCGCTCGGGCAGGGCGGGAAGGAGCGCGTGGAACAGCACCTCGACCAGCCGGTCGTGGGTCTCCCAGCCGCCGACGACCGCCGCGGGCCAGCGCCCGTTCGTCACCGTCCCCTCGGGCGCCTCGACGCTGATCACGCGGTAGAAGCCGTCGTTCACCGGCAGATCCGGGTCGACTAGACACTTGAGTGCATACGCGCAGGCGGAGAAGGTCATCGCGTAGGTCGAGTTGACCGGCGCGCGCCGCTGAGGGTCCGAGCCGGTCGTGTCGAAGTGGGCGCCGTCGGGGCCGATGGTGACGCTCGCCACGAGCCGAACCGGCTCGTCGGAGTAGCCGTCGTTGTCGACGAGCCCCTCGGCATGCCAGGTGCCGTGCGGGAGCCCGGCGAGCTCGCTGAGCGTGCGGCGCTCGGTGTAGTCGAGCAGCTCGCGCATCACCGTCAGGATCGTGTCGCGGCCGTGGCGCCCGACGAGCGCCTGCAGCCGGCGCACGCCGGTCGAGTTCGCCGCGACCTGGGCCCGGAAGTCGCCGGCCGTCTCGTGCTTCGAGCGGATCTGCGCGAGGACGAGGCGGAAGACGTCGTCGACGATCCGCCCGCCCGCCACGAGCCTGACCGGCGGGATGATCACGCCTTCCTGGAACACCTCGCGGAAGGCGCCGATGCTGGCGGGCGCGCCGCCGCCGACATCGACGTGATGCGCGATGTTCGCGACGTAGCCGAGCAGCTCGCCGCCGGCGTGGACCGGGGCGATCAGGCTGACGTCGTTCAGGTGCACGCCGCTCGGGAAGGGGTCATTCGTGAGCAGCATGTCGCCGGGGCCGAGGCGGTCGGCGCCGTAGGTTCGCACCGCCTTCGGAACCTGCTCCACCATCGACCCGAGATGCACCGGCTGGGCGAACGCCCTGGGCGACCGCGCGCAGCTCGGCGTCGAAGAACGCGGCCGAGAAGTCGGACCGCGTCTTGATGTTCGTCGAGTAGGCGCTCCGCTTGAGCGCCAGCACCATCTCGTCGGTCGCCGCGACGAGGGCGTTCCGGATCACCTCGAACGAGATCGGGTCGAAGCCCGTGCTCACAGTCTCACCCCGTAGACCTCGCGGGCACGCTCGGCCGACACCTTTCCCTCGCGGACGTCGCGGCGGACGAGCTCGGGATCGCGCTCGCTCGGCGGCCCGTACCCGCCGCCCCCGCAGGTGCGATAGCTGATGACGTCGCCCGCCTCGAGCTCGAGGGTGCACTTGGCCGACAGGCGCCGCTCCTCGCCCCCGCGCACGAGCACGTACTCGGCGACCCGCCGTCCTGGCCGCCGAACGCGCCGGCCGGGCCGCGTGCGGTGCGGTCGGCGAGGACGGTGAACGTCGTCGGGCGATCGAAGAGGTAGTCCTTCCGCAGCCCGAGGCCTCCCCTGAACCGCCCCGCGCCGTCGGAGTCCTCGACGAGCGAGAGCCGCGGCACGCGCACCGGGTAGTTGAGCTCGGTCTCCTCGACCGGCGCGTTCTCGGTGTTCTGGCCGTGAGCCTGCACCGCGTCGGGGCCGTCGCTCGCCGCGCGGCCGCCGTACCCCCCGCCGAACGTCTCGAGGAAGCAGTAGTAGCTGCCGGTGACCAGGTCGACCCCGCCGAAGCCGGCGTGGCACATCATCGCCTTCGTCCCCGCCGGCAGCCGCTCGGGGAGGGTGGGCAGGAGGGCGCGGAAGATCACGTCGACGAGGCGGGTCTGGGTCTCCCAGCCGCCGACGACCGGGCTCGGCCAGCGGCAGTTCGTCACCGTCCCCTCGGGCGCGTCGACCGTGATCAGCCGGTAGAAGCCGTCGTTGACGGGCAGGTCCGGGTCGAGCAGGCACTTCAGCGCATAGGCGCAGGCCGAGAACGTCTGCGCAAAGGTCGAGTTGACCGGCGCACGGCGCTGAGGATCCGAGCCCGAGGTGTCGAAGCGGACCCCGTCGGGCCCGATCGTGACGCGGGCCTTCAGGCGGACGGGCTCGCCGCCGTAGCCGTCGACGTCGACGGAGCCCTCGGCCTCCCAGGTGCCGTGCGGCAGCGCGGCGAGCTCGGCCCGGGTGCGCCGCTCGGTGTAGTCGAGGAGCTCGCGCATCGTCGCGGTGATCGTTCCGCGGCCGTGACGCTCGACGAGCGCCTGCAGGCGCCGGACGCCGGTCGAGTTCGCCGCGATCTGCGCGCGGAAGTCGCCGGCGGTCTCGTGCTTCGAGCGGATCTGGGCGAGCACGAGCGCGAAGACGTCGTCGACGATCCGCCCGGCCTCGACGATCTTGACGGGCGGGATGATCACGCCCTCCTGGAACACCTCGCGGAAGGCGCCGACGCTGGCGGGCGCGCCGCCGCCCACGTCGACATGATGGGCGAGGTTCGCGACGTAGCCGAGCAGCTCGCCGCCGGCATGGACGGGCGAGATGAGGCTCACGTCGTTCAGGTGCACGCCGCTCGGGAACGGGTCGTTCGTGATCAGCACGTCGCCCGGCCCGAGGCGCTCCGGCCCGTAGTCGCGGACGGCACGCGGGATCTGCTCGACCATGGAGCCGAGGTGAACGGGCTGGGCGAACCCCTGCGCGACCGAGCGGAGCTCCGCGTCGAAGAACGCGCACGAGAAGTCGGAGCGCGTCTTGATGTTCGTCGAGTAGGCGCTCCGGCGCAGCGCCAGCACCATCTCGTCGGTCGCCGCGACGAGCGCGTTGCGGATCACCTCGAACGAGATCGCATCCATGGTCAGGGTTCCCACCCGTACTCCTCTTTCGCTGCCTCCGGGGTGACCTTGCCGTCGAGGACGTCTTCGCGCACCGCGGCGGGGTCGCGCTCGCGCGGGTCGCCCCAGCCGCCGCCGCCGGCGGTGCGGTGGACGTAGAGGTCTCCCTCGCCGATCGTCGTCGAGAACATCGAGGGCAGCGCCGCGATCGGAGCCGTCGGCGGCGTGCAGCACGTTCGACGACACCGCCCCGGGCGCGCCCCCGAGGAGGCCGTAGGGCGCGATGGGCCGCCCGGTCGGAGCGGACGATCAGCGACGTATCGGGCGTGAGGCAGCGCCAGGCACGCTCGACCGCGAGGCCTCCGCGATGGAGACCCGCGCCGCCGCTGTCGGGGACGAGCCCGTACCGCTCGATGCGGATCGGGAACTCCGACTCCGCGACCTCGACCGGGATGTTGGCGGCGAGGCTCGCCGGGTTCGTGAGCCCGTCGTTCCCGTCGTCCTCGGGCGTCCCGCCCCAGGTGCCGACGACGAGCTCGTAGAAGATGAACCGGTCCTCGCCGCCCGGCCGGTCGGCGCCGAAGATGGCAAGCGTGTTCCCGCCCTCGCCGGCGGCGCCGACGCGATCCGGAACGAGCTGGGCGAGGGCGCCGTTGACCGCGTCGAGCACCCGGAAGCCGGTGACGCCGCGCATCGACGACGCGCCGGGCATGACGACCTCGGCGATCGTCCCGGGCTTCGTGAGCACGTGGATCGGCCGGAAGGCGCCCGAGGTGTTCGGGATCTCCACCGTGAGCGCGCAGCGGACCGCCTGGTAGACGCACGCCTGGATGAACGACCGGGTGCTGTTGAGCGCGCCGCGCACCATCGGGGCGCACTCGGTGAGGTCGGCGGTGAGCTCGTCGCCCGCGATCGTCACCGTCGCCCTGATCGGCACGTCCACCCGCTCGATCCCGTCCGAGTCGAGGTAGTCGGTGAAGCTCGCCGTCCCGTCTGGCCACGAGGCGATCTCCTGGCGGACGAGCCGCTCGGTGTAGTCGATCAGCGCGGTCATCAGCGCAGCGAGCCCGTCGGTCCCGTGCCGCTCGGCGAGAGCCTGGAGCGCGCGCTCGGCGACCGTGGTCGCCGCGACCTGGGCCGACAGGTCGCCGAAGGTCATCCGCGGGATCCGCACGTTCGCGCGGATCACCTCGAAGACGGTGTCGACCGGCCGGCCCTCGTCGTAGAGCCGCAGCCAGGGCAGCCGGATGCCCTCCTGGAAGATCTCGGTGTTGTCGCACGCGCTCGAGCCGGGCAGGCGGCCGCCGACGTCGCCGTGGTGCGCGGTCGTGGTCGCGAAGCCGATCAGGGTGCCGTCGAAGAAGACGGGCTTGAAGACGAAGATGTCCTGCAGGTGGATCCCGCCGTCGAACGGGTCGTTCATCACGAACACGTCGCCCGGCCGGAGCTTGTCGCCCCACTTGGCGAGGAGCGTCGCCATCGCGTGGGGGACAGACCCCAGATGGAACGGGACGGTCACGCCCTGCGCGACGGTCTCGCCGTTCCGGTCGCAGATCGCGGCGGAGAAGTCCATGCCGTCGCGGACGACGGTCGAGTGGGCCGTCCGGAAGATCGTCGTCGCCATCTCGTCGGCGATCGAGGCGAGCGCGTTCGCGACGATCTGCTGCGTCACGGGGTCCACACGAGTCTCGCCAGTCATGCGCGCTCCAGGACGAGGGTGTCGGTTGCCGGGTCGCGCCGCACGGTCCAGCCCGGACGGACGACCACGGTCGTGTCGTACTCGTCGACGAGGACCGGGCCCGGCTCGGCGCTCACTCCGATCGACGCGCGCGGCCGAACCGGCGTCTCGCGTGCCACGCCGTCGAAGCGGACCAGCCTCGAGCCCTCGGCGACGGGCCGCGACTCGGCAAGCCGGAAGCTGTCGCCTGCGGGCGACGGGCCGAGGCCGGCGAGCCGAAGCGCCCTGATCTCGATCGGCGCGCCCGATTCGCCGCGTACGCCGTAGAGCCGCTCGTGCTCGTCCTCGAACCGGGCGATCAGCTCTGCGATCGGCCCGGGGCGAACGTCGATCTCGACCTCCCAGCTCTGCCCCCCGTAGCGGAGCTCGGCGCTCCTGACCCAGTCGACGCCACCTTCGAGCGACGGCGCGATCCGCGCCTCGAGCTCTCCGAAGATCACGTCGAGCTCGGCGGGCGCGACCAGGCGCGCGTCGAGATGGCAGGGGTGGACGTCGTGGAACTCCGGGCGGGCGAAGAGAAGGCCGAGGGAGCTGAAGAGCCCGGCAAGCGCGGGCACGAGCACGGTCCGGCAGCCGAGCTCCTCGGCGAGGCCGGCTGCGTGCACCGGGCCCGAGCCGCCGTAGGCGATGAGCGCGAAGTCCCGCGGGTCGCGGCCGCGCTCGGACGAGACCGAGCGCAGGGCGCGCGTCATCCGCGCGTTCGCGATGGCGTGCACGCCCGCGGCCGCCGCGGCCGTCGTCAGCTCGAGCGGGCCCGCGATCCTCTCGAGGGCGCGCTCGGCGAGGTCGGGCGAGACCGACAGGTCGCCGGAGGCGAGCGGCCCCGGCGGGATGAAGCCGAGGAAGACGTTCGCGTCGGTGACCGTCGGCGCCTCGCCGCCGCGGCCGTAGCAGGCCGGGCCGGGCACGGCGCCCGCGCTGCGCGGGCCGACCTGGAGCCCGCCGGCCGGATCGAGCCAGGCGATCGACCCGCCGCCCGCGCCGACCTCGGCGATGTCGATGCTCGGGATGCGCAGCAGCTCGCCGGCACCGCGCATGAGCCTGCTGCCGGTCGAAAGCGAGCCGCCCGCCTCGTACTCGCGGGCTCGGGAGACGGCGCCGTCCTCGATCAGGGACGCCTTCGCCGTCGTCCCGCCCATGTCGAACGCGATCGCGTTCCCGAGGCCGAGCCGCCGAGCGATGCCGAGGGCCGCGACCACGCCGGCGGCCGGCCCCGACTCGAGGGCGAGCACGGGGCGGCGGGTGGCGTCGGCGGAGGTCATCACGCCGCCGGAGGACTGCATGATCGTCAGCGGCGCGTCCACGCCCGCACCGTCGAGGCCGGCCCGGATCGCGGCGACATACCGGCCCATGAGGGGCCGCACGTAGGCGTTGACGACGGTCGTCGCCGTCCGCTCGTACTCGCGCTGCTCGCGCAGGATCTCGCACGAGAGCGAGATCTCGACCTCCGGCAGCTCCTCACGCAGGATCCGGCCGACGACCTCCTCGTGGGCAGGGAAGCGGTAGGAGTGGAGCAGGCACACCGCAACGGAGTCGACACCCGCCGCGCGCAGCTCGGCGGCGAGCGACCGCACCTCGCCGTCACGGACGGGCGCGAGTACCTCGCCGCCGGCGGTGACGCGCTCGTCGAGCTCGAACCGGTGCCGCCGCGGCACGAGCGGGTCGGGCTTGCGCCAGAACGGGTCGTACATGTGCGGGATCCGCAGCCGCCGCAGCTCGAGGACGTCACGGAAGCCGCGCGTCGTGACGAGCGCCGTCCTCGCGCCGCGCCGCTCGAGCACGGCATTCGTCGCCACCGTCGTTCCATGGGCGACGCCGGCCACCCGGCCGGAGGAGAGCGCCGAGACCGCCTCGACGACGGCGGTGTCGTAGTCGGGCGGCGTCGAGAGCACCTTCGTGATCCGGGCGGTGCCGTCGTCGTCGAGCGCGATCACGTCGGTGAACGTCCCGCCGACGTCGGCGCCGATGCGTGAGGTCTGTGACGGCATGGTGTAAGGTCGCAAAATGAAATTTCAAATCGCGAGCGACGAGCATACAACGAGACGCGAGTGATCGCGATGAGTCCCGCGTGACGCCGCTCGAGGAGATCGAGCCGATCAGCCGCGAGTCGATCGAGACGCGGGTCGCTGACCGGCTGCGGGGGCTGATCCTGAGCGGTCAGCTTCCCCAGGGCACGCCGCTCGTGCAGCGCGACCTCGCCCAGCGCCTCGGCGTCTCGCAGACGCCGGTCCGGATCGGACTGTCGGAGCTCGAGCGGGAGGGGCTCGTCGAGGTGGGGGAGACCGGGCGCGCTCTCGTGAGCCGCCTCAGCCGGGAGGACCTCGAGGAGATCTACGCCGCCCGCCTCGGCCTCGAAGGGCTCGCGGCGCGCGTCGGCGCCGTTGCCGTCGCCGACGAGGACGTGGCGCGGATGCGGATGCTGATGCGCGACCTCAACCGGCTCGCCAAGGAGCGCGACGTGGACGGCTACCTCCGCGCACGCTGGGACTTCCACGCGATCGCCTACCAGGCCTCGGGCCGGGCGCGCCTCGTCGCCGAGGTCGAGAGGCTCTTCTGGCGCGCCGAGCGCTACAACCACCTCGTCCTCTCCTCGGCCGGGCGCTTCGAGCGGTCGGTCGGGTACTACCGGGCGTTCCTCGCCGCCTGCGAGGCCCGTGACGGGGAGGCCGCCGAGCGCGTGATCCACGAGAGCATCCGCGGCGCGGTCGACCTCGTCGCGCCCTCGCTCCCGTCGGAGCAGGAGGTCCGGTGAGCAGGATCGGCGCCGATGTCGGCGGCACCTTCACCGACGTCCTCGTCCTCGAGGCCGACGGCCGGGTTCGCTTCACGAAGGTGCTCTCGACCCCGCCGGATTACGATCGCGCGGTCGTCGCCGCCGTCTCCGAGCTGGGCGTCGAGTCGCCCGTCGAGGCAGTCGTCCACGGAACGACCGTCGCGACGAACGCGGTGCTCGAGCGTCGCGGCGCGCGGACTGCGCTCGTGACCACCAGGGGCTTCCGGGACGTGCTCGAGCTCCGGCGGATGCGCATGCCGCACCTCTACGACTACTTCTGGACGAAGCCGCCGTCGCTCGTGCCGAGGAGGTCCCGGTTCGAGCTCTCCGAGCGGGTCACCGCAGCCGGCGAGGTGCTCGAGCCTCTCGACGACGACGAGGTGCGCGCACTCGCGGCCTCGCTGCGTGCACGCGATCCCGAGGCGATCGCCGTGTGCCTGCTCCATGCCCACCTGCACCCCGCGCACGAACGGCGGGTCGGGGAGATCCTGCGCGCCGAGCTTCCGGAGGTCCCGGTCACGCTCTCCAGCGAGATCCTCCGCGAGCAGCAGGAGTACGAGCGCACCGCGACGACCGTCGTGAATGCGTACGTCCGGCCGCTGATGCAGCGCTACCTCCGCAGTCTCCGCGCGGGCCTCGATCAGGTGGGGATCGACGCCCCGCTCACGATCATGCAGTCGTCCGGAGGCGTGATGAGCTCCGAGGACTGCGCCGAGCGTCCCGTCTACGCGCTCGAGTCGGGCCCGGCCGCGGGCGTCGTCGCGGCGGGTGCGCTCGCCTCCGCGCTCGGCCTCGAGAACGTCATCACGTTCGACATGGGCGGCACCACCGCGAAGGCCTCGCTGATCGAGGGCGGCGCAGTCTCGCGCAGCGTCGAGTACGAGGTCGGCGCGGCGCTCTCGGCGGGCAGCCGGCTCCTCCGCGGGAGCGGTGAGCTGATCCGGATCCCCACGCTCGACATCGCCGAGGTCGGAGCCGGCGGCGGCTCGATCGCCTGGGTCGACGCCGCCGGAGCGCTGCACGTCGGGCCGAGGAGCGCCGGCGCGGCGCCGGGCCCCGCCTGCTACGGCCGCGGCGGTGAGGAGGCGACGGTCACGGACGCCAACGTCGTCCTGGGCTACATCCCGGCCGGCCGGCTCGCCTCCGGCGACCTCGAGGTCTCGCGGGAGCGTGCCGAGGAGGCGGTGACCGGCCTGGGGAGGCCGTCGGCCTCGCCACCATCGATGCCGCCCGCGGGATCCACGAGCTCGCAAACGCCGCGATGATGCGTGCGCTCCGAGCCGTGTCGACCGAGAAGGGGCGCGACCCCGCCGACTTCGCCCTGATCGCATACGGCGGCTCGGGCCCGGTGCACGCCGCCGCGCTCGCCGCGGAGCTCGGCGTCGGCACCGCCGTCGTCCCGCCGCTCGCCGGCCTCTTCTCGGCGGCAGGCCTGCTCTACGCGCGCGCCGAGCGCCACGACGTCCGCTTCTGCCGGGTCGCGGCGCGCGGCGGCGAGGTCGACCACCTGCGCCGGCTCGAGGACGAGATGCGCGCAGCCCTCGGCAACGGCGAGGAGGTCGCTGGCAACGAGTGGCCGACATGCGCTACCGCGGTCAGAACTGGAGCATCCCGGTCGAGTGGCCCGACGGCGCTTCGCTCGGAGAGCTCGTCGACCGGTTCGAGGACGCCCACGAACGGCTCTACGGGACGCGCCTGGATCCCGGCTCGCCGGTCGACGTGCGGGCGCTCCGGCTCGTCGCCCTCGGCGCAGAGGAGCACGATTTCTCGCTGGCGCACGACTGGGAGGGGCGCGGCGGCACGAGGCTCGCCGACTTCGGTCCGGACCATGGCCCGCTCGAGGCTCCCGTGCGCGGCCGGAGCACGCTGACCGCCGAACCGGTTGCGGGCCCTCTCCTGATCGACGAGTACGACACGACCGTCGTCGTGCCGCCCGGCTGGACCGTGGCGCTCGATCCGGGCACCGGCGCGGTCGTGCTGAGCGCCGTCACCGTCGAGCCGAGGACCTCGCACGAGGCCCCGATCGCGGTGCGGCTCGTGGCGAATGCGCTCGAGACCGCAGCCGACGAGATGGCGACCACGATCTTTCGCACCGCCCACTCGGCCGTCGTGCGCGACGCCATGGACTACTCGGCCGCGCTCTGCGGCCCGACCGCCGAGACGGTGGCGCAGGCGGTGACGATCCCGCTCCAGCTCGGATCGATCCCGAACGCCATGGAGACCCTGCTCGAGCGCTACGGCGACTCGTTCGCCCCGGGCGACGTGTACATCGTCAACGACCCCTTCGACGGGGCGAGCCACACGCCGGACATCTTCGTCGTCAAGCCTTCCTTCCTCGACGACCCCGTTCTCGGCCCGACGCTGCTCGGCTTCGCCGTGACGATCGCCCACCACTCCGACGTCGGCGGTCGCGTTCCCGGGTCGTGCGCCTGCGACAGCACCGAGGTCTTCCAGGAGGGCCTCCGCCTCCCGTGGCTGCGCCTCTACGAGCGGGGCGAGCCGGTCGAGGCGCTCTTCGAGATCCTGCGCGCGAACGTTCGCGTGCCGCACGAGCTCCTCGGCGACCTCTCGGCGCAGGTCGCGGCCTGCCACATCGGCGACCGGGCGCTTCAGGAGCTGGCCCGCCGCCATGGAGCCGAGGGCCTCCACCGGATGATGGGGCAGCTCCTCGACCACACCGAATCGCTCCTCCGCCGGGAGATCGCAGGCTGGCCCGACGGAACCGTCACCTTCACCGACTACCTGGACTCCGACGGGATCGACCTGCTCGACGTGCCGATCACCGTCGACCTGACCGTGCGAGGCAACGAGCTCGTCGCCGACTTCTCCCGCTCGGCCCCGATGGTCCGGGGCGCCCTCAACTGCACGCCGTCGTTCGCTGAGGCGAGCGTCTACCACACCGTGATGGCCGCCTCCCGGGTCGACATCCCCCGGACCGCCGGCGCCCTTCGCCCGATCACCGTGATCACGAAGCCCGGCACCGTCACGCACGTCGTGATGCCGGGTGCGTCGTCGATGCGCGGGGTCACCGGATACCGTCTCTCGGACGTGATGAACGGCGCGCTCGCACAGCTCGTCCCGAATCGCGTCCCCGCTGCAGGGGAGGGCGGGAGCACGCTCGCGTTCTTCACCGGCCGGAACGCGGCCGACCAGTGGATCTACAGCGAGCTCGTCGTCGGCACGTGGGGCGGCCGTCCGGTCTCCGACGGCAACGACGGCCTCGCGAATCCCTGCGCGAGCATGGCCAACATCCCGGTCGAGCTCGCCGAGAGCGACTGGCCGATCCTGATCGAGCGCTACGGGCTCGTTCCCGACTCGGGCGGCGCCGGCCGCTACCGCGGTGGGCTCGCGGTGGAGCGCGCCTGGCGCGTCCTGGCCCCCGACACGGCCGTCCACGTCCGCTCCGACAGGCAGGTGCACCGGCCCTACGGCGTCGCCGGTGGGGGTGAGGGCGCGGCGTCGGCGAGCCTGATCGTCCGCTCGGACGGGACGCGGGAGCAGATGCCGCCGATGTTCGTGGGGCTGCTCCAGCCCGGCGATCTCTTCCACCACCGCATGCCGGGCGGGGGCGGCTACGGCGACCCGTTCGACCGGGACCCAGAGGCGGTGGCGCTCGACGTGCGAGACGAGAAGGTGTCCATCGATGCGGCGCGAGGGCTGTACGGCGTCGTCGTCGATGCGGAGGGCGCGCTCGACAGCGGCGCGACGGCAGAGGTGCGGGCGGCGCGGTGATCGGGTCGGCACTCCTGTCCTCCGCGGGAGGCGACCGCGTGCGGATCGTGCTCGGCCTCGAGCCGGTCTTCCCCTCGGCGCGCGTGCTCGGCCCGGCGCTCACCGTGCAGGGCCACGGCGCGGACAACCTCGCGCTCCACCATGCCGTCGCGGCGGCGGAGCCCGGCGAGGTGATCGTGCTGTCGGTGGGAGGAGAGCGAGAGGTCGCCCATTGCGGCGAGATCGTCGCGATCGCAGCCCGGAAGCGCGGCGTCGCCGGGATCGTCCTCGACGGGGCGATCCGCGACCGCAACGAGATCGCCGAGCTCGGGCTGCCCGTCTTCCATCTGGGCACCTCGCCGCGCGGGCCGGGGAAGAGCCTCTCCGGCGCGCTCCGGGCCCCGATCGAGCTTCGCGGCGTGCGCGTCGATCCGGGTGATCTCGTGTGCGCCGATGCCGACGGGGTCGCGATCGTCGCGCCGGCCGACGCCGCCGGTGTCCGTGCCGCCGCCGAGGCGCTCGACGAGCGCGAGCAGGAGATCCGGGCAGCGATCGACCGCGGCGAGACGACCGTCGAGATCTTCGGCTTGAAAGGGCTCGAATGAGGATCACCGCCGTCGAGGCGACACCGCTCGCGATTCCCCTCGCGCAGGAGTTCCACTGGGCGGGCGGCGCCCAGGTTGGCGCCAACCTGGTGCTGTTCTCCGCGCACACGGACGAGGGCGTGACCGGGTACGGCGAGTCGGTCTGCGAGGACCCGGCCGCCGTCGTCTCCTACGGGCAGCTCATGGCGCGCCAGCTCATCGGGCGCTCACCCGGCGACATGGAGGGAATCCTGCGCTCGATCTGGACGCACGGCCGCTGGAAGATGTTCCCGCAGTTCACCCAGCTCACGTTCGCCGGGATCGAGGTCGCCTGCTGGGACGCCCTCGGCCGGGCGCTCGGCGTCCCGACGTCCACGTTCTTCGGGGGCCGGGTGCAGGACGAGCTCGACTACTTCGGCTTCCTCCAGGGCGACGACCCCGAGACGCTCGGGGCGCATGCCCGCGAGCTCGCCGGCGAGGGTTACGAGGTGATCTATCTCAAGGTGGGCCGCGGGGTCGAGCGCGACGATGCGTGCGTCGCCGCCGTCCGCGAGGCGATCGGGCCCGGCAGGACGCTCCGGATCGACCCGAACGAGGCCTGGGACCCGGCGACGGCGGTCGACCGGATCCGCCTGCTCGAGCGTTACGACCTCGACTGGGTCGAGCAGCCGACCCCCGCCGGCGACGTCAACGGCCTCGCCCACGTGCGGCGCTCGGTGGGCGTGAAGATCGCCGCCGACCAGTCGGTGTTCACGACGAGCCAGCTCCTGCACGTGCTCGAGAAGGAGGCCGCGGACGTCGTCGTCCAGGGAAGCCACGACGCCGGAGGGCTGCTCCCGTTCCGCCGACAGGCCTTCGTCTGCGAGGCGTTCGGCCTGCGCGTGAACCGGCACGCCTTCATGGAGAGCGAGATCAGCTTCTACGCGAACGCCCAGGCCGCCTCGACGATCCCGAACCTCACTCTCGGGAACCAGGTCATGCACCAGCTCCTCGGCGAGCGGCTCACGCTCGGGGCGCCGCCCGAGCTCACAGGCGGGAAGCATCGCCCCGTGGACGCCCCCGGCCACGGCTTCGAGCTGGACCACGACGCCGTCGGGGTCGCACACGAGCGCTGGCAGCGAGACGGCGCCTACAACACGGTGGAGGTGGTCACGGTATGACCTTCGACCCTTCGGGCCTCACGGTCTATGTCGACGGCGAGTATGTCCCCGGCGGAGAGGCCCGGCTGCCGATCTGGGACCACGGCGTCCTCTACGGCGACGGGATCTTCGAGGGGATGCGGCTCTTCTCGGGCTCGCTCTTCCGGCCCTACGACCACCTCGCTCGTCTGGCGGACTCGGCGCGGGCGCTCGGCCTGGAGCTTCCGCTCGAGGGCGAGGCCCTGCTCGACGTGATCTGCCAGGTGATCCTGCGGTCGGAGCTCGAGGACGCTCACGTCCGCCCGATCGTCACGCGCGGCTTCGGCGCGCCCGGTCTCGACCCGGCCCGCTGCGAGCGCACCTCGCTCGTGGTCGCGGCCTACCCGTTCCCACCGCTCCTCGGCAGCGAGCCGATCAGCGTCATGATCAGCTCGGTCGTCCGCAAGGCGCCGCGCTCGGTCGGTGCCCAGGTGAAGTCGCTCAACTACATCGACGCCGTCCTCGCCAAGCGCCAGGCTAACGCCGCCGGCGCGGGCGACGCGGTCATGCTCGACCACCTGGGAGCGGTCGCCGAGTGCACGGCGGCGAACCTCTTCGCCGTGATCGGCGGGACGCTCGTCACGCCCACGCTGCGGTCGGCCCTTCCGGGCATCACCCGGCGCACGATCCTCGAGGTGGCCGCGGAGAAGGGCATCGCTCACGAGGTGCGCGACCTCTGGCCGATGGAGCTCTACACGGCAGACGCGATGTTCCTGACGGGCTCGGGTGCAGGCATCGTCCTCGTCGACCGGGTCGACGGCAACGCGATCCCGACCGCAGGGGACGAGGTCGTCGCCGCTGTCTCCGACGGCTACTGGGCCTGCACACGCGACCCCCGCCACCTCGTGCCCGTCGAAGGTCGTGCGTGAGCCCGTCCGTGATCGTCGTGGGCGGCGGGATCTTCGGGGCCACGACCGCGTGGGCGCTCGCTCACGAGGGTGTCGACGTGCTCGTCCTCGACGCAGGGCGCATCGGCGGCGGGATGACGAGCAAGTCGGGGGCGATCATCCGCTGCCACTACTCGAACCCCGAGGTCGTGCGGATGGCCGTGCACTCGCGGGAGACCTATCGCCGGCTGCCCCTGTACCTCGAGTGCGACCCCGTCTACCACACGACCGGCTGGCTGTTCCTCGTCGACGAGAGCGAGGCGGCACAGGCCGTCGCGAACGCCGAGATGCAGGACGGGGAGGGACTCGACAGCGTCGAGGTCGAGGACCTCGAGGAGGTCCTTCCCGGGGTCGACGCGACCGGCATCGCCTATGCGCTCTACGAGCCGGAGTCCGGGTTCGTCGATGCGGTTCCCGCGACCGAGGCGTACGTCGAGGCCGTGCGCCGCCTGGGCGGCGAGGCCCGCGAGGGCGCGCGGGTCGAGTCGATCGAGGTCGAGGGCGGGAAGGTTCGCGGCGTCCGGGTGGGCGGCGAGCTGCTTCCGTGCGAGACGGTCGTCCTGGCCGCCGGGCCGTGGTCGCTCGCGCTCGGGCGCACCGCCGGCATCGAGCTCCCGCTCGAGATCACACGTGAGCAAGGCGTGATCTTCGATCCGGGCCCCGAGGCCGGGATCCCGTGCGTCGTCTCGTCGCAGGCCGACCGCGCGTACATGCGCCCGGCGCCCGAATACGGCCCGAGCTGCCTCCGGGCCGGGCTCGGGTACCCGAAGGACTACGAGCAGGTGGATCCCCTCGCCTATGACACCGAGGTCGACGACTCGTTCGAGGCCGGCGTGCGCGACCGCGTCGTCGGCCGCGTGCCCCGGCTAGAGGGCATGCGCCGGGTCGGCGGGGTCGTCGGGCTGTACGACGTCACGCCCGACTGGCATCCGCTGCTCGGCCGGACGCCCGACGTGGAAGGGCTCGTGCTCGCGATGGGCGGGAGCGGGCACTGCTTCAAGCTGGCTCCCGCGATCGGCGACCTCGTCGCGGCCTCAGTCCTCGAGGGCGAGGTCGGGTTTGCCGACGTCGAGACGTTCTCGGTCGAGCGCTTCGCTCAGGGGCGCGAGCTGCGCTCGACCTACGGAGGGAACCGGGGATGATCGATCTGGTGATCAGGGGAGGCACGGTCCTCGACGGCACCGGTGCCGATCCGGTCCGCGCCGACGTCGCGATCGAGGGCGACCGCATCACGGCCGTTGGAGAGGTGCCGCCGCTCGACGCGCCCGAGCTCGATGCAACTGGGCTCTTCGTGACGCCGGGCTTCATCGACGTCCACAGCCACTCCGACTACACACTGCTCGTCGACCCGCGCGCGCGGAGCGCCGTGCACCAGGGCGTCACCCTCGAGGTCGTCGGGAACTGCGGTTTCGGCTGCTTCCCGATCCGCGATCCCGGGCTCGCGCGCAAGGCGATCTACGGCTACAGCCCGGATGTTGCCCTCGACTGGCGCTCGGCGGGCGAGTACTTCGAACGGCTCGAGGCGGCGAGGCCCGCTGTGAACGTCGTCAGCCTCGTTCCCAACGGACAGCTCCGGCTGGCGACGGTCGGGCTCGCGGATCGTTCGGCTGCGGCGGATGAGGCCGCAGCGATGGCCGACCTTCTCCGCGAGTCGCTCGGCGAGGGCGCATGGGGCTACTCGACCGGGCTCGAGTACGCGCAGGAGGCCGGCGCGACGGAGGAGGAGGTAACCGGTCTCTGTCATGCGCTCAGCCCCTCGGGCGGCCTCTACGCGACGCACACGAGGCGCCGGGACGAGGGCGCCGCCGACTCCGTCTCCGAGGCGATCCGCAGCGCGCGCGCGGCCGGAGTCCGCCTCCAGGTCTCGCACCTCGTGCCGCGGAACGGGATCGAGGAGTCGCGCCGCTCGATGCAGCTCGTCGAGGAGGCCCGGGACGACGGCATGGATATCGAGTTCGACATGCACACGCGGCTCTACGGCCTCACGCACCTCTACGCCGCGCTGCCGCCGTGGGCGCTCGCCGAGCAGGGCGCCGCGCTTGCCGGGCTGCTCCGCGATCCTGCGGCGCGCGACCGGATGCGGCTGCACCCGAGCCTCCTCAGCGCCGGCGGAAACTGGGGGAGGATCGTGCTGCTCGACAACCCGTTCTGGCCCCAGTACGCCCGCCGCGACCTCGCTTCGGTCGCCGCCGAGCGCGGCCAGGAGCCGCTCGACGCCGTCTACGACTTGCTTGCCGGCTCCCTCGAGGCGCCGCAGCAGGTGATGGTGCTCATCCATGCCTACACCGCCGACGAGCAGCGCGAGGCATTCGCGCACCCGCTGTGCGTCCCGGGGTCGGACGCGACGACGCTCGCGCCCGATGGGCCGCTCGGCGACACGTGGTTCCACGGGGCCTACACCTGGGCCTCGTGGTTCTATCGCTTCATGGTCCGCGACGAGCGCCTCCTCACTCCGGCCGCGGCGGTGCACAAGCTCACCGGCCAGCCGGCCGCCCGGCTCGGCCTCCAGGGGCGCGGCGTCCTCGAGTCCGGAGCCTGGGCCGACGTCGTGGCCTTCGACCCGGAGCGTTTCGCCGAGCGCGGGACGACGTTCGAGCCGAACCAGCTCGCCGACGGCGTCTCGCACGTCGTCGTGAACGGCGTCCAGACACTGCGCGACGGCAGGGAGACGGGCGAGCGCGGCGGACGGGTGCTGCGGCGATGAAGGCACTCGTCTGGCACGGAGACCGTGACGTCCGCCTCGTCGACCGCCCTGCAGAGCTCGCCAAGGTGCTGCTCTCGCCGGCATGAGCGTAGGCTTGACGGAGCTGCCATGAGCGAGCGTGCGTTCCTGATCACGGGCGCCCACGGGTGCATCGGCGCGTGGGCGGTGCACGAGCTCGTCGGGCAGGGCGAGCGAGTCGTCACCTTCGACCTCTCGACCGACCCGCGGCGGCTCGCGCTCCTGCTGGCGCCCGAGCAGCTCGAGGCCGTGCCGCACGTGGCCGGCGACATCTCCGATCTCGGCACGGTCGAGCGGGTGCTCGACGAGCACGCGATCACGAACGTGATCCACCTCGCGGCCCTCCAGGTGCCCTTCTGCCGGGCCGACCCGCCGCTCGGGGCCCGCGTCAACGTCCTCGGGACGGTGAACGTGTTCGAGGCTGTCCGCCGCCGGCTCGACCGGATGGCGCCGATCGTCTACGCGTCGTCGATCGCGGCGTTCGACGCGCCCGGCGAGACCGCGGAGCCGTCGATGAGCGGGTACCCCGGCACGATCTACGGGGTGTACAAGCGCGCGAACGAGGGCACCGCCTGGGTCTACCTGGCCGAGAGCGGCGTGGCGAGCGTGGGGCTGCGCCCGCACACCGTGTACGGCGTCGGACGGGACCAGGGGCTGACCTCGGCCCCGACGACGGCGATGCTCGCGGCCGCGGCAGGCGTGCCGTACACGATTCCCTACGGCGGGGCAGCTCAGCTCCAGCTCGCGCAGGACGTCGCCCGCGCGTTCATCGCCGCGTCGCTCTCCGGATCGGGCGATGCGTCGGTCCACAACCTGCCCGGCCGGAGCGTGAGCATCCCCGAGGTGATCGAGGCGATCGCGCGGGCGGTCCCGGGCGCGTCGGTCGCCGTCGACGACACCAGGCTGCCGTTTCCCGAGGACACCGACGCGGAGTCGTTTGCCGACCTCGTGCCGGGCTTCACGACGACTTCCCTTGATGAGGGCGTGCTCTCGACGGTCGAGCGCTTTCGCGCGCTTCTCGCCGACGGCCGGATCTCACCCCCGACGAGCCAGGAGGTTCAATGAGCAACTCGAGTGTGCGTGACATGTGGGCCGAGCGGTTCGGCCGGCCCGAGCCGAAGATCGTCTGCGTCGGGCTGAACTACGCGGCGCATGCCGGCGAGTCGGGCGGAGAGGCGCCGTCCTCGCCGCTCCTGTTCGCCAAGTTCGCGAACACGCTCCTCTGGGACGGCGACCCGATCGTCCTGCAGCCCGGGGTGGGGCACGTCGATGCCGAGGCCGAGCTCGCCGTCGTGATCGGCGAGACGGCCTCGCGCGTGCCGGAGGCCAGCGCGATGGACGTGATCGAGGCGTACACGTGCGCCAACGACGTGAGCGCGCGCGACCTCCAGTTCGGCGACGGGCAGTGGTTCCGGGGCAAGAGCCTCGACGGCTTCTGCCCGCTCGGGCCCGGCCTCGTCGATGCCGGCGACCTCGACATCTCGGATCTCCGCGTCGTCCAGCGGCTGAACGGAGAGGTGCTTCAGGACGCCCGGACCTCGAGCCTGATCTTCTCGATCCCGGTGCTCGTCAGCTTCATCTCGCACGCACTCACGCTGGAGGCAGGTGACGTGATCCTCACCGGGACGCCCGACGGCGTCGGTGTCTTCCGCGACCCGAAGATCGCGCTGGCCGGCGGCGACGTCGTCGAGATCGAGATCGAGGGGATCGGGGTGCTGCGGAACGAGGTCGTCGCGGCAACGTGAGTGGGGAGCATCCGGACTTCCTCTGGCGGAGCCCGGACCCGAAACCTGCGTACGAGGTCGTGATCGTCGGCGGCGGCGGTCACGGCCTGGCGACGGCGTACTACCTCGCGAAGGAGCACGGGATCACCGACGTGGCCGTGCTCGAGCGGGGTTGGCTCGCGGGCGGGAACATCGCGCGTAACACGACGGTCATCCGCTCGAACTACCTGTGGGACGAGAGCGCGGCGATCTACGAGCACGCGCTGAAGCTGTGGGAGGGGCTCGAGGCGGAGCTCGACTACGACCTGCTCTTCAGCCAGCGCGGCGTGCTCAACCTGGCGCACACGCTGCAGGACGTTCGAGACGGGGTACGGCGCGTGCAGGCGAACGTGCTGAACGGGATCGACGCCGAGTGGCTGGAGCCGGCGGCCGTGGGGGAGGCCTGCCCGATCCTCGACGTGTCACCCGACGTCAGGTACCCGGTCCTCGGCGCGACCTATCAGGCGCGCGGTGGGATCGCCCGCCACGAGAATGTCGCCTGGGGGTTCGCGCGGGGCGCCGACGCGCTCGGCGTCGACCTGATCCAGGGTTGCGAGGCTCGGCGGATCGTGGTCGAGGGGGGTCGCGCCGTCGGGGTCGAGACCTCGCTCGGGCGCATCTCCGCCTCCCGGGTCGCCCTCGTCGCGGCGGGGCACACCACGGTGATCGCGGAGACCGCGGGCCTGCGGCTGCCGATCCAGACCCATCCGCTCCAGGCCCTCGTCTCGGAGCTGTACGAGCCCGTCCTCCCGAACGTCGTGATGTCGAACGCCGTGCATGTCTACGTGAGCCAGGCCCACAAGGGCGAGCTCGTGATGGGTGCCGGGATCGACCCCTACAACTCCTACGTCCAGCGCGGCGCGCTGCACGTGATCGAGCATCAGCTTGCCGCCGCGCTCGAGCTCTTTCCCGTGTTCGCGCAGGCGAGGGTGCTGCGGACGTGGGCGGGCATCGTCGACGTGAGCCCGGATGCCTCACCGATCGTCGGCCTGACCCCGGTCGAGGGGCTGTATCTCAACTGCGGCTGGGGAACCGGCGGGTTCAAGGCGACGCCCGGCTCGGGTCACGTGTTCGCGTCGACGATCGCAACCGGCGAGCCGCACGTGCTGAACGCGCCGTTCTCGCTCGACCGCTTCGTCACCGGCGCCCTGATCGACGAGCACGGGGCCGCGGCGGTGGCGCACTGATGCTGCTGATCGCGTGCCCCTGGTGCGGGGAGCGGGACGAGACGGAGTTCTCGTACGGGGGCGAGGCAGGAGTCGCCTATCCGGCCGAGCCGGCGGCCCTCTCGGACGCCGAGTGGTCGCAGTTCGTGTTCGTGCGCGCGAACACGAAAGGGCCGCTGCACGAGCGTTGGGTGCACACGCAGGGCTGCCGGCGCTGGTTCGACGCCGTGCGTGACACCTCGACGAACGAGTTCGCCCCATGAAGTTCCGCTTCGACGGCGTCGAGTACGAGGGCCGCGAGGGGGAGACCCTCGCCGCCGCGCTCGTGCGCAACGGCGTCCTCGGTGGGTTCCGCAGCATCTACCGTGACCGGCCGCGCGGGGTGTTCACGGCCGACGAGCAGGAGCCGAACGCGCTCGTTCAGGTCGGCGCGGAGCCGATGCTGCGGGCGACGCTCGTCGAGGTGGAGGACGGCCTCGAGGCGGTACCGCTCGCCGGTAAGGGCAGGCTCGTCGCCGGCCCCGCCCGCCGTTTCGATGCGACCCATGTGCACTGCGACGTCCTCGTCGTCGGGGGCGGGCGATCGGGTGTTGCCGCGGCGGCAGCCGCAGCCGGCCGTGTGATCCTCATCGACGCCGGCGCGCCGCCCCCGCTCGACGGGGCGCAGGTGCTGGGATGGACCACCGCCGTCGGCCTCTACGAGACCAACTACGCCGTCGCAGTCGAGCGCGGCCGTCGCCTCTGGCACATTCGGGCAAGACGGATCGTCCTGGCGACCGGAGCGCTCGAGCGGCCCGAGATCTTCGAGGACAACGATCGCCCCGGGGTGATGCTCGCCGGCGCCGTCTCCCGCTACGGGCTTGACGGAGTACGGGCAGTCTCGGGCGGCTGGAGCCCGCGCGTGCACCTCTGGAGCCAGGCCCGCGGACGGCTGCGCTGGGACGAGCGCATCGGCGCGCCGGTGCCCGACGGCGAGCTCGCGGGCATCGAGTGCACCGGCCGTCTCACCGGGGGCGGGCTTCCCGACGCTCCGCCGTTTCGCCTGCCTGACGGAGACGAGGACACGATGTTCGTCGACCTCGAGCGGGACGCCACCGTCGCCGACGTCCGGCGCGCGCTCGGCGCCGGTCTGACCTCGGTCGAGCACGTCAAGCGGTACACGACGGTCGGCACCGGCTCGGACCAGGGAAAGACGGCGAACGTCAACGCGATCCGCGTCGTCGCCGAGCTGCTCGGAGTCCATCCCGGCGAGCTCGGCACGACGACCTTTCGTCCGCCGTACGTGCCGGTCTCGTTCGCGGTGCTTGCCGGACGCAACCGAGGGGCGCTCTTCGATCCGGTGCGCGAGACGCCGATTCACCCGTGGCACCGGGCAAACGGCGCCGTGTTCGAGAACGTCGGGCAGTGGCACCGCCCTCGCTACTACCCGAGCGCAGGCGAGTCGATGGACGACGCTGTGCTCCGAGAGTGCGCGGCGGTGCGCGAGGGTGTCGGGATGATGGACGCCTCGACGCTCGGGAAGATCGACGTTCAGGGGCCTGACGCCGTCCAGCTCCTGAACCGGCTCTATACGAACGCGTACGACTCGCTCGCGGTCGGCATGTGCCGGTACGGGCTCATGTGCCGCCCCGACGGCATGGTGCTTCGACGACGGCGTCGTGATGCGGGTCGGCGAGGAGCGATATGTCTGCACCACCACGACCGGGAATGCCGCCGCCGTGCTCGCGTGGATGGAGGAGTGGCTGCAGACCGAATGGCCCGAGCTGCGCGTCTGGCTGACGTCGGTGACCGAGCAGTGGGCGACGGTCGCGGTCGTGGGCCCCGACGCGCGCGAGCTGCTCGGGCGGGTGACGTCGATCCCGCTCGACGCCGAGAGCTTCCCGTTCATGGCGATCCGGGAGGGCGAGGTCGCCGGGATCCCGGCCCGCGTCTGCCGGATCAGCTTCTCCGGGGAGCTCGCATTCGAGGTGAGCGTCGACGGCCGCTCCGGGCTCCACCTCTGGGAGGCGCTCTACGCAGCCGGCGAGCCCACGGTCTACGGCACCGAGACCATGCACGTCCTCCGGGCCGAGAAGGGCTATCCGATCATCGGCCAGGACACCGACGGCACGGTGACGCCGCAGGATCTCGGCATGGACTGGATCGTCTCGAAGGCGAAGCCCGACTTCGTGGGGAGGCGCTCGTTCGCACGGCCGGACACGAGCCGTCCCGACCGCAAGCACCTCGTCGGGCTGCTGGCGGTCGATCCGGGCGCGTTCCTCCCCGAGGGTGCCCAGCTCGTCGCCGAGCCGGGGCAGCGGGCGATGCTCGGTCACGTGACCTCGAGCTACCGGAGCGCGGCGCTCGGGCGCACGTTCGCGCTCGCCCTCGTGAAGGGCGGCCGGGAGAGGATCGGCGAGATCGTCCATGCACCGCTCGTCTCACCCCCCATCGCCGCCGAGATCGTTCCGCCGTGCGTCTACGACCCCGAGGGAGCCCGCCGTGACGGCCGTCCTGGCTGAGCCCGTGCTTGCAGGCGCAGGTGACGGTGCGGGGCGAGCCGCAGCCGGGCTTCCCGGTCGAGCCGAACACGACCGCGTCGATCGGGGAACGCACCGTGCTGTGGCTCGGACCGGACGAGTGGCTCGTCCTCGGTGGGCGCGAGGAGGACTACCCGGGTGCCGCGGCTGTCATCGACGTCTCGGCGAACCGGGTCGTGCTCGAGCTCTCGGGCCCGGAGGCGGCCGGCGTCCTCGCGAGCGGCTGCTCGGTCGAGCTCGCCCCCGGGCGCTGCGCGCAGACGCTGCTCGCTCGGGCGCAGGTGATCCTGTTCCGACCCGGGCTCGAGCGCTGGTGGATCCTCGTGCGACCCTCGTTCGCCCCCTACCTGCGCGCGTGGCTGGAGGACGCCCTCACGAGCGAGGGGTGAAGATCCACATCTCGAGTCGGCGGGGTCGGAGAAGACGGATCGACGTGTACCTTTACCGGACGTTCGGTCTCCGGATGAGAGGAGCACGTGATGCGCGTCACGTCCTACACGATCTCGACCTTGCTTGCACTCGCCTTCGTCCTCGTGGCGTCGGCAGGAGCCGCCGGCCTCGCCCGCGCGACGTCCACCGCAGGAGGGCCTCCAAGCTCGATGTTCAAGTCCGGCTACAACAAGTGCAAGCTCGCTTCGCTGGCGGCGATCGACAAGGCCACGGGCGAGGTCTTCGCGAAGGGCGAGTTCGACGGCAAGTCCTGCACCTGGTCGAGCAGCGACGGGAACCACGTGACCGTGTTCGACACGCACCCGACGGGATACCTCGACCTGCTCGTGCCCGCACCGGGCAGGCATGCCGGCGGCGAGGTGGTCAAGCGCGTCGTCGTGTCGGGAGCCTCGAAGGCAGTGTTGGATACCCATCCGTTTGCCAACACCCATCGGTATCAGAAGGATCTCTTCGCCTCGTATCCTCAGGGCGACGTCCAGGTCAGCATGGACTACTCGACGCCCCTGCCCGATTCCAAGCTCGTCGCCGTCATGAGGTTGCTGACCCGGACCTAGCGGTGCGACGCCCGGCAGCGGGTCGGGTGGGTGTTGCGCCCGGGGATAGTCTGCGGCATGGCTCTGATCAACGTCTTCGCAGCGGAAAATCGGGATGGCAGGATCGACGTGGGCCGGGCGGTGGGGGCCGAGGCAACTGCGATGTACATCTACGACCTGGAGCCGGGTAGGAGCTCGTGCCCGTATCACTACGAGTACGAGGAGGAATGGCTGCTCGTCATCGACGGCGGCGTCGTCATTCGCACGCCCGATGGGGAGCAGACGCTGGTGCGAGGCGATCTCGTGTGCTTCCCCGCCGGTGCTGCCGGAGCCCACAAGGTCATGAATCGAAGCGAGTCGCCCGCAAGGGTGATGATGTTCTCGAGCTCGCGGGTCCCCGCGGTGTCCGTTTATCCGGACAGCGACAAGATCGCGGTCTGGCCCGGCGACGAGGCGGACCACGCGATCTTCAAGCGCGAGACGGCTGTTCCGTATTCGGAAGGCGAAGAGGGCTGGGAGAACGCCGACTGAGGCGTAGGCCTTAGCGCCGCAAGCGGTCGACCGTCTCCGAAACCGCCGTCAGGCCTTCGGCAGCGAGGCCCTCGACGACGCCGTCGATATCGGTCTCGCGACGGTTCTGGCTCATCTTGAACTTCGCCTCGACCCGGCTGATGATCAGCTCGAGCCCGACGATCGCCCGAAGCTGCCCGGCGTGGAACTCGGGGGGCGCGTCGTCCACGCTCCACGGTGCCGTGCGGCTCGCCTCATGTCGCGCGGTCAGCTGACGAACGTTCCGATCGACCCAACCGGGGTCGTCGTGGATCACGAGCCGGCCGAAGACGTGGGCGACCCGGTAGTTCCACGTCGGAACGACCCGGCCGTGCTCGGACTTCGAGGGGTACCAGCTCGGAGTGATGTAGGCGTCCTCGGCGTGAACGATCACCAACGCCTCGCCGATCGGCGCTCGCTGCCATTGCTCGTTCTTTCGGGCCACGTGGCCGTGGAGTGCGCCGTGGGCGCCAACGCTCGGGTCGAACAGCAGAGGCAGGAACGTTGCCGCGAGCCCAGCCTCCGTCATCGTCACGAGGTCGGCAGCGCGGACGTCCGAGAGAAATGCCGTCGTGCTCTCCTCGTCGACCGCGAAGTGCGGCGGCGTGTACACCGGGGACAGGCTACCGGGCACGGAAAGCTGTTTCCACGAGCCCGCGCCCGTGGGAAACAGCCGTCCGAAGAGTCGGTCGCAGGCTAGGCCGTCGTGAAGGTGAAGCTCGTCGGCGTCGACGCCGAAGCCTGGGTCGTGACGCCGTTCTTGACGCCACCGGCATAGGAGGAGCGTCCCGGCCCTACGGCGATGACGACGTTCCCGCCCTGGGTTGCGCTGATCTGGCCGGAGAACACCGCAGCCGAGCAGACCGACGACTTGGCGGCGAAGATCGCCGAGCCGTAGACCGGCGCGAGCTTGCCGTTCGGCGGGCAGCTGTACCGGTACCGGTTCCCCGACTTGCCCGAGGCCGCTGTCGCAGTCCACGTCCTGCCGCCGTCCAGGATGGGCCCGGCGGGCACGACCACGAAGGAATAGCTCCCGGACCAAGGGCCGTAGGCGCTCGTCGTCACACCATGCTTGGTGCTCGCCGAGTAGGCCGGCTTGCCCGGCAGGATCTTGATCGTCACCGTCCCGCCGTTGGCAAGGGTGATCAGGCCCGCATTCACGGCTGCGCTGCAAACGCTGCTGTCATCGGTGTAGACACCTGTCCCGTAGACGTACCCGAGCGCTCCCGCCTTCGGGCACTTGTATGTCACCTCGAGATTGTTCTGACCCCGGAATGCCGTCGCGTTGGCACTCCAGTTGATCCCTCCGACAGGTGCGGTGGCGGGGGCGGACGATGCCCCGGCGGCGAGCACGAGTACAGCAACGAGGGCGCACAAGGACCCCAAGACCCTCTTACCCGTTGAAAGACTCCTTTCCTCGGACCGGCAAGCGTGAGTGCGCCGAGCATACCGCCGATACGGCGTCCCGAAAGAGTGCGAGCGCGCCCCGCGGGACGCTGTCGCTCAGGCGCTGCGACGGCCGGCGCGCAACGCCTCCAGCTCGCCGAGGAATCGCGTCGCCCCGACCTCGGTGAAGAACGCCTCGCATTCCGCGGCCCACGGCTCGGGCCCCTGCCGTTGTGCGACTACCAGCCGCACGATCGCGGCGTCGGTGCGGGCAGACATCGCATCGAGGATCGTGAGCGCGTCCTCGACTCGGCCTTGTGCGAGAAGCCGGCTCGCTTCGTGCCAGGGGGAGACATCGTGGAGGGCGGCTGTCACGTCGACGCCGGTGAGGATGCTCAGCAGCCCGGGGAATGCAGAGGACGACTCGCGTGACTCGATCGCGGCGAGTTGCCCGGCGAGAGCCGCGGCGTCCGCCGGCCGACCGTCGACCGTGAAGGCGAACCCGAGGAATTCGATCACGTCGCGACCGGCCTGCTGATCTCCGGCCATGATCTCCGCCGTCATCCGCTCGAGCTCGTCCAGCGCCCCCGGCGTACCACGGCCGTAGGCCATGACCGCACGCACTCGCGCGCACTGAGCCGTGAGGTACGACGCCTTCGTCCCTGTCACGCGGTCGTACTCTTCGACCAGCTCCGCGGCCTGCTCCCACTCGCCCATTGCGAGCGCCCCGGACGCGCCGTTCGACGTGAGCCAGGAGGTTGCGACCGGCAGCGAGAAGCGCGCCATTCGCTTGCGCGCAAGCTCCCAGGCCTGATGGCTTTCGACCAACCGCCCGGCCATCAAGAGGAGATGAGGGATGTTGTTGAGAGCGCGCATGAGCGCGCGCGACTCGTTCAGGCGATCCGCCTCCTCGGCCACCTCTTCGAGCATCGTCAGACCGCGGTCGTCGCCGAGGTTTGCAAGTGCTGTGGCGAACGTCACTCGCGCGTTCATCGCGATGCCGGGCTGGTCGTGCTGGGTGTTGCACACGATCGCTTCCTCCGCTGCCGCAAGTGCCTCGTCGGTCCGGCCCGCGGTCATATACCCGCGCGCCTGCTCCTCGAGTGCTTCTCCGAGCACGCCGCCGTCTCCGGCCAGCCTCGCTTGCCCGACGGCATCGGCGATCGCCTCCTGCGCACCCGCCGCGTCGCCCGAGAGCCAGAGGCAGCGGGCGACTGCGACGGCCGCCCGCGCCACCCCGACCCCGTTTCCCGCCTGCTCGTAGAGCGCCATCGCCTCTCGCGCCTCGGCGACGGTGGAGCCTTCGGAATCGGCACCCGCGAAGGCCACGCGAAGCACCAGGTCGGGGTTGTCGGGCGCAAGCGTCAGCGCCCGACGATAAAGGGCGAGTGAGTCACCCAGCGCGCCGAGCGAGCGGGCGCGGTCACCGGCGGCCGTCAAGGCAGCGCGAGCGGGATCCCGCAGCGGGGTCGAGTCGCCGCCCGCCGCGTCCGTGAGATCCAGCGCCTCGAGGTAGTGGTGGGCAACGAGGTCCGTGCGAGTTGGCGCGGTTGCCGCTATCCACTCCGCCGCACGCCGGTGCTTGTCGGCGCGGGCGGCACGTGGGATCTGCCCGTACGCGACGTCGCGGACGAGCGCGTGGCGGAACGCGAACTCCGTCTCGCCTCCCACCGTCGACGCGCGCGCCCGCCGTAACAGCTCACGACGAGTGAGCGAGACGAGGATGTCGTCGGATACGTCGTTGCCGAGCGCCTCGACTCCGCCTCGCCAGAACACCTTCCCGAGCACGGATGCATCCTGGAGCAGAGCCTTTTCGCTCGAGGGCAGGACGTCGAGCCGGGCCGCGATCAGCCCCTGGACGGTTGCGGGCACGTCGTCCGTGTTCCCCGTCTCGGCGATCATCCGTGCAAATTCCTCCGCGTAGAGGGGGTTTCCGCCGGCCCGCGCGAGCAACGTCTGCTGGACCTCGGCGTCGATCAGGGGGCTCCCGAGCGCCTGGGCGAGCAACTCGGCCGTCGCGGTGTCGTCGAGCGGCGCCAGCGAGATCGTCTGCGAGTTGAGTCGGCCGCCGCCCCACAGCGGCCGCCTGTCGAACAGCTCGGGCCGCGCGGTGCAGAGCACGAGGAGCGGCGAGTCGGTCGACCAGTCGGCGAGGTGGTCCACGAAGTCGAGGGTGCCGTCGTCCGCCCAGTGAAGGTCCTCGAGGACCAGCACGAGCGGGCGGTTCTCGGCGACCAGCTCGAAGAAACGCTGCCAGGCGCCGAAGCCCTCGTCCTGGCCCAGCCCGTCCCCGCGCCCGAGGAGGGGCTCCAGCGCGCGAAGCAGCCAGCGCTGTTCCCCCTCGTCATCCGACAGCACCGCCAGCGCAGCGGCGAGCCGACCGCTCGCCGCTCCTGGCCCGTCGGTCTCGAGCGCACCGATCTCCGCGCGCAGGACGTCTGCGAGGGCGTCGAATGCTCCGCCTCCGTAGGCGAGCGCTCGACCCTGGCGCCAGCTGGCGACGATACCGGGACGCTCGTCGAGCTCCCGGTAGAGCTCCCAGACCAGCCTGCTCTTCCCCATCCCGGGCGCGCCGACCAGCGTCACGAGCTGCAGGCTCCGCTCCCGCCCTGCCCGGTCGAGGGCATCGACGAGCGACCGGCGCTCCGTCTCGCGCCCCACGAGAGCCGCGCCCCCGTGCTCGAAGACGTCGGCGCCGTGCCGAGCCCGTGGACGAAGCGCCTCCGAGCAGGGCACCGCGACTGCCTTCCCCTTTGCGTCGACGGGGGGCGCGTCCCGATACTCGATCACCCGCTCCGTCGCACGGCGCGTCGCCTCGCCGACGAGGACGCCGTTCACGGGCGCCGCGGACTGAAGCCTCGCCGCAGTGTTGACGACGTCGCCGGCGACCATCGACTCCCCCGCCTCCGGCCGCGCGGAGAGGAGCACCAGGGCGTCACCCGTGTTGACGGCGATCCGCACGTCGAGGCCCTCCTCGACGAAGGCGTCGCGAACCGCGAGGGCACCCCGCACCGCGCGCTCGGCGTCGTCCTCGTGGGCGACGGGCGCGCCGAAGACCGCCATCACGGCATCGCCGATGAACTTCTCGACCCTGCCTCCGAAGCGCTCGAGCTCCGCCCGAGCGCGTGCGTGATAAGGGGCGAGCAGAGCGCGCACGTCTTCCGGATCTGCTCCTTCCGACCGCGAGGTATGGCCGACAAGATCGACGAAGACGACACTGACGACCTTGCGCTCTTCACGGCCGGCCGGCAGAGCCTCGAGCACCGAGCCGCAGAACGCGCAGAACCGTGCGCCATCAGGCGCCTCCCGTCCGCAAGTCGGGCAGACGCTCACCCGGTGAGCGTACTGAGCTAGGAGCAGCGCGTGGCGGCGTCGAATGCGCCGACCTGGTGAATGGTGCCGTCGGAGGCGACGCACGCGTTCCCGCTGCCTGCCGTCGACGAGGTGCGTACCGGCAGAGGGCTGCTCCAGACGGCGACCGTCTTGCCGTTCCAGCCGCCCCTCAGTACGAGCAAACGACCCTGGCCGACGAAGAAGTCGATGACGCATGCAGCCTCGACAGTTGCCGGAGCGTGGCCGATCGAGAGGCGGCTTGCCAGGACTCCGTTCACCGTCGCTTCGTGCGTGCCCGTTCTGGCGATCGCTTCGCGCGTGCTCGACGTCGCCGTCCGATTCCACGCTCCTGCGCAGCGTCCCCGTGATGGGGAAGACGTCGCTGTCCCGACGCCGACGGCCGTCGCTCCCAACAGGGCCACCGCCAGGCTTGCGACCCCGACGCGAACGACCATGAGCTTCAGCATATCCGCGCTGATTTTCCGCCCGCCCGCAGCGTGTGCCGCCCTGCACTCTAGGCAGGAAGATCCGGAGCGATCCGAATCAGCCGCTTGCCGAGATTCTCGCCGCGGTACAGCCCCGCGATCGAACCCGGTGCCTGCTCGATTCCATCGAGGATGTCCTCTCGATAGCGGATCTGTCCCTCGCGCATCCAGCTCTCGAGCTCCCGCAGCGCCTCGGGAAAACGCTGGACATGGTCGAAGATGAGAAAACCCTGCATTCGCGCGCGTTTGACGAGAAGATGACGCTCGATCCGTGGTCCCTGGGGCGGCGGATCCCAGCTCGGGACGGACGCCGTGCCGCAGATGACCACCCGTGCTCCGACATTGAGACGTCGCATGATGGAGTCGCTGATCGAACCGGCCGTGTTGTCGAAATAGACGTCGACGCCCTCAGGGCAGGCAGCATCGAGTGCCGACTCGAGATCGTCAGCCTTGTAGTCGACCGCGGCGTCGTAGCGGAAGTCCTCGCGGCACAGACGCACCTTGTCGGGCCCGCCGGCGATGCCGACGGTCCGGCAGCCCTTGATCCTGGCGATTTGACCCGCGCATGACCCCACCGCTCCGGCTGCCGTCGACACGACCACGGTCTCGCCCGCCCTCGGTCGGCCAACCTCCAGGAGGGCGAAATACGCCGTCAGGCCATTGAGGCCGAGGACGCCAAGCGACGTCGAGATGGGCAGGCTGGAACTGCCGACCTTGCGCTCGATCGCCCCGGCATCGACCACGGCGTAGTCCTGCCAGCCGAACATGCCGGTCACGTACTCGCCCGACTGAACATCTGGGCTTCGCGACGTCTCGACCCGCCCGACGGCCAGCGAGCGCATGACAGCGCCAAGCGCTACCGGCTCGGAATAGTTGGCGACCGCGCTGACCCAACCGCGCATCGCGGGATCCACGGACAGGTAGAGATTGCGCACCACGACCTGGCCGTCAGACGGGTCCGGCACAGGCACTTCGACGATCTCGAAATTGTCCGCCTGGGGAATGCCGGACGGCCTGGACTTCAATCTGACCTGCCGGTTCACTCGTTGACGCACCCCGATCACCAACCACCGATCCAGCCGCTGAGGAGGCCGAGCGGCTCGCTCTCGGCCGGCTCGCCGGGGCGGGCCTGCAGGAAGTCGAAGTCGCAGCCCTGGTCGGCTCCGAGCACGTGGTCGAGGTACATCGCGCCGTAGCCGCGCCGGTAGGGGGGAGCAGGGGGCGCCGCTGCGTCGAGGCGGCGGGCGATCTCCTCGGCGGGGATGTCGAGCTCGAGGCGGCGCTCCTCGACGTCGAGGACGATCGGATCGCCGTCGCGGACTGCGAGGAGCGGTCCGCCGGCCGCCGACTCGGGCGCGACGTGCAGCACCACCGTGCCGAATGCCGTCCCGCTCATGCGGGCGTCGGAGATCCGCACCATGTCGGTCACGCCGCGCTCCAGGAGCCGCTTCGGGATCGGCAGCTGGCCCCACTCCGGCATCCCGGGGCCGCCCTTCGGGCCCGCGTTCCGCAGGACGAGGACGGAGTCGGGCCCGACGTCGAGGACAGGGTCGTCGATCCGGGCGGCGAGATCGTGGATGTCCTCGAAGACGACCGCGGGACCGCGGTGGCGGAGAAGCCTCGAGTCGGTCACGGCGCTGACCTTGATCACGGCGCCTTCCGGCGCGAGCGAGCCCCGCAGCACGGCGAGACCGCCTTCGGGCGCCCGCGGCGCCTCGAGCGGCGCGATCACGTCCCGGTCGTGGACGGCGGCGCCTGCGATCTCCTCGGCGAGCGTCCGTCCGGTCACGGTGAGCGCTGCGCCGTGGAGCAGCGGCCCGAGCTCGTGGAGCACGGCCCGGATGCCGCCGGCGCGGTGCAGGTCCTCGACGAGGTGCTCGCCCGAGGGACGCACGTTCGTGAGGAGCGGCGTCGCGCGTGAGAGCTCGTCGAACCGGTCGAGGCCGAGAGGGACGCCGACACGCCCGGCGAGCGCAAGCAGGTGGATGACGGCGTTCGTGCCGCCGCCGACGGCCATCAGCAGCGTGATCGCGTTGTCGATCGCCTCGGCGGTGATGATCTGCGACGGCCGCAGCCCTTCGCGGGCGAGCTCGACCGCGCGAGCGCCCGACGCCTCCGCCACCCTCGCGCGGGCGGCGTCGACGGCCGGGATCGAGGCCGACCCGGGCAGGCTCATCCCGAGCGCCTCGACGATCGAGGTCATCGTCGAGGCAGTTCCCATCTCGTTGCAGTGGCCGACGCTCGGGATGCTGGCCGATTCGAGCTCGTCGAACTCCTCGGCGGTCATCCGGCCGGCGCGGACGTCCTCGGCGTAGTGCCAGAGATCGGTGCCGGCACCGAGCCGCCGGCCCCGGAACCACGCCGCCTCGGACGGGCCCCCGGTGACCATGATCGCGGGCAGGTCTGCGCTCGCCGCCCCCATCAGCTCGGCGGGCACGGTCTTGTCGCAGCCGGCCAGCAGGACGACGGCGTCGAACGGGTAGGCGCGGATGGACTCCTCGACATCCATGGCCATCAGGTTCCGGTAGAGGAGTGTCGTCGGCTTCATCAGGTTCTCGCCGAGCGAGATCGTCGGGAACTCGAGCGGGAGGCCGCCTGCGAGCAGGACACCCCGCCTGGCTGCCTCGGCGAGCCCGCGGAAGTGGAGGTTGCAGTTCACGAGCTCCGACCACGGATTGCAGATCCCGATCACCGGGCGGCCGGCGAGGGCGGCGCGGGAGATGCCCTCGGCGTGGATCGAGGAGCGATGGATGAACCCGGCCAGGTCGCGGCCGCCGAACCAGCGCTCGCTACGCATCGCGCGCGACCCGGAACCCGATGTGCGGCCCCCGGCGGATCGGTTGGCTGCGGCTGCGCATCGCGCAGCGAGCGTAGTCGAGGCTCGGGCTCTGGAAGGAACCACCTCGAAGCACGCGCTCGCCGGCCGCCCCGGGGTCTTCCCGCCCGTCACCCGCGTCGTAGGGGTAGGAGCGGTAGAGCGTCGACACCCATTCCCACACGTTCCCGGCCAGGTCCAGCAGGCCGGTCGGGGTCGAGCCTCGCGGGTGGGCGCCGACCGGCTCGGTCGAGCCCCGTTTCGGCTCTCGTCCGATGACCGCGCGCGCCGGATCGTCCTCGCGACCCCACGGATAGGTCCGAGCATCCGCGCCCCGTGCGGCCTTCTCCCACTCCGCCTCGGTCGGAAGCCGGCCGCCTGCCCACTCGCAGAACGCCCCGGCGTCGAACCAGTCGACGAACACGACCGGATGATCGACGAGACCCGGCGTGGGGGCGCTCCCTTCCCAGTGACCGGGAGCGGCCGCTCCCGTCTCGTCGACGAACCGGGCGTACTGCGCGTTCGTGACCGGCGTGAGCGAGAGCGAGAAGGCCTCGAGCTCGAGGGTGTGCGGCGGCGCTTCGTCGGCGGCTGCTGAGCCGCCGAAGGCGACAAGGTCGCGCCCAACCGGAACCTCGCCGCCGGGTAGCTCGACCCAGTCGAATGCGAGCCGCGCCCGCCCTCCGGCTGCCGCCACCCGGAACCCGGTGTAGTGGTCGCGCGCCTCCGGGTGCAGCGGCTGACGGTAGGAGCAGCGGATCTCGGCGGGGCCGTGGATGAACGCCCCGCCGCGGACCGTGCGCAACGCGTCGCCACGATATGCGCTCGAGGTCCACTCCGCGACGTTCCCGGCCATGTCGAGGAGGCCGTCTGCCGAGGCGCCCCGCGGGTGCGCTCCCGCGGGCCCCGGCCTCCCGATCCCGGCTCCGAAGAGCGCGCGGCTCGCGTCGGGCGGCTCGTCGCCCCAGGGCCAGAGCCGGTCGACGCCGCCTCTTGCCGCGGCCTCCCATTCGACCTCGGTCGGGAGCCGGACGCCGGCCCAGGCGCAGAACGCCTGAGCTTCCTCCCAGCTGACGTAGGTCACGGGGACGTCTTCTTCGCCCGTCGGCAGCGGGCGCCCGGTGGCCCGGGCGAACGATGCGTACTGGGCGTTCGTGACAGCCGTGCGCGCAAGCTGGAACGGCTCGAGCGAGACGAGCCGTCGCGGCGACTCGTCCTCGTCCGGAGGGTAGGCCGCGCCGAGGTCGCTTCCCATCGCAAACGGCCCGGCCGCGATCTCGCGCCACACGAGCCCGGCTCGGTGGGACGGCGCTTCGCTCACCATGCGCACACCCTACGGACACGCCCCGAGAGCGTCGCCGCGTCTTGCCGTTCTCGCTCGCCGTGGGCCGGTTAGCCGAGAGGCTCGCCGGCGGGCGGGACATCCTCGCGGACGTCCGCCGGGCTCGGCGTGGGGGTGACGCCGGGCGCGGTGGGAGGTGAGGCGGCGGTGGTCGGATACTCGTGAGCGCTGTCCGAGCCGACGATTCCGTTCATGCTGCTCTTGAACTCCCGGAGGCCCGAGCCGAGCGAGCGGCCGATCTCGGGGAGGCGCTTCGGGCCGAAGAGCAGCAGCCCGAGAATCGCGAGGAAGATCAGGTGCATCGGCGTGAGCAGCTCTGGCCCCATCGTCCTTCTACTGTGCCGGAGGGCGTTCGGCGCCCGTGTGAAGGCTTCGTGAAGGCGAAGCCCGCCCAGGATCTCTCGGCGGCGCTCAGCTCGCCGGAGCTGCCTCGGTCGTCAGGAAGGCGGAGATCGCTTCTGCGACCTCGTCGGGTGCCTCTTCGGCCATGTGGTGCCCGCTCGTGATCGGGACGCCGGCGCGGATGTCGGCCGCCCAGTTGCGCCAGACGGAGATCGGGTCGCCGTAGAGGCGTTCCATGTCGTCACGTGTCGCCCAGACGACCAGGGTGGGGCAGAGCGCGCGCCGGCCCGCCCGGCGGTCGGCCTCGTCGTGGCTGCGGTCGATGCCGAGCCCGGCTCGGTAGTCCTCGCACATCGCGTGAACCGTGCGGGGATCGTGGAGCGCACGCTGCAGGTCTGCATAGGCGTCCGGGTCCATCTGGCGTGGGTCGATCGCATACCAGGCATCGGGGTCGTGGGAGATGAGCCGTTCGGCCGGCTTCGCGGTCTGGCCGAGGAAGAACCAGTGCCACCATTCGCTCGCAAACTGCGCGTCGGCGCGGGCGAGCGCCTCTCCGATCGGGACGCCATCCATCACGACCAGGTGAGAGACGGCTTCCGGCTGGTCCACTGCGAGCCGAAATGCGACGTACGAGCCACGGTCGTGGCCGACTACCGCGAACTGCCGATGCCCCAGCGAGTGCATCAGCCGCAGACAGTCGCGGGCCATCGCCCGTTTCGAGTACGGCGCATGGTCCAGGGTGGTGTCGGGCTTGGACGAGCGGCCGTAACCGCGCAGGTCGGGGCAGACGACGGTGTGGTCGCGCGCGAGCAGCGGTGCGACCCGGCACCACGTCGCATGCGTTCGCGGATGGCCGTGCAGCAGCAGGACCGGCGGCCCGGATCCGGCATGGCGCACGTGCAACTCGGCCTCGCCGACGTCGACGCGGTCGAGCGCGAATCCCTCGAACATCGTCTGGTCATCCCCATTCGGCCGGAGGACCGAACACGTGCGGGACGCCAAGCGCGATCACGAGACGTGTGACGAACCGGCCTGGACGGGTACGGCGGGAGCATGGCAGCGAGATATCCGGGAGCCGAGCCCTACCTGCCCGACCGCCGATCGCCCGAGGCGCTGCGAGCGGCGGTCCAGGAGTGCCGGGGCTGCCCGCTCTACGCCGACGCGACCCAGGCCGTCTTCGGAGCCGGCCCGGCGGGCGCGCGGCTCATGCTCGTCGGCGAGCAGCCGGGCGACCAGGAGGATCGGGCCGGGGAGCCTTTCGTCGGCCCCGCAGGCGGTCTGCTCGACCGGGCGCTCGCGGCAGCGGGGATCGATCGCGGTCAGACATATGTGACGAATGCCGTGAAGCACTTCAAGTGGAAGGCCAAGGGCCCTCGCCGGATCCACGACAAGCCGAGCTGGAGCGAGCAGGTCGCCTGCCGCCCATGGCTCGAGCTCGAGCTCGAGGCGGTCTCGCCACAGGGCATCGTCCTGCTCGGCGCCACGGCCGCCCAGTCGCTGCTCGGACGCGACTTTCGGGTCACGCGGAGCCGCGGCCGGCTGCTCGAGGTCCGATCTCGCCGATGTCGTCGTCGCGACGATCCACCCCTCGGCCGTGCTCCGAGCCGACGACCGGGAGGAGGCATTCGCCGGGCTCGTCGCCGACCTCGAGGTTGCCGCCGCCGCGCTCGGCCCGGCGGTTCGACCGTGAACGCGCTCGAGCGCGTCAATCCCGCAGCCTCGGGACGACCTCGCGCGCGAGCAGCTCGACGCCTGCGCGTTCGTCGATGCCGTGGGGCGACCCGAACTCCACCCGCCGCGCTCCCGCCTCGAAGAGGGCCTGCGCCTGGCCGGCGATCTGTGCGGGGGTGCCGGCGAACGCGAAGAGGTCGAGGGTCTCGTCGGAGATGAGCCGCGCCGCGCCGTCGGTGTCCCGCGCGGCGACTCGCTCGGCGAGCGCGGACCGAAGCTCGGGGTCGAGCGCGGCCGTCGGGTCGAGCGCGGCGACGACGTCGAGGTACATCGCCACCCGGCGGCGCGCCTGCTCCCTGGCCCGCGCTCCGTCGTGGTCGACGACCGTCACCGCGCCTGCGACGATCCCGACGTCGGCCGCGCCGAGCCGCGACCGCGCGAGCCGGACCACGGCGGGGTTCGCCGTTCCGCCGAGCTTGAGCTCGTCGGCGTGCCCGGCGGCGAACTCCGTCAGGCGGGGCGACCACGTGCCGACGAGAAGCGGCACCGCTCTCCGCTCCGGGTCGTAGGCGAGCCCGGCTCCGGGCTCGACGCGAAACACCTCGCCCTCGAAGCCGGAGCGGTCGCCGGCGAGCAGGCGGGAGACGATCTCCCACGCCTCGGCGACCGCAGCGACCGGGCGGCGCTGCTCGATCCCGAGCCCGCCGAGCCACGCTCCCGCGGCCAGTCCCAGGAACGCCCGGCCCCCGGAGACGAGGTCGAGCACGGCGGTCTGCCCGGCGAGCTCGACCGGGTGCACGGTGAACGGATTCAGGCAGGACGGCCCGACGCGGACGCGTTCCGTGGCCCCGGCGATCTCGAGCAGGGCGGGGAGTGCGGGCTGGTACCAGAGGTCGTTGAACGTGGTGACGACGTCGAAGCCGCCGCGTTCGGCGATCTGCGCCAGCGCCGCGTACTCGCCGGGCCGCTTGTCCGTCTGCAGCCCGAGCCCGACCTCGCCGCCTGTCGCTCACGTCAGCTCTGAGGTGGCAAGGCGCCGGCGCCCGATCCGCTCGATCCGCATGATCAGGCGCTCTTCCGGATCGGGGCAGCAGACGAGCGAGTCCTGCTCCAGCCAGTCGCCCGCGGCGAGCTCCCGCTGCTTCGCCGGCAGCAGCGGCAGCACGGCCTGCAGCGCGTAGAGGCAGAAATGCTTCCCGGCGGGGATCCGGAGCCGGCTCGACTCCGTCAGCTCGAAGTAGTCACCCACCTCGAGCCCGCAAACCGAGCGACCTTCGATCCGCTCGACGGTGACCCGAAGGTCGTAGAGCTCGGTGACCGCCTCGCTCAACCGTCGAGCGTCTCGCCGGCGGCGTGATTCCGGCGGACGGCGTCGAGCGTCTGCTCGAGCGCCTCGGTCGGCGTGAACTCCAGGGCCTCGCAGTCGCTCTCGAACGTCAGCTTGTGACCGGGCTCGATGTAGTAGGCCTGGCCGCCCTCGACCGTCTCCTGGCGGTCGCCGTAGTCGACGACCATCCGCCCCGAGAAGAGGAACCCCCAGTGCGGCGCCTGGCAGCGGTCGTCGGGCAGCCCCTTGACCATGCTCGACGCGTCCTGGCCGGCGTGCGCCTTCTCGAACGCCACGGTGATGCCGCCCCAGTCGGCGAGTCGGCTCGAGTACCCCGGCACGATCTCGGTCAGCGGCAGCTCGTCGTGTGATGCACTCGGCATGTTCGCCCTTCTCTCGTCTCCACGGCGACCCGGCTGTAGCAGCTGTCACCGGCTGCTTCCGGGCACGGCCCCGAGCTAGCGTATCGGCAGATGGGTCGAGCCTCCCTTTGCCCGCTCGAGCGATCCGGAGCGGGCGAGCGCCGGTGACAGTGGCGCCCGCAACGGAGACGATCCCGTCGGCGAGAAGCCGGGGGCGCCTCCGCCCGTCCGCGAGCCTGCTGCGGTTCATCCTCCGCCGGCTGGGCGCGTTCCTCCTGCTCATGCTGGGGATCACGTTCGTCGCGTTCGTGCTGACGCGAGCTCGTCCCGAGCAACGCCGCCGCGACGAACCTCGGCGAGCAGGCCGCCGCCGACCCCGCCGCGGTCAAGGCATTCGAGGAGCACTACGGGCTCGACAAGCCGTTCCCGATCCGCTACCTGATCTATCTCAAGCACCTGGTGCACGGCGATCTCGGGCAGTCGTCGCTGACCCATGACGCGGTCACGCACGACCTGGGGCAGTTCATCCCGGCGACGGCGGAGCTCGCGCTCTACTCGATCCTGTTCGCCGCGATCGTCGGGGTCACGTTCGGCGTCTGTCGCGGGCTCCGGCGGAACCGGCCGACCGACCACGCCCTCCGGGTCGCCTCGCTGGCGGGCATCTCGATGCCGACCTTCTGGATCGCGCTGATCGTCCTCTACGTCGGCTTCTACCGGCTCGGCTGGTTCCCGGGCGGCCAGCGGCTCGACCCCGGCACGAGCCCGCCGCTCGAGCGTGACCGGCCTCTACACGGTCGACGCGCTCCTCGACGGGAACCTCGGCCTCTTCGGGCAGTCGTTCCATCACCTCCTGCTGCCGGCGCTCGTGCTCGCGGCGTTCAACGTCAGCCTGCTCACGCGCTTCACGCGCTCGGCCGTGCTCGAGGTGATCGGCAACGACTACGTGCGCGCCGCGCGCGCCAAGGGGATGCCGGAGCGGGTCGTCGTCGTCCGCTACATCCTGCGGGCGGCGCTGCCGTCGGTGGTCACCGTGCTCGGCCTCGTCTTCGCGAACGTGCTCACGGGCGCCGTGCTCGTCGAGAAGATCTTCTCCTGGCCCGGGGTCGGCCAGTACGCCTACGAGGCCGCGGTCAACCTCGACGTGCCCGCGATCGCCGGCGTCAGCCTCTTCGTCGCCGCGGTCTACGTGACCGTCAACTTCATCGTCGACATCCTCTACGGCGATCATCGACCCGCGGATCCGGATCACGTGACGCGTGATCACCGTGCGCGGCCGGGTCGCCAGGCGCACCCGCCGGATCCACCCCGGCCTCCGCCAGCCGCTCGCGGTGGTCGGCGCGGCGATCGCGGTCGCCTGGGTCGCTGGTCGCGGTCTTCGCGCCGCTGATCGCGCCGGACGACCCGCTCGCCCAGACGTTCACGCCCAGCGCGGGGCCCTCGTGGCAGCACCTCTTCGGCACCGACGAGCTCGGCCGCGACGTCCTCAGCCGCGTGATCTACGGCGCCCGCGTGACGCTGCCGATCGCCTGCTCGTCGTCCTGCTCGCCGCGACGGTCGGCGCGGTCATCGGCGCGATCTCGGGCTACTTCCGCGGCCCGCTCGACGGCCTCTGCATGCGCAGCACCGACCTCGTGTTCGCCTTCCCGCCGATCATCCTGGCGATGGTCGTCGCGGCGGTGCTCGGCCGCAGCCTCCAGAACGCGGCGATCGCGATCGTGATCGTCGCCTGGCCGCCGTACGCCCGCATCGTGCGCGGGCTCGTCCTGCACGGTCGGCGACTCCGAGTACGTCCAGTCGGCCCGCCTGCTCGGCGCGAGCGCCCGCCGCGCGCTCGTCCGCGACGTGCTGCCGAACGTCGCCGGGCCCGTGCTCGTGCTGATGACGCTCGACCTCGCGACCGCGATCCTGCTCCTCTCGGGCCTCTCGTTCCTCGGCCTCGGCGCCCAGCCGCCGCAGGCCGAGTGGGGCTCGATGGTCGCCGACGGGACGCAGTACTTCCAGTGGTGGTGGATGGGGACGTTCCCCGGCCTCGCGATCTTCACGGTCGTGCTCGCGTTCAACTTCCTCGGCGACAGCCTGCGCGACGTGTTCGACCCGCGCACCGGCTGGCGCCACGACGAGAGCGCGTGACGCGCATGAGCCTGCTCGAGGTCGAGGGCCTGCGGGTCCAGCTGCAGGCGCGCGAGCGGCCTCGTCACCGTCGTCGACGGGGTCGACTACCGCGTCGAGCAGGGCGAGGTGTTCGGCGTCGCGGGCGAGAGCGGCAGCGGGAAGACGATCTCGATGCTCGCGCTGCTCGGGCTGCTGCCCGACGGCGCCGCCGTCGGCGGGCGCGCCCGCTTCGACGAGCGCGACCTGCTCGGGCTCTCCGCAGCGGCAGCTGCGCGAGATCGCCGGGCGCGACCTGGCGATGGTCTTCCAGGACCCGATGACCTCGCTGCACCCGATGCTGACGATCGGCAGGCAGCTGACCGAGCACGTCAGGCTCCACCTCGGCTACGACCGCGCGCGGCCGAGCGGCACGCGCTCGAGCTGCTCGAGCAGGTCCGGCATCCCGGACGGCCGCGAGGCGCTGCGCGCGTATCCGCACCAGTTCTCGGGCGGCATGCGCCAGCGGATCGCGATCGCGATCGCGCTGGCGTGCCGGCCCGAAGCTGCTGATCGCCGACGAGCCGACGACCGCGCTCGACGTGACCGTCCAGGCCGGGATCCTCCGGCTGCTCGACCGCCTCCGCCGCGAGAACGACCTCGCGGTCATCCTGATCACGCACGACCTCGGCGTGATGTCGGCGATCGCCGACCGCGTCTCGATCTTCTACGCCGGCCGGGTCGTCGAGTCCGGCTCGCGCGAGGATGTCCTGCGCCGCCCGCGCCATCCCTACACGCAGGCGCTGCTCGACGCGCTGCCCGCACCCGGAGGCGGCGCGCGACCAGCGGCTCGTCGCGATCTCCGGCTCGCCGCCGAGCCCCGGCCACGTCCCGCCGGGCTGCGCGTTCAACCCCCGCTGCGCCTTCGCGCGGGAGGACTGCCGCACCGACGTGCCGCCGCTCGTGCCGGGTCGACGGCCGCGCGCTCGCCTGCCCCGTCGACCCGTTCGCCGCCCGATGAGCGCTGCTCGAGCTGCACGACGTCGTCGTCGACTACGAGCGCCGCGGCGGCGGCCGCGTGCGGGCGGTCGCCGGCGCGAGCATCACCGTCGAGCACGGGCCAGATCGTCGGCCTCGTCGGCGAGTCCGGCTGCGGCAAGTCGACGCTCGCGCGGGCCGCGGTCGGGCTCGTGCGGCCGACGTCGGGCTCGGTCGTCTTCGAGGGGCGCGAGGTGACGCCGCTCGGCGCGGCGCGGCCGCGCCGCGCGACCTCGCGCGGCTCCAGCTCGTCTTCCAGAACCCGTACGCGTCGCTCAACCCGCGCCGCAAGGTCGGCTCGCAGCTCGCCGACGCGCTCGACACGCTCGAGCTCGTGCCCGCCGTCGGAGCGCGCCGGGCGCGTCCGGGAGCTCTGCGAGCTCGTCGGGCTCCCGGCGACCGCGGCCGACCGCTTCCCGCACGAGTTCTCGGGCGGGCAGCGACAGCGGATCGCGATCGCCCGCGACGCTCGCCGCCGAGCCGTCGGTGATCGTGCTCGACGAGCCGCTCGCCTCGCTCGACGCCTCCGCCCAGGCGCAGCTCGCGAACCTGCTCGTCGAGCTCTCCCGCGACCTCGGGCTCGGCCTGCTGCTGATCTCGCACGACCTCGCGATCGTCCGCCACGTCGCCGACACGGTCTCGGTGATGTACCTCGGCCTGATGGTCGAGACCGGGCGCGACGCCGTCAGCTCTGGGAGCAGCCGCTCCACCCGTACAGCGAGTCGCTGATCAACGCGATCCCGCGTCCGGACGGGAGCGGCTTCCTGCCGGAAGCGCTGCCCGGCGAGGTGCCCGACCCGGGACAGCCGCCGAGCGGCTGCCGCTTCCACCCCCGCTGCCCGTACGCCTTCGACCGCTGCAGCAGCGAGGAGCCGCCGCTCGTCCCGCTCGCCGGCGACCGCGCGGCCGCCTGCTGGCTCCAGCCCGAGGGCGCGCTCGCGGTCTCGCCGGCGGAGCGCGCCAAACTTGTCGCGCGCTGCCGACGTCGAATAGCCTTCGCTAGCTGGCAGTATCCCCGGCTTGGAAAACCGAGCATCACCATCTGAAAGGGAGCGTGCAGCTGTGAAGAGATTGCGTCACAGGCGAGCAGCCGTGCTCGCATCGGTTGCGGCGGTCGTGCGTTGCCGCATCCATCGCTTGTCGCCGACGGCGCAACTGCGCGCACCGCCTCGGCCCCGACCCTCGTGATCGACAACTCGTTCACGCTCAAGACCTCCGATCCCGCGCGCGCCTTCGATCCGACCGGCGTCGCTCGTCGACCACGCGATCTACGACACGCTCTTCACCTACAAGGGCGACGACCTGGCGCACCCGGTCCCGCTGCTCGTCTCCTCGTGGAAGGCGAGCTCGAACGCGAAGACCTTCACCTTCCAGCTCAAGAAGAACGTCCACTTCGAGGACGGGACGCCGCTGACCTCGGCCGACGTCGTCTGGTCGCTGAAGCGGCTCGTCAACCTCAAGGGCAACCCGTCGTTCCTGCTCGCCGGCGTCACCGTCTCGGCGCCGGGCAAGTACGGCGGTCGTGATGCGCTCCAAGACGCCGGCCACCCAGCTGCCGGTCGTGCTCGCGAACCCGTCGACCGGCGTCCTCAACTCGGCCCTCGTGAAGAAGAACGGCGGCACCGACGCCGCCAACGCGGCCAAGGCGGACAAGGCCGAGAACTGGCTCAACTCCTCGGCCTCGGCCGGCGCCGGCAGCGGCCCGTTCACGCTCAGCGCCTTCAGCACCACCTCGCAGGTGACGCTGGTCGCCCGGACACGAGCTACTGGGGCACGGCGAAGCCGAAGTGGTCGAGCGTCGTCGTCCGCAACATGATCGCCGCGACCCAGCTCCTGAACGTCGCGCGCGGCTCGCACGAGATCGCGGTCGACCTCTCGGCCGACCAGGCCCAGACCCTGAAGGGCAACAAGAACGTCAACGTCTCGCTGCAGCCGTCGACGTGGATCTTCTTCCTCTACGCGAACGACGACCCCAAGGTCTCGGCGGTGACGTCGAACAAGGACTTCCAGAAGGCGATCCGCTACGGCCTCGACTACGCCTCGCTCGTCGCGCTCGCCGGCAAGGGCGCGATCCAGGCGCCCGGCGTGATCCCGTCGATGTTCCTCGGCGCGCTGCCGCAGAGCGCCAAGGTCAAGCAGAGCCTGGCGAAGGCAAAGGCGGCGCTCGCGGCCTCCGGGGATCGCGAGCCAGCAGGTCACGCTCGAGTACCCGAGCGACCTGACGATCAACGGCGTGCCGTTCAGCTCGATGGCCCAGAAGGTCCAGTCGAGCCTGCAGGCCGTCGGCTTCAACATCAAGCTCTCGGGGTCGCCGACCTCGAACTTCCTCGACGCCTACCGCTCGGGGAAGAGCGCATTCGGGCTCTCGCTCTGGGGCCCCGACTATCCGGACCCCGCCGACTACCTCGTCTTCACGCCGGGGCAGCTCGTCGGGCTCCGCGCCGGCTGGCCCAAGGGGTCGGACGCGGCGATCGAGAAGCTCGCCGCCAAGGCGACGGTGACGACGGCACCGGCAGCGCGCAGCGCCGTCTACAAGTCGATCCAGCGGCTGCTCAACCAGAGCGGGCCGTTCTTCCCGCTGATCCAGCCGACGCAGGTCTTCGTGTCGACGAAGGACATCAAGGGGGCCGTCTACAACCCCGTCTACACCGTCGACTTCACGCAGATCTCGCCGAGGTAGCTCAGACGTTCGCGACGAGGGCGGCCGGGTAGGAGTTCAGGCTCCGCCCGCCGCCCTCCTCGCACACGACGATGTTCTCGATGCGGAGGCTGTAGCGGCCGGGGATGATGATCGACGGCTCGTCCGTGAACGTCATCCCGGCCTGGAGCGGCGTCTCGTCCTCGCTCGAGATGAACGGGCGCTCGTGCACGTCCATCCCGATGCAATGCCCCATCCGGTGGCGGAAATGCTCGCCGAGGCCCGCCTCCTCGATCGGCCCCCGGCAGGCGGCGTTCACCTCTCGTGCCGGGGTGCCCGGCGTCGCGGCCGCGCGCCCGGCCTCCTACGCGGCGAGCATCACGTCGTAGGCCTCGAGGTAGTCGGGCGGCGGGTCGCCGCAGTAGATCGTGCGGCCGAAGTCGGAGGAGTAGCCGTCGACGACGCCGCCGAAGTCGAACATGACCGAGGTTCCCTCCGGGATCGGGCGCCGCGCCGTCGCCTCGCCGGAGTCGAAGTCGTCCTCGCCGAGCCCGGTGAAGATGTGGGTCGCGAAGGACGGGCAGCGCGAGCCGGCGAGGCGCAGCTCGTGCTCGACGGCCTCGACGAGCTCGGCCATCGACACGCCGGGCACGACGAGTGGCGCCGTCGCGGCCATCGTCTGCTCGACTGCGGCGATCGCACGCCCCATCGCCTCGAGCTCATCGGCGGACTTGATCCGCCGCAGCTCGTTCACGAGCCGTGAGCCCAGGCGCAGGCGGTCGGCGCCGACGATACGGGCGAGGTTCAGCGTCGTCTCGGCCCAGATGCGGTCGCCGACCGCAAGGACGCCCGCGCCGGCTGCGGCCTGCGCGACGCGCTCGAAGAGGGAGAAGCCGTCGTCGGTCTCGTTCACGACCACGACGTCACCCTCGGGCGCTTCGCGAAGGTCGAACGCCGCGAACATCCGCGGCAGCACGAACACGGGCTCTGCGCCGGCCCGGAAGAACGCGCCGGTCACCCATCCGTGCGCATAGAGCGGCTGGCCGAAGCTCGGCACGGCCCGCTCGATGCCGGTGAGGTACTCGAGATCGGCCGACGGGCCCAGGAAGAGCGCGGCGATGCCCTCGGCCTCGAGGCGCTCCCCGAGCCGGCGCCGCCGGGAGGCGTAGTCGAACATCGCGCGAGTCTAGTGGCGTCCTCGCAGCGTCATTTCGAGACACGCACGATCTCGCCGTGCGGGCCGTGGCCGCTTCCGGGGAAGAGACCGTAGTTGGAGATGTAGATGAAGTGCCTGCCGATCGCGAGGCCCGTGGGTGCGACGAGCCCGTTCCCGGCGAGGATGGTCCGGTGCCTGTTCGGCGCGATGCGGATCAGCTGGCCGGGGGAGCTCGCGTCGAGGAGCCCGCGTGAGGTGAGCTCGAGGACGAGAAGGGCCTTGCCGTCGAACGCGAGGTCGGAGATGGTGGTGAATCCGCCGGCGTAGACGGATGGCTTCTCGCCCGGCTCGACGCGCCAGACTCGTGCGCGGCCGACCGGGAACGGTATTCCGGTGAGCTCTCCGACGTAGAGCGCACCATCTGGGCCCACGGTCACGCTCGTGGGGACGGACTGAACGAGGATCGTTTTCATGCCGGGGGGTGCCCCGATCTGCTTGGCGACGGCACGTGTCAGCGCGACGCGCTGGGTCGGGAAGACGGCGAGGGTCGAGATTCGGCCCTTCGGGTCGACCCAGAGCAGGTCGTTGGCCGCCGCGTCCGCAACTGCGAACCCGCCCCGATAGGGAGTGAAGCCGTATGGATCGCTATCGATCGGGGGGTCGCCGAAGCGCGCTCCGCGCCCTTTCCCTCGATCGGGGTTGTGTTTGGCTTCGTAGGCGGCGAGATCGGCGACGACCCGCGGCGACGCGCCTCCTCCCGGGGACGAGATCAGGTCGCCGGCCATGCCACCCGAGGCGCCGAGCGCATTGGAGCCCTTCGAGTCGATCGTCGTGTCCTGGAGGAGGATGTAGTACGTGCCGTCTTTGACGAAGACGTCGGCCGGGCCGTCGGCCCGGGCGCGGCTGACGCCGGCGGCGGACACCAGCCGAGTCACGACGCGCTTGCGAGTTCCGTGCGCGATTCTCGTGATCGAACCGGTGAGGCCCACGCAAAGCGGGTCGGAGAGCGGCGGCAGGCACTTGATCTGACCGCCTACGCCGGCCTCTGCGACGTACAGCGTGCCGGACGGGGCGAGGAATAGCTTCCGTGGGTTGTTGAGATTCGCGGCGACCACCACGAGGCTCGCCGACCCTGCCGCCGGCGCCTCGGCGTCAGCGGTCGAGGAGCTGCCGGAGCTGACCGCGACCGCGACCGTGACCATCACCCCAGCGAGCGCCCGGCCCAGCCAGCGTGATCCAGCCGCCGCCACTATCAACCGAGTCTCGCGCTCATCCTGCTCGAGCGCAAACCGACCGGATGTCGAGGCGGAGGCCGGGAAAGGCGCCTCCGCCTCGACGAGGTCTTCCGGCCTAGGTCGCGAGGAACGCTCTCACGTTCGCCGGCCGCAACGGAAGCGTGCGTGCCGTCTTACCGGTCGCGTCGAAGAACGCGGCCGTGATCGCGACGGGAGGGATCGAGTTCGAGCCCTCGCCTGCGCCGTTGTAGGTGCCGACTGACGGGTTGTTGAGCAGAACGACCTTGATCTGGGGAAGGTTCATGAACCTCATGATCGGATAGGTCACCCAGTCGGTGCTCGTGATCATCTCCTTGTTGAAGGCGACCTGCTCGTACAGGGTCTCGCTGATGCCCATCACCGCTCCGCCCTCCGTGATGCGCGTCAGCTGCAGCGGGTTGAGCACGATCCCTGGCTCGAGCACGACTGTGTACTTGTCGACGATGATCTTTCCCGTCTTCGGAATGACCCTTACGTCGGCAGCAGCAGCCCAGTGGCCATTCGACCGGATCATCACGCCCATCCCTTGCCCCTGTACCGGCGTCGTTCCGGTCGCACTCGCCTTCGGGTTCGGCGACGGCCGCGTTTCCCAGCCGTGGGCGGTCTTCAGCGCGTTGAGCACCGCGATCAACCGCGGATCGGTGGTGTGGCGGAGCCGGTACTCGATCGGATCGGCGCCGGCCGCGGCCGCGGCCTCGTTGACGATGGACTCCAGTGCGAAGTTGGCCTGCCGCTGGATCGGCGTGCGGCTGCTGTGGATCCGCATTCCGGCCTTGTACGGCGAGGTGACCTGTCCTGGCGGTGCAGTGTTGTGGGTGTACTCGAGCGCGTTCGTGGTCTTGTCGTACGGCCAGACGGTCGATGCGGTCGCGACCCAGGAGTAGTGGCCGTTGACCTGCGGGATCGCGGGCGACCCGTCTTCGACAGCGCCGGGCGGCAGGCCGGCCAGAAGGGCTCCGAGACCACGGCCGTCAAAGCGTCCTGCGACGTGGTAGTCGGCCTGGAAGGCCACCATGTTGTTGTTCGAGTCGAGACCCACCTGCATGTCGGAGAGCGTCGAGAACGACGACACCGCCCAGCTCATGTCCTCCGGTCGCATCCACTGCACGCGAACCGGCTTCCCGACGGCTTGCGAGAGGATGACCGCGTCGGCCTCTGCTCCGTCAGGGCCCGCATTCGAGCGTCCGTACTGTCCTGAGCCGTCGAGCCACCGGACGATGACGTTCGCCGGATCCGTCTGGAGGACGGACGACAGCATCTTGCGCAGCGGCTGTGGCGCCTGGCTGTGTGTCCAGACGACGGTCGTCCCGTCGCTGTGCACGTCGGCGACGGCGATCGACGGGCCGATCGGAGCATGCTTGAAGAACGGGGTCATGTATGTCGCCGACAGTGTCTTTGCTGCCTTCGCGAGTGCGGCCCCGGCGTTCCCCGTGTTGGTGTTCACGGTCGCGGCGGCCAACGTGTAGTCGGCCTTCCGCATGAACTGAGTGTTGTTGCCGCTTCCCGGCAGGTCCGACCAGTCGGACCACTTGGTCTTTGCGGCAACGAGGGACGCAGCCTGGATCGCGGTGTACTCGGCCGGATCGAGCACCCCGACCAGGTTGCCCTTGACCACGATCTGGGTGTTCGGGAATTCCTTCTTGTCGAGCTGACCAACCGAGATCAGCGTCGAGCCGAACGTCTTCGGCTTCACCATCCGGGCATGGAGCATTCCCGGGAGCACGACGTTCCCGACCCAGATCGCGGTCCCGGTGACGATCGGCGGGATCGTTGCCATCGGCTGCGATGTCCCGACGACGGTGTACTGGCTGACGGGCTTCGTCGGCGGAGTACCGCCAACGGTGAGCCCTCCGCCGAGCAGGCTGCCGGTGACGGGAATCGTCAGGTTCAGCTGCTGCCCGGTCACGAGTTGACCGTAGGTGACGCTCTTGCCGCCACCCGAGATGGTCCCGTTCTGCACGGACAGGTTTCGATCGGAACGCCGAGTTGCGTCGATGCCAGGCCGAGCAGCGCCTGGAAGGTGTACGCGCCGACGAGGCGGAGATTCGAGGCGCCCGCGCCGAGGAACCCTGCGGCAATGCCGCCGTCGGGCGTCCGGTCGGTGTCTCCCATCACGATCGAGGTGATCGCGCTGAAGGGCACGTTAGCTCCTCCGCGAGGATCTGCGCGTACCCAGCGCTCGCAGAGCCCTGTCCCATCTCGGGCTTTCCGGTGCGCATGAGGATCGTGTTGTCCGAGTGAATCGTCAGCCAGGAGCCGAGCTGCGTGGCATCGAGCGAGTTCGACGCCCGGCTGCCTTGGCGGTTTGGCGTCGAGCCCGGCTCCGACGAGGCTGATGCCGACGACGAGTGCTCCGGCTCCCTTGACGAACGTGCCTCGTGTCAGCGTCGCTTCGAACACCTTCTGGCGCCGTCTTCGATAGCGGTCATCGTCATGCTCCTTTCGCCATCGTCTTGGCGGCGCCTGAATCGCTTGCAGGATCGCGGTGTACGTCCCGCAGCGGCAGAGGTGCCCGTTCATCGCCTGCTTGATCTGCGACTACGGACGGGTTCTTCGTCGTGCCGAGCAGGTCCGCGGCCTGGATCATCATCCCATTCTGGCAGTACCCGCATTGCGGCACCTGAAGCTCGATCCACGCCTGTTGCAGGGGATGCAGCTCGGGCACGGCACTGGTCGTGCCACGCTGCGCCGCCTAGAAGGCCGGCAGCCCTTCCAGGGTCGTGATGTTCTTCCCGCTGACCGCGGCAACCGGGGTCACGCACGAGCCGGATCTCCTTCCCGTCCAGCAACACCGAGCAGGCTCCGCACTGCGCGAGGCCGCAACCGAACCGCGGGCCATGCAGATGGAGCTCGTTGTGCAGAACGTAAAGAAGGGGAGTGTCAAGGCTCGCGCTCACGCCGTGCGTGAGCCCGTTCACCTTGATCTTGATGCTGTTCGCCATTCTTCCCCCTTCAGTCGAGCTGACGACCGGGACGCTGAGTGTCGAACCGGAGCGACCAGGCACGGCCGCCGGAACGGCGAAGGGCTCAACTATACGAAATCCGCGCGTTCGAGGCAATAGTCACTAGGAGACTTTACTGGCAACCTTACGAGTCGTGGCGAGCGTGCGAGCTGACCGAAGGGGTGCTAATCTTCGACTGACGTGAACGAGCCGTCCGATACGGAAGTTGACGCTGTCGGCGGCGATTGCGGCCGCCGTGGCCGGTATGGCGACTGCCGGTAACGCAGCCGCGACCATGACGCAGCGGAGCCGACGTCGACGACGGTCCAGTGTGACCTTCACGTCCGCGAGGTTCTCCGTCTCCCGCGGGGGCGTTCCCGCCGGCCCAGTCACCTTCGTCGCCACCAACAAGGGCTCGGTCCCCACATCCTGGCAATCACAGGCCCAGGACTGAAAGGCGCCCACACCGCCAAGTCCCTGCCGGAAAAGCGCCTCCGTCACCGTGACGCTTGGCAAGGGGCCTACATGCTCGCCGATCCGCTCGGCACAGCACCTACTACACGCATTGGCTTCAGGTCGCTCCGGCTGTCAACGTCAGCTCCAGCGGCAACGGCAGCGTCGTCACACCTATTACGGTGACGACCGGCATGAACTGCGACTGACGTCAAATTGAACCCTCGATCCGCTTACACGAGGATAACGGTTTTCGAGACCGGCGCGTTCGACCGCTGTTCCACCCCTCCAGCGTGGCCCTCAGCCCAGTGTGGTCGGTCCAACGGCCATACCGATCTGCGAACGACGGACGTTGCGCCTGCTCGCGCCCCCTGGGTCATGCCGTTCGCCGTGGCCTGTACCAGGACGACGAGCGAATGTCGGGCATCGGCCGCAGCCGGAACGTAGGTCGACGCGGATGCTCCCGCGATCGGTGCGCACATTCGGCCGTTTTCATTGCAGCGCGGCCCCGCGTAGGCGATCGCGGATGGCGTCGTCGTCCAGGCGCCGTTTCCGGCTTGCAGGGTCTGTCCCTGCTGGGTCGACCCCGTGATGATCGGCTGCTCCGTTGCGGAGAGCGCCGCAGAGGCGGCCGCTACGGGGCCGACGACACCGGTGTAGACCGTTGTCATTCCGGCCGAGTCGCTGGCACGGACGGCGAAGGCGAGTGTCTGGCCAATGTCCTTCGCGACCTCCGTGTAGGTCGGCCGGGTTGCACCATGGATGGACTTACAGTGCGCGCCGGCTGCGTCGCACCGGAACCACTGAAACGCGTACGAGACCGTGCCCGAGCCCGACCACGATCCGGTGGCGCCCGTCCAGTTGCTTGCCGGCCGCCGCCGTGCCGCTGATGTCTCCGGCGGCGCCGAGTTCGACGGTCCCGGCGCAGGGGGTGATCGGGGGCGTCGCTGTGCTCAAGGGCCTCCTGTGCCGAGTCACCGAGCGTGGCTCGGACGAGGACCACGCCACAACGGACGAGGTCGTCGGCCGTCGTCACGAACGTAGAAGCTGTCGCTCCGGCGATGGATTGCGGCGCCGACCGTTCCCGTTACAGCGCTCCCACTGATACGCGACGGACGTCGGCGTTGGCTCCGCCGCCGGGCGAGGCCTCCTTCAGCGTCTGTCCCCTGGCTGGGCGTTCCGACGATTGTTGGTTCGCCCGTAGACGATCGGCGTGCCGGGCGCGGCGATCGGCCCATGACCCCGGCGTAGGCCATCGTCGTCCCCGTCCGGTCAGTGGCGTGCACGGCGAGCCCAAGCGTTTGCCCCACGTCCCTTGCCACCGGGGTATAGGTGAGCGCCGTTGCCCCGTGGATCGACGTGCAGTGGGATCCCGCCGTGTCGCCGCGGTACAGGCTGGTAGGCGTACGCGATGGGGGCGGGGCCGGGCCGGGCGCCGGTGTACGACGAGTTGGCTGCCCTGCTGGAGGACCTCGGCGACCGACGGCGGCGCGGTGTTTCGGGCCCGCCTCTTTGCCGCTCGCGAGCGCTGGGGCCGTTGCGACGCTGAAGACGGCGCGCGAGACGGCGCCCCGCCTGCCCTGCTGACGATTGCGAGGAGGGAGTGGCCGAGGTACTCGACGCGACGACGTACTCCTTGGAGACCGCGCCCTTGATCGGCGCACAGGTCCACGCGCGCACGCCGCCGCACCGGACCGCTGGTAGCTGAAAGAAGGCGGCGTTGGCTTCCAGAGCCCCGTGTCGACATGGATGGTGCTGCCGGGAGCGACGGCGCCGGTGACAACGGGCTGGCTTCTGGCAGAGAGAGCGGGGGCTTGCCGGACCGGCCCGATCAGGCTCGCGTAGGCCGTCGTCGAGCCGGTGGAGTCGGTAGCTCTCACCTGCAGGCCGATCGCGTGGCCAACGTCGTGACCGCCGAGCGGCCGCCGTCCGTCTGGTCGCCCCACCCAGAGCGGTGCAGTGGGCTCCCATGAAGCGTTCAGCAGCGGAACCGCCGTATGCGATCAAAGCTCGCCCGGCCCGTCCACGAGCCCGGCGCTGCCCGGAGGCGTGCGCCTTCCGTGGGCAGTCCGGCGACCGTCGGCCGGGTCGACAGCGCCGGGCGCCGACGGCGTTCGGCGCTGCGGAAGCCACCCGGCGCAAATGCGATCGCGGTCGCCACGACCGCGATCGCCGATACCGGGGCGAAGAAAGAGAGTTGCTCAGGTCAGAAGGAGCCAAGGGTCCTCCGCCGCGCAAATGAGGGATTCCGTTGCTGAGATACGGTCGGTCATCGCCTCGTCGCTTCGTCTCGATGGCGCTCATGCTGGGCGTCATTACGCTGCTTGGGCCTCATTCGGGGTTCGCCTCGAAAGGCCTCGTTCTCGGTCTCTTCGACGACTCCTCGACGCTCGGGACGACGAACGAGTTCCCGCTCTCGAGTCGCTCCACGTCCAGGTCGTGCGGATGACGTTGGCGTGGGGAGGCAGAGGGGGCGCTGCCAACCAGCGCCCAGTCCACCCATCCGACCCCGGGGACCCCGCTTACGAGTGGTCGACGATGGACACCGCGGTCAAGCATGCGAACGATGCCGGGATCAACGTGCTGCTCAGATCGTGGGCACCCCGGCGTGGGCGAACGGTGGTCAGCCGCCGTCGCGGCCGCCGAGCTCGTCCACGACCCTCCGCCAGTTCGCGTTTGCGCCGCGCTCCGGTACAGCGGGACGTACCTCGACCCGGAGAGCGGGAGGATCCTGCCGCGGGTGGGTCTCTGGCTCGCCTGGAACGAACCGAACAACCCGGTCTTTCTCGCCCCGCAGTTCGTCCTCGCGCGGGGAAAGTGGCGCATGGCCTCGCCGGCCGCGTACGCCCACATCTGCAACGCCGATCTACGCCGGCGTGCGCCAGACCGGGGGGCCGGAGCAGGTCGCCTGCGGCGCCACGGCGCCGCGGGGCTCGATCAGCCGATCGGCTTCCGGCCCTCGATCGCGCCGCTCGCGTTCCTGGTGGCGGTGAAGAAGGCGGGCCTGCGCACGTTCGACGCGTGGGCCCATCATCCGTACTACGGGGCTCCCGACCAACACCGGCGACGCGAAACGTCGGCCCGCACGCAATCGAGCTGGGCAACATCGGCACCCTGATCGCGAAGCTGACGAGGCTATACGGCCCGAAGCCGGTGTGGATCACCGAGTACGGTTACCAGACCAAGCCGCCCGACGACTTCTTCGGCGTGAGCTGGAAACAGCAGGCGGCGTACCTGCGCGCGGCCTACGAGATCGCGAGGCGGAACCCGCGAATCGATCTGTTTACCTGGTTCCTGCTCCGGGACAGCCATCTCCCGAGAGCTGGCGGTCCCGGCTCATCACCGCAGGCGGCCGAAGAAAGCCGTGGTTCGGGTCTTCGCGCACCTCGTTCCGGGCAACGTGTAACCCTTTCGGCGAGAGAGCGCGGCAAACCCCTCGTCGTTGCGGAGTCTGCGAACGCGGCCTCGCTGAGGGAGCGCAGCGCAGCCCGCCCTGCCAACGGCTGAGTCCGCGAGCACCAGGCCTTCGTACGCCGCGAGTTTGATCGTCCATGCTTCGGTCATAGCTGCTCAGTCTGCCACCCGGCGAGGAGAACCAGCTCCAACATACGCGGTTGTACGCTCACGCTGTGCGCTCGCTGCTGATCGCGCTCGCGCTCGTCGTTCGCGCCATTTGCATCGGCGAGTTCCACGCGCCGAGCATGCAGCTTCTGACTCGCGCTGATGCCGGAAAGCCGATGTCGGACGCGCCGAGGTTGCCTATCAGTCGTCACGCGGTGACACATGCACTTCGACGGTGCGCCGCGTGGCCCTTTGACCAGCGTGTGAGCGTTGGCTCGGCGCTGCAACGCATGTCGAGCAAGACGTTCAACCTGATCGAGACCCGGGGGAGAACGTGACAGGCCTTACGCGGTCGGAGCCGCCGCGTTCGTGCAGATCACGTCAAAGGATCCGGCGCCTCAGCTTTGGGTCTCCGCACAGGGACACGTGCTTGTTGTGTCGGCCTCCAGGGTGCAGACCCCAAGGCAGAAGCCACGGCAGCCCGAGTCGCCCTCAGGCGCCTCTAACACGTGGATCCGGGCCTCGGGGCTTCGGCGTCTCTCCGAATATTCCGGGGCTTTAGCGGAGGGGGAGGGGGTTCGAACCCTCGATCCGCCTGAGACGTATAACGGTTTTGAACTTGCCGAATCGAGTTCCGCGGGCGGTTAATCAGCGAAGGCTCATTGCACCGGGAAGATCAGGGGTAGGCCCGCCGACACGACCCCTAGAGTGCCGGCTTGGTGAGGAGTCGCGAGGAGCGTTTGCGGCGGCCGGCGGCCGTGTTTTCGCGGCTTGGCCGGCGTGATGCTTCTCGTGACGGTGTTGCTCTTGGTGTTGGTCGGGCAGGCCGGGGCGGGCGAGCCTCCGAACGGCAACGATCCGTGCTCGACCGCGGGGCGCGACACGTGTGGGACTACGGGCGTGGGCTTCTACAAGACGTACCGCTACGGGATCCGCTGGTTCGGGGATTACAAGGGCATTCTCGACGGTGGCGGCCGGGGCTTCTGCGTCGATCTCGGGTACTGGTACCCGTCGCCCGAGTACCGGTACACGCTCGAGGCCTCGGGAACCTTGAAGAACAGCGCCGGCCGCACGGTGCCGCTCGTGAACCGGCAGAGGATCGCGTATGCGACGTGGGCGTTTGGGAGGAGCACAAGCCCTGACCGGCAGGCGGCGGTGATGCTCTACGTGCACTCGCTGATGGGCGATGCGCGGCCCGGCGAGGTCGATCCGGAGGCAATCGGCGGGCAGGTCGCGTCGATCTCCAGGACGGTCGAAGCCGACGCCGCGCGTTACCACGGCCCGTACCACGTCGTGGGCGGTTTCTCGGGCCCGCTGAAGGCCGGCGAGAGCGCCGGCGCCACGATCCGTGTCCTGTCGGTGACCGGCGCAGCTCTTCCCGGCATCACGCTCCACCTGCACGTCGACGGGGCGAGCGGGGTCCCGAGCACGGTCACAGCCGATGCCCAGGGCATCGCGCGGATCACGTTCATCCCCGGCGCCTCCAGGGGTGTCACGATCGCCGTTTCGGCCCCGAATCAGGCGGCGAGTGTGCCGGACGTCTACGCGCCGACGACCGCGTCGGCGGCGCCGAATGCTCAGCGTCTGATCCGTCCCGTCTCGCAGGAGGTCACGGGAACCCTGGAGCAGCACGTGACGAAGGCGCGGATCGCTGTGTCCACGACCGCGGCGCCGACGCAGGCGGTCGCGGGCCACGTCGTCCGCGATCACGTGGTTATCACCGGCGCCACGACGGGGTGGCACGCGACCGTGGCCGTGACGATCCACGGGCCGTTCCCGGCGACGGCGCAGATCTCCTGCAGCAAGAAGGCGTGGCAGGGGACGTTTGCGGCAAGCGGGCCCGGCACGTACGTGACGCCGAACGCCGCCGTCGAAGAGACGGGCTGGTACGTGTTCCAGCTCAACGTGCCCGGAGACGCGGCCAACATCGGGCTCGAGACGCCGTGCAACGACATCGCAGAGCGGTTCTTCGTCCAGGCGCAGCCGACGCTCGCGACCAGGGTCAGCTCTGACAGCGTCACACCCTCGACGCCGATCTTCGACCGCGTCGAGGTGGGCAGCCTTGCAGGCACGGGCGTGACGGTGACGGTCGACCTCTTCGGGCCGTTTGCGAATCGGAACAGCATCTCGTGCACCGGGGCGCCCGTCTGGACCGGCGCGGTGACGGCGAACGCCAACGGCACCTACAAGACCGGCTCCTTCACGCCCACCGTCCCGGGCGTCTACGCCTACCGCGCGCAGATCGAAAGCACGCAGCTCGTCCTGGGCACCCAGGGGATCTGCCGGGACGACACCGAGACGACGTCAGTCCAGGCGACCCCGAAGGTCGTCACGCACGTGAGCTCGACGTCGACGCACCCCGGGTCCCAGATCTCCGACCAGGTGGTAGTCACCGGGGCAGGTGCGCTCACGCTTACGGTCCAGCTCGATCTCTTCGGCCCGTTCGCGACGACCGGCGCGATCGGCTGCTCCGGAACGCCGCTCTGGTCGGGCACGGTGACCGCGAAGGGCGACGGCACCTATGAGTCCGCCCCGGTCACGGTCGCGCGCGCCGGCTACTACACCTACCGCGAGTCGATCCCCGACACCCCGGAGAGCCCCGGGTTCGCCGGCAAGTGCGGCGAGAGCTCTGAAACCGCGCTTGCGGCCAGCAAGCCGACCGTGACGACGCAGGTCTCGACCGACGTCGTCCGGCCGGGTTCCTCGCTGTCCGACCAGATCGTCGTCGCCGGCCTCGGCGAGACGGAGGCAGCGATCCAGGTGCAGCTCTTCGGCCCGTTCGCGACAATCGCGGCGATCAACTGCTCCGGAAAGCCGTACTCGCAGACGGTGGTCACCGCCCACGGCGACGGCACTCTGCACTCGCCCCCCGTGAAGATCGACTCGGCCGGCTTCTACACCTTCCACGAGACGCTCATCGGGCACGAAAACGTGGCCCAGGTCGAGACCGAGTGCGCGCAAACCGTCGAGACCTCACTCGGTGCGCCCGCCATCATCACGGGCCGCGGAGACCACACCCGACTCATCGCCGTCCACGCCTCGCGCCCGAACGCGCCGACCCACGTCAGGATCGCGTCGCTCGGAATCGACGCTCCGGTGGCCGCTACCGGAATCGACCTGAAGCAGGGCGTGCTCGCCGTCTCCTCCGACATCCACAGGACAGCCTGGTGGGCAGACGGCGCCGCGCCCGGCGACCCGCGCGGCTCAATCGTGATCGCAGGCCACGTCGACAGCGCAAAGGCAGGTGCCGGAGCTTTCTTCTCACTGAAGAACGCCCGGCCCGGAACGATCGTCGAGCTGACCACCGCAGACGGCAAGACGCGAACATACCGGGTCACCTCTGTCAAGAAGATGCTGAAGGCCCAGCTGCCAACCTCGATCTGGTCGCAAAAAGACAGCACGCACCTGGTGCTCGTCACCTGCGGCGGCCCCTTCGACGCCGCCGCCGGCCACTACCGCGACAACATCGTGGTGACCGCTGTTCCCGTCTAAATGGTCGATTCTCCACCCGTGGCCTGTTCGAGCAGTTCCTGAAGAGAGGACGAAGTCGGCGGTGCCGAAATCACCCGTCGACAGCAGGCGACGATGGACGCCGACCTTCTCGACACTCTCTGCTGTCGCCGTCTGGGGTCACCCCATTGACTCAAGCTCGGGCTGGCGGCTGCCGATAGCTGTAGTTCGGCCGACCTGCGCTTTCAGGGAGTCGAGGGAGTAGCCGTGCGTCTACCCCGTACCCGCAGACCCGCCGCCGGCGATCGAGTCACAACTGTATCTGGGCACCTTCGCTCGAGAAGGAAGCCGTTATGAGGTCTTCTGCGTGGCCGATCGCCTGCGTTTGCGGAGAACGCCTACCGGCGTCGGCTGGTTCGGCGGCGAGGTCAGCGAACGTCCGATGAACCCTGTCGACGCCACCGGTGAGATCTTCGTGACAGGCAATGCGCGCGACACAAACCGCCGAGCGGCCGTCTTTCTGACAATCGACGGCAGGCGCTACTTGCACTTTGGCTTGCGCTCGACGCCCCAGGTTGCCTCATGACTGGCGCGACGACCACCTCTTACACAACCGGAAGCGTCGTATCAAACGACGGGACGCTGATCGGGTACCGGCAGCTCGGGGCCGGACCAGGCCTCCTTCTCGTCCACGGTGGAATGCAGGGCTCGCAGAACCTTACGAAGTTGGCGACGGCCCTCGCCGACCAATTCACCCTGTACGTACCGGACCGGCGCGGGCGCGGCCTCAGCGGACCGCACGGCAACTACAGCCTCGTCAAGGAGGCAGAAGACGTGCAGGCACTAGTGCGGGAGACAGGGGCTCGACGGATCTTCGGGCTCAGCTCCGGCGCGATCGTCAGTTTGCGGGCCGCCTTGGCAGAGCCTTCGCTCGAGCGACTCGCGCTTTACGAACCGCCACTCCCCGTCGACCCGACGCACGCGGCTACCGCGTGGCTCGAGCCCTACGAAGCAGCACTGGCTGCGGGGAAGTCCGGCACCGCTCTGGTATCGATCGCTCGCGGCACGGGCGGCACCTCACCGCTTACGCTGGTACCGAAGTTCATCATCGGGCCGCTGATGAACCTCGCCCTCCGGGCGCAGGCGAAGGACGTCAAAGGCGACGATGTGTCCGTCAGAGATCTGGTGTTAACGATGCGCTACGACGCACAGGCCGTCCGGCAGTCGGCCGACCTCGTTGACGAGGCAAGACAGCTGAAAGCCCACGTACTTCTGCTCGGCGGAAGCAAGAGCCCGAACTATCTCAAGACAGCGGTGCGCGCCCTGCAGGCCGCACTCCCCAAGGCGGAAAGCGTCGAGTTCGCTGGTCTCGGGCATCTCGCTCCTGAGGATCAACCACTTGTTGTCGCGCAGACATTACGGCCGTTCTTTCGCGAAACATGAATGTCGTTTTGGGTTTCGTCGTTCCTCAGACGATCTGGCAGGATCGTGGTAACAGATGAGAATCTTCAATCTCCACGGTGACGCGTGGGACGAAACGAGGGACCGCGAAGGCTGGCGGATCAAGGAGGCCTTCGTCGGCCATTCACATCGGCGGCGAACTTATCGGCGCGAGCATGTCCAAGGGTGAGCCTGGCAGTAAGCACTGGCCGTACCACACGCACCACGCGAACGAGGAGTGAGCGATCGTAGTGGCCGGCGCTGTTGACGCGGCGTCTGGCGGCCCCCGCGTGCGCGGGCGGGTAGAGCCGGCTCTACGCGCTTGGGCGATCCGGTCTCCACGGCCACCGGTAACCGGGTCCGGTGTCTCCGTCGTTGTGTGCGACACGACGATTCAGCGAGCTGTGGCACTCACGCCGCATGACACGCTGATCCAGAGGCCTTGACTATTCCTCTCGGGGCCGTGCGTTGGTCGTCGGTGAGGCGCCTTCTTGGCGCAAAATGTTTGAGTTGAGAGTCGACGGGAGGGTGAGATGAGTGAGGAGCATGTTCCGCGGCTGGTCAGGGTCAACGGGGTTGATTTGCTTGAGCTGCGCGAGCAGCAGGTGAGCTGGCACCTGCGTGCGTGCAAGCACGAGGATGGCTTCGAGCACGAGGTTCAGGATGTGACGGTGGAGCTCGTGGTCGGCGCGGCCGACGCGGACGACTCGGACGGGATAGAGAAGGCGGTGCTGCTCGCGCTCAGCCCCGAGCAGGCGTTCGGGCTTGGCAGCCTCCTGGTCGCGGCGGCAAATCAAGCCCCCTTTCTCCTCCTACCCGACGATGAGGAGGATGAGAAGGGCTCGTAGAACAGCGGCAGGCGCAGCGACAGCGGGCAAGCGGCCAGGCGAGCCCCTGCTGCGGCGACCAGGGAGAGGTCGTCGTCGGATCGCCCGCACAACCGTCCCGTCAGAATCGAGTGTCTTGACCCTACGGGGTGCCGGACACTCAAGTCGGGTTAGTTCCTCTGGGCGGCGTGCCGCCGGTTCCGGGCGGTAAAACGGCGATGATTCGGTGGCCGTCCGCGGACGCCGACCTCGTGGGGTTCGAAAACTCGGTCAGGGAGGTCGCTGAGGCAGTGGCCGAGGTAGCGTCGGTTTCCCGTCTGGTGGAGGTCGCGCGTGTGGTGGTCGCTTGCGTATTTGGTCGCGTTCGCCGTCTGTTCGAGTTGATGATGCTCTGTTGCCGGTCGTCGGGGTCGAAAGAGCTGGAGATCCTGGTGCTGCGGCACGAGCTCTCGATTCTGCGCCGGCAGCCGCGGCGGCGGCAGCTTCGAGCAGGCGGATCGGCTGTTGCTTGGTGGCGTTGAGTCGCGCGCTGCCGCGTCGGGCCTGGTCGGCGTTCTCGGTTAGTCCGCGGACGCTGCTTCGCTGGCACCAGCGGCTGGTGGCTCGCCGCTGGACGTATCCGCAGCGCCAGCCCGGGCGTCCGCCTGTCGATCGCGAGATCGAGGCTCTCGTCGTCCGCCTTGCGCGGGAGAACCCGGCTGGGGCTACAGGCGGATCGTCGGTGAGTTGCTCGGCCTCGGCTTCAGCGTCTCCGCGAGTTCGGTCCGCGCGATCCTGATCCGCCATCGGCTGCCACCGGCACCCGAACGAGACGGGCTGAGTTGGCGGCTGTTCGTGCGCCAGCAGGCAGCGACGATGCTGGCCTGCGACTTCCTGACGGTCGAGACGGTCTGGCTTGACGCGGATCTACGTCCTCTTCTTCGTCTCGCTCGAGCGTCGTCGGGTCGAGTTCGTGGCGAGCACGAGCAACCCGGGTGGGCGCTGGGTCTCACAGCAGGCGCGAAACCTGTTGATGCAGCTGGCCGACCGGAACAGTCCTTCCGCTTTCTGCTTCACGATCGCGACTGTAAGTTCAGCGGCGCCTTCGATGACGTTTTCCGCGGCGAGGGCATGAGGATCATCCGCACGCCGGTCCGAGCCCCGAATGCGAATGCGTACGCGGAGCGTTGGGTCGGCACCCTCCGCCGCGAGTGCCTCGACCGGATCCTGATCGTCAACCGCCGCCACCTCGAGCAGGTGCTCCGCGCTCTACACCGCCCATTACAACCAACACAGGCCGCACCGCACGCTCTTGCTTCAACCGCCAGACCAACCCCCGGCCGTGCTCGTCCGCGCACCCGCGATCCACATCCACAAGCACGAAGTCCTCGGCGGCCTCATCAACGAATACAAAGCAGCCGCATGACCACGACCACCACCCACGACCGAGTTTTCGAACCCCACGGGATGAGACTGGTCCAAAGTATGTGCGCACGCCTGCCCGTTCATGGTGGGTGCGCGCGGTATCGAGGTCGGGTCGGTGGTCTAGAGCGCTTTCGCGGCTTGCCGTTGCGGTTCGATCCGGGTCACGTTCCAGACGAGTCCGAGCCGTTCCAGCAGCGAGATCGTCCAGGCGCCTGGATCGGTTGCGCGCTGCATGCGGCTGAGCCCGTGGGCGGCGCTGGTGGGGAAGGCGTGGTGGTTGTTGTGCCACGACTCGCCGAAACTGAGAAGGGAGAGCCACCAGACGTTTCGCGACTCGTCGCGCGACGCGAAGCGGCGCCGGCCGATGAAGTGGCAGATCGAGTTGATCGAGAAGGTGACGTGATGAAGCAGAAAGACGCGGACGCCACCGCCCCAGACGAGGCCGGCGAGCGCGCCTTGCCAGCCGCCGATGATCAGATAGCCGGCGAGTGTCGGCAGCGCGAGGCCGGCGAGCATGATCGGAACGAACAGGCGGGCGATCAGTCGCATGCCCTTGTCGGTGATCAGGTCTTTGGCGTAGCGGCGCTTGTCGGCGCGGCCGGCGGCGACGAAGAGCCAGCCTGTGTGGGCGTGCCAAAGGCCGCGCAGCGCGTCCCGCCAAGTGTCGTCGTAGCCAGCATGCGGTGAGTGTGGGTCGCCTTGCTGGTCGGAGAACTGGTGGTGCTTGCGGTGGTCGGCGACCCAGGTGATCACGTCAGATTCGATCGCCATCTCGCCGAGCACCGCGAATAGGTAGCGGATCGCCGGCGAGGTCTGGAATGAGCGGTGTGTGAACAGGCGGTGGAAGCCGACGGTGATGCCGAGGCCGGTGAGCATGTAACCGACGGCGAGGATGGCGATCGAGGCCAGTCCGACGTACTTGCCCCAGAGCATCTCGATCGCGCAGACGACGGCCACGAGCGGCAAGACGATGCCGGCGGCGTTCATTAGCTTCAGCTTTAGCGACATCCGTCCCCGATCCTGACAGCGCCGGGAGGGCCGCTGGGTTTTTCGTTTGTCCGACGGTGCTACCTGGCGTTCTGGGCCATCTCTTCGCCCAGCGAGGAGGCTTCCTCAGAGGCGGCGAACTGCTTCGTGAAGCCGGTTCCGCGCTGCGTGACCGAAAGGCAGGTCGGTAGCGTAGCCGAGCATGGCCGGGAGCGGCACGCGCCCGGATCGTCTGCTTGGTTCAACTCGGCTCGTTTCGCGGTACTCACGCGCCCGGTTTGAGACGCGTTAGACGCCGGCGCAGCTGCTAGGGCACCCATGTCTCTGCGAGCGGTGTGATATGGAGCTCGTGCGCGGCGGCGCGAGCGCCTTTGCTCGCGAGGAAAAGCACCGCTTCGGAGCCGTCGCGGATCGAGCGGAGTTAGGTGCGATCTGGACCGCTCCCTGCTCGCGTGTTGAAGGTTAGTTGACTTTGGGCCGTGCAAGCTCGGAGGGGGCGTAGCCCCCGAAGAGGGGGACGCTACTCTCCACGCTCGCCGCTCAACCGCGACTGAACTGCGTATCGTTGCGGCCGATGTCTGGGGTCGGGTATCGCTACGAGCTGCTGCAAGGCGACGCAACCTTGGCGACGGGACATCTCAGCCGCGAGCGGCCACTCGTGGTCGGCGAATGGGTTGAGATCGCCGGCCGGACCGGAATCGTGCGCGCGGTCGACCCGATTCTCGGCGAGCGTGAGCTGCGTCTGGTCGTGCAGTTGAGGGGCGAGGACGGCGACGTCTAGCCCGAGGGTGCGGCAGGTGGAAGCGCGAGCTGCTCGGGTCGGGGCAGCGGAATCTCGGCGTTGGTGTTGAACAGCCGTCGATGTCTTTGCCGATATGGCTGCGTTGTGCTTCGCGATATTTCCATTGGTGTGCGTAGACGCTGAGGGTGGTGTCGGGGGTTGGCGTGGCCGAGGCGTCGTTGGACTGGAGATCGTCAGGACGCCAGGTGTTGGCGGCAGCTTCGTCCATCGCCGCACGCACGTTCGCCCCGAGGCTGCCGCCCCCGAGCGAGGTGACGAACCCAGCAGCGCTGACAATCGGTTGGACCGGGATGTGGGTCACGGGCTGCCGACGAGTTCGCCCTGCCGCGGCATCTGCCGCTCGCGCAGCGACGGGAGGTGCCCCAAGGTCGCCGAGATGGATGCGGCCACCTCCCGGAGTTCCGCCCCGATCGTCGGGACGGACTCTTTGGTGATCCGGCTCCCCGGCCCGGAGACGCTCAGCGCGTATCGCGGCACGCCCTCTCGATCGAAGATGGGTGCCCCAACGCAGCGGAGATCGGGCTGGCATTCCCCGTCGTCAACCGCGTAGCCCAATGTTCTGACGCTAACCAGCTGTGCGAGCACGCGGCGGGCGTCGAATCCGAGCGGCGGAGCTTTGTCGACCAGTGCACGCGCCTCCGATTCGTCGACGTAGGCAAGGATGGCCTTGCCGAGGGCCGACGTGCCCCACTCGTCTCGTTCGCCGAGGTTGGCGCCCGTCCTGATCGATCGCGGACTCTCGAGTACCTCGATGAGGATGAGCTCGTCGCCGTTCCTCATCGCAAGGTTGACGGTCTCCTCGAATCGGTCGCGCAGGCGGTGCATGTGGGGGAGCGCCGTGCCGCGCGGGTCGCGTCCCCTCAGCGCATTCTCTCCGAGTAGGTAGAGGCGCATCCCGAGCCCGTAACGCCCGCTTTCGGGGTCGCGTTCGAGCAGGCCGTGCGTTGTCAGGCTGGTCGCGTAGCGAAGCGCCGTAGCCTCGCTGAGTCCAGTCGCCCGCGAGAGATCGGCCAAGGACAGTTTGCTCGAGTGCTCGAAGGCACCGAGGATGGTCATCGCTCGGCTGATCGATGTCAGGGAAAAGCTGTCGCTTGCCATCGTGGGGGCGATTCACTGTGCGAAAGTCGCTTTCACGACAATAGATCGCGGGCGAAGTGAACGCAACGCGTCGAGAGGATCAGTACGGAAATCATCGGCTACACAGATCGACTGTCCGTCGCGCCCGGGGAAGAACTTAGGTGCATGGTCAGTAGCCGGCCGGCCCGCTTCACGGCCTCGCTGGTCCGGCTCCGGCATGGCGATCCCGATCCGCGGGGGCCCGGCGTCAAAGAGCGCTCTGTCCCGAATGCGATCGACGGCGAGTACGTCGGACAGGAACAGCCGTTGCGGCTCGGGTCGTACGGCGTCGTTGAAGGAGGAGTCCCCGATCCCGGAAGGGTCGAGCTTTGCTCTCGTGGTCTGGCTACGACCTACGAGGCTCACCGGCGGTCCCCAGGTTGTGATCCGTTCCTGGCGAGGCCCGTCGTGCGGCTATGCGTTGGAGATCGATGCGGGTGGAACACCTGTGCTGACGCTCGGACATGCTGACGGCCACACAACGCGGCTCGTGGCTCCCGAGCCATTGCCACTCGGCACCTGGCATCGGCTGGGTGGATCCGTCGATGCCTCCACCGGCGAAGCCGTTCTGACCTGCCGGCCCGCAGAGCAGGGCGCGCCCTGCTCCTGGACTGTCGCGCGGGATGCGTTTGCCCCGGCATCCGGGTCGGCCGCCGTCACCATCGCCGCCGCCCTCGACGACGGCGAGCCGTCCGGCCATTTCAACGGAAAGCTCGAGAGTCCAGCGGTCTTCGAGCGCGCCTTGACGGGGGTGGACACCGACTCGCTCGACCGGGGCGCAGCACCGTGGGAGCTCGACCCGCCTCCGCTGGCTGCGTGGGACTTCGCGCGTGACGTCTCGGGAACCTCCTTCGTCGACGTCGTTGGCACCTATCACGGCGAGTTCGTCAATCAGCCGACTCGTGCGGTGACAGGTCACCGCTGGTGTGGGCGCACCTTCGACTTCAAGACGGCGCCGCACGAGTACGCGGCCGCCCACTTTCACGACGACGATCTCGAGGACGCGGGTTGGGAGCCGACGTTCTCGTTTATCGCCACAGACGATCTGCCAAGCGGCTTTTTCGCGATCCGGCTCCAGGCCGGGAAGGACGTGGACACGGTTCCGTTCATCATTCGCCCGCGCCTGAGCGCTCCGCAGTCCTCGGTGCTCCTCCTCGCACCGACGATGACCTATCGCGCCTATGCGAACGAACACGAGAGCTGGTTCGACCGCGAGGAACGAGCGATCAGAACCGGATACGAGGGGCGTCCGTCGGTCGAGGACGAGTTCGCGGCCCGGGCCGGCCTCCTCAGCCTCTACGACCGTCATTCCGACGGCTCGGGCACGACGTACGTCTCTCTGCTTCGACCGCAGACAACGATGCGTCCTCACATCAGCATGCCGGTCGCCGGTGTACCGCACGGTCTCGCCGCGGATCTCTATCTCGTCGACTGGCTCGAGGAGCGCGGCACAGGCTACGACGTCGCGGCGGACGAGGATCTCCACCAGGCAGGCCGCGAGCTTTTGGACCCCTATCCCGTCGTTCTTACCGGCACGCATCCCGAGTACTGGACTGAGCGGATGCTCGACGAGATGACAGCCTATGTCCAGCACGGCGGACGCCTCATGTATCTCGGCGGTAACGGTTTCTACTGGGTGACCTCGATCTCGCCCGACCGACCGCACCTGCTCGAGGTACGGCGCGGTTACGCAGGAACCGGCCCGTTCCGGGGAGAACCCGGCGAACTCCACCACAGCACGACCGGCGAACCGGGTGGCCTGTGGCGCTTCCGCGGCCGGGCCCCCCAACGTCTCGCCGGAGTCGGATTCGCCGCGATGGGCCACGTTGGTGCACAGTCCTACACGCGCACACCGGACCTCGACCCCAGGGCAGAATTTATCTTCGACGGTGTTGCCGAAGGGACGTCGATCGGCGAGTTCGGGCTCTGCCTCGGTGCCGCAGCGTCGCTTGAGCTGGACCGGCTCGACTACGCCCTCGGCACCTCGCGCGACGCGATGCTGCTCGCGTCGGCGACTGGGTTCCCTCCCGGCTACGCCCCGGCCGGCGAAGACGTGACAACGGCCGGTGACGCTGACCCTCCGGCGCTGGTGCGGGCGGACATCGTCTACACCGAATACCCGTCAGGAGGTGCCGTATTCTCGGTCGGCTCGATCGGCTGGTGCGGCGCCCTGTCCGCCGACGCCTATGCGGGCCCGGTTGCCCGAATCACCGGAAACGTGCTCGACCGCTTCATGCGCGACCGACCCAGCGCTTCCGCTTGAAAAGCGTAATGCCGTGTTGTACCGTCGCCGTGTGAATTGGAACACGGATTCACTGAGCGGAAGACACCCCCCGCAGAGAGGAGATCACATGGGCGAGGAGTCGCTCGACAGGGCCGCACTGTTGCGCCGAGGCACGGGCATCGCGGCGCTACTCAGTCTCGGGCCGGGCGTGCTCGAGGCATTCTTGGCGAACCCGGCGAACGCCGCACGGCTTACCGGGCAGGCTGCTGGGGGCACGCTGAACGCCGCGATCGCCGGTGACCCGAAGACGATGGATCCGCACCGAACAACACTGTCGGTGTTTCACAACACGATCCGGGTGACCGTGTTCGATGCACTCGTGAAGATCAACGACCAGCTGCAGATCGTTCCCTCGCTCGCGCAGTCGTGGCAGATCACTCCCACCGCGGCGACGTTCCATCTGCAGCAGGGGGTGACCTTCCACGACGGCACGCCGTTCGACGCGAACGCCGTCGCGTTCAACATCCGCCGTATCAAGGCAAAGGCCACCGCAAGCAACTACGCACCGAACGTTCAGACCGTGAGTCGCGTCGAGGTGAAGGATCCGCACACCGTGGTCTTCCATCTCTCGGCGCCGACGCCTGCGATCCTCGCCAATCTACTCGAGGTGCAGTTGATCAGCCCGTCGTCGCTCCCGAAAGTCAACAACAAGCCGATCGGAACGGGTCCGTTCATGTTCTCGGAGTGGGCCGTCGGTGACCACATCACGGTGAACAAGAACCCGAACTATTTCGTCAAGGGACAGCCTCTTCTAGACTCGATCGTCTGGAAGGTCGTTCCAGATGCCAATGTCCGGCTTACGAACCTCCAGACGAATGCCGTCCAGATGGTCGACGGGCTCAACCCGCAGGACGTCTCGACCGTCATGGGCTACAGCTCGGCCCAGGTGATCCAGAGCAAGCCGATCCTCAACTACGAGATGCTGCAGATCAACACGAAGCAGCCGCCCTTTGACGACAAGCGTGTTCGGCAGGCTCTAGCCTGGGCAATAGATCGCGGCGCGTACGTCAAGGCATTCCAGGCGGGTCTAGCGCGGCCGGGAAGCAATCCGTTCGTGAAGGAGATGAAGGAATACCTTCCCGGATCCGACAGCCGATATGGATTCAATCTCAACAAGGCGCAACAACTGCTCGGTCAGGCGGGATTCACAAAATCGAAGCCGCTTTCGTTCGAGATTCTCAATCCAGCCGGATATCCGACGCTCCACGCGATCTCACTCATCTACCAGAGTAATCTCGGGAAGCTTGGCCACAAGGTCAAGGTCACGGACCTCGAGCTTTCTGCCTGGATCGATCGGATCGCGACGAAGCCGAACTTCGACGTCACCACTGACGTCTACGAGATGCGGGGTCCGGATCCGACAGGCATGTTCAACTCCGACAACCTCGCCCCCAAAGGCAACATCAACCAATTCAACCCGCCCGGGTACGCGGCGATGGTGACCGCAGCAGCAACGGAGACGAACCCGGCGAAACGGATCGTCCGCTACCGGCAGTTGCAGAACTACCTCCTGGATCAGATGCCGATGGTGACGATCGACCACACGCCGATCCTGATCGGCGCGACAAAGACCCTCAAGGGGTTCAGCCCCGGTTCGACAGGCCTGTACCAGTACGGGAACGCATCCGTGTCTTGAAAGACGCGCAGCCGGGAGGCGGGCAGTCGACCTGCCCGCCTCGCCGGTTTCCGTTTAGTCTGAAGCGAGGCCGACGGGGTGCTCGGGTATCTGACAAGGCGAATCGTCAGCGCGGTGCTCGCGCTGCTCGGGGTGAGCGTGCTGGCGTTCTGCACCACCGCTCTCGTTCCCGGCAACCCAGCCGAGGTACTGCTCGGCGCCGAGGCGACACCCCAGCGCGTGGCTCAACTCACCGCTCAAATGGGGCTCGATCGCCCACTGCCGGTGCGGTACTTCTACTGGCTCCGCTCAGCCCTCGAAGGGAACCTCGGTCATTCAACGCTGAGCGGACAGGCGGTGACGACGCTGGTCGCGAACGGACTCAAGGTCACCGTCGAACTCTCGGTGCTCTCGATCATCGTCTCCCTCCTGATCGCGATCCCACTCGGACTCTTGATCGGGTCGAAAAACGACCGTTGGTGGACGCCACATTTGATGTTCGGCCTCACGATCGGAATGTCAGTCCCGGGCTTCGTCACCGGGTTGATACTCATCATCATCTTCTCGGTCAACCTCGGCTGGTTCCCGGCTGGAGGGTTCGTCCCCTTCACCTCGGATCCGGTCGGGAATCTCAAGTCAATGGTGCTCCCCGTCACGGCACTGGCATTCTGGCTTGCCCCGCCGCTGACGCGCTTTCTGCGAGCGAACACCGTGGGAGTCATGCGAGAGGAGTACGTGAAGACGGCGATCTCCAAGGGAATGACAAACCGGCGGCTGCTTCTGGGACACGTGGCGCCGAATGCTGGAATACCGATGATTACCTACCTTGGGCTTCAGCTCGGCACGCTGATCGGCGGCGCAATCGTCACCGAGGTGATCTTCGCGCTTCCGGGTATGGGGCGACTCGGACTGAACTCGATCCTCGATCGCGACTATCCGGTCGTTCAGGGGGTCGTCCTCGTGGTCGCGGCCGGGTACATCATCGTGAATCTGCTGATCGACCTTCTTTACGGCGTCATCGACCCCCGCGTGCGGGTGAGTTGAATGGCGTCGACAGATGTCCTGCTCGAGCCGGGGCTCGGGCCCCAAGAGCTCAAGTCCGATCCCGTCGTCGGTCGGCGACGCTTCGAGCTGCTCCGCTTCCTCCTCCGTCGTGGCCCGGTTGCGTGCGTTCTGGTTACCGCCTTCTTGATCTTCGCCCTGTTCGGCCAGTGGCTCGAGCCCTATAACCCGAACGCGATCGACCTTCTGTCCAGGCTGCAGGGATCCAGTGCGCAGCACTGGCTGGGCACCGACGAGTACGGGCGTGACATTCTCAGTCGGCTCATCGCCGCCGCCCGCATTGCGGCAGAGGCCGCGCTGATCGTCGTCGTCATCGGCGGCGTAATCGGCACCGTGTTCGGACTCGTTGCGGGCGGCATCGGCGGTGCGGTCGACATGGTGATCTCGCGCGTGATCGAGATGATCCAGAGCTTCCCCGTCGTGCTGCTCGCGATCGCCCTAGTCGCGATCCTCGGCCCCTCGCTCTTCAACGCGATGCTCGCAGCCGGAATCGGCGCGATCCCCGACTTCGCGCGGATCTCCCGCGGGATCGCGCTCCAGCTTCGGCAACGGGAGTTCGTCGAGGCGGCACGGAGTGCCGGCGCGAGTGAGATGCGGATCCTCCGGACCGACGTCTTCCCGAACCTCCTCGGGGCCCTGATCGTGATCACGTCCTTCGACGCTGCCCAAGCGGTCATGTACGAATCGGCACTGTCGTTTCTCGGGCTTGGAGTCCAGCCGCCCCAGGCCTCATACGGAGTGATGCTGAGCGAGTCGACCGCATACCTGAATCAGGCCGCGTACTACGCGATCTACACAGGCATAGCACTCGCGCTCGTCATCCTCGGACTGAACCTGATCGGTGACACACTGAGCGACTACTTCGACCGCGGATCGAGATGACAACATCCTCGGAGTCCCCGTTGCTCGATGTGCGCGACCTGCGGATCGGGTTCCGCACGGGTGCCGGAGTCGTCCAGGCTGTCGACGGTGTCTCCTTCACCGTCGAGAAGGGTTCCGTGATCGGTCTCGTTGGGGAGTCCGGATGCGGAAAGAGCGTCACTGCTCACGCCCTGATGGGACTTCACCGCAGCGGCCGGGAAGCGGATTGCTCGGGCAACGTCCTGTTCCGGGGGCGTGACCTACTGACGGTTCCCGAACGTGAGCTCCGCGCGGTGCGCGGCCGGGATATCGCGATGATCTTCCAGGATCCGATGACCGGTCTCAACCCGGTGCCGGCGCATCGGGTCGCAGATCGCGGAGACGCTGAAACTCCACACCGACCTCTCGAAGACCGAGATAGGGCGGCGCTGCATCGATCTGCTCGGCGAGGTCGGGATCTCCAACCCGGAGGCACGCCTCGACGACTACCCCCACCAGTTCTCGGGCGGAATGCGCCAGCGGGTGATGATCGCCATGGCACTCGCCTGCGACCCGAGCATCCTGATCGCCGACGAGCCCACCACCGCGCTCGACGTCACGATCCAGGCCCAGATCATCGACCTCCTGGATCGCCTTCGCCGCGTCCACGGCTCGGCGATCATCCTCATCACCCATGACCTGGGCGTCGTCGCGGATGTGGCAGACGAGATTCTCGTCATGTACGCAGGCCGTCTGGTCGAGCAGAGTCCAAAACGGGAGCTCTTCGCCGATCCTCTCCATCCCTACACCTGGGGCCTGCTGTCGTCGATCCCGCGCATCGACCGTGACCGACCGAGACGGCTGCCCTCGATCGAAGGGACTCCGCCTTCGCTCATCAACCCTCCTCCCGGTTGTGCGTTCCGGCCCCGGTGCCGACACGCCTTCGAGGCATGTACAGACGAGCCGCCGCTGGAGGGACATGTGGGCGGATCGGCCCACAGGGATCGGTGCTGGTTGACGATCGACGAGAAACGACGACGACAGCCGTCACGGGCCCAGGTCGAGACGGGGACGACGACGTGATAGCCGAAGCCCACCCGTCTCCTCTTCTCGAGGTGAGCGAGTTGACACACCATTTCGCCGTTCGGAAAGGAGCCTTTCAACGCGAGCAAGCAACCGTGCACGCTGTCGACGGTGTCAGCTTCCGCATCTATGAGGGTGAGACCCTCGGGCTGGTCGGAGAGTCAGGGTGCGGAAAGACGACACTCGGCCGATGCATCGTGAGGCTGCTGAAGCCGACGGCCGGCCAGATCATGTTCGCCGGGAGACCGATCGAGGCGCTCGAAGCCGGAGAGCTGAAGGCAATTCGCCGACAACTCCAGATCGTGTTCCAGGACCCCTACGCCAGCCTGAACCCACGCAAGCGCATCGCGCAGATCATCGCCGATCCGCTACGCGTCCACGGAATGGGAAACCGGAAGGAACGCCGTGCCCGGGTTGCCGAGCTGCTCAAGACTGTCGGGCTCTCCCCCGAGCACGCAGACCGCTACCCACGCGAGTTCTCGGGCGGCCAGCGTCAGCGGATCGGAATCGCGCGAGCGCTCGCGCTGAGACCACGGATGATCGTCGCCGACGAGCCCGTGTCGGCGCTCGACGTCTCGATCCAGGCCCAGATCCTCAACCTCTTCGACGACCTCCAGGAGCAGTTCGGCCTCACCTACCTCTTCGTTGCCCACGATCTAGGCGTCGTCCGGCATATCTCCCGCCGGGTCGCGGTCATGTATCTGGGGAAGATCGTCGAGATCGCACCTGCCGACGCCCTCTACAGCAGCCCCCTACACCCCTACACGGAGGCTCTGCTCTCGGCGGTCCCGGTCCCCGATCCGGAGGTTTCCTCGCGCCGCAACCGGAGGATCCTTCAGGGGGACGTGCCGAGTCCACTGAGTCCCCCGTCCGGCTGTCGCTTTCACACACGCTGCCCGTACGCAACCGAGATCTGCAGCGCCGAAGAACCTCCGCTGGTCGAGCTTCGCCCGGGGCGCCTGACGGCCTGCCACCACCCGCTGCTCGATCCGGTGACCCGGACGACCGCTCAACCCGGCCGCACATGAGCAAACGCATCGGAATCGACACCGGTGGAACGTTCACCGACTTCGTCCTCTACGACGACGAGACAGGCACGTTCACGACGACAAAGGTGCCCTCGACACCGGCCGATCCGTCGCTCGCGATCCGCCACGGCCTAGCCCAGCTCGATCTCACAGACGGGATCGCCCAAGTGGTCGTCGGCACAACGGTCGCGACGAACGCCGTGATCCAGCGTCAAGGCCCCAGGGTCCTGTTCGTCACAAACGAGGAATTCAAAGACGTCCCCTTCATCGGCAGGATCGACAAGGAACGCCTCTACGACCTGCACTGGCGCAAACCCAAGCCGCTCGTCCGCCGCCGTGACTGTTTCGGCGTCGGCGGACGCATCGACCATCACGGCGCGATCGTCGAGCCGCTGGATCTCGCGGGTCTCGACGAAGTTGCCGAACAACTAGCCAGCGTCAACGGCGAAGAGGAAGTCGTCGTCGCCGTCAGTTGCCTCTTCTCGTACCTGAACCCCGAGCAGGAACTCGCTGTCGAGGCGGCAATCCGCGAGCGGATGCCCGACGTCCGACTCCCCCTGTCCCATCGGATCTCACCAGTCTGGCGGGAATACGAGCGGGCGAGCACGACCATCGCGGACGCATTCGTGAAACCCGCGATCGAAGGGTACGTCGACGGCGTCGGCACCGTACTCCACAAGGACACAGTCCTTCCCGGGTGGAACCTTCTCGCCTCCAACGGAGGCTACCTCGACGCCCACGAGGCGCGGCGTCGACCGGCCGGGCTCCTGCTCTCCGGCCTCGCAGGAGGAGTCACCGGCGGCCGATTCTTCGCCGATCAAGCCGGGTATCGATCAGTCTTCTCGCTCGACATCGGAGGAACGAGCTGCGACATCGGCCTCGTCCTCGACGGCTCCGAGCAGTACGCCTCCGAATTCGACGTTGCCTGGGGAATCCCGGTCAGCATCCCCTGCGTGGCCGTCAGCACGATCGGAGCGGGGGGAGGCTCCATCGCCTGGATCGACAAGGGCGGCCTCCTGCGGGTCGGACCGCGGAGCGCAGGCGCCGAGCCGGGACCGGTCGCCTAAGAGAAAGGCGGCACCGAACCAACCCTCACCGACGCAAACCTGACCCTCGGACGACTCGATCCCGCGTATTTCCTCGGCGGCACGATGCCGCTGAACGAACCCGCAGCCCACACGGCCCTCTCGGAGCTCGCCGAAGCCCTCGGCCTCACCCCCGAAGCAGCCGCACTCGCAGTCGTCCGGACTGCGGACGAGTGGCGATCGGGGGGGGAACGATCTCGATCACACGCAGCTTCGTCGTGTCGCGATCGATGATGATGCCGAGGGGCCAATCAGGCCGGACAAGCTCGATCGGGCCGAGAGCCACGCCGCTCTTGGTGACGAGCTGATACGAGTCGAGGGCGCCGGATGCCTTGGAACCATCCGGCTCGTGTTCAGCCCTAACAAGATGAAGATTCGGCATCAGCAATCACTTCCTACACTGACTGGCGTCCTCTGAGGTCTTCGCGAGGCAAACCGGCGAAAAATTCAACCGAACGAGTGATCCGATCGCGCGTCACGGGCTCGCGCTCACTTCTTCTTCCTCAAGAGGGCGGGTCAGTAGGATCACTCAGTCTTGTCATTCCCACTAGGAGCGGAAGATGGCTAAGAAGATGATCCGCGTCTCAGATAAGTCGGGTACGGAAATCCCGGAAGGCAAAGGAGCGACCGTTCGCGTTACTTTCAAAGATGCGCGCAAGGGTGTCCGTGAGTTGGACCTTACCGACGCTGAAGCTGAGGAGCTAGGGGGCCGGCCGGTTGGACGGCGAGGTCGCAGGCCCAAGGTTCAAGTTCAGACTTAAGACACCCGTCATGGTTGACTTCAATCACGGACTCAGCGTGGGCGACAAGCTACTTGTTCAATTCCCGTCCGGTGCCAAGTGTGCGCCGCAGACCGGCAGGCTCGGGGGGCCGCTGTTTCGAGCCGACCCCTCGAGGCTCGCTCAGGTCGTCTCTTGACCCGGCGAGTGTACGAACTGGGCGGTCGGCCTGCGAGCGCAGGGGATTCGGATCCTGTCTCCCCGCCGTTCTATTGAGTCACCTGCCGCCTGATATTTACGCGAGTGCACGTGGACACTCGTATTCGATTGACACCCACCGCTAAGGATGATACTCGTGGCGAGGGGCTGGATGAGTGGACTCGAGAGACCGCGTTATTTCGCCGGCAAGATCCTCACAGCCGATGACTTCGCGTTAGAGCAGCGTTACCAGATCGAGAAGCGTTGGCTCCTGAACAGAATGTTCCACGGTCCCGGCGTCGTGCACGGCCTTGCGGTCGCTGCTGGTGAGAAAGGCATGGTCACCGTTGCTCCGGGCTTTGCACTTGATCCACGCGGCCGCGAGATCAACGTCTGCGAATCTCGGGAGCTTGCGATCCAGGACGGTGTCGAACCCGTCTCGATCTGCCTGATGTACGCGGAGGTGGAGACCGATCACGGAACTGTCCGCGAGACGTACGAGCTCGTGACTGCGAGGGATGTCCCTGAAGAAGCTGTTGTTTTGGGTGTTGTCGACGGAGGCGTCATTCAAGCGTGCGGCGCGTAGGTCCGGGATCGAGGTGCGCGACTGGCTAGCACCTTGCGATGCCGATTCCCGCGTGAGCACCTCGTTCCGTATTGGCCTATGTCGGTAACTGATCGCGGATTCGGCGACCAATCGGCGAGGCGGACATTGCCTCCGGCCCCGCACTCCGGGATCAAGCTGGTGTGGTCAAAGAGACCGTCACAGGTGCGCCAGCAGTGCGCCAAGTGAACTACGATCCGGTTGTCTGCATAGGCACATTTAGTTGTCTGAGCAGTAGATCGTCATGGCTCAGAAACCGCTCTGTTATGCGGTTCTGAGCACTAGCGGAGGGGGAGGGATTTGAACCCTCGACCGCCTAACGACGGATAACGGTTTTCGAGACCGCCGCATTCGACCGCTCTGCCACCCCTCCGGGTTGGATTTCAGCCTAGCGTGAGGCGTTGCGTGGGTGCCGGGGTTCCGATCCAGGGTGGACAGTTGACGCGTGTTCGATCGCACAGTCGATCGCGTACGAGTCCATCCTCGGTTCGGGTGTTCCGTTGCACGCTGAACCCAACATGCGCAGCTGGGGGTCAGTTCCTTTTGGCCTGCAATACCGTGTTGTAGACCTCAGGATCTAGCGGATGTCTAGCGATCCATGAGTCGCCGTTGCCGATTGGAAGATCTCCATCGGTGCGGGGAGACCCTCCCGTCAGGAGGCCACACGGGGGTTTGTGATTCCCGATCGGGGGATCGAGAAGCACGGACCCCACCCCCGTGAGCTTGATCAAGGTCACGGGACCCCGATTCCCAACTAACGGACTAGCTCTCGGGCCTAGCTCAGGTCCGCTCCGATGCCCACCGATCGTCTGATCCCGGGTCAGGCCGCCAAGGGTGACGGTCGCGTCTCGCTCCAGTCGAGCAGGACTTTCCGCTCGGCGAAGTACCAACTGCCGTCGATCTTCGCGAAGGTGTCGAGGTATCGGAGTGAGGCGACCATGATCTTGCGTTCGCCGTCCTCGGAGAAGAGGTGGTGGGCGATCGTGTAGCTCTCACCAGTGGCCCGGTCGCCGTTGATCGCGACGGTGCTCTGGCCGTTGAAGTGGGTCGTCACCTCGTAGCGGTTCAGATCGGCGAACACCGGTGTGAGTGCCTCTCGTCCGTCGAGCACGTAGGTCGGCTCGCTGCCTTCGCCATCCATGTAAACGGCGAAGCGTGTGTCGGCGGTGAAGAGCGCCTTCTGGCCTTCGGCGTCCCGCCGATCGGCGCAATGGGCGTAGGCGTCGAACAGCTCACGCAACGCGAGGCGGTCGGCCGCTTCGGCCGGGGTGAGCTCGGTGTGTACGGCCATCGATAGCGCTCCTTAGAGTCGGATGAGGTTGACGCCGGCGAGCGGGTGGTGGATCTGCTGCAACGCGCCGCCCGTTGCGAGGTCGCCGAGGTCGATCGCGGCGAACCCGGCGTCCTGGAACAGCGCGACGACGTCCGCTTTCGCGTCGGCGTCGTCCCCCGAGACGAAGATCACGCGCCGGCCCCCGGCCACCTCTGGATCCGCCCCGAGCACATCGGCGCCGAGCGTGTTGGCCGCCTTGACGACCCGCGCTCCTGCCACGAGGTCGGCGACGAGCTCGCTCGATGTTCTCCCGTTCAGATCGTCGGCACCCCAGTCGTTGGTCGCGTCGATGACGATCTGGCGGTTCCAATCGATGTCTTGCACGGCTGAGGGCACCCGATCCCAGGGCACCGCGATGACGACAAGACCGGCCACTGCCGCCTCGTCGACCGTCCTTGCCGAGACGCCCTCGCCAAGGGCGGACACCACCGAAGTCAGCGATTCCGGGCCCCGGCTGTTCGCAAGCACGACGGCGCGTCCGGCGCGGACCGCGACCCGCGCCATCGCCCGCCCGAGCCGTCCCGCTCCGATGATCCCGACGGTCCTGCCGTTCTGTGCGTTCATCAGGTTCCTTCTCGAACTCGGAGGCAAACAGATAGCTCACCGCGAGGCTTCGATACGGGTGCCAGCGATCATCCACACGCTGCGGAAACGCGATCCCGCGTGTCCAGTTTTCGGCCGGGTCAGTTGGCGCGCTCGGCTGCGCGCATGTTCTCCTCGAGGTGCGCGACAGACGACGTGCCGGGGATCGGCAGCATCACGGGTGAGCGGTTCAGCAGCTCGACGAGGGCGTCGACCGGCGACGTGGCCCGGCCGGCGCCGAGAGGAAACCACGGCAGGAACGGGATCGCGCGCTGCTCGCACGCTTCGAGCACGTCCTCCGACGAGCGGTCGTTTGCGTGGTACAGGTTCTGCACCGAAACGATCGGCGCCACGGCCTCGGCGCGCTCGAGCTCGGCGACGCTGACGTTCGAGAGCCCTATGTGGCGGATCCTGCCCTCGTCCTGTAGCTCCTTCAAGGCCCCGACCGACTCCTCGAGCGGGACGTTCCGGTCGGGGGCATGGAGCTGGTAGAGGTCGATGCACTCGAGCCGCAGCCGCTCGAGCGAGCCGGGCACGCCTCCCGCAGGTGCTCGGGGCGTCCGTCGTCGACCCACTGGTCGGGGCCCGGACGCACCTTTCCGCCCTTGGTCGCGATCACGAGCCCATCCGGGTACGGGTGCAAGGCTTCCGCGATCAAATCCTCGCTGACGTTGGGCCCGTACGAGTCGGCCGTGTCGATCAACGTCACGCCGAGTTCAAAGCGCGCGCCGCAGCACCGCGTAGCGACTCGTCGTGGTCACGCGGTGGCCCCCAGATGCCCTCACCAGTGACTCGCATCGCGCCGAACCCAAGCCGATTCACCTCGAGGTCACCGATCTTGATCATCCCGGCGGGCATTGCCGAACCCTACAACGCCCCTACGGGACGCGGGACGCGCCGGTGCCGACCTTCGGCCGTCCGAACGAACAATGACCGTGAGCGACGTGACTTCGGCAATCGACTATACGAGACCGTCATCCGCTGGGGTCACAAGCACGAGCCAGGAGGCAGGCGTCTATGCACGCGAGTGTGAGGGGGCCGGAGCATGGCCGTGGTTCGGCTCTACACGGACGGCATCTGCGCCGTTGGCATGACGTAGTGCCGCGTGGAAGGTAGTAAGGGATAAAGCGACTTGGTAGTTACGGTCTGAATGCGAGTCTGCGATCGGACTGATGAAAAACGCCAATTTGCGGGGACAGCACCGGGACAGCACCGTTCCGGAATAGCACTTTCGCACCATCGGACTTGGCTGACCTAACGCCAAATTCGCCGGCTGCGCATAGCTGAATGGGCGCACCTGGGATCGAACGTCGCGTCTAGCAGGGTCTCAGCTTCGCGCACCAACCGACACCAACCAGGACATGAGCAACGGAGAGAAAGCCGCTCAACCATGCGCTTTCGCGCGTGTCAGCAAGTCTCCATGGTTCGATGTGGAAATGGAATTGACCCGCGTCTGTTGACACCGTGATCTGCCCCCGGTTCCGTGGAGTCGGGTTTCTAGAGTCCTTCGGCAGCAAGGAGGATTCAGATGCCCCGCAGGTATCCGCCCGAGGTTCGTCGTCAGGTCATCGAGCTCGCTCGCTCTGGCACGAAGGTCGCCGCAGCTGTTGGCGACGTTCGGGATGAGCGAGGCGACGATCTACAACTGGCTCCGCCAGGAGCGCGATCGACCGGGGCGAGATCTCGGGCACGAGCACCGACATGGCGCTCGAGCTCGCCGCGGCCGAAGCGCCGATCCGGCAGCTCGAGACCGAGCTCGCCGTGTCGCGGAAGGTCAACGAGGTGTTCCTCGAGCAGGGCCTGCCCCCAAAAGGCTCTACCCGGTGATCGCGTCCTTGACCGGGCAGGGAATCAACGTACGTCACGCCTGCCGCTGTCCTCGGGGTCACGGAGTCCGGCTATTACGCGTGGCGGAGCCGCCCGACCTCGCCGAGAGCGCTTCGGCGGATCTTCCTGGCCGGCGAGATCGCCGACGTCCACCGCGCCTCGGGCGGCGTCTACGGCGCGCATCGAGTCACCGCCGAGCTGCGCTTCGGACGCCAGATCGTCGTCGGCCACAACGCGGTCGCCGCGATCATGCGCGAGCTCGGGATCAACGGCCTGCCCAACCGGCGGCTGCCGCGCAGCGCACGGGTCGGCAGCGTCGCCTGCCCCGACCTGGTGCGCCGCGAGTTCGCCGCGACGCGCCCGACCAGCTGTGGATGACCGACATCACCGAGCACCCGACTCGCGAAGGCAAGATCTACTGCTGCGTCGTCCTCGACGCGTTCTCGCGCTAGTCGTCGGCTGGTCGATCGACAGCACCCAGACCACGGTGCTCGTGACCAACGCGCTCGGGATGGCCACCCGCCGGCGCGACCGGTCGGAGGCCTCGTGATCCACTCCGACCGCGGCGTGCAATTCACCTCCTGGGCGTTCAGCCAGAAAGTCCGCGACGCCGGCCTCGCACCGTCGATCGGCGCCGTCGGCTGCCCCTACGACAACGCCGTCGTCGAAGCTTCTGGGGCCGCATGCAGGTCGAGCTCCTCAACCGCAAGCGCTGGAAGACCCGCATCGAGCTCGCCTCCGCGATCCACGACTACATCGAGCTCTTCCACAACACCCGACGCCGCCACTCCGCGCTCGGCATGCTCACCCCAACCGAATACGAGGACCGCTACTTCCGCACCCACGACGCCGCCTGACTCCAGAACCCGGACCCCAAGAAACCGGGGCAGATCAAGGTGTCAACGGAAACGGGTTATTTCCAATCGCGGCCAGGGCGGGTTATCGAGCCTGGACGGCGTGCCGCCCCGCCGTCGGGTTTCGCCCTTACCCACAGCCGGATGCTGGAGGTTTTTCTCCCGACTAGGCGGATGCTGTCCGGGTCACCCGTTCGCCTGTCCTGGGCCACCCAGCGACCAGTGACGTCGTGCGCCGGTTGTCGGTTGACTGCAAGACCGTGTCCTGGGACGATTCCGCCTAGGCAGGCAAGGCGCTGAGGCCGGGAACTTCGGTGTCGGTCAAACTCACGGGACGGGAAAAGGGGTTGGATTAGATGACCAAGGCAAGTAGACCAAGAGGTCGGACAGCGCTTGTGCTCGCGTTGCTCACGGCTGTCAGCGGCATCGCCGTGTATGCGTTCTCAGCTGCGTCGGCGTCTGCGGATGGCCGGCCGCTGACTGGCGCCTTCTGTACGACCCCCACTGCCAGCATGTTCTGCATGCAGATCACCTGGGATGGAGTGGATTACAGCCACGCGCTCTACCCGGACAGAGACCTCCAGCTCAGACCGGGGAACTACTGGCTGACGGTGAACGACAACAGCAGCATGCACGACTTCGCGCTCCGGAGTTGCCCGGGCTCGACCTTGCCGTGCACCTCGCTTAACCCCACCGCCACGACAACCCAGATCACGCCGGTGATGGGGGCGCCGGGTGAGGTGACCGACCGGGTCCGGCTGGAATTTGGCACCTACCGGCTCTATTGCGACGTCACCAGCGCTCGCGGAAATCACGAGGGTGCCGGTATGTATGTCGACTTTGAGGTCGGCGGAGTGGGCCAGCTCGGCTAGGGGGTTACCGAGTCCTATGAAGCGCTCGCGCCGCCTGGATGGGCGGCGCGAGCTTCCTGATCCACGCTGGATTTGCCGGCGGGTTGGTCATGGTTTCCAGTATTTGTCCATCAACGTGAACGGCTAACCTCGGCAGCCGTGTCGCCGCAAGGGCGACGCGATCTGGGGCGCCCGCTTCCAGGCTGAGGCCGCGCGGCGATAGGGCGCTTGTGCACGACGTCTACCCAGGCTCGCAGGACGACCAAGCCGCGACCGGCCCGGCCGATCACTTGAAAAGGGCTGGCGTGCCGACCGCGCAGGGCGGAGTGCAGTGGCGCGGCGACGGTTCGGCACATCTCGCTCCGGACGTCACAGCGATTCCCCTCCCCCTCGCACGTGATTGGCTCGACGGGGCCTGCTTCGAGGGCGCGGGAATCAACACCAGTCGACCGACCCCGACTACACGAGCGCCATGTCATTCGCCCCCGCGGACATGCCGGCTCCTCTGCTCGACTCAAACCTGACGCGCGTCCCCAACGACCCGGTGACTCCGTCTTCAGTCTCGAGTTCGGCTCGATCCGAGCGTCGCTCAGAGCGCGGCGAGGTCGGCCGGTGTATTGACGTTCGCCAGAGAGACGGATCGCAGTCGACGACTGCCACGTCGAGGTGCGAGATCGCTCTATGGATGGCCATCTCCCCGGACTCCAACGCGCGGAGCGCGGTTCGCCGGTACGCCCCTGGGAGGGGGCCACGTTCGAATCGCGCGACGTCGCGACATGATTCCGCGAGCTCGAGCAGCAGCGCTGAAGTCACGAGTGGGCAATCGACCGGCAACACCACGCAAAGGTCGGTCGGGGCGGCGCGAAGTCCCGCGACCAGCCCGAAGATCGGCGCCCGGATCTCAGTGCCGTCGTCGAGAACCGGGAACGGCACGTCGAGACCGTCGATCACCTTGCCCACCGCGATCCGATGACCGCACGCTTCATCGAGCGTCTGCCAGCCATGCTCGGCGAGAGTCCCGTCGCGGAAGCTCGCGAGCGCCTTGGGGGAACCGAAACGAATTGAGGCGCCCCCCGGGAGCAGTACTCCCGTGAGGTCGGCGCGCCGTACCGCGCTGCTCCCAGCTTCAGCCGGCGGCCCTGGATCGCGCACGAGTGCCGTAGCGGCTGCGATAGAGGATGTAGGGGCGCCCGAGGTACTGCAGCGGGATGCTCCAGACGTGCACGAGCCGGCTGAACGGCCAGACCGCATAGAGCAGCCAGGAGAGGGCCGCATGGATTTGGTACCCGACCGGCGTGTCGGCCATCAACGACGGCTGCGGGTCGTACCAGAGGCTTCGGGACCGTGGCGCGACCGTCTCGCGGTAGTCGTAGCCGGAGCCGAAGACGTTGTACCCCAACGTGAGGAGCTCCCCGATCACGATCAGCGTGCCGAGCAAGACGAACACGATGACGTCGCTGGTCGTGGTCGTCACCCGGATCCGTCGGATCGGCGCGGGCCTGCACGCGCGGCGCAGGTGTAATCCGTGGTAGGGGGCATCAACAACCCAGGCGCCTAACGGATGGACGCCGCTTCCTCGTTGCGCGCGCGCTCTCGTGGGTCGATCCGGGCGTGCATGTGCTTCGAGCGTCCCCAGCGCGGATTCTCCCGCGCCAAGCGCAGCACGAGCTCTCGGACGCGGCGCTCCACCGACCAGCGACCCCATCAGCCCGAGGTCGCAGACGATCTCGGTCGCACTCGGAAGCAACCAGCAGATCCGCATCTCGACCGACTCCAGCCGAGCCACCCGGCCGCGATCCCGAGCGCTTGACAGGCATGCGCAAACGAGAGAGGATTGCCCGCAGCAACGAAAGGCGCAGAGTGCCCGACCGCAACGTCGTTGCTGCGGCTATGCCTCCGCACGGGAGGTGCGTGAGAACGTGAGCGTCGGCGAGTTCTCACGTCTCGCCGACGAGGCCGGGTTCGTCTTCAAGGGCAGCATCGTCCACCGCGGGCGCGCAGAGGACGAGCCCGGAGCCAAAACGCCGCCGGCGGCAGTCACGGTGGAGGTCGAGGAGGTTCTCCGGGGCACCGACGTGATGCGGAGCCTTGTCGGAGCGGAGGTGACCGTCATCGGCATGTCGGGCGCCGAAGGCGAGACGCATGTCTTCTTCACGGACGTCGTCTCGGTTGGAGTCGAGGTGGTCGTGCGCGAGATCGAACACCGAGAGGCTTCGACCGAGACGGTTCGCGCCGTCGCCGAGGGCACTCGAATCGCTTCCGAACGCCCGCTCGCCGAGCGGGTCACGGGGGCAGACATGATCGTCACCGGTCGCGTGACAGGTGTTACGCTCGTCGCGAGCGACGATCCCATTTCCGAGCACGATCCGAAATGGTCGATCGCGCGCGTCGCGATCGATTCGGTGCTGAAGGGCCGAGGCTCGCGCCGAACCGTCGAGGTGGTGTTCGCGAGCAGCCTCGACATCGCGTGGTACCAGTCGCCGAAGTTGCACGAAGGCACGAGCGGCGTCTTCATCCTGCGGCGGCGGGACGAAACCGAGGTGCCCGACGAGGTGCCGGCATCTGTTTATCAGGCGACGCATCCCCTCGACTTTCTCCCACGAGACAGGCTCGACGACGTGCAGCGCTTGATCGGCCGGGACGACGGAGCGGCCTGAGATGTCCGACATCGTCACCGTCGTCAACATGATTCCCCACAAGGCGAGCGCGGAGACGAACCAGGACAGCGAGCCGAACCTCGCGGTCAATCCCGAGAACCCACTCGAGATCGCCGGTACAGCGTTCACGCCGAGCCAGAACGTCGGCAGCAAAAAGTCCCCGATCTTCTACTCGAGCGACGGCGGACAGACCTGGGATCTCAGGGACATCATCGCGGGGACGCCCGTCCGGGATCAGACGCTTCGCTTCGCGACCGCGGGCGGGATGCTCTACGCGGGTGTGCTGTGGGGTTCGGGCGGAATCGCGTCGATCAACTTCGACATCCTCCGGACCAACGACTTCTCGGGCCTCACGACGATGACGCAGCTGGCGACCCGCAAGGACGACGACCAGCCGTTCGTGCAGGCGGCGACGGTTCCGGCCGGGCCCGACGCCGGCAAGGACCGCATCTTCATCGGCAGCAACGATCACGCTCCGGGCAACGTCCCGGCCACGATCGACCTGTCGCTCGACGCTGCGGCGGCTGCACCGACAACGAGCACCTTCGTCATCGAAGGGCGAACGGTCACCCGCGACGGCTTCCAGACTCGGCCGGCCGTGCATTCGAACGGAACCGTGTACGCCGTCTTCTATGCCCTTCTGAAGGACGGCACCTTCGACGTCGTCATCGTCCGCGACGACGACTGGGCGACCAGCGGAACGCCGTTCAACGCGCTCATCGACCCCGGCGACACGAAGCAGGGCGTGCGCATCGCGACGGGCGTGACCAATCCGTTCCTTTCGCTCTTCCTTGGGCAGCAGCGGATCGGCGGCGACCTCTCGATTGCGGTCGACCCGAACAACAGTGCGATCGTCTACGTCTGCTACGGCGACCAGCAGGGCGGGACATACACGCTCCTCATTCGCAAGTCGACGGACTCGGGGACTACCTGGTCGGGCATGCTGCGCTCGGTGACGAACGGGACGAACCCGGCGCTGGCAATCAACAGCAAGGGCCGGTTGGGCCTCGTCTACCAGCAGGTGACCGGTCCGCCCAACGATCAGCGCTGGGAGACGATCGTCGAGCTGACGACGAACGACTTCGGCTCGACGACGAGCTACGTGCTTGCACGCCCTCCTGCAAGCTCGCCGAGCAAGACATTCGACCCCTACATCGGCGACTACCTCTACATGCTGGCGGTCGGGACGTCGTTCTACGGGATCTTCTCGGCCAACAACACGCCGGACACGGCGAACTTCCCCAACGGCGTCACCTATCAGCGCAACGCCGACTTCGGAACGAAGACGCTCCTCGCCCTGGACAATGCCACCACGGTGCGGAGCTCGATCGATCCGTTCTTCTTCAAGATCTCTCAAGCTCCAGGACGAGTCGTGACGGCGATCGCCGACCATGGCAGCTTCGGACATGCCTGTGTCGGCTCGTTCGTCGACGAGGAGCTGACGATCGACAACGGCGGGGACGGACCGCTCCTGATCAGCAGCATCACTTCGTCGTCGGCCGAGTTTCTGGTCCCGAGCGTCGTCTCGTATCCGATGAAGCTCGACGAAGGCGATGCGCTTGAGGTGGCGATCCGCTTCGCTCCGACAAGCCCTGGCCCCAAGTCCGCGGTCATCACCATCTTCAGCGACGATCCCGCCGGTCCGCACAAGGTCAAGGTCTCGGGCACAGCCGATACTCCGCGCCTGAGCATCGTGATCGCAGACAGCGGCAGCTTCGGGAAGGTCTGCGTCGGCTCGTTCGTCGACCAGGCGCTCATTCTCAACAACAGCGGTCGCTGCCCGCTGACGATCACGGCGCTCAGTTCCTCCGAGACCGAATTCGTCGTAGCGGAGGTGCTTTCATACCCGCTCGTTATCGGCCCCGGAGACTCGCTCCCGGTTCCGATCCGCTTCGCGCCGAGCAGCTTCGGCTCGAAGTCGGCGACGATCACGGTCACGAGCAACGACCCGAGTGGTCAGCATCAGATCGCGGTCAAAGGCGAGGTGCCTGCCGGGAAGCTTGCGGTGACCGGCTCGCTCTGCTTCGGCGGGGTGAAGGCGTGCTGCCGCGCCGAGCGGACAATCGCGATCTGCAACGTCGGTGAGTGTGCCCTTCACGTCACCAGCGTCGCGTTCAGGCGCAAGAACCCGCACTGGAAGCTCGTGAACAACCCGTTCCCGGCGAGAGTGCCGCCCGGCTCGTGCCTCTCGGTCGTCGTTCGCTACAAGGCAACGGAGAAGTGTCCGATCGCCTCGGAGCTGATCATCAAGAGCGACGACCCAACGACGCCGGCGAAGGCACTCGATGCGATGGCGTACACGATCTGGGATCGATGCGACTGCAACCATCACGGCTCCGGATGCGAGAGGTGCGGATGCGATCGGTGCGGCGGCGAACAGTGCTGCGAGGGAGACGCCGACGACTGCTGTAGTGACGAAAAGGAAGACAGCGACCACGATCGGGACGACAAGGACGATTACCCGTGACGCGCCTGAGCGACCAACCGGAAGGAGTTTCGATGAGAGAGAGACCGAGGGTTCGCTTCTGGGGTGAGTCGATCGTGGCCGCGCTTGCAGGTTCGCTGGCGTTGCTTACGCTTGCATGGCCTGACTGGATCGAGGGGGCGTTCGGCTTCGATCCCGATCACGGGAACGGTTCGCTCGAGTGGACGTTGGTGGCGGTCCTTTTCGTCGCCGCCGGCGCGTGTACAGCGGTGGCGCGGCGCGAGTGGCGTCGCGCTGCACCCGCTCGTGCGTGACGTCGGGATCAGCCTGTTTGCCTTGATACGTGCGCTCGAGCACGCCTGGCTTTCAGTCTCGCGACCCTGGGATTCTTTGTGGGCTCGCCGTTCGTCGGATCCTGCTTGCGCGCTGACCGTGATTCTCGCGTGGCCTCGGACTTGATGATCCGGGCGGGATTCGAACCCGAATCTGGAGGACTAAGAGTCCCCTCGAGTATCGTCTCGGCCGTCTTCCGTTGACGGACGCACTCAAAGCGTCTGCTCACGCCAGTCCCTGCTACGTCACGCCAAATACGCCTCGAGGCCACGTCGCCCGTGCGACGCATAACAGGAGCCGATGTCGTGCGCGCCGCTTCAACTCTCTGCGACGCGACTTTCTGGACGGTCACGGATCACTAGAGGTAAGCGGCATTCGCGCAGTCGAGGATGATTCCGCCTGACCACCGTCGTGTGAGACCGCCAGCCTGTGGATATCCGCTCGTCCTCGTCCTCGTCACCGACACGAGCCGTCACATCACGCGGGTTGTCGGCGACACTCTGTTCGAAGGACTGGCCGTCCCGCGCCGCGCCGGAGGCTGAGCAGTGCCAGCTCACTCGCCGTTCGAGTCGGAGCTTCACACACTCCTGTCCACCGCGGCCGCCCTCGTCGGCATCGATCGTAGATGCGGGCGCACGCCCGCCCCACAGCTCCTCAGGAGGCCGCGGTCTCGGCACCAACGATGGCTCGTGCGCGAGCGACGACCGTAAGGGTGGCATCGACGTCTTCGTCAGTCACGTTGCCGAGATGGCCGATGCGGAAGGTCCGTCCGCCGACCTCGGGGTGGACTCCTCCGGGAAGGACGACGCCGTATCGCCGCACGTCGTCGAGGAAGGACGCGTCCGTCCCGGCCGGGTAGAAGCACACCGAGACGCCGTTCGCGCGGTCACTCTCTTGGCGTACGAGGAGCTCGATCTCGAGCGCGCGCAGTCCCTCGTGGAGGCTAGCGCTGATGTGCTGTTGGGGATTCCCTCGGCGAGCACAAGCCGGAGCCCTCGTCGGCTTCGGGGCCGACAACGCTTCCGCCGTGGCGGCGACACTCATCTACCGCTTCCTCACCGTCGTGCCCATCCTCGCGCTCGGCGTGCCCGCCGCCGGAACCTACAAACTCGGCAAACCGACACCGAGCCGGCCAGCTGAGCCGAGTTCGGCTCCTCGTCAACCGTCGGGAAGGATTCGTCCTACGCGGTACCTGCGCCACGCGCGACGCGTACAGGTTTAGCCCACAAGGTTCGCAGTCGTTATCCGTAGTGCGCCGCTTTCCAGGCCCTCCCCCTTCGCCCGGCGCCGTCGCTCTCGAAGGACGACCCGTGCTGGCGGGTGATCCTCTCGCGCACGAGGTGCGGATCGTGCGCCTCGCAGGAGAAGCGCACCGCGACGTCAAAAGGCCACCTGCGCAATGGGCTGGACCTACACGCAGCTGGTACTCGTCTCGATCGCGGCGATGCTGTCGCCGACGACGCTCACGTTCTCCGTGCTCGTGGTCGTGCTCGCCGAGAAGCCGCTCCGCGCCGCGCTTGGTCTCCACCTTGGCGCGCTGACCGTGACGCTCGCGATCGGCGTCCTCGCCGCCTTCGTGCTCGGCAACGTCGCCGCGGACGGTTCGTCGTCGTCGACGCCCAAGACGTGGGTGGCGATCCTCGACATTGTTTTCGCCGTGCTTATCCTCGCGTGGACCGCGAATGCTGCGGCGGCCGAAGAACCCGGCGAGGACCGCGAGCGCGGTCGCGCAGATGAGCCGCGTAGCCTCGTCGCCGGTGGTGGCGATTGTCGGCGCCGGCGCGATGCTCGCGAACCCGGCTGCCTTCATTCCGATCGCGCTCAAGACGATCTCGGAGCTGAATCCAAGCGCCGTCCAGTACATCGCCTACTGGGCCTTCTTCACGCTGATGGCGCTGCTACCGCTCCTCGCGGCGATCATCGCGCTCATCGTTCGCCGCCAGTGGGCCGAGCGGGTGCTCGCCGCGGCCCGGGTGTGGCTCGAAGTCGAACGCCCGGACGGTCGCGGCCGTGATCGTCGTGCTGCTCGCACTCCGCTCCTGCGGGACGGGATCGCCGGACTGACGAGCTAAAGGATCCGGGTCGGCCCAGCCGCTCGAGCAGGCGGTCGCCGACGTGGCAGCGACCAAGCGCGCACAAAGTGAACCCGTCGAGAGACGATCGAGTGGCCCCTGCCAGGAAACCACCTGTCGTCGAATCGCCGGAATCGTGATCTTCGTCTCTAGAGGTCGAGCCCTCGCTGCGCAAAATGGGTGCATGGTTGCTTTAAGACCGTTCCCGCAGCAGGGCCTCCATGCGGTCGAGCCGCTCGTTGATGGCGCGCACGTCGTCGGCAGTCGCCGGGGCGGCACCGCCGGAGCGCCTCGCCCGCTCCTCGGTGGCCCGCGCGACGAACGAGCTCGTGATCGCCGCCGTGATCACCGTTAGGAAGGCGAGCCCGAGCAGCATCACGAGCGCGGCCACGATCCGCCCCGAGGTGTTGGTCGGGACAAGGTCGCCATAACCCACGGTGGTGACGGTCTGGACGGACCACCAGAGCCCCTGGCCGACCGTGGTGAAGTTCTTGTGGTCGACCGCGGTCATGAGCAGGCCGAAGCCGACCGTCGCGATGGTCGTGATCATGGCGATGACCGCGGCACCGCCGCGGGGCGTCTCGGCGCGTGCAAGAGCGCGGTCGAGCCAGCGCTCCAGGCGGAGTTTCGTTCTCCATCGGCTCCGCGTTCGCTTCGCCGGTCGCGTCTCCTACCCGGTCGTAATCAGCGCAAACGGACTGGGCGGCGAGCGTTGCCATGCCGCCCGGCCCGCTGCCCTGACTCGCGCAGCTATCCCGAGTATTGGATCGCACCGCGGATGATGAGCGCGAAGCCGATGACGGTGGCGCCGATGACAGCGGCGTGCTGGCCGTTTCTGGCGAGCCAGTCCTTGAGCCGCTCGACCGCGCTGGAAGTCCATTCCGGGGCGATCGAGTAGCCGATCAACGGTAGCTCGAGCAACATCAGCATGACCACGTTCACCGCGATCACGGTCAACACGGTCTCGGTGGCGCTGAGGTTCTGCTTGTCGATCTGGGTGAGAGCTGCGAGGTAGGAGGCGCCGGGGAAGCTCAGCAGGATGCCGACGACGTAGGTCGACCGGGCCGATCCCTTGCTGAGGCGGCGCTGCCAGGCGGGCGTCTTCTTCGGACGGCCCGCGCTCTTGCGCTGCTTCCGTTGTGCCGACCGGCCGGTCCCGACCACGAAGGCGACCAGGAGCAGCAGCAACCCGAGCGTGACGTCGACGACCGGGGCGACGGTGTGCGTAGTCGTACTGACCACGCCCGACCCGTGCAGCCAATACTCGATCGAGAGGCCAACCGCGATGCCCGTCGTATACGCCCCGAGCAGATAGCCGAGCAGAAGCCGCCTTGGGCTCGGCAGCAGCAGCATCACCGTCGTCGCAGCGAGCAGCGTCGGATTCAGCGCCGCGGTCAGCGCGAACACGAAGACCTTGCTCAAGAGCTCGCCTTTCCCACCGCTCGCGTTTCCACAGTCGCGAGCCTAACCTCCAATGAACCCGAGTCCCGTGCAGAGACTCGCGTCCCAGACCCTCGCGCGACCGGAGTGCGGCAAGTTGCGCGAACCTTATATCCCGTGGCTTGCCAACAGACGGAGGGCTAATTGGCGGCGCGGGCTTCTCAGGGTGCATAGCTGCACTCTGGAACAGGCCAGGTTCACGTCGCTTGACCGTTCGAGGCCTTACGATCTTGTTCATCCCAAGAGCGGTTCCGTTCCCCTCCCCGTCGCTGGCGGGCATTGGCTTCCTGGTCCGGCCGTTCGCGGAGGCTGACTATCGATCTCCTAGCATGCTCAAATCCGGGGATTTCGGTTACCGGAGGCCCGGACCGCGCTCGTGCGTGACGCAGACCCATGGAACGGCAGGGGGCGGCGGTTTCTTCCGCCTCCTGCCAGACAAGAGAGGAGTCCATCGAGGGAACACCAGCTCCTCGATTCGGGAGCTCAGGGTCAGGTCGGTTCCGTCGCACCGCTCCGGCATCCCTCCGGTAAGTCCCGCCTTTTTCGGAGCCCCACCATCGCAGGAATGGCTGGATTCAAGCCATTCCGTCCTGAGCAGACCCCAACGGAGCTCGAACAGGCACTGCGCGACTGACGAGATTGGCTCACGACGCGGTCTCGCGTCGCCAGCCACTTGTCCGGCAGCCGGTGCACCAGCGTTTCTGCCGCCCGTCAGCTCCTTTTCGCAGCCGGCGCATGGCGGCTGGATGGGTTCGCGGTGTTGTTTAGCCCGGATCTATCCGCCTTGGCTGTTCCTTTCGACTGATCGGCTTCCCGGCTTTCGCAACGAACCGTTCACTTGCGGATGCTCCTTGTCGTATGTTTTCCTTTTGATCTCCCGCACAGTGAGGTGCCTTCATGCAGCGAATGGTTCGTCTCCTTGTCAGCGCGGTGGTCTTGGGGGCCGCCGCGCTGACCGCTACAGCCGCGGGTGCCAGCGCGGACCCCTCGCCATCGGCAAGTCTTTGTCCGGACGCCGTCACCGCGACGTTCGGACCTAATGTCTGTGTCTTCACCCCGAGCATGTCGCAGGCCGACATCCAGGCCGCGGTCAACGCCATCTACGCCCAGCAGGTCGACAACGAGATGGGCACCGCGCGTTATGCGCTCCTTTTCGAGCCGGGTACGTATGGGTCCCAGAACAACCCGCTGGACATCCCGGTCGGCTATTACACCGAGGTCGACGGCCTGGGCCAGGACCCGTCGGCCGTCGTCATCAACGGTGGTGTGACCGCCGTCGGCAAGAACGGCAGCGGTGCGTTGGACATCTTCTGGCGTTCCGTTTCCAACTTGACCATCCATGTCGTCCCGACTGCGGACGGCTGCCACACCGGCAACGAGATGTGGGCGGTTTCGCAGGCGGCCCCGATGCGCCGGGTCGATGTCAAGGACTTCACCACGTTCATGCCGTACTGCGAGAACCCGAACTTCGCCAGCGGCGGCTTCGTGGCCGATTCGCGGCTGGAGGGCGGCGCGCTCAACGGGTCGCAGCAGCAGTTCTACGTCCGCAACAGTGACCTGGGTACCGGCTGGTCCAACTACGTGTGGAACCAGGTCTTCTCTGGCGACATCGCCGCGCCCGCGCAGGACTTCGGCAACGGCGCACGCCTACACGACGCTCGCGCAGACGCCGGTGAGCAGGGAGAAGCCCTACCTGTACATCGACGGCTCGGGCGCCTGGAACGTCTTCGTGCCGTCAGCCCAAACCAACTCGGTGGGCCCCACGTGGGCCAACGGGCACACGGCCGGCACCTCGATCCCGCTGTCGCAGTTCTTCGTCGCCACGCCGTCGGACTCGGTCAGCACGATCAACGCCGCGCTCTCCCGGGGCCTCAACCTGCTGCTCACGCCCGGCGTCTACAACGTGGACTCGCCGATCAAGGTCAAACGGGCCGACACGGTGGTAGCAGGGCCTGGGCATGGCCACCTTGACAGCGAGCAACGGCAACTCGGTCCTGACCACCGCTGACGTGATCGGCATCGACATCTCCGGTCTCATCGTCGATGCCGGACCGGTCAACTCGCCGGTGCTCATGCAGATCGGCTCGAAGAATGGCAACAACGGCGTACCGCACAATCAGGCGTCCGACCCGACGGGACTTCAGGACGTGTTCTTCCGAGTCGGCGGACCGCACGTCGGCAAGGCGACCGTCGCCCTCGAGGTCAACAGCGACAACACCATCCTTGACGACCTGTGGATCTGGCGCGCCGACCACGGCGTTGCCGGGTCGGTCGGCTGGACCGTCAACACCGCTGACACCGGCCTCGTGGTGAACGGCGACGATGTCACCGCGACGGGGCTGTTCGTCGAGCACTTCCAGAAGTACAACGTCATCTGGAACGGCAACGGCGGCGAAGTCGTCTTCTTCCAGAACGAACTGCCCTATGACCCGCCGACCCAGGCCGACTACGAGCACGACGGCGTGCTCGGCTACGCGGCCTTCAAGGTCGCCGACAACGTTCAATCGTTCCAGGGCTACGGCATGGGCAGTTACATCTTCACCAACGTGAACCCGGACATCCACGTGTCGCATGCCTTCGAGGTCCCGAACACGCCGGGCGTCCAGATGCACGACCTGCTCACGATCAACCTGAGCGGTCCCGGCACCATCGACCACGTCATCAACGACACCGGCGGTCCGGTGAGCTCCGCCAACCCGGACGTGGCCAGCCAGGTCGTCAGCTACCCGTGACCTAGCGGACAGGTGATTCGCGCCCGCATGCCCGCCTAGCGCGCATGCGGGCGCCGCGTACAAGGAGTGGGGCGGGCGAACTAGATGCGCGGCGGTGTGCGTTGGCTAAAATTCTCCGCTCGCGCCGCCACCGCCGGATTCGCCTCCGCCGCCGGTGAAGCCCGAGTCTTCTTCTGGGCTTGATTTTGTGCCCCCGGGGAGACCGCCTCCGTCTCGTGCGTCGGCGGTTCTGGGGTAGCGGCGTTGGGGGCAGGGAACGGCGGCGCTGATGATGATGTCGCGTGCGGCTCGGGTTCCTGATTGGAGGGCTCCTTCCATGTAGCCGAAGAACCCGGGCGAGGTTTGCTCGCCGGCGAAGAAGAGTCGGGTTGCGTGAGGTTGTTGTTGGTTGGGGTGGATGGTCGATGCCTGTCCGAGTCCCGGTACTGCGTAGCCGGTGTGGATGAAGGGCTCGGTCGTCCAGTCGACCAGTTGGTCGGCGCCTAGGAGGTTGCGCTGGCGGCTCGGGTAGAGGGTGGTGAGTTTGGACGTGTAGTCGCGTGCTGATTGGACGTATTGCCCTCCCGAGAAGACGCTGAGGCCGAAGCCGGGGGTGGGCGGGCCGCTGGCGGGTGTCGGCGGGCTGTCGGTGCTTTCCCAGACGGTGCCGAGCAGATCCCAGAGCGCGTCCGGCTCGAGTGGCGGGTGTTCTCCGCACCAGAAACGTGAGCGGTAGCGCGTGAGGAACTTGACGGCGGGACCGTGCTGTAAGGATCGGGATGCTGGAGTGAACGTGGGGGCGATCGTGATTTGCGCCCAGACAGGCGGTGGGGCAGTGAGGATCGCGTAGTCGAAGGCTTCGCTGTTTGGGTGGATCGGCTGGCCTTGGGCGTCGAGGACGTTATGGGTGATGACCATTGGCGGCCATCCGCTTGGGGTGGTGGTGATCGTGATGCTGGTGACGGCTCGCGAGGTCTGCAGGTCTGGGTGGAGATATTGGGCAAGGCGTTCGCCGAGGAGGTCGTTTCCGTTGCGGCAGCGGTGTGTCTCGGTGGAGAGCCAGTAGCTGAGCAGTCCCGAGCCTTGTCCAAGCCGGCAGGCGCTGACGGATGAGAGGAGGCCGAGGTAGCTTTGGTGCTCGATGGTTGCGCAGTTGTCGTTTCCGAGTACGAGTTCCAGCCAGCGCCTTGGGTTGCCCGTGCCGTGGCCGAGCAGGCGGTCGAGCACCTGAGCGACGCTTGTTCGGTCGTAGCTGGCGGCGTTTGGCGATAGCCAGGGTGTGTCCTGGCTGATCGGGTCTGCCTCTTGCCCGATCGTGACGAGCGCCGGGCGCACTCGACGCTTGACGTCTTGCTCCTCGGCGTGTGTGAGGTCGTGGTTTCCGAAGCGGGTTCGGGAGAGTCCTGGTGGGTTGCATGGTGGGCTGCCGAGCGGGTCGAGCGTGAGGCCGTAGCGGCGGGCGAGGATGCGGAAGAGCGCGTGGTTGCGTCCGATCAGTTCGGCACCCGCTTCTACGGCCCGTCCGGGAATGAAGTGGCGGTCGGTGCGGACGCGCCCACCGATCTGGCCCTTTGCTTCGTAGACGGTGACGTTGACGCCACACTGCTTCAGGTACCAGCCGGCGGCGAGTCCGGCGTAGCCGGCGCCGATGATTGCGACGCTGAGTCCTTGTGCGGGGAGGCAGAGATCGCCTTGTTGTTGCCACCAGTCGGGCGTCAGGCGTCGCTCGATCAGGGCGTTCTCTTTGGCGGTTGCCCGGCGTTCGAGTTCGGCCGGGGTGAGATCGAGGTAGTCATCCTCGCTGAACAGCCCCACGTCATTGCTCCCGGCCCGGGGCCGTTAGGGGAAGGTCGGGAGCGTTCCGTCCGGCTGCAGCCAGACGAGCGTTGTGGGGAGCGTGTACTCCCAGGGGTCGCCTTCCGGGGTGGCGCCGGCCAGGTCGTCGGTTTGGTTGCGCAGTTCTTGGGCGAGCGACACGTAGAGTGGTGAGTCGAGGGTGGGCGGGTCGCCGCCTTGCCAGACCCGCTGCCGGAGATCGGCTGCGGGTGACTGCAGCAGGTAGAGCACCGCGTCGACGTAGGCGATCGGGACCGGCACGACCACCCGTGCGGAGCCGGCCGTCAGGAACTGCTGGAAGAGCGGATCTGGGTCGGAGACCGCTTCGAGGCCGACCCACTTCGACTTCCGTGTCCAGAAATAGGGGTAGAAGATGTAGGTCATCTGCTCCCACTCGAACGCCTGCTCGAAGAACTCGACGATCGGTCCCTCGTTGAGGGCCTCGCTGACGTCAACTTCCGGGAAGTGAGTCGGCGCATCGGCGGGGTCGGTGACCGCGTGGAACTGGGAGAAATGCTGCCCGGTCATCATCGTGATGCAGAGCTTCTTGAGTTCGGTCTGCTCGATCGTCTCGTTCAGCGCCGGGTTCTGGCCGGTGAGCGCTGATCCGGCCGCCGCCTGATCGGCCTGTGTCTTCTTCTGGTCGTAGGCCTGCTGGAGGGCTTGGTAGGCGGTCGAGATCTTGTCGTAGGTCTGAAGCTTCCAGGCGGCAAGCGCTTCGGGATGGCGCGCGCAGATTCCCTGCACGTTGACTGCGTATGCGAGCACGTCGTAGGCCGCGACGCTGATCGGGACAGGCCCGTTGACCGGTGTGAGAGTTGGCGCGCCGAGGTGCTGGCGGATGAGTTGCGAGTTTCCGCTCGACGTGTTGTTGATGATCGTGTAGCCGTCGCCTCCGATCTGGATGGTGAACTTCGGATAGTTCGACCCAGACGCACCGAGACGGCGGCGCTGTAGGTGTTCAGCGCGTAGCCGTCCGGCACGACGAAGTCCTTCGATGTTGGCGGCGACCGATTTTCCATCGTCGAGGTTGTCCTTACTGAGCGCCGCGCCGATGTATTTGAACAGCGGCGGCGGCGGCGCGCGATGCCGCTTGCGCCGTAGCGGGCCGCGTAAAGGGCGTAGTTCCACTCGTTGATGTCGCTGGCCGTAGAGCCTGCTCGGCGGCTCGCCAGGGAGTTGCGGCGAGAGGTCGTTGAGGAATGGCATCGGGGGCGTCGCGTCGATCTGCACCGCCTCTCCGGCGCGCGCGGCACGGTAGAAGGCGGCTGGTTCTGGCACGACGAACTCGAGCAGCATGCGCATGCCGTAGTTGTAGACCTGCGCGCGATAGCGCTTGTCTACCCAGCGGTACACGCCGGTGACGTGCTCGCTGCCGGCGTTGTTATCGACCGTTGGGTAGTCGTCTCCTCTACCTCGCTGTGACTCGTCGTCGTGCGTGTGGTCTGCGTCTTTGTCTGCACCTTTGTGATCGAGCGGTCGATGACCTCATGGGCGAAGTTGCTCGGCTGCTTGGGCGAGTCCGACTTGGCGGTCGCATAGGCGAAGTCACCGGTCGCGGTAGCGACGACCGGCCCGTAGGACGCGGTCACGGTCAGCCCGCCTTGATCGCTCATGTCCTCCTTGGCTGTCTGTTCGCTCTCCCGCTTGAGTTCGAAACGGTCCGTGGACTGCGTGTCGCGCTCGGTGTCGCGGGTCTCCTCCTCGACGGTGGAAAGCGTCGTCTCTGTCCGGTCAAGGTTGCGATGCTTACGTTCGTTCGATTCGCCCTTGAGCACGTTCTCGACGTGCGCGACCTCACCGGGTACGTAGGCGAGCAGAGTCTGCTTGACGACCTTGAGGTCCCCGATCCCGAGCGGCTGGATCTGGCCGTGCACATCGACGATCCGGCGCCGTACTCGGGTCCGGTGGAGCGGGCGGGCCCGGGACTGCACCGGGGCCGGGGAAGTTCTGCCCCGGCGGCGCGGTAGGAAGCGCGTGGAGAGGACGGCTTGCGTGACGACTGGGCCGATCGCGCGCTGAGCGGCGAGGGTCGCCGAATGCAGGCTGCCGATATGGCCGTAGAGCGTCTGGGCAGCTTGTGTGAGCGGCGTGGTCGGGCCAATCGAGAGCTGATCGAGGAGTGCCGTCTGCTGCGGGAAAGCGTGCCGAAGATTTCACGCAGGTCAGGAGCCGCCTCGGTTTGAAAGACCGCTGACCCCACTCGTCCGCTGCGCCGCCCTCAGCGGCGGCAATCACCGGTGCCGCAGGAGGGGCTGAGGTTAGGGTTGTCAGGAGTGACTCAGCCGCCGCAAGCTCAGACCCTGACGATGCAGTCGCGGGAACCGGTGCGGAAGAAACCCTCGGCTGAAGCCACGGCGACTGTGGATTTGCGACAGCCGCAACCGGCTTTGAACCTCCACGCGATACAGGCCGAAGCAGCGCGTCAACGTCGGGCGAGATAGCCGGTTGCGCGGCCAGGGCCGCCAGGGCATCCGCGGCCGAGGGCGAGGGAGTACTGGCTGAGCAATCGGCGTAGCCGAGAACGCGAAGGGCCGCCGTTGGTGCATCAAGGAGCTTCCCGGCGCCTGGGCCAGTGGCGTGCGCGGTGTAAATCGCCTCCCACGCCAGCTCGGTCTGCTGACGGCCGAGGTTGTTCACGTTGAGGGATGCAAGGGCGCCCTGCCCGTTTGGCGGGGCGCTCCCGGGGGCGAGCGCGGCGTAGCGCTCGATCAGCTTCGGTCGCGCCGCGGCCAGCGGAGCAAGCGAATCCAGACTGAGCTGCTGCCAGTGCCGCTCGGCGGCGGCGGGTGAGGAGATCCGCTCGGCGAGCGCAGTCAGCGCTTTGCGCCCCTCCTCATCGGTGGTCGTGCGGGCGTCGCGGATGACCGTCTTCTCACAGCCTCGTCGCTTGCCAACTGCGGCGAGCGAACGGAGATGGGCTTGAAAACAGATGTGGGCTCCGCCGGCATATCCGTTCCCCCAATCACGCCCGAACGCAAAGTCGAAGTACCGCCATTGAACAACCGGCGGCGCCTTCAGTCAACCGCCCCTAACAATTTGTTTTCGCGACAGTGCGCATCTTGGTCTGACCGAAGCGCCACTCCAGGCGAGGGACGCTATCAACGTGCGCAGCGGAGTTGCACGGGTGGCGTGGTGAGCCAGGTTTCGAGGAGGTTGGCGGCTTGGGTTTCGTTGCCGGGGAGGAGGTGGCCGTAGCGGTCGAGGGTGATGGTGATGCTGGCGTGGCCCATGTAGGTGCTGAGGGCTTTGGTGTTGATGCCGGCGGCGATCATGTAGGCGGCGTAGCTGTGGCGGCATTCGTGGAGGCCGATCGGGGTGAGGCCGGCGTTGTTCCAGGCTTTGCTGGTGTGGAGGGTGAGGCTGCTTGGGTTGAATGGTTTGTTGGGGTTGCGGTGGCTTGGGAAGACGAATCCTGGTTCCGCCTGTGCCTTGGTGGAGGCGGTGGTGCGAGGAGTTCGCGGCGGAGGGTGGGGGTGATCGGGACGCGTCGGGTGCCGGAGCGGCTCTTTGGGGCGATGAATCCGTGTTGGCGGTCCCAGTTCCGGGTGACGTGGATCAGGTTCGCGTTGAGGTCGATGTCTGTCCATTGGAGGGCTTGGAGTTCGCCGGCGCGGAGGCCGGCGTAGAGCGCGGTCGCGTAGATCGCGCGGTCGTCGGGCTGGAGCGCGTCGAGCAGCGGCGCGAGTTCGGTGGGGGCGGCGACGCGGTCGCGGCTGCCGCGGACGGCGGGCAGCGCGAGGTTGAGGTGGGGTTGATCGGCGACCTCGCCGCGGCGGTGGGCGCGGCGGAAGATCGCGCGGAAGGGGAGGATGGTGTTGCGGACGCTGCTTGCGGAGAGTCCTTGGGCGGAGAGTTGGTCGGCGAAGTCCTGCAGCGTTGTGTGGCTGATCGCGGTCAAGCGCTTGCTCCCGAGGCGGGGGAGAGTGCGGTGGTCGAGTGCTTGGCGGTAGGCGCGGACCGCGGAGGGCTTATAGGCCTCACCGCTTCGTGTCCTGACCACTCCCTGTCTCGGCGTCTGCGAGCCACTGCTCGGCCGCGTCGTTGAGCGTTGTTTGTGAGGGTGAGCGGAGGAGCCCTTTGCGGAGCGCGGTCTGGCTCTCGTGTCGCCACGCGCGCGCCTCGCCGAGTTCCGGGAACGTCTTGCGGATCGTCTTCTGTTCCCGTGCCGACCAGACCTGCGCTTGAAACGTCGGGCTACACGAGCAGCGAGCGCCGTCCGCGAGCGGCAGCCGCGGGCGTGGCGGATCACGATCCCCTCGTACCGAGACCGCCGCCGCCTCCCGGAACCTCAGCGTGAGTGGCCTCGTTCATGGCACACATCGTTAGCTCTGACCGGCCACACAATCAAGTCCGAGCGTCTGCTGCGCGATCGTGGTTGCGATCGAACCGACCGCTTAACGTTCCGCTCAACCGCCCCGAAACACGCCGCCGGGCAGCCGGCCGAGGCACGCACAGCTACCGCCTGATCCACGCTCGACTGACCGGAATCTGGCTCAACCACGCGCCAACAAACGGCTCACGCGGTACGCCGGGGACCGAGGCGGGTCCTTGTTTTCGAGACCGCCGCATTCGACCGCTCTGCCACCCCTCCGGAGTGCTTTTCAGCCTACCGTGGCCGAGTCCTGGCTCGCGAGTGTTGCAAGCAGTTCGTAGGAGCGGAGCCGAGAACGGTGGTCGTGGATGGCTGCGGCGACGATGATCTCGTCGGCGGCTGTCTCTGTTGCGAACGCGGCTAGAGCCGCACGGACGGTGGCGGGCGCCCCGACGAACGAGCGCCGGAGCATGGCCGAGGCTCGCTCTTTTTCGGGCGGTGTCCAGAAGTCCTCGATGTCGGCGATCGGTCGGGCAAGCCGGCCCCGACGTCCACGAAGGATGTTGGTGAATGCTTGTTGGGCCGAGGTGAAGAGATGCCGTGCCTGGTCGTCGGTCTCGGCGACGATCACGTTTGCGGCGACCATCACGTGCGGCTCTTGCAAGCTGCTCCGACGGCTTGAACATCGCCCGGTAGGTCTCGAGTGCGGGTAGCAGCGCGTCAGGGGCGAAGTGCGAGGCGAATGCATATGGGAGTCCGAGGAGCGCCGCGAGTTGGGCGCCGTAGAGGCTCGAGCCGAGAATCCAGATTGGGACTCTGGCCCCGATGCCCGGGATCGCGCGAACGGCGTCGTCGGCGGTCGGCTCTGCGAGATAGTGCTGGAGCTCGAGCACGTCCTGCGGAAACGCGTCCGCACTCGTCGGGTCCCGCCGTAGTGCGCGCGCGGTGACATGGTCGGTGCCAGGCGCCCGGCCGAGCCCGAGGTCGATTCGGCCCGGATGGAGTGCCTCGAGCGTCCCGAACTGCTCGGCGATCACGAGCGGCGAGTGGTTCGGAAGCATGATCCCTCCTGAGCCGACCCGGATCGTGCTCGTGCCGGCCGCGACATGAGCGATCACGACCGAGGTAGCGGCGCTGGCGATCCCGAGTGCGTTGTGGTGCTCCGCGAGCCAGAAACGCTTGTAGCCCCACCGCTCGACGTTCTGGGCCAGGTCGAGCGAGTTCGCAAGCGCCTCGCCAACCGTTGCGCCTTCGACGATCGGCGCGAGGTCGAGCACTGAGAGCGCGGTAGCGGCATTCGCCAACCCTGCCAGGACCGGGAGAGCCGACCGCACCCCTTCTCACAGAGTGCCTTCGGTTTCGACTCGGCCTTCCGAATGCCGGCTGGTGCGATGGGTATGGTCGTCCTCCGCGTGGTGGGGGCCGTTGGGGCGTTCAGGCGCGACCCACTCATGACTCGCACCGTTCAACTCCGCCGCTGGCAGAAGACCGCTCTCGATGGCTTCATCGCTTCGTCCGAGCCTGATTTCCTGGCGGTTGCGACACCGGGCGCGGGGAAGACGACCTTCGCGTTGACCGCGGCACGCCATCAGCTCGGGCTGCGTCCCGCCCGTCTGGTGATCGTGGCTCCGACGGCCCATCTGAAGGAGCAGTGGGCCCGTGCGGCAGCGGCGTTCTCGCTGCATCTGGATCCGTCCTGGTCGGCTGCTCAGGGGGCACTTCCGGCCGACATGCACGGGGTCGTCACCTCGTACCATCAGGTCGCTTCGAACCCGGTGCTGCTGGAGCGGCTGGCACGCGACGCGTTCGTGATCCTCGACGAGTTGCACCACGCGGGGGAGGATCGGGCCTGGGGCGAGTCGATCAAGCACGCGTTCTCCTCGGCCCGGCGGAGGCTTGCCCTTTCGGGGACGCCGTTCCGGTCGGATACCTGCGCGATCCCGTTTGTGCGGTACGTCGGCGATCAGGCGGTTCCCGACTACGAATACGGCTACGGCGAGGCGCTCGAGGATCGGCGGGTCGTGCGGCCGGTCTTCTTTCCGACGACGAATGGTCAGATGGAGTGGACGGCGCCCGATGGAACCGCCCGTTCGGCGACGTTCGACGATTCGCTCGACGGAGAGCAAGTCGGCCAGCGGCTGCGGACGGCGCTGTCGCTCGAGGGCGAATGGCTTCCGAGCGTCCTCCGCGCCGCGAACGCGCGGCTGGTCGAGGTACGAGCCGAGCAGCCCGACGCCGCGGGCCTCGTGATCGCGACCGACGTCGAGCACGCACGCGGGATCGCAGCGCTACTCCGGATCCGGTTCGGGACCTCGGCGAGAGTGGTGACCTCCGACGACCCGAATGCATCTCATGAGATCTCGCGGTTCGCGGGCTCGTCCGAGCCTTGGCTCGTCGCCGTCAGGATGGTCTCCGAGGGTGTCGACATCCCGCGGCTCCGGGTCGGTGTCTACGCGACGACGACCGCCACCGAGCTCTTCTTCCGGCAGGCCGTCGGGCGGCTCGTCCGCTGGACGCGCGGATTGCCGCGGCAGCGCGCCTGGTTGTTCATTCCCGACGACCCCCGGCTCCGCCTCTACGCAGCCGGGATCGCGCAGCAACGCAGGCACTCGCTTCGTCGCTCGGAGCGGGAACGAGACGAGCAACCGGTCGTCGAGGAGACCGGCGCCGATCCGGAGGAGCAGATGTCGTTGTTCGCGGTGATCTCGGCCGTCGCGACCACGCCGGCCGAGCACCTCGGGCACGGCGACGACGGTGCCCTCGACGAGATCGACGACGGGGCCGACGACAGGTTCGAGCTCGCACTCGCGCCGCCGCCGCCGCTCCGGGGCAGCGCGTCCCCCGCTGTGGAGGACGCCCCGACCCGTCGCGAGGCGAAGCGACAGCTCCGCGAAGAGAATGCACGCGTCGCGCGCGAGCTCGCTCGACGGACAGGGCTCACCCACGCTGAGATCAACGCCGAGCTGAACCGCCGCGCCGGGCTTCGCCGGGTATCGGAGGCGACGATCGCCCAGCTCGAGTCCCGTCTGAGCGCCGCCGAGCGCTGGGCCGTAAGCACCTGAGCGGCGTTTCCCCGAGGTGGCTCTGCGGGGTTCCGCGACCCGGACCGGCGGACCCCGCAGAGCAGAGCGCGGAGCTAGGCCCGAGCGCCGGCGCCGGCCATCGCGAGCCGTTTGCCGATCGTCTGGATCTTCGTCAACGCCGCCTTCTCCTGCTCGAGGTTCTCGGAGAGGAGTCGCTCCACCTCCGATTCGCCCATCGCGTGGGCGTTGGCGATGAGCCCCTCGTAGGCTGCGATCTCGTAGTGCTCGGTGCGCGCGCCGGCACCGGTCAGGAACGAATCGAGGATCTCCGGCGAAGGCGACTCCGTTTCAACGAACTGATCGTGCTCCTTCTTGATGCCCTCGATCCCCGGGCACTTCTCAGCCTTCGGCTTCTCGCCGAGGGCCTCGAACGCTCGTTCGACGTTCGAGACATGCTGCTTGGTCTCCTCGAGGTGTGACCTGAAGCCGTCGGCGAGCTCCTCGTCGCTGGCTTCGTCCTCGAGAGTGGGGAGTGTCTTCACGAGCGTACGCTCGGCGTACAGCACGTCGCCGAGCTCGTGCAGGAACAGCTCACGTGGATCGTTCATCTCACTCATCCGTCCTTCTCCTTCGTTGAGACGGTGTCGGTGGGACGGGTCGCCCCACCCATCGAAGACGCGACTGTGCGCCCTAGTGCTTCCGCGCTGTTGCCTTGCCGCCCTTTCGGCCGGCGGCCTTCTTCTGGGCGGTCGTCCCGCCCTGAGAGGGATCGCCGCCCGAGCCCGAGCGTTCTCCGCCATGGCGCGATGCGTCAGGGGAGTTCGCGATCTTCGCGGCCCGCTCCTTGGACATGCCCTTGTCGCGGAGAGCCTCGTACTGCTTCTCGTTCTTGACGTGTGCGCTCTTGCCCGGCATCGCTTCCTCCTTCGGTTCCGCTGGGAGTCGGGAAGCGTCTTTGCCGGATCGGTGAGCTCGGAAACCTGCTCCGACGCGCTCGGCCAGGTCGGATTGAGTCGGCCGCGCGGCGGGTAGCCCTACGACCAGAGCTCATGCTGGACGCCCCGAGGAGGACACATGACGACGCATACGGAAGCCACGTTCGAGATCGCGGATTGGGCCGAGGACGGCATCCTGCCCGTCGACGCCGGGCCGAAGGTGACCCGGGCCATGGTGTCGATGTCGTTCACGGGAGAGCTGGAAGGCGAAGGAAGAGTCGAGTGGCTGATGAGCTACGACGACGAAGGTGGTGCGACCTTCGTCGGGCTCGAGCGAGTCCTCGGAAGGATCGGAGAAAAGAGCGGAAGCTTCGTGCTGCAGCACATCGGCACGTTCGACGGCAAGAGCGCGAACGGGGACGTATTGGTCGTCCCCGGCTCGGGAACCGGCGACCTTCGTGACCTGCAGGGGAAGGGCAGCTTCCGGGCCGGAATGGGGCCCGAGGGCGAACGAAGCATCTCGCTCGACTGCGAGCTCTGAGACGCGTCGAACGGGCTCGAGCCCTGCACTCGAACGGCCTCTGACGGCGCCGCTCGACGGAGAAGGAGGGATTCGAACCCTCGATGGAGGTTTATACCCCCATAACGCCTTAGCAGGGCGCCGCCTTCAGCCACTCGGCCACTTCTCCCGGACGCAGCGAATCGTACCCGAGCCGGCCGCAGGATCCCGGCCGCCGAGGCCTTAGGGCCCGCTGTCCAGGAACGCGACGAGGTCGGCGATCTGCGAGGTGGTGAGCGTCTGCCCGAAGGTCGTCGGCATCGTGTTCGCGAACCCCGGCGGCACGTACTTCGCGGGCGGGTGGATGATCGCCTCGGTGGTGAAGTCCTCGAGCGGCACCCCCGCCTTGTTCGCGTAGTCGGCGAGCCGATCCAGGTCCGGGCCGATCGTCCCCTTCGATCCGGCGGGCGTGAAGGTGTGGCAGGCGGCGCAGCCGGAGCTCGTGAAGAGAAGCTTGCCGTTCGCGGCGTTCCCGCTCGACGCGGGGTGGCCCGGGCGTCGCCTCGGCGACCGCCTGCTCCTGGCCGAAGTACAGGACGGAGCTCATCATCGCGAGGAAGAACAAGAAGCAGAGCGGGATGAACCAGCGCAGCCCCTTCTTCCCGGGGAAGTTCGGGTTGAAGCGCGGGAAGACGAACGACGACAGGAGCGCGAAGATGATGAAGATCGCGCCCGTCGCCGCGAGGCCGATCTCATGCGAGGTCGAAAGTCCGAAGACCATCTGCGCGGAACCTAGCGAAAGGCCTGTGGCGCTGCGTCAGTTCCCGGCGTCGCCGACGGGCTCGGCGTCGTCGCTCGGCTCTGCGACCGCGGGGGCTACCGCGCCGCTCGCTCGCTCGCTGAGATAGAGCACCTCGTAGAGGATCGCCGCGAGGGCGCCGCCGGCGAGCGGGCCGACGTACCAGACCCAGGCGTTCGTCCAGTAGCCGCTGACCAGCTCGGGGCCGAAGGCCCGGGCCGGGTTCAGCGCGCCGCCGGTGAGCGGGCCGGCCATCAGGACGCCGAACACGATCGTCAAACCGATTGCAAGCCCGGCGATCTTGTCGAACGCGCCCTTCGCGTCGACCGCGGTCGCGAAGACGACGATCACGAGGAAGAAGGTGCAGACGGCCTCGATCGTCACCGCCTTGCCGGGATCGATCACCGAGTTCACGCTCGGAGCGCCGTAGTGGGCCGCTTTGACCTGGGCGGGAAGAATCCACCTGAGAAGCAGCGCTGCGAGCGCGGCCGCGCCGAACTGGATGATCCAGTAGAAGATCGCGTGCGGCACCGAGATTCGCCGGGTGACGAAGAAGCCCATCGTCACGGCCGGGTTGAAGTGGCCGCCGGAGATCCCGGCGAAGGCCGACACCATGACCGCGATCACGAGGCCGTTGCCGAGCGCCGCCACGGTCTGGTCGTTGTAGATCGACGCGGTCGCCCCGATGAAGATCAGGGCGAAGGTGCCGATGAACTCGGCGACTCCCCGGCGTGCGTAGTCGATGCCCACATCGGTGAGGATGGCGGGGGCGTCGGACGGCACGACGGGCGGGGGCCTTGCCGTCGACGCCCTCCACCTTGCTCTAGTTTTGACGGCATGAACCGACTCGCCGACGAGACGAGCCCGTACCTCCAGCAGCACGCCGAGAACCCGGTCGACTGGTACCCGTGGGGCGAGGAGGCGCTCAAGCGCGCGAAGGCGGAGGACAAGCCGATCTTCCTCTCGGTCGGCTACTCGGCATGCCACTGGTGCCACGTGATGGAGCGCGAGTCGTTCGCGAACCCGGCCACCGCCGAGCTCATGAACGAGAGCTTCGTCAACGTGAAGGTCGACCGGGAGGAGCGGCCCGACGTCGACGCGCTCTACATGGACGCGGCGGTCGCGATCAACCGGTCCGGCGGCTGGCCGCTCAGCCTCTTCCTCATGCCCGACGGGCGCCCGTTCTGGGCCGCGACCTACCTCCCGCCGGAGCCGCGGAACGGGCTGCGAAGCTTCCCCGACATCCTCCAGACGGTCGCCGGTGCCTGGCGCGAGCGCCGAGAGGACCTGACGAAGACCGCGGACTCCCTCACCGAGTTCCTTCGCAACACCGCAGCCGCCGAGCCGATCGACGCGCCCGTCGACGAGGAGCTCCTCAAGCAGGCGATCGAGAGCCTGACCTACGCCTTCGACTGGCAGTGGGGCGGCTGGGGCACCGCGCCGAAGTTCCCGGCCTCGCCGGCGCTCGAGTTCCTGATGCGCCGCGAGGTGCCGCGCATGCCCGAGCGGACGCTCGACGCGATGGCGGCGGGTGGGATGTACGACCTCGTCGGCGGCGGCTTCCATCGCTACTCCGTCGATCAGAAGTGGCTCGTCCCGCACTTCGAGAAGATGCTCTACGACAACGCGCAGCTCGCCGTCACCTATCTCCACGGGTGGCAGACGATCGGGAAGGCGCACTACCGGCAAGTGGTCGAGCAGACGCTCGGGTACATGCTGCGGGAGCTGCAGCTCGGAAGCGGCGGCTTCGCCTCCTCTCAGGACGCCGACACCGATGGCAAGGAGGGCCTCACCTTTACGTGGACGCGGTCCGACGGGATCCCCGACACGATGCTGCACTCGTTCGAGGGCGGGCGTTTCGTCCTGCGCGGCGACCTCGACGAGGCGACCCGCGCCGAGCTCTTCGCGAAGCGCGAGGAGCGGCCGAAGCCGGCGCGGGACGACAAGGCGGTCGCCTCCTGGAACGGGCTCGCGCTCGCTGCGCTCGCCGAGTGCGGCCGGGTGCTCGATCGCGCCGACTGGGTCGAGGCGGCGCGGGGGCTCGGCGCCTTCCTGCTCGGCGAGATGTCGGCCGAGGATGGGCGGCTGCACCGCACCTGGCGCGACGGCGTCGCGAAGGGCACGGGCTACCTCGAGGACTACGCCGACGTCGCGAACGGCCTGCTCGAGCTCCACGCCGCGACCGGGCGAGCTCCGCTACCTCGAGGAGGCAAACCGGCTCGCGCGCCTTGCGATCGAGCTCTTCCACGATCCGAAGAACGGCGGCTTCTTCCAGACGCCGAGCGACGGGGAGGAGCTCGTCGTGCGGCGCAAGGTGTTCGACGACTCGCCCGCGCCGAGCGGGAACTCGATGCTCGCCTATGTGCTCCTTCGGCTGTCGAGGATCTACGGCGACGACGAGCTCGAGCAGAAGGCGGTCGGCGTGTTCAAGCTCACTCTCGGCGGGCTCCAGAACGCCGGCTCTTCCTTCGGTTGGGGGCTCGTCGGCGTCGACCTGTACCTCGCACCGCGGCGAGAGATCGCGATCGTGGGGCCGCCGACGAGCGAGGTCGCCCGCAAGGCGCTTCGCCGCTGGGATCCGCACGCCGTGATCGCCTTCGGGCCGGCCGACGACGTCCCGCTCCTGGAGGGCAAGACGCTCGTCGACGGGAAGGCGGCCGTGTACGTGTGCGAGCGGTTCGCCTGCCTCGCGCCGGTCACCGACCCGCGCGACCTGGACTAGAACCAGGATCGATTGGGTAGGGTGGCCCATAGACAGGCCACGACGTAAAAGGGGGCTCCGTGAGTATCCACCGCAAGTTTCTTCTTTCCCTGGGGGCGGGCGCGACCTTCGCGCTCCTCTCCGTGCTACCGGCGCCCGCGGCCAAGTCGAGCCACGCGGCGCTCGTCCAGAACGTGACCGTGGCGGTCACGAAGGCAGCCGAGTTCAAGTTCAAGGTCTCGAAGGTGGCGCTGAAGAAGGGCGTCGTCGCATTCAAGTTCACGAACGGCGGCAATCTCCCGCACGACCTCAAGGTCTGCTCGAGCAACAAGGGCACGATCGCGGCGAACACCTGCAGCGGGCGGAGCACGCCGCTCGTCTCGCCGGGGCAGTCGAACACCCTCAGGGTGACCTTCCTGCGCTCGGGCACCTACGAGTACATGTGCTCGGTTCCCGGCCACGCGGCCGCCGGGATGAAGGGGCTCCTGAAAGTCAGCTAATCGCTGCTGGAGAGTGCCTCCGGCAAGCACGTCCAGAGCGGTGTCGGACACCGTTCGAGCCTCGGTTTCGTCTCGAGGCCAGAACGCGGTGTCCGACACCTGACGGAAGGATCACAGCCGACCGCGGCGAACGGTTCCATCGCCGTGCGAGCGAGGGGGGTCCTCAGCTTCGGGCTTGCGGTCGGCGCTCTGATCTGGGCCGGCCCGGCCATTGCGAGCCCGCAGAATGCGGGCCTGCAGGTTGGCCTGCGCGCGCTCGGCCTCTACTCCGGGCCGATCGACGGCATCGTCGGGCCGCAGACCCGGGCGGCGGTCGTCGAGGCCCAGCGGCGCGCCGGGCTCCCTGCCACCGGGAGGATCGGCGCCCGCACCCGCGACTCGCTGGGGCCGCTCGGCCGCCCGAGCTTCGGGTCGAGGCCGATCGCCCCGGGCGATTTCGGCCTCGACGTCTCGGGCTCGAGTTCCTGCTTCTGCGTGCCGGTGAGTACCGCGGCGCGCTCGACGGCTACTTCGGGCCGCATCTCGTCGCCGCCGTCCGCGCCTTCCAGCACCGTCACGGCCTGACCGCCGACGGGGTCGCCGGGCCGCAAACCCTCGCCGCGCTCGCCGCGCGGCACCGGTCGTCGACACAGCCACGCGCCGCGGACTACGTCGTCAGGCCCGGCGACTCGCTGACCGCGCTCGCCGCTCGCTACGGGACGACGATGGTGCGCCTCGCCCGTGCCGAACAAGCTCGATCCCGCCGGAGTTCTCCTGATCGGGACCCGCTTGAGGGTGCCGACTGCCCCCGCGCTCACGTCGACGCCGACCGACGTCCAGGCACACCTCACGGACTGGGCGCAGAAGCTCGGCGTCTCGCCCGACCTCGTTCGCGCGCTCGCCTGGATGGAGTCCGGTTACCAGCCCGGCGTCGTCTCGCCCGTCGGAGCACGCGGGGTGATGCAGGTCATGCCCGAGACACGCGACTTCGTCGAGCAGGTGCTCCTCGGCCACGCCGTCCCGAACACGCTCGACGGCGACATCGAGATCGGGATCCTCTACCTTCGCCACCTGCTCGGCCGATTCGACGGCGACACCGACCTGGCCCTCGGTGCCTGGTACCAGGGCGAGGCGGCAGTACGGGAGTTCGGCCTCTACAAGATGACGAAGCCGTTCGTGGCCGACGTGCTCGCGCTCCAGTCCCGTATGTAGCCTGCGCCCGTGGACGTGCTCGGCCGCCCGCTCGACGAGCTCATGGCCGAGGCGCGGGCCGTGCGCGCAGCGCGCAGCGGCGGGCTCGTCACCTATAGCCCGAAGGTCTTCATCCCGCTGACGAAGCTCTGCCGCGACGTCTGCCACTACTGCACGTTCGCCCGGCCGCCCCGCCGGGGAGAGCGGGCCTACATGACGGTCGAGGAGGTGCTCGAGGTCGCCCGGGCCGGCGAACGGGCCGGGTGCCGCGAGGCTCTCTTCACCCTCGGGGACAAGCCCGAGCTCCGCTACGGCGCGGCGCGGGAGGAGCTCGCCGAGCTCGGCTTCGCGACGACGCTCGAGTACCTGGCGCACGCCGCGCGCGCGGTGCTCGAGGAGACCTCGCTGCTCCCGCACCTGAACCCGGGCGTCCTCACCGCGGCGGACTTCGAGCTCCTCCGTCCGGTGGCGGCGTCGATGGGACTCATGCTCGAGACGACCTCGCCGCGCCTCGCCGAGCGCGGCGGCCCGCACTTCGGCTCGCCGGACAAGGCCCCGGCTGCACGGCTCGAGACCCTGCGGCTCGCCGGAGAGGCGAGAGTCCCGTTCACGACGGGGATCCTCATCGGGATCGGCGAGGGACGCGAGGACCGGCTCGAGGCGCTCAGGGCGATCGCCGCGGCCGGCCCGCAGGTGCAGGAGGTCATCGTCCAGAACTTCCGCGCCAAGCCCGGCACGCGGATGGCGGACGCGCCGGAGCCGCCGCTCGAGGAGCTCCTCTGGACGATCGCCGCCGCGCGGCTCATCCTCCCGCCGGAGGTCGCCGTCCAGGCGCCGCCGAACCTGACCGGGGACTTCGCCCGGCTCCTCGACGCCGGGATCGACGACTGGGGAGGCGTCTCTCCCGTCACGATCGACCACGTCAACCCCGAGGCTCCGTGGCCCGAGCTCTCGCTGCTTCACGCCGCGACCGCGAGCCGCGGCCTCGAGCTCGCGCCGCGCCTCACCGTCTACCCGGGCCACATCGGCCCCGACTGGCTCGACGCGGCCGTCCTCCCGCGGGTCCTTCGCGCCTCCGACGCCCTCGGCCTCGCACGGGAGAGCCGCTGGTCGCCCGGCGACACGGGCGGGATCCCGTTCGTCGTGCGACGCGACGCGCTGCCCTGGAACGGAGGCGACGAGCTCGGCGAGGACGAGATCGTGCGCCTCTTCGGTGCGCGCGGCGAGGAGCGCCAGCGGGTCTTCGCCGCAGCGGACAGGCTGCGGCGCGAGACGAACGGCGATGAGGTCACCTACGTCGTCACGAGGAACATCCAGTACACGAACGTCTGCTACTTCCGCTGCGGCTTCTGCGCGTTCTCGAAGGGAAAGCTCGCGGCGAACCTTCGCGGCGAGCCGTATCTCGTCCCGCACGAGGAGATCGTCCGGCGTGCGGTCGAGGCGTGGGAGCGCGGCGCCACCGAGGTCTGCCTCCAGGGCGGGATCCACCCGGCATTCGACGGCGACTACTACGCCTCGGTCGTCCGCGCGATCAAGGATGCGGTGCCGGAGCTGCACGTCCACGCGTTCAGCGCGCTCGAGATCTGGCAGGGCGCCGCCACCCTCGGAGTGCCGCTCCGCGCCTACCTCGAGCGGCTCCGCGACGAGGGGCTAGCCTCGCTGCCCGGAACTGCTGCCGAGGTGCTCGACGACGAGGTGCGCGCGGTCATCTGCCCCGACAAGATCACGAGCGCGCAGTGGCTCGAGGTGCATCGCACCGCCCATGAGCTCGGCCTCCGCTCGAACAACACGATCATGTTCGGCCACGTCGACGGGCCCCGCGCCTGGGCGCGCCACCTGGTCGCCGTGCGCGAGCTGCAGCGGGACACGGGCGGCTTCACCGAGTTCGTGCCGCTCCCGTTCGTGCACATGGAGGCGCCGATCTACCTGAAGGGGCGCGCCCGCCCCGGGCCGACGTTCGGCGAGGTGCTCCTGATGCACGCCGTCGGCCGGCTCGCCCTCCACCCGTGGATCCAGAACATCCAGGTCTCCTGGGTGAAGGCGGGCCCGCAAGGGGTCGCAGAGGCGCTCCGCGCCGGCGTGAACGATCTCGGCGGCACGCTGATGAACGAGTCGATCTCGCGGGCCGCCGGTGCAGAGTGGGGGCAGGAGATGCCGCCCGAGCAGATGGAGGCGCTGATCCGCTCCGCCGGGAGGATTCCGCGCCAGCGCACGACGCTCTACGCCGATCCGCCCTCCGGGCAGGTCGCCCGCTCCTTCGGCGCAGAGCCGCTCGCAGAGACGTGGAGCCCGCACGTGAACGAGGCCCGGCTCGAGCGCCCGAGCCGCCTCGTGCGGCCGCTCAGCTCCTCGAGATCATGAGCGGCGCGGCCGCGCTCGCCTGAGACGGGCCCGCGACGGCGCTGATCGAGATCGTGGACTTGCCGATCGGCGCGGTCGGCTTGATCCGGAACTTGAAGGTGAACGGGAAGACCCCCGACTCGCCGTCGGAGTTCGTCAGCGAGCGGCAGAGACGTCCCGCCACCGGCTTCGGCGGCGTCAGGCACACCGCGAACCTTCCCCAGAGGCCCGGAGGGCTCTGGAGCGAGACGCGCAGCTCGAGCGCGCGTCCGCGGATCCCGGCGAGGGCGGCAACCTTCAGGATCTTCACCTGCGGTGCGGGCTTCACGACGGGGGTCGGGTCGGTCTCCTCGAGCGTCGTGCCGCCGTCGTTCGAGGCGGCGACCTCGCAGATAACCGTCGCGCCCGTGGCGGTGGCCGGGATCACGTACCTCGGCTTGCCGGTCTGCAGGACTGCGCCGGTCGCGGTGTCGACGAACGTGTAGGTGAACTGCGGCTGCGGTGCGGCCCAGCCGCCGGTCGAGCACGAGAGGGTGTTCCCGACGACGAGGGGCGGGTCCCACTTGACGTCGAGGAACGTTGCGGTGGTCTCGCGCGGCGCGCTCGGCGGATTGTCCGAGCCCTGGACGAACTGCAGGACCTCGGGCGCCCCGGTGTAGGTGAAGAGGGCATGGCTACCGGGGTTGCAGCCGACGGCGCCCGCACTCACGACGCCGACGAGGACGGGCGTCGCCGTGGTCGTGACGAGCCCGCTGCCGCTGTCGCCGTTGCAGACGGCGCCCGACGGGGCCGAGGCGCAGACGGTGATCCCGTTGTTGGCGGTCAACCCGTTGCCCGAGGCGCTGCACTCGCCCTGCGGGTCGACGGTCGCGGTCATCCAGGAGAGCGGGCCGCTCGTCTGGACGGTCGGCGAGGAGCGGCCGAAGCCGGCCAGACCGACCGCGGCACCGCTCGGGAACGCAGCTCCCGCCGTCGGTAGCGCCACCGCCTGCACCGCCGGTCCGCTCAGGTCGAGTGGGCTCGCGAGCGCGATCACCGCGACGTCGTCTGGGGCAGGATTGCCGGAGAAGACGTAGCCGGGGTGGACCCGGATGAGGCTGACCGGCCGGTCCTGCTCCAGATCGGTCGGCAGCGGCGAGGAGAAGTTCGAGACACCTGCGCGAACGGTCACCTGGCTCGGTGTCGCGAACCGCCCCGAGTCGTCGTAGACGCAATGCGCGGCGGTGAGGATGTGCGAGGCGTCGACGATCGAGCCGGTGCAGAGGTAGCGGATGTTCCCCGCCTGGAACTGGACGAAGACCGTCCACGGCGCCTGCTGCACCTCGATGGCCGTGCCCCCGACGACCCGGGAGGCACCCGACGCTGCCGCAACGACGATCGCCCCCGCCGCCGCGACCAGCACGAGTGCCCGCGTCACTCGCCTCGACCGCACGTGGACGAGGGTAGCGACCGACGAGGCCGGGCCGCCGCGCCTCCTCGGCCGGTCTGTCAGCGGATGATGTAGTCGGGCAGCGCGTTCGGGTCGGTCGGGGCGGGTGGCGCACCGTGGGCAGGGCAGGTGATGCGGACAAGCCCCTGGTCGTCGGACTCGATGTCCCAGGCCTCGGCGTGCATCTCGGCCGGGGACGGGGCGATGCGCCCGCACTCGGAGCACCCGGCCATGAGCACCGCGAGGCCGTTTCGCTTCTCGGCGTTCCGGCGGCGGTCGGCGCCCGAGCGCCGGTCGAGTCCGTCCCAGCTCATGCTTCGGGTATCGGCAGGCCATGCCGGGGCTTGACACCCCCGGGTGGGGCGGGCTACCGGCCCTGTTCCAGGGCGAGCAGGTCGGCGATCGTCTCGCGGCGCCTGATCACGGCCACCGTGCCGCCATCGACGAGGACGGCGGCCGGCCGCGGGACGGCGTTGTAGGTGGAGCTCATCGCGAGGGTGTAGGCGCCGGTCGCCGGGACGGCGAGGATGTCGCCGCGTCGAGGCTCCGGGAGCCTCACCGACTCGATCAGCAGGTCGCCGGACTCGCAGTGCTTCCCGACGACGGTGTAGGCGCGTGACGCCGGCTCGTCGGCGCGGTCGGCGAGGAGCGCCGTGTACCTGGCGCCGTACAGCGCCGGGCGGGGATTGTCGGACATGCCGCCGTCGATCGCGACATATGCGGTCGAGTCGCCGGAGGTCTTCACCGAGCCGACGGTGTAGAGGGTGACGCCGGCGCGCGCGGTCAGCGACCGGCCCGGCTCGAGGATCACGGCGGGCTTCGGGATCCCCTCCTGCTCGGTCGCGCGGTCGAGCTCGGCAAGAAGCCCGGCGGTGAACTCGCCGATCGACAGCTCCGGCTCCTCCGGCGTGCCGGCGACGCCGAGCCCGCCGCCGAGATCGAGCGTGCGGAGCTGCCAGCCTGTCTCCCGGCGCGCGCGGGCGGCGAAGGATGCAACCCACTCGACCGTCGTTCTGGCGGCGCCGAGGTCGCGGAGCTGCGAGCCGATGTGGACATGGAGCCCGACGATGCCGGGCTCACGGCGCAGAGCCTCGAGCGCATCCTCCGGCGGGAGCCCGAACTTGGAGCCGAGGTGACCGGTGCGGATCTTCTCGTGGGTGTCCGCCTCGATCCCCGGGGTCACCCGGACGAGCGTGTGCCTCACGCCGGCGGCGCGGGCTCTCTCGATCTCCTCGAGGGAGTCGAGCACGACGAGGGCGCCGGCGGCCGCGGCGGCGGCGAGCTCCTCGTCGGACTTGTTGTTGCCGTGGACCACCATGCTCTCGCCCGGGATCCCGGCCGCCTCGGCGAAGCGGAGCTCGCCGAGCGTCGAGACGTCCGCCCCGATCCCCTCCTCGAAGAGGATCCGCATCACCGCGAGGTTCGGGAACGCCTTCGCGCCGTACACGACGACCGCAGCAGGGGCCGCCTCGCGGTAGGCGCGCGCGGCCGTGCGGAGGGTTGCGGCGTCGTACACGACGAGAGGGCTGCCGTAGTCGCGGACGAGCTCCCGGGCGGGGATCCCGCCGAGCGAGAGCACGCCGTCGTCGAGGCTGGCGGTGTCCGGAAAGAGCGCTTCCACAGGCCGATTCTGCCTGTGGAAGCGCTACACTCGCAGGACCTGCAGCTTTTCCGGAGCCTCTCGCCGAGCGGGAGGCTTTTTCGTATCAGGAGAGGGAATTTGGAGAGCTACGACCCACAGTCGATCGAGCGCAAGTGGCAGCAGGCCTGGGACGAGGCCGACGCCTTCGTCACGCCGAATCCCGAGGACCCTGCGCACGCCGAGGGCCGCAAGGCGTACGTGCTCGAGATGCTCCCCTACCCCTCGGGCGAGCTGCACATGGGGCATGTCCTCAACTACACGCTCGGAGATGTCGTCTCGCACTTCCGCCGCCGCAACGGCGATTCCGTTCTCCGGCCGATGGGGTACGACGCGTTCGGCCTCCCGGCCGAGAACGCAGCGATCCGGGAGGGCGGCCACCCGCGCGAGGTGACCGAGCGGAACATCGCCGCGATTCGCGAGCAGATCCGGCGCATGGGCTGGTCGATCGACTGGACGCGGGAGGTCTCGACTCACGAGCCGGAGTACTACCGCTGGACGCAATGGCTCTTCCTGAAGCTGTTCGAGCGGGGCCTTGCCTATCGCAAGGCGGCGCCGGTGAAGTGGTGCCCGAACGACCAGACCGTGCTCGCGAACGAGCAGGTGATCGACGGGCACTGCGAGCGCTGCGGCTGGGAGGTCGAGTCCCGGAACCTCGAGCAGTGGCTGTTCAAGATCACCGACTTCTCCGACCGCCTGCTCGACGACATGTCCGAGCTGGACTGGCCCGACCGGGTGCTGACGATGCAGCGCAACTGGATCGGCCGCTCCGAGGGCGCCGAGGTGACGTTCCGCGTCGAGGAGCTCGACGAGGACGTCCCGGTGTTCACGACCCGGCCGGACACGCTGTTCGGGGCGACGTTCTTCGTGCTCGCGCCGGAGCATCCGCTCGTCGAGCGGTTCGCCGAGCTCTCGGAGGACGGCGACGGCCTGCGCACGTACGCGCGCCACGCCGCCGCGCAAGAAGAGCGAGGAGCGCGCGGCCGGAGAGGAGAAGACCGGCGTCTTCACCGGCTTCTACGCGATCAACCCGGTGAACGATGCCCGCGATCCCGATCTGGGTCGCCGACTACGTCCTGATGGACTACGGCACCGGCGCGATCATGGCCGTCCCGGCCCACGACGAGCGCGACTTCGCGTTCGCAGAGAGGTTCGAGCTGCCGATCGTGCAAGTCGTCGCGCCCGCCGGCGGAGAGGCGGAGGAGGGCGTCGTGTACGTCGCGCACTCCGAGAACGAGGTGCTCGTCAACTCGGGCCAGTACACCGGGCTCTCCTCGCCCGAGGCGAAGAAGGCGATCGTCGCCGCGCTCGCGGAGCGCGGGCTCGGCCATGCCGCCGTCAACTACCGGCTGCGCGACTGGCTGCTCTCGCGCCAGCGCTACTGGGGCTGCCCGATCCCGATGATCCACTGCGGCGCGCTGCGGGATCGTCCCGGTGCCGGAGGCCGACCTGCCGGTGCTCCTGCCCGAGGTCGACGACTACCTGCCGAAGGGCCGCTCGCCCCTGGCCGCGGCCGAGGACTGGGTGAACGTCACCTGCCCCTCGTGCGGCGGCGCGGCGATGCGGGAGACCGACACGATGGACACGTTCGTCGACTCGTCCTGGTACTTCCTGCGCTACACGACCCCGCACGACTCGACCGGGCCGTTCGAGCGGCGAGATCGTCGACTACTGGCTGCCGGTCAACCAGTACATCGGCGGGATCGAGCACGCGATCCTCCACCTGATGTACGCGCGCTTCTTCACGAAGGCGCTGCACGACATGGGCCTGCTCGGCTTCAACGAGCCGTTCGCGCGGCTGTTCAACCAGGGGATGATCTACCGCTTCGGCGCACAAGATGTCGAAGTCGAAGGGGAACGTCGTCTCGCCCGACGAGCTCGTCGACCGCTACGGCGCCGACGCGCTGCGGCTCTACATCCTCTTCATGGGGCCGGCCGACCAGGACAAGGAGTGGCAGGACAAGGGCGTCGAGGGCATGTGGCGCTTCCTGACCCGGCTCTGGCGGGTGGTGGGGGAGTCGCTGGCGCGCGAGGCGCCGGCCGAGGTGCCCGTGACGCCGCTCGCGCGCAAGGCGCACGAGACGATCCACAAGGTCACCGACGACATCGAGCGCCGGTTCGTGTTCAACACGCCGGTCGCGGCGGTGATGGAGCTCGTCAACGCGATCTCGGCCGATCCCGCACGACCCGGCCGCGCGGTTCGCGGCCGAGACGGCCGTGTCCCTGATCCAGCCGTACGCGCCGCACGCGGCCGAGGAGCTGTGGGCGCGGCTCGGGCACTCGCGGCTGTGGGCCGAGCCGTGGCCGGTCGCCGACGAGTCGCTGCTCGTCCGCGACACGATCGAGCTCGTCTGCAGGTGAACGGCAAGGTCCGCGACCGCGTCCAGGTGGCAGCCGGCCTGCCCGAGGACGAGCTGATCGCGCTGGCGCGGGCGTCCGAGCGGGTGCAGGCGCACCTGGACGGCAAGGAGCCCCGGGCGATCGTCGTGCCCGACAAGCTCGTGAACCTCGTCGTCTAGGACGCGTGCGCCCGGTCGGGGCCTGTGGACAACTCGTCACGAAGTTCGGCACGGACACGTGATGCCTTTTCCGGCAACGTTCGGCCATGCCCTCGTTCACGCTCACGCGGCCGCAGGCGATCGCGCTCGCCCTCCTTGCGCTGGCGGCGGTGCTCGTCGCCGCCCGCCTGTTCGGCGGCGGGGGCGGGACGGGGGCTTCCGTCTCGACGACGCGTGCCCGCAGCTCGACGGCGCCGGCTGACGTCACCGCCGCGAGCCCATCGGCGCCGCCGTCGGTCCTCGTCGTCGACGTCGCGGGCGCCGTGCGCCGGCCCGGGCCTCTACCGGCTGCCGCAGGGCGCGCGGATCGCCGACGCGATCGCGCGCGCCGGCGGGATGAGCCGCGCACGCCGACGGCCGCGTCGGTCAACCTCGCGGCGCCGCTCGCCGACGGCGAGCAGGTGCTCGTGCCGTCGCGCGGGCGCCCGGGCGGTCCGGTCGCGGCCACGGGCGGGACGCCGTCGCCCTCGGCGCCGGTCGACCTCAACTCGGCGACGGTCGAGCAGCTCGACGCGCTCCCGGGCGTCGGGCCGGTGACCGCGCAGAAGATCGTCGACTACCGCAACGAGCACGGGCCGTTCACCTCGGTCGACGACCTCGACGCGATCCCGGGGATCGGGCCGGCGCGGATCGAGAACCTCCGCGGGCTGGTGATCCCGTGCGTGATCGCCCGGCCGGCACCCGCCCACCTGCTCGCGCTCGCGCTCGCCCTCGGGATCGCGCTCGCGAACGTCGGGCGGCTCCACGCGGTCGCGCTGTGCGCAGCGGTCGTCGCGCGGCGGCTCGGCGCTCGCGGTGGCGCGTGAGCCCGTCCTTGCGGCTCGGCCTGTGTCGCGGTCGTGCTCGCGGTCGCTCGGCTGGTGGTGGGGGAGCGACCGGCTCGACTCGCTCGACCGCAGCCCCCTGCTCGCCCGAGGTCGGCCGAGCCGGCCGCGCGGTCGTCGTGGTCACGGCGCAGCCCACGGCAGGGACGGTTCTCGATCCGCGCGCCGGGCGAGATCCGCTCGTTCCGAGGGCGGGCGCTGTCGACGAGCGCGTCCAGCTCGAGCTGCACGCGGGCCGCTCGCCGCCGCAGGGCGCCGTGCTCGACGCCCTCGTCGTCGTGCACGCTTCCGCTCGGGCCCGGAGGACGGATTCGACGAGCGCAGCTGGCTCCGCCACCGCGGCGTCCATGTCGTCCTGCAAGGTCGACGAGTGGACGCAGATCGGGCGACGCGGCGGTCTGGGTGGGCTCGCCGACCGCCTGCGCGCCTGGCTCGAGCGCTCGATCGCCCCCGGGCTCGGGGGAGAGCGGCGCGCGGTCCTCGAGGGGATCGTCCTCGGCGACGAGCTCGCAGCTCTCGCCGGGGCTGAAGCACGACTTCCAGGCGTCCGGGCTGTTCCACATCCTGGCGGTGTCGGGCCAGAACGTCGTGCTGGTCGCGGCCGGCGCGCTCCTGCTCGCGTGGCTCCTCGGCGTCGAGCCGATGGGTCGGCGAGCTCGGCGCGCTCGCGTCGATCGGCGCGTACGTGCTCGCGGTCGGCCCGCAGGCGTCGGTGATCCGCGCGGGGATCGCCGGGTGCGCTCGCGTCGCTCGCGTGGCTGACCGGGCGGCTGCGGGATGCCTGGCAGGCGCTGCTCCTGGGCGCTCTGGCGCTGCTCGCGTGGAACCCGTACGAGGTGTACGACCCGGGCTTCCAGCTGTCCTTCGCCGCGGTGGCGGCGATCTTCACGATCGTCCCGCGGATCGCGCGGCAGCTCGAGGGGTGGCCGCTCCCGCGAAGCGTGCGGCTCGGCGTCGCCGTCTCGCTCGGCTGCGGCGCTCGTCACGGCGCCGATCGTGTGGCTCGAGTTCGGCTACGTGCCGCTCCTCGGCGTTCCCGCGAACGCGCTCGCCGAGCCGGCGATGCCGGTGCTGCTCGGCCTGGCGTTCGCGACCGCGGGCCTCGGTCTCGTCGCACCCGGCAGCGCCGCCGTCCTCGCGTGGCTGAACGGATGGACGGCCGCCTACATCGCTCTCTGTGCCCGCACCATCGGGTCGCTCCCGTTCGCCGAGATCCAGACGTGGCAGGGCCTCGCCCTCCTCCTCGCCGCGCTCCTGGGCGCGGCCTATGCTTGGCTCCGATGGCGGACGAGCTCAAACCGGCCTATCTGATCGCAGGAACGGACCGCCCCAAGGTCGACCGCGCCGTCGAGCGCCTGCGGCGCCGGTTCGCGCCCGATGCGGTCGAGATCCATCAGGCGTCCGAGTCTCTCCGGCGCGGATGCCGTCGCCGCGTGCAACGCGCTCGGCCTCTTCGCGAGCGAGGGGCGGCTGATCGTCGTCGAGCACGTCGAGGACTGGAAGGCCCCGGACGCGAAGGAGGTCGCCGACTATCTCAAGGCGCCCACGCCCGCGACGACCCTCGCGCTCGTCGGCGTGGAGCTGAAGAAGGACTCGCCGCTCGCGAAGGCGGTCTCGGGCGGCAAGGGCGAGCTCCTGCTCTGGGACGTCCCGGCGAAGGCACTCCAGCGCTGGGTGTCGGAGCAGTTCGCGCTCCACGGGACGAAGGCGGAGCCCGAGGCGTGCCGGGCGCTGCTCGAGCTGGTCGGCGACGACGTCTACGACCTGTCGTCGGAGATCGACAAGGTCTCGACCTGGGCTGCAGGCGAGCCGGTGGGGGCCGGTGACGTCGAGCGGCTCGTCGCCGCGCGCGCCGAGACCACGAACTTCGCGCTCACCGACGCATGGGGCGCCCGCGACGTCGGCGCCGTCCTCCGTGCTTCCGAAGGGCTGCTCGAGCGCTCGGGCGAGCCGCGCTCACGAACGATCCCGCGTGTCGCCGGCATCGTCACCGGCCACGTCGCGAGCGTCCGCCGCGCCCAGGGCTTCGACGCCCGGGGCATCGCCGCGAAGGACGCCGCCGTCACGCTGAAGCGCCACCCGTACTACGTCGGGAAGCTCTACGCCCAGGCCCGGAACTACGACCCCGACGAGCTGCGCGCCGTCACCGTTCGGCTCGCCGAGCTCGACCATGCGCTCAAGGGCGGCTCGCGTCTCCCGTCAGACCTCGAGCTCGAACGGGCGCTGATCGAGATCACGCCGGCGTAGGCGTCGCTTGGCGCTAGCTCTTCGGCAAGACGAGCCGGTCGGCCTGCGACTTCTTGCGGGCGCCCGTGTTGCGATGCAGCGCGCCGCGTGAGATGGCCTTGTCGATCAAGCGCACGAGCGAGCGGTGCTCGGTGGCGACCGCGTCAGCGTCGCCCTCCTCGACCGCTGCGGAGAGTCGCTTGGTGAGCGTCTTGATCGTCGAGCGGTAGCGAAGGTTCTCGAGCCGCTGGTCGCCCGCGATCCGGATGCGCTTCTTCTGCTGCTTGATGTTCGCCATGGCGTGAAAACGCCCGCTCCAGGCGGGCAAGCGGATGGTAGCAACTCGCACGTCGCGACCGCGCCGCCGCGTATCGTCACCTTGCGTGACAGACGTGGAAAGCTCCGCGGTCCCGCTCCCGAGCCGGCGGAGGATCGTGCGCTCCACCGCGATCTTCGCGGGGCTCACCGCGATCTCGCGCGCGTTCGGCGTCGTCCGCGAGGTCGTGGCCGCCTATTACTTCGGCGCGGCGGGGAAGATCAACGCGTTCACGATCGCGTTCCAGATCCCGAACCTGCTCCGGGCTCTCGTCGCCGACGCCGCCCTTTCCTCGGCGTTCGTCCCGGTCTTCAGCGAGCTGATCGAGAAGGGCGACCGTAAGCGCGCCTGGCGGGTCGCCTCGACGCTCTTCTGGCTGATGCTCCTCGGGCTCACGGCGATCTCGGCGTTCTTCATCCTCGCCGCGCCCTATGTCATCGGCGTCTTCGGCAATCCCGGCAACGACCGCAACCTCGCCGTCGGCCTCTCCCAGGTGCTGTTCCCGATCGTCTCGCTGCTCGGCGTCTCCGGGATCGTCGTCGGGATCCTCAACACCTACGACCACTTCACGATCCCGGCGCTGTCGCCGATCGTCTGGAACGTCGCGATCATCGTCGGGCTCGTGATCGGCGTCCCGCAGGCGACCTCGATGAACGCGGAGCTGTATGTGTACGCAGCCTCGATCCTGGTGGCGACGGTCATCCAGACGCTCCTGCCGTACCCATGGCTCCGCAGGCTCGAGCACGGCGACGAGCGCCTGCGCGTGCTCATCGACTGGCGCGACCCGATGGTGAAGCGGACGTTCGTCCTCATGGTCCCCGTCACGCTCGGGCTCGGGCTCATCAACGTCAACGCCGTGATCGACCAGGTCTTCGCCTCGCGCCTCGTCAACGCGGAGCTCGCCCCGACCGCGATCCAGAAGTCGTTCCTCGTCTACATGCTCCCGCAGGGCGTATTCGCCGTCGCGATCACCACCGTCCTCTTCCCGACGCTCTCGCGCCTCGCCGCGCGCGGCGACCTCGCCGGCTTTCGCTCCACGATCTCCGGCGGGCTCCGCCAGCTCGCCTTTCTCCTCATCCCTGCCTCCGCGATCACCGCCGTCCTCGCCGAGCCGATCATCCGCATCCTGTTCCAGCACGGCCGGTGGGCCCCGTACCAGACGCCGGTCGTCGCCGATGCCCTCGCCGCCTTCACCCTCGGCCTGTTCTTCAACGGGATGATGCTGCTTCTCGGCCGCGGCGTTCTTCAGCTTGAAGTCGAACTGGATCCCAACGATCGTCGCGCTCGGGAACCTGACGCTTGAATGCCCTCCTCGACACGGCGTTCTACCGCTTCGGGACGTGGGGGATCCCGCTGGCGACCGCTCTCGTGAACATGGCCGGCGCGGCGGCGCTGCTCTATCTCATGCGCCGCCGGGTCGGGCCGCTCGACGGGCGCGCGGATCTTCTCCGCGGTCGTGCGGGTCGTCGTCGCCTCCGCAGTCGTCGCGGCAGTCGCATATGTGGTCTGGGAGCCGCTCGATTCGAGCCTCGGGCGCTCCTTCCCCGGGCAGCTCGTCTCGCTGGGGGTCGCCCTCGCGGCCGCGATCGCGGTCTACCTGGGAATGTGCCGGCTGCTCCGCGTGGAGGAGCTCGGCGTCCTCCGCGGCCTGCTTCGAAACCGTGGAGCCGAGGTCTGAGCGTCCGTGGCGCGCCGGGGCTCTAGCGGCGCAGGCGAATCGCGTTCAGGTCGTCGCGCAGGATCTCGTCGGCACGCCCGATCAGCGCGTCGATGTCGTCGTGCTCGGCGTGGAGGTAGCGACCGGCGAGCCGGTCTGCCCGGCCCGAGGCGAGGACGCGAATGAGCTGCGGGGCGAGCTCCGGCGGCGTCCACGGCGCGTCGTCCCCGAATGTGGGCGACGTCATGCCCGTCCGGACGAGGCCAGGGCTGATCAGGAAGACCCGCACGCCTTTCGGGCCAACTTCCGTTGCCAGGTACTCGGCGAACCGCCCGACCGCGGCTTTGCTCGCCCCGTAGTTCCCTCCCAGCCCGCTGCCCTGAACGGGCAGGTAGGAGGCTCCGCTCCCGACGATCACGATGCGGCCCTCGCCGCGCTCGAGCATCCCGGGGAGGACCGCCCGGCAGCAGAGGTACGTCCCGAGGACGTTGACCTCGAACACGTGCCACCAGCGGTCAGGGTCGCCGGAGGCGGTCGGCTCGTCGCTGCCGCCGACCCCGGCGTTGGCGACGAGCAGGTCGATCGGCCCGAACGCCTGCTCGGTCTCGGCCACGACCCGGTCGGCGTCTTCGCGGACGCTGATATCGCCGACGACACCGATGCCGCCGAGCTCGCGGGCGGCACTCTCGACCTGCTCCGCCGTCCGGCCGGTGATCGCCACCCGGGCGCCGGCCGAGACAAGTTCCCGAGCGACGTTCAGCCCGATGCCACGTCCGCCGCCGGTTACGAGCGCGACACGGCCGGTGAGGTCGTCCGCCATGCAGGGACCCTAGCGCGGCGCTGCCGCGGCCCCGCGAGCAGGGCGTCCACCGCTGCGGTAGCGGCACGCATCCGCTCGAGGTGAGAGCCGGTCACGACGACGCACGGGTCGCCTGTCTCGTGCAGGTGCGCGAGATAGGCGTCGTGCATCCGCCGGCGATGCGGCCCGTCTTCACACATGCCGAGCTCGTCCTGCTGGAACGGGTGGCGATGTCGCACACGATCGTGAGGTCGTAGCGCCGGTCCGCGATGGCGTCGACCTCGGGCGAACGGGCGCGGAGTAGATCTCCTGGAAGAGCCCGGTCGTCCAGGGACTGGTGTCGCAGAAGAGCACCCGGTTCGCGTAGCCGGCGAGGAATTCTCGTACCAGTCCTGGAGCTTCGCGATCACCGTGAACTCCCCGGACAGCCAGTTGTCCCAGCCGGGCCCCTCTTCGCGGAACCACGTGTACATGTGCCCGGACGGGCAAGGGAGCTCGGTCAGGAACGCCCCCTGTCTTCAGTTCAGGGCCAGCATACCAGGTTTACGACTATAAGGCGTAAACCTCTCGTTTGAGCGGGTTCGCAAGGCCCCGCGGCTACCATCGCCGGGCCCATGGATTCGAGCCGCATCAGGAATTTCTCGATCATCGCGCACATCGACCACGGCAAGTCCACGCTGGCCGACCGTATCCTCGAGCTCACACACGCCGTGTCCCAGCGCGACATGCGCGCGCAGGTGCTCGACTCGATGGATCTCGAGCGCGAGCGCGGGATCACGATCAAGGCGCAGGCGGTGCGCGTCGGCTGGAAGGGCCACCAGCTCAACCTGATCGACACGCCGGGCCACGTCGACTTCACCTACGAGGTGTCACGGTCGCTCCAGGCATGCGAGGGCGCCCTCCTCGTCGTCGACGCGGCACAGGGGATCGAGGCGCAGACGCTTGCCAACGCCTATCTGGCGATCGAGAACAACCTCGAGATCATCCCGGTCGTGAACAAGATCGACCTGCCACAGGCCGATCCGGACGGGGTCGCGATCCAGCTCGCCGAGTTGCTCGGCGAGGACCCGGCCCGGGTGCTCCGGATCTCGGCGAAGACCGGTGTGGGGGTGGAGGACGTGCTCGACGCCGTCGTCGAGCGGATCCCGGCGCCGGCAGGCGACCCGGCGGCGCCCGCCCGGGCGCTCATCTTCGACTCTTCGTACGATCAGTACCGCGGGGTCCTCGCCTTCGTCCGCGTCGTCGACGGCGTGTTCCACCCGCGGGACGAGGTGCGCGCGATGGCGCTCCGCACCCGGTTCGAGGCGCAGGAGATCGGCGCCATGAGCCCGGCGATGGCCCCGCTCGAGGCGCTGTCGGCCGGGGAGGTCGGGTACGTGATCACAGGGCTCAAGGAGGTGTCGGAGCTCCGGGTCGGCGACACGCTGACGACCGAGAGCCGGCCGGCCGCCGAGCCGCTGCCCGGATACAAGGACGTGAAGCCGATGGTCTTCGCGGGCCTCTTCCCGACCGACTCCGACGACTACCCGGAGCTGCGCGACGCGCTCGAGAAGCTGAAGCTCAACGACGCCGCGCTCTTCTACGAGCCGGAGACCTCGCAGGCGCTCGGGTTCGGCTTCCGCTGCGGGTTCCTCGGGCTCCTCCACATGGAGATCGTCCGCGAGCGCCTCGAGCGCGAGTTCGACCTCGACCTCCTCGTGACGGCACCGACCGTCGCCTACCGCGTCCGCGCGCAGAACTCCGACGAATGGAAGGAGGTGCACACCCCATCCGACATGCCGGACGCCGTCGACGAGATCGAGGAGCCCTACATCAAGGCGCAGATCATCGTCCCGAAGGAGTACGTCGGCGCGGTCATGGAGCTGTGCAGCGACCGTCGGGGCCGATTCGACCACCTCGAATACCTCGCCGAGGATCGCGCGCTCCTGACCTTCGAGCTGCCGCTCGCCGAGATCGTCCTCGACTTCTACGACGCGCTGAAGTCGAGGACGCGCGGGTATGCGAGCTTCGACTACGACTACATCGGCTTTCGTCCGGGTCCCTGGTCCGCGTCGACGTGCTCGTCGGGGGCGACAACGTCGATGCTCTGTCGCTCGTCGTCCACCGGGATGCGGCCTACGATCGTGGGCGCGCGCTGGTCGACCGGCTGCGCGCGGAGATCCCTCGGCAGATGTTCGACGTCGCGATCCAGGCTGCGATCGGCTCCCGCGTGATCGCCCGCGAGACCGTGAAGGCGAAGCGCAAGGACGTGATCGCGAAGTGCTACGGGGGCGACATCAGCCGCAAGCGCAAGCTCCTCGAGAAGCAGAAGGAAGGCAAGAAGCGGATGAAGCAGGTCGGGGGGGTCGAGGTGCCCCAGGAGGCCTTCCTCGCGGTGCTCAACCTGAACGACGGGAAGAAGTAGTGGCGCCCCCGCCGGTGCCGAGGGCTGGGCGATCGCGGTGCACGAGGCGCTCGCCGGCGTCAAAGGGCTGCTCATCGGCCAGCTCGTCCCGAACGCCGACACCTACGAGCTCGTCCTCACGACGCGCGACTCGCCGCCCGCGCCCGGTCTCGTGGAGCTGCTGTCGGAGCGTCTCGGGCCCGTGTTGCGGCGCGACGACTGCCCGCTCGAGGCCGGTCAGGACCCGGCCTGGTGCTTCTACCCGGCGCTCGGCGATCGCGAGCGAGAGCTCTTCCTGCGACTCGACTGGGCGCACGCCGTGGTGCTGCACGAGTTGGTCGACTGATGGAGGACGGCGCCCGCCACCTCTACGTCCACCTGCCGTTCTGTGCGCACCGGTGCGGCTACTGCGACTTCGTCACCGCGGTCGGCCGTCGCGGCGACCACGCGGGCTACGTCGAGGCGCTGCTCGCCGAGCTCGAGCTCGAGCGTGGGTGGCTGGCGGCAGAGGTCGAGACGGTATTCCTGGGCGGTGGCACGCCGACGTTCACCGAGCCCGCCGCCCTGGCGCGGGTGCTCGAGGCGCTTCCGCCGGGCGTCGAGGTGACGGTCGAGGCGAACCCGGAGACCGTGACCGACGACCTGGCCCGGCTCCTTTTTCAGGCTGGCGTGAACCGCATCTCGCTCGGTGCCCAGACCTTCCAGCCCGACCTGCTCGACGTCCTCGATCGCGTTGCCGGGCCTGACGACGTCCGGCGCGCCGTCTACCGTCTGCGCGATGCCGGATTCGACAACATCTCTCTCGACCTCATCTACGGGATCCCGGGCCAGAGCTCCGCCGACCTCCGAAGCGACCTCGCCGAGGCCCTGGCGCTCGAGCCCGAGCATCTCTCCGCGTACGAGCTGGAAGCAAAGCCGGGCACGCGCTTCACGCACGCCCACGGAGCCGAGCTCGAGCGGCAGGCCGAGTCGATGGAGTCCTACTTCGAGCTGGTCGTCGAGACGCTGACCGGCGCGGGGTACCGCTGGTACGAGACGGCGAACTTCGCGCGGGGAGAGACGCGCGATCTCCGCGCGCGACACAACCTCGGGTACTGGCTCGGGCACGACTACCTCGGGCTCGGCGTGGGCGCTGTCAGCACAATCGAGAATCGGCGCTGGCGGAACCTGCCGTCGCTCCGCGGCTACGTCGAGGCGCTCGGGGCCGGATGCCGACCGCCCCGGGAGCTGGAGGAGCTGCCTCCCGAGGTGCGCGAGACCGAACGGGTCATGCTCGGGTTGCGCCTCGACGAGCCGGTCGTGGTCGACCCGTCCGGACGGACGCTCGACCCCGAGGGCCTTGCTCGGCTCGAGCGGCTCGGGCTGGCGGAGCGGCAGGGCGGCGGGGTCGTGCTCACGCCTCGGGGACGGTTCCTCGGGGACGGCGTGACTGCCTCGCTTCTCGCCTGACCGGGCTCGGCGCTCGCTCGCCTACCATGGCCTTGGCCATGAACGCACGCGCGGAGCTGTCGGAGCGTCAGCTGGAGATCCTCTCCCGGGTCGTCGAGGCCTACGTCGCGACGGGCGTTCCCGTGGGCTCGAGGCTGCTCGTCGAGCGGGCCGGCTTCGACCTCTCCAGCTCGACGGTTCGGGCCGAGCTGGCAGAGCTCGAGCGCATCGGGCTGCTGACGCATCCGCACACCTCCGCGGGGCGGGTGCCGACCGAGGCCGGCTACCGGGTCTACGTCGACGTTCTGCTCGTGCGGCAGGAGCCGAGACCCTCGGCGTTCCCGCTCGGGCTGGCGACGGCCCGCGCCGAGGTCGACGAGGCGCTCCAGGCGGCGACCGAGATCCTGGCCCAGGTGACACGGCTGCTGGCGCTGGTGTCGGCGCCGCCGCTCGAGGCTGCGACGGTCCGCCACGTGGACGTGCTGCAGCTGCAGCCGAACGCGGTCGTCGTCGTGGTCATCACCTCGACCGGCGAGGTCGCCAAGCAGCGCTACCTGTTCCCCGAGGCGCTCGACCCGGGGCTCGTCAGCTGGGCGGGCGAGTACCTCCGCGAGCGCGTCACGGGGCTCCGGCTCCGGTCGCGGCTGCTCGTGCGCGCCTTCGACGAGCCGAGCGTGTCGCCGCGCGAACGGGCGTTCCTCGCAGTCGTCCGTGGGACCTTCGACGGGCTCGGCGACGAGCGCGAGCTCTATGTCGGCGGGGCGGCCGGCCTGCTCGACGACCTGCGCGGGGAGGAGATCGGCGCGTACCGGAGCCTCATCGACGCCCTCGAGAAGCGCGCCGCGCTGCTCGACGTCCTCGCCAACTCCGTCGGGACCCGCCGGCCGTTCGCACGCGTGGGAGACGAGCTCGAGGAGTCCGGGCTCCACTCGCTCGCCCTCGTCGGCGCCACCTACGGCTCGGCGACGAAGCCGCTCGGCACCGTGAGCCTCCTCGGCCCGCTGCGGATGGACTACGAGAAGGCGCTTCGCGCGGTGCGCGCCGCCGCTCACGAGCTGTCGCGATTCGTCGAAGACGTCTACGCCGACGAGTAGCGGGAGCCGGCCGTGGCGAGCGCCACCGCTGCTGGCACGATACGAAGCCCCATGTCGACCACACAACGCGACTACTACGAGGTGCTCGGCGTCCCGCGCACCGCGAGCGAGCAGGAGATCAAGAAGGCGTTCCGGCGTCTTGCGCGCGAGCTGCATCCCGACGTCTCCGAGCTTCCTGACGCCGAGGCCCGGTTCCGCGAGGCGACCGAGGCCTACGAGGCGCTCTCGAATACCGAGACGCGGGAGCTCTACGACCGCTACGGCCATGCCGGCCTGCGATCGGGGGGGTTCCAGCCGACCAGCTTCGACATCAACACCTTCGGCGACCTCTTCTCCGCGTTCTTCGGCGACGACGGCTTCGGTGCCGGCGGCCGGCGCGGGCGCGCCGCCGCCCGCGGCGCCGACGTGCTCGCCGAGGTCGAGATCACCCTCGTCGAGGCCGCGCAAGGGACGGACGGTGACCGTGCCGATCGAGACCGCCGTCACCTGCAGCACCTGTCACGGCGACGGGGCGGCTCCCGGCTCGACCCCGGTGCCGTGCGCCCGCTGCGGCGGAAACGGCGTTCTCCAGCACGTGTCGCGGGGGATCCTCGGCGAGTTCATCCGGCAGGTGGCCTGCCCGGACTGCAACGGCGCCGGCCGCCGCATCGAGCATGTCTGCGAGAGCTGCCACGGCTCGGGGCGCACCGTCGAGACGCGCCGGCTCGAGGTCGAGATCCCCGAGGGCATCCACGACGGCCAGCGCATCCGCCTCACCGGCGAGGGCCACGCGGGCGGTGTCGGCGCGCGCCCGGGCGACGCCTACGTCCAGGTCCGTGTCCGCGAAGACGACCGCTTCGTCCGCGAGGGGAACGACATCTTCTCCCAGGTCAACCTCACGATCGTCGAGGCGGCGCTCGGGACGAAGCTCGAGGTCGAGACGATCGACGGCACCGAGGAGCTCGAGTTCGATCCCGGCACCCAGCCCGGCGAGACTCGGGTGCTCCGCGGAAAGGGAATGCCCGTGCTCCAGGGCTTCGGCCGCGGCAATCACCGCGTCCTCGTCAACGTGACCGTCCCGCGCAAGCTCACCGCCGACCAGCGGCGGCTGCTCGCGGAGTTCGAGGAGCTCTCCGACGAGGAGACCTACGAGCACCATCCGGGCTTCTTCGAGAAGCTCCGGAACATCTTCAGCTGATCCGCGCCGCGGTCACCGCGCCGGCGGACGAGGCCGAGGAGCTCAGGGCCCGGTTCGTCGAGCTCGCCCCCGAGGGATTCGAGGAGGCCGAAGCGGCCGGCGGCCGTCGAGCTCGCCGCCTACGGGCCCGCCGCAGAGCGGGTCGCTCGCCGCCTACCCGGACGCGCTCGTCACCTCGGTCGACGAGGGCTGGGAGGATCGCTGGCGCGAGTTCCACCACGGCGTCGAGATCGGGCCGCTCTGGGTCGGCCCGCCGTGGGAGGAGCCGCCGGCCGGCGCGCATCGCGGTCGTCATCGACCCCGGCCGCGCGTTCGGCACCGGCGCGCATCCCTCGACCCGCCTCGCGCTCGAGCTGCTCCTCGACGAGCCGCCGGGGAGCTATCCTCGACATCGGCTGCGGCTCCGGCGTCGTCTCGATCGCGGCAGCCAAGCTCGGCTTCGCGCCCGTCACCGCCGTCGACATCGACGAGGTCGCGGTCGAAGTCACACGGGCGAACGCGCGCGCGAACGGCGTCGAGATCGACGTGGGCACGGCCGACGTCCGCCGCTCCGGCCTCGAAACCCCCGGCCTCCCGGCCCCCGATCTCGCCGTCGCCAACATCTCGCTCGAGCTCGTCCAGGTCGCCGCAGCGGCGATCGACGCCGATCGCCTCGTCACCGCCGGCTACCTCGCCGCCGACCGGCCGGAGCTGCCCGGCTACGCGCCCGGTTCGCCGGCTCGAGCGTGACGGCTGGGCGGCCGACGTCTTCAGGACAGGCCGCTGACCGCGTACGCGGCCGACGGCGAGGCCGGGTACTCCTCCTCGAGCAGCGAGAGAACGACCTCGTCCCGCCGCGGCTCGCCCGGCCTGATCGGCGGCAGCCGCTTTCTGAGCGTCGCCTCCCGCACGTAGCCGAGCCGGTCCGCCACGGCGAGGCTCGCCGTGTTCGCCGGGTCGACGTGGATCTCGACCCGGATCACGCCGCACCGTTCGAACGCGAGGCGCGTGAGCACGGCCGCCGCCTCGGTCGCAAGCCCCTGTCCCACGCGGCTCGCGCGGAGCCAGTAGCCGATCTCGAGCGCATCCGGGCCGACCCGGCGGTGCAGGCCGGCTCCGCCGATCAGCTCCGAGCCGTCCGCGCGTGAAGAGCCCGTAGATCCAGTCGTCCCCATGCCGGAATGCGTCACGGAACTCGCGCATCCGCTTGCGCATGGTGGCGACCGGCTCCGGCGCCCCCCAGGCCCATTCCATGAACGTGCGGAGATGGTCGAGGCTCGAGTCCACCGCGTCCTTCACGAGCGGCGCGTCGGCGGGCTCGTAGCAGCGGATCAGCATCCGCTCCGAGTGCACGCTCCGAGGTGGTTCGGCGAGACCGGCCACCCACGTACTTTAGGCCGACCGTGACCGCCAGCTACGCAGCACTGCTCGGGCGGCGACCCGCTCGCCGCCTCGTCTACGCGCTCGTCGTGACCACGCGTCGGGTACGGGATGTACTCGCTCACCGTCCTGCTCACGGTCGAAGGGTCGACCGGCTCGTACCGCGAAGCCGGGTTCGCGGTCGCCGCCTTCGCGCTCTTCGCCGCCTCGACGGCTCCGCTTCGCGGTCGCGCCATCGACCGACGGGGCATCCGCATCTGGCTGCCTGCCTTCGCGCTCGGCTACTGCGCCTCCCTCGTGGCGCTCGATGTGGCCGCCCACGCGGGCGCTCCCGCCTGGGTGCTCGTGGCCTTCGCCGGCTGCTCCGGGCTCAGCGCTCCACCGATCTTCGCCTCGGCGCGTCCCGTCTGGGCGCAGATCGTCGACCCCGTCCTCGTCCGCCGGGGCTATGCCGTGACCTCGCTCCTCTACGACACCGGGCAGATCATCGGGCCCGTCCTTGCCTCCGCGATGTTCCTCGTCTCGTCGTGGCCCGGCGCGATCATCGCCGGCGCCCTGCCCGTCGCCGGGGCCTTTCTGTCGCTACCTGCGCGGGAAGGGCTCCGCCACGATGCGAAGCCGACGCCGATGCCACGGCTTCGGGAGACGCGCGCCCTCGCCGGCCTGCTCGTCGTGTCGGTCGTGTTCGGCGGCGGGCAGGGAGTCGTGATCGTCGCGGTTCCTGCCGCGGCCGCACGGTGGGACCAGGCGTCGCTCGCCGGCGCGCTCCTCGCTCTCTTCGCCGCCGGCAGCGTCACCGGCGCGCTCTGGTACGGCACCCGGCACTGGAAGGCCTCCGCGCTCGACCGGTACCTCCTCGCGGTACTCGCCTTCGGGTTGCTCCTCGCTCCCGCGGCCGTCGCGACCGACGCCGCCCGGCTCGGCGCCGTCCTGTTCGTCGCCGGCCTCGCGTTCGGGCCTGCGACCGTCTCGCTGTTCGAGTCTCTCGACGTGATCGTCCCCGGCGGCGGCGCCGAGGCGCTCACCTGGATCACGACCGGCGAGGCGGCGGGCTCCGCCGCCGGCTCCGCTCTCGCGGGCGTGCTCGCGAGCCGGTCGGGAATCGCAGCACCGTTCCTGCTCGCCGCCGGGGCGACGGTGGCCGTCACGGGTGCCGCGTTCGTGCTCCGCCGCGGGCGGAGGCGCAGTACGATCCGTGTAGCGATGCGGTTCGGCGTCGAATTCCTGGGTTGCAAGGTCTCGCACGTGGACGCGCACGAGATTCGCGAGCGGCTGCTTGCCGACGGGCACGAGGAGAACGCCGGCGCGGCCGACGTCGCCATCGTCAACGGCTGCTGCGTCACGAACGAGGCTGCCGCCAAGAGCCGCAAGGCCGCGGCCCGCGCCGCGCGGCGGCATGCCCGCGTCTACCTGACGGGCTGCGCGGCGAACCTCGATCCCGCGGGCCTGCCCGCGAACGTCACGGTCGTCGCGCGACGTGCCGAGGAGACCGCCGCGTTCGTGGCCGGGGACGTCGGCTCGATCGGCTGCGTCCAGGCCGACGCGCGGCTCGACCGCATCCGGGCGTTCGTCAAGATCCAGGACGGGTGCTCGTTCTCGTGCGGCTTCTGCGTCATCCCGCTCGTCCGCGGCGCGTCGCGGAGCCGGAGCGCGAGCGCCGTTCTCGGCGAGGTGGCGCGGCGTGTCGAGCAGGGCCATCGCGAGGTCGTGCTCACGGGGATCAACCTCGGCTGCTTCCGCGACCGCGTCGCCGGCTACGACCTGCCGCGCCTCGTGCGCGAGGCCGGCGCGACACCAGGCCTCGAGCGCCTGCGGCTCTCGTCGATCGAGATCAACCACGTCGACGCCGAGCTCGCGGCCGCCCTCCGCGAGACGCCGACGGTCTCCCGGCACCTGCACGTGCCGCTGCAGTCGGGCGACGACGGCGTCCTCCGCGCGATGCGCCGCCGTTACACGATCGCCACCTACCTCAGGCGGCTCGAGCCTCTCGCCGCCGAGCTCAACCTGACCACCGACGTCATCGTCGGCCATCCGGCCGAGGACGCCGAGGCGTTCGAGCGGACCCTCACCACGATTCGGGCAGCAGGGATCAGCCGCGTCCACGTCTTCCCCTACTCGCCGCGCCCCGGCACCCTGACGGCGGCCGACGATCCCGTCCCGCCGCCTGTCAAGAAGGCGCGGGGCGCGCAGCTCCGTGCCCTCTCACGCGAGCTCGAGCAGCGCCGCTGGGAGGCGAAGCTCGGGACGAACGACGTCGTGCTCGTCGACCGGCCCGGCCGTGGCTACGGCGACGACTACACGCCGTTCCTCGTCGACGCCCCTGTCGGCGAGCTCGTCCGCGTGCGGGCAGAGCGGCTCACCGAGGAGGGAATCGTTGCCGCCGCAGCGTGACGACTGCCTCTTCTGCAAGCTCTATCGCGAGGGCGACCACGTCGCCGCGACCCGTGGCTTCGTTGCGATCCGCGACCTCAACCCGCAGGCCCCGTCCACCTCCTCGTGATCCCGGAGCACCACGTCGACACCTTCCGCGACGTGGGCGAGCTCGGCGAGGGGGAGACCCAGCGGATGCTCGAGTTCATCGCCGACACCGCCAGGGAGGCGGGGCTCGAGGACTACAAGGTGCAGGTGAACGTCGGCAGCTCGGCCGGGCAGACCGTGTTCCACCTCCACTGGCACGTCCTCGGCCGCAAGCACGTCCACGGCGACCCGCTGCCCGACTCCACCGAGGTGACGGCGCTTTGAGCCTCATCGCGAGGATCGAGGAGGACCTGAAGCCGGCGACGCTGGCGCGCGACGCCGAGCGCCGCGACGCGCTCCGGCTCATCCTCGCCAGCCTTCGCTCCGCCGAGAAGGAGCTGCAACGCCCGCTCTCGGGCGACGAGGAGCTCCAGGTGCTCCAGCGCGAGCGCAAGCGGCGGATCGAGGCCGCCGAGGCGTTCCACGCTGCGGGCCGAGAGCGAGCAGGCGGCGAAGGAGGAGGGCGAGCTCGCGATCCTCGAGGCGTTCATGCCGGCTCCGCTCACCGAGGAGGAGCTCGAGCGGATCGTCGACGACGCGATCGCCGAGAACACGGCCACGTCGATCCGCGACATGGGCCGCGTGATGGCGGATGTGATGCCGCAGATCGCCGGGCGCGCCGACGGGAGCGCAGTCAGCCAGCTCGTGCGCGAGAAGCTCGCCTGAGCGAGCTCGAGCGCCGGAGCCGGTCGTTCGGCGCGGCCGCCGAGCTCTACGACCGCGCCCGGCCCGTCCTATCCGCCGGACGCGGTCGGCTGGATGCTCGGCGACACCGCACGCGATGTCGTCGAGCTCGGGGCGGGGACGGGGATCTTCAGCCGCCTTCTCACCTCCCTCGGCCACCGTGTGACCGCGGTCGAGCCGGACCCGCAGATGCGCGCGCAGCTCGCCGCGACGAGCCCGGGTGTGACGCCGCTCGAGGGATCCGCCGAGGCGATACCGCTTCCCGACGGCTCGGCCGGCAGCCGTCGTCGCCGCGCAGGCGTTCCACTGGTTCGACAACCACGATGCGCGTGCCGAGATCGCCCGCGTGCTCGCTGACGGCGGCGTCTTCGCGCCGATCTGGAACGTCCGCGACGAGTCGGTTCCATGGGTCGCCAGGCTCACCGGCGTCATCGGCAGCGGCGCGCTGCGAGGCGCGTCCGTCCACGCCCGGGAGGGGCGCCAGTTCGGCCCGCTCTTCCGCCGCGCGGAGCGCGCCGAGTTCCGCCACTCGGTGGAGATGACGGCCGACACCCTGCGCGACGTCGTGCGCAGCCGCTCGCGCTATCTCGTCGCCGCTGAAGCCGACCGGGAGCGGATGGAGCGGCGAGGTCATGGCCCTCGCCGCCGGGCTGCCCGACCGGTTCGAGCTCCCGTACGTGGCGGTCGCGTTCCGCGCCGAAGTGCTGCGATAGGGTCGACTCGTGGCCTGCCCGAGCTGCGGAGCGGAGAATCGGGCGGAGGCGCGCTTCTGCGACTCGTGCGGGGCACCCCTCGCCTCCCTGCCAGCGCCCCGTGAACAGCGGAAGGTCGTCTCCGTTCTCTTCTGCGACGTCGCCGGCTCGACGGCGCTCGGCGAACGGCTCGATCCCGAGGCGCTGAGGGCAGCTCATGGGCTCGTACTTCGAGGTCGCCCGGGCGGCGATCGAGCGCCACGGCGGCACGGTCGAGAAGTTCATCGGCGACGCAGTGATGGCGGTCTTCGGCGTTCCGACGGTGCGCGAGGACGACGCGCTGAGGGCGGTCCGCGCGGCCGAGGAGCTGCGGGACGCCGTCGAGATCGAGGTGCGGATCGGCGTGAACACGGGCGAGGTCGTGACCGGCAGCGCCGACAAGCTGGTCACCGGGGACGCCGTGAACGTCGCGGCACGCCTCGAGCAGGCAGCCGGCACGGGGGACGTCCTGCTCGGCGAGACGACCTACCGCCTCGTCCGCGAGGCCGTCGACGCGGAGCTCCTGCCGCCGCTCCAGGCGAAAGGGAAGTCCGAGCCGCTGACTGCCTACCGGCTTCGGGCAGTCACCGGCGACGTCGGCGTCGCGCGTCGTCAGGACGCCGCTCTCGTCGGCCGTCGACCGCGAGAGGCGGATGCTCGCCGACGCCTGGGAGCGGACGGTCTCCGAGAGCGCCTGCTCCCTGTTCACGATCCTCGGCACCCCGGGCGTCGGCAAGTCTCGGCTGACTGCCGAGTTCCTCGCCGGGCTCGACGCCACGGTGGCCCAGGGGCGCTGCCTCCCATATGGCGACGGGATCACCTACTGGCCCGTCGTGGAGGTCGTGAAGCAGCTCCTCGGCGACGAGGTTCCTCGCGCTGCGATCGCCGCGCTCCTCGGGGACGGGCAGGCCTCCGCCGACGAGATCGCCGTGGCGGTTCGGAAGCTGTTCGAAGCGCGGGCGTCGGAACGCCCCCTCGCCGTCCTTTTCGACGACCTCCAGTGGGCCGAACCGACCTTCCTCGACCTCGTCGAGCACGTGGCCGACTGGTCGCGCGACGCGCCGATCCTCCTGCTCTGCGTCGCCCGCCCCGAGCTGCTCGAGCTGCGAGCCGGGTGGGGCGGCGGCAAGCTGAATGCGACGACCGTCCTGCTCGAGCCGCTTTCCGCCGTCGGAGACCGACGAGCTGATCGACGAGCTGCTCGCCGGCGGAAGTCTCGAGGCCGAGCCTTCGTGAGCGCATTCGCGCTGCCGCCGAGGGCAACCCGCTCTTCGTCGAGCAGATGCTCGCCGTGGTCGAGGAGTCGCCCCAGTCGATCACCGTTCCCTCGACGATCCAGGCGCTCCTCGCCGCAAGGCTCGACCAGCTTCCTGCCGGAGGAGCGCGCGGCACTCGAGCGCGGCGCCGTGGAGGGCCAGGTCTTCCACGGGAGCGCTGTCGTGGCGCTGGCCCCGGAGGATCCGGATGTCCCCTCGCGGCTCCTGGGTCTCGTCCGCAAGGAGCTCGTGCGCCCGAGCCGGGCGATGCTGCCCGGCGAGCGACGCGTTCCGCTTCCGCCACCTGCTGATTCGCGACGCCGCCTACGACGCGCTGCCGAAGGCCGAGCGCGCGACCCTCCACGAACGGTTCGCGGTCTGGCTCGAGGAGCATGCGCCGACGCTCGTCGAGCTCGACGAGATCGTCGGCTACCACCTCGAGCAGGCGGCGGGATACGCAGACGAGCTCGGCCATCCGTCCGCCGACGCTGCGGGACCGGGCGGCGCTCAGGCTTGCCGCAGCCGGTCTGCGGGCCGGGGAGCGCCATGACCCCAACGCATGCATGACGCTCCTTACACGGGCCTCGCGCTCCTCGCCGAGGATGACCCGACGGCTCGCCCTGCTACCGACGCTCGGGCAGGCGCTCTACTGGCTCGGACGGCTCGATGAGGCCTACGCGCTGTCTCGACGAGGCGGTCGACCGAGCCGATCCCGACACCGTCCGCCTACGCGTTCTTCTTCCGCACGTACATCCAGGGTCACGGCGAGTCGAACTCGCCGATCGAGATGGAGCGCGCGATCCGCGCGAGGCTCGGAGCGGTCGAAGCCGTCGCGAGCGAGAGAACGCTCGCGTCCGGGTACCTCGTCGCTCGGCTGGGCCCTCTACTGGCAGGGCCGGCTCGCCGCCGCGACGCGAGGCGGGCCAGAGGGCGATCGAGCTGGCGCGGCGACGCGGGTGACCGGCGCATCGTGTGGGAGGCGTTCCGGCTGACCGGGCTCGCGATGACGCACGGCGAGGCGCCCTGGCCCGAGGTCGAGCGTCACGCCGACGAGATGGACGCGGCGGGTGCGTTCTCCGGTGTCGTCCGGGGTTGGGCGGCCTCGATGCAGGGCCGCTTCGACGAGGCGCACCGCATCTACGAGGAGGACGTGCGGCGAGCTGCTCGAGCACGGTCAGCTGCTGAACGCCCTCTCCACCGCCTCTGGTACGGGATGGAGTGCCTCTTCTGGAGCGGCGACCTGCCAGCGCGCCGAGGTGATCCTGCGAGAGGCATGGGACGGTCTCGGGGAGCTCGGCGAGCACGGCTACCGGTCGACGATCGGCGGATACCTGGGCGAGATGCTGGCGCGGCAGGGAAGGCTCGACGAGGCCGAGGCGCTGCTCGACGAGGCGATCTCGATCAGCACTCCCGACGACTGGGTCACGGTCGAGCAAGTCCACGATGGGGCGCGCGTTCGTCGCCTCGGCGCGCGGCGACCACGACCTCGCCGTCGAGCTCGCCCGGCAGGCCGTCGAGCTCGTCGACGCCAACGAGTACCTCACGCTCCAGCAGGCCGCGCCGTCTCTGCGCATGCAGAGATCCTCATCGCCGCCGGGCGGCTCGACGACGCTCGCGCCGAGCTCGCCCGCGCGCGCGAGGTCGCCGAGCGAAAGGGCTCGACCGTCGTCGTCGCGAAGGCCGACAGCCTGCTCGCAGGCCTGGCGCATTGACCCGACCTACACTGAGCCTGTGCAGGAAACCCTCGACGTCTCCAACGCCGTCGCCGCCGAGCTGGCGGGGATGGGGGACGGCGTCCTCGACGCGTTGCGCGACCGGCTCGGTTGCACGATCCGCCTCCGCGGCAACCAGCTGACGCTCGACGGCGACGAGCCGAAGGTCGAGGAGGCCCGCGAGGTGATCGACGAGCTCGTCGAGCTGATCGAGGGCGGCCACCAGATCGGCGCGCAGACGGTCGACGCGGTGCTCGGCGCCCTCGAGTCGAACCACGACGTCCGCGAGGTGTTCGAGGACGTCGTCTGGCGTCACCGCGGCAAGCAGATCGCGCCGAAGACGGTGACGCAGAAGGCCTACGTCGACGCGATCCGGACGAAGACCATCACGTTCGGCATCGGCCCGGCCGGGACCGGCAAGACCTACCTCGCGATGGCGCTTGCCGTCGCCGCGCTCCAGGAGCGCCAGGTGGCGCGGATCATCCTGACGCGGCCGGCCGTCGAGGCGGGCGAGCGGCTCGGGTTCCTGCCGGGCGACATGCTCGCGAAGGTCGACCCGTACCTCCGCCCGCTCTTCGACGCCCTCTACGACATGCTCGACCCCGAGCGCGCGAACACCTACATGGAGCGCGGCACGATCGAGGTGGCGCCGCTGGCGTTCATGCGGGGCCGGACCCTGAACGACAGCTTCATCATCCTCGACGAGGCCCAGAACACCTCGCCCGAGCAGATGCAGATGTTCCTGACGCGGCTCGGGTTCGGCTCGAAGGTGGTCGTGACCGGCGACGTGACGCAGGTCGACCTGCCGCGCGACCAGCCGTCGGGCCTGATCCAGGTGCAGCGGATCCTCGACGGGATCGACGGGATCGCGTTCGTCCGGTTCGACCACCGCGACGTCGTCCGCCACAAGCTCGTCCAGCGGATCGTGGAGGCCTATCGCGAGCACGCGGAGGAGACCGGCACCGGGCGCGAGACGTAGAGGCGGTGCTGACCGTCGAGGTCGACAACAGAAGCGGCGAGGCGGTGGACGAGGGCGCCGCGGTCGAGCTCGCCTACCGCGTGCTCCGCGCCGAGGGGATCGACGACGGCGAGCTCGGGCTTGCGTTCGTCGGGCCCGACGAGATGCGGGCGCTGAAGCGCGAGCACCTCGGGATCGACGAGGCGACCGACGTGCTCTCGTTCCCGATCGACGGCCGCGACGAGCTCCCCGAGGGCCTGCCGCGGGCGCTGGGCGACGTCGTCCTCTGCCCGGCGGTCGTCGGCGACGCCTGGCGGGCGCCGCTCACACACGGCCTCCTCCACCTGCTCGGCTACGACCACGGCGAGGAGATGGAGCGGCGGGAGGCGGAGCTCGCATGAGCCAGCGCTCGGGGAGCCTGCTCGACTCGTTCAACTACGCGTTCGAGGGGATCATCCACGTGCTCCGCACGCAGCGGAACATGCGGATCCACTTCGCGATCGCCGCGGTCGTGCTCGTGGCGGCGATCTTCGCCGACGTCACCAAGCTCGAGCTGATCTCGCTCCTGCTCGCGATCGCGTTCGTGCTGATCGCCGAGATGATCAACACCGCGCTCGAGGGTGCGATCGACGTCGCGACGACGTCGTTCGACCCGATCGCCAAGCTCGCGAAGGACGTCGCGGCCGGTGCCGTCCTGATCGCGGCGATCAACGCGGTCGCCGTCGGCTACCTCGTCTTCTCCGGGCAAGACGGCGACGCAGTAGCGCCCGGCTGATCGACAAGGTGATCAACGCCCCCGCGAAGCTGACGATCGTCGCGCTCGTCGTCACCGTGATCGTCGTGATCGGCATCAAGGCCTGGACGGGCCGCGGCACCCCGCTGCGCGGCGGGCTCCCGTCGGGGCATGCGGCGATCGCATTTGCCGCCTGGATCGCGATCACCTACGTCGCCGGGCCGAGCCACCGCTTCCTCGTCTCGACGCTCGCGTTCGTCCTCGCGCTGCTCGTCGCGCAGACGCGCGTCGAGTCCGGCGTCCACTCTCTCGCTCGAGGTCCTGCTCGGCGGCCTGCTCGGCGCGCTGATGGCGCTCGCGCTGTTCCAGCTCACCTGACGGCACACTTCGGCATGAGCGCAGACCTGGTCGAGAAGGCAGACGCCGCCGCGAAGGCGGCCTACGCCCCGTACTCCGACTACCTCGTCGGGGCGGTCGTCCGCACCCGCGACGGCAGGGAGTTCGCCGGCGTGAACGTCGAGAACGCCGCCTACCCGCTCGGCATGTGCGCCGAGAAGACCGCGATCGGGAACGCGGTCACGGCCGGGTACAGGCCGGGCGACCTCGTCGCGATCGGCATCACCGCGTCGCCCTGCGGCGGCTGCCGCCAGTGGCTGCACGAGTTCCGGATCGGAGAGATCAGCTACCGCCGCGACGACGGCACGATCGCGACCGTCACGACGGCCGACCTGCTCCCCGACACCTGGAACCTGCCCGAATGAGGTCGTCGGCTTCGCGGCGCTCGCCGGGCGGCCGAACGTCGGCAAGTCGACCCTCGCGAACGCCCTCACCGGCGAGAAGGTGGCGATCGTCTCGCAGGTGCCCGCACACGACCCGGCAACGCATCCGCGGCGTCTGGACGGACGAGGACGCCCAGCTCGTCCTCGTCGACCTTCCGGGCTGGCAAAAGCCGATCGACCCGCTCACAGAGCGGATGCAGGCCCGCGTCGAGGAGACGATGGCCGACGATCTCGACGTCGCGGTGCTCGTCCTGAACGCCCGGGAGCGCATCGGTGCCGGCGACCGTTACGTCGCGAGGCGCGTCTTCGAGCTCGGCTGCCCCGTGGTGATCGCGCTCAACAAGGTCGATCGGCTCAAGCCCGGCCACATCGCCGAGCAGATGAAGACGGCGGCCGCGCTCGGCGACTTCCACGCGCTCCACCCGGTGAGCGCAAAGACCGGACGACGGGATCGGCGAGCTCCGGTCCGACCTCGTCGTCGCTCCTTCCCGAGGGCCAGCTCCTCTACCCGGACGGCGAGGTGACCGACATGCCCCTCGAGGCCCGGATCGCCGAGCTCGTCCGCGAGCAGGCGCTCCACGTCACGCGTGAAGAGGTGCCGCACGCGCTCACCGCCGAGGTCGTCGAGATCGAGGGCGGGCACGTCCACGTCCGGCTCTACACCGAGACGGAGAGCCAGAAGCAGATCCTGATCGGCAAGGGCGGCTCGATGGTGCGGGAGATCGGCCGCCAGGCGCGACCCGGGATCGAGCAGCTCCTCGGCCACAAGATCTACCTGCAGCTGCAGGTGAAGGCCTCGCCGAAGTGGCGCCGCAACGAGACGATGCTCGAGCGGCTCGGGCTCTAGACCCCGACCTGACCGCTCGGAGACCGGAAGAGAAGTCACCGGGGTGTCTGCGCGCCCGGCTGTCGGATTTGGAGTCTCCGGCAAACGAAACCGGGCGCGAGGTGTCGTAGAGTCGCGCCGATGGTCTGGTTGACCTCCCAGTCGATCGCAGCGCTCGTCGTCGGCTGTCTCGCTGCCTCGGCGCTCATCGCCGTCGGCAGCAGGTTCGCGGTCAGCGCTCTCGTTCCATCGTCGCAATACGAGGAGAGCCATGCGATCGCGGCGCCGCTGATGTCGGCGCTCGGCGCGTCGTTCGCGATCCTCACCGCGCTCACGCTCGCAAGCGAAGCGGGTTATCTCAGCTCGGCGCAGACCATCGTGAGCAACGAGGCCGCCGACGCGTCACGGCTCGCCTGGGCCTCGACGACACCGGGGGTGCAGGGAACGGCCATCAAGTCCGCGCTCGGCAGGTACCTGGTTGCGACTCGCCGCCAAGAGTGGCACGGCTCGAGCGCCGCCGACGGCGACGACCCCGCCACGGTGGCCGCGCTCGCGACACTCGAACGCGCCGTGCGCGCTGAGGTCGTCAAGCCGCAACTCGGCACGCCCACCAGCACCGAGCTCCTCGCTTCGCTCGATACCCTCACCGCTGATCGACGAGCCCGACTCGCCGCGGCGTCGCGAGAGCCTCCCGGCCTCTACGTGATCACGCTCGCAGTCAGCGTGATCGCCCTGATCGCCAACGCGAGCGCGCTCACGATCCGCCGCAGCTGGCGCGGAGCGTTCCTCATCACCGGACTCGTCGTCGTGGTCGGGCTGAGCATGGCGCTGCTGTTCGCGCTCGGCACTCCGTGGCGGGGCCCGATTGTCGTCAGCGGCCGCCCGCTCGACGCCGTCGCCCGCGACCTGGCCAACGGCTACTTTCGTCGCTGACCGAGCTCGACGAGTTCGGTCATGCCCGGGCAGCCAGCGGGTCGACTGCTGCGGAAGTAGACTCAGGCGTCGCCCTCGTTGCTTGCTTCTCCCGAAGCTTCTCGCAGCAGGGCATCCACCCCGGGAAGGGGGATCAGATGGCGAGCACCGTCGCTCTTATCCGGCACCGAGTAGCCGACTTCGACACCTGGAAGAAGGTGTACGACGGCTTCGCGCCGGTTCAGGCCGAGCACGGCGTGCGCGCGCACCAGGTCTTGCGCTCGGCCGAGAGCCCCAACGACATCATCGTCACCCACACGTTCGACTCACCGGACGCAGCGCGGTCCTTCTTCGCGGCGCCCGAGCTGAAGGACGCGATGAGCGAAGGGGGCGTCGACGCCGACTCCGTCCAGGTTTCCTACTTCGACGAGGTCGAAAGCGGCTCGCTCGACGGCGCGTAGTCAGCGAGATAGCCGGGCCGCGTTGCTTCGCGGACGTCGCCCGGCTCATCCCTGAGCGTCCGTCTGCGGCTCGAGCAACGAGGCGAATGCCGACCTCCCCGTCCGACTCCAGAGCCATGCAGGGTCTGCCTTCCGGCGTGCGAGTGCATGTCGTCGGCGCAGGTCCTGTGGGTCTCCTGCTCACGGCACTGCTCCAGTCGATGGACGGGTTCTCCGTGCGGCTCTACGAGAAGCGGCACGAGTACACGCGCACTCGGATGGTCCAGCTCGCGCCGTACCTGGTGGCGGATTCAGTCGAGAGCTATCGAACCGATTCGATCGACGGAGACAGCGTCGCGGCGATCTTCGATCCACCGGAGCTCGACCAGGGGCTCGCGTTCAGACAGGCTATTCCTTCCGACCTGATGACACTTCTGCACGACTGGGCGCTGGGCTTTTGCCCGCTCAACTCGATCGAGCGTTCGATCAGCGAGCTGATCGATGCGCGCCGGTCGGGTGCGGTCGAGCGCACTGGAGCCGTCATGTCGGCGGAGGACGCAATCGCGATGCTCGAGCCCGGAGACATCCTGATCGACTGCACCGGAAGCAACTCGCTCCTTCGAGATCACCTCACGACCGGCTTCGGCGCGGCCTCCGGTGGCTCGAATACGGTCAAGGTCCGGCTCGAATACGCGCTCGTCATCACGTTCCTGTACGGCCAGCGATACGACTGCAACGAGTACTGCAAGTACTACAAGAACATCGAGAACGCGCACTACAAGTTCATTCCGATGGTCCATCGCACGCACTACGACGGCAGCGTCAGCCATGTCACGGGCATCGTCAACATCAGTGCCGAGGAGTTCGAGGCGATGCCCTCCCGCTTCGACGGTCAGTGGCTTCGAAGCAACTTTCCCGGCGTCGCTCATTCGATGGACCGGTTCATCGACAAGGTCAAGGACGAAACGCATGGCGAGATCCTTGGCGACCTCGAGATCGTCCGGATCCCCCTTGATCTGTACCGGGCTCGCAGTGCGACCAGCCGTCGGTGGCTCACCGCGGACTCGAGCTTACCATCCGTCTCGCCAGCCCGCCGGTATTCCTGGCCGGCGATTCGGCCATCGGGTCTCCGTACTTTCAGTCGATTTCGCTTGGTTTCGAGTGTGCGATGTACCTGGCGGGGCTGATCGCGCAGCGTGACCTCTCACTCAGAGACATGTTCGATCACTACGAGCTCTACATCTACAAGCAGTGGCTTCGCGTCTACATGCGCAGCAAGATGATCAAGCACAACAAGGACCTGTTCGAGTCTCTCGACGACCCGATCGCGCTCCTGGACAAGCTGCATATCTACTAGCGCGCACGAGGAGCACCGTGCAGGCTGCGCGAGAGGCCGCCGTCTCCACTGACCGTTCGCCCCAGGGCTACACTCGCTCGCAATGGCGCAGGCTCCCGCAGTGCCGTCCGTCTTCGAGCTGCCGCTCGAGCAGCGGCTCCCGCGGATCGGCGCGATCGACCAGGTCGGAGTCGAGGAGCGCGCGGCCGCGCTCGCGAAGCGGAGCATCAAGAAGGAGTCGAAGCTCTGGGCGCTCGAGCTCGCGATCCGCTGCTGCGACCTGACGACGCTCGAGGGCCAGGACACGCCGGGGAAGGTCGCTGCGCTCTGCTCCAAGGCTGTCCGGCCGGACCCGACCGACCCGAGCATCCCGTCGGTCGCAGCCGTCTGCGTCTACCCGAACCTCGTCCCGACCGCCGCCCGGCGCCTCGCAGGCACGAGCGTCAAGGTCGCCTCCGTCGCCACCGCGTTCCCCTCGGGGCAGAGCCCGCTGGAGGTGAAGCTCCGCGAGGTCGAGGACGCCGTCGCGCTCGGCGCCGACGAGGTCGACATGGTGATCGACCGCGGCGCCTTCCTCTCGGGCCGCTACGCCCTCGTCTATGACGAGATCGTCCGCGTGAAGGCGGCCTGCGGCGCGGCGCACCTGAAGGTCATCCTCGAGACCGCCGAGCTCGGGACATACGACAACGTCCGCCGCGCCTCGCTCCTCGCGATGGCCGCAGGCGCCGACTTCATCAAGACGTCCACCGGCAAGCTCCCGGTCGCCGCGACGCTGCCGGTCCAGCTCGTGATGCTCGAAGCGATCCGGGACGTCTACGAGGAGACCGGCCGGCGTGTGGGGATGAAGGCAGCGGGCGGCATCCGCGCCTCCAAGCAGGCGGTGCAGTACCTCGTTCAGGTGCACGAGACCCTCGGGCCCGAGTGGCTCACGCCCGACCTCTACCGCCTCGGCGCCTCCTCGCTCCTGAACGACATCCTCATGCAGATCCGCAAGGAGAAGACAGGCGCCTATCAGTCCCGGGACTACTTCACGAATGACTGACGTCGTCAGGAAGGAGCCACGCTCGCCGGTGCCGGCCGCCTGGGACTACGCGCCCGCTCCGGAGTCCCGCGACATCCTCCACCTCGAGGATCGCTACGGCCTCTTCATCGGCGGCGAGTGGGTCGAGCCGAGCTCGGGCGAGTGGTTTGCGACGATCGCGCCGCGAGACGAGGAGGAGCTCGCCCAGGTCGCGCAGGCCGGCCCCGAGGACGTCAGCAGGGCGGTCGCGGCGGCGCGCGAGGCGTTCGCCGGCTGGTCGGCGCTCCCCGGCGCCGACCGCGCGAAGTACCTCTTCCGGATCGCCCGGATCCTGCAGGAGCGATCCCGCGAGCTCGCGGTGCTCGAGTCGCTGAACGGCGGCAAGCCGATCAAGGAGTCACGCGACGTCGATCTACCGCTCGCCGCCGCGCATTTCTTCTACTACGCCGGCTGGGCCGACAAGCTCGAGTACGCGTTCCCGAACCGCTCTCCGCGGCCGCTCGGGGTGGCCGGCCAGATCATCCCGTGGAACTTCCCGCTGCTGATGCTCGCGTGGAAGCTCGCGCCGGCGCTCGCCGCCGGGAACACCGTGGTGCTGAAGCCCGCCGAGACGACCCCGCTCTCGGCGCTTCTCTTCTGCGACATCCTCCGCCAGGCGGAGCTGCCGCCCGGGGTCGTGAACATCGTGACGGGGGACGGCCGCACGGGCGCCGCGCTCGTCGAGGCGGACGTCGACAAGATCGCGTTCACCGGTTCGACCGAGGTCGGCAAGGCGATCCAGCGCCGGCTGGCGGGCTCGGGCAAGAAGCTGACGCTCGAGCTCGGCGGCAAGGCGGCGAACATCGTCTTCGACGACGCCGCCCTCGACCAGGCCGTCGAGGGGATCGTGAACGGCATCTACTTCAACCAGGGGCACGTCTGCTGCGCGGGGTCTCGACTGTTCGTGCAGGAGTCGATCGCAGGCCCCACCGTGGAGAAGCTGAAGCAGCGCATGGCCACGCTGCGCGTCGGCGACCCGCTCGACAAGAACACGGACGTCGGCGCGATCAACTCACGGGCGCAGCTCGAGAAGATCGAGGAGCTCGTCGCGTCGGGCACGGCCGAGGGCGCCGAGATCTACCAGCCACCGTGCCGGCTCCCGGAGAAGGGCTACTGGTTCGCGCCGACCGTGTTCACGAACGTCGCGCAGAGCTACCGGATCTCGCAGGAGGAGATCTTCGGGCCCGTCCTGTCGGTCCTGACGTTCCGGACGCCCGAGGAGGCGCTCGAGAAGGCGAACAACACGCCCTACGGGCTGTCGGCTGGGGTCTGGACGGAGAAGGGCTCGCGGATCCTGTGGATGGCAGAACGACTCCGGGCGGGCGTCGTGTGGGCCAACACGTTCAACCGGTTCGACCCGGGCAGCCCGTTCGGGGGCTACAAGGAGTCCGGGTTCGGGCGCGAGGGCGGCCGGCATGGGCTCGAGCCGTACCTCACGTTCTAGCCGGGTGTCGGACACGATCGAGGTACGGGCGGCGGCGCCCGCCGACGAGGAGGCGCTCGCAACGCTCGACCGTGAGGCCTGGACCGCGTTCTCGAGCCCGGGCCCGCTCGACGAGGCGGAGCCGTTCTTCAACGAGCGGTCGAGCCCCGAAGACGTGATCGTCGCCGTCGTCGACGGGGAGCTTGCCGGCTACGTCCGTCTCGGCAAGGCCAGCCGGTTCCGGTCGAGCGACCACGTCCTCACCGTCAACGGGATCGCCGTCGACCCCGTCCGGCAGGGGCGTGGGGTGGGCCGCGCGTTGATCGACGGTGCCATTGCGGAGGCGCGCCGCCGGGGCGCCCGGAGGCTGACGCTGAGGGTGTTCTCGCCGAACGAGCGCGCGCGGCGGCTCTACGAGTCGGCAGGGTTCGTCGTCGAGGGCGTCCTGCGCGAGGAGTTCTTCCTCGACGGTCGCTACGTCGACGACGTGTTCATGGCCCTCGTGCTCTAACCGGAAAGGCTCAGCCCGTATGCTGCGGCGGTGGCGAGGCTTCCCGTCAGGAAGACCTACAAGCTGTACATCGGGGGTGCGTTCCCCCGCTCCGAGTCGGGGCGCACGTACGAGGCGGAGGGCCAGAACGTCGCGCTGGCGTCGAGGAAGGACGCACGCGACGCGGTCGTCGCCGCGCGGGCCGCGCAGCCGAAGTGGGCCGGCGCGACCGCGTACAACCGCGGGCAGGTCCTGTACCGGGTCGCCGAGATGATGGAGGCCCGCGCCGCGGAGTTCGCCGACCTGACGACCGGGCGGGACGAGGTCGAGCGCGCGATCGACCGTTGGGTCTGGTACGCGGGGTTCGCCGACAAGCTCGCCCAGGTGCTCGGCGCTTCGAACGCGGTCTCCGGGCCGTACTTCAACTTCACCGTGCCCGAGCCGACCGGCGTCGTCGCGATCCTGGCGCCCGAGGAGCCGCCGCTGCTCGGGCTCGTCTCGCGCATCGCGCCTGCGGTCGTCGGCGGCAACGCGGTTGTCGCCGTCGCATCCGAGCGTCACCCGCTCGCGGCGATCGAGCTTGCCGAGGTGCTGGCGACGAGCGACCTCCCGGGTGGCGTCGTCAACCTGCTCACCGGCCGCCGCAGCGAGATCGCGCCGTGGCTCGCCTCCCACATGGACGTCAACGCGATCGATGTGACGGGCGCCGACGGCCTGCGGGCCGACCTCGAGCGCGCGGCCGCCGACAACGTCAAGCGCGTGGTCGCCGGCGACGCCGACTCGCAGAGCCTCTACGAGATCTCGGCGTTCCTCGAGCTCAAGACCGTCTGGCATCCGATCGGGACGTAGCCATTTCGATCGTCGATCGAAATGGCTAGAGGCATGCGGGTCGAGATCCTCGGGTCCGGAGGGGCGGTGACCATTCCCCGGCCCGGCTGTTCGTGTCGCGTGTGTGTCGAGGCGCGCGAGCGCGGCCGGCCGTACGAGCGCACCGGGCCGAGCGTGTTCGTCCACGGGCCCGACGTGCTCATCGACACCCCGGAGGAATCGAAGCTGCAGCTGAACCGCTCGTCCGTGGGCCGGATCGCGGCCGGCCTCTACTCGCACTGGCACCCGGACCACACCGCGGGTCGGCGCGTGTGGGAGTCGCGGAACTTCGAGTTCCGCTCGTGGCCGCGCCGGTTCGAGACGACGCCGCTGTACGTGCCCGAGCGGGTGTGGGCAGATTTCGAGGCGAACTACGGCCTGGCCGACCAGTTCCGCTTCATGGAGCGGCAGGGGACGGTGAAGGTCGTGCAGATCGCCGAGGGCGAGCCGTTCGAGCTCGAGGGCTACCGGGTGACCGCAGTTCCGCTCGGGGCCGAGAACGCCCACGCGTTCCTGTTCGAGGACGGCCAGAGGCGCGTGCTCGTCGCGATGGACGAGACGCACGAGTGGTCGCCGCCCGACCTCGGCCCTCTCGACGTTGCGGTGCTTCCGATCGGGGTCTTCGAGCTCCACCCCTTCACCGGCGAACGGCTGATCCCCGAGGAGTTCTGCAAGCCGCCGGTCAAGAAAACCCGGTACGCACGAACCCTCGAGCTGGCCGGCGCTCTCGCCGCGCGCCGGACGGTGCTCTCGCATGTCGAGGAGATGGACAGGCTCTCCCACGACGAGCTCGTGAGCCTCGGCGAGGCGGACGGATGGGAGCCGGGTTACGACGGGATGCTCATCGAGTAGGCTTGCCCGAACGGGTGGGACTAACTCGACGCCTGAGTCAGCGGATCTCGGAGGGAGACGGGATCGCCATCATCGTCCGTGTAGGGGACGCGGATGCTGCACGTGTCGCGCAGGCCGAGGGCGCGAAGGCGCTCGCGGTCGACCGCGCGATCGAGGGGCTCCGCGGCCTGACCTCGCTTCCGGTCCTCTGGCTCGCCGGCGCGGTGCCGGTCGACGCCGACGCGATCGCGATCCGGCCGAACGACGAGGACGGGAGCCCGAACGGGCTCGAGACGGTCATGGAGGTGCGCGACGAGGAGGAGCTCGAGACCGCTCTCGAGGAGCACGACCCCGAGATCTTCCTCATCTCGCCGTCGTCCGACGACGAGACCGATCCGCTCGAGCATGCGCTCGAGCTCCTGCCCGACGTTCCCGCCGGGAAGCTCGCCATCGCCGACGTCGATGTCGGCGACCGCGACGAGGTGCTGCAGCTCGAACGCGCAGGGTTCGACGCCGTGCTCGTCGCCGCAGGAAGCGTCGGCTCCCTCGTGGGCGAGTCGCCGCCAGACGTCTAGCCGGCCTGCGGGCTTCGCGGCCCCATCTCTACCATGGACCGGGAGTGAAGGCGCTCTACGCATCGGCCGGGCTCGTCGCGGGCCTCGCGCTGCTCGCTGCAGGCTGCGGTGGCAGCTCGAACGAGGCGGCAACCACGAAGACGGTCGCGGCGACGGCGAAGCCGGCCTGCGCTCACCCCGCCGGCTGGCATGCGCTTGCGAACCGGATCGGTGCCGACGTCTACTGCCCGGGCTGGCTTCCCGACCCGCTCACCTCGCAGATCGGCGGGCCGTCGAACAACATCGACTCGGTCAGCAAGGACAAGAGCTATCTCGAGAGCTTCATCTGGCAGGACACCGACACCCCGAACATCTCGGGCGAGCTGCACATGATCCTCCGCGGGTACCCCGGCAGGACCGCGATCCCGAAGTGCCTCGGCGGGATCAACGACAAGACCTGGATCCCGTGTTTCGCCGGGCAGCGCGGCCATGTCAGCTCGAAGGGGATCAAGGCGACGGTCTACACGGTCAACCAGGACGCCGATGCGTGGCACCTGCTGCTCGCCTGGCACCACAGCGGTGGGCTCTACACGCTCTCGGAGCACCTCGCGCCGCCGCTGAACTTCAAGAGAGTCATGGCGTATCTCAAGCAGGAGCTCGACTCGCTCGTGCTGATCGCGCCGTCCAGCGGTACGTGAGCCCGACCCGCCGCCAGGTCATAGCGGGCGCGGCCGCGGGCGCGCTCGGAGCGGTCGGCATCTACGAGCTCGTCGACCAGCTCGCCTCGTCGCCGCCCAGCCGGCCCGCTCCCGCCGCTTCCGGGCCGCCGGAGCAGCATCTCCTCCAGGGCGTGAAGGTCGTGACCCAGAACGACGTCGAGGTGCTCGTCCCGCCGCTCCACCACGAGGTGATGACCGCCCGGCTCGAGACCGACCGGTCCGGGCTGACCGATGCGCAGGCGACGCTCGAGGACGTTCTCGCGAAGCTCGACCAGGACTACGAGCCGACGCCCGCCGGGCTCGGCGTGACCGTCGCCTGGGGGATCCCGTACTTCGACCGGCTCGTTCCCGGGCCGGCCCGCACGCACCTGCCGCTCGACACCCGGGCCGACAAGCCGGCGCTCCTCGAGGCGCGCCGATTCCCGAGCGACGCGCCGGACACGGTGCTCGAGGCGAACGACGTCGCGATCCTGGTGCGCTCCGACCAGCGCGCCCACATCGACGACGCGATCGGGCGCCTGCGCTCGAGCGGGCTCTTCCGCGTGACGAGCCTTCGTCGCGGGTTCGCCGGCGGCTCGTTCGACGGCGGCCCCTCGCTGCCGCGCCAGATGGCGATCGCCGCCGGCGTTCCGGGGGCCGAGCTGATCCCCGCCGGCTCGGAGCTCTTCCTCGGCTTCACCTCGACCCAGAAGGCCGCGTTCGGGCCCGGCAAGATCGCGAACTTCGAGACCCTCGGCTTCGTCGACCTGCGCGACTCGGGCTACTTCCGCGAAGGCACCCACATGCATCTCTCCCACGTCAGCGAGGACCTCGAGTCGTGGTACGTGAACTTCGCCTTCGACGAGCGCGTCACGACCGCGTTCAAGCCGGGGCTCGAGGTGCCCGCAGGGACGCAGGTCGTGCCGATGGGCCCCGAGCAGGCCTCGACCGCCGCCGACGTCCGCCGCCAGTACCACGTCAGCGGCCGGATCGGTCACAGCGCCTCGATCCAGGCCACCTCACGCCTCCAGTCCGACGTGACGGGCCCCGACGGCACGGTCTACACCCGGGGCATGGCGATCCCGATCCGCGCCGACTTCAACACGCTCGACAACCCGTTCGCGTTCTCGGACGAGCCGGGCCTGATCGAGCAGGGCCCGGTCGCCGGGATCCACTTCGTCGTCTTCAACCCCTCGAGCGACGACTTCGAGCGCAACCGCCTCGCGATGGACGGCGTGCTCCCCGGCGGCTCGCTCGGGATCCCTCCGAGCGACCGCGCGCAGGGGTTCAACTCGATCCTGACGACGACGCACCGCCAGAACTACCTGGTGCCGCCGCGGCGCCACCGCAGCTTCCCGCTCGCCGAGCTCTGAGCCCGGCCCCGTAGCCCTGCCGGGCCGAGCCTCTAGGCTGAGGCCGATGGAGCTCAAGGCGATCGCTGTCCTCGAGGGCGACGACACCGGGCAGGAGCTGCTGGAGGAGGCTCTCCGCGTGCTCGCGCCCGACGTCACCGGCATCGAGCTCGAGCTTCCGCGCTACGACCTCTCGCTTGCGAACCGCCGCGCCACCGAGAACGCCGTCGTCCACGACGCGGCGGCGGCGATCCGCCGGTACGGGCTCGGCCTGAAGGCTGCGACCGTCACGCCGGAGGGGCGGGGAGACGTCGGCTCGCCGAACCTGATCCTCCGCGAGGAGATCGGCGGGAAGGTCATCGTCCGCACCGGGCGCCGCATTCCCGGCGTCGTCCCGCTCGGCGGGGTGCACGCCCCGATCGCGGTGGTGCGGATGGCCGTCGGAGAGGCGTACGGAGCAGAGGAATGGCGTGAGGGCGAGGGCGAAGACGAGGTTGCGTTCCGCACCGAGCGGATCGAGCGGTCCGTCTGCCGCGCCGTGGCCGAGTTCGCCTTCCGCCACGCGGCCAGGACGGGCGCGAAGGTGTTCGGTGGTCCGAAGTACACCGTCTCCGCGACCTACGAGGGGATGCTCAAGGAGGAGATGGACGCAGCCCACGAGCGGCATCCCGACGTGCCGTACGAGCCGCAGCTGATCGACGCGACCTTCGCCCTTCTCATCGCCGCGGCCGCCGAGCCGCTCGTGATCCCGACTCTCAACCGCGACGGCGACATCCTCTCCGACCTCGTCCTGCCGCTCTACGGCTCGATCGCGGGTGCCGAGTCGCTGCTCGTCGCGTTCGAGGGCGCGGAGCTCGATCCGACCGCGCTGATGGCCGAGGCCGCCCACGGGACCGCACCGGCACTCGCGGGGAAGAACATCGCGAATCCGATGGCGATGATCCTGGCGGCAGCCTCTCTCCTCTCGCAGGCCGCGGACGGGCCGCCGAGTGCTGCCGGCCGAGCCATCCGCGAGGCGACGTTCGCGGCGGTGGCTGCGGGGGTCAAGACGGCAGATCTCGGCGGCAGCGCGAGCTCCTCGGAGTTCACCGACGAGGTGATCCGGCGGGCTCGCCTCCGGCTGGGCTAGCGACGGCCGAAGAGCTGCAGGAAGAGCAGGAAGACGTTCAGGACGTCGAGGAAGATCGACGCAGCGAGAAGTGGCGCCGCCCGGATGTCCTTCGTCTTGCGGAGCCGCTGGAAGTCGACCAGCGTGAACCCGGCGAAGATGACGAGGCCGAGGACGGCGTAGATGAGCGTCGCCGTTCGGGATGTTCACGAAGATCGTGATGAACCCGAACACGATCAGCCCGAGCAGGGCCCAGAAGCAGAGCTCGCGCGAGCCCGGACAGGTCTCGTCGCGTCGCGTAGCCGGCGGTGCCGAAGCCGGCGATGAAGAGCGCCGTCGCTCCACCGGCCTGCCACACCGCCTGGGGGTTGGTGGACGCGTAGTAGGCGATCGTCGGCGCGACCGCGAGCCCCATGAGAAGCCCGAACCCGAACAGGAAGAAGATCGCGAGCTGCTCGGAGGAGCGGACTGCGAACTGGATCCCGAACAGGGTCGCGAACGCTGCGATGAACCAGACCCAGCCCGAGGCGGTACGACATGTCGCGCCCGAGGTAGGCGCCGAGCGCGAACACGGCCGCAGTGATCGCGACGAGCCCCATCGTCTGCCCGAACAGGGCGCGGGTCTCGTCGCGGCTCGGTGCCCGCTCGAGTGCAGCGTCCGTGTAGCTCACTGTCCTGAGCTTACCGCGCGGTGCTCTAGGAAGGCGATTCGTGCTTTTTACCGTGCTGCTCGGCGCGCCACTGCTCCTCGTACGCATCCGCGGCGGCGAACTCCCGCTCCATCTCGGCGCGGCTCCCCTCTTCCAGCTCCGCCTCCTGCTCGACCGAGGTGCGCGAGCGCCTCACCCCGAGGAAGGCGACGATGAGGAGCGGGATCGCGATCACCGCGAAGATGATGACGGGCCACACCTGCCACCCTACAGGCGGGCGAACCCTACAGGCGATGCCGAAGGTGGGACTCGAACCCACACGTCCCGAGGGACAGCGGCTTTTGAGGCCGCCGCGTCTGCCAGTTCCGCCACTTCGGCTCGGAGGATGTTAACTCTGCCACTGCCTCGGGCGGGTACCGTCTTGAAATCCCCAGTCCTCGGGGCGATACTGCGCAACTCGTGGCCGCGAACGCATCGACGCCTGCGCTGAATCGCTACGCGGCACGCATCAACGTTGTGAACCTGATCGCCCTCGCCCTGGTGGCGCTGGTCGTGGTCTGGCTGGTCGTCAACTTCTTCAAGTCGCCGAGCCAGTTCTTCGAGGTGACGCTGATCGGGATCACGAACGGCTGCATCTACGCGCTCGTCGCGCTCGGCTACACGCTCGTCTACGGCATCCTCGAGCTGATCAACTTCGCGCACGGCGACGTGTTCATGCTCGGCGGGATGTTCTCCGATCACGTTCGCGTCCTGGTTCGGGATCCAGGCGGGCCAGGCCGGGCTCTGGCCGCTCGTCGTCCTGATCCTCATCCTGTCTGCGCTTCTCTGCGCAATCGTCAACGCGACGATCGAGCTCGTCGCCTACCGGCCGCTCAGACACGCGCCGCGACTCGCGCCGCTGATCACCGCGATCGGGGTCAGCTTCATCCTCGAGACGGTCGCCGCTGATCTGGAAGGGGCCCGAGTACGTGAGCTTCCCCGACGTCCTCCCGAGCGGGAACGCCTTCACCGTCGGGGGCGTCGGCGTCCCGTGGACGACGCCGATCGTCGTCCTGCTCACGATCCCCGTGCTCGTCGGGCTCGTGTACCTCGTCCGCAGCACCAAGCAGGGGAAGGCGATGCGCGCCACCGCCCAGGACATGGAGGCGAGCGCGATCATGGGGATCGACGTCAACCGCACGATCTCGTTCACATTCCTGCTGGCCGGCGCGCTCGCCGGCGCCGCCGGGCTCGTCTACGCCCTCTCGCAGACGGTGGTTCGCTACGACCAGGGCTTCACGCTCGGCCTGATCGCCTTCACCGCCGCCGTGCTCGGCGGCATCGGCAACCTGCCCGGCGCCGTGCTCGGCGCCCTCCTGATCGGCCTCATCCAGGCCTACAACGAGGGACTGCTCTGGAAGGCGCCCGGCTCGGACTGGACCGAGTCGATCGTGTTCACGATCCTGATCCTGATCCTCGTGTTCCGACCCGAGGGCCTCCTCGGCGAGCGCACGCCGGAGGGCGGTTAGTTGACGGCCACAGCGGGGCAGGTCGGCTTCCGAAACCAGCTCCGCGCTCGCTGGCGCGCACTCACCGACCATCAGCGGTGGGCGATCACGATCGGCGCCGAGCTCGTCCTCACGATCTTCGGCTTCGTCCTCGACCACGCCCTGGGCTACGGCCTGGCGGTCCTGTTCACGGTTCTCTGGTGCCGCCGGATGCCGCCGCTGCCGTGGCGGCTCGCCACCGAAGCAGGGGTCGTCGCGATCTTTCTCGTCGCCTGGCTCGCCGGCTCCGCCAACGGGTCGATCCCCGCGGTGCTCGCGCTCTGCTTCGCGCTGACCTGGATTCCCGAGCGCAGGCGCGGCTGGGCTCTGCCGATCGCGCTCATCTTCGTCGCGGTCGCCTACCCGTTCTTCGTCGCGCGCCTCTTCCAGATCCCGGTGTTCGGCGCCTTCCCGGACGTCCCGACGGGCATCTACATGATCGTCTTCATGATGATGGCCGTCGGGCTGAACATCGTCGTCGGTTACGCCGGGCTGCTCGACCTCGGGTACGTCGCGTTCTACGCAATCGGCGCCTACACGACCGGGTGGTTCGCCTCGGGGCAGTTCGCCGGCCAGAAATGCTCGAACCCCAAGTTCGGCATCGACGACTGCCCGGCGAGCGTCGTCCCGAGGCACAGCTTCAACTTCGGCGGCGTCGGCGTTCCGGTCGGGACGGGCGGCATCCACCTCTCGCTCTTCCTCGTGATCATCATCGCCGGGCTGATCACCGCCGGGTTCGGCATCCTCATCGGCCTCCCGACACTTCGCCTCCGTGGCGACTACCTCGCGATCGTCACGCTCGGGTTCGGCGAGATCCTGCCGCAGATCGCGCGAAACGGCGACAACCTGGGCGGCTTCAACCTCACGAACGGTGCGAACGGCATCACGCCGACCGACACCCCGGGCTTCGGGCACGACCTCTCGAACATCACCGGCGGGCTTCCTGCCCGACAGCTACCTCACCTGCTGCAAGCGAAGTCTGCTCGGGCATCAGATCACGAGCTACGACGTGTTCTTCTGGACCGCCATCATCCTGCTCGCGTTCACCGTGTTCTGCTCGCTGCGCCTGCGCGTCTCCCGGCTCGGCCGCGCGTGGATCGCGATCCGCGAGGACGAGACCGCCGCCGCCGCCATGGGGATCCCGCTGATGCGGACGAAGACCTGGGCCTACGCCGGCGGCGCGTTCTTCGGCGGTGTCGCCGGCGCCTACTACGGGTCGCAGAAGAGCGGCGTCTTCTACCAGGACTTCTACTTCAACATCTCGGTCTTCGTCCTGTGCATGGTCATCCTCGGCGGCCTCGGGAACGTCTGGGGCGTCCTCCTCGGCGCGGCGTTCCTCGCCTACCTGAACAAGTTCGGGCTCGGGAACATCGGCGCCTGGATCAATGCCAACATCCACGTCGGCGACCACCACCCGACGCTCGACGTGCCGCTGTACGCCTCCGGGATCTACGGGGTGATCATCGTCGTCTTCATGCTGTTGCGACCCGAGGGCATCCTCCCGTCGAAGCGCCGCGCCCGCGAGCTGCACGAGTCGGACCCCCACGACCAGCCGCTCTACGACCTCCAGCACGAGGGCGCCTGATGGCCGACGACGACGAACATCCTCTTCACCGAGTCGCTCCGCAAGGAGTTCGGCGGCCTCGTCGCCGTGAACGACGTCGACTTCACCGTACCGCGGGGGAAGGTCGTCTCGCTGATCGGGCCGAACGGCGCGGGGAAGACGACGTTCTTCAACATGCTCACCGGGGTGTACAAGCCGACGGCCGGGCGCGTCATGTTCCTCGGCGAGGACGTGACCGGCAAGCCGCCGCACGCGGTCACGGCCCGTGGTGTCGGGCGCACGTTCCAGAACATCCGCCTCTTCTCGAACATGACGACGCTCGAGAACGTGCTCGTGGGGATGCACTCGCGCCTCAAGGCCAACATGTTCAACTCGATCCTCCGCACGAAGGGCGTCCAGCGCGAGGAGGCGGAGGCACGCGAGCGCGCACGCGAGCTGATCAGCTTCGCCGGCCTGAACCGGCACGAGGACGAGCCCGCCGGTGATCTGCCCTACGGCGACCAGCGCCGGCTCGAGGTCGCGCGCGCCCTCGCGACGGAGCCGCAGCTCCTGCTCCTCGACGAGCCGACCGCGGGGATGAACCCGCAGGAGTCGGCCGACTTCACCGCGTTCGTCCGGCGCCTCCGTGACGAGAACAAGCTGACCGTGCTGATGATCGAGCACGACATGCGCGTCGTGATGGGCATCTCCGACCGAGTCTCGGTGCTCGACTACGGCGAGAAGATCGCCGAGGGCTCGCCGCGGGAGGTGCAGGCGAACGAGCGGGTCATCGAGGCCTACCTCGGCAAGGCCGCCGTCGAGGACATGAAGCGACAGGGACTCGCATGACCACGAACGGCAACGGGGCGACGCCGATCCTCGAGCTCGAGGACGTCCATACGTTCTACGGCTCGATCCATGCGCTGAAGGGCATCTCGATCACCGTGAACCACGGCGAGATCGTGACGCTCCTCGGCGCGAACGGCGCCGGCAAGTCGACCACGCTCCGCTCGATCAACGGCCTCCAGCGGCCGCGCCAGGGCTCGATCCACTTCGAGGGCCGCGACATCACGCAAGGCCCCGGCGCACGAGATCGTGAAGCTCGGGATCGCGCAGTCGCCCGAGGGACGACGGCTCTTCCCGCGGATGACCGTGACCGAGAACCTCGAGATGGGTGCCTTCCAGCGCTCGGACAAGGCCGGGATCAGGGACGACATGGAGCGGGTCTTCGAGCTCTTCCCGAGGCTCAAGGAGCGCAGGACGCAGAAGGCCGGCACGATGTCGGGCGGCGAGCAGCAGATGTGCGCGATGGGCCGAGCGCTGATGGCCCGCCCGACGCTGCTGCTCCTCGACGAGCCGTCGCTCGGCCTCGCCCCGATCTTCGTGGAGCGAATCTTCGAGATCGTGAAGACGATCAACGAGCAGGGCACCTCGATCCTGCTCGTCGAGCAGAACGCGCTGATGGCCCTCGACCATGCCCACCGCGGCTACGTGATGGAGACAGGGAGCATCGTCCTCGCCGACTCGGCCGAGGCGCTGAAGACGAACGAGCAGGTCCGCAAGACCTACCTGGGCGAAGGTTAGGTGTCGGACACAGCATTTGGGCCGGCGGCTCGAAAAGGCCCTCGATCGTGTCCGACACCACGACACCGCTCCAGACGCCTCAGAGCCTGACGGCCGCGCTCGTCGAAAGGGGCTTGCCGCCCGCGTCGAGAGCGACGACGGCTGCATACCGCGCCGTCGCGGGCGGGGCGATCGCGGTCTCGAACCCACGGCGCGCGACCGTCTCCACGGCCGCGAGCGCCCCGGACGAGGGCCCCGCGAGCAGGCGCCAGGCTCGCGTCTCGGTCGTGCCGTTCCAGCTCGCGTACAGACGGCCGTCCTTGACGGCGAGCGCCGGCTTCCCGGCGGGCCGGCCGACCCACGGGAACCGGAGCGAGCGATAGCTCTGCCCGCCGTGGGGAAGCGCGGCGTCGAAGAGCACGCGCCCGTCGTGCGAGTACTCCGTGAGGAGCGGGCTCGCGCCCCAGCCGACGAGCACGTTGCCGTTCGCGTGCGCCTGCACGCTCCCGAACATGTGCGCGAGGACGGAGGGCTTGTGCGTGTACGCGCGGACGAGCCTCGCCTGCCTGCGTTTCTCGTCGAGTGCGAGGACGAGCCCGCGCGACTGCGGCTCGACCTGCGGCGAGTCGGCGTTGTCGAACAACGTGACCCCGCTCGCCCCGAGGGCGCGGGCGTCGTGCTGCCAGGCGAAGTGCGCGCCCCTGCCCAGCGCGAAGTCGCTGCGCTTGCCGCCGAGCCGCCACACGACCTTCCCGCTCGGGCGGGCGATGCGGTACACGGCCCAGGTGTTCCGGGCCGAGACGAGCAGGTCGCCCGAGGGGTGGATGTCGATCGAGTTGACGTGGAAGTAGTCGAACCGGGGGCCGACGCCGGCATAGGTCTCGGTGACCGGGACGTGGTCGAGGCTCCGCCACTCGAAGATCACCCGGGCGCTCGGGATCTCGAGCTCCTGGACGACCCCCTCGACGACGTTCTTCTTCAGGTCCCAGGCGGTCACGAGCGCCGTCCCCTGCGGCGTGAGGATGAGCTCGTGAAGGTCGGCCGCCAGGCCGCCGCCGGCGGGGAAGCGGGCGAGCTCTCGGTAGGCGGCGTCGACGATCACGTGGTCGCCGTCGCCGAGGCCGTGGGTCGTCTTCCCCTCCCACCAGCTGAGCACGGGGGCTCCCCGGTATAGGCCGGCCCGGAAGTTCGTCGCGGCGACACCGGGCGTGCTCCGGAACCAGACCGGCTGCCCGGCAGCGTCGAGGATCAGTACGCCGCGCTGGCCCGGCCCGGAAGAGGGCGAGATGAAGAGGAGCCCCGGCGAGGCGCCCTTCTCGCTCCGCAGCACCCGAACCTTCGGCGGCTTCAGGGTCGGCTCGGAGACGAAGTGATGGGTGTCTGCGAAGCGGTCGAGCTCGAGCGCCGAGGCCGCACGACTGAGCGGTCCCGCAACCGCCGCGCCGGCGGCGCCCACCAGCAGCGCTCGGCGGCTCAGGAGCAGCTCCTCCACGGCAACTCAGGGTCGCGGACGAGCCGGCGGCCGCGGGTTAGGGATCGGCTAAGTCGTCACTGCCCATGGATAGAGTCGGGGCTCGTGCGAGCGGTCATCGCCATCGCGGTCGCCGGGTCGCTCGGGGCGCTCGCGCGCTACGGGCTCGACTCGCTCGTCAGCCGCCGGACCCGCGGGGAGTTCCCCTGGGGGACCTTCGTCGTGAACATCAGCGGCGCGTTCCTTCTCGGCCTCGTCCTCACCCTTGCCACGGAGCGGTGGGCCGTCTCGCCGTGGCTTCGGTCGGCGCTCACCGTCGGGTTCCTCGGTGCGTACACGACCTTCTCGACGCTCTCGTTCCAGACCTACCGCCTCGCGGCTGACCGGGCCTATGCCCTCGCCGCCGCGAACATGCTCGGCTCGTGCGCGGCGGGCCTTGCCGCCGTGTACGTCGGCGTCGTGCTCGCCAGGTCCCTGTGACCTACCGCGCGCCCGACCCGACGACCAGCGGGTAGTAGGGCGGGGAGAGCAGGAAGCCGATCCGCTCGGCGCCGCGGCCGCGTGCCATCGCCAGCGCAGCGCTGACGTTGTGCACCGGCACGAAGCCGAGCTGCCGCGCGGCGTGGGCGTCGCGGCAGCCGGCGACGAGCACGGGACCGAGCCGGCTGATGGCCGCGTCACAGGCGCTCCAGGACAGGAACGGCTCGAGCGGGTGCACGGCATGCCCGGCCCGGTACTCGCCGATCGCGCGGGTGTCGGCGAGGGCGTCCCGCTCGGCCTCGCGGAGAGCGTCGTGGTCGCGGGCGGTCCGCTGGTCGGCATAGAGCGCGCGGTAGGGAAGCTGCGTCGGTGCCGGGAAGCGGCGGGCGAAGTCATGGAGCAGGATCGCCGTGCCGCCGGGCTTCACCGGGAACGTGTTCCGCCACATCCTCAGCGCGAGCCCGAGGCCGAGGTACGCGGCGGACACGGGGTTCGGGAGCGCGCGCGGCAGGAACGGCGTCGTCGGAGGGATCCCGATCACGATTGCGTCGAGCGGCTCGTCGAGCCTTGCGCCCTTCAGCTCGATCGCGCGCAGGAGCGCTTCGGTGTGCGCCGTCGACGGGGTGCCGCCGAGCGCCGCCGCGGCGGTCAGCTCGCGGGGGACACGCTCGACGATGCTGAGACGGACGGCCGTCGGGAGCAGCCCGAAGGCGCGGCGTGCCTTCGAACGGGCGAGCCGCTCCAGGATCTGCTCCTCGTACGGGTAGCCGCCGAACACGTGCGGGAGGTTGAGCACGAGCGAGACGCCGTAGACCGGCACGCGCGCGGCGAGGCGGCGCTCGAGCTCGAGCGCGAGCGTCCAGCCCTGCGACGAGGACGTCTCGAGGAGCGAGGCCGCCCCCGACGCGCGCAGCACCTCACGCGAGCAGGCCCCGAGCAGCGCCGCGGGCCCGCCGTCGAGGACGGTCTCCGCGGCCGTCACGGTGACGACGAGGTCGGTCTCGACGAGGGCGGGAGAGACCCGGAGAGGAAGGCCTGCAGCGACGCCGATCTCCGTGAGCGCGGGGTCCTCGGCGTCGGCCACGATCAGCCGCCCGCGGAAGCGGCGGCGGAAGTCCGGGGGGACGAGGAGGCCGATCTCACGCGGCGAGGGCCGGCGGCGAAGGCCGGCCGCGACGAGGATCGTCACGCGCGCGACGCCGAGTCGCTCGAGCTCCTCGACGGTCGCCGCGATCGCCTCCTGCCGCGGGTCGACCGACGAGGACGGCACCGGCAGATGGGGCATCTCGACGACGACGGTGGCCGTGCCGCCCGGGGTCACGAGCGCGGCCAGGGCAGCACCGGCGAGCGGGAACCGAAGCGCCTCCCGGGTGGCCCCACCGACATCTCCGACGACGTCCGTCGGCGGAGGCGGCCGGAGGACCTCGCCCCCGTCGGGGACGTCGACGACCGCGATCCGCGTCCCGGACAGGAGCGGGATGCGCTGCACTAGCCACCCCTCCTGGTTCGGTGGTGGGCCGCAATCGCGGATGGGTGCATAGCATCGGCGCAGTGTCACCGAAGACGCTGACCGGCGAAGAGCTCGAGCTCGACGACGCGCCCCTGCGCGACACCGATGTCTTCCTCGTCGACGGGAACAACCTCGCCTACCGCGCCTTCTTCGCGTTGCCCGAGGAGCTCGCCACGTCGGAGGGTGTGCCCACCGGCGCGCTTCTCGGGTTCACGAACATGCTGTTCAAGCTCCTGTCCGACTACCGCCCGAAGGCGGTGGCGGTTGCGTGGGACTCCCGGCCGGTCCACCGTGCCGAGCTGGCCGGGGCCGCGGACGTCGTCTACAAGGAGGGCCGCCGTCCGATGCCGGAGCTGCTGCGGGAGCAGTTCCCGAGCTTCCGGCCGATCGTCGAGGCGTTCGGGTACCAGAACCTCGAGTTCGAGGGGTGGGAGGCCGACGACGTGATCGCGACGCTCGCGACGCAGGCCGACGCCGAGGGCCTGCGGACGTGCGTCGTCTCGACCGACCGCGATGCGTTCCAGCTCTGCTCGGAGAACATCTCGCTGATGATGACCCCGCGCGGCGTCGCCGACGTGCAGGTCTACACCCCGGAGCGCGTGGAGGCGCGGTACGGCGTGCGGCCCGACCAGGTGCCCGACTTCATCGGCCTCAAGGGGGACACCTCCGACAACATCCCGGGCGTCCCGGGGATCGGGGACAAGACCGCCGGGGAGCTGATTGCCCGCTTCGGCTCGCTCGAGGCGGTGATCGACCACGCCGCCGAGCTCTCGCCGGCCCGCTCCCGCGCGATCATCGAGCACGCCGACCAGGCGCGGCTCTCCAAGGAGCTCGCGACGATGCGACGGGATCTCGACCTCGGCGTCGATCCGGCGGAGCTCGTGCTCTCGCCGCCCGACCGCTCCCAGCTCAAGGAGATCTTCCGCAGGTTCGAGTTCCGGGCGCTGCTCGGCCGGCTCGACACGCTCGACGAAGCGCTTCCGGCGGCGACGCCCAGAGACGACGTTCCAGCTTCCGCGGTTGCCTGGCGCGAGGATGGCGCCGGGCCTGTCGGCGGCCGGGTCGGCTTCGCCGTCAGCGACGACCGGATGGCCGTCGGCCGCAGGCGGCGAGCGTCGCGATCCGAGCGAAGCGGCTCGAGGACTTGCGTGACGCGAAGATCGTCACGCACGATGCGAAGTCGGCGGGCGTCGACGCCGCGGACGACACGCTGCTCATGGCGTACCTGATCGAGCCTGCCCGCTCGACCTACGCGCTCTCCGACCTCGGGCCCGAGTACGGCATCGAGCTCAGGCCCGAGCCCGCGACCGATGAGGAGACCGCCGGGCTCGTCGTCGCCGCCGAGCTGCCGCGGCTGCTTGCGCCGCTCATGCAGGCGCGGCTCGACGAGCGCAGCCTGACGCCTCTGTACCGCGAGATCGAGCTGCCGCTCACCCGCGTGCTCGCCGACATGGAGCAGGCGGGCGTGAAGATCGACACCTACCGGATGGGCGAGATCACCGCCCGCCTCGCCGAGCGCGTCACCGAGCTCGAGGAGGCCGCCTACGAGCTCGCGGGCGAGGAGTTCATGCTCGGCTCGACCCAGCAGGTCGCGCGCGTGCTCTTCGAGCAGCTCGGGCTGACCGCGGGCCGCAAGGGCAAGACCGGCTATTCGACGGACGCGAAGGTCCTGCGCTCGATCCGGGGCGAGCACCCGATCGTGCCGGTGATCGAGGAGTGGCGCGAGCTCTCGAAGCTCCTCAACACCTACCTCGGCCCGTTACCGGCGCTGATCGACGAGACGACCGGCCGCCTGCACACGACGATCAACCAGACTGTCGCCTCGACCGGCCGGCTCTCGACGACGAGCCCGAACCTCCAGTCGATCCCGATCCGCACCGACCTCGGCCGTGAGATCCGCTCGGCGTTCGTCGCCGAGGAGGGGGCGAGGCTGATGTCGGCCGACTACTCGCAGATCGAGCTGCGGATCCTGGCGCACCTGTCGGGCGAGCCGAAGCTGAAGGACGCGTTCGAGCGCGGCGAGGACATCCACCGCGCGACGGCGGCCGAGGTGCTCGGCAAGGATCCCGCGACGCTGACGACCGGCGAACGGTCGATCGCGAAGATGATCAACTTCGGGATCGTCTACGGCATCTCGCCTACGGCCTCTCGGAGAACCTCGAGATCCCCCGCGAGGAAGCGCAGACGTACATCGACGCCTACCTGGCGCGCTTCCCGTACGTGCAGGACTTCCTCGCGCGGACGATCGAGCAGGCGACCCTCGACGGCTATGCGACGACGCTGCTCGGGCGGCGGCGGCCGGTGCCCGAGCTCCGCGTGTCCAACCGCCAGCTTCGCCAGTCGGGCGAGCGGATCGCGGTGAACTTCCCGATGCAGGGCTCGAACGCGGACATCATCAAGGTCGCGATGATCCGCATCCACCGGCGGCTACGGGACGAGGGACGCCGGGCGACGGCTCGTCCTCCAGGTGCACGACGAGCTCCTGCTCGAGGTCCCGGACGCCGAGGTCAAAGACGTTCGCGAGCTCGTCCGGACGGAGATGGTCGGCGCCTACGACCTCGACCCGCCACTGGCCGTCGAGGTCGGGGTCGGCGAGAACTGGGCCGAGGCGAAAATAGGCCCCGGTCGGCGCCTCGCAGAGGCTGGCTATACTCACTGGTCGTTTTGGCCAGCAGTGATCTCATGCAGCAGGAACCCGGGGTTTGGGTCACCGGACCTGACGGGAACCTCATCCCCGACTACGAGTCGACCTTCCCCGAGATCAACGAGGGAGAGGTCGTTCACGGCACGGTCGTGCGCGTCGACAAGGACGAGGTCCTCGTCGACATCGGCTACAAGTCGGAAGGCGTCATCCCGGTCGCCGAGCTCTCGATCCGCCGCTCGATCAACCCCGCCGACGAGGTCTCGGTCGGGGACGAGATCGACGCGCTCGTGCTGACGAAGGAGGACGCCGAAGGCCGGCTGATCCTCTCGAAGAAGCGCGCGCGGTTCGAGCTCGCGTGGAAGAACATCGAGCGCGCCGCCGAGTCGGGCGAGCCCGTCGACGGCCGCGTGATCGAGGTCGTCAAGGGCGGCCTGATCCTCGACCTGGGCGTGCGCGGGTTCCTGCCGGCGTCGCTCGTCGACATCCGCCGCGTCCAGGACCTCGACGAGTTCCTCGGCCAGGAGCTCCGCTGCAAGGTGATCGAGCTCAACCGCTCGCGCAACAACGTCGTGCTCTCGCGGCGCGCAGTGCTCGAGGAGGAGCGCAAGGAGCAGCGGCAGCAGATCCTCGACCGCCTCCAGCCCGGCGCCGTCGTCGAGGGGCAGATCTCGAACATCGTCGACTTCGGCGCCTTCGTCGACCTCGACGGCATGGACGGCCTCATCCACATCTCCGAGCTCTCGTGGTCGCACGTCAACCACCCGTCGGAGATCCTGGAGATCGGCCAGACCGTGCAGGTCAAGGTGCTCGACATCGACCGCGATCGCCAGCGGATCTCGCTGGGGCTCAAGCAGACCCAGAACGACCCGTGGCAGCAGGTTCTCGAGCACTACCAGCGAGGGCGACGTCGTCGAGGGGCGCGTGACGAAGGTGGTCACCTTCGGCGCGTTCGTCGAGATCCTCCCCGGCGTCGAGGGGCTCGTGCACATCTCCGAGCTCGCCCAGCACCACGTCGAGAACCCGCGCGAGGTCGTCTCGCAGGGCCAGGCGGTCAACGTCAAGATCATCGAGATCGACGGCGAGCGCAGGCGGCTTTCGCTCTCGCTGAAGCGCGTGGAGCCGGACGATCCGGTGCAGCCGCGCGCCGACGGCGGCGAGTCCGTTCACCTCCATCCGAATCTCGACCTGTCCGATCGCGGCGACGATGACGACGAGCTGCCGGAGGGTTACGAGGATCCGGGCGATGCAGTCGTCGATGCGGCCGAGGAGGCCGGAGCGCTCGAAGCGGCCGAGGAAGACGCGGGCCCGGCGGACGAGGCTCCGGCGACGGCCGAGCTCGAGGCCGACCTGGTCGAGGACGACGCCGCGCCCGCGGTCGATCCCGACGACGAGTGAGCCGGCCGGTCGCCGTAGCGATCACCGGCGGAATAGGAGCAGGCAAGAGCGAGGCGCTCGCTGCGTTCGCCCGCCACGGCGCGGCGACGGTCTCGAGCGACGAGATCGTCCACGAGCTGCTCCGCCGCGACGAGGTCCGCGAGGCGATCGTCGAGAGCGTTCGGGAACGGCGTCGTCGCACCCGACGGCCACCTCGACCGGGGCGCGGTCGCGACGATCGTGTTCAACGACCGCGACCAGCTCGACTGGCTGGAGAACCTGCTGCATCCGCTCGTCGCGCTGGAGTACATGCAGTGGCGCGAGCAGCTCGCGCAGCTCCGCGATCCGCCGGCGGTCTGCGTCACCGAGATCCCGCTGCTCTACGAGGTCGGGGCGCAGGAGCGCTTCGACCGCGTGGTCGTGATCACCGCGCCGGAGGACGAGCGCCATGCCCGGTCGCGCGCCGATGCGGACGAGCGGGAGAGCCGTTTCCTTCCCGACGAGGAGAAGATGGCGAGGGCCGACTACGCCTACGAGAACACGGGGACGCTGACGGAGCTCGACAGGTTCGTCGGGTCCGTGATGGACGATTTGACGAGATGAGACGCCTTGCCGCTGCCGCCGCGATCGTCGTCCTGGCGCTCGCCGGCGCTGCGGCCTGGGTGATCCACACGAGCCCGCCGTGGTTCGAGCGGCTCCGCTACCCGCTCCATTACTCCGCGATCGTGCGCGAGCGGGCGAAGCGCGGAGGGGATCGACCCGGCGCTGCTTGCCGCGGTGATCTACCAGGAGTCGAAGTTCCACGCGAGCGCGCGATCGCGCTCCGGCGCCGATCGGGCTGATGCAGCTCACGCCGTCGACGGCGAGAGGGATCGCCATTCGCACGGGCGGGACGGCGTTCCATGTGAGCGACCTCACCGACCCGGCGATCAACATCCGCTACGGGACGTGGTACCTCCACGACCTGTTCGCGAAGTACGGCTCGCTGCGCCTCGTGCTCGCGGCCTACAACGCCGGGCAGGGGAACGTCGACCGCTGGCGGGCCGCCGGGATCGGGATCCAGTACCCGGAGACCCGCGCGTACGTCGCGCGGGTCGAGCACCTCCGGCAGGTCTACCACGACGCCTGGGGCGCGCAGCTCTACAGCTGACGGGCAGACTTCCTGCGTGCGCGTCTCGGCGAAATCGGACTATGCGATCCGGGCCATGGTCGAGCTGGCCGCGGCAGGCGGCGGGCCCGTGAAGGCCGACCGGATCTCGCAGGCGCAGGAGATCCCGGTCAAGTTCCTCGAGAACATCATGGGCGACCTGCGGAACGCAGGCCTCGTCCGCAGCCAGCGCGGGGCAGACGGCGGCTACTGGCTCGCCCGGCCGGCCGACGAGATCGACCTCGCCCAGGTGATCCGCGCCGTCGACGGCCCGCTCGCGAACGTCCGCGGCCTGCGCTCGGAGGAGGTCTCGTTCTCCGGCACAGCCGAGCCGCTCCGCGACGTCTGGGTCGCGGTGCGGGCGAGCCTACGCCGCGTGCTCGAGTCCGTGACCCTCGCCGATGTCGCGCGCCGGCGAGCTGCCCGCCGAGATCGCCGAGCTCGTGGCCGACCGCGACGCCTGGCAGCCGCACTGACCGCGGGCCGGATTACCGGATTACCCGGGTGGCGGGAACCGGATTGACTGAACGTCGTCTGCCGCGTGGGGCTCACGAAGACGATCTGACCCTGCTCGAGCTCGAGCTGCTCGGCCTCGTCGCGGGTGAGTCTGCACGAAGATCCGCTCGCCGTCCTCGCGGACGAGGTCGACGCGCACCTCGAACCCGAGATGGACGATGCGCTCGATCATCGCCTCGCGGGTCGTGCCGTTCGGCTCCAGCGTCAGCTCGAGGTCGTGAGGGCGGACGAAGGCGTCGCCGACCCGGTTCGCCTGGCCGACGAACGTCATCACGAACTCGTTCGCCGGCCGGTCGTAGAGCTCGCGGGGCCCGGCGACCTGCTCGACCTTCCCGCGGTGCATGACGACGACCTCGTCGGCGACCTCCATCGCCTCCTCCTGATCGTGCGTCACGATCACCGTGGTCGTGTGCGTCTCGTCGTGGAGGCGCCGCAGCCAGGCGCGCAGCTCGGTGCGGACGCGCGCGTCGAGAGCGCCGAACGGCTCGTCGAGGAGCAGCACCGAGGGATCGACCGCGAGCGCCCGCGCCAGCCCCATGCGCTGCCGCTGGCCGCCTGAAAGCTGGGACGGATACCGCTCGGCGAGCCCGTCGAGCTGCACGAGCGCAAGCAGCTCGGCCACCCGCTCGCGGATCTCCTCCTTCGGCCGTTTCCGGATCGAGAGCCCGAACGCGATGTTCTGGTCCACGGTCATGTGCTTGAAGGCGGCGTAGTGCTGGAAGACGAACCCGACGCCGCGCTCCTGCGGCGGGCGTCCGGTGACGTTCTTGTCGCTCGATGAAGACCGCACCCCGGTCGGGCGTCTCGAGACCGGCGATCACGCGCAGGAGCGTCGACTTGCCGCTGCCGCTCGGCCCGAGAAGCGCGGTCAGCGAGCCGGCCAGCGACCTCGATCGAGACGTCGTCGAGGGCGACGAAGCTCGCCGAACTGCTTCGAGACGTTACGCACGGAGATGGACATCAGTGGTGCTCCGCCTTCGGTTGGAGGATGGTCATCGATACCAGGACGATCACTGCCATGAGCGGCAAGAACGAGCGAGATCCCGTACGCGCCCGGCGTACTGCCCGTACGCGAACTGGTAGGCATCCTCGACGCGCAGCGTCGCGGTCTGAGTCTTCCCCTCGATGTTCCCGGAGACGATGGCCACCGCTCCGAACTCGCCGAGGCAGCGCGCCGTCGTCAGGACGACGCCGTAGATCGACCGCCCACCGGATCGATGGCAGCGTGATCCGCCAGAACGTCTGCCAGCGAGACGCGCCGAGCGTCTGCGCCGCCTGCTCCTGCTCGGTGCCGATCTCGCGCAGCGTCGGGCACGACCTCGCGCGCGACGAACGGCAGAGAGACGAACACGGTCGCCAGCACGATCGCCGGCAACGCGAACAGAACCTCGTAGCCGTGCCGGGGCAGCCAGCCGAACCATCCGTGGATGCCGTACAGCAGGACGAGCGAGAAGCCCGACGACCACCGGCGACAGCGCCAGCGGCAGATCGACGAACGCGTTGAGAATGCCCTTACCGCGGAAGCTCCCGCGCACGATCGCGAGCCCGCACACGATGCCGAACACGGTGTTCATCGGCACGGCGATCGCCGTGACGATCAGTGTCAGCTTGAACGCCAGCAGCGTGTCGTGCGCGACGATCGCATTCCACGCGGCACCGAAGTCGCTCGAACGTCCGCCAGCACATCATCACGATCGGCGCGATCAGGATCACGGTCAGGTACCCGAGCGCGACGGTCCGCAGTGCGAGCTTCCTAGGCACGCTCGAACCTCGTCGCGTAGCGCCGGAGGCCGCCGATGACCAGGAGCACGACGAACGAGATCGTGAGCAAGACCACGGAGACCGCCGCGGCGCCGTGCGGGTCGCCGCTTGATCCGCTGGTAGACGAAGACCGAGGCGACCTCGGTCTTGTAGGGGAGGTTCCCGGTGATGAGGATGATCGCGCCGATCTCGCCGACCGCGCGGGCGAACGCCATCGTCGTCCCCGGAGAGGATGCCCGGAAGGATGTTCGGAAGGACGATCCGGCGGAACGATCGTCGAACTCGCCGGCGCCGAGCGAGCGCGCGGCCTCTTCCATCTCGGTGTCGAGCTCGATGAGAACCGGCTGCACGGTCCGCACGACGAACGGCAGCGTCACGAAGAGCAGCGCGAAGAAGATCGCCCAGCGGGTGAAGGTGACGTCCCTTGACGTGGAAGTCGCCGATCCGGCTCGAGCGGGCTGTGGTCCCGTAGAGCGCGACGATCACCAGGCCCGCAACGATCGTCGGCAGCGCGAAGGGCAGGTCGATGATGCGTTCACGAACGCTTTCCCGCGGAACTCGTCGCGCACGAGCACCCAGGCGGTGATCGTTCCGAGCACCGCGTTCGAGACGCCGCCGCGCCCGCGGCCATCGGCCAGCGTCAGCTTGAGCGCGGCGACAGCCTCGGGCGAGCGTGACGACGTCCCAGAACTCCGGCCCAGCCGCCGCCGGCGGACTGCCAGATCGAGCGCGGCGATCGGGAGCGCGACGATGACCGAGAGGAAGGTCGCGACAAGCCGAGGGAGAGGGCCGCTCGCGGCCCTCTCCCTCGGAGTAGTGGTGGATGCGCTCCCGCAGGCGGGGAGCTTCGCGCGCTAGCCAGAGGTCGGCACTCCGACGGCCTGCTCGATCGTTGCCATGAGCCGTTGTTCGGGTCGAACCACTTCTTGTCGGCCGCGCGCCAGCCGCCGATCGTCTTGTCGTCGATCGTGGTCTGGCCCGGGCGGACCGGGAACTCTTCGGCTGAACTGCGCAGCGGCCTGCTTGTTCACCGGCCGGAAGCCGTACTGGCCGAAGATCTCCTGCTCGGGCTCCGACTTCACGAACGGAGGAAGTTGTTCGCGTGGTCCTTGTTCTGGCTCTTCGTGGTCACGGCGACCGTGATCTCGATCAGCATCGTCTGCCGCGGGATCACGTACTGGTGTTCTGGCCCTTGAGGCGCGTTGATCGCCTCGCTCTCGTAGCGTGATCAGCGCGTCGCCCTTGCCGGAGAGGAACGTGTTCGTGGCGTTGCTGCCGGACGAGTCCTGCGAGACGACATGGTCGAAGAGCTTCTTGACGTAGGCGATTGCCTGCGCGTCGGTCTTGCCGAGGCGTCGCTGCGCCACGTACGGCGTCATGATGTTCCACTTCGCGAGCCGCGGTGAACGGGTTCGGCGTGATCACCTCGACGCCCGGGCTTGACGAGGTCGTTCCACCCTTGATGTGCTTCGGGTTGCCGTCGCGGAGCGCGAAGACGACGACCGTGTCCCAGCGACCCGTCGTAGCTCTGGTGGTCCCACTTGGCGTTGACGAGGCCGGCTCGACGAGCAGGTTCATGTCGTCGCCGGTGCCGAGAGGAAGACGACGTCGGCCGGCTGGCCGGCGACCACCGCTGCGCCTGGCGCGCTCGAGGCGCCGTACGAGCTGGCTGAACGAGACGCCCTGGCCCGGCGGAGTCGCCTGGAAGTCCGAGATGATCTTCGTCAGCACGGGCTTGGGCGTCGAGTACGCGACGAGGTTGAGCGTCACCGAGTCTTCGTGCGTCGCGGCCGCCGCTCTTGCGATTCCCGGAGCCAGGCGCAGGCCTGCCACGGCCGCTCCGCCCGCGATGCCGGCGGCGGATCAGCGTCGAACGGATCGATTCGCGGTCATCGTCTTCCGGCTCAATTTGTTCACCCTTCTTCGAGTTTGTCCACCAACTTGGTGGGTTTATAACATCAGAAACGCTGATTCGTCAAATAAGAACGTCGGCAGAAGCGCACGACGGCGCTCACCTCGCCCGGGGCGCCGGGTTACAATGGCTGCCACATGGCCGTCTCGACCTCGCCCCGAGCCGCATCGAGTCCTGGGTCGCGTTCCTTCGGGCGCACTCGGCGATCACGCGCCAGCTCAACGCCGACCTGCTGAACGTGCACGGCCTGACGCTGAACGACTACGAGGTGCTGCTGCTCCTCTCGCGCGCCGAGGGCGGCCGGATGCGCCGCGTCGACCTCGCGCAGAGCGTCGTCCTCACCGCCTCCGGGATCACGCGCCTGCTCGACGGGCTCGAGCGTGCCGGCTACGTCGAGAAGGACAGCTGCGCGACCGACGGCCGCGTCTCGTACGCGAAGCTGACGACCGTCGGCCACGTCGAAGCTCAAGGACGCCGCCGTGACGCACCTGCGCGGAGTCGAGGAGCTCTTCATGGGCCGGTTCTCCGACTCCGAGCTCGAGCACCTCGCGTCGCTGCTCGGCCGCCTGCCGCTCCGCGGCAAGGAGTGCACGGTCGAGGCCGACGCCTGCGGCCCCGTCTAGTACCAGCGGTTCTCAGCCGAAGAAGGTCTTCGCCGTCTCGTACCAGGAGTCGGGCACGAGCTTGAGCTCGGCGGTCGCCTCGGTGAGCGGCACGGAGACGACCTCGTCGCCGTGCAGGGCGGCCATCTGGCCCCAGTTGCCGGCCTCCACCAGGTCGGCCGCCTCGAGCCCGAACCGCAACCCCAGAACGCGGTCGCGCGGGGTGGGGGAGCCCCCTCGCTGGATGTAGCCGAGCACGGTCGCGCGAGTCTGCATCCCGGTGCGGCTCTCGATCTGCCTTCGCGACCGTGTCGCCGACGGCGCGGTTCTCGACGCGGACGTGGCCGAAGTCGTCGACCTCACCGGAGTCCTCGACACCCGGCAGCTCGGCGCCCTCGCTCGCCACGATCACGGAGAAGTTCTTCCCGCGTGCGCGGCGGCGCTCGACCGCGGCAGCGGCGTCGTCGTAGTTCACCGGCTGCTCCGGGATGAAGATGTAGTCGGCGCCGCCCGCGATCCCGCTCATCAGGGCGATCCAGCCCGCGTGGCGGCCCATCGTCTCGACGACGATGATCCGGCTGTGTGACTCGGCGGTCGAGTGGCAGCGGTCGATCGCCTCGGTCGCCACGTACACCGCCGTGTCGAAGCCGAACGTGTAGTCGGTGCCGTTCAGGTCGTTGTCGATCGTCTTCGGGACGCCGACGACCGGCAGCCCCTCCTCGGCGACCAGCCTCGACGCGACGCCGAGGGTGTCCTCGCCCCCGATCGCGACGAGCGCGTCGATCTGCTCGAAGGTCTGCTTGACCCCCTCGACGCCGCCTTCGAGCTTGTACGGGTTCGTGCGCGAGGTGCCGATGATCGTGCCCCCGACGTGGAGGATCCCCGAGATCTCGTCGAAGCCGAGCGGCTTCAGGTTCCCGTCGATCATCCCGCGCCAGCCGTCCAGGACGCCGACCGTCTCGTGGCCGTTCTCCCAGAGCCGCCGGCAGACGGCGCGGATGACCGCATTCAGCCCGGGGCAGTCCCCGCCGCCCGTGAGCATTCCGACGCGCATCGGCTGGCGAGTCTAGCCGCGCGCCGGCGAGGCGGTTCGGCGAACCGCTCGCCTCCGCCCCGTCATACTCGACGGTCGGTGTTCCTCGATGTCCTCGAGATCCTGTTCCTCGGGCTGGCCTCCGCTCTGTGGCCGCTCCTCCTCGTCGTCGTCGTGATCGCCCTGAACACGAGCCGGCCGGTACGGATCCTCGGCTGGTTCCTGCTCGGCGGGCTCCTGACGACGATCTCGATCGACACGGCGATCGTGTTCGCCCTCCAGGGCACGCTCGTTCGTGGACGGGCCGAAGCCGACCGCCGACGGCTGGGTCGACATCATCATCGGCCTGCTCGCCCTGCTCGCCGCGCTCGTCCTGCAGCTCGGGATGAAGGGCAAGGGGCCGAAGCGGTTTCAGCCGAAGCCGAAGACGAGCAAGCAGAGCAGGAGCGAGGAGTGGATCGAGGGGCTCGTGGAGCGGGGCGCGACGCTCTCGTTCGTGGCCGGCATCGTCGCGACCATCCTCCCGGCGCCGTTCGCGATCATCGCGATGAAGAACATCTCCGAGCTCGAGATCAGCGACGCGCAGGCCTTCGCCCTCATCATCGCGTTCAACCTGCTGATGTTCATCCTGATCGAGCTCCCGCTCGTCGGCTTCCTCGTCGCCCCGGAACCGGCGAGGCGAGCCGCCACCGGGTTCAACACGTGGCTCGGGGAGAACCTGCGGCGGGTCGCCGTCTACGCGCTCGCGATCGTCGGCGCGATCGAGCTCGCCCGGGGCCTCTACGCCGCGCTCACCTGAGCCTCGTCAGCGTCTCCCCGAGCGGGCCGGCGGTCGCCGGCCCACCGAGGGGCGGGCGGTGAGCCGGACGCTCGTCCGCCTCGGCCTCCGGCCTCGGGGTGATCTCGCCGCGGAGCCTGAGCTCGTCGGCATCCTCCTGGGCCCGCGCCTCGAGCGTGATCCGCCGCGTGAGGACACGGGCTCGCTCTTCGAGGCGGTGCGCCTCGACAACGTCCATCCCGCGGAGAGCGGCCGCGCTTCGCTCGTAGGCGCCGCCGGTGCTGAAGAGATGGGTGAGCTTCAGCACGAGGGCGACGAGGTCGATCGCGATGAGGAAGGCGAGGAAGAACTCGACGTACTTCGGACGGACGGGCTGGCCTTCTCGACCTGGTCGAGCGCCGCCTGGCGTGCGAGGAAGTCGCGATCTGCCTTGATCGCCGCCACGCGGGTCGCGAGCTGCGTCGTCTCGGTCGCCTGCCAGAGGGCGATCTTGCGCCGGTCCGCGGAGATCGCGGACGCGAACTGCGGGCCCTGGCTCTTCAGCGCGGCCGCGGCGGCGGCAGCCCGCGCGGAGTCGCGCTTGAAGTAGGGGCCACGGCCGACCTTGTGCGTCTGCGAGCAGGTGGCGTAGCCGGCCTCGCAATCGGCGAGGAACTTGCTGTTCGTCACCTGCCGCTGGAGCGCGGCCTGCTTCGCCTGGGTTGCCGCGAGATCTTTCTGGGCGGTCGCGATCTTCGCGTCGTAGAGGTGGGTGATCTGGTTCGTCGCTGCGTGGATGCGGGCGGTGGTCGTCTTGCTCAGCTGGTCGTCGATCGACCCGCTGTAGATGATCTGCGCCATCGGCAGCCCGACCACGAGCGCGATCGCGAGCGAGAGCACGAGCCGCGGGACCGTGATCAGCAGGTTCCAGGCCGGGCTCGTGCCGAAGCTCTTCAGCACGAGCCGCTCGATGAGGCAGTAGAGAACGGCCCAGAGCGGCAACACCCACAGGACGCTCGTGATCGAGGTCGACCACCACTGGCTCGCCGCGACGCTCATTGCGAAGCCGCTGACGATCGCCATACCGGCGACCCACATCCCGAGGCCGTTCAGGAAGCTGCGCTCGCTCGGAACGGTCGAGAGGACGAAGCCGTCGCCGCCGGCAAGCCACGCCCAGCCGGCGCGTATGCGCCGCACGGGTGGTGCTCCCCCTCGCTCCAACCCTCGCTCACGTGAACACAGGAGACGTCGGATCCGCCCGGGAGTTAGGGAGTCGGGGGCTTTCTGAGGAACTTCTTAGGAAGAGTCGGGCGGGCGCCGCAGGAGCGGGGCGATCAGGACGGGCGCTAGGACGGTCGAGAGCAGGACGATCGACCCGACGGCGCGCGGCATCGGCGTCGAGGACTGCTGCTCGTCGAGCACGAGTCCTGGATCGGACCACAAGATGTACGTGAACCCTGCGATCGCGGAGGCTGCGGTGACGAGGTACAGCGTGGCCGCTTCGCGTGCCACCTTGCCGGCGGTGAGCGCGACGGCCGACGCAACGACCGCGATCGGGACGACCGCGAGCCACATCTCGTAGTCGAAGACGAGCCTCAGGATGAGGTGGAGCGAGGCCCAGGCCCTGTGAAGGTGCAGGTAGAGCCCGGTGATGCTGCCGGGCGCCGTCGACGAAGGCAGGTGCTCTGGCTCCACCAGATCCGCCACGGAAGGTTCACGAGGTAGGCGGCCGCGCCGACGAGTGCGACCGGAGGCCAGGCGCGGCGCCGGTCGCGAACGCTCGCGGCGACGATCCCGCCGTACAGGCAGCCGACGAGGAGAAGCCCCTCCTGCTTGGTCGCGATCTCGGCCGCGATCAGGATCCCGAAGCAGACGAGCTGCCACGGCTGCCGTTCCCGGAGCCAGACGACGGCGAGCAGAGCAGAGAGGGCGAAGGGGAGGTCGAGAGCCCAGTCGGCCTGCGCGTTGAGCACCCGCTCGAAGAGCTCGGGGAGGGCGCCCGTCAGGGCGATGAACAGCCAGGCGAGCCACGCCGGGGCGAGCCGCCGCAGAAGCGAGAACGCGGCGAAGACGAAACCTGCGTAGAGGAACCAGTACTCGACTGCGAGCTCCGGCCCGAACGCGGAGCCCATGAACCGGAAGTCCATCGCCTGGAGGGTGGGGACGAGGATCGGGTAGCGCGGCCCGCCGAGCCCGGTGAAGAGCGGCGTATCTATCTTGTCGAGGAAGTAGATGACCTTCGCTCTCGGCACCCAGTTCTCGAACGCGTCGCCGCCCCCGAGCGGCATCACTCGTGCCAGCCGGAAGAGCGCGACGAGGATCGCCATGCTCCCGAGCGCCCCGACGCACGCGGCGGCGGTACTCCATGATGCGGGCGGTAGCGAGCCGAGCCGGCGTGGGACGGGGCGACGGCGCGTAACGGCGAGAGCGACGCCGACCGCGGAGACCCCGGCCGCCAACGCGAGGATCGTCACGAGCGGCAGCCCAGCTCCTGCGATGAGGACGAGGGTCGCGAGGACTGCGACCGAGCACGTACCGACGATGAGCGACAGCCCGACCGAGTCGAGCAGGTCGATCCAGGTCTCCCAGCCTCTCAGCCCGGCGAGAAGGGCGAGCCCCGTTCCCGTGAAGAGCAGGTTGAGCAGCACGATCCCGAGCATCTCTCGGCTCATCGGCCCCGCACCCGGCCGATCGCGACTCCCTCGCGTTCCCGTAGAGCCAGGTGGTGCGGTGGTCCCAGCCCGAGGTGTCGCATCCCCAGCAGATCACGTACCGCGCCTGCTCGGCGGGGACCTGCCGCGAGGGAAGGAGCAGATAGTTGAGCCACGGTGCGACGGTCTCGTAGGCGACCTGGCCGATGCCGTACCCGGCGCTCGCCGACTCCTCGTCGGGGAGGAGCAGCGCGTACCCGGATCCCGGCGGGATCTTCGCGAGCGCCTCGGCCTGCAGGTCCCTCGAGATCCCGAGGATGTCGCCGCTCGTCAGCGACCTCCCGACCGGATCGGTGATGTAGGCGTCGGCTCTCACCGCCGAGTCGAGGTCGCCGATCGTTCTCGGAACCTTGAGCGCGAACAGCAGGACCGCCGCCGCGACGCAGGCCAGGCCCACGACGAAACGCACGCGCACGCTAGACGTTGTTGGCGAGCGTGAAGGCCTGGGTGCGGGTGCCGGTGTTGCCGGCGAGGTCGGTCGCTTGCACCTGGAGCTTGTAGTTCCCGTCCGGGAGAAGGCTGGTGCTCCACGTGCGGGCGAGGTAGAAGCGGTACAGGCCGGGCGTGTCGGCGCGGTTCTGGCGAGTTCCCGGGGCATAGACACGGCCGTAGGCGGACTTCGGCTGGAGCGTGGCGCGGAAGTCGACCGGCATGTGCCAGGGGCGGACGACCTCGGTGCCGCGGAGCAGGCGCCAACGTAGGAGCGCGGGTGTGACCGGGAGGTCGCGCCACGGAGGGGGGACCTCGATCGGCGGGGTGTCGTGCGCTTCGGCGATGACGTCCACCGCGCCGTGAACGGCGGTCAGGGGGAGCTCGGTGCCGTCGCGCGACAACGTCACCCGGGTGACCGTGGGTCGCGTGTCGTCATGCCACGGCGTGAGCGCGCCGGCGCGCAAGGGGTTTCGGTAGGTGCCCTCGCGGCGTTCGGCGAAGTGGACGTGCAGCCACGGCGCATCGACGTGCCCCAGCAACGCGTGCTTGGCGACCTGCTGGTGGTGCTGGACGACGGGCACGACGTGCCAGTAGCCGAAGTCGACGTCGCCGGTTGCAACCGAGATCGCCCGCGGGTCCTCGAGGTGCACCTCGCCGGCCTCGACCGCATAGACCGGGGTGCCGTTCGGAGCCGAGATGTCGATCCCGAAGTGGAAGGCCCTCGACCGACCCGAGATGCGCGGGTCGTTGAAGTAGGCACGCACGGGATGAGGCTGGTCGAACGGCTCGAGCGGCCACGAGTAGCTCATCGCGGAGCCATTCCTTCGCCGGCCGCGAACGGCTCACAACGGGTGTCGAAGTTCGTTTCCTCCACGATTGACCCAACCGTGTTCTATCGGACGAGCCGGGGGCCGGGCACGCTGCCTTGGAACGGGCGATCACACTCGATCGCCTGAAACCTTGGGAGGTAGTTAGTGAAGAAGATCATCCTCGCGGTCGCCGCTGCGGCGCTCGCAATCATGGCAGTCGCCTCGTCCGCCCTCGCCGGGACCCAGGCGCCCACGACGTGCACGCCGACCGGCTTCGTCTGGCAGGGCGTCAGCCTGACGGCCGCCCAGATCGGCGGCAACGTGAATGGCAGCCTCGATGCGACCGGCTGCGACATCGGCGTCTACTACGGCCCCGGAACGACAGGATCGGTTGCCTGGGCGAAGATCTCGAACGCCAAGTACTTCGGCGTCGTCAACTACGGCGGGAACGTCGACGTCAGAAACAGCCTCATCACGAAGATCGGCGATAGTCCCCTCGACGGCATGCAGTACGGCGTCGGGATCCTCTACACGACCGAGAACAATTCCGGCGGCGACCGGCACCGCCACAGGCACGATCAGCGCGAACATCGTTTCCTCGTACCAGAAGGGCGGGATCACCGTTCGCGGCGCCGGCGCATCGGCGACGGTCCAGCTCAACACGGTGATCGGCTCCGGGAAGGTCGACTACATCGCCCAGAACGGGATCCAGGTCTCGTTCGGCGCGAACGCGACGGTCAAGGGGAACATCGTCTCCGGCAACTCCTACACGGGGGCCGACACCGCCTGCGGCCTGCTCCTCTACCAGGCAGGAAGCGCGGTCACCCAGCAGGCGAACGTCCTGCTCGGGAACCAGACGAATCTCTGCAGCTTCTGACATTCCGGCAAGACGGCTGATCCACCTGGGAGGCCCGCTTCGGCGGGCCTCCCTTTCTCTTTGAACGCCGGCCAAGAGTCGGCTTCGACATGCCTCGGTCCAAACCCGTCGTCCTGCGGCCTCGTTTCTGGTGCCTGCGCGTCAGGCGAGAGCTGGGCCCGGACCCGGGGCCGCTGGAGGAGCTTGGATCCCGGGCGCAGCCTGTGCGGTGCTCGCGTCCCGGGTGTTGATCTCCTCCACGTTGGCGTGGATCCGGAAGAACGCGATCAGCAGCTCGAGTCCCACTCGGACGTAGATCATGGAGATGATGAAGAACAGCGAACCGCCGATCAGCAGCGCTAGAATGCCGGCCCCGCTCGACACCTTGAACGCGACGCCGATGAATCCGAGCGTCCACAGCGCGATGGCGATCGTGCTCAGCACGTACAACACCTTGATGATCCGCGGCGTCACGAACGAGCTGAACGAGTAGTCGAACAGCGAGCTGAAAAACCCTTTCGCCTCCACCCGAAACTCCTTTCCACAGGGACGTACTCGGACGAGGCAGGCTTTCACCCGACCGGCGGGCCTGTCAAGGGAGAGAACGGAACACCGTGCTCGAACGTCGCTGGCGTTAGCTCACGTTCGGAAAGTGCTGCGAGAATCGGTCGGTCCCGAGCCCCAGGTGTAAGGAGATGCTCGACCGCGCGGTCGCGTCGGCGATTTCGTCCTGTCGGCGACATACGGTATGAGCGGTGGGTCTGCGGGACACCCTCATCGTGGAAACCGAGGCTGCGTTCGTCATCCTCGGCCTCCTGCTCGTGTTCTTGCCGATGTACCTGAGCGTCCTCGCCCGTGCCGAGGCGAACACCGAGTCGAGCCGGACCCGGCGCGCCGTTCACGCTCTTGCCTGGTCGATTCCGGCTCTGATCCTTCTCGCGGGAGCGGACGCCACGCTCGGGTTGCTGGCGCTCTGGGGGCACGCCGACGACGCGAAGCCCACCAGAGCCGTTCTGCTGATCATCCTGACGTGGTTGGTCGTGTTGCTCGCGCTTGTCGCCGTCAAGTTGCGTGCTGCCTGAGCACGCCCAAGCAGAGCTTCTCGAATGGAGCGTATCGGGATCGAACCGATGACCTCCAGCTTGCAAAGCCAGCTACGTCGATCGGCACGAGACGGCGTTAGGCCGCTTCATGGCTCTCTAGCAGGGCTTCCGCGTCGGTGTGAGTCGGCTGCGTACGGCTGGCAACGGCGCGATTCGGGAGCTGGTGTGGGGGAGGCGTGGGGCTGTTGGCCACTCTGATCTACGTCAACCGACGGAGCGGGGTCGCTCACTCGAGCTTGGATTGTCCCGCGCTGGCCGGGGTTCCCCTAGGGGCGCTTCGGCCTGACCTCGCTTCGAACCTTCCGAGTCGTCGGTGGTGCTCCTGGTGCTCGGGGAACCTATAGGCGCTGCCCTCGCCCTCGCGTCTTTGCCGGCGGTGGTGGAATCGTCACCGAGCGAAGCGAGGGAAACCCCGACGGGGTTGACGAGGCCGCCGGCGGCGGCGACCTTGCGCGGGCGAGGGCAGCGCGTCGGGGAGGCCCACCCGCCTCCGTCTGGTGCGGAGAGGGATGACGGCCCGCGTTTGCGTCGCGGGCCGTCGGGCAGTAGCTCAGAGCGGTCTAACGAGCCTGGCTGGGCTGATCGTGAGCCGCCCGATTGAGCGTAGCGCCCGGGAGGGCGCAAATCGGGCTCGATGCACAGAAGGCTGGCGAGCAGGACCCTGCAAGAAGCGAACCTGCTCGATCTGTGGGCTCACGTGGGCTCGCGATTGGCGGCGTGCGCTGTTCGCGAATCTGATTGCGCCGGGGGTGCCAGTCGCCCTGTGAGCGGTTACGCCTCCCGGTCAGGATCGGCTGCCGTATGACGAGCGGGTGTGCGCTCATCACGGGCCACACAAGCACGGCAGGGCCTACGGGTGTCGCGTAGACGAGGACGCTCTGGCCTCGTGGTCGCATGACATCTCGCGGCGTTGGAAGCGGCTACACAACGCCGCTCGCAATGCGACGAAGCGCGAGCTTGGGCGGTGTCTGCCTCTCGCTGCTCGAGCGTGGGAGCCGCAGGCGCGAGGGCCGGGCCATGTGCACCCGGTCTTCCACCTCTTCGGTCCTGACGACGCCAACGTCGTGCAGTGCTATCTGGGGCACCTGGCGCGACTCGCGCCGGGTCATGGGTTTGGTGTGGTCGGCGAGAAGCGCGGGGTGAGTCTCCGGATCATGCCTGGCCGATCGGGCTGCGGTCGTACCTCTCGAGCCACTCGTCCGGGGGCGTCCGGGGGGCGGGCGGGAAGGCGACGCTGCAGGAGAATGTCGTGCAATCCGCATTTGCCGCGGTCTCTCTGATCTGGGTCGCTCCGAGCCTCACGCGGACGACGCACGTGACGATGCGAAAACCTTCGCCGGTGCCGGCAGCTGTGGGCCGTTCGGATGGGATATCTCGGGCCCCCGTCTTGGCCGGCTGTCGAGCTCGCATGGGTCGTTGCGATGGCGGGGCCGTGGCCCTCGCGGGGGCCGTGATGAGCGGCAGGTGGTCTGAGGATCGGCCGGTCCCGTGGAACCTGGTGCACCGCGGCCTGAGCTCGTGTGGCGCGATTCCTCTACGACAAAGAGGGTGAGTTCTACGCGCGAATCCTCTTCGATGCTTGTACCGGGGAGATCATGGATGAGGTTCGCCTGTTGGACGCTGCGGGGCTTCCGGTAGTCCGGGTCTGGTCGGGCCCGGACATTAGTCGTCGCCGGGACACCTGTCCGATTGGGCTTCGGCTGTGCGGGGCTCGGTCGCGAGCCGCTCGCGACGGGCGACGCACAAGCGTACTTCGGGCGGCATGTGGCAGACACGACCACCTGATATGATCATTGGATACCCAAAACACGTATCCGATGGGAGATAAGAGAGAATGGATTGGAATCTAGTACCGGGTGAAAGGATTGAACGTAAACGTCTACACGAGCTGCTTGGTGGACGCACACAAGGCGGGATAGGCCCCTCACGGTCGTCACCGAACGTCTTTATCTTCTCCCGACCGGTGGCCGGAGAGCCGCATGGGTACTTCGACGGCTGGCGTGGCGATGGTTGCTTTCACTACACCGGAGAGGGGCAGTACGGCGATCAGCAAATGAAGTCGGGGAACGCTGCGATTCTGAACCACGCGAGTGAGGGCCGCGCGTTGCGCGTGTTCATGGGTGCGCGTGGCGTCGTCGCATACGAAGACGAGTTCGAGCTCGACGCCGAGGAGCCGTTCTATCTGAGCGAGGCGCAGGAGACCGGGAACGGGACCCGTGCGGCAGGTGATCGTGTTCAAGCTGCGACCGAAGACGTATCGATCCGAGGCCCTCGCGCTCCCGGCTCGATGCCGCTCTGAGTGGACCGAGCGTCGAGGCCGTGGCGATCGAGAATCTGTGGACCAAAAGGCGTTTGTGGCGCCGAGCGGGGACGAGTACGAAGCCGAGCGCCGTGAACACGCCCTTGTGCGGGAACTCGAGGCGCACCTTCAACGGAAAGGACACGTTGTCTATCGTCTGAAGATCATCCCGCCGGGCGAGGCAAAGCCGATCTTCTGCGACCTGTTCGATGAGACCGCTGGTGCGCTCGTGGAGGCGAAGGGAACGGCGACTCGCGGTGCGGTCCGTTCTGGCGATCGGGCAGCTCGCCGATTACTCGCGATTCGTTGATCCATCGGCTCGCAAAGCTGTGCTCCTTCCTGATGAGCTCCGCGCTGACCTGGCAGCGCTGCTTCACGCGGAGGGAATCGCCGCGATTTGGCGCGACGGCAAGACCTTCACAGATAGCGATGGCGGAAGTCTGACTTGACTACGTGTAGCACTGTGGCAACAAGAGTGTGATTCTTGAGGATACGAGACTCAGAACGGTATGTCGTCGTCGGGCGTCGACTACTAGCGCCGTGACGTCAGAAAATAGGGCGTCGATGGTCGCGTCGATGCCAAGAGCTTGACTTCTGGCGGCGCGATAAAGATCTTCGATCGCCTGGTTCCATGGCGCGGCTTGGCCGTACTCATCTTCGCCGAAGTACTCCGTTTGGAGAGACTCGATGACGGCCCCGTCCTTGATGAGAGAGATGCGGTATGGAGACACACCGTCCCCGTCGACGCTCGCGACCTGAACGGTTGCCGCTGGAAGCGTCGTCTCGAAGGCGGTAGCCCCGGCGCTGCGGGGTTCACGCCCCCGCTCCGCAGGGACCGGGTTAGGGGATAGAACCTTCCAGGTCAGCTTGCGTTTCACGGTTGCATCGGTCAGTCGCTGGGCGAGCTGCACGAGCCGATCAGTTGGGGCGGCACATATCTTCCCCGACTCTCCGACTCTAGTTGAGCGCTGCGAGGAACTGGGATACGTCGTCGGCGACTAGCGCTATGGCACCGCGTGCCTTCTGTGTGGCGTTAAGAACCGTGACCTTGGGCTGCGTCTGAAGATCGTCCTTCGCCTCGACAGCAAGCTGTCGAGACTTGTTCACCGCGCTGAGAAGCTCCTTGGGCGCCTTCGACTTTTCAAGGATTCCGTGAACTTCGACGGAGAGGGAGCGCCAGTCATTGAGCGCCCGTATCGCATTTCGTCGAGCATTCGGCAGGCTCTCGTCGAGGTCCCGCTTGACGTTTCGGAGATTCTGCGCCAGGGTGAGGGACCGGGTTGACTCGGCGGCGCCGCGTGTCTTTCTCAGCTCGAGTATCGCTATCCAGAATCCTCCGAGCGCGATGACCGCCGCGGAAACATTCGCGGCGAGATTGAGCCAGTCGGGCCATCCGTACATTGCTGTGACTGCCACGACGTGCATTGCGCGGAGCCTACTTCGTCATCACCTCCGAGATAAGTTGAGTTGCCCTTCGTGGAAGCCCCGGTTGGAGTCCGTCCGATGCCCCTGACAACCTTGGTCAGGTGACAGCTGACGTCAGGAGGATTCATGGCTAAGAAGGACTCCCTTCTCTCGCACTGTGTTGCTCGCGCAGCGGTTGCTCACGAGGGCGGCCACGACGCGACGGTGGAGAAGTACGGCGAGCGGGCAGAGCGCCTCTCGAAGTGGGAGGCGGTGAAGCTCGGGCTACAGGCGACTCCGAAGGCGTCGCGCGTTGCGGGGTTCATCATCTTCTGGGCCATCGCGATGCGGCAGGAGGGCCTGAACGAGTACTCGATCACTGAGTATCAGCGGTACTGGTGCGAAGGAGAGCGCCAGGCCTATCGGCTCCAGGCGGACTTCCGTGAGCTGTGGCCGGAGTTCGACACTCCAAACGAGCTTGCCCCCACCAGATTGTGAAGCAGGTAGACGCAAGGCTGTCCAAGCGCGACATGGCTTCGCTTCCATCGCGGCTTCAGGTGGTCGGGTGACCGGGATGACCGTCGCGAGGCTTCATGTCCGCCGATGAGGTCGCGGATGTGCTCGGCATGAGCCGTGACTGGGTGTACGAGCGGGCGCTGGCCGGCGACCTGCCGAGTTACAAGCTGCCGGGCGGGAAGCGGAAGTTCCTTTACTCGGAGCTCTTGGCGGCTGTCCAGAGATATCGACAGGGGCGAGGGGACGACGTACCCCGCCTCAGGAGGCGGTGACCTGTGGCATCGATACGGAAGTACACGGTGAAGGGCGGCGAGCCCCGTTTCGAGGTTCGGTGGCGTGACGGCGGGCGGCGCGATCGATGCAAGTCGTTCGCGCTTCTGCGGGATGCGAAGCGGTACAAGGTCGAGATCGAACGCCGTCGGCAGCTGGGCGACCTCTACGAGGCTACTCCCGAAACGTTCGGGTCGTTCGTCCAGGGCTGGTTGGCCCGGTACGAGGCAGCGGTTCGGCCTGGCACATATGCGCGCTCGGTCGAAGCGCTCGGCACATTCGAGATGTTCGCGGCGCTCCGGCTTGATGAGGTTCGGGCAGCGGAGGTCGAGGATCGCGTGGCGGCGATTGCAAAGCGTGCACCCCGGCAAGCGCAGTTAGCACTCCAGTACGTCAAGCAGGTGCTCGGTAACGCCGGTGCGCGCGGGCAGCGGGTCGACGCGCGGGTGCTCGAGCTCAAGCCGCCCCGCGTCGAGTCTCGCGAGCCACGCTTCCTCACCTGGGCGGAGGTCGAGGAGCTGGCGTCGGTGTGCGCTGAGGATCGCATGGTGGTGTTCGCGGCCCTGACGGGATTGCGACAGGGTGAGCTCTTCGCTCTGCGGGACTCGCGCGTCGAGCTCGAGCGGGGATATCTCGTAGTCGATGCGGGCGCCTATGAGGGCGAAGCGACGGCTACCAAGACGCGCAACGGGCGTCGGCGGGTCTACCTGTCGAAGCTCGCGAGGCAAACGCTCGCGGAGCAGCTCCTTGCGCGGAAGCCGAACGATGGGGGCCTGGTGTTCCCGACGCCGAGGGGATTGATGTGGCGCAAGGACAACTTCATGGCGCGGGTGTTCCGACCGGCTCGGCGTCGCGCTGGGATCGAAGACGTGACGTTCCACGACCTCCGGCACACGTATGCCTCGCTCATGATCGCGGCCGGCGCGAGCCCGCTCGTGATCGCTGAGTAGCTGGGCCACGCGGACGGGCGACTCGTTCTCCAGCGGTACGGGCACTTATATCCGGGCGCGTCGGAGCGCGCGGTGCAGGCGCTCGATTCAGTCACGACCTCGCAGGTTGATGTGGGGGAGACGTGGGGCCACGGTGTTTAGCGCGCGACCCCCAGTCTCGATAACCCCTGCAACTGGCCGATGGAGCGTATCGGGATCGAACCGATGACCTCCAGCTTGCAAAGCTGGCGCTCTCCCAGCTGAGCTAACGCCCCTCGCGCCCCAATGTACCGGAGCAGGAAGAGGCTCGATTACCTGGTGACTGTGAGCGGCGCGACCATCCCGAGCTTGCGGTGGTCGGCGATGGAGCACCAGAGCGTGTAGTGGCCCGGCGCGAGCTTGACCGTCTTCGACACGTGTGAGCCGGGGGAGAGCTGGGCGAACCGGATCGGCTTCGAGCCTTTCGCGTTCGCCTGGATCACGAGGTCGTGGTTGTCCATGCCGGCGTTGAGCACGCCGACGATCGCCGATCCCTGATGAAGGGTCAGGCGCGAGAGTGTGATCGTGAACTCCTTCTCGGTGATCTGCACGTAGCTCGGCGCAGGAGAGGCCGAAGCGGGGACCAGCGCCGCGCCGAGCGCGAAGCAGGTCGCGGCGAGAAGCGTGGCGATCGCGCGGTCGAGCCCGAGCGCCGCCAGATGGTGGGCCTCGCCGCTGCGCGGGCCGAAGCCCGCACGCCAGAGCAGGCGCTCGGCCTCCTCGGGACCGAACGGCCCGGGTAGATGGGCAGGGACGCCACCAGGAGCCATCGGCGGCCGGCTCCTACGACGGATCCCCCGAACGAGGGATCCCTGCCTCGGCCCGGCTTGTCCGACCGGCATTGCGTGGCACTGCACGGCGCCCCCGGTCGTTCCGGGGGCGCTCTCTAGAGTCGAGTCGCGGCTCTAGGCCGCGCGGGAGAGCCGCTCTTCGTGGCGTGCCCGCTGAATGATCAGGTTGCGGTCGCCGAAGCGGATCGTGGCGCGCGTCGTGCGCTGCTCGTCCCAGAGCTCTGCGATCTGCTCGTCGAGCTGACGATGCTCGGCGCTGAGCTCGGGATTGTGTCCCTCGGACAGCCGCTGCAGAACCTCTGCGCGCCGGTCGGAGAGCTGATCGATGTCCTTCTTGATGTCCTGCAATGTGCGCATGCTCTAGATAACGCTCCTTGCCGTCCTCGGATTCCCCTGGTGAGACGTTACCCTCGGACGCTGGTTGGTGAGGTCCCTGCCTATATTCCTTACCATACCACACCTGATAAGAGAACGCTTAGGTTTTATTCTGTCTAGGGTTACAAATCTGTTCGAGAGCTGTAAAGGCGAGCGCGCTCGCACCTCTGGTGACCGCCCGGCGAGACGCCGTCGGCGGTCAGCGATCAGTACGCGAGGCCTTCGCGAATGCGCTCGGCGACGGCGCCCATCTCGAGGCGCTGCCCGGTCGCATCCGCGAGGAGCTCGTCGGCCGTCGGGCCCTGGCCGAGCGACCACAGCTCGCGGAGGAGGTCGCCGGCGTCGCGCCGCGCGAACCAGTCGTTCCCGAGCTCGGAGCGGAGGAAGTCGCGCAGCTGGGCCTCGAGCGCCCAGGAGCGCAGATAGCCGGTGACGTAGAAGCCGCCGTCGATGTCGTCGAGGTAGCTCTCCGGGTTCGCCGGGATCTTCAGCGCCTCGGTGAGGAGCTCCGCGTACCGCGCGCGCATCGTCTGCGGGTCGGCCGCCTGGAAGAACTCGATCTCGTACAGGAGCTTCGCGCTGTAGCGGCGGAGGAAGTAGAGGCTCGTGACCGCGCCGGCGTTCGCGATCGCGTGCACGTTCGGGACGTCGAGGCGGCGGTTCAGCCAGGCCGGCTCGTCGACGAGCCCCTCGAAGAGCGACGCCCAGCCCTCGGTCACCGCCATGTCGCCGAGCCGTCTCGCCTCCATCGGGCAGGTCGGCCGTCCGTGTTGCGCGTAGTGCTCGGTGTGGCCGGCCTCGTGGAAGAGCGCGCGCCAGTCGTCGTGGCCGCCGATCGGCTGGATCACGAGCATCACCTTCCCGGGGACCTCGATCGGGGAGCAGAACGCGCGCGGGTCCTTCCCGGGCCGCTGCTCGAGGTCGAGGTGGACGTTCGACTGCGAGCGCAGGTCGATGCCGAGATCGGCGAGCGTCGCCTCGAGGGCAGGCGACCATGCGGTCGGCCGGGTAGGCGGTGTCGAGCTCGGGGGCGCGGAAGAGGCGCGAGACGTCGGCCGGCCTCGCGTCGGCGAGCGCCGATCCCGAGGCGCTCGCGGAAGAGGCGGTCGCCTTCGGTCTCCCAGAGCCCCTCGGTCTCGCCGAGGATCGCCTCGCACTCGCGCGGCGAGCTCGTCGAGGCGGAAGCCGAAGCGCTTGTAGAGCTCGTAGTAGTTCGGCGAGCCGAGGTTCACGACGGCCTCGCGGTCGATCCGCGCCGCGTCGAGGTAGACGGGGTTCAGCTGCTCGTCGAGGAGGTCGAGCCGGGCGCGCTCCAGCCGGAGCGCGCCGGTCGCGGTCGGCCTCGTTGGACATGACCGGACGCAGCATGCGGTAGGGGATCTTCTCGCCGTCGACGTCCGCCTCGAGCGCCGGACTCGACCTCGGCGAGCTTCTCGGCATGCTCGCGCGTGAGGGCGCCGAGATAGCCCTCGCAGGCGAAGCGCCAGAGCTCGGTCGGAGCTCCCTCGAGCCGTCGGGCCGTGTCGAGCCGCGTCAGCTCCTCGTGGCGCTCGTAGATCGGCTCGAGCTCGAGCGTCTCCTTGTGGCCCGCGAGGTGGAGGTAGTACTCCTCGTCGAGCTCGGCGATGAACCGGTCGGCGCCGTCGCGGAAATCGTCGAGCTCGCGGCTCGTCAGGGGCTCCGGTGTCATCGCGTCACTAGGATAGGCGCCCGTGCACGAGCTGAGCCTGCAGAGCGAGCGCCGCACCCAGCTGATCGACATCACCGACCGCGTGCGTGAGGCGATCGCGGGAGAGAACGGCTCCGCCGTGCTCGTGTACGTCCCGCACACGACGGCCGCGATCACGATCAACGAGAAGATCGACCCGGTGCTCGTCGAGGACCTCGAGCGCGGATTCGAGCGGATCGTCGAGGACGGCTGGGGCTGGCGGCACGACGACGCCGACGGGCCCGAACGGCCCGTCGCACGGGCGCGCGTCGGTTGCGGGAGCCCAGGTACTCGTCCCGCTGCGGGACGGCGCCCCTGCCCTCGGCCGCTACCAGGCGATCTTCCTCTGCGAGTTCGACGGGCCGAAGGCGCGGTCGGTCTACGTCGCCGTGCTTCAGTAGGGCGGATGGCTGCACCGGTTCAGCGGGACGAGGAGCTCGAGCTCACGGTCGACTCGCTCGCCTTCGGCGGGAACGGCGTCGCGCGGCTCGACGGCTTCGTCGTGTTCGTGCGGGCGGGGCTCCCCGGCGACACGGTGCGCGCGCGCGTCACGAAGGTCCAGCGGCGTCATGCCGAGGCGATCACCGTGGAGGTGCTCGAGGCAGGGCCGCAGCGCGTCGAGGCGCCGTGCGCCCACTACCCGGCCTGCGGCGGCTGCCGGTTCCAGGACCTCGCCTACGACGCGCAGCTCGCGGCCAAGCAGGCGTGGGTCGAGGACTCGCTGAGGCGGATCGCCGGGATCGCGGAGCCGCCGCTCGAGCCGATCATCGGCGCCGAGGAGGTCTTCGGCTACCGCAACAAGATGGAGTACTCGTTCGCACCCGGGCCGGACGGGCCCGAGCTCGGGCTCCATCGCGCCGGTCGCTGGGACGAGGTGCTCGGGATCGAGCACTGCTGGCTCACGACCGACCTCGGCAACCGGATCAGGAACTCGATGCGCGACTGGGCCCGCGAGGAGCACCTGGCGGCCTACGACCAGGCCTCCGCGGAGGGCTATCTCCGGCACCTGATCGTCCGCGAAGGGCGCAACACGGGGCAGGCGCTGGTGCAGCTCGTCACGCACGAGCGCGAGCGTTTCGACCGGGAGCGGCTGATCGAGGTGCTGACCGAGTTCCCCGAGGTGCGATCCATCCAGTGGACGGTCAACGACACGCCCGCCGAGGTGACGAACCTCCCGACCCAGCTGCTGTGGGGCGAGGACGCGATCGAGGAGGAGATCGGCGGCCTGCGCTTCCGGGTACGGCCGAACGCGTTCCTGCAGACGAACACGCGCATGGCGGAGCGGCTGTACGAGCTCGCGCGGGCCGAGGCGGGGCTCACCGGCGGTGAGACGGTGTACGACCTCTACTGCGGGATCGGCACGATCGGCCTCTCGCTGGCAGGGGATGCGCTGACCGTGTGGGGAATCGAGATCTCCGAGGAGTCGGTCGCCTGCGCGATCGAGAACACCGAGCTGAACGCGATCGGGAACGCAGCGTTCTTCGCCGGGAACGTCGGCCAGGTGCTGCGCGATCTCCGCGACCGCGCCGGCGACCCGGACGTCGTCGTCGTCGATCCTCCTCGCGCCGGCCTCGCCGGCAAGGCGCTGAAACGGCTCGGCGAGATCGCCGCTCCGCGGGTCGTCTACGTCTCCTGCAACCCGACCACCCTCGCCGGTGACACGAAGCGCCTCGTCGAGGAGTACGGCTACCGCCTCGTCCGGACGCGTCCGCTCGACATGTTCCCGCACACGCCGCACGTCGAGTCGGTCTCGCTCCTCGAGCGCTGAGCTTCAGGTCGCGCGGCTCATGACCGGCCGGCCGACGCGACGCCAGATGAGGTCGGCGTTCGCGACCAGGAAGCCGATCGAGATCGCCGGCAGCGCAGGCAGGCCGCCGCCGGCCCAGTAGGTGGTGAGCGCGATCGTCAGTCCGAGCCCGCAGACCATGAGGAGCCACGTCGGGAACGGGCGAAGCCGGAACCGCGTCGACGCGCCGAGGAAGACCGCGAAGAACAGCACGTCGGTCAGCCCGAGCCGGGCCGCGTTGCCGCCCGGGACCGGGAAGGCGACGGAGAACGACGTGAACACGGCCGTGTGGTGCTCGGTGATCGCGTGGGTCGGGCCGCGCCAGACCGAGTACGCGTCGACGAACGGGATCAGCACCGAGACGATCACGACCCACGAGAGCTCCTCGAATGCCCGGAGGCAGAGCCACCCGAGACACGTGATCCCACCGAACTTCGCGAAGTTCTCGGGCACCTGCCAGTCGAGCGCGGCGAACAGGAACGCTCCGCCGATCAGCCCCGCCGCGCCGACGACGAGCCAGCGCGGCTCGCCGCACAGAGGCAGGGCGAGGTAGACGAGCGCGAACATCGCGGGCATCACGGCGAGCGACAGAAGCGCGACGCTCTGCCACTCCGAGAGCGGATCCAGATGCGGCGCCGCCTCGAACCAGGCGAAGAGCGCCGCGAGCAGGATCAGTACGGCGGCAGCTCGGCCCACCAGGGGCCGACGGGCTTGAACGAGTTCCAAAAGCGTGTCTTGGCGGGCTGGTCGTCCAGGGACTGGTCGATGTCGCAGACGACGAGCGCCTCGATCGTCGGCGTGAAGGTCTGAAGCTCGCCCAGCGTATCCGCGAGCGGGCGCGAAAGCGGGAAGCCGAGCCCGTTCACGAACTCGAGGGCGTCCTCGCCCATCACGACGACGAGCCGCGGCTGGACGATCCGAAGCTCCCGTGCGAGCCAGGCGCGGCAGGCGTCCTCGTCGGCGCCCGCGAACTTCACGCAGTTCGTTCCGTAGACCTCCGCCGGGTCGACGTGGAGGCGCTCGAGGGACCGCTTGATCGCATGCCCCGCGCGCCCGTGGAACGACACCCCTTCCTGCAGCTCCTGCGCCTGGGGCCCGTACTTGACGAGGAACACCGTGCCGAGCGGATGACCGGTCGGCTGCGCGACAGGCATCCCGCCTGCCGCCTCTGCGACCTCGTGCTCGAGGCGAAGGATCTCCCTGATCGCCTTCTCGAGGTACCGCTTGTAGATGTCATCTGTCGTCACGGCGGAGGACACGAGCCGCCAGGTCCTTTCTCGCCTAACGCACCTTTTCCTTGACCTGGGCCATCCACTTGAGGCTCTGGAGGTACGCGAGCGACTTCGGCCGCCGCAGGATCTCGGCGCTGCGCAGCGAGATCAGGAACTCCTCGGGATCCCGGAAAGCGCGCATTCGCAGCGCCCCCGTCCCGACCCCAGGCAGCACGTGGGCATCCGAGCCGGCGCCCATCGTCAGGTCGTACTTGCGGGCGAACCGGAGGGCCTCCTCGTTCTGCGCGTCGAAGAGGAGCCGCGCGTTGTAGACCTCGAGCACGTCGATGTCCGCCAGGTGCCGGTGGAGCGTGGCCGGGTCCGGGATCGTGTGCATCCGGTCGAACGGGTGGGGGAGATACACGAGGCCGTTCTGCTCCCGGATGGCCGCGATCGTGTCCGCGAAGGTCAGGCCCCGCGGGATCTCGCGCTCGAGGAAGAGGCCGATCACCTCGCCCTGGTTGTCGGTCTTGATCTCCTCGCCGGGGATCACGATCAGGTCGCGGTTGCGCGCCTCGTCGACCGTCTCGAGCGCGCCTCCGAACACGTTGTGGTCGGTCACGGCGATCGCGCCCAGGCCTTCCGCGACGGCATGGTCGACGAGCTCGGCGGCGTCCACCCGGCAGTCGAAGGACCACGACGTGTGCATGTGGAGGTCCGCCACGATCCAGGGCCGGTCCTCGAGCGGGTCGGCCGTTCGGCGGCCTCGCTTCTTCCGCTGGGTGAGGCGCCCGTAGAGCTCGTCGAGCTGAGCCGCGACGGCCTCGAACGACTCGCTGTCGATGCCGGCCCGAGCCGCCTCCTGCTCGTCAGCCCTGAGTACGGAGTCGTCGGCGAGCCGCGCCACGGCGGCGGCGGCGAGCTCCGGCTGCTCGGCGACTCCTGTCGGGGTCGCGATCGCGCAGCCGGCGGCGCGGGCCTCGAGCAGGACGCGCGGCAGCCCCTCGATCCCGGGCACGAAGATCGCGCTCGGAGCGAGGAGCGCCGCCCGCGAGGCACCGTCTCGCGCGGTCCGCACCGCGACCCGCCCGGCGAGGTCGCGAGGGATCGCCGGACGCGCCGACGAGCGGCGTCGTCCGCAGGAGCACCGCCTCCCAGTCCGGAAGCTCCCGAAGGGCCCTGAGGACCTCGCGCGCCAGCGGTCGCTCGTTCGGCCGCAGCTCGACGACGATCAGGTTTCGCTTCGCTGCGGGCGCGTGCAGCTCGAGCGAGACGCCGGGCGAGACGAGCTCGTAGTCACCAGGGAAACGCTCGCCCGCTGCTTCGCGAACCTCGTCGGAGAAGGCGAGCAGCGCGTCGGTTCGCGCGAGCAGCTTCTCGCGCTGCGAGCGCGCGGGCGGGTAGCCGAGCCTGTCGGTCGAGCAGAACGTGGCGACGGTGAGCGCGTCGGTCTCCCGCAACGCGAGGTAGGAGAGCGAGGGAAGGCCCGGCTCGAAGCCGTGGACGAGGTCGAAGCGGCCGCGCGCGAGGGCGAGCCGCAGGCTTGCCCGCACCCCGACCGGGACGCCCATCTGCGACCGGCGCGACACCGGGATCGCCGGCCCGACTGCCACGACGTCCTGAGGCGGGGCGTGCCCCTGGACGACCCGGCGCCCGGCCAGCAGGTCGGTCGCCCTGGTCGACGGCGCCAGCACCGTGACCTCGCGCCCGAGCGCCCGGAGCTCCCCGGCGACGCCCGCGACATGCTCGTTCACGTCGTGGGGTTGCGACCACGCGAACGGCGTTACGAGACAGATCCGCACTCTGACCGGAGCGTAGCTCCCGGGCGGGCCTAGCCGCTGTTGACCGTGGCCCTCGCGCCTCGGGTGGGAGAGGCCCTGGGCCGAGAGCTCCGCCTCGACTGTCTGCGCGCCGAACTGCGAGGGGCGGATGCCGAAATGAACCGGCGTGGCCATCCTCGGGGAGAGGCTGTCGAGGCGGCACACGATCAGCTCGTGCCCACGCACCCGAACCCCCGCTCGTACGTGGGTGCCCCGACGAGCGCCGCGCCCGGCGGGAGCTCGATCGTGAGGACGACGCCCGCCGTAGCCCTGGTAGTTCGACGAGTTCGAGGACCACACCGTGAAGTCGGCCTCCTGACCCGGGGAAGACGCGCGAGGTGGGCTTCTCGATCGTCACCGAGAGATCACGGGGCAGGTCCGGCCCAGGGAAAGCCCGAGACGGCCGCGGCCGTGCCGACGATGACGAGGCAGGTCACGGCCGCGGCGAGCATGACGACCCATCGCGGCCGGCGGCTTCCGGGTGCACTCTCGACGCTGCGTTTCCCGCGGGGGATCGTCTGGTAGGCGACGACGAACGCGGCGATCGCGAAGATCGCCGTCACCGCGTTGCCCCACCTGTGGAACGGCAGCACCCAGTCGAAGGCCGACGCGTCCAGGAGCCGGACGTATCGCGACGACCCGAGCTGGAACGGCACGCGTCCGATCTCGCCGAAGATGCCGCCCTTCATCGGCGTCTGGGCGGCCCAGTCGATGAAGATCGCCGTCGTCGAGGCGACCGAGAACGCCGCGAGGGCGGTCGTCGCCCGTGGCGCTCGCGCAAACGCCGGGCCGAGGCCGAGCGCCAGGAAGGGCAGCGCCGGAAGGAGGAAGCGGGGGCCGGGGGAGCCACCGTACGGGAGGAAGTAACCGCAGTTGAGGAGGACGAAGATCACGATCACCGCCGCGCAGGCCGCGACCTCGTCGCGGTGCGTGCGCCAGAGGTGGGCGAGCCCCCACACGGCGGCGACGATGACCGGCGTGGCGACGATCAGGCCTCCTCGTCCGAAGAACACCTGGTGGCTCGCGTACGACGTCGGAAGGTGGATGCCGAAGAGCCCTTGGGACTGGGCGGGCCGGTAGACGTTGTCCACGTAACGGTACGAAAGCCGCCACGGCGCGCCGAACGCCGCCCAGTCGTACGCGGCGAGGGCCAGGAGACCGGGGAGGCTGCCGGCGACGTACGACGAGAGTGCCCGCCATGACCGCGTCGCCAGGAGGATGTAGATCCCGATCACGACCAGGATGGCTCCCGTTTCGTACTCGAAGAAGACGCCGATGCCGGCGAGAAGCCCCGCCACGAACGGCTTTCGCCGCCAGGCGAGCAAGAACGCTCCGAATCCGAGCGCGGCGGCCGGCACCTGGTCGAAGTTCATTGCGGCGAAGGGAGCGATCATCGTCCCGAGCGCGAACGTCACGATCGAGATCGCGCCGAATCCGGGCGCGAGACCCTCGCTGAGCCGACCGATCACGAACGCGAGCACCAGGAAGGCCACCCCGCTCGTGAGCAGGCGGATCAGCCAGACCTTCCACGAGATCTGCGGGAGCTTGTTCGCCGGCGGGAGCCGAAGAGCCTGGGCGAGCGGTACCTCGACGAACGACAAGCCCTGGCGCCTTGTCCGTGTACTCGTGTCCCTTGTAGCGGGCGCGGTCGAGCCCGAAGCAGCCGTCGTTCGACAGCTTGCCGTGGACGAGCGCCTGGCTCAGACAGAGGCGCGAGTTGTCCTGCGCGTTCCGCCCGTAGACCGGCGAGAGCGCACAGAGGGCGACGAGCGCGAGCACGAGCCACTCCCGCTTCGGCTTGCCCCAGGGGAGGCCCGATGACGACACCGACCCACGATAACGCGGCGGCGCCACGCGCTATCGTTGCAGCCCGTGCGGCCCACGAAGTTCCATGTGGGCGCACTCCTTCTCTACTCCCTCGCCTTCGCCGTCTGGTTCCACCCGGTCGTCGCGCACCCGGGGTCGCGAGTGGCGTGCTGTGTCAGCGACGGCACCAGCACCCTCCGCGACCTGTGGGTCGCAGGTCAGCAGCACGACAACCCGTTCACGTTCACGCACGACGCCTACAACGGCGCACCGGAGGGGACACCGCGGGCGACGGCGACCGTCTTCGCGAACAGTGGCCTGCAGACGGGCTTCGTCTGGCTGCTCCGCAACGTGCTCGGCGAGGTCGGGGCCTGGAACCTCTTCCTCGCCCTCGGGATCATCGGCACGGCGTTTGCGACGTTCGCGCTGCTCCGGCACCTCGGCTGCAGCGCCGTCGCTTCGCTCTTCGGCGGGTACGTGTTCGGGTTCGCCCCCTATGCGCTCGAACGCGCCTATGCGGGCCATCTCGGCCTCCTGCAGAACTGGGCACTCGTCCTCGTCGTGCTCGCGATGATCCGGATCGGGAAGCGGCCGACGGTCGGGAGCGCTGCGCTTGCCGGGGCGGCGATCGGGCTCGCGTTCTGGATCGGCGCCTACCAGGGTCTCTTCGCGTCGTTGATCGCGTTCGCATACGTCCTCGTCGACGTCGTTCGCGCCGGGACGGCACGGGAGCGCGGCCGGTCGGTCGGCCTGCTCGCGCTCGCCTACGGGATCGGCGCGGCGACGCTCGTTCCGGTCGTCGTCCTGTACGCGCGCGAGCGGGGCACCGTCCAGACGGCGACGGCGCGCGCGACGAGCGACCTCTACACCTTCGCTGCGAGGATCACCGACTATCTCGTCCCGTCACCGCGCAACCCCTTGTTCCACTGGGTGCACGGCGTCTTCAGTCACGGCCTGACCGAGCACTCGCTCTTCGTCGGCTACGTGACGATCGTCCTCGCGATCACGGCCGTGATCCTTCTCGTCAGGCGAAACCCGTGGATCGCCGGGTCGGAGGTGCGCCTGCGGACGACGTGGGCGATGGTCTCGCTCGCAGTGCTCGCGTTCGTGCTCTCCTTCGCGCCGAGCTACCGGATCGGCTCGGTGCGGATCCCGATGCCCTCGGCGCTCCTCGGGAACTTGACGACGAACTGGCGTGTCTACTCGCGCTTCGGCGAGGTCGTCGGGCTCGCACTCGTCGTGCTCGCCTCGGTCGCGCTCAGCGCGCTCGCGAGGCGGCCCGGGGCCGCCTGGCGCTACGCGGCGCCGGCAGCGCTCGTCGTCGTCCTCGTCGAGCTGCTCCCGGGGAACGTCGGCGCGTTCGACACCCGCCACGGCCCGCCCTGGGTCGAATGGCTCGCCTCCCAGCCGCGCGGGCTCGTCGCCACCTACCCGATGTCGCTCCACGGCGGCCCGCTGGACCTCAGCGTACTAGCTCACTACCAGCGGCTCGACCACGATCCGGGGTTCGAGATCGTGGCGAGAGCTATCTTCAGGCACGTCGCGGCTCCAGGCGATCCGCAGCCTGGCGTTCGACCTCACCAAGCCGCTGACGGCGAGATCCTCTCGACCGAAGGGGTCGCTACGTCGTCGTGCAGACGACGTCTATCGGGCCTCGGGCCTGCGTCCCCCGCGGCTCGACCCGGCCGGTTCACGCTCCTCCAGCGGCTCGGGAACGTCCGTGTCTACACGTTCACGCTCCCACGGTGGGCCTCGAGGCGGTGATCGAGAGCCGGGAGCCCGAGATCGGCGCGATCCAGGGCGTCGTCCTGCCGCCGACCGTGAGCCTCGCGGACGGATTCAACGCCGAGGAGCCCTACGCGGGCGGGACCGGCGCCTGGATGATCCAGGACGGCGGCCTCCGGGTCGAGAACCACGACGTCGCCCCGCTTCGCGTCGTCCTCGACACGGTGGCGTTCTCGAACGGGCAGCCGCGCGTCCTCGAGCTCGAGGACGGAGCCGGCAAGTCGTCGCGCGCACGACCGTCCCCGGCTATGCGAAACGGATCGAGCTCGGCCCCGTCGAGGTCGGGACCGGCACCACGACGCTGAGGCTCGTCGCGACCCCCGGGCCGGACGCCATCGCGGCGTCCGACCCGAGGGAGGCGAGCGTGTTCCTCACACAGGTCGCGGCGCGACCCGTGCTGAACCCCGAGCCCTACGCCTTCGCCGCTGCCTTGACCGGCGCCTTGCGCCGGTTGCGCTCGATGAACTCCTCGGAGAGCTCCTGCGCCTCGTCGTCGACGATCTGCTTCGGCGGCGACTTCATCAGGTAGGAGCTCGGCCCCTCGAGCGCGCCGGCGATGCCGTTGTTCAGTGCCAGCTTGGCGAGGCGGACCGCGTCGATCACGATCCCGGCCGAGTTCGGCGAGTCCCACACCTCCAGCTTGAGCTCGAGGTTCAGCGGGACGTCGCCGAACGAGGTGCCCTCCATGCGGATGTAGGCACCACTTCCGGTCGGTCAGCCACGGGCACGTAGTCCGACGGGCCGACGTGAACGTTGCGCTCGCCGATGTCGTAGTCGAGCATCGAGGTGACCGCGTTCGTCTTCGAGATCTTCTTCGACTCGAGCCGGTCGCGCTCCAGCATGTTCAGGAAGTCGGAGTTGCCGCCGACGTTGAGCTGCATCGTCTTGTCGAGGTGGACGCCGCGCTCGCGGAAGAGCGACGTGAGCACGCGGTGGGTGATGGTGGCGCCGACCTGCGACTTGATGTCGTCGCCGATGATCGGCACGCCGGCCTGCTCGAACCGCCGCTGCCAGTACGGCTCGCGCGCGATGAACACGGGCATGCAGTTCACCATCGCGCAGCCCGCGTCGAGGATCTGCTCGGCGTACCACTTCGCAGCCATCTCCGAGCCGACCGGCAGGTAGTTGACGACGACGTCGACCTTGCGCTCCTTGAGGATCCCGACGACGTCGTCGGTCTCTCCCGGCGCCTTCTCGACGACCTCGGAGAGGTACTTGCCGATCCCGTCGTGGGTCATCCCGCGCGAGACCTCGACGCCGGTCTTCGGGACGTCGGCGAACTTGATCGTGTCGTTCGGATGCGCCCAGATCGCCTCGGAGAGATCGAGCCCGACCTTCCCCTTGACGACGTCGAATGCAGCTACGAACTCGATGTCGGAGACGTGGTAGCCGCCGAGGTTCACGTGCATGAGCCCCGGCACGAACTGGTCGGTGGCAGCGTCCTTGTAGTACTCGACGCCCTGGAGCAGCGAGTTCGCGCAGTTCCCGACGCCGATGATCGCGACGCGCACCTTGTCGGCGGGCCGCCCGTTCGTCGGAGCCGTTCTTCTCTGACATCTCTTCCTTTCGCTGCCGGCCGAGCCCGTCCGAGAGGGTCTCGACGATGAGGTCGTGAGTGGACTTGTGGCGCTCCGCCGCCCGGCGCGTGAGCCGGTCCTTCAGCTCGCGGGGCATGCGGAGCAGCACATCGCCGGCGGGGCGCGGAGGCGCGCCGCGGCGGCCGCTCGGCGTGAAGGCGACGCCGAACCGCGAGGCGAGGATCGCGACAGCGACGTCGTTCAGGCTCGCGCGCCGGTGCTCGACCTCGCGCGCGAGGCTGCGCTTGAGGTCGGGCGGCATGCGCACGAGCACGTCGCTGCGAAGCTCGGCCATCCCCGAGAGTGATAGCACAGGAGTGCTATCTAGAGGTGCTGTCAGCGCGACTCGAGCTGCTTGCGCACCGATAGCACTCGCTGGCACACGGTGATCCAGGCGGTTGCCGCAGCAGCACGATCGCCCACGGCAGGACGCCCCACGGCGCGAGGACGAGGCCGGCGGTGATCACGACGACGCGTTCGGCGCGTGAGCCGATCCCGACGTCGCCCTTCAGCCCGAGCGCCTCGGCCCGGGCCCGCGTGTAGGAGACGAGGAACGAGCCGGCGACCGCAGCCACCGCGACGACGACGAAGAGTCTTGTTCTCGTAGGCGAAGACGTAGGCGATCGCCGCGAGCATGAACCCCTCGCTGACGCGGTCGGTGGTCGAGTCGAGGAACGCGCCGAACGGGGTGGACTTGCCTCCCGCCCGGGCGAGCGCCCCGTCGAGGATGTCGAGCACGGACCCGGCGACGAACACCGCCGCTCCGACCCAGTAGAAGAGCATCTCGTTGCGGTGCTCGAGTGCACGAGGATCGCGCCGATCGCGCACAGCGTGACGCCGCTCGCGGTCAGCGCGTTCGGGGTGACGCGCGTCCGGGCGAGACCCCGATCGACTCGGGTCGCCAGCGCGCGCGCGCCGGACGTGTAGCCGTCCTTGATCGCCGCGGCCTTGCCCACGTCGATGACCGTAGCAGCGGGTCAGGCCGTGTGGGCCGGGCTGCGCTCCGCGCCGCGCCCGAACAGCGACGCCGCGGATCGCGTCCCACTTGTAGACGACGCCCATCGAGATCAGGGCAAGCGCCGAGCCGGCAAGGCAGTCGAGCCAGAAGTGGTTGCCGGTCGCCATCACCGCGAACCAGACCCAGGCGGGCCAGACGATCCAGAACGCCTTCGCCCACCAGTGCTTCGTGACGCTTCGCGAGCACGATCCCGACGATCAGCGAGTCGCAGGCGTGCAGGCTCGGCATCGCCGCGTACGGGTTTGCGGCGAGCTGGACGACTCCGTCGCGTGTGGTTGTTCGCGAACCCGACGCCGAGCAGCCGGGGCGGAGCCATCGGCATGAACACGTAGCCGAAGAGCCCGAGCAGGTTCGCGAGCAGGATCGAGTTGCGGAACTTGATGAAGTGCTCGTGCCGGCGGATGTAGACCCAGAGGAGGGCGAGGCCGACGACCGTGAACTCGGAGTTCCAGTACGTCCACGAGACCATCGCCGCCAGCCAGTGCCGCTGGTCGACGAACTGCTGGAACGTGAGCTCGTAGAGCCGGTGGGTGACGCTGGTCTCGAAATGGACGACCCAGAGGCCGTTCGAGAACGCCCTCGCGGCCGGCTCGCGGTCGGCCAGGCCCCGGGCCACCTGGTAGATCAGGCCGAAGCCGAACCAGATCGCCAACTGGCGACCGAAATCTCCCCAACCACGCGGCAACAAGCGCCGCCCCGCTGCCACCACCGACGACACGACCGGAAGCTTACTAGACACGCCGTACGGCCAACTCGACGACTTCACCCCACATCGGCTCCACAACACAGGAAACGCATGGGCGGCGGTTTTCTTCCTGGCCTTTCAGCCCGCGGGGCAGCGGCGGCGCGCCCGGGTAGAGGTGGTACAGGGCGACGCCGCCCACGTGCTGCGGCTTTGCGAGCTTGTCGAGCGTCGGTGCGAAGTGCTTGTAGTCGTAGTTCTCGACGACGATGCTCGTGACGTGCTTGGAGGCGATGAAGGACGCGAAGTTGCTCGAGCTCGGCCGGCGGGAGCTGCGGTTCCCGATGCGCGATCAAGTAGCCAGCTGGGCGGCTCGAGGTACGGCTCGGGATCGCCGCCCGGGCCGACATAGCCTCCGGCGAGGTTGAACCGGAACCCGTGACGGCCTGCGCGAAGTACCTGCTCCGGCTGCGGGATCAGCGAGCACGCGTCTCGTCGGGGCGGAGGCAGCCGCGGTACGGCGATGTCGTTGAAGAACTGCGCGTAGGTCCGGTAGGTATTGGCGAAGTCCTCTCGCGCGTGGATCCGGGACAATGGCGAGGACCGCCAGGAGCGGCAGGAGCCACCGGACGAGGCCCGGGCGCCGTGTCGCCGTCCAGAGGGAGACGATGACCGCCGCGACGAGCGAGAGGTAGGCGGCGAAGCGCCCGGTCAGCATGTTGTCGAACGAGCGGCAATCTGTGAACGAGCATCCACGGGAGGTCGACGACGATCCGTCCGGCGACCGCCGCCTTCGCGCCGAGCTCGGCCACGAACGCGACGCGCCGCGGCGGCGAGCAGGAACCGGCCGGACGGGGCTGCGGAAGCGGTCGCGTCGCGAAGAGCACGACGACGACGAGGATCGGGAGGCCGAGGTAGGCGCCCTGCTCGCCGATGTTGCCCGGGAAAGCTGCTCGAGATGCCGGAGAGCCACGACCCGAAGGCGAGGGTCGCCCGGGTCGGGACGACGACGTTCAGGAGGTCGACTGCCGGGGCCGTTGGGAGGGTTGAACGCGCCTTCGAGACCCGGTCAACGCGTAGTAGAGGAACGGAGCGGTCAGGAGCGCCTGCCAGCACGTAGGCGCCGGCCAGGTACGGGCAGAAGCGCCCTGATCCGTGGGCGGCGAGCCGGGACGAGCAGGAATGCGAGCAGCAACGCGACCGACCACGGCGAGCGTCAGCGTGAAGGCGACCTCGGTCGAGAGGAGGATCTGGAACGCGAGCATGACCCCGAGCTCGAGCGACGAGCCGCGGCCGCCGGTCCGCCCGTCGAGGAAGCGCAGGACGACGAGTGCGACGAGCGGAAGCAGGAACACGGAGCTCATGTGCGGGTGCCCGTCCTCGACCTGGCCGATCACGTAGGACGAGAAGCCGAAGAGGAACCCGCCGAGCACGGACGGCCAGAGCCGAGCGCGGTGAGGTACCGGCAGAGGAGATAGCGCCGTCCAGGCCGCGATCGCAGGGACGAGCACCGCGGCGACGTTGTAGGAGCCGATCGGGCCGACCGCCAGGTCAGCGGGGCGAACACGAGCGCCAGCCCCGGCACGGTCGCCGTCCAGGCGAGGTTGGCGCCCTCGGGCGCCCAGATCGCGTGGCTGATGAGCGGGTTCTCACCGTGCACGATCGCGTGCGGGAACCAGCCGAAAGCCCAGACCGTTATCTCCGAGTCGTACCCACGCCCGAGAGTCTGGCTGCCCGGCTCTCGCGAGCAGCGGCAGGCCGAAGAAGAGGAACGCGACGACGACGTACCCGCCGAGGACGGCGGCATCGACGGGCGCACGGCTCGTTACGGCGGACCGCGCCCGCGCACTCGGTCGACTTCCGGCGGGGTCAGCCGCCGATGTACGACATCTCGACGCGCGGGGTGTCGTCGAGGTTCGTCGCCTCGGCGCGCAGCTCCGAGTAACGGTCGCCGCGGACCTTCCAGATCTCGGCGATCGGGCGCCGAGCTCCTCGTCGCTCGCGCCGCTGCGGATGAGCGCACGCAGGTCGTGGCCGCGCACCGCGAAGAGGCAGGTGTAGAGCTTGCCCTCGGCCGAGATCCGCGAGCGGGTGCAGTCGCCGCAGAACGGCTGGGTGACCGAGGCGATGACGCCGATCTCGCCGCTGCCGTCCACGTAGCGCCAGCGCTTCGCGACCTCGCCGCGGTACCGGGCGTCGGCGGGCTCGACCGGAAACGCAGCATTCACCGTGGAGACGATCTCGGCGGCGGGGACGACGTCGTCCATCCGCCAGCCGTTCGTAGCGCCGACGTCCATGTACTCGATGAAGCGCAGGGTGTCGCCCGTCTCGCGGAAGTAGCGTCGCCATCGGGACGATCTGGTCGTCGTTGACGCCGCGCTTGACGACGCAGTTGACCTTGACGGGTAGGCCCGCCGTGCGCGCCGCCTCGATCCCGTCGAGCACGCGGTCGACCGGGAAGTCGACGTCGTTCATCGTGCGGAACGTCGCGTCGTCCATCGCGTCGAGGCTGACCGTGATCCGATCGAGCCCCGCGTCGGCGAGCGCCTGCGCCTTGCGCGGCAGGAGCGAGGCGTTCGTCGTCAGCGTGATCTCGGCGTCGAGCTCGGCGAGCATCCCGATCAGCACCTCGACGTCGCGCCGGATCAGCGGCTCGCCGCCGGTCAGGCGCAGCTTGCTGACGCCGAGCCCGACAGCGGCGCGCGCGACTCGGGTGATCTCGTCGAAGTCGAGCAGCTCCTTGCGGTCGAGGAACCGGTAGTCATGGCCGAAGACCTCCTTCGGCATGCAGTAGGTGCAACGGAAGTTGCACCGATCCGTCACCGAGATGCGTAGGTCTCGAAGGGGCCGGCCGAAGGCGTCGAGAGCCTGCGACATCTAGGAACAGATTAGCGTGTGGCCTCGCCTGATGTCACTCCGTATTCACAGGCTGACTACTCCGTCGACACCGGCACTGCCGGCCCTCGTCGCCGTGACCGCGGTGTGGGGGCTGACCTTCGTGCAGGTGAAGGATGCGGTCGAGCTGTACCCGGTGATGCCGTTCCTCGCGCTGCGGTTCGCGATCGCGGCGCTCGTCCTCGCACCGTTCGCGGTCGGGCAGGCTCGCGGGGCTCGGCCGGCGAGGAGTCATGTCGGCCGCGCTTGCCGGCGCGCTGCTCGCCGGCGGGCTACACGCTCCAGACCGCTCGGGCTCGAGCGCACGAGCGTCTCGAGCGCCGGGCTTCGTCACCGGCATGTACGTGGTGCTGACCCCGCTCATCGCGTTCGCGTGCTTCCACACGAGGATCGGACGCGCGACGCTGGATCGGCGTCGTGCTCGCCACGCTCGGCCTCGCGCTGCTCGCCGGGCGTGCACGAGGGGCAGCTCGGCGGGAACCTCCTCGTGCTCGGCGGGCGCGGCGGTCTACTCGCTGCAGATCGTGCTGATGGAGCGGTACGCGCCGCTGCTACGACGTGCTCGGGTTCACCCTGCTCGAGATGATCGTCGCGTTCGGCGTGCTCGCGTGTCGCGGCCGTACCGACCTTCGAGGTGCCGCGCGGCTGGACGGTCTGGGGCGCGCTGCTCGTCACCGGCGTCTTCGCGAGCGCGCTCGCCTTCCTCGTCCAGACCTGGGCGCAGCGCTCCACGACCGCGACGCAGACCGCGCTCGTCTTCACGCTCGAGCCGGTGTTCGCGGCGATCTTCGGCTACTGGCTCGCCGGCGACCGCCTCGGTGCCGCTGCGCTGGGTCGGGTCGCTCGCGATCATGGCCGGCATCGTGCTCGCCGGGCCGGGACGAGGCGCAGGTTGCGGCAGTCGGCAGAGCCGGCCGGCGTGACTGCCGTCCTGCTGGCCCTCGCGGCCGCAGCGTCCTTCGGGGCCATGACCGTCGCGATCCGCCTCGCGCTGTCGCGCGGGGCCAGCGCCGTCGCGGGCCTCGCGCGGCGACGCTCGTCACGTCGCTTCGCGGTCACGCTGCTCGCCTCGTTTGCCACGGCACGACTACGCGGCTGCCTGGAAGTTCTTCCTCGCGGGCCTGCTCGCGCCGGGGCTGTCGCAGATCCTCTTCACCCGGTCGGTGAACGAGGTGGGAGCGTCACGCACGTCGGTCACGGTCGGCACGGCGCCGCTCTTCGCGCTCGTCGATCGCGTTCACGCTGCTCGACGAGCCGGTGCGAGGCGCAGCTCGTCGTCGGCGCGGTCGCGATCGTCGCCGGCGGGGTCGTGCTCGTCGCGGAGCGCGACCGCCCGGATCACCTGCGGTCGCTCGGGATCGTCTTCGCCCTCGGGGCGGCCGTGCTGTTCGCGATCCGGGACAACATCGTCCGCGCCCTGCACGCCGCAGGGAGCCCGGAGACGGTCGCCGCGGCGACGATGCTGGCGGGCATGCTCGTCGGGATGGCCGTCGGCGCGGGCGGTTCCCGTCGCGGCGCGAGGTGCGCGCCCTCGCGCCGGCCGGGCTGCTCTTCGGCTTCTCGTACGTCTGCCTGTTCGAGGCCTACTTCCACGGCCGGGTCTCGGTCGTCTCGCCGCTGATCGCGACCGAGTCGCTGTGGGGCGTCGGGCTCGCCGCGCTCCTGATCGGGCGAAGCGAGGCGGTCGGCTGGCGGGTCGTGGCGGGAGCCGTCGCGATCGTGAGCGGGAGCGTCCTGATCGGGCTCGCCGCCGGCTAGAGAGGATCTGCTATAAAGAGGCTTAGATTTTCTCAGCACACAAGGATTCGAAGACACGAAGGTTTCGAAGACACAGGGATTCGAAGAAGGAGAGACACGCATGGCGAAGACGATCGGTATCGACCTCGGCACGACGAACTCGTGCATGGCGGTGCTCGAGGGCGGCGAGCCGACCGTGATCGCGAACGCCGAGGGCGGCCGGACCACGCCGTCCGTCGTCGGGTTCACGAAGGACGGCCAGCGGCTCGTCGGCGCCCCGGCGCGCCGGCAGCAGGTCACGAACCCGCAGAACACGATCTTCTCGATCAAGCGCTTCATGGGCCGCAAGTTCGACGAGGTCTCGGAGGAGATGAAGATCGTCCCCTACGAGGTCGTCAAGGGCGCGAACGACGACGTCCGCGTGAAGGCCGACGGCAAGGAGTACGCGCCGCCGGAGATCAGCGCGATGATCCTGCAGAAGCTGAAGACCGACGCCGAGGCCTACCTCGGCGAGGCGGTCACCGACGCGGTGATCACCGTCCCCGCGTACTTCAACAACGCCCAGCGCGAGGCGACCAAGGACGCCGGCAAGATCGCCGGCCTCAACGTCGTGCGCATCATCAACGAGCCGACCGCGGCCGCGCTCGCCTACGGGCTCGACAAGGAGGGCGCCGAGCAGACGATCCTCGTCTTCGACCTCGGCGGCGGCACGTTCGACGTGTCCGTCCTCGAGCTCGGCGACGGCGTCTTCGAGGTCAAGTCCACGAACGGCGACAACCACCTCGGCGGCGACAACTTCGACAAGGCGGTCGTCGACTGGATGGTCGCCGAGTTCAAGCGCGACCAGGGCATCGACCTCGCGGCCGACCCGATGGCGCTCCAGCGCCTGTACGAGGCGGCCGAGAAGGCGAAGATCGAGCTGTCCTCGACGATGACGACGCAGATCAACCTGCCGTTCATCACCGCGACGCCCGACGGGCCCGAAGCACCTCGACCTGCAGCTCACGCGGGCGAAGCTCGAGGAGCTCGCGCCACGACCTGCTCGAGCGCACCGTCGGCCCGACCAAGCAGGCGCTGTCCGACGCCGGCCTCGACGCGTCGAAGATCGACCACGTCGTCCTCGTCGGCGGCATGACCCGCATGCCTGCCGTGCAGGCGAAGGTCAAGGAGCTGATCGGCAAGGAGCCCCACAAGGGCGTCAACCCGGACGAGGTCGTCGCGATCGGCGCCGCGATCCAGGGCGGCGTGCTCAAGGGCGAGGTCAAGGACATCCTGCTCCTCGACGTCACCCCGCTCTCGCTCGGCATCGAGACCAAGGGCGGCGTGATGACCAAGCTGATCGAGCGGAACACCACGATCCCGACCCGCAAGGCGGAGACGTTCACGACCGCCGAGGACAACCAGCCCTCGGTCGAGGTGCACGTCCTGCAGGGCGAGTCCGAGATGGCCGCATACAACAAGACGCTCGGCAAGTTCCAGCTCGTCGGCATCCCGCCGGCGCCGCGGAACGTGCCGCAGATCGAGGTCGCGTTCGACATCGACGCGAACGGGATCATCAACGTCTCGGCCAAGGATCTCGGCACCGGAAACGAGCAGCAGATCAAGATCGAGGGCGGCTCGGGCCTGAAGGAGGACGAGGTCGCCAAGATGATCAAGGAGGCCGAGGCGCATGCCGAGGAGGCGCACAAGCTGCGCGAGCTCGCGGACGCCCGCAACGAGGCCGAGTCGCTCGCCTATCAGACCGAGAAGTCGCTGAAGGAGCAGCGCGACAAGCTCGACGCCTCCGTTGCCTCGACCGTCGAGGGCCGGATCATGGAGCTCCGCGGCGTGCTCGAGTCGAGCGACATCGCGGACATCCGCGCCAAGCGCGACGCGCTGCAGGAGGCATGGACCGAGGCCGCCTCGGCGATCTACGCGTCCGCTTCCGCATCGACGCCGGCCGACGGCGGCTCCTCCGCCTCGGACGACGAGGTGATCGAGGACGCCGACTACGAGGTCGTCGACGAGGGCGAGGAGGCCAAGACCTCGTGACGCAGGACGACCCGAACAGGGCGAATCCCCGCGACAGCGGAGCGGTCCAGCGAGACCGGGAGCCCGAGGTTCCGGCAGCTGAGCTCGGTGAGCCCCCGGTCGAGGAGTCCGCAGTCGACGAGTCCGCCGTCGACGAGCTCGCCGAGGCGACACGGGAGCGCGACGAGTACCTCGTCGCGCTCCAGCGGCTGAAGGCGGAGTTCGACAACTACCGCAAGAGGGTCGCGCGCGAGGAGCAGCAGCTCGTCGCGCGCGCCTCCGAGCGGATCGTCAAGCAGCTGCTGCCGATGGCCGACGACCTCGAGCGGGCGGTCGAGGCGGCGGTCGAGCACGGGGAGACGAAGGTCGCCGACGGCGTCCGTCTCGTCCATCGCTCGATGGTCGGCCTGCTCGCCCGCGAGGGCCTCGTCGAGGTCGACACCGAAGGCCGCTTCGATCCGCACACCCAGGAGGCGCTGCTGACGCAGCCCTCCGACGAGCCGGAGGGGACGGTGATCCAGGTGATCCAGAAGGGCTTCAAGCTGGGCGATCTCGTCCTTCGCCCGGCACGGGTCGTGATCAGCTCGGGCCCGCCGTCACCGCGCCCGGCTCAGGACGCGGGGTAAGGCCGACCGCATGGCGGAGTCGTACTACGAGACTCTCGGCGTCCCGAAGAACGCGTCTGCGGACGAGCTGAAGAAGGCGTACCGCAAGCTCGCCCGCCAGTACCACCCGGACAAGAACCCGGGTGACGACGAGGCCGAGCGGAAGTTCAAGGAGGTGCAGGCGGCCTACGACGTCCTGTCGGACTCCGAGAAGCGGAAGGCCTACGACCAGTTCGGATCGGCCAACGGCCGCTCGGGGCCGACGAACGTCGACTTCGGCGACTTCGATCTGGGCGACATCTTCGGCGGGCTGTTCGGCGGCGGCGGCGGACGCGGGCGCGGCCGGGCACAGCAGCCGCGCGGGCAGCGCGGCTCGGACGTCGAGGTCGAGGTGCGGGTCTCGTTCGACGACTCGCTGAAGGGCCTGCAGACGACCGTGCCGGTGACGCTCGAGCTCGCCTGCCACACCTGCCACGGGACCGGGGCGGCACCGGGGACTGCGCCGAAGCGGTGCCCGAACTGCGAGGGCAGCGGCGTCGTCGCGACCTCGCAGGGGCTGTTCGCCCTCCAGCAGCCGTGCCCGGTCTGTCGCGGCAACGGGACGATCGTGGACACGCCGTGCCCGACCTGCCACGGCTCGGGCCGGGAGCGGCGCACGAAGCGCTACACGGTCCGGATCCCGGCCGGGGTCAAGGACGGGACGAAGATCAAGTTGAAGGGCAAGGGCGAGGCCGGCTGGGGCGGGGCCCCGGCAGGAGATCTCTACGTCGTCACGCGTGTCGAGTCGTCGAAGCTGTACGAGCGGCGCGGCGACGACCTCGTGCTCGACCTGCCTGTGACCTTCAGCGAGGCGGCGATGGGAGCGTCGGTCGAGATCCCGACGCCCGAGGGCCGCGTCTCGCTCAAGGTGCCTGCCGGGTCGCAGGACGGGAAGATGCTCCGCGTCAAGGGCCGCGGCGCTCCGAAGCTGAACGACTCCGGCAGGGGCGACCTGCTCGCGAGGCTGAGGATCGCGGTGCCGGCAAAGCTGAACAAGGCGGAGCGCGAGGCGCTCGAGAGTCTCGACAAGGCGTCGCATGTCAATCCGCGCGAGAGGCTCTTCTCATGAGCGAGCTCAATCCGGGCTTCGATCAGGCGCGACCGCGCTACATGATCTCGGTCGCCGCCGAGCTCGTCGGCATGCATCCGCAGACCCTGCGGATCTACGAGCAGAAGGGGCTCGTGCGCCCGAACCGGACCGCCGGGAACACCCGGCTCTACTCGGACGAGGACGTCGCGCGCCTCCAGTTGATCCAGCGGCTGACGACCGAGATCGGGCTCAACCTCGCCGGCGTCGAGCGGGTGCTCCTCCTCGAGGACGAGCTCGCCCGCATGCGACGCCGGCTCGACCGGATGGAGCAGGAGATGCGGGAGACGATCGAGCAGATCCACCGTTCCTACCGTCGAGACCTCGTCGTGTACCGCCCCCCGCAACCACCGGCCACCAGGAGCTGATCGACAGATGGATTTCAACAAGCTGACCGTCAAGGGCCAGGAGGCCGTCGCCACGGCGCAGGAGCTTGCCCGGCGCCGCGGGAACCCCGAGATCTACCCCGAGCACCTGCTGCTGGCGCTGCTCGACCAGGAGCTGTTCGCCGACTGGCAGGGCCTGCGCGCGGACGCGGAGCAGAAGCTCGCCGGGCGGCCGGCTGCGACCGGTGCCGCGAACGTGCAGCCCCGGATCTCGAACTCGCTGACGCAGGTACTGGACCGCGCCGAGGACGAGCAGGCCCGGCTCGAGGACGACTACGTCTCGACCGAGCACCTCTTCCTGGCGCTCCAGCCGGTGCCGCGTGAGGAGATCCTCGCGTGGGTCAAGAAGGTGCGCGGCGGGCAGCGGGTCACGTCGCAGGATCCCGAAGGGAGCTACCAGGCGCTCGAGAAGTACGGACGCGACCTGACCGAGGAGGCCGAGGCAGGCAAGCTCGACCCCGTGATCGGGCGCGACGAGGAGATCCGCCGGGTGATCCAGATCCTCTCGCGGCGCACGAAGAACAACCCGGTGTTGATCGGCGAGCCCGGCGTCGGCAAGACGGCGATCGCCGAGGGGCTGGCGCAGCGCATCGTCGCGGGCGACGTCCCCGAGGGGCTCAAGGACCGCAAGGTCTGGTCTCTCGACATCGGCGCGCTCCTCGCCGGCTCCAAGTACCGCGGTGAGTTCGAGGAGCGACTGAAGGCGGTGCTCACGGAGATCAAGTCGAGCGAGGGCCGGGTCATCCTGTTCATCGACGAGCTGCACACGATCGTCGGGGCCGGCGCGGCCGAGGGCGCGGTCGACGCCGCGAACCTCCTGAAGCCGATGCTCGCCCGCGGCGAGCTTCGCTGCATCGGCGCCACGACGCTCGACGAGTACCGGAAGCACATCGAGAAGGACGCTGCCCTCGAGCGCCGCTTCGCGCCCGTCTTCGTCGACGAGCCGTCCGTGGAGGACACCATCGCGATCCTGCGCGGACTGAAGGAGCGCTACGAGGCGCATCACGGCGTCCGGATCCGCGACGCGGCACTCGTCGCCGCGGCGGTGCTCTCGCACCGATATATCGCCGACCGCTTCCTGCCCGACAAGGCGATCGACCTCGTCGACGAGGCGGCTTCGAGCCTGCGGATCCAGATCGACTCCTCGCCGATCCAGCTCGACGAGGCGAACCGCCGCGTGATGCAGCTCGAGATCGAGCTCGCCGCGATGGCGAAGGAGGATCGCCGCCGACGCGCGAGCCTCTCGTACGGGCGCTCGCCGAGGCAAAGGAGGAGCGCGACGGGCTCGGCGCCCGCTGGGCGAAGGAGAAGGAGGCGCTCGAGCGGATCAAGGACGCGACCCGCAAGCTCGACGAGCTGCGGATGGAGGCCGAGCGAGCGGAGCGGGACGGCAACCTCCAGCGTGTCGCCGAGATCCGCTACGGCGAGATGCCCGACCTCGAGCGCGAGCTCGCGGAGCGCAGCGGGCCCGAGCATCCGATGGTCAAGGAGGAGGTCGACGAGGACGACATCGCCGTCGTCGTCGGCCGCTGGACGGGCGATCCCGGTCGACCGTCTGCTCGAGGGCGAGACCCAGAAGCTGATCCACATGGAGGAGCGCCTCCACGGCCGCGTCGTCGGCCAGGACGAGGCGGTCTCAGCGGTTGCGAACGCGCTGCGGCGCGCCCGAACCGGCCTGCAGGACCCGAACCGGCCGATCGGCTCGTTCGTCTTCCTCGGGCCGACCGGCGTGGGGAAGACCGAGCTCGCCCGCGCCCTCGCCGAGTTCATGTTCGACGACGAGCACGCGATGGTGCGGCTCGACATGAGCGAGTACCAGGAGCGGCACACGGTCGCCCGGCTCATCGGCGCGCCTCCCGGCTACATCGGCTACGACGAGGGCGGCCAGCTGACCGAAGCGGTGCGGCGGCGGCCCTACACGGTCGTCCTCCTCGACGAGATCGAGAAGGCGAACTCCGAGGTCTTCGACGTGCTGCTTCAGGTCCTCGACGACGGCCGCCTGACCGACGGCCAGGGCCGCACGGTCGACTTCCGCAACACGGTGCTGATCATGACCTCGAACATCCGCAGCGCCGAGGCGATGCGCGACCACTTCCGGCCGGAGTTCCTGAACCGGATCGACGAGATCGTCGAGTTCAAGCCGCTCTCGCGCGAGCAGCTCGGCGAGATCGTCGAGCTGCAGCTCGAGCGCCTGCGCGCCCGGCTCGCCGACCGCGGCCTCGAGCTCGAGCTGACCGACGCCGCGAAGCAGGCGATCGCCGAGGCCGGCTGGGACCCGGCCTACGGCGCGCGGCCGCTCAAGCGCTCGATCCAGCGGCTGCTCGAGAACCCGCTCGCGGTCCGGCTGCTCGAGGGCGACTTCGCAGCCAGGCGACGTCATCCTCGTCGACGTGGAGAGGGATGACGCCCCGAGCGGTGACGCCCCGGGCGGTGAGGCGATGAGCGGTGACGCCCCGACTGGGAAGCTCGTCTTCAGCCGGGCGGCGACGATGACCGCGGTGTGACGCCGGTCAGAGCCGTCGGCCTAGAGCGCGATGTCGTCCAGGTACTCGACCTCGCCGGTCACGGGCGGCGCGCCGTACGCGAACACCACGTCGTCCGCGTCGCCCGTGTTGTGCAGCTGGATGCCCGTCCCGGGCTCGACCGCGACGATCTCGCCCGGAGCCACCTCGACCCGCTCCGGCGGATCGCCGAGCAGCATCGTGAGCGTCCCCGAGACGACGTAGAAGACCTCCTCCTGGGCCGCTCCGCGTGGCGGCGGCCGCGCGACCCCGGCGGAGCCGCCACATCCGGGCCCGCGACTCCGTGATCCCGGTTGCGGTCGTGACGTCGAGCGTGTGCCGCACGGCGCCGTCGCCGATCGGCGGGCGCTCCTCCCAGGCCTGGTCGCCCGCTCGCAGGATGGTGTAGGCCACGCCGGAATCCAATCACACGGCGCCTCACGCTGTTCGCGCCTCTCGGGGTCGCCGCCGACGTCACGGCTGAAGTCGGACGCGTTCGCGTTCGTGTCGTGGCCGTCGGGGATCCGGGCGATGCTCGACCCGGGAGCCGCGGTCGCAGGCGGCGCGAGCAGCCGGCGACCCCTCGACGAACGCGTTCGTGCGCCGTTCCCCAGCCGACGCTGTCGACCAGCGCGCCCGACGTGTCGCGGATGCCGACGCCGCCGCCTGTCGCCGGCCAGTCCCGGCCGAGAACGACTGGTCGGGCGTCGCGGCACCGGCGTACGCGCTGCCCGCCGAGCAGGTAGAAGCCGCCCGGGGCGAGCATCGTGCCGGCCGGGATCGTCGCGAGCGTCGTGTCGGACTGTGCCGCTCGCCGAGCGATAGACGACCTTCCAGCCGCCGATATCGGCGGCGGTCGCGCCGGTGTTCGAGAGCTCCACGAACTCGTCGGCGGCCGAGGACGTGGTTCCGTCTGCACCTCGTTGACCCGCACGAGCGTGCAAAGGGGAGCGGGGCCGGGAGCCGGCGGGGCGGGAGTCGTGGCGGCAGCGCCGCAGGTGAGAGTCACCTTGCCGGCGGAGTCGTAGGCCACCTGGACGCGTTCCCGCGCCGTTGCAGTGCGAGCCGGCGAGGTCGTCGAGCGAGCGACAGTGCCGCTCCGGGGTCGCCCTTGGGCCCGGCGGGCCCCGCAGGTCCTGGCCCCTGCTGGCCCGGAAGCACCGGTCGGCCGGAGGGCCCAGCCGGTCCAGTGGGCCCGGTCGCACCGGCCGGTCCTCGAGCGCCGGTCTGCCCGGGAACGCCCGGCAGCCCCTGTGCAGGCCCGCCGTTCCCGGATCGCCCTTCGGCCCGGCCGGCCCGGGAACGCCCTGAGCGCCGTCGGACCCTGCGCTCCCAGGGCTCCCCTGAGCCCCGCCGGCGCCTGCCGGTCCCGGCGACCCGGTGGCTCCGGCCGGGCCCGTCGGGCCCTGTGGCCCCGGCTGGGCCCGGCGGGCCCGGTGGCTCCGGCTGGGCCCGTCGGGCCGGTTGCCCCGGATCCCTGAGGCCCGGGCGGCCCGGTCGGCCCGGCTGGCCCGGCCGGGCCGGTCAGTCCGATCGGTCCTGCGGGGCCCACTGCCCGGGAGGGCCGGACGGCCCCGCAGGGCCCGCGCTGACCGTCGAGCCCGGCCGGCCCGGGAGGGCCTTCGCGTCCTCGTTCGCCGCGCTTGCCGCGACCGCTGCGAGCGTGGCGGCTGCGCGGCACGATCGCCCGAGCCCGGCCGATCCGCGCGGCCCCGCACGACGGCGCCGAGCTGGTCAGCGCCGCGCTACCGCCGTCACCGTGCAGCGCGAACGCAACGCCCGCGACCGACGCGAGCGCCGCCGCCGCGACTGCGACGGGCCGAACTGCGACGGATCGAACCGTCCTCGATCTCATCAGCTTCTCCTCTCCGTTGTTGCCAATACTGATTACAGAGGCAACACGCCGGGCACAAGTGTCCGAAAGCGACCGTTGCGAAGCTGGCACGAAGACGACACACCTCGCGGTCGCGCTGCACTACCGTCCTTTTCGTGCTCCTCGTCGCCGCCACGAGCTTCGAGCTGGCCCCGTTCGACGGGGTCGACACGCTCGTCTGCGGGATCGGGCCGGTCGAGGCCGCGGTCGCGACCGCGATGGCGCTCGCCCGCGCTCGCCATGCCGCGCGTCCTCAACATCGGGATCGCCGGCGCCTCGGGAGCTCGAGCCCGGTGCGCTCGTGATCGGCACCGAGGCGATCTACTGCGACCTGACCGATCCGATGAGCCTGCGCCGCGGTCTCGACCGCGTCGCGCCCGACTCGAGAGCTTCTGGCCGCCGCGACCGCCGCGCCCTGCCCGGATGCTCACGTCCTGCTGATCGCGACGACCGCTCGGGTCGGCGGCGGCGCCGCCCACGCCGACGTCGAGGCGATGGAGGGCTTCGCCGTCCTGCGGGCCGCCGCGCCGCAGGCGTCCCGGCGCTCGAGCTGCGCGCCGTCTCGAACGGCTATCGGCGACCGAGCGGTCGGCCTGGCGCCTCGAGGAAGCGCTCGTCGCCCTCGCCGGCGCCGTCCCGCGACTTCTCGAGGCCCTCGATGCGTGACCTTCCTCCGCCCCTCCCGCCCGCCGAGCGAACCGTCGGCCAGCTCGTCGGCGAGACGATCCGCGCCTACGGGAACGACTTCCTGCGGCTCCTGCCGCTCGGCCTCCCGCTCGCGGTCGTCGACCAGCTCATCGTCCACGAGAACGCGCGAGACGCAGGCGCTGATCCTCTGGGCGGCCTCGCCGTTCATCGTCGCGGCGTACGTCTATGCCTGCGCCCGGGTCCACGCCGTGCCGCCGACCCTCGGCGCGTTCGTGCTCGGCCTGCTGATCTTCGCGCCGTTCCCGGTCCTCCGCGCCCTCTACATCCTCCCCGCGATCGCCTGGTTCGCGTTCATCGGCCTCGCCGTGCCCGCGTCGCTCGTCGAGCGGCTCGGCTTTCGCGCCGCGCTCGTCCGCGGCCGCGAGCTCGGCACGCGCGGACTACGTCCATGCCCTCGGATCGCTCGCCACGCTCGTCCTCGTCGTCGGCGTCGCCAACAGCACGCTCGAAGCGCTCCTCCACTCGCAGGGCGGCAACGGCGCGCGAGCCGCGCTGTTCCTCGCCGACGTCGTGCTGACGCCGCTGCTCTACCTCGGCGGCGCGCTCCTCTACGGCGACCAGGCTGCCAGGGTAGGCTCGCGCAGTGCCGACCTACGTCCTTCTCTCGACGCTGACCCAGCAGGGCGTGCAGACCCTGAAGGCCAACCCTGAGAGGCTGCTTCAGGTCAATCGCGACATCGAGGAGCTCGGCGTCAAGGTCCTGCACCAGTGGGCGACGCTGGGCGAGTTCGACTTCGTGAACGTCGTCGAGGCGCCCGACGTCGAGACCATCGCCCGCGCGTCGCTGTCGACTCGCTGCGAGGGGATCCGTCCGGATCGAGACGCTGCCCGCGCTCGACATCGACGAGTTCCTCAAGAACTTCTAGCTCGGGCTAGCTCGACGGCGATCTCGCCGGCGAGCCGCGCGTTCCCCACGATCAGGTCGCGGTTCGCGCGGAGTGTCCGCCCGCCGCTCCCGCGCGTGGAGCCGGCCGAGCACGAACGGCGTCACCGCGCCCGCCGCGGACTCCCGGGCCGCAGCCGCGGCCAGTGCCTCCTCGATCAGCGGCTCGACGTCGTCGAGGCTCTCGTCCGGCGGGCGGCCGAGCAGGAGCCCGCCGCCGCCGAGCTCCCAGTGCGCCGCGGCGATGCGCGCCGCCTCGGCGGCGCTTTCGACCCGCGCCGAGACCGGCGGGCCACCGTGAGCCGAGTAGAAGAGCGGCAGGTCGTCGGTGCCGCCAGCCGAGCACGGGCACGCCGAGGGTCTCGAGGAGCTCGGCGGTAGCCGGCACGTCGAGGAGTGACTTCACGCCCGACGAGACGACGAGCGCCGGCGTGCCGGCGAGCGCGTCGAGGTCGGCCGAGACGTCGGGCGGATCGGGCCAGCCCCGGTGGACGCCGCCGAGGCCCCCGGTCGCCATGAAGCGGATCCCGGCCGCCCTGCATGCGACGAGCGTGCCGCCGACCGTGGTCGCGCGCGACCGCCCCCTGCACCGCGGCGGCGGCGAGATCTCGCGGCCCCGCCTTGCGGGCGGAGGCATCGAAGCGTGCAAGCTCGTCCTCGGCGAAGCCCGACGACGACCTCGCCTTCGAGGACGCCGATCGTGGCGGGAACGGAGCCGCCGTCGCGGACTGCCCGCTCCGAGGCGAGGCCGACCTCGATCCCCTCGCCCGGCGGGAACCCGTGCGCGACGAGCGTCGTCTCGAGCGCGACGACGCCGCCTCCCGAGCGAAGCGCGTCCGCGACCTCCTCCGCCGATGCGGATCACGGCATCGCCCCGAGCTTCGCGCAGCAGCGAGCAGCTGCCTCGAGCCCGAGCTCGACCCCGCCGACGAGGAAGCCGGCCGCGAGCGCGTCACCGGCGCCGGTCGGGTCGACGACGTCTCGGCGGCGAGGGTGGGGTGGTCCATCGCCGTCCACCCTAACGCCGAGGGCGCCGCGCTTGACCACCCACGCGGGCGTCGAGCGGCCCGAATGCGGCCTGCTCGCGCTCGGTGGCGAAGACGATGTCCGGTCGCGATCCGCCGCGACTCGCTCGCGAAAGCGCTCGTCGACGAGGCTCCAGGACGAGAGGTCGACGGAGATCGGCGGCGCCGGCGGCCCGCGCGAGCGCGACCGCCATGCTCGGCGGCGGACGCAGCTCGGCTCCGACGAGCAGCGCGTAGCCCGAGACATGCAGGACGTCGCACGTCGAACCACGAAGCCTCGAGCTCGGCCGGCTCGAGCTCGGTCGCCGAGCCCCGGTCGGAGGCCATCGAGCGCTCTCCGTGCGGCAGCGATCGAGACGACGACGCCGCCGCGGCCTCCCGACCGGGCCCGCCACCTCGACGCCGTGCGCCGTCGAGCTCCCGCGTCGCGAGCTCGCCCGGCTGCGTCGGCTCCCCGCTTGCCGACGTAGCGCGCCTCCGCACCGAGCCGGCCGCCGCCCATGCCGCGACGTTCGCGCCCTGCCCGCCCGCGCCGACGCGGGTCGTCGCGCGGCCGGTCGTCGCCCAGGACCAGGGACCGTCGAGGCCGACGACCACGTCGAGGATCAGGTCGCCGAGCGAGACGAGCCGCATGCGTAGGATGGTCGCATGGACGACGAGCGCAAGCGACGGAGCCGGCTGCGGTCGTTCGCGCTGGGCGGCGTCGTCGGAGCAGCCGGGGACGATCGCGACCGTCCGCCGATGCGGCGGAACCGAGGCGTGCGCGACGGCGGCCGGCCTTGCGGCGTTCGAGGATGCTCCGTGCTTCCTGGAGACGCACGGCCATCCTGCCGAGGCCGGAGAACGAGCGCAGGTAGCCAGGCCGCGACCCGGTGCTACCCTTCCGCGTCCCATGCCGATCTACGAGTACAAGTGTCCGAACGGGCACCTGCTCGAGGTGTTCCACGGCATGAACGAGCCGGGACCGACGAAGTGCGACGTGTGCGGCGCCGCGCCGCTCGAGCGTGTGCTTCATCCCGTCGCCGTCCACTACAAGGGCTCGGGCTTCTACTCGACCGACTACGGCCGCGGCCGGAAATGGGGCAAGGAGTCGGGCTCGTCCGATTCCTCGAGCGGCGGCGACTCGTCGAGCTCCGGCTCGAGCTCCGGCGGTGGCTCGGGATCGAGCTCCGACAGCGGCTCGGGGTCGGGCTCGAGCTCCGACAGCGGCTCGTCCTCCTCGTCGAGTCGTCTGGTAGTAGCTACTGGAGCGGGTGGCCGACGCGGCATCCGGGCCCGAATGTCGTCGTCGGCGGCTGGGGCGCCGAGAGGCCGGCCCACATGGCGAGGACGCTTCGGTTGTCCTCGGACGGCAGCAGCACGGAGGAGCCTCCGACGCTCGTCGCGTCGCCTCCGAGCCGGCAGTAGACCGTGTGCGATCCCGACGAGCGGAACTTGACCCAGCCGAGCTCCATCAGCTGGCCCGTCGAGAGGTCCGTCGTCAGCGGCTTCATCAGCTTGTCGCCGTTGAAGGGGAGACCGAGGACTGTCCCGACCGAGGCGAGCTTGGCCGTGGCCGCCTGGGCCACCGCCTGCTGGCGCGCGCTCCGGGTGAGGTCGTTCTCCCCCGGGTTCAGCTGGTTCTCGCGGATCCGGGAGTAGATCAGCGCCTGCTCGCCGTTCATGTGCTGCCGTCCGCGGGCGAACCGCCATCCCTTCCACTGCAGGCACCGCGCCCGGGTCGGGTAGGGGCAGTCGAAGCGGTTGGAGAGGATCGCCTCCGGCACGTTCACCGTGATGCCGCCCTCGGCGTCGACCAGATCCTTGAAGTTGTTGAAGTCGACGATGACCACATGGTCGATCGGAACGCCGGTGAAGTCGTGGATGGTCTTGATCGCGAGCGCCGCACCGCCCGCCTGGTAGGCCGAGTTGATCTTGGCGTTCCCGACGCCCTCGACGTGCACGAGGAGATCCCTCGGGATCGAGAGGTATGAGAGCTCGTGATGGGACGGGTCGGTGCGGAGGACCATGATCGAGTCGGCATGCCGGTCGCCGCTCCGCCCGGAGGCGGTGGAGCTGTCCGTCCCGAGCAGCAGGATCGTGGTGCCATGATTCAGGAGGAAGCCGTTGCTCTTCGCGAGGGCCGCCTTCGCGCCGTGCTCGCGGTCGAGCCGCTTGTTCGCAGCGGACACGCCTTTCGAGAACGACAGGTAGCCGCCGACCCCCCAGGCGATCACCAGCACGACCAGCCCGAGGAGCGTGATCAGGACGATCTGTTTCCAGGAGATGCGCCGCAACCGCCGAAGCGCTGTGGGCGTGTCGTCGAGGCGACAGGCTTGCGGGGCGCCGGGCGCGTGTTCGACGGGACTGCCGGCACCTTGCCCTTGACGCGACCACCTCTGTAGACGCGATAGGGCTTGTCCTTCGGCGCCATCCGGGAGAGTAGGGTACCCGCCGGTGGGCGCCCGGCGAGTCATCGGAGTCGACGTCGGAGGGACGAAGATCCTCGCGGCGATCCTCGACGAGAACGGCGCGGTGTAGGCGAGCTTCACGAGCGGGCGACGCCGTCGGAATCGCAGGAGGAGCTCCTCGACGCCCTCGTCGAAACCGTGGACGCGCTTCGCGGTCCCGGCATCGAGGCGGTCGGGCTCGGGGTGCCCGCCAGGATCGACCAGCGGACCGAGACGGCGATCGGGTCCGTGAACACGCGACTCCACGACATCCGGTCTGCGCGCGGTGCTCCAGGACCGCCTCGGGTTGAAGGTCGGGGTGACCAACGACGGCAGCGCCGCGACCCTCGCCGAGTTCGTGCACGGCGCCGGACGGGGGACGCGGGACCTCGTCCTGCTCGACGCTCGGGACGGGGGTCGGCGGCGGCTTCGTCCTCGGTGGCCAGCTCTACCCGGGCTGGGCCGAGGTGGGGCACATGGTGATCGTGGAGGACGGCGAGCCGTGCCAGGGCTCATGCACCGGACGCGGGCACGTCGAGTCGTACTGCTCCGGGCCTCGCCGCGGACAGGCTCGCGCGCCGGCTGCTCGGGCCGTCCGCGGATGCGCGCGACCTCGTCGATCAGCGGCATCCGGCGCTCGAGGCAGATCGGTCGTCACCTGGGTGCGGCGATCTCCTCGCTCGTGAACCTGTTCGATCCCGACGTGGTCGTCCTGGGCGGCGGCTTCGGCGTCGCCGCCGGTGAGCTGCTCCTCGGGCCGGCACGCGAGGTGATGCTGCGCGACGCGCTCATGCCGGCCGGCCAGGTGCCCCTGACGATCGCCGAGCTCGGATCGGCTGCGGGCGTGATCGGCGCCGGGCTGGTCGCCTTCGAGGCGCTCGGCTAGTGCCGCTCGCGGTCTGCGCGACACCGATCGGGAACCTGGGAGACGTGACGCTGCGCGTGCTCGAGACGCTGCGCTCGGCGGGGCTTCTGCTGTGCGAGGACACGCGCCACACGCGGCTCCTACTCGACCGTCACGGGATCTCGGCGCGGCTCCTCTCGTTCCACGAGCACAACGAGGCCGAGCGGACGGCGGAGGTGCTGCCTCGGCTCGAGGCGGGTGAGCTGATCGCGCTCGTATCCGATGCGGGGATGCCCGGGATCTCCGACCCCGGCGGCCGGCTCGTGCGCGCGGCCCTCGCCGCGGGAGTGCCGGTATCGGTGCTGCCCGGGCCGTCCGCCGTGGAGACTGCGCTCGTGGCGAGCGGGCTCGTCGGCGAGCGGTACACGTTCGTCGGTTTCCTGCCCCGGCGCACGGTGGAGCTCGCCGCGCTCTGGGAGGAGCTGCGCGGCACCGCCTGGCCGGTTGTCGCATTCGAGTCGCCACGGCGGCTCCCGGTGGCACTCGCCTCGCTCGCCGCCGCGCTCCCCGGGCGCGAGGTCGCCGTGTGCCGCGAGCTCACCAAGCGCTTCGAGGAGGTGGTACGTGGGCCGGCGGAGACGCGTGGCGGAGCACTTCGCCACGCCGGCGAAAGGTGAGATCACCCTGGTCGTCGGCCCCGGAGAGCCGCGGCGGCGCCGAGCTCGCCGCCGCCGCGGAGGAGGCAGCCCGGGCCGTTTCCGACCTGGTCGCCGCCGGCACCCCGCGGAAGACGGCCGCCGAGGTCGTCGCCCGTCTCAGCGGCGTCTCGCGGAACGCGCTCTACCGCTCGAGTCTGTGACGATACTGTAACCAGTATTGACAACGTCCGACCCGATCTCTACGGTGGTCGATACGCGGTTTGCCAGTCTGACAACAAGCTCTGGCAAGAACATGCGCGTAAGAAGACACGGCCGCAGATGCCGGGCCAGCAGACAACGGCCCGGCGGACAACAGACTGGCAACAGTCTTCTCCAATCCGACAACAGTCTCTCTCCAGGGGTGGTACTTCATGCGTCGATTCCTGCTCGTCCTCCTCGCAGCGCTCGCTCTCGCAGGCCCGGCCTCGGCCTGGACGTGGCCATCGAGTGGGCCCGTTCTGCTCGCGTACTCGTTCGATCCCTCCCATCCCTATGGGGAGGGCAGCATCGGGGCATCGACGTCGGCGGAGCTCCGGGAGAGATGATCGTGTCGCCCGCAGCCGGCTCGGTCACGTTCTCCGGCACGCGTGCCGGGGAGCGGGAAGTCGGTCACCATCCTCACGCCGGACGGCTGGTCCGTGACCCTCACCCAACTCGGATCGATCAACGTGGCGAAAGGCGCGACGGTCGCCGAGGGCGACAGCGTCGGGACGATCGGTCCGAGCGGCGACGCGGAGGTGAGCGGCCCCTATGTCCAGCTCGGAATCCGGCACGCCGACGACGACCAGGGATATGTCGATCCGGCGACCCTCCTTCCTGCCCGGATCGCCGATCCGGGCTCGAGCCCCGTCGTCGTCGATCGGCGCAGACGGCCGCGACTGCCCGCCCCCGGCGCCGGCTGCCTGCTGCCGGCTGCCGGTGTCAGCGCCGACGCCGGTCCCGGTGCCCGTTTCTGCGCAGAGCCCGCACCGGGACCGGCCCGGCGCAGTCGCCGGTGCCGGATGCGGCTGAGACCGCGCCTGCGCCCTCCGAGACGTCAGGCAGCCCCGCGGCGGCGCCCGCGGTCGCGCCGGCGCCGCGCGGCGCCGACTTCGCCCGCACCCACGCTCGCGGCGCCGCGTCAGCGACCGCCCCGCGTGCGCCGCAGGCAGACGCAGCCGCGCCGCCTCCTCTTCCGGCGACGACGGCGCCGGTAGTGCCGGCGTCGGCTCCGCCGATTCGCTCCGTTGAGCCCGCGAGCCCGGTCGTCCCGACTGCCGACGCGGCAACGTCACCGGCGCAGCGGGCAGCGCCAGAGCCGACCCCGGCGACCGTGCCGGCCGCGCCCGCCCCTGCCGTCCGCGGTCCCGGCCGCCACGTGTCGGGCACGCCCACCCCGTTGCGCGTCGCTGTGGCCTCGCCGGCCGCGCCCGCGCCCGCCCCGCGCTCCGCCCCGGCCGCTCCGGCACCCGGCGCGTACGGATACAGCCGGCCTCACCTCGACGTGATCCGGCGCGACATCACCGCTGTCGACGGCGCCGCTCGCTTCGCTGCCCGCCGTCGCGCCGTTGTCACGACAGTCGCATACCTCAGCCCCCCACGCCGCCCGCGGTCGCGAGCTCGCCGCCGGGCGCGGAGCATGGCGTGCGCTTCGCTGGCTCGCGCGCGATCGCTCCCGCGCTCCTCTTGGCCGGCCTCCTCCTCGGCAGCGCCGCGGGTGCGCCCCGGCACCCCTTCGTATGATTGGCTCCGATGGCGACCGGGCCCCGGAAGATCCTTGTCGCGCCCGCGTGGCCCTATGCCGCGGGCCATCGGCACCTCGGCCACGTCGCGGGCTTCGGCGTTCCGTCGGACGTGTTCGCCCGCTACCACCGGCTCGTGGGCAACGACGTGCTCATGGTGAGCGGGACGGACGAGCACGGCACGCCGGTGATGGTCACCGCCGACAGGGAAGGGCGCTCCGTCCGTGAGGTCGCCGACTACTACAACGAGTCGTTCCGTGAGGACTTCCGCCGGCTGGGGCTCTCGTACGACCTCTTCTCGCGGACGACGACCCACAACCACGAGCGCGTCGTCCAGGACATGTTCGAGACGCTCTACGAGAATGGCGCGATCGTCGAGCGCGAGATGCTCGTCTCGTTCTCCCCCGTCACAGGGCACACGCTTCCCGACCGCTACATCGAGGGCACGTGCCCGATCTGCGGCTATCCCGGAGGCGCGCGGCGATCAGTGCGACAACTGCGGCAACCAGCTCGATCCGACCGACCTGATCAACCCGCGGTCGCGGATCGACGGCTCCACGCCCGAGTTCCGTGAGACGAAGCACCTCTTCCTCGACCTCCCGCAGTTCGCCGGGGCGTTGCGCGACGTGGATCGAGTCGCACGACGACTGGCGTCCGAACGTGCGCAACTTCTCGCTCTCGCTCCTCGAGGAGCTCAAGGCACGGCCGATCACCCGGGACCTCGACTGGGGGGTCCGCATCCCCGTGCCCGGATACTCGGAGGACGAGAACAAGCGCATCTACGTGTGGTTCGACGCGGTCATCGGCTACCTCTCGGCGTCGATCGAGTGGGCCGCCGCGACCGGCGACCCCGACCGCTGGCGCGAGTGGTGGCAGAACCCCGACGCGGAGCACTACTACTTCCAGGGCAAGGACAACATCGTCTTCCACACCGTGATCTGGCCGGCGATGCTCCTCGGCTACGGCGAGGGAGGCGAGTACGGCGCCGGCAAGGGGCCGCTGCATCTGCCGACGAACGTCGTCGCGACGGAGTTCCTCACCTACTACGGTCGCCAGTTCTCCTCGAGCCGCGGTCACTCGATCTACGTGCGCGACTTCCTCGATCGCTTCGACGCGGACGCGCTCCGCTACTACCTCGTGGCCGCGAGCCCGGAGACGCAGGACACCGAGTTCACCTGGGAGGAGTTCGTGCGCCGCTCGAACGACGAGCTGCTCGCGAACTGGGGCAACCTCGTGAACCGAACACTCACGAACGCGCACCGAAACTTCGGCGCCGTTCCCGAGCCGGGTCCCCTCACCGGTGCCGACGAGACTCTCCTGGGAGCGATAGCCCGCGGGTTCGACAGCGTCGGCTCGCTGATCGAGCGCGGTCGGATCCGCGCAGCGCTCGGCGAAGCGATGCGGCTCTCGTCCGAGGTCAACCAGTACGTCAGCGAGACCGCACCGTGGGCCCTCGTGAAGACCGACCGTGAGCGGGCGGCGACCGTTCTCTACGTCGCGCTTTGCGCCGTCGACAGCCTGAAGGTGATCTTCACGCCTTTCCTGCCGCACACCTCCCAGGAACTGCACGAGCTCCTCGGTTACGACGGCTCGATCGCCGGGCCGCATCGAGTCTCGCGAGGTGACCGAGAGCGACGGCGAGAGTCACCACGTGCTCACCGGCGACTACGCGACGTGGGTCGGACGGTGGGAGCCGAGCCTCCTTCCCCCGGGCCAGGCGCTTCGCGAGCCGCGGCCGCTCTTTCGCAAGCTCGACCCGTCGACCGGCGAGGACGAGCTCGGTCTCGGATGATCGACACCCATGCGCACCTCACGCCGGAGGAGGCGGATGAGGTGCTCGAGCGGGCCCGCGCCGCCGGAGTCACGCGGGTCGTCACGGTCGGAACGAGCGTCGCGGGCTCCCGCGACGCAGTCGAGCTCGCCGGAGTGCACGCGGGCGTCTACGCGTCGCTCGGTATCCACCCGCACAACGCGGACGGCGAGGACCGTGCTCTCGGACCTGCGGGAGCTCTTCTCCGACCCGAACGCGGTGGCCGTCGGAGAGACCGGCCTCGACTACTTTCGGGACTATGCGCCTCACGGCGAGCAGCGCCGTCTCTTCGAGGCGCACCTCGAGCTCGCGACGGAGCTCGGCAAGCCGGTCGTGATCCACACGCGCGCCGCCGACGACGACACGCTCGAGGTCCTCTGGCGGCTTCTCCGGCACGGTGATCCTCCACTGCTTCTCGTCTCCGGCACTGCTCGCAACCGCCCTCGAGCGGGGCTGGTACCTCTCGTTCGCCGGCAACGTCACCTACCCGAAGGCGCCAGAGCTTCGCGAGGCCGCCGCTCGCGTCCCGGCCGGCCGGCTCCTCGCCGAGACCGACAGCCCCTACCTCGCCCCCCAGCCGGTGCGGGGGCAGACCAACGAGCCGGCGTTCGTGATGCACACGCTCGCGACGTTGGCCGGCCTCCGCGGTGACGGCGTCGCCGAGCTCGGAGCGCAGATCGACGCGAACGCGAGCGCGGCGTTCGGCCTGTGACCGTCGCGCCGAAGAAGGAGCTCGGCCAGCACTTCCTCGTCGACGAGAACATCCTCGCCGTGATCGGGCGGCTCGCCGAGCTCGAGCCGGCTGATGTGGTGCTCGAGGTCGGCCCGGGCCTCGGCGTGCTCACGCGCTACCTCGCCGAGCGCGTCTCGTCGGTCCACGCCGTCGAGATCGACCGCTCGCTCGAGGCCGCCCTCGACGGCATCCCGCACACGACGATCCACTGGGGTGACGCGCTGGCGCTCGACCCCTCCACGCTCGACCCACCGCCAGGCAAGCTCGTCGCGAATCTCCCCTACAACGTCGCGACCCCGCTCGTGGTCGAGAGCCTCGACCGCTACCCGTCCCTCGGTCTCTGGTGCGTGATGGTGCAGCGTGAGGTCGCAGACCGGTTCTTCGCGACCCCGCGGACGAAGGCATACGGCGCGGTCTCGGTGCTCGTCCAGCTCGTGGCCGAGCGGACGGGCTTCCACGCGGTCTCCCGGGAGGTGTTCCGGCCCCGGCCGAATGTCGATTCCGCCCTCGTCGCCTTCCGGCGCATCGGCCCCGGCATCGACCCGCGTGGTCAAGCGGCTCGTCGAGGCGTCGTTTGCGCACCGGCGAAAGACGCTCGCGAACTCGGTGGCGCTCTCCGGGCCCGCGTCCCGGCAGCGGGCCACAGCCGCGCTCGCGGCAATCGGCCGCGGCTGCGAGCGCCAGGGCCGAGGAGCTCAGCCCGCCGGAGTTCGTCGCGCTCGCCGAAGAGCTCGGATGAGCTGCAGGCCGAAGGTCGCCGCGTGATCAACGCCGTCGCGCCGGCGAAGATCAACCTCGCCCTCGTCGTCGGGCCGACCCGGCCTGACGGCATGCACGAGGTCGCAACGCTCCTGCAGCGGATCGACCTCGCCGACACGGTGTCGCTCGAACAGGCCGACGAGCTCGTCGTCGAAGGCTTCCCCGCCGACACGCTCGTCCGAGACGCACTCCTGGCGATCGCCGCTGCCGCCGGGGTCGAGCCGCGCTGGCGCGCCCGGCTCGAGAAGCGCATCCCCGTCGCAGCCGGGCTCGGGGGCGGCAGCTCCGACGCAGCGACCGCCCTGCGCCTCGCCTGCCGGCTCCTCGACGACCCACCCTCGCCGGAACGCCTTCACGGCATTGCCGCAGCGCTCGGCGTCGACGTCGCCTTCTTCGTCGCAGACGGGCCCCAGCTCGCCACGGGCACCGGCACCACCCTCCAACCGGTCGCGCTCTCACAGGACTACACGGTCGTCGTCCTCCTGCCGCACGGCGAACAGAAGCCGTCCACCGCAGAGATCTACCGGCGCTTCGACGGCGCAGCCGGCTTCCCGGAGCGCCGGGCGCAAGTGCTCGCCGCGGTTGCCGCGGGCGACCTGACTGCGCTTCCTCCCAACGACCTCGCGTCGCTCGCCGCTCAGCCGTCGCCTGCTCGACCTGGGTGCATTTCGGGCGGACGTCAGCGGTGCGGGCCCCGCGATCTACGGGCTCTTCACGGGGCGTGAGGACGCCGAGCGCGCCGCCGCCGAGCTCGGCGGCGTCGGCGAGACCTGGCTCGCGACGCCTGCGTGGTAGCGTTTCTTGCACGATGTCCTCAGGAGCGAACGCCCTCGAAAGCGGCGAGAGCGGCGGCTCGAAGCCGTCCGGCTACCTCCGCGAGCATCGCCTCCGGCTGACGATCTGGATCGGGGTCGTCGAGGGCGGGCTCACCCTCCTCGGGCTCCTGCCGCATCTCGCGGTCTACATCCTCGCCGCCGTCGCGATCGGGTTCTGGGCCGTCGCCGGCCGCCGCTACGAGTCCTCGACCGCCCGGAACCTCTCCTGGATCTTCGCCGCCTCGCAGGCAATCGCCGTGCTCATCCCGAGCGTGCTCCACATCGCCAAATGGATCGCCGTCAGTGCCGTCGTCGTCGCCGCGGTGGTCGGCCTCGTGATCCTCTTCACCGAGCGCGACAAGGCTTAGCCGCGGCGGACGACGGCGCTCGAGGCCCCGTCGGCCCAGCCGCCGCGCCCGCCGCGCACGACGACACGGAACCGCCCGACCCGGCCGCCCGGGAGGCGAAACGCGACAGCCGAGTGCGCATCGAGGCGAGCCCGGGAGATCGTGCGCCACGTGAAGTGCTCGCGGTCGTAGCGCTGGAGCGCGGCCCGGGCATGCGGCCGCGCCGGGGCGGCCCTCGCGATCACGGCTCCTCCGTGCCGGTGCGCCCGGACGAGCGGGGCGACGAAGACCTGGACCGGCGTGCTCGCGAGCTTGCCGACGTGCGCCACGAACACCGTGGGCGTCACGACGGAGGCCTTCACCGTGAAGCTTCCGTCGGCAGCCGGGGTCGCCTTGCGGCTGGGCGCTCCGGCGCGCGACACGGTCACCGACGAGACCCCATCCGGGGCAAGCCCCCGGAGAACGACCCGTCCGCCCGAGCTCACCGGACGCCCTGGGCCCTGGAGGGAAACCGGGACGACCACTACCTCACCCTTCATGTACTTGTGGATCGTGCAGTGGTAGTCGAAGCGACCGACCCGCGGGAACGAGAGCGAGAACGTGGTCCCGGGGGAGAGGAAGCCCGAATCGAAGGCACCGTCGTCGGCGGTCACCGTGTGGTTCGTCACATCGCCGTTCTGCCAGACGACCGTGTCGCCGACCAGCACCTGCAGCACGGCCGGTGCAAACGTCTTCCCCGGGATCGCGACCTGCCTGACGCGGCCGTCGTCGGCACCGACCGCCTGCGCCGCGGCCGCGACCAGCACGCGATGAGGCCGCGATCGCGATGACGGCGCGATTCCTCATGCCGAGACCCGGTAGAGGCCGATCATCCCGTTGTTCATGTGCGCCTCGACATGGCAGTGGTAGAGCCAGGTGCCCGGCGCGTCCTCCCGCCACTGCACCCGAAAACTCTCGGCCGGCCCGACCGTCTGCGTGTCGACATCGGTCCCGTCGGGCGCCTTCCAGCGGTGCCCGTGGACATGGAAGGTGTGGAAGTCGTCGCCGAGCGCCAGCACGTCCCACTGGACGAGGTCGCCCACCTTCGACCTGAAGACCGGGGTGTTGCCGATGAACGCCCGCCCGTCGATCGTCATGAACTTCAGGGTCTGCTCGAAGAACACGACGAACTCGCGGTCGGGGGCAGGCTCGTTCGGGCCCCTGATCGAGAGCGCGCCGTACAGGCCACCCGCGATCGAGTCGTCCATCGACGGCGAGTGGTCGTGGTAGGGCCATACGCCGACCGAGTCCGGTCCGGCGACGAGGCGGTAGGTGAACGTCTTCCCGGGAAGGACGTCGGCGCCGGGGCCCGAGAATCCCGGGATGTAAGCGCCGTCGGATCCCGGCCGGTACTCGACGCCGTGGAAGTGCATCGAGTGCGGCCGGTTGAAGACCGTGTCGAGGTTCTCGAAGTGGACGAGGATCGTGTCGCCCACCTGCGCGTGGATCAACGGGCCCTGGATCCCGCGGTCGCCCTCCTCGTTCGGCAGCTGCCGCGCAAAGCCGGGCGTGTACTGCCGGTAGACGACCGTCTGGAACGTCGTCTGAGAGGGCTTGAACGTCATCCCCATCATCGCGTCGCGCTCGTTCGGGACGACGTGCCAGACGACCGGCACGGCCGCGATCCAGTACTCGACGACGTGGTCTCTGCCTCCCGTCTTCGACGCGGAGGCCCCCGCCTGCATCCAGGCGAACGCGACAGCGGAGACGGCGAGGACGGCGAACGGGATCGTCCGCCGCCCTCGTACGCGCTTCGTCACTTGGTGACGACCGTCGTCCCGCTCATGTCGGGGCCGTGGATCCAGCAGAAGAACTTGTAGGTCCCGGCCGTGGTGTACGTCACCTTCCAGGTCTGGGGCAGCGGCACCGCCTTGTTGGCGATCGTCAGCGGCGTGACGAAGAACCCGTTGCCGTGGACCGTGAGTCGTACTGGTACTTGCCCTTCGGCTCCGAGCCGTAGATCAGGAAGGGCGCGACCTGGTTCGGCGACGTGGGGCTCGTCGGGAGGAGATCGGTCTTCTTCTCGATCCCGAGGATGTACTTCTTGGGGCCGAAGACGAGGTTGTGCACCTCCGTCGGAGACTTGTTGACGTAGGTCACCGTCGTGCCCGCCTTGACCGTCAAGGTCTGCGGGAAGTACCCGAGGATCGTGGTTTCGCCGCCGAGACCCACGTAGACCGTGTTCGCCGGCGGCTTCGCAGCGGCGGCGAGCGACCTTCGACTTCGTCCACGCCGCGGTCACGTCGGCGAGCGCCTCGGTCTGCACCTGCGCCGGGGTCTTCGGCACCGGGGTACCCGGCGGGCTTCACGACGATCTTCCCCTTCATGCCCGGGTGGACGTTGCACCACAGCGTGAACGTTCCCGGCCTTCGGGAACGTGTAGGTGTACGTCGCCGGTTTCGCCTTCGGGCCCGCGGGCGAGAGCGCGCCGCTCGAGGTCGGCGTGTTGCCGGAGACCGTCTTCGGGCCGTAGGGCGCAAAGGCGAGCCCGTTGTAGACGAACTTCGGGAGCCCGACGAAATAGAACGGGCTGCCGGCCGCGTCGTTCAGTGGGCCGTACTTTCCCTTCGCCGGGTCGGGTGCGAGCAGCCCAGCCGGCTGCTTCGTGTAGGACACGGTATGGAAGCTCGCGCTCGAGAACGTGACCGTGTCACCTGCGTTGATCGTGACGGTGCCCGGCAGGAACTGGTCGAGCGTCGTCCCCTTCGGGATTCCGCTCAGCGCCTGGGCACTTGGTGAAGCCACAGGGGATCTGCTCCCCGAGGAAGACCTGGTAGTTCGCCGCCGAGGCCTGCCCGGCGGCGATGAGGACCGTCAGCATGACACCGACGACCGCGACTTTTCTCACGACGATTTCCCTCCTCAGTTACCTTTCACAGCCACGCCTCTCGCCCGACGCAGCCCTACCGACCGGCCGATCCTACGGGATTCCGCGGCCGAAAGCTTGGGTAGGCTCAAAACCGTGCCGCGCGGTGGTCTGCGAGAATGGGTGCGTTCTCTGGGGCGTAGCCAAGCGGTAAGGCAGCGGGTTTTGGTCCCGCGATCCCAGGTTCGAATCCTGGCGCCCCAGCCATCGACACCCACCGAGTGACAGAGACCCCGATCGCAGCAATCGTCATGGCCGCCGGGCTCGGCACCCGCATGCGCTCCGCCGTGCCCAAGCTCCTCCATCCCGTGCTCGGACGGCGCATGGTCGACTGGGTGCTGAACGCGGCTGTCGACGCCGGAGCCGATCCGGTGGTCGTGGTCGCCTCGCCGCAGACGCGGGGCGATTTCGACGGCCTCGAGGTCGTCGTGCAGGAGAAGCCCCTCGGCACCGGGGACGCGGTGCGTGCGGCCCGCAGCACCCTCGAGGGCAGCCCGGCAGACGTTCTCGTCCTCGCCGGCGACGCCGTCCTCCTCACGGCGACCGACCTCGGCGACCTCATCGCCGCCCACCGCGCCGCGGGCGCGGCGGCAACGGTGCTCGGTGTCGAGTACCCGGATGCCCGCCACTACGGCAGGCTCGTGCGGGGGACGGAGGCCGGCTCGAGCGGATCGTCGAGGCGCGCGACGCGACGCCCGCCGAGCTCGCGATCCGCGAGGCCAACTCCTCGATCTACGTGTTTCGCGGCGACGCGCTCTGGCCTACCCTCGAACGGATCGAGGCGGCGAACGCCCAGGGCGAGGTCTACCTGACCGACGCGATCGGGCTGCTCGTCGACGCAGGCGAGACGGTAGCCGTGCAGCTCGCCGCGGAGCCGTTCGAGGTCGGGGTGAACACGCGTGCCGAGCTCGCCGCCGCCGCCGCTGTCCTTCGCGACAGAATCAATCTCGAGCACATGCTCGCCGGGGTCACGATCGCCGATCCGGCCTCCACCTGGATCGAGCCCGACGTGACGATCGAGCCCGACGTGACCGTGCACCCGTTCGTGATCCTGCGGGGCAGCGACGAGCGTCGCGACCGGCGCCGAGGTCCACGCTCACACGGTCGCGGTCGACGCGACGATCGGGAGCGGCGCGACCGTGGGCCCATTCTGTTACCTTCGCCCAGGAACGGTCCTCGACTCGGATGCGAAGGCGGGTACGTTCGTGGAGATGAAGAACGCCACAATCGGGCCACGAACGAAGGTGCCGCACCTGTCGTACATCGGGGACGCCGAGATCGGCGAGGATACGAACATCGGCGCCGGGGCGATCACCGCGAACTTCGCGCATACGCCGGGCGTCCCGAAGCGGAAGACGAAGATCGGCAGGAACGTCAGGACCGGGATCCACAATGCCTTCGTCGCGCCAGTCGAAGTGGGAGACGGAGCATGGGTCGCCGCCGGATCGACGATCACGAAGGACGTGCCTGCGGACGCGCTCGCAGTGGCCCGCGGGCGCCAGGAGAACAAGGAGGGGTATGCCGCTCGGCAGCGGGACGAGTGACCTCGTGCTTCCGGGGCTCGACGACGCGGAGCTCGCGAACGTGAGCGAGCCGCAGCCCGGGCACTGGATCGAGCGGGGGCCGCAGAAGCGGCTCATGGTGTTCGCCGGCCGCTCGCATCCGGAGCTCGCCGAGGCGATCGCCGAGCAGCTCGGGGTCGAGCTCGGCGCGATCGAGACGAGCGAGTTCGCGAACGGCGAGACGTACGTCCGCTACGACGAGTCGATTCGGGGCTCCGATGTCTTCCTGGTGCAGACCGGCTGCAGCCCGATCGACCAGAACCTGATGGAGCTGCTCCAGATGATCCAGGCTGCGAAGCTCGGGTCGGCGAAGCGGATCACCGCGGTCATCCCGCTGTTCCCCTACGCGCGGCAGGACCGCAAGGCGAAGCCGCGCGAGCCCATCACGGCTCGCCTCGTCGCCGACCTCCTGCAGGTCGCCGGCGCCGACCGGATCCTCACGATGGACCTGCACGCCGGCCAGATTCAGGGCTTCTTCACGATCCCGGTCGACCACATGACCGCGCTGCCGCTCTTCGCGCGCCACTTCCGCGATCTCGGCCTGTCGGGCGAGGGGATCGTCTCGGTCTCGCCGGACACGGGCCGGGCCAAGCAGGCGGAGCGGTTCGCGGAGATGATCGAGTCCGAGTTCGCGATCATGCACAAGTCGCGTCCGGCCCCCGACGTCGCTGCGCTCACCGGTGTCGTCACCGAGATCGCGGGCCGCGTCCGCGGCAAGCGCGCGATCATCGGCGACGACGTGATCATGACCGGCGGGACGATGAGGGCGAACGTCCGAGCCCTCGAGGAGCACGGCGCCACCGAGGTCTGGCTGTTCGCCACCCACGGCGTGTTCTGCGGGAACATCCTCGAGGAGTTCGCCGCCGACGACGGGATCAAGGGGATCGTCGTCACCGACACGGTCCCGATCGATCCCCTCCGCCGGCCCGAGAAGCTCACCGTGCTGCCCGTGTCGAACCTGCTCGCCGAGACGATCATGAACGTCTTCGCCGACGACTCGGTCTCCGCCATCTTCGGCGGCGAGAACCAGCTCTTCTAGCCGACCCGCGAACGTCTGCCCGTCCGAAGCGGGGCTGCGGCCAAGACTGAACTCTCAGGGGGCGTGGAGCCGCCATAAAGGCTTGGCCGATCGCCGGGAACCGCCCTACGTTGTCAATAACGCCCGGTCCGCCTTGACCCGCCGCTCCATGGGGCGATGGAGGAGGAACCAGCCGGGGACGGGCATGGGGTAGCTGGTTCCGTCTGACGGGATTGCGGCAGGTGGACCGGGCGGCGTAATTTTAGCCCCTAGCCGTCGAGGGTCATCGGCGGGCCGAGTTGGGACCTCGTGCTCCACCTCCTGATGCCTCTCCGCGAAGAGGCGCAGCGTCTCACCCGCGATCGGCACCATCGCCGTGCCCGACAGACCGACACGCAACGTTGCGCGTTGCGCCCTCGCGCCGGCCTGGAGCGATGCGGAGCTCCTCCGCGACCGCGATGAAGGCGCGGAGGAGATGGGTGTCGAGATCCACCATCGCCGCGCCGGAATCTGATCGAGCCCGCGGTTGACGAGCCGGGACGGGCTAGGCGCTTTCGACCTTCGCGACGAAGCGAGCTTCGAAGAGGCGGGTCCGGCCGCCGAGGCTACCCATGCACGGGACGCACGTCTCCTCGTCGATCCGCCACGCGCATTCGCCGAAGTGCCTGCGGCACTCCCGCTCGGCCGTCGCCTTCAGCTCGCGCGGCGAGAACCCTCGCAGGGTCAGCTCGAAGTGCTCATCGACTGTCGCCGTCATGTAAGGCACACCATACACCCGTGTTCCAGCGACGGCGCAGTCCCGACCGCGGGCGAAATTCGCATTGTTGGGCGAACGGGAGCGACGTATAGTCGAATCCGCTCATCGGGACGAAACCGTCAGGAGGTTCTCGATGTCTCGCACCAGGGCCGGTCGCAGCCTCGCGGCCAGGATCGCAGCACCGGGTGGGATCGTAGGATTGGGGCTCGCCGCGGCGCTCTTCGTGCCGGCTGCGCTCGGCCACCCGTCCGCGACGACCCCCAAGCTCGTCGGCAACAGCAAGGCAGGGAAGGTCGCGTTCCTCAGCACCTGCGGTGCGTGCCACACGCTGAAGGCTGCAGGAGCCCAGGGCGCGATCGGGCCGAACCTCGACAAGGTGCCGCTCACGCAGGCGCTTCTCATCAAGGCGATCACGAACGGCGGCTCCTCGATCATGACGAAGGCGCAGATCGCCAAGTACACAACGCAGATGCAGCCCTACAAGTACCTCGGGACGGCGACGATCAACAACATCTCCCGCTACGTCTACGAGTCGACGCACAAGACATAGCTGATCCGTGCCGGGAAAGGGCGCGCCGCTCGGGCGGCAGGTCGCCGGTTCGAGAGCTCACCAGAAGCGGCGGCGGGAGCTGCCCGCTTCCCGTTTCTGACTGTTTTTCCGGGGACCCACCTCCCGCCCCTGATGCCGATCGAGGCTAGCGGGAAAGGTGTGTCGTGTCCGTGCCAGTTGTGTGACGGTGAGCGCCGCCGGCTCGGGGGCGGGCCTGCTGCCTGCGGTCGGTACACTGGCTCGCCGTGGCTGGAGAGCGCGTCAAGCTTGCCGTCTTCGAGCGGACACATCTCGGTTCCGCCGAGTCTCGTCGCCTGCGAAAGCAGGGGCTCGTTCCCGGCGTCCTCTACGGCCGCTCCGATCCGGTGGCGATCTCGATCGGCGAGCGCGAGCTTCGCGCCGCGCTCGGCACCGCCGCCGGCTCGCACGCCGTCCTCGACGTCCAGGTCGACGGCGGCTCCGCGCATTCGGCGATCCTCAAGGACTTCCAGCGCGACAAGATTCGCGGCACGATCATCCACGTCGACCTGCAGGAAGTCAGGCTCGATCAGACGATCCAGACGACGGTGACGCTGACGCTCGTCGGCGACCCGATCGGCGTTCGCGAGGGCGGCATCCTCACACAGGTCACGACCGAGATCGCGATCGAGGCGCTGCCGCTCGAGATTCCACAGCATCTCGAGGCAGACGTCTCCGCGCTCGGTGTGGGCGACACTCTTCGCCTCTCTCAGGTCGAGGTGCCCGAAGGAGTCCAGCTCCTCGACGACCCGGAGGAGATCGTGATCGCGAGTGTCCAGCTCGCCCGCGAGGAAGCTCCGGAGGAGGGCGAAGAGGGCGCCGAGGAGACGGGGGACGGCGCGTCGCCCCAGGCGGCAGGCGAGACGGCGGAGGACACCGCCGACGGCGAGCCCGACGCCGGGGAGTAACCCGCCGTGCGCCTGCCCTGGAGACGGGGCGAACGCGCCTCATCGCTCGATCTGCTCGTCGTCGGTCTCGGGAACCCGGGCCGGGAGTACGCGCGGAATCGGCACAACGTCGGTCAGATGGTGGTCGAGGAGCTCGCTCGCCGGCACGGCGGCTCGTGGCGGGGCAAGTTCCACGGCCGGATCGCCGAGGTGCGGATCGACGATCACCGCGTCGCGCTTCTCGTCCCCGAGACGTATATGAACGAGTCGGGCCGCTCCGTCGCGGCGGCCGCGTCGTTCTTCAAGGTCGAGCCCGACGCGATCCTCGTCGTCCACGACGAGAGCGACCTCGAGCCGGGGCGTCTCCAGGCGAGGATGGGCGGGGGGCTCGCCGGGCACAACGGCCTCAGGTCGGTGGCGGCGTCTCTCGGCACCCAGGACTTCCTGCGGCTGCGCGTCGGCGTGGGGCGCCCGCCGCGCGGCGACCGTCGGCCGCTCGCCGACTGGGTCCTCTCGGACTTCGACCCCCACGAGGACCCCGAGGGGCTCGTTACACGGGCCGCCGCTGCCGTCGAGGCGCTCGACGCCGAGGGCCTCGAGGCGACCCAGCAGCGCTTCAACTGACCACCCCCTTCCGGGGCATGCGCCACGCCGCGCTCGTCTGGTTCAATGAGTCGGCCCACACGCTCCCGGCATGCACGTGGCGCTGCCGGTCGATCCGTGGGATTCCCCTCATGACTGCTCAGATCCGTCTCCTCCTGCTCGTGCTCACGCTTGTGTACTGCGCGCTCTTCGTGCCTGCCGGGGCATTCGCCCGGTGGGGAGGCGATCACAGCCTCGTCCGGTTCAAGCCGCACCGGCCACGCCTGCATCGGTCGCACGTGCCCCGGCTCCAGGGGCCCGAGGCCGTCGGCGTCCGTGCCGTCCGCTTCGCGCGGCGGCTGCTCGGCGTCCCCTACCGCTACGGCGGCGACTCGCCCGGCGGCGGCTTCGACTGCTCCGGCTTCGTCAGGTACGTGTACGCCCATTTCGGGTTCAGGCTCCCCCACAGCTCCTACGCCGACTTCGGCCTCGGTAAGAGGATCGAGCGCCGCGCGCTCCGGCCCGGCGACCTCGTCTTCTTCGACGGCATCGGCCATGTCGGCATGTACGTCGGCGACGGCCGCTTCATCCACGCCCCGCACACCGGGACCCACGTGCAGATGACGAGCCTGGACGATCCCTGGTACCGCGCCACCTACGACGGCGCAAGGAGGCTCCTGCCCCAGCCGCGGACCCCGCGGCAGGTGCTCCGCAGGGCGCGGATCCACCTGCCGAGCCTGCGCCTCTTCTAGAGACGCCGCGGGCTACGATGGCGTCCCCGGAGCGGCCGTTCCGGGCGTTCGCTTTGGACCCGCCGGTACTCCATACCCTCGTCGAACGGCTTCGCGCGGAGGAGCGCCTGCCCGCATTCGCAGCGGCGATGCCCACGCGCGCCCGGGTCGCCGAGCCGGCGCTGCCGCTGCTTCTCGCCGCACTCCACGAGGAGCTCGGCCGCGGCCTCTGCGTGCTGCTCGCCGAGGACACCGACGCTCGCGACGCAGCCGAGGCGGTCGGCTGGTTCCTCGGCGAAGACCGGGTCGCGCTCCTGCCGTCGCGCGGCGTCAGCATCGCCTCGGGGCTCGAGCCCCCGCCGCACCTCGTCGGCGAGCGAGCCCGGGCGCTTGCTGCGCTTTCTCAGGGCGGGCTCGTCTGCGCCTCTGCGCTCGCGGTCGCCGAGCTCGTGCCGCCCGAGGGCGCGCGGCCCCGACCGATCCTCGCCGTACGCGGAGGATCTCCGGGGATCGAGCAGCTTGCCCTGAGCCTCGTCACCGCCGGGTACCAGAGGGTGGAGCGCGTCGAGGAACGCGGGCAGATCGCGGTCAGAGGCGGGCTCGTCGACGTCTTCCCGACCACGGGCCGCGAGCCTCTCCGCGTCGAGTTCTTCGGCGACGAGATCGAGAGCATCCGCGCGTTCTCGCCGTTCACCCAGCGCGCACTCCGGGAGGTGCCGGAAGCCGTGATCTACCCGGCCTCCGAGCGCCTGCGGACCGACGACGACATCCGGCTTCCCGACGACGACTCGCTCCCGGAGTTCCCGGACGACCTCGTCCCGCCGCTCGGACGCGTGCCCGACCTCGTCTGGCAGCCGGACCAGGTCAAGGCCGTCTGGGCCGACGAGGGCCTCGCCGAGCTCCCGCTCGACGGCGCGGCCGAGCTCGATCCGCTGCCGCAGGGCCAGCGGTTCTCGTTCGACGCACAACGCCCTGCACTCGTCGCCCGCGGGCTCTCGGAGGCCGAGAACGAGCTCGCCGGCCTCATCCGCCAGGGGCTCGATGTGGTCGTGGCCTTCTCGCATCGAGGCGAGGCCGAACGGCGACGAGCCCTGCTGCGCCGTGTCGAGGCCGGCATGCTCGAACCGGGGAAGGCTCCTTCCGGCCTCACGTTCGCCGTGGCGCCGGCCAGACGCGGCTTCGTCTGGCGCGAGCTCGGCGTCGCGCTGCTTCCCGACACTCAGGTCTTCCGCCGGCGACCGCCGCGCGCAACCGCGCCCGCGGGCCGCGCGCTCTCGAGCTTCTCCGACCTCCGCAGCGGCGACTACGTCGCCCACGAGGATCACGGGATCGCACAGCTGCTCGGGTTCGAGACGAAGGAGGTCGCCGGCGTCACCCGCGACTACCTTCTGCTCGGCTTCCGCGGCGAGGATCGCGTCTTCGTCCCGCACGAGCAGATCGGCAAGGTCTCCCGCTACATCGGGGCCGACTCGCATCCGCCGACCCTCTCGAAGCTCGGCGGCAAGGCCTGGGACAACCTCAAGACCCGGGCACGCGAGCACCTCCGCGAGATGGCGGGTGAGCTCCTGCAGCTGTACGCCGAGCGGCAGACGAGGCCCGGCGTCTCCTACAACGTCGAGCAGGAGTGGGTCGAACGGCTCGAGGCGGCGTTCCCGTACCGCGAGACCGAGGACCAGGCGCGCGCCATCGAAGCGGTGAAGGAGGATCTCGAGGCGCCGAGGCCGATGGACAGGCTCGTGTGCGGCGACGTCGGCTACGGCAAGACCGAGGTCGCGCTCAGGGCCGCGTTCGCGGTCGCGGTCGGGGGCAAGCAGGTGCTCATGCTCGTCCCGACCACGATCCTCGCCCAGCAGCACTGGAACACGTTTCGCGAGCGGTACCGCGACTTCCCGGTCCGCGTCGAGATGGTCTCGCGCTTCCGAAAGCCGGCCGACGTCAAGCGCGTCCTCGCCGACTTCCGCGAGGGGAAGGTCGAGGTGCTGATCGGCACGCACCGGATCCTCTCGCGGGACGCCGTCCCGAAGGATCTCGGCCTCGTCGTCGTCGACGAGGAGCAGCGCTTCGGCGTTGCCCAGAAGGAGCTCTTGCGGCAGCTGCGGCTCGAGGTCGACGTGCTCGCGCTGAGCGCCACCCCGATCCCGCGGACGCTGCACATGTCGCTCGCCGGGCTCCGCGACATCTCGGTGATCGAGACTCCACCCGAGGGCCGCCGGCCGATCCGCACCCACGTCGGCGAGTACGACGAGACGCTGATCGTGCAGGCGCTCGAGCGCGAGCTTGGGCGTGGGGGGCAGGCGTTCTTCCTCCACAACCGCGTCGAGTCGATCGAGGACGCGGCCGAGAAGCTTCGCCAGCTCGTCCCCCAGGCGAGGGTCCTCGTCGCGCACGGCCAGATGGGCGAACGTGAGCTCGAGGACAGGATGCTCTCGTTCCTCTCGGGCGACGCCGACGTGCTGGTCTCGACGACGATCATCGAGTCGGGCCTCGACATCCCGGAGGCAAACACCCTCATCGTCGAGCGCGCGGACACGCTCGGGCTCGCGCAGCTGTACCAGATCCGCGGCCGCGTCGGCCGCCGCGATGTGCCGGCACACGCGTATCTCTTCTATCCGGAAGCGGCCGAGCTGACGCCCGAGGCGCGGGCGCGGCTCGCCACGCTCGCCGATCACACCGAGCTCGGTGCCGGGTTCGCGATCGCGATGCGCGACCTCGAGATCCGCGGCGCGGGCGACCTTCTCGGCGGCGAGCAGTCGGGCCACGTCGCCGCGCTCGGGTTCGAGCTCTACGTCGAGATGCTCCACGAGGTCGTCGCCGAGCTGTCCGGCGCGCGCCGCCTCGCCACGCGGCCGGTGCGCGTGGATGCGCGTGTCGACGCGTACGTCCCGGCCGCCTACATCGCCTCCGAGGCGCTCAAGATCGATCTGCACCGCCGGCTCGCGCTCGTCGAGGACGAGGACGAGCTGCGCGAGCTCGAGCAGGCGACCCAGGATCGGTACGGGCCCCTCCCGGAACCGGTCTCGAATCTCTTCACCATCCAGGTGGCGAAGCTGAAGGTCGCTCAGCTCGGCGCCGACTATCTCGTCTTCCGCGGTGGGAAGGCATCTGTCGGGCCGATCGTCATGGGATCGGGCGAGCTGCGCGCCCTGCGGGCGCTCGTCGACACCGCGGTGTACTCGACGGGTCTGCGGGAGGTGACCCTGCGGGGCGAGGAGCTCGGTGGCGCGATCCGGCTCGTCGACGCGATGATCGCGGCTCGGTCGGCGGCATGACTCGTCCTCGTGCTACCTAGTATCGGCGTATGAAGCGTCTGCGTCTCCTGATCCCGCTGCCGTTCGTCGCCGTCGTCCTGGCACTTGCCGGATGCGGTGGTGGAGGCAGCGCGACGAAGATCGGCTCCGACGACGTCGCCGTCGTGGGGACCGAGCACATCACGCAAGCCATGTACGCGACCGCGCTCGCCGAGGCGAAGGCGAGCCTCGCGGCCCAGGGCCAGAAGATGCCGGCGCCGGGCTCGACCGGCTACCAGACCGTTCGCACGAACGTCATCAATCTCCTCGATCCAGCAGGCCGAGCTCGGGCTCGAGGCGAAGAAGCTCGGGCTGACGACCACCGACGCCGCCGTCGAGAAGAAGCTCACGGCGATCAAGAAGCTCTACTACAAGGGCAACGAGAAGCGCTACCTCGCCGGCCTCAAGCAGCAGGGGTTCACCGACGCGCAGTTCCGCTCGTTCATCAGGGAGCAGCTGCTCGAGACCGCGCTCTACAAGTCGATCACGAAGAACGCGAAGACGACGAAGCAGGCGGTCGACGCCTACTACGCCGCGAATCTCACGCAGTACCAGCAGCCGGCGACCCGCGCGGTGCAGGAGATCCTCGTCGGCAAGAACAAGGAGGCGCTCGCAACCCAGATCTACAAGCAGATCCAGGGCGGCGCCGACTTCGCTGCGCTCGCGAAGAAGTACTCGCAGGATCCGGGCTCGAAGGACAAGGGCGGCAAGTTCACCGCGACCAAGGGATCCGACGTGCCGGAGTTCGACAAGGCCGTGTTCTCGACGGGCGCGAAGACCGGCGTCCTGCTGAAGCCCGTCAACACCTCGCAGTACGGCTGGTTCGTGATCAAGCCGACCGCCGACATCACGCCGGCGAAGACGACGCCGGAGTCCAAGGCCCAGGCGACGATCAAGAAGCAGCTCGAGTCGCAAGCCCAGCAGCAGCTGGCGTCGACGTGGATGCAGAAGGTCGTCGAAGAGCTACTGCTCGGGCGGCAAGATCGACTACCAGAGCGGCTACACGCCGTCGCCCGATCCGTGCGCGACGCTGTCGGCGTCCAACCAGACGACGACCTAGCGCCTTGACCCTCGCGGACGCGCTGGTCGAGCTGCAAGAGCTCACGGAGCGCCTCCGCCGCGACTGTCCCTGGGATCGCGAGCAGACCGAGCGGACGATCGTCCCGCACACGGTCGAGGAGGCCTACGAGGTCGCCGACGCGGCGCTCGCGGGCGACGACGCCAAGCTGCTCGACGAGCTCGGCGACCTGCTCTTCCAGGCGTACTTCCTGTCGCTGCTCCTCTCCGAGCGCGGCGCGGGAGACCTCGAGGCGGTGGCGCGGAACGTCACGGCGAAGCTGATCGCTCGGCACCCGCACGTGTTCGGCGACGTCGAGGCCAGGACGGCCGAGCGCGTACGCGAGAACTGGGAGCGGCTGAAGGTCGAGCAGGAAGCGCGCCAGGGAGTCTTCCACGACGTGCCCGCGACGTTGCCGGCGCTGCTCCTCGCGCGGAAGGTGCAGCGCCGTGCCGCCGCGGTCGGGTTCGACTACCCGGACGTCGCAGGCGCGCTCGCCGACCTCGACGAGGAGCTCGCGGAGGTTCGGCCGAGCTTCCGGGCGCGCCGGTGGGTGAGGGCGAGCCGCCTCGCCGGGTGGCCGAGGAGCTCGGCGACCTCCTCTTCGCGTGCGTCAACGTCGCGAGGAAGCTGAACGTCGATCCCGAGCTCGAGCTCCGCGCCGCCGCCGGCGCGCTTCAGGGCCCGCGTCGAGGAGGCAGAGCGCCTGGCCGCCGCCGACGGCGAGACCTGGACGAACCTCGCTCGCCGCCCAGGACGATGGTTCGACCGCGCCAAGCAGACTAGCTGCATGAGTCGGGTCAGCGTGGTGCACGGGCGGCAGGTGCTCGATTCGCGGGGAACCCGACGGTCGAGGTCGACGTTCGCCTCGAGTCGGGGGCATCGGGGACGGCGATCGTGCCTTCCGGCGCCTCGACCGGCGTTCACGAGGCCGTCGAGCTTCGCGACGGCGGCACGGCGTGGGGCGGGAAGGGCGTCACCCGGCGGTCGCGAACGTCAACGGCGAGCTTCGTGAGGCGGTCGCGGGGCTCGACGCGGGCGACCAGGCGGCGCTCGACGCGGCCCTGATCGCAGCCGACGGCACCCCGAACAAGGGCCGGCTCGGTGCGAACGCGATCCTCGGCATCTCGCTCGCCGCGGCGCGGGCCGCCGCAGCAGACGCGGGAGATCCCGCTCTATCGCCACCTCGGGGGGGACGCCGCGGTCACGCTTCCCGTCCCGATGCTGAACGTGATCAACGGCGGCGCCCATGCCGACAACTCGATCGACCTCCAGGAGTTCATGGTCGTCCCTGCCGGGGCGCCGACCTTCGGCGAGGCGATGCGGGTCGCCTCCGAGGTCTACCACTCGCTCAAGGCCGTCCTGCACGAGCGAGGGCTCTCGACGGCGATCGGCGACGAGGGCGGATTCGCCCCCGACCTTCCCTCGAGCGAGGCAGCGATCGAGGCGATCCTCGACGCCGCCGACCGCGCCGGCCATCGCGACGTGGTCGCGATCGCCCTCGACCCTGCGACCAGCGAGGTCTACCGCGACGGCGCCTACCGCTTCGAAGGCAGGGCTCTCGACGGGGCCGAGCTCGCGGCGTTCTGGGGCGACCTCAGCTCCCGCTACCCGGTCGTGTCCCTCGAGGACGGTGCGGCCGAAGACGACTGGGAAACCTGGAAGACCCTGACCGACGCCGTCGGCGACCGTCTGCAGCTCGTCGGCGACGACCTCTTCGTCACGAACGTCGACCGCCTCCGCGAGGGCATCGAGCAGGGCGTCGGCAACTCGATCCTGATCAAGGTGAACCAGATCGGCACGCTGACCGAGACGCTCGAGGCCATCCGCCTGGCCCACGAAGCCGGCTACACGGCGGTGATGTCGCACCGCTCGGGCGAGACCGAGGACACGACGATCGCCGACCTGGCGGTCGCGACCGGCGCCGGCCAGATCAAGACGGGCGCGCCCGCGCGGTCCGACCGCGTCGCCAAGTTCAACCGGCTCCTCCGCATCGAGGAGGAGCTCGGCCCGAGAGCCGTGTACCCCGGCTGGGCCGCCTTCCCGCGTTATGCGCGCTAGGCACATCAGGCCTCGAAGGTCTCGCCGTTACCCTGGGGAACATGGTCGACCAGCAGTTCAGGCGGACGAAGATCGTCGCGACGATCGGCCCTGCGTCCGGCAGCTACGCCATGCTCAGGCTCCTCGCGGAGGCCGGCATGGACGCCGTCCGCCTCAACTTCTCGCACGGAAGCCACGAGGAGCACGCGCGCGCGCGCCGCGATCACGCGCGAGGTCCAGGCGGAGCTCGGGCGTCCGCTCGCGCTGATCGCCGACCTCCAGGGCCCGAAGCTCAGGGTCGCCGGAGTCGACGACCCCGCGGTGCCTCGTCGCCGGTGGCGAGGTCAGCCTCGCCGGCGAGCGTGCGGCGATCCGGGCGACCTCGTCGTCGCTCCCGCCGTGATCGCCGACGTGCTCGAGCCCGGGCACGACGTCCTCATCGACGACGGCCTCATCCGCCTTCGGGTGGAGTCGGTCGACGCCGGCCGCGTCCAGCTGCCGGGTGATCGTCGGCGGCGAGGTCAAGGCCAACAAGGGCGTCAACCTCCCGGGCGGGGTCGTCATCCCGATCCCCTGTCTGACGGAGAAGGACATCGAGGACCTCGAGTTCGCGCTCGGGCTCGGAGTCGACTACGTCGCCCTCTCGTTCGTCCGCTCGGCCGCCGACCTCGCCGAGCTGAAGCGTCTGATCGTCGAGCCACGGCTCGGAGGCGCGCGTGATCGCGAAGATCGAGAAGGCCGAGGCGGTGGACGCCCTCGACGACATCCTCGCCGAGGCTGACGCCGTCATGGTCGCCCGCGGTGACCTCGGTGTCGAGATCGGCGCCGAGATGGTGCCGATGCTGCAGAAGCAGATCATCGCCCGCTCGCTCGAGGCGGGGAAGCCCGTGATCACCGCGACCCAGATGCTCGAGTCGATGGTCGAGCACGCCGAGCCGACCCGCGCCGAGGCGAGCGACGTCGCGAACGCGATCCTCGACGGCACCTCGGCGGTGATGATGAGCGCCGAGACCGCCGTCGGCGCCTACCCGGTCGAGGCTGTCCAGACGATGAACAGCATCGCGAGGGCGGTAGAGCCGACGATGAGCTACCGCCACGAGGTGCCCGACGCGTCGCTCACCCGCGACATCCGTCGCGCCATGTCGAATGTCGCGACGGACCTCGCCGAGGCGCTCGGGGCCCGCGCGATGCTCGCGGCGACGGCGAGCGGCCGCACCGCATCGGAGATCGCCCGGCTGCGGCCGCGCCGCCCGCTCATCGGCCTCTCCCACCACCAGACGGCCGTCCAGCAGATGGCGCTCGAATGGGGCGTGCTGCCGCTGCTGATGCCGTCGACCGCCGACGTCGAGGAGCTCTGGGCCCGCACGATCGAGACCGCGCGGAACGCCGGCCTCATCGACCACGGCGACCTCGTCGTCCTCATCGCCGGCACCGCGGTGAACCTCACCGGCTCGACGAACGTGATCAAGGTCGACACGGCGTAGGAGCAAGGAAGGACCGGCGGACCGGGGCGCGAAGTCGTCCCCGTGCTCCGCCCGACCCGACTGCTGGCGCTCGGCGCCCTCGTTCTCGTGGGTGTCCTCTACTGGAAGCCGATCCGGAGCTACGAGCACACGAAGGCCGTCCTCGATCGGCGCGAGGCCGAGGTCGCGAGGCTCGAGATACAGCAGAAGCAGCTCCAGACGCGGATCGCGACCGTCGGCACCGGCCCCGAGCTTCGTCCGTGAGGCGCGGCGCCTCGGGTTCGTCAAGCCGGGCGAGCAGCTCTTCATCGTTCGTGGCATCTCGGCCTGGCGCACGGCTCACCACTAGCGCACCCGTACTGTGTCTCTCCGATGCAGGAGGACCTCGCGATCGTCGAGCGGCAGCTCGGCCGCCCACCGCGTGCGTTCTGCCGCGTCGCCGTCCGCTGCCCGCGCGGCGCACCCGCCGTCGTCGAGCAGACGCCGTTCGACGCGGCCGGTGAGCCGTTCCCGACCCAGTTCTGGCTGACCTGCCGCCATCTGGCCGCCCAGGTCTCGCGGCTCGAGTCCGCGGGCGGGGTCGAGCGGTGGACGGAGGCGGCGCAGCGCGACCCCGAGCTCTCGGCCAGCCTCGCCCGTGCCCACGCCGAGCAGCAGGAGATCCGGCCCGAGCTGACGGGCGGGGTCGGCGGCGCCACCCGGACCGGAAGCCTGAAGTGCCTTCACGCCCACGCGGCGTTCGCGCTCGCCCGTCCCGGCTACGTCCTCGGCGACCGAATCCTCGCCGAGGCGGCGCCGCTCTGGCCCCGGGATCGGCTGCTGCTCGACTCTATGATCGGCCGGATGAGCGGCCTCGATCTCGCGCGTCACCAGTGGGATGAAGGGCGGAGGGCGGTCGACCGTGCGAAGCCCGACGCGCACGCGTACGCGGGGCTTACGAGGCGGGTCGACGCCGTGACCGCCGAGCTCACCCGCCGCGTCGGCCAGAACTTCACGCTCGCCGAGCTCGCGGCCGTTTACGACGGCTCCGACCGCTGGGTGCTCGAGACGATCGACGACGCCTTCCCCGACGAGGGCCCGGGTCAGTACTCGACCGCGGCCAACGCCGCGTTCGACGTCTACTCGCGTCGTGCCTCGGACTACGCGCCATGACCGTCGCACGGCCGAGGCGGCGGCCGCGCCGGCGCCGCCGCTGGCCCTGGTATCTCGCCGGCGCCGCCGGTATCGCAGTTGTCTTCCTCGTCGGGGTTGGGCTCGGTGAGGCGCTCCAGGACGACGGAACCGGCGGGACGCAGACGATCGTCCGCACGCTTCATCCGCTCCCGCTCGTGCCCGTCGCGGCCAACACGGTCACGGTGACCGTCACCAATCCCTGACACGAATCGCACGGGTTTGCAGAGGCTGAGAGCCGTACCCGTGTAGGCGTCCGAGGTTTCGCCCATACTTTCAGCCGTGGAGGGTTCCGACGTCTTCCTCGACCCGCCGTCGTCCGGCTCCGGGTCGCCTCCTCCGAATGCCGGATACCGGCCGGAGAGCGACGGGATCTGGGCGGCGGGCGACCGGGTCACCTGGGTAGCCGGGCTCGTCCTCATGCTCTCGAGCTTCATGGGCTGGTATTCGGGATCGGGCATCGGGGTCAAGCTCGCCGTGATCGGCTGGCACACGGGCACGATCGGGAAGCTCGTGTTCTTCCTCGGGCTCGCCGTCGTCGTCCTCGTGGCGCTGCGGGCATACGGTTTCGATCTTCCCTCGTCGATCCCCGAGAGCCTCGTCGTCCTCGGCCTCGGCGGGGTCGCCGCCGTCTTCGTGCTGATCCGCGTGATCTCGATTCCGGACGCCGTCCTTCCGGCGGACAGCCGCGGGATCGGCCTGTGGATCGCGCTCGTCGCCGCGCTGGGCGTGATCGCCGGCGGCCTGCTCCGCGCCGCCGAAGATCTCTGACGCGGAGGGCCGACGGGGAGGCCGCGGGCCCGGTTACTGGAAGATGCCGAAGCTCGTCTGGATCTCGTGGAACGCCGTGAGTGCGATGACCACCGTGATCAGCGCAAGCACGGCGAGCATCACCCAGAACCGCGCGTCCGAGTTGCGAGCATGCCTGTGATGCTCGTTCCTGGCGCGGCGGCGGGCGCGCTCCCGACGGTAGGCCTCCTCGATCGCGCTCGGGTCGAGCGAGGGGGAGTCGGTGGGGTCGGCGTCGTCGGCAGAACGAACGTTGCTCACGGTCCTGGCCATGTACGAAGTTTAGTCTGCGCAGGTGAATTTGCGCCACGCGGACCGGCGACCGCTCGTGACCGGGCACCGCGGGGCTGCGGCCGTCGCGCCCGAGAACACGCTCGCCGGGATCGAGGCCGCCGTCGCCGTCGGAGCCGATATGGCCGAGATCGTCTCCGACGACCCGGGAATGGCCATACGCGTCCTGGCTACACTGAATCGCCGTGAACAGGGGTCAAAGAGTTGCATTCCTCGTCCTCGCGGGGACGCTGGGCACTGGGGTCGTCGCCGGGCCTGCGCTTGCGAATGCGCATGCGCACGCGATGCCCTCCGGGCGTCCGCATCGCCGGCGTCCGCGTCGGTGGGCTCGCGCCTGCCGCTGCGGCGGCCGCCGTCAGGGCGGCGTTCGGGAAGCCGCTCCCGCTGCTGATCGACGGCAAGCGGGTCGAGCTGCACCCGTCCCGGCTCGCGACCGCGTACGTCCAGACGGCGGTCGGGCGGGCGCGCTCCTCTTCCCCCGGCACGAACGTCAAGCTCGTCGTCGCCGTCAGGGGCGCGAGCCTTCGCGCCACCGCCGCCGCGCTCGAGCGACGGTTCAACAGGGTCGCGCGCGACGCCGCGCTGCGGCTCGTCGACGGCAAGCCCCGGATCGTCCCCGACGTGAAGGGCGTGACGCTGAACCGGACCGACCTCCTGCAGCGCCTCGCCCGCGCGCTCACCGGTAACTCCCGGCTTCCCCTCACCGTGCGCGCCGAGACGGTCTGCCCGACGTCACCGCCGCGAACATCGGGCCCGTGATCCTCATCAACAGGGCGAAGAACCGCCTGTGGCTCTTCCGCGACGACAACGAGGTCTGGCGCGAGTTCCCGGTCGCGACGGGACAGGCGATCTATCCCGACCCCGGCCGGCCGCTTCAACATCGTCGTGAAGCAGGAGAACCCCTGGTGGTACCCGCCGACGCAGGACGCCTGGGCGCAGGGCCTCTCGCCCGTGCCGCCCGGCCCGAACAACCCGCTCGGCACGCGTTGGATGGGGCTGACGGCGCCGGGCGTCGGGATCCACGGCACCGACGAGCCGGGCTCGATCGGCTGGAACGCCTCCCACGGCTGCATCCGCATGCAGGTCCCCGACGCCGAGTGGCTCTACGGCCACGTCAAGATCGGGACGACGGTGTTCATCGTCTGATGCACCGTGGCGCCCAGATCGCGGCGGTCGTGGTCGTCGTCGGCCTGCTCGGGCTCCTCGTCTGGAAGGTCGCGCACAACCCCAAGGGGCTTGCGAACAAGGTCGACAACCAGCAGATCGTCCCGGCCTACCCGTTCTCGCGCCCGCGCGTCGGCGTCGGCGGGTCGGTCAGCCTCGCGGCGCTGCGCGGCAAGGTGGTCGTGCTCAACTTCTGGCAGTCGTACTGCCCGCCGTGCACGCGCGAGGCGCCGGTCGTCTCGGCGGTCGCGAAGAGGTGGGCCGGCAAGGACGTCGTCTTCGTCGGCGTCGACGAGCAGGACCTGACGCGGGCCCGCGACCAAGTTCATGCGGCGGTTCGGCATCACGTATCCGGTGATCTCCGACGACGGGCCGCTGATCGGCCACTACGGCGTGACCGGCTACCCCGAGACGTTCTTCATCGACAAGCACGGCCGGGTGATCCCGCTGCCGGCGAACAAGTCGGGCCAGCAAGGGCACATCATCGGCCCGGCGACGGCCAAGCTGCTCGACCTCGGGATCCGCACCGCGATGAACGCGCCCGCGCCGAGCGCGACCCAGTGAGAAAAAAAGACACCTTGAAGCCGTTCGCGGCCGTGCTCGCGATCGTCGCCCTGGTCTTCGGGCTGGCGATCGCCTTCCGGTCGCACGACAACAAGCATCCGACCCAGGCGCAGGTCGAGGCCGGCCTCGTCTGCACGACCTGCCACGAGCCGCTCGACGAGTCGAGCTCGCCGCTCGCGCAGCAGATGAAGGCGTTCATCCGCGCGAAGCTGCGGGCGGGCTGGACGGAGAACCAGATCGACGACCACTTCGTCGCAGAGCTCGGGCCGCAGGTGCTCTCGACCCCGAAGACGAGCGGGTTCGACCTGCTCGCCTGGCTGCTGCCGTTCGCGGCGATCGTGTTCGGCGCCGCGGCCGTCGGGGTCGGCGCCCGCGCGTGGCTCAAGGAACAAGGACGACGACGAGCAGGAGCACGGCGACGCCGGGCCGCCGCTCGCGCCGGACCTCGAGCTCCGGGTCGACCAGGAGCTCGCGCGGTTCGACGCCTGAGCGATGGTCGAGAAGCTCCCGGTCGCGTTCCTCGCCGGCCTGATCTCGGTGGTGACGCCCTGCGTGCTGCCGCTCGTGCCGGGCTACCTCTCCGCCGTCTCGGCGATCGAGGTCGACCACCTCGGCGAGCGGGGCTCCGGCGCGACGGGTCGTGATGGCGAGCATCCCGTTCATCGCCGGGTTCACCGACGGTCTTCGTCCTGCTCGGCGCCGGTGCGGCAGCGGTCGCGAGCACCGTCGACAAGACGACCCAGACCGAGATCGCGGGTTTCGTCCTCATCGTGCTCGGCCTCGCGTTCGTCGGCCTCCTGCCCTGGCCGGAGCGGGCGATGGCGCCGGGGCTCACCGTGCGCGCCCGCCGCACCGGCTCGGCCGCGCTCCTCGGCGGCGCCTTCGCCGTCGTCGCCGCCCCTTGCATCGGCACCGTGCTCGCGTCGATCCTCGTGCTCGCCGGCTCGACCGGCGACATCGCCCGCGGCGTCGTCCTGCTCCTCGCCTACTCGCTCGGCCTCGGTGCCGCCTTCGTGCTCGCCGGCGTCGCGTTCGCCCACGCCATGCGCTGGTTCCGCTGGGTGCGGTCGCACTACCAGGCGCTGCGGATCGTCTCCGGCGTGATGCTGATCTCGCTCGGCCTGCTCCTCTTCTTCGACAAGGACTGGTGGCTTCGCTATCGCGCTCTACCAGGCCTTCGAGAAGATCGGCCTCAACACGTCCTAGCGACGTGCGTTAGCATCCGTGGCGGCAATGGCGAGGGTCTTGCTCGTCGGGGTCGATCTCTTTCTTCGCGCGAAGCTCGAAGCGCTGCTGCCCGCAGCATCGCTTCTCGACCGCAGACGGGATCGACCCGCCGGATCTCGTGATCGTCGGACATCGCGCGCGTCGACCCGGTCGACGTCGCCGAGAACTACCCCGACTGTCCGCTGCTCGGCTTCACGAACCACACCGACACGATCGGGCTCCAGCGGGCCCACGCGGCCGGCTTCGACCGGGTGATCGTGAAATCCGCCCTGTTCGAGCGGTCGGATGAGGTGATCGGAGGGCTACTCGCCTCGGTAGAGTGATCGCGCGATGACCTACGTGATCGCCGAGCCCTGCATCGACATCAAGGATCGCTCGTGCGTCGACGTCTGCCCCGTCGACTGCATCCACGAGGCCGCCCGGATGCTCGTGATCGACCCGGAGGAGTGCATCGACTGCGGCGCCTGCGAGCCCGAGTGCCCGGTCGAGGCGATCTTCCCCGAGGACGCGCTGCCCGAGAAGTGGGAGCCGTTCGTGAAGATCAACTACGCGTTCCCCAAGGGCATGGAGACGGTCGAACCCGCTGGTCGACGAGTACGCGACCGAGTTCAACGTCTCCAACTAGCACCTAGCCGCGGCTCGTAGTGTAGGCGCAGGGGCGAGAGTCGCCCGGGAGCGGCGAGGGGCCGACCTTCGTCACGACGAGCTCGAGGCCGTCCTCGTCGAGCTCGGTCCCGACCTCGGGCGGGTCGCCCTCGGCGTCGCGGAGCCGGTAGCCCGACGGCGACCAGACGAAGAGGACGTGGCCCCGAGTCGTGTGCCCGTTCTCGTCGGCCATCGGCTCGATCGTAACTACCGGCGCGCGGTATGCGCCGGGAGGCGGACGCTCGTCTCGGTGCCGCCGTCCAGCGCGCCCACCTCGAGCGTGCCGTGGAGCTGGACGACGCGCTCCTCGATCGTCTCGAGGGTGCGGCGGCGGCGCTCCGGCTCGGCGTCGTCGGCGACCGTCACGACGACGCCGCCGTCGGACGCGGGGGAGACGGCGATCCGCACGTGAGTCGGCGTCCCGCGCCGCAGCGGCCTGGTCGACGAGCTCGCGAAGGATCGTGTAGAGCGCGATCCCGGCGCTCGTCCCGATCTCCGTCGCGTCGTCGATGTCGACGTCGAACGAGATGTCGTGCGAGCTCGCGGCCTGGTCTGCGAGCGCCCGCAGCGCGGGCGCGAAGCCGTGTCGCGCAGGACGACCGGCTCGAGCGCGAACGAGAGGTCGCGCAGCTCCCGGATCGTCGCGCGCTGCTGCGCGAGCGCCGAGTCGATGATCTCGCGCGCCTCGCTCGACGCGCTCGGCCGACGAGTCGAGTGCAGCGCCCCGTCGAGCATCAGCGCGATCCCCGAGAGCGCTGCACGGGCCCGTCGTGCAGGAAGAGCGCCAGCCGCCGCCGCTCGTCCTGCTCGGCCGCGATCAGCCTCTCGAGGGCGTCGTGATTTTCCATCGAAGGACTCACATCGCCTTGAACGCCGGGTAGGTCGGCACGCCCAAGGCGGTGTCGGACACGATCGAGGGCCGTCGCCGCTCTGGGACGCGAATCGCCGTGTCCGACATCAGTGCGGTTAGTCGATCATCGCTTCGCGGAGGGCGATCGCCACCGCTTGCGTGCGGGTGTCCGCCTCGAGCTTCGTGAGGATGTGGCGGACATGGCTCTTGACCGTCTCCTGCGAGATGAAGAGCCGCTCGGCGACATCACCGTTCGAGAGGCCGTCGGCGAGGAGCTGGAGGATCTCCCGCTCCCGCGGGGTCAGCATGTCGCTCTGGTCGCGGCCCGCGAGGAACTGCGGCATCAGGGCAGGGTCGACGTACCCCTCGCCGGAGGCGACCTTCTCGATCGCGCGGACGAGCGTCGCGTGCGGCGCCTCCTTCAGGACGTAGCCCTTGGCGCCCGACTCGAACCCGCGGCCGAGCAGCGAGCGCTCCGAGTAGGCGGTGAAGATCAGCACCTTCGTCTCCGGGAGCTGCTCGGAGATCTGCCGCGTCGCCTCGAGCCCGTCCATCCCGGGCATCCGGACGTCCATGATCACGACGTCGGGCTTCCGCCGGAGCGCGAGCTCGACCGCGGCGTCTCCGTCTGCGGCCTCGCCGACGACGCGAATGTGCGGCGCCCGCGAGAGCGAAAGGCGGAGCCCCTCGCGCACGACTTCGTGGTCGTCGACGATCAGCGTCGTGATCTCATCCGGCACCGGAGACGAATGGTATTGACCGGGTCGGTCGCGTCAGAAGTCGAGACTCAGCTGGACGGCCGGCGGCGGGGGCGCGAGGCGGAGCGGGCGCCGGTCGCGGATGCCCTCGATGCGCGCGAGCTCGCTCACGGAGTCACGCACAGGCGCGGTCTCGCGCGCACGCAGATAGCCGCGCCCCTCGTACAGCCGCTCGTACTCGGGGACGAGCTCGGGCCAGTGGCGCTCGAGGCTCTCGAGGAAGTGCTCGCGCGTCCCCGGCTGAAGGTAGAGGACGTTCGCCCAGATCGCCGCAGGCGCCTGCCTCACGGGCTGCGCGCACCACCTCGGCGAGCTGCTCGGGCCGGTCGGAGATCCCCGGGAGGATCGGCGCCATGCCGACGGACGCCCGGATCCCGGCACCGACGAGCTGCTCGAGCGCACGCAGGCGCTGACGGGGCGGGGCGGTGCCGGGCTCGGTGAGCCGCCAGACCTCGAGGTCGAGCGTCGGCACCGAGAAGGTCACCGACACCTCGGCGCGGCGAGCCGCCTCGGCGAGCACGTCGAGGTCGCGCACGATCATCGGCCCGCGGGTGATGATCCCGAACGGGTTCGCCGCCTCGGCGAGCACCTCGATGCAGGCCCTGGTGAGCCGGAAGCGGCCCTCGGCGGGCTGATAGGGATCGGTGGCCGCACCGATCGCGATGCTTCCGCCCTGCCAGGTCGGCCTGCGAAGCTCTGCGCGGAGCACGTCGGCGACGTTCGCCTTCACCCTGATCGAGGTGCCGTAGGCCTCGCCGGAGGGCCGGTCGGCGCGCCGCTCGAACGCCCGGACGTAACAGAAGGTGCAGCGGTGCGCGCAGCCCATGTACGGGTTGAGCGACCAGTCGAACGGCATCCCCGAGACGCGATTCAGGGCGACTACGGCAGGGCTCGATTCGATACTCGACCCTCACGACCTCCACTATAGAACATACGTTCGTACCAGGAGCCACGCCGACGGCTCGGATACGATTCACGTGCTTGGACGATCGACCCAACGAACGTCGGCCCTAGAGGCGTGACGATTCCCTTTGAGCTGCTGGGCCTTGCCGTTCTGATCCTGCTCAACGGTTGCTTCGTCGCGGCCGAGTACGGCCTCGTCACCTCCCGTCGCACCCGGATCAAGGAGCTCGCGACCGAGGGAGACCGGCGCGCGAGGGCCGTGCTCAAGATCACGGGCGACCCACCGCGGTTCATCGCCGCGATGCAGCTCGGTGTCACCGTCACGTCCCTCGCCATCGGCGCTCTCGGCGAGCCGATCTTCGCGCACCTGTTCGAGCCGCTGCTCTCGACGGTGCTCGCGGTGATCCTGGGGCTCGTCATCCTCACCTTCCTCCATGTCGTCATCGGCGAGCTCGTGCCGAAGGGGCTCGCGCTCGGCCATCCGGAGCGAACGGCGCTCGTCTTCTCCGGGCCGACGCGGCTCTTCTTCACGGTCCTCAGCCCGTTCATCTGGCTACTCCAGCGCTCGACCGAGCTCGTGCTCGGGCTGCTCGGGCAGGAGCCGCCGGGAGCCGAGCACGAGGCGCACTCCGAGGCCGAGCTGAGGATGCTGCTCTCGAGCTCCGCCGAGCAGGGCGAGATCGCGCGCGGCGAGCAGGAGATGCTCTACAAGGTCTTCGACTTCGCCGACAAGGAGGTCGCCGACGTGATGGTGCCGCGGCCCGAGGTGGTCGCCCTTTCGGTCGACCTGCCGCCCGCCGAGGCGCTCGAGATCGTGCTCGACTCGCCCTACACGCGCTACCCGGTGTACCGCGACTCGCTCGACGACGTCGTCGGCATCCTCCACGTCCGTGACCTGATCAAGGCGATGCACGACCCCGACGGGATGCGGGTCAACCTCGAGGAGCTGCTGCGTCCGGCGACGATGGTCCCCGAGACGAAGGACCTCGCCGCGCTCCTCACCGAGTTCCGGCGGACGAACCAGCACATGGCGGTCGTGATCGACGAGTACGGCGACATCGAGGGCATCGTCACGCTTGAAGACCTGCTCGAGGAGATCGTCGGCGAGATCGAGGACGAGTTCGACCTTCCCGACGAGACCGTCGAGCGGGTCGACGAGGACACGATCCGGATCGACGGCACGTTCTCGATCGACGACTTCAACGAGGAGTTCGACGCCGACCTTCCGATCGAGGACTTCCACACGGTCGCCGGGTTCGTCTTCGGCCGGCTCGGTCGCGCTGCCGAGCCGGGCGACGAGGTCTCACACGACGGGATCGTGTTCCGCGTCGACAGCGTCGAGGGCCAGCGAATCGACCGCCTCACCGTCACGTTCGGGTGGCGGCACCCCGCGATCGTCGACGACCGCGACGACAGCTAGATCCGCGTTTCCCACTGCTCTTGACAAAACTGCCGGAAATGAAGACACTCGAGGGGAATGGCGACTGCGGGATCGCTGGCGGCTCTGGGTGAGCCGAGCCGGCTGCGTGTGATCGGTGCTCTGCGGCAACGGGGAACCGCGAGGCAGCAGCGAGATCGCGAGGCACACCGGGCTCTCGCGCTCGTGATCGGTGACAACGATCGACTTCACTCGGCCGGCCTGGCCGCGCTGCAAGACAGGATCATGGCAACTACCGCGGTCCGATCAACGTCCAATACTGCGAGTGGCTGAAAGTCAAGGAGGAGAAGTGACCGAACGGCTCACGTGGACGGCCTGGATTTGACTCCACGTGATATTTGCGAGAAGTTTCTGTATAACCCCGGCGCCCGAGAGTGCTACGCAATCGCGTGCAGCGCGCTCGGTGAGGAGCCAGCGATCACCGACAACCCGCGACATGAAGATAGAAGGAGAAGCACGTGAGGAAAAACATTTTTAGGGCGACGGGTCTGTTCCTCGTCTCCGCTGCGGCCGTTGTGGCCGTCGGAGGCGCGGGAGCGTCACGCGCCGCGAACGTGCAGGTCTGCGTCCTGCTGCCCGACACCAAGTCGTCGGTCCGCTGGGTGCAGTTCGACGCACCCGCGTTCACCGCGGCCTTCAAGAAGGCCGGGGTTTCGGCCTCCATCAACAACGCGCTCAACGACCCGACGAAGCAGAAGGCGCAGGCTCAGGCTTGCCTGGCGGCCGGCGCCAAGGTCGTCATCGAGACCGCGCTCGACAACGGCTCCGCAGCGGCAATCGAGAAGCTGTTCACGTCGTCCGGCGGCCACGCGATCGACTACGACCGCCAGGTCCTCGGAGGCACGGCGTCGGTCTACGTCACCTTCGACGGCAAGTCGGTCGGACAGGCGCAGGCGACCGGTGTTCTCGCCGCGATGAAGAAGGCCGGGACCTACCACGGCGGGACCGTCGCCGAGCTCTGGGGCGGCCCGACCGACCAGAACGCGTTCTGGTTCAAGAGCGGCAACGACGCCGTCCTGAACCCGCTGTTCTCGAAGGGGCCGATCGTGAAGGGCCCCCAGCAGTTCGTCCCCGACTGGGACGCGAACAACGCGGCGACCATCTTCCAGCAGATGCTCGTCAAGACGAACAACAAGATCGATGGCGTGATCGCCGCGAATGACAACATCGCGGGCGCGGTGGTCGCCGATCTGAAGGCGAAGGGCCTTAAGCCGCTGCCGCTGAGCGGCCAGGACGCGACGGCGCAGGGCATCCAGTACATCCTCGCCGGCTGGCAGTCCGGCACCGTCTACAAGTACGTGCCGAACGAGGCGAACGCCACGGCTGCTGCGGCGATTGCGCTCATCCACGGCAAGGTGCCGCACGCCAACACGTTCCGCCTGAACGGCAAGAAGAAGGAAGCGACGATCACGCTTCCCGTCACGTGGATCACGAAGGCCAACTACACGCAGCTCTTCACCCAGGGCTTCCTGAAGAAGAGCCAGGTCTGCGTCGGCGACTACAAGCAGTACTGCTAGACAGAAACAGGCGAGCTCCGGTGGAGGCGCCGTCGTGGCGCCTCCACCGTCTCTTCCTTTTTCGCTTTACTATCGCCCCTAGATGACCGACGCCGGCACACCGCTTCTAGAGCTTCGCGACATCTCGAAGTCGTTCGGCTCCGTTCAGGCTCTTACCGACGTCGACTTCGAGGTCCGCCAGGGCGAGGTGATGGCGCTCGTCGGCGACAACGGCGCCGGCAAGTCCACCCTGGTGAAGTGCGTGGCGGGCACGCATGCCGCAGACAGCGGCCAGATCCTCTTCGACGGCGAAGAGGTCAACATCCACGGGCCGAAGGACGCAGCGCGTCTCGGGATCGAGGTCGTCTACCAGGATCTCGCACTCTGCGACAACCTCGACGTCGTCCAGAACATGTACCTCGGCCGCGAGGCAAACCGCTGGCAGGTCCTCAACGAGCCCAACATGGAAGAGCACACGGCCTCGACCCTGAAGTCGCTCGCGGTGACGACGATCAAGTCGATCCGCCAGCCCGTCGCCACGCTCTCGGGCGGCCAGCGGCAGTCGATCGCGGTCGCGAAGGCCGTGCAGTGGAACTCGAAGCTCGTCATCCTCGACGAGCCGACGGCGGCGCTCGGCGTCGCGCAGACCGAGCAGGTGCTGGCGCTCGTGCGGCGACTTGGCGAGCAGGGGCTCGGCGTGGTGATCATCTCCCACAACCTCCACGACGTGTTCGAGACGGCGAACCGGATCACGGTTCTCCGGCTCGGGCGCAACGTCGGCATCTTCGAGCGCGACAAGACGACGCAGCAGGAGGTCGTCGCCGCGATCACGGCGGGCGTGCCGACGAAGGTCGCCGGCATCCCGTCGACCGCAGGAGCATCCGCGTGACGACCGCCGAAGCGGTCGACCAGCCTCCGGCGCCGCAGGACGCCGCGGAGGAAACCCCGGGCCTTCTCAAGCGGGCCACCACCAACATTCGCCAGGGGAACCTGGGGATCTTCCCGATCGTCGTCGGTGAGATCGCCATCGTCGTCTTCTTCGGCTTCAAGGCGACGAACTTCTTCACCGCCGTCAACTTCGGGAACATCATCATCCAGATGGCCGGCACGACGATGCTGGCCTACGGCGTCGTGTTCGTGCTGCTTCTGGGGGAGATCGACCTCTCGATCGGCTATGTCGCGGGCATCGGCGCCCTCGTGGTGGCGGAGCTCCAGTTACCGGGCAGCGGGCATCAGCTCAACGGCCTGATCGCGATCGTGATCGCCGTTCTGGTCTGCGGCGTCATCGGCGCCGGGCAGGGCTCGATCGTGGCGTACGTGGGCGTCCCATCGTTCGTCGTGACCCTGGCGGGCTACCTGATCTGGCAGGGCGTGATCCTCGGGAGGCTCGAGGTTCCGGGCTCGATCATCATCCAGGACCGCTGGATCAACTACACCGCGAACTACTACTTCTCGCAGGAGGCCGGCTGGCTGATCGCCGCCATCGTGACGGGGCTCTACGCGCTGACCGTGCTGTTACCACTGCGCGGCGCGCACGGCCGGCGGACCGCGTCGAAGAACCTGTTGAAGGTCGTGCTCAAGCTGGCCGGCGTCGCGATCGCGTCGTTCGGCACCGTCGCGATCTGCAACCACGGCACCATCCAGGGCCGGCACCTCGGCCTCCCGCTGGCCGGTGTCATCATGGTGGTGTTCCTGGTCATCCTGACCTTCCTCGCCAAGCGGACGACCTTCGGGCGGCACGTCTATGCCGTCGGCGGGAGCGCCGAGGCGGCGAGGCGGGCCGGGATCAACGTGGGGCGGATCCGCGTGCTCGTCTTCGTCATCTCGAGCGCCACCGCGGCGATCGGCGGCATCATGCTCGCCGCGTTCGTGAACTCGGTCGCGCTGACGTTCCCGCCGGGGACGCTGCTCCTCAACGCGATCGCGGCGGCGGTCATCGGCGGCGTCAGCCTGTTCGGCGGCCGCGGTGAGGTACGCGGCGCACTCCTCGGCTCGCTGGTGATCGCGACCGTCGCGAACGGCCTCAACACCGCCGGCTACACGAACGGGACGATCTACATCGTGACGGGGCTCATTCTCCTCGCCGCCGTCACGCTCGACACGGTCGCGCGCCGCCTGCAGGTCCGCTCGGGGCGCTAACGGCGCCGGACGCGCTCGCGAACGACGATCAGGCAACCGACGAAGGCGATGACCGTGCCTGCGAGCCCGCCGTGGGCGAGCGTGACCACACCGCCGAGAACGAGGAGGAGGGCACCGACGACCGTCGCCGCCGGGCCCGTCTTGAGCCGGTCGAACACGAACGCCCGACTCTAGTCGAGGGCGTGCTGGAACTCGCGCCGGGGCAGGCGTATAGTCGCGTGGTCTTCGCTTCGGGCCCGCCCACGACTGAGGAGGAAGTCCGTGATCGGAGTCAACGTCACGTTCGAGTACGACGGCACGTTCGATCGCTCACGCGTGCTCGGTGTCGCCGACAACGCCCGCGGGATGTTCGAGGGGATGCCGGGCCTGCGGTTCAAGTTCTTCACGTTCGACGAGGAGCAGCAACGTGCGACGAACTTCTACGTGTGGGAGTCGAAGGACGCGGCGGTGCTCTTCTTCTCCGACGAGCTTCGGGAGCGAGTGAGCCGATCTGTACGGCGTCGAGCCGACGATCGAGTTCGTCGAGATCGCCCAGATCGTCGACAACTCGGGCTCGTAGAGCCGACAACCTCCAACGAGATGGAATACGTGAGCCTGGGAGGCTCCGGGCTTGAAGGTCAGCCGGCTCGCTCTCGGCTGCATGAGCTACGGCGATCCGACCGCGCCCAACGCCCATCCCTGGGCGCTGATCGAGGAGAAGGCACAACCGTTCTTCCGGCAGGCTGTCGAGCTTGGGGTCACGTTCTGGGACACCGCGAACGTGTACCAGCTCGGCACGTCCGAGGAGGTCGTCGGCCGCGCCATCAAGCGGTATTCGCGCCGTGAGGACATCGTCCTCGCGACCAAGGTTCGGGGCAAGATGCACGACGGCCCCGGCGGGAGGGTCTGTCGCGCAAGGCCATCCTGGAACAGATCGACGCTTCGCTGAGCGCGGCTCGGCACCGACTACGTCGACCTCTACCAGATCCACCGCTTCGACCCGGACACGCCGGTCGAGGAGACGATGGAGGCGCTGCACGACATCGTCAAGGCGGGGAAGGTTCGCTACATCGGCGCCTCGTCGATGTACGCGTGGCAGTTCGCGAAGCTGCAGCACGCCGCGGACCTCGGCGGCTGGACGCGGTTCGTCTCGATGCAGAATCAGTACAACCTGCTGCGCCGCCACGACGAGCCCGAGTTGATGGCGATGTGCGGCGACATGGGGGTCGGCCTCGTACCGTACTCGCCGAACGGCAAGGGTCGCCTTGCTCGTCCGGCGGGCGAGCAGAGCCACCGCTCCAGCACCGACAGGGTCGTCAAGGCATTCGACTCGCCGTACGACGAGCCGGTGATCAACTCGGTGCAGAGGCTCGCCGAGGCACGCGGGGTGAGCATGGCCCAGATCGCCCTGGCATGGGTCCTCGCAACCCGCTCGTCTCGGCGCCCATCGTCGGGGCAACCAAGTCGAGCCACCTGCCGGAGGCGGTCGCTGCGATCGGCCTCGAGTTGACAGACGAGGAGGTGCACGCACTCGAAGAGCCCTACCACCAGTACGGGCCGTCGTGGTACTGACACCTGGGTCCGAAGGGCAGGACGGGCGAGAGAGATGTCGCCTGCGCCAGTGTTCGGCAAGGACGCCAGAGCGTGGGCGCAGGCTTCTCACGGAGACGAGCGAGAGTCCTTCAGTCGATGATCTCGATGCCCAGAGCGACTGCGAAGAGCGGCGCGTTCGCCAAGACGTCATTCCACGGCATACGCACCGTACGCAAGGCGTCAACCCCGCCAAGAGCAGTCAGATCACACCCCTGCATCTCGACACGCTCAACCTTCGACGCAGAAAACGTCGCCTCGCGGAGCTCGCAGCGGTCGAACAAGACGTCCTTGAGCGACGCCTCGTAGAAGTCGCACTCGCCCATGCGGCAATCGCGAAAGACAACCCGTTCGAGCTTCGCAAAACGCAGTCCGACGAGGTCGAGCTTGCAATCGACGAACGTCACGTCGGTGAGCGCAGCCTCGGCTAGCTCTGTTCCGGTAAAGCGGCATAGGCGCAACTCGACGCGGTGCATCGCCAAACGAAAAGATTTCTGGTTCGCCCAATCGAGGCCGTCCACGACGACATCGCTCAGATCGCCAAGATCGACTACCGGAACGGGATCATCAGCCAGGTCGGGCGCATAGGGGGTGCGCCGAGGCTTTCCCATCTACGGCGAGCATAGGAGAACGCCTAGCTGAGAGGATGCGGTTCGTCTGCCCGAGTGCTCCCGAGTGACGCCTGACGGGTGTCCGGAGAGGTCAGGAGTCAGCGAGTGCTTCGGTGAGCCAGCGCCACGCTTCCTTGACGATTGTGGGGTAGGTGTTCAGGTAGTAGGGCAGCGCGATCATCGCCTGCGAGAGCGCCCAACCACGACTGCGTATCCACATCGCGTCGTCGATCTCGAGCAGCCTGCGGAAGATCGGTCGTGCTTCCGCGTCGAGGACTGCCCATGCGACTTTCACGTCGCAGGCTGGATCACCCACACAAAGGGCGCCCCAGTCGACGATGCCGGTGATCCGCTGGTCCTCGACGAGAAGGTTCCTCGCGTCAAGGTCGCCATGAATCCACACGGGCGGCCCGTCCCAATTCGGCGCAGCGAGCGCAGCCTCCCAAGCGGTGGTCACGGCGTCCGCGTCGATCATGTCGCCGAGTGCAGCGATGCCCGCGCGCGTGGGCTTGTCCCGCGACCAGAGCGGACCGCCACGACTTTCCGGAGGTGGTCCGCCAGCAGGATCGATCCGCCGCAACGTTGCGAGCAGTTCGGCAAGGTCGGCTGCTGCGCGTTGCAGATCGACCGGTGTGCTCGTCGCGTCCTTGCCATTGAGCCAGTCGAAGACCGCCCATTCCTTCGGATATCCCTCACCAGGCTCGCCACGGGCGACCGGTGTCGGCACTTGGAACGGCAGCAGCGGCGCGAGCTTCGGCAGCCACTCGAACTCCTTGTCCAGCGACCCGTCAGCGCAGCTGAGCCGCCGCGGCAGACGCACCGAGAGCCCATCGCCAAGCCGATAAATCGCGTTGTCCGTCCCCGCTGCGGGAAGCGCCTCGATCCGAAGGTCTTTCCATTCCGGGAACTGCGCCGCAAGCAACCGCCGGACAAGAACTTCGTCCGTCACGATCTCGTCCGCATGCATTCGCATAGCAGTCACGGCCCTCAGTCTGACGCTCGACCGAGACGCAGGCCAGGCGTGTTTGGCACCGGCCTGCCCGAGCGTGACTACGCCTGAGCCGGCTTGTGCGGCCCGGCGCTGACCGTCAGGGTCTTCAGCCCCGGGGAGGCGAGACCGTGATGATCCGGTCGGCCTCGAGGTTCGCGAGGTGCGACACCTTGCCGTCCGGCCAGCGGATCGTGAGTCTCGCCACCTTCGTCTCGCGGCCGAGGCCGAAGTGCGCACGTGGGTCGGCGGAGGAGATGTAGCTGCTGCCGGCGTGGAGCTCCTGCACGAGCCTGTGGCCGTTCGGGAGCGTGGCGGTCAGCACCGCGCCCGCCTGGAAGCCCTTCAGCGACACCTCGAGCCAGTGGCCGACCGGGCCGGTGTCCTGGAGCAGCACGAGCGGGCCGCCGATCGAGTTGATCGCGATCGCCATGTGCCCGTTGTTCGCGAAGTCGGCCGCGGCCAGGCCGCGGCCGATGATCCTCGGCATCCCGTTCGGGTCGATGATCCCGCTTGCGTTCGTGAACCGGGCATCGCCGAGCCCCTGGAGGACCTGAACCGGCTCGGTGTCCTGCTTCATGTTCGTGATCGGGATCGCGCCGTTCGCGAGGATCAGGTCGAGCTTGCCGTTGTTCGCGAGATCGACGAACGAGTCGCCCCAGCCGACCGTCGAGCGCTGGCCGAGCACCCTGGCGAACATCGCCGAGACGTTCCTGTAGCCGATCTCGCCGCTTGGCAGGATCCTGCTCTCGTAGCCGGCATGCGGCTGTCCCCGGGAGTTCGTCACGAAGAAGTCGGGGTGGCCGTCGTCGTTGTAATCGGCCACCGCGACACCCATCCCGGCATTCGGGTCGTCGACGCCGAAGGACTTCGCCTCGTCGACGAAGTGGAAGCCGAGCGGCCCTCCCGCCTCGTTGATGAGGAGATCGTTGGGATCCTCGTCGTTCGCCACGTAGAGATCCGGGCGCCCGTCACCGTTCACGTCGGTGAAGGTCGCGCCGAGCCCGTGACGGAAGTGCGACGACTCGAGACCCGCCTCGACGCCGGCCTCCTTGAACCGTCCCTGGCCCTCGTTGAGATACAGCAGATCGCGTACCCCCTCATGGTTCGTCGGAAAGCCCGCGATCGAACCGGGGATCTGGCCGGCCATGTTCGTGTAGCCGGCGAGGAACACGTCGGGCCGTCCGTCGCCGTTCACGTCCGCGACGGAGGCGGCCGAGTACCAGCCGTACGGGGCCGCGAGCGCGTGCGGGCTGAAGGTGCCGTTGCGGTCGTTCCACAGGATCTCGGCGCCCGTGGCCGTCGTGACGACGAGATCGGGGTAGCCGTCTCCGTTCAGATCGGCGGCGGCGCAGCCTGTGCCTTTCACCCGAATGCCGGCGCGCGACGCCTTGCTGACGTCGACGAACCTCCCGTGGTCGTTGCGGAAGAGCGCACTGCGTGGGAGCCCCCCATGACTCGCCCACTCGGGCATGTCGACATCGGCGTAGGAGTTCACCGCGAACAGGTCGAGCCAGCCGTCGTCGTTGTAGTCGATCCAGCAGACGCCGCCTCCCATCATCGCCTGCTGGTCGTAGGCCATCGAATAGCGGAACGCACCCTGCTGGAAGTCGAGCCCGAGCTTCGGCGCGACGTTCACGAGCCGGAGCCTCGAGAAGGCGCCGATCCCCTTCGGCTGGGTTGCATAGGAGGTGTGCGGCGCGGGCGCCGCCGGCAGCGCGGTGGTCGCGCCCTCGCCGACGATCCGGAAGCGACCGTTGGTCAGGGCGAGGTCGAAGACGTGCTTGAACGGCGTCGGGGTGCCGCCCTGAGCGGTCGTCGACCCTGCCTGGTAGGTCAACGGGGTCACCTGCCCTGTGAGGGTCGCAACGACCGTCGGCGGCGCCTGATCCACCGCCTGGAGCAGCTTCAGGTCGACGGCGGTGACGTGGTAGCTCGGGGCGACGATCGGCCGCCCCGCCGCCCTGGCGATCTGCGACTCGAGCGCGGCCAGATACGGCCCGCTCGCTGCTGCCGCCGCCTGGCTCGCGTCGCGCTTGCCGAGCGCCGTTGCGACGGCGCCCAGGTTGGCGATCGCGTCGCCCGCGATCTGGCGTCCGGTCTGGGGCGTGATCGAGACGACGTTCGGGGTGTGCTCGATCGTGAGAGAGACGTCGTTCGCGAGGTTGGTGCCGGAGAGGCCCATCACCGAGCGCGCGGGACTTCCGGCCACCACGATGCAGCGCGGCGAACGAGGCTGCGCCTGCGGCGAGGAGGCCCGCCTGGGAGCGCCGGCGGCGAGCCCGGTCGCCTCTCGGCGCGCGGTCGCGCCTCTCGAGTGCCTCCCGGGCGAGGACGATGACCGGCCGCGCTGCACAGACGATCGTCAGCGACGCGAGGAGCGCCACCTTCGCCCAGTACTCCGTCTGCATCGGGGCGATCAGCAGCGCGCCGAGGAGCCCGATCGAGAGCGCGTAGATCCGCCGCCCCCGGGCCGTCACCGGAGTCGTCCGCGGGTCGGTGATCATGAACGCCAGGAAGATGAACACCTCCGGCGAGAGGATGAGCACCTTCCAGAAGTAGTAGTCGGCGACCGGCCCCAGATGCCAGTTCGCCGAGAACGCATGGCCGCTCAGGGCGAGTACGCCGAGCGCGCTCGCGAACGTGACCCAGAAGATCACGGCGACCGCGAGCATGCCGACGCGGCTCAGCACGATCAGCGCGCCCGTGACGATCACGACGAGCACGGCGAGAAGCGCCGGGGACATCGGCCCCCACCAGAACTGCAGGGGCTCCACCCGGGTCGAGCCGAGGGTCACGAAGGTGAGCACGAGGGCGAAGTTGGACGGGTTGAAGACGTGCCGGTGGCGGAACTGGATGAGGTACTTCGACGCCATCGCGACGGTGGCCGTGCCCGCGTAGATCCAGAGGCCGTTCGTCGACCACCAGTCGCCGTGCTGCGTCCCGGGGATCCGCATGATGAACGCGATCCCGTTGCCCGTCAGGAGCGCGCTCGCCGGCCAGATGATCATTTGCTTCTGCCGGAACGTGATCGCGAGCTCGATCACACCGGCCGTCAGGATCGACGCGAGGATCTGCGGGAACGAGAGCCGGAAGTGAAACTGGGTCATCCCGAGCACGTACAGAACGAGGAACGTCGCCGAGACGTGCAGGCGCGGGTCCCTCGGCGACGGCAGAATTACCGGGTACGACCGGCCGGCGACGCGGAGCGAGTGTTTGGCCGCTACCGGCTCGCCGGGCACCAGCCCATCGTAACCGCCAGAATGGCGCAGATGCAGCTGCAAAACGCCCTCCAGATCGTCGAGCACATCATCTCCTCCGCGCCCGGCCCGGTGTCCGTGTTCGTCGCCGACGACCACGGCGAGGTCGTCGCCGCGGCAACGATGGACGGCGCTGCGCCGGACACGCGTCTCAACGCTCAACGGAAGGCGTATACGGCGGCTCGCAGCGATGCTCGCACGACCGAGGAGCTAGCCGTGAAGGTGAGGGACGACGCGGTCGAGCGGGCGAGCTTCGACCCGTTCTTCACGTTCTTCCTGGGCGGAGTCGCGGCGTTCGACGGCGGAGGTCGCGTCGGCGCGGTCGGAGTGAGCGGGCTGACCGGCGCGGACGACGCCGCCCTCGCCTCGTCCGCGATCGAGTCTGCCGGCCTCTCGACGGGCCCGTAACATGCCCGCCGTGGGAAACGGGGAACCTGGCACGATCGGCGTGGGCATGCTCGGCTATGCCTTCATGGGCAAGGCGCACTCGCGGGCGCTGCGCGCGCTCCGGGAGCTCGATCCGCCGCTCCTGCCCGTGCTCGTCTCGATCTCCGGCCGAAACCGCGAGGCTCTCGAGGAGGTCACGGCGCGCTTCGGCTGGGCCGAGGCCGTCGCCGACTGGCGCGAGCAGGTCGCCGACGACCGGATCGAGCTCTTCGTCAACGGCGGCCCGAACGCAATCCATGCCGAGCCCTCGATCGCGGCGCTCCAGGCGGGGAAGCACGTCCTCTGCGAGAAGCCGCTCGGCCTCGACGCCGCGGAGTCGTACCGCATGTGGCAGGCCGCTGCCGATGCCGGAACGGTACATGCCTGCGGCTTCAACTACCGCTTCGTCCCGGCGATCCGGCGGGCGCGCGAGCTGCTCGAGGCGGGCGCGGTGGGCGAGATCGTCCACTTCCGCGCGCGCTACCTGCAGTCGTGGGGCTGGGACGCGGACACGAGCATCTGGCGCTTCGACCGCGCCCAGGCCGCGACGGGAGCGATCGGCGACCTCGGCACTCACATCATCGACCTGGCCCGGTTCCTCGCCGGCGAGATCGAGACGGTCGCCGCGACCGTTCGCACCTACGTGCCCGGGCACGAGGTCGACGACGCGTTCACGGCCTCGATCGAGCTCTCGAACGGCGCGATCGGCACGCTCGAGGCGACGCGGCTCGCACGCGGCCGCGTCAACCAGCCGACGTTCGAGATCAACGGCTCCGAGGGGTCGATCGCCTACGACCTCCAGCACTTCGACGAGCTCCAGGTCTCCGACGGGGGCCCCTTCCGCACGGAGCGGGTCACCGGCGACTGGTGGCCGCCCGGGCACCTGATCGGCTGGGGCGACACCTTCACGCTCGAGTACGCGCGGGTGATCTCCGCGATTGCCGGCGAGACGGAAGTTGCTCCGTACTGCGCGACGTTCGAGGACGGCTACCGCGCCGCAGAGGTCTGCGACGCGATCGCGCGATCGTCCGTCGAGGGCAGCCGCATCCCGATCGCCTACCGGTCGCTCTGAGCGCGCCACGTCGGGCGGGTGCCGTTCGGGCTGATGCCGGACGGGACGCCGGTCGAGCTCTTCGTCCTTCGCAGCGCGCCGGATCGAGCTGGGAGTGCTCACGTACGGCGGGATCGTCCAGCGGCTCCTCGTTCCGGATAGGAACGGCGAGCCGGGAGACGTCGTGCTCGGCTTCTCGACGCTCGAGGAGTACATCCACGGCGGGAGCCTCTATCTCGGGGCGATCGTCGGACGGTACGCCAACAGGATCGCCGGTGCATCGTTCGAGCTCGACGGCGTGAGGCTGGCCGTGTCGCAGAACGACGGCCGAAACTCACTCCACGGCGGCACGCGTGGCTTCGACAAGCAGGTCTGGCGCGCGGTCGAGGCCGGGGTCGAAGGCACGGATGCGAAGCTCTCGCTCGCCTACACCAGCCCGGACGGGGAGATGGGCTACCCGGGCACCCTCGAGGTGGTCGCGACGTACCTCCTGTCCACGGAGGGTGTGCTGAGCCTCGACTTCCAGGCGGCGACCGATCGGCCGACAGTCCTCAACCTCACCGGTCACGCCTACTGGAACCTGGCGGGCGAGGGCTCCGGCGCGATCGACGATCAGCTCGTCACGGTGCATGCCGGGCGATACGTCGAGGTCGATCGAGAGCTGATCCCCACAGGAGCGACGCCGAGCGTGGCAGCCACGCGGTTCGATCTGCGAGGACCACGGCCGGTCGGCGCTCTGGTCGGCGGTTGCGACCTCACCTTCGTCCTCGACCGCGAGTCTGCAGATCCCGGGGCGCTCGTCCGCGCGGCGGATCTGCGCGACCCGCAGAGCGGCCGCAGCGTCTCGATCTTCACCAGCGAGCCCGGTATCCACCTCTACACCGGTCACGGCGGCCTCGCGCTCGAGACGCAGCACTTCCCGGACTCGCCGAATCGCCCCGGGTTCCCATCGACGGTCCTCCGGCCCGGCGAGAAGTACTCGTCCCGCACCGTATGGATCTTCGGGGCGGACCTGATTCCGGACGGGGTTCGGACTAGTGTCGCCAAGTGAGAACCGTCCGCGACGACCTCACCCATGGCAGCGGCCGGATCGAGCAGTCGCCGCCCGCGTCCGGTTCGGCCCGCATGGAGACGACACCGAGGAGTTCTGCGACCGCGTCTCGACATGCTCTCTTCGAGCGAACGGCCCCGATCTGCGTCGCGCGTGAGGCGGCGGTGGAACCGTCGTCGTGCCCGGACGTCCCAGTGCCGAGCCGGTCATCGAGCAGATCGCCGAGCAGTTCGGCGCGGGATACGTCGGGGTCTCGTCGGCGCCGCTGCCTTCGGCGTCAGATCGTCCTGCCCGCGTAGCCAGAGGCTCAACCCGCGACGACGACCTCGCAGTCGCGGTCGCGGAGCGCGTCGACCACGGCCGGGTCCGCCGAGCGCCCTGTGATCACCACGTCGACGCCCTCGATGGGGCAGAGCTTGGCAACCTCGATCCGGCCGAGCTTGCCCCCGTCCGCCAGCACCACCTTCCGCGTCGCCACGTTCAGCATCCGCTGCTTCAGCGCGGCCTCGGGCAGGTTGATGTTCGTGATGCCTCCGATCGGATCGACGCCGTTGCAGCCGAGCAGCACCGTCTTGACCGAGATCTGGTCGAGGATGACCGTGGCGAGGGGATCGACGAGCGAATGCTGCAACGGCCGCAGCGTGCCGCCCAGCACCACGACCGTGATCCGCGGGATCGCCGGCTCGAGCTCGAGCGCGGTCTTCAAGCCGTTCGTGAAGACGACCACGTCGGTGAGCTCCACCCGGGCCGCGATCGCGCGCGCAGTGGCCGCCGCCGTCGTCCCGACGTCGACGATCACCGTCTCGCCGTCCTCCAGCAACGCGGCTGCGGCCTGGGCGATCGCCACCTTCTCCGCCGCGAAGCTCGAGATGCTGTCCTCAAACGGCTGCTCGTGCCGCGGTATCACCCGTGGAATCGCACCACCGCGGACGCGATGCACCTTGCCCCTCGCGGCGAGCGAGTCCAGATCGCCGCGCACCGTCACCTCGGAGACCCCGAAGCGGTTGCTCAGCTCGCCGACGCGCACGAACTCCCGCTCCTTGATCTCCGCGAGCATGCGCTCGCGCCGGAGCGAAGCGGGTACGGACGGCCGTGCAGCCTCGGTGCTCATGTCCGGCCGTCCCGCTCCGCCGCCTCCGTGCGAACGGCTGCGCCGTCACGAGCCGCAGCCACACTGGAGCCTCCGTCGAGCCTACGGCTCACGACAGCAACGCCGCGTCCGGTTGGGTGACCGCAAGGAGCGAGTCGAGCTGGATCGGCTCTGCCGGAACCTCGAGCCCGGTGAGCTGTCGCGCCGCCCGCGCCGGTCCGGTCGGGCCGTCGAGGGGCGGCGCCGCCGGCGGGTCCGGGCGGAACGAGGGGAAGCGATTGTCGAACGCGGCCGCGTCGTACGAGAACGGAACCTCGAGCCCGCCCGGGCAGAACGGGCACGGCGCCAGGTCCGTGCTCTTCGCCCGCGAGTCGAGCGGCCGCGTGTTCCGTGCCGGCGCGATCCCGACCCACGCCTCCGTGAACACGTCGAGACGCTCGTGGATCTCGGCGCTATCCCCGGCCGCGACAGGCCCCTCCTCGTCGAGGGTCCCGTGCAGCTCCCCGTAGACGAGCAGCCGCCTCCCGTCCGAATGGACGAGCGCATGCCTTGGCAGTGACCTCATTGCTTCGGAAGCGAGCGTAGTTCGTCGTCTGCGACAATAATAGAAAGGTCTGACAAGTGCGCACGAGAACCCCGATGAAGACGAGAAGGCTGGGAAAGACGGGATACCAGGTCTCCGAGGTCGGCTTCGGAGCATGGGGCATCGGCGCCGACTGGGGCGCGGTCGACGATCGCAAGTCGCTGGCGGCGCTGAACGCCGCCGTCGACGCGGGCATGACCTTCGTCGACACTGCCGACGTGTACGGCGACGGCCGCTCCGAGCGCCTGGTCGGGCGGCTCCTGCGCGAGCGGTCCGATGCGCTCGTGGTCGCGACGAAGTTCGGGCGCCGTGTGCCGCTCGACCTATCCCTCTACACATACGACAACTTCCGCAGATGGATCGAGCGGTCGCGCGAGAACCTCGGGGTCGAGAGCGTGGATCTCGTGCAGCTCCACTGCCTTCCGTGGGAGACGTACTACACGCCGTCGGTGTTCGACGCCTGCGACCGACTCGTGGACGAGGGCTTCGTCCGCGCGTACGGCGTGAGTGTCGAAAAGGTGGAGGAGGCCCTGAAGGCAATCGAGTACCCGGGTGTCGCGACGGTCCAGATCATCTTCAACATGTTCCGGCAGCGACCGGCCGAGCTGTTCCTCCGGGAGGCGGCGGAGCGCGACGTGGGCGTGATCGCGCGCGTCCCGCTCGCATCCGGTCTGCTCACCGGGAAGTTCGGGCGCGCCAGCCGCTTCGCCGCCGACGACCACCGGGCCTACAACCGCCACGGCGAGAGCTTCGATGTAGGAGAGACGTTCTCGGGGGTGGACTTCGATACCGGGCTCGAGACGGTGGAGGAGCTCCGTCCGCTGGTGCCCGACGAGGCCACGCTCGCGCAGCTCGCCCTCCGCTGGATCCTCGACTTCGACGCCGTCTCGACGACGATCCCGGGTGCGAAGACTGCCGAGCAGGCACGGGCGAACGCCGCCGCGGCCGAGCTGCCGCCGCTGCCGCCGGCTACGCATGAGGCAATCGCGGAGGTCTATCGGCGGCGCATCGCTCCGCAGGTGCACCAGCGCTGGTAGCCGGTCACCCCGCGCCGTCCGACGTCTCGCAGAGGTAGCCCGTCCCGGCGCGTCCGGTGCGCGCCACGTACGCCTCCGTCACCCGCGCGGCGAAGGCCTCGGCCTCGCCGGAGTCGGCGAGCGCGGCCACGGACCCGCCGAAGCCGGCGCCCGTCATGGGCGTGGCGAGCGCGCCGTGGTCGTACGCCAGCTCGACGAGCACGTCGATCTCAGGAGTGGAGACCTCGTAGTCCTCGCGAAGGCTTGCGTGCCCGTCGCGAAACAGCGCGCCGAGCGATCGACGGCGACCGGCGAGAAGTCTGCCGGAGTGATCCGTGTGCTCCCCGACGAGGTTGACCCGCCTCGGTGCCACGATCGATTCAGGTTCGCCACGGCGCTTGTGAAATCTATCGACACCTGTTATATACGAACGTCGAACTAGTGATCTAGAAAGTGCCGACCGAGACGCCGTCTCTCCGGGGACAGCACGCTGGTTCGATCGGGACCGAGAAGCAAGTGAGAGAAGGAGGAGAGATGGCAGCAGACGGGCACGACGACGTCGGCAAGGAGCAGTGGGAGTTCTCGCGGCGGCGCTTCCTCAGGTACGCCGGTGGGGCGGCCGCGGCCGGTTCGGCTTATGCCGGGCTTGCCGGGTTGCTGGGCGCAGAGGGCGCCAGCGCGGCCAGGCTGACGCGCGAAAACAGCGACACCGCCTTCTTCGCGAGCCACCCGAAGTACAAGTTCGTGATGGTCAATCACGTGACGACGAACTCGTTCTTCACGGCGACGATCTACGGGCTCCAGGATGCTTGTGCCATCACTGGTTGCTCCTACCAGTGGACCGGCTCGACGACCGCGATCGTCAGCGAGATGGTCTCGGCGATGAATTCCGCGATCGCCGGCAAGGCGAACGGGATCGGGGTCTGCCTGGTCGACAACACGGCGTTCAACAAGCCCACCGACAGCGCGCTCGGCGCCGGCATCCCCGTCATCGCCTACAACGCCGACGTCGCGGCGGGCGTGCCCAACAACCGGATGGCCTACGTCGGCCAGAACAACCTGACCGCTGGAGCGGCGGTCGGCAACCAGATCCTCAGGCTCGGGATCAAGAAGGGCGACAAGGTCGCCGGGGTCATCGCGACTCCGGGAACCGGGAACATCCAGCCGCGGATCGACGGCGCGAAGCCTGTCCTGACCAAGGCCGGGATCAACTTCGTCGAGGTCGGGACGTCCGCGACCCAGGGAGCGCCGGAATACAACAAGATCGCCTCCTGGTACGCCGGCAACAAGGACGTGAAGTTCATGTTCGGCGTGGACAGCGGTGACAGCGACGCGATCGCGCAGTTCATCCAGAAGAACAACCTGAAGGGGAAGGTCGGCGGCGCGGGGTGGGACGTCGGGACGCCGGTCGTGCAGGGCATCAAGGACGGCAACCTGACGTTCACGATCGACCAGCAGGCCTACCTGCAGGGGTTCGACACGCTCATGCAGCTGTTCCTGTACAACGTCTCCGGCGGGCTGATGAAGCCGACCAACACCGACACCGGGCTCGGCATCGTCGTGCAGTCGAACGTCGATCCGTACCTCGCGAAAAACAGGTTCTCCGGAACGAGCTCGAAGCAGCAGACGCTGAAGCCGCCGTCCTCGGTCCCGCACTAGGTTTCACAGGAGTGCACTCGGGTGCTCCAGCACCTGCCGTTGCCCCCGCGGCCGAGCCGCCGGGGCAACGGCATCAATCCTCGTCGCTGCCGCGCCGGGTCCTGCGGCTCTTCCTCTACCAGCGCGAGCTGACGCCGCTTCTGATCACGGCGGGCCTGTTCGTGTACTTCACGATCAGGGCGGGGTCGTCGTTCACCTCCGAGCTCAGCCTCAGCTCGGCCGCCGGCTACGCGGGGCCGATCGCGGGGATCGCGGTCGGAGAGGTGCTCCTGCTCACGCTCGGGGAGATCGACCTGTCGGCCGGTCAGGTGTTCCTGTTCGGAGCGTGGGTCGAGTACTGGTTCCACAATCTCGGAGTGCCGGTCGGGCTGGCGATCGTGATCGCGCTCGTCGTGTGCTGCGGTGTCGGCGCGGTGAACGGGCTGATTACCGTGCGCCTGAACGTGCCGTCCTTCGTCACGACGCTCGCGACGAACTTCATCCTGTTCGGGCTCGTGCTCATCTACTCGAATGAGACGCAGGCATCGCCGGTACCGCTGTCGGACGGGACTGGCTTCTGGAGCCAGCTCATGGGAGTCTGGATCTGGTCGGAGATCCTCTGGGTGCTGGCGATCACGGTGGTCGCGCACCTGATGCTCACGCGCACGCGTTTCGGTGTCAGGATCGTTGCCACGGGAGGAAACCTGGTCGGGGCTTCGGAGGCAGGCGTGCCGGTCCGGCGCGTGAAGGTGTGGTGCTTCGTGCTCTGCTCCTTCTTCGCCGGCCTCATCGGGATCGTCGACGCGGCCAAGTACGGAACCCTCAACCCGGGCAACTTCGGCGTCGACTACATCCTGTACGCCGTCGGTGCCTGCGTGATCGGCGGCACCGCGCTCACAGGCGGGCGCGGGACGGTCATCGGCGCCTTCATCGGCGCCATCCTGATCGGCATCCTCCAGGCCGGGCTGACGCTGATCGGGGTCAGCACGAACGAATTCTTCGTGTGGGTCGGCGTCGTGATCATCTTCGCGATGGCGCTCAACGTGCAGTTCGACCGGCTCATCGCCCGCTCGAGGGCGGCATGAGCCGTAGGCTTGACGGAGGCTTCAGTAACGCCGCGGCTCGTCGGGTCGCATGCGCGTGGACGGAGGCGCCGGCTTGTCCGGCGCCGGAGCGGGTCGGTTCGGTATGAGCGCGCAACCGGCGGAGCCGACGCCGCCTGCCGACTCACGTGAGATCGCGCTGGAGGTCCGCGGCGTGACGAAGCGCTTCGGCGCGGTCGTCGTGCTCCGCGGCATCGACCTCGTCCTGCGCCAGGGCGAGGTGCTCGGTCTCGTGGGCGACAACGGCGCAGGCAAGAGCACACTCGTCAAGATCCTGAGCGGGTTCCACCAGCAGGACGGGGGCGACGTGCTGGTGGGCGGCGAGCGCGTCCGCTTTCACTCGGTCGGGGACGCCCGCGGGCACGGGATCGAGACCGTCTACCAGGACCTGGCGCTGATCCCGCAGCTCCCGGTCTATCTCAACCTGTTCCTCGGCCACGAGCTGACGAGGTTGGGCCCGGTCCGCTTCCTCGACAAGCGAGGGATGCGAAAGCTCGCCCGGCAGTACCTCGACGACATCCGCGTGCGCGTGCCGAGCATCGAGGCCGAGACCGAGCAGCTCTCCGGCGGCCAGCGGCAGGCGGTAGCAGTCGCGAGAGCCGTACGGGCGGCGCCCAAGATCCTGCTGCTCGACGAGCCGCTCGCCGCCATGGGCGCGCGTGAGTCGCGTCTCATCATCAACCTCGTCAAGGATCTCGCCGCGAGCGGTCGGGTGTCGATCATCGTGATCGACCACAACTACGCCCACCTGTTCGAGCTCTGCGACCGCATCAACGTCATGCAGAGCGGTCGCATCACGAGGGACCAGGCGGTGCACGAGACGTCGCTCGAGGAGCTGACCGAACTGATGGTCTCCAGCTTCCGCAGCCAGCTCGAGGAGACCCCGAACGATGGCACCTGAAGCCGCGCGGCGCCGCGGCCCGCGGCCATGACTCCATCGTGGACCCCTCCCGTAGCATGGCGCGTCTGAGTGGAGAGGTGGCCTCGGCCGAGGCGCGGACGCCGAACACGAGAGAGTGAGGAGCGATGAAAACAGGACTGAGTCAATGAAAACCAGTTTGGGGATCTGGGCCCTCGGGCCGATGACGACGAGGTTCGTGCCCGGCGGCTACCAGCCGCAGTGGATCGGCGAGTCGATGGAGGCGAAGCTCCGTCGCGCCATCGACGGCCTCGGCGACCTCATGGACGGGTACGAGTTCCACTACCCGAACGAGCTCTCGCCGGACAACCTCGACGTCGTGCGCGACGCGCTCGACGGGCGGACGCTCGACGGCGTCGTGTATGGAGCGCTCGGCGCAACAGACGAGTAGCGCCATGAGGCTGCATCACGTCTCGATCGCGGTCACCGCCGGAGGTGGCGAGCGAGCCCGTGGTTCTACGGCGACCTGCTCGGCCTCGAGGAGCGGGACGTGCTCCCTGCCCTCGATCCCGACGCGTTCGTCTGGTACCGGGCCGGCGCCGGTCTCGAGCTGCACCTGATGCTCGTCGACGAGCAGCCGCCGGAGCGAGCCCACTTCTGCCTGGCCGTGGAGGACGACCTCGACGAGCTGCGCGCCCGACTCGAGGTTGCGGGCGCTCCGACCCGCGACGCGACGCCCGCTTCTCGGCCGCCCCCGGTTCTTCTGCCACGACCCGTTCGGAAATCTGGTCGAGCTCGTGCGGGTCGACGGATGACCGAGGCCCTGATCGGCCTCGACGTCGGCACGAGCGGCGTCAAGGCGATCGCCATCAGCCCCGGCGGCGACATCGTCGGGGAGGCGGAGGAGAGCTACCCGCTCTCGACGCCGCGGCCCGGCTGGGCCGAGCAGGATCCGGAGGACTGGTGGCGCGCCGCGCAGGCCGCACTCGCCCGCTTGCCCGAGGGGCCTGTCGGGCTCTCCGGGCAGATGCACGGGCTCGTCGCGCTCGGTGACGGCGACCGGGTCCTGCGGCCTGCGATCCTCTGGAACGACCAGCGCACCGGCGCGGAATGCGTCGAGATCGAGCGGCGTCTCGGGCTCGACCGGCTGATCGAGCTGACCGGGAACCGGGCGCTCACCGGCTTCACCGCGCCGAAGCTGCTGTGGCTCGCACGCAATGAGCCCGAGACCTACGGGCGGATCCGGCGGATCCTGCTCCCGAAGGACTACGTCCGCCTGCGGATGACCGGTGAGCACGCGATCGACGCCGCCGATGCGTCGGGAACGCTCCTCTTCGACGTCGGCGGGCGGCGCTGGTCCGAGGAGGTCTGCGAGGCCCTCGAGATCCCGACCGAATGGCTGCCGCCGGCCCACGAGTCGACCGAGATCGCCGGCGCCGGCGACCAGGCGGCGGGCGCACTCGGGGTGGGGATCGTCGAGCCGGGGCCCGTCTCGGTGGTGCTGGGCACCTCGGGTGTCGTCTTCGCCGTGCTGCCCGGCTTCGAGCCAGACGCCGAGGCACGCGTCCACGTCTTCTGCCACGCCGTGCCGGGGACGTGGCATGCGATGGGCGTGATGCTGTCGGCCGCAGGGTCCTTCGCGTGGCTGCGCCAGGCCCTCGGCGCTCCCTACGGGACGCTCGACGAGGAGGCGGCGCGCTGGGAGCCGGGGGCCGAGGGACTGCTCTTCGCCCCGTACCTGCAGGGGGAGCGGACGCCGCACGCAGATCCCGACGTGCGGGGTGCCTTCACCGGCTTGTCGCTCCGCCACGACCGCGGCGCCCTCGCGCGGGCCGTCCTCGAGGGCGTCGCCTACGGCCTTCGCGACTCCCTCGAGTTGCTGCACGGGCTCGGCTGCGAGCCGACGGTCGGGCGCGTCTCCGGCGGCGGCGCGCGGAGCGACCTGTGGCTGCGGATCGTCGCGTCCGTGCTCGGCCTCCCGCTCGAGCAGACCGAGTCCGACGCCGGCGCCGCCTACGGCGCTGCGCTGCTCGCCGGCGTGCGCGAGGGCGTGTTCGCCGACGCGGGCGAGGCCGTCGCGCGCTGCGTCCGCGTCCAGGGCCGGATCGACCCCGAGCCGGGCTGGCTCGCCGCATACGACGAGGGATACGAGCGCTTCCGCGGCCTCTATCCGAGGCTCCGCAGCTAGGTTCCCACCGTGCAGATCCCTGCAGCAGAGCTGGAGGAGCGGCGCGGTCGGCTTCTCGAGCACGTCCGCCGGGAAGGGCTGAGCGGTTACGTCCTCTTCGGACAGGACTACATCCGGTACTTCACGAGCTTCGTGTTCCTCTCGAACGAGCGACCCGTGATCTACGCCGAGAGCACCGGCGGCGAGTCGGTCGTGTTCGTGCCCGAGTTCGAGGCCGAGCGGACTCGCGCCGAGACGTCGTTCCCGCGGATCGAGTCGTATCCGGAGTACCCGGGGACAGTGCACCCGATGAGGATCTTCGCCGGCGTCCTCGGCGACCTCGGCATCCGCGACGCGATCGGCGGCAGACCAGGACGGCTATCCAGGCATCCTCGGCTACCAGGGCCCGCCTCTCAGCGAGGTGACCGGGGCGCGGGTCGAGCCACTCGCGGGGCTGATCGAGCGGATGATGGCCCGGAAGAGCGAGGCCGAGCTCGAGCTGATCCGCGAGAGCGGCCGCTGGTGCTCGCGCGCCCACCGGCTCCTGCAGGAGTACTCGCGCGCCGGCGCCACCGAGTCCGAGGCGAGCCTCCGGGCAGGGCACGAGGCGACGCTGGAGCTCTTCGAGGCAGTCGGCGACGAGATCGGGCAGATGGGCTCGTCCGACGGCGTCTCGGCCGGGTATCGCGGCCAGATCGGCCTCCGCAGCTCGTGGGCCCACGCCGTCGCGCACAACATCGAGCTCGAGCCGGGCGACGTTCTCGTCACGGAGACGAGCGCGCCGATCTGGGGCTACAACGCGGAGCTCGAGCGGGCGATGGTCATCGGGCCTCCGACCGACGAGATGCGCCGTCTGTTCGACCACACCGTTGCCGTCCAGCAGGTCGCGTTCGACGCGTTCCGCCCCGGAGCGACCTGCGCCGACATCGACGGCGCGGTGATGCGGTACCTCGAGGAGAACGGGCTCCTGCGGTACTGGCGCCAGCACACGGGCCACGGGATCGGCCTGCGCAACCACGAGGCGCCGTTCCTGGACGTCGGCGACCACACGCCGATCGAGCCGGGGATGGTGTTCACGATCGAGCCGGGGCTCTACTCCGAGACCGTCGGCGGCTTCCGCCATTCCGACACGATCGCCGTGACCGCCGACGGGATCGACGTACTCACGGAGTACCCCAGGGACATCGAGAGCCTCACGATCCCGCTGTCGTAGGGCTCAGCTTACGACGGTCGCGCGGCGGATCAGCGGGTCGGTCCAGACGTCGAGCTCGTCCCGGCTCGTGGACGAGAACTCGCTGACGATTGCGCCCTCGTCTCCAGCCTGGAACCAGTGCAGGCTGTCGGGCGGGATCGTGTACTGCTCGCCGGGGCCGAGCGCGATCTCGTGCCAGACGGTGAACGCCGCCTCATCCTCTGCAGTGACCCGTGCCGAAGGCGACGGGGTGGGGTCGCCGTCCACGTAGAGGTAGACCACCCCGGTGCGGCAGCGGAACGTCTCCTCCTTGCCGGGCGTGCCGTCGAACGGCGGATGCCGATGCTCGGGGCAAGTCTGACGCGGGAAGAGCACGAGGTCCTTCGCGCAGTAGCGATCGGTGTTCACGTACACGACGACCTCGAGCCCCATTTCCTCGAGCCGGGAGAGCCCGAAGTCCGCGACCTCGATCGTGACGCGCTCCTCCGGGGTCAGCACGGTGCCCGCGGCGCCGAGCATCTCGGCGGCTCGCTGCCTCGCCGCATCGATCTCGGCCTCGGTCAGCACGTGGCGAGCTTACTGCGTATCCTCGGTCGCCGATTCGATCGAGGGAGGGTGCATGAGCCGGGAGGGGAGCTGGGGATGAGCTACGCCTTGAAACCCGTTCGCTGGGGGATCGTCTCGACGGCGCACATCAACCGGCTCCTGATTCCCGGCGCGCACGCCTCCCCGAAGGTGGAGCTCCATGCAGTGGCGAGCCGCGACAGGGCTCGTGCGGACGAATACGCGGCGAAGTGGGAGATCCCGGTCGCCTACGGCTCCTACGACGAGCTGCTCGCCGATCCGTCGATCGAGGCCGTCTACGTCTCGCTCCCGAACACGCTGCACTGCGAGTGGTCGATCAAGGCCCTCGAGGCGGGGAAGCACGTGCTCTGCGAGAAGCCGCTCTCCCGGCATCCCGACGAGGTCGTCGCCGCCTTCGACGCGGCCGACAAGGCGGGGCGGATCCTCTCCGAGGCGTTCATGTACCGCCACAACCCGCAGACCGGGCGGATCGTCTCGCTCGTCGAGTCGGGCGCGATCGGCGAGCTGCGGCTGATCCGCTCGGCGTTCGGCTACTCGCTGTACGACCCGGACAACATCCGTCTGCGGCCCGAGGTCGAAGGTGGGGCGCTGATGGACGTGGGCTGTTACTGCGTCAGCGGGTCGCGCCTCCTCGCCGGCGAGCCCGACGCCCTCGTCGGCCTCGCCTGGGTGGGCGAGACGGGGACCGACTGGGTGTTCGAGGGGATGATGCGTTTTCCAGGTGACGTGCTCGCGCAGTTCTACTGCGGCACGGCGCTGCCCGAGACGGACGAGCTCGAGGTGATCGGCAGCGAGGGGTCGCTGTTCGTCGACGACCCGTGGCACTGCCGGGGGCCCAGGATCGAGGTGCGGCGCGGGAGAGAGGTCGAGCTGCTCGAGCTCGAGCCCGTCGACTCCTACCGGCTCGAGCTGGAGAACGTGTCCGACGCGATCCGCGGCGAGGCGGAGCTGCTGCTCGGCCGTGAGGATGCGATGGGTCAGGCGGTCGCGCTCGAGGCGCTGCACAGCTCGGCCATCAGCACCCATTCGGGCTCGTAGACGTGCGCCGACTTCGCGTGCACGACGAGCGGTCCGACAGGGCGGCCGAGCTCGCCGGCGACGTGCTCGGCGAGGCGCGTGAGCTCGACCAGGTTCCCGTAGGCCTTCTTGCCGAAGTCGAGAGAATGGGCGTAGACGACGAGCTCGACCGCACCGTCGCGTAGCCAGAAGTCCAGCAGGCTCACGCAAGGGATGTAGCTCGTATCGGTCAGCGGCTGGAAGGTCGTGATCGTGGCGGAGCGGGCCTCGGGATCCGAGCGGAGGCGCTCGACCACCCAGGCGATCTGGTCGAGGCCGGTGCCGCCGTAGTCGTAGAGGCGTCTCGCGTAGCTCTTCGCGTTCCCGAGCTCGGCCACATCGTCGTGGTCGAAGAAGTTGCGGTGCATCCAGTCGAGCCAGTCGGGATCGCCGAGCTCGGCGATCAGCGGGTCGGCCGAGTCCGGCCGCTCGACCGCGAGCGTCAGCAGCGCCAGCTCCTTCGTCGTCTGCCCGTCGTAGCTCGCGATCTCCCCGCGCTCGAGGATCTCCCGCGAGACGGTGAGCCACCCCGCGCCCAGCGAGGGCGCCTCCACGAGTGGGTTTCGAGCACCGCGGGTGACGCCGGAAGAGGTACTCGAGAATCGCAAGGGACGAGGCTCGTGCCTATCGTCTCGATACGGGAGCGGGCCCGGTCGACTGGCGCACGACGAGGCGCGTCGCGAGCTCGACGTGCAGAGTCTCGAACCGTTGCCGCTCGAGGAGCCGCATCAGCAGGTTGACGGCCGTACGCCCCATCTCGGCGAGCGGCTGGCGGATCGTGGTCACCGCGGGGGTGACGATGCTCGCGTGCTCGACGTCGTCGAAGCCGACGACGGAGAGATCGCTCGGGGACCTGAAATCCGCGGACGCGAGCGGCCTGGAGGACGCCGATCGCGAGGTTGTCGTTGAAGGCGAAGATCGCCGTTGGCGGATCGGGAAGGTCGAGCAGGGTGTTGGCCGCTCGGCGGCCTCCGAGCACCTCCCAGTCGGATTCGAGCTCGAGCGCGGGGTCGGGCATGATGCCCGCTGCCGCGAGCGCGGCGTGATATCCGCGCCGGCGCTCCTCCGTCGCGAACCAGCCGTTCGGCCCGGTGATCGCCGCGATGCGCCGGTGCCCGAGCTCCAGGAGGTGCTGCATCGCCTGGTCGGCGCCGGAGGCATGCGCCGCCGACACCGAGGGGATGTTCCCTGCGAGCGGCTCGAGGGGGTCGATGACGACGAAGGAGTAACCCTGGGCGAGCAGCTGCTCGAGCTCGTCGTTCGACTCCTCGGGGAGGACGATCAGGGCGCCGTCGGTGACGCCGTGGAACAGACGGTCGAGCAACGTGACCTCTCGGTCGTGCTCGTGGCCCGTGGGTGAGAGCACGAGGCGAAGGTCCTGCTCGTGGAGTGCCTCGGCGGCGCCCGAGACGATCCCGGAGAAGTAGGCGGGGTAGACGAGCGGAACGAGGACGCCGATCAGCCCGGTCCTGCCTCCAGAGAGATGACGTGCGCTCCGGTTCGCCGTGTAGCCGCGCTCGCGAATAACGCGCGAGACCGCCTCGCGGGTTTGCGCCGACACATCATCCCGGTCGTTGAGGACGCGAGACACGGTCGCGATCGACACCCCCGCCTCCCTCGCGACCTCGCGAATCGTCACCCGGTTGGGGATGGTCGTCTCCGGCACCGGCCAAGTATGCCAGTTCCGGAAACGTTACGGAGAAAACGCCGCTATTGAAGCCGATCTAAGCAAGCGCTTGACTTTGCCATACCCAGAGTGTTACATATCTTCCCGGAAACGTTTACGGACTCGATGTCGAGTCCCCGCCTCGCCCGACGACGGGCGTAGAAAGGACAGCCGATGCGACGCAGCTTCCGGAACAAAAGACGCCTCGCCGCACTGCCCGCCGCCGCAGCTCTCGCCGCCGCAGTGGTCGTGCTCGTCGGGACGGGATCGGCCTCCGCCGGCCCCGCCGGCGTGAAGGCGAGCCATACCTGTCTCGTGATGACGGGTGCCGGTGACCCGGCCTTCGTCAAGAACTTCAATCCCTACACCGCAACCGGTCTTCCGAGCGGCACGATGATCCAGGGCTCCTTCTACGAGCCGCTGATCGTCACAGGCGAGGGCGGGCTGAAGCCGGTTCCGTGGCTCGCGCGCACCTGGGCCTGGTCGAACGGCAACAAGACGCTGACACTCCACCTGGCGAAGAACGCGAAGTGGTCCGACGGTACGGCTCTGACGTCGGCAGACGTCGTCTACAGCCTGACTGCCGGAAGGCAGGACCCGATCATGGATCGCATCGGCCTCACCGGCGCCGGCAACAACGTCGCCTCGGTGAAGGCGACGGATCCGTACACGGTCGTGATCAATCTGAAGACTCCGGACTCGCAGTTCATCGCCGCGACGTTGAACCGCCAGTTCGTCGTCCCGCAGCACATCTGGTCGAAGGTGGCCAAGCCGGCGACGTTCCTCAACCCGGATCCCGTCGGCTCCGGCCCGTTCGACACGATCACGCGCTTCACGACGCAGGACTACGTCTTCGGCAAGAACCCGAACTACTGGCAGCCGGGCCTCCCGAAGGTCCCGTGCCTCGAGTACGTGCAGGCCGCGTCGAACGACGCCGCGCTGGCGTTGATCGACAGTGGCCAGGTCGACTGGACGCACAACTTCGTCCCGAACGTGGAGAAGGCCTACGAGTCGAAGGACCCGCAGCACTACCACGCGTTCTACGCGACGACGGCGTACCCGATCTCGCTCACGTTCGACGACACGCAGTATCCGTTCAACCTGGTCGCGTTCCGCAAGGCGCTCAGCCTTGCGATCGATCGCAACTCGGTCTCGAAGCTCGGCGAGTACGGCTACGCGCCGCCGACCGACGCGATCGGCCTGAGCGGGCTGTTCCCGAAGTGGATCGTCAGTGGTGCCGTCAAGGCGCAGGCGAAGGCTGCCGCAAAGTACGACCCCGCTGCCGCCAAGGCGATGCTGACGGCTGCCGGCTTCACCTACAAGGGCAACCAGCTCATCGATCCCAAGGGCAACCCCGTGTCGCTCGACATCCACGTGATCTCGGGCTGGTCGGACTGGGTCGCCTCGAACCAGATCATCACCAAGAACCTCTCGGACATCGGTGTCTCCTCGAAGGTGGCTCTCGAGCCCGACTGGGGCTCCTGGCAGCCGAACGCGATGGCCACGAAGAACCCGACGCTGCTCTGGCAGGGCGGCTCCCAGGGCTCGCCGTACGGCTACTTCTACGCCAACCTCGACCAGAACGCGTTCATTCCCTCCGGTAAGGACGGCACGCCGACCGGCAACTGGGAGCACTTCGCCGATCCGACGGCGACGAAGCTCCTCGACACCTGGAAGGTGACGCTCAACCCGGCGAAGCAGCAAGAGCTCGCGACCCGGCTCGAGGGCATCTTCCTCAAGTACCAGCCGATCATCCCGCTCTTCATCGGTCCGCGCTGGTCGACCTACAGCACGAAGTACTTCCACTGCTACGACACGCCGCAGAACTTCTTCGGCGACCCGATCTTCACCACGTTCCCGGACAACATCCTCTCCTTCACCCGTATCTGCCCAGGAGGGCAGGCCGGGGCGTAATCCGAGGGGTAGGCATTCCTCACAGCGGGCGGCCCCTGAGGGCCGCCCGCTGTCTACCCTCCGCTTGACGCAAATGCGCTGGTTCGCCCGTCGGCTCGTCTTCTACGTCTTCGCGATCTGGGTCGCGCTGACGATCAACTTCCTGCTCCCGAGGTTGATGCCCGGCGACCCGATGGGCGGCGTGCTGCAGCATCTGAGCCCGCGCCCAGCTTTCGGCGAACCCTGGCCTCGTCGCGACATATGCCGGCGTTGCTCGGGGGCGGCCACCACTCGATCTGGCACGACTATGTCGTCTACCTGAACCGCATCGTCCATTTCAACTTCGGCATCTCGACGTCGAACTATCCGACGCCGGTCTCCGAGGTCGTCGGCCGCACGCTGCCGTACTCGATCTTCCTCGTCGGCGTTGCGTTCCTCTTCGCCTTCGCCATCGGTACCGCCGTCGGGATGTTCGCAGCCTGGCGGCGCGGCGGGTTCTTCGACAACCTCGTCGTCCCGGCATTCATGGTGCTCGGCGCGTTCCCCGCCTTCTTCATCGCGCTGATCGGTCTGTACGTCTTCGGGCTGAAGCTGGGCTGGTTCCCGATTCAGCACGCCTATGACAGCGACATCACGCCCGGGCTCAACTGGCCGTTCTTCAGCAGCGCGTTCCGGCACTCGCAGCTGCCGATCCTCGTGATCATCGCGGCCTACACGGGTTACTGGGTACTCAACATGCGCACCGTGATGATCAACACGATCTCCGAGGACTACGTGACGATGGCCAACGCGAAGGGGCTTCCCGAGCAGCGGGTGATGACGCAGTACGCAGGACGGAACGCGATCCTGCCGCCGCTCAACGGGTTCGCCGCGCAGTTTGCCGGCGCCGTCGGAGGCCTGGTCTTCATCGAGTACATCTTCAGCTACCCCGGGGTGGGCTACACGCTGCAGAGCGCCGTCCTCGGCAACGACTACCCACTCGCCCAGGCGATCCTGGTCGTGCTCTGTCTCTGTGTGATCGCCGCGAACCTGATCATGGACGTTCTCAACCTGATCCTCGACCCACGGCTCAGGACGAGCTGATGTCGCAGATCGATCCGACAATCATCGATCAGACAGCCGTCGAGTTCGCGGCGCCCGTGCCGGCGGTCGTCGCCGGGCGGCGGGTGCGAATCCCCGGCTGGCTCGCGTTGATGCTCGGCAACCGCAAGTCATGCGTCGGTCTGATGATCGTTGCCTTCGTGGTCGTGGTCGCGTTGATCGCGCCGTGGATCTCGTCCGCACATCCGAACGACTTCAGCCTGCTCGACTCCCGACAGGCGCCGTCGTGGCACCACCTGTTCGGGACGACGGATCAAGGTAGCGACGTCTTCTCGCAGGTCGTCGTCGGGGCGCGGCGCTCCCTGCTTCTCGGGGCCGCGGCGGCCGCGCTCGCGACCGCCGTCGCCGCGATCCTCGGCGTGAGCTCGGCTTACATCGGCGGGATGTACGACGAGATCGTGAACCTCGTCATCAACGTCTTCCTGACGATCCCGGCGATCCCGCTGCTCGTCGTGATCTCGGCCTACCTGAAGGGCCGCGGGATGTGGACGATGGCGGTCGTTTGGCGGTCGTCCTGTGGGCTTCGAAGCACGGATTCTCCGTGGTCAGGCGCTCTCGCTGCGAAACAGGGATTTCGTGCTCGCAGCCAAGGCATCCGGCGAGTCCACCTCGCGCATCGTCTTCGGTGAGCTGATGCCCAACATGATCAGCAGGATCGCCGCGGCCTTCGTGCTCGTCTTCTACATCGCGCTCCTCGTCGACGCCGGGCTCGAGTTCCTCGGCCTCGGCGATGTCACCCACACGAGCTGGGGCATGACGCTCTACTGGGCGCAGACGAACTCGACCGTTCTCCAGGGCGAATGGTGGCCGTTCGTCTTCCCAGGTGTGGCGCTCGCGCTGACCGTTCTCGGGCTCGTCCTGATTCTCACCGGGGTCGACGAGGTCAGCAACCCGCGCCTCCGTGCCGAGAAGCCGCCCCGCCGGCGGCGCCGCCGCCTGCTGCCTCTCTTCGTCGGGAGCCGCTCATGGGCGAAACCATGACGAGCGTGATCGAGCATCCTGTTCCGGCCGCGACGAAGACCGAGACGCTCCTCGAGCTGCGGGGGCTTGCGGTCGACTACGGCTCGGTGCGCGTCGTCAACGGCGTCGACCTCTCGATCGGGGCGGGCGAGATCGTCGGCCTCGCCGGCGAATCGGGGTGCGGGAAGAGCACGGTCGCGAACGCGATGATGCAGATCCTGCCGGCGACAGCGCGCGTGACCGGCGGCAGCATCTTCTTCCGCGGCGAAGACCTCGTCACCCGATCGCAAAGAGGAGCTGCGGTAGTTCCGCTGGCGGAACGTCTCGATCGTCTTCCAGTCGGCGATGAACGCGCTGAATCCGGTGACCCGGGTCGGCGACCAGTTCGTCGACATGATGCAGGCGCACGAGCGGATCTCGAAGAAGCAGGCGTTGGCGGAGGCCGGGGACCTGCTCGAGCTGATGTGCATGGACCGGCAGCGCGTGCGCGCGTATCCGCACGAGCTGTCGGGTGGCATGCGCCAGCGCGTGATCATCGCGATGGCGCTGGCGCTCGAGCCCGAGCTGATCATCCTCGATGAGCCCACGACGGCACTGGACGTCGTCGTCCAGCGCGAGATCCTGCAACGTGTTCAGGAGCTTCAGCGGGAGCGGCAGTTTGCGGTGCTCTTCATCACGCACGATCTCTCGCTGCTGATCGAGACCGCGCACCGGATCGCGATCATGTACGCGGGCTCGATCGTCGAGACCGCGGAGGCGAGCCGCCTCGGGGCGAACCCGCTCCACCCGTACACGCGCGGGTTGCTCGCGTCCTTCCCTCCGCTGCGCGGGCCCCGTCAGCGCTTGACCGGCATCGGCGGCGCCCCGCCGGATCTCCGAGATCCACCGGCCGGCTGCCGGTTCCACCCGCGTTGTCCGGAATGCCGGCCCGACCGTCTCGGGCTCTACCAGCGTCAGACGACGGAGGTTCCCGTGTTGCGAGAGCTCGAGCCGGGTCACCAGGTCGCCTGCCACCTCGCGAAGGAGCGACGTCGTGAGCACGCTCGAGGTCCGGAACCTCGAGAAGCGCTTTCTCGCTCGGGGGCAAGCTCAACCGGCCGCAGGTTCATGCGGTCGACGACGTCTCGTTCGAGCTCAAGCCGGGAACGGTCACGGCGCTCGTCGGTGAGAGCGGGAGCGGCAAGAGCACGGTCGCGCGCCTGCTCGCCCGCTTGCAGGCGCCGACCGGCGGCTCCGTGTTCTTCGAAGGCGGCGATGCTGCGAAGTTGAAGAGCCGCAAGGAGGAACTGCACTACCGCTCCCAGGTGCAGATCATCTTCCAGGACCCGTTCGCGTCGCTCAATCCCGTCAAGACGATCCGCCACCATCTGGCCCGGCCGTTGCAGCTCCACGAGATCGTGCCGCGGGGTCAGCTCGACGAGCGCATCCACGAGCTGCTGCGGGCCGTGGGCCTGACACCGCCCGAGGAGGTTGCCGCGAAGTACCCGCACCAACTCTCCGGCGGGCACGACAGCGCGTCGCGATCGCCCGCGCGCTGGCCGTCGAGCCCAAGGTCGTGCTCGCCGACGAGCCGACGAGCATGCTTGATGTCTCGATCCGGATCGGGATCCTCAACCTGATGCTGAAGCTGAAGGAGGAGCGCGATCTCGCGTTTCTCTACGTCACCCACGACCTGGCGGCAGCGCGATACGTCGCCGACGAGATCCTCGTGATGTACGCGGGCCAGATCGTCGAGCAGGGACCGATCGAGCAGGTGCTCGCCGATCCCCTGCATCCCTACACGCAGCTCCTGCTCGACGCCGCTCCGGATCCCGGCGCCGAGGCGAAATGGATCGAGTTCGGGGCGCCCGCGTCGGCGGCCATCGACCCCGCCGAGGGGTGCCGCTTCCTGGCGCGATGCCCCGTGGCGATCGGTATCTGCTCCGAGCTCACTCCGCGTCTCGTCGAGGCCCGCCCCGACCAGTTCGGGCGCTGTCACGTGACCGCGCCTTCCTCTCTCCCAGCGAAAGGACAACGCCATGACAGACCTCGCGAACTCCATCCCGGCGATTTTCTGGGGAGCGGCGACCGCATGGTACCAGATCGAAGGCGCAGCGCACGAAGACGGACGCGGCGAGAGCGTCTGGGACCGTTTCTCGGCGACGCCCGGCAAGGTTCGCGGGGCGTCACGGGCGAGATCGCGTGCGACTTCTACCACCGCTATCCGGACGACGTGAAGCTGATGACCGAGCTCGGGATCGACGGCTTTCGCTTCTCGATCGCGTG
>CAVRQF010000005.1:0-238862 GCA_963723405.1 uncultured Actinomycetota bacterium | reverse complement strand
CAGATCATCACCAAGAACCTCTCGGACATCGGTGTCTCCTCGAAGGTGGCTCTCGAGCCCGACTGGGGCTCCTGGCAGCCGAACGCGATGGCCACGAAGAACCCGACGCTGCTCTGGCAGGGCGGCTCCCAGGGCTCGCCGTACGGCTACTTCTACGCCAACCTCGACCAGAACGCGTTCATTCCCTCCGGTAAGGACGGCACGCCGACCGGCAACTGGGAGCACTTCGCCGATCCGACGGCGACGAAGCTCCTCGACACCTGGAAGGTGACGCTCAACCCGGCGAAGCAGCAAGACCTCGCGACCCGGCTCGAAGGCATCTTCCTCAAGTACCAGCCGATCATCCCGCTCTTCATCGGTCCGCGCTGGTCGACCTACAGCACGAAGTACTTCCACTGCTACGACACGCCGCAGAACTTCTTCGGCGACCCGATCTTCACCACGTTCCCGGACAACATCCTCTCCTTCACCCGTATCTGCCCAGGAGGGCAGGCCGGGGCGTAGTCCGAGGGGTAGGCATTCCTCACAGCGGGCGGCCCCGAGGGCCGCCCGCTGTCTACCCTCCGCTTGACGCAAATGCGCTGGTTCGCCCGTCGGCTCGTCTTCTACGTCTTCGCGATCTGGGTCGCGCTGACGATCAACTTCCTGCTCCCGAGGTTGATGCCGGGCGACCCGATGGGGGCGTGCTGCAGCATCTGAGCCCCGCCCAGCTTTCGGCGAACCCTGGCCTCGTCGCGACATATGCCGCGTTGCTCGGGGGCGGCCACCACTCGATCTGGCACGACTATGTCGTCTATCTGAACCGCATCGTCCATTTCAACTTCGGCATCTCGACGTCGAACTATCCGACGCCGGTCTCCGAGGTCGTCGGCCGGACGCTGCCGTACTCGATCTTCCTCGTCGGCGTCGCGTTCCTCTTCGCCTTCGCCATCGGCACCGCCGTCGGGATGTTCGCAGCGTGGCGGCGCGGCGGTTTCTTCGACAACCTCGTCGTCCCGGCATTCATGGTGCTCGGCGCGTTCCCCGCCTTCTTCATCGCGCTGATCGGTCTGTACGTCTTCGGGCTGAAGCTGGGCTGGTTCCCGATTCAGCACGCCTACGACAGCGACATCACGCCCGGGCTCAACTGGCCGTTCTTCAGGAGCGCGTTCCGGCACTCGCAGCTGCCGATCCTCGTGATCATCGCGGCCTACACGGGTTACTGGGTGCTCAACATGCGCACCGTGATGATCAACACGATCTCCGAGGACTACGTGACGATGGCCAACGCGAAGGGGCTTCCCGAGCAGCGGGTGATGACGCAGTACGCAGGACGGAACGCGATCCTGCCGCCGCTCAACGGGTTCGCCGCGCAGTTTGCCGGCGCCGTCGGAGGCCTGGTCTTCATCGAGTTCATCTTCAGCTACCCCGGGGTGGGCTACACGCTGCAGAGCGCCGTCCTCGGCAACGACTACCCACTCGCCCAGGCGATCCTGGTCGTGCTCTGTCTCTGTGTGATCGCCGCGAACCTGATCATGGACGTTCTCAACCTGATCCTCGACCCACGGCTCAGGACGAGCTGATGTCGCAGATCGATCCGACAATCATCGATCAGACGGCCGTCGAGTTCGCGGCGCCCGTGCCGGCGGTCGTCGCCGGGCGGCGGTGCGAATCCCGGCTGGCTCGCGTTGATGCTCGGCAACCGCAAGTCATGCGTCGGTCTGATGATCGTTGCCTTCGTGGTCGTGGTCGCGTTGATCGCGCCGTGGATCTCGGCCGCACATCCGAACGACTTCAGCCTGCTCGACGCCCGACAGGCGCCGTCGTGGCACCACCTGTTCGGGACGACGGATCAAGGCAGCGACGTCTTCTCGCAGGTCGTCGTCGGGGCGCGGCGCTCCCTGCTTCTCGGGGCCGCCGCGGCCGCGCTCGCGACCGCCGTCGCCGCGATCCTCGGCGTGAGCTCGGCTTACATCGGCGGGATGTACGACGAGATCGTGAACCTCGTCATCAACGTCTTCCTGACGATCCCGGCGATCCCGCTGCTCGTCGTGATCTCGGCCTACCTGAAGGGCCGCGGGATGTGGACGATGGCGGTCGTCTTGGCGGTCGTCCTGTGGGCGTTCGAAGCACGGATTCTCCGTGGTCAGGCGCTCTCGCTGCGGAACAGGGATTTCGTGCTCGCAGCCAAGGCATCCGGCGAGTCCACCTCGCGCATCGTCTTCGGCGAGCTGATGCCCAACATGATCAGCAGGATCGCCGCGGCGTTCGTGCTCGTCTTCTACATCGCGCTCCTCGTCGACGCCGGGCTCGAGTTCCTCGGCCTCGGCGACGTCACCCACACGAGCTGGGGCATGACGCTCTACTGGGCGAGACGAACTCGACCGTTCTCCAGGGCGAATGGTGGCCGTTCGTCTTCCCAGGTGTGGCGCTCGCGCTGACCGTTCTCGGGCTCGTCCTGATCCTCACCGGGGTCGACGAGGTCAGCAACCCGCGCCTCCGTGCCGAGAAGCCGCCCCGCCGGCGGCGCCACCGCCTGCTGCCTCTCTTCGTCGGGAGCCGCTCATGGGCGAAACCATGACGAGCGCGATCGAGCATCCTGTTCCGGCCGCGACGAAGACCGAGACGCTCCTCGAGCTGCGGGGGCTTGCGGTCGACTACGGCTCGATGCGCGTCGTCAACGGCGTCGACCTCTCGATCGGGGCGGGCGAGATCGTCGGCCTCGCCGGCGAATCGGGGTGCGGGAAGAGCACGGTCGCGAACGCGATGATGCAGATCCTGCCGGCGACAGCACGCGTGACCGGCGGCAGCATCTTCTTCCGCGGCGAAGACCTCGTCACCCGATCCAAAGAGGAGCTGCGGTCGTTCCGCTGGCGGAACGTCTCGATCGTCTTCCAGTCGGCGATGAACGCGCTCAATCCGGTGACGCGGGTCGGCGACCAGTTCGTCGACATGATGCGGGCGCACGAGCGGATCTCGAAGAAGCAGGCGTTGGCGGAGGCCGGGGACCTGCTCGAGCTGATGTGCATGGACAGGCAGCGCGTGCGCGCGTATCCGCACGAGCTGTCGGGTGGCATGCGCCAGCGCGTGATCATCGCGATGGCGCTGGCGCTCGAGCCCGAGCTGATCATCCTCGATGAGCCCACGACAGCACTGGACGTCGTCGTCCAGCGCGAGATCCTGCAGCGTGTTCAGGAACTTCAGCGGGAGCGGCAGTTTGCGGTGCTCTTCATCACGCACGATCTCTCGCTGCTGATCGAGACCGCGCACCGGATCGCGATCATGTACGCGGGCTCGATCGTCGAGACCGCGGAGGCAAGCCGCCTCGGGGCGAACCCGCTCCACCCGTACACGCGCGGGTTGCTGGCGTCCTTCCCTCCGCTGCGCGGGCCCCGTCAGCGCTTGACCGGCATCGGCGGGGCCCCGCCGGATCTCCGAGATCCACCGGCCGGCTGCCGGTTCCACCCGCGTTGTCCGGAATGCCGGCCCGACCGTCTCGGGCTCTACGAGCGTCAGACGACGGAGGTACCCGCTGTTACGAGAGCTCGAGCCCGGCCACCAGGTCGCCTGCCACCTCGCGGAAGGAGCGACGTCGTGAGCGCGCTCGAGGTCAGGAACCTCGAGAAGCGCTTTCTCCTCGGGGGCAAGCTCAACCGGCCGCAGGTTCATGCGGTCGACGACGTCTCGTTCGAGCTCAAGCCGGGAACGGTGACGGCGCTCGTCGGTGAGAGCGGGAGCGGCAAGAGCACGGTCGCACGCCTGCTCGCCCGCTTGCAGGCGCCGACCGGCGGCTCCGTGTTCTTCGAAGGCGGCGATGCTGCGAAGTTGAAGAGCCGCAAGGAGGAACTGCACTACCGCTCCCAGGTGCAGATCATCTTCCAGGACCCGTTCGCGTCGCTCAATCCCGTCAAGACGATCCGCCACCATCTGGCCCGGCCCTTGCAGCTCCACGGGATCGTGCCGCGGGGTCAGCTCGACGAGCGCATCCACGAGCTGCTGCGGGCCGTGGGCCTGACACCGCCCGAGGAGGTTGCCGCGAAGTACCCGCACCAACTCTCCGGCGGGCAGCGACAGCGCGTCGCGATCGCCCGCGCGCTGGCCGTCGAGCCCAAGGTCGTGCTCGCCGACGAGCCGACGAGCATGCTCGATGTCTCGATCCGGATCGGGATCCTCAACCTGATGCTGAAGCTGAAAGAGGAGCGCGATCTCGCGTTTCTGTACGTCACCCACGACCTGGCGGCAGCGCGATACGTCGCCGACGAGATCCTCGTGATGTACGCGGGCCAGATCGTCGAGCAGGGGCCGATCGAGCAGGTGCTCGCCGATCCCCTGCATCCCTACACCCAGCTCCTGCTCGACGCCGCTCCGGATCCCGGCGCCGAGGCGAAATGGATCGAGTTCGGGGCGCCCGCGTCGGCGGCGATCGACCCCGCCGAGGGGTGCCGCTTCCTGGCGCGATGCCCCGTGGCGATCGGTATCTGCTCCGAGCTCACTCCGCGTCTCGTCGAGGCCCGCCCCGACCAGTTCGGGCGCTGTCACGTGACCGCGCCTTCCTCTCTTCCCAGCGAAAGGACAACGCCATGACAGACCTCGCGAACTCCATCCCGGCGGATTTCCTCTGGGGAGCGGCGACCGCGTCGTACCAGATCGAAGGCGCAGCGCACGAAGACGGACGCGGCGAGAGCGTCTGGGACCGTTTCTCGGCGACGCCCGGCAAGGTTCGCGCGGGCGACACGGGCGAGATCGCGTGCGACTTCTACCACCGCTATCCGGACGACGTGAAGCTGATGACCGAGCTCGGGATCGACGCCTTTCGCTTCTCGATCGCGTGGCCTCGGATCCTGCCGGAGGGCCGCGGCGCGGTGAACGAGAAGGGCCTCGACTTCTACGACCGCCTCGTCGACACGTTGCTGGAGGCCGGCATCGAGCCGTTCGCGACGCTGTTCCACTGGGATCTGCCTCAGGCCCTGGAGGACGAGGGGGGCTTTCGGGTGCGCTCGACCGCCGAGGCCTTCGTCGAGTACACGGAGGCCGTCGTCGGCCGGCTCGGTGACCGCGTGCAGCACTGGGCGACGCACAACGAGCCGTGGGTCTACGCCTGGATCGGCCACTCCTGGGGTCGCCACGCGCCGGGCCTCACGAGCGAGGCGGACGCGGTCGCGGCTGCGCACCACCTGCTGCTCGGCCACGGCTGGGCCGTCGAGGCGATCCGGCGGACCGCGCCAGAGGCGCAGGTCGGGATCGTCCTGAACCTGCACCACATCTATCCGCATTCGGCAACACCCGAGGACGAAGCGGCTGCGTGGCAGGTCGACGGCGAGGGGAACCGCTGGTTCCTCGACCCGGTCTTCCGCGGCGCCTATCCGGCCGACCTGCTCGAGCGCAACGAGTTGGTCGCGCCGCACGTACAGCCCGGCGATCTCGAGGCGATTGCCGCTCCGCTCGACTTCCTCGGCGTCAACAACTACTTCCGGTTCGTCGTGGCCGCCGGCACCGACCGACCGCAGATCGTCAATGACCCGGAGGCGCTGAAGACCGAGATGGGCTGGGAGGTGTATCCCGACGGCCTCTACCACTTGCTGATGCGCGTCGCGGAGGACTATGCACCGCCTGCGATGTACGTGACCGAGAACGGCGCAGCGTTCGGCGACGTACGCGTGCACGATGGCAGCGTCCACGACCCGGAGCGCGTTGCGTATCTGGAGGGCTACATCGGTGCGATGGCGCGTGCGATCGAGGAAGGCGCGCCGGTGAAGGGCTACTTCGTCTGGAGCTTCCTCGACAACTTCGAGTGGGGTGAGGGCTATTCGAAGCGGTTCGGGATCGTCTACGTCGACTACCTCACGCAGGAGCGCGTGCCGAAGGACAGCTTCTACTGGTACCGGGGGATGATCGGCAGCCGGCTCGATGCACCGCGGCCGGTCGCGACCGGCTGAGCGACGATGAGGACGGTGGCGATCGCCGTCATCGCCTCCGCGGTGGCGGCGTGTCTCGTCGGTGCGGGTGGGCGATCGCACTTCGTCACGCGCGCGATCGTCTCCGATCGAGCGCTCGGCGCCTCCAGTCACGACTCCCAGCTCGTGAACGCATGGGGGCTCGCTTCGATGAAGGCGGGCCCGTGGTGGGTGTCGAACGAAGGCCGAGGGACGAGCACGCTCTACTCGGCGGAGGGGCGCAAGCAGCATCTGACCGTGGCCGTTCCCGGGGGCCCCACCGGCGTCGTCTTCAACGGCGGGACAGGGTTCGTGATCGGCCGCGGCGCGCACTCGGCGCCGGCGCGGTTCCTCTATGCGTGTGAGGACGGCCGCATTCGGGCGTGGTCGCCGAACGTCCCGCACGGCTGGTCGAAGCAGACAGTCGTTGCCGTCGACGGCTCCGGAACCGCGGCCGTGTTCAAGGGACTCGCGCTCACTCACGGCCGGCTGTACGTGACCGACTTCCACAACGGCCACGTGCTCGTCTTCGACCGTCACTGGCGACCGGTCGCTCTTGCGCATGCGTTCGTCGATTCGTCGATTCCGACGTGGTATGCGCCCTTCAACATCGTCGCCGCCGGGAACCGTCTGTTCGTCAGCTACTCCTGGCCGGCGCCGGTGAACGGAAACGACATGCCGAGTGGCGGCTACGTCGACGAGTTCGACCTCGAGGGGAAGCTGGTCGCCCGGATCGGACGTTCGGCGGGGTTCGCAGAGCCATGGGGGCTCGCTCTCGCTCCCCGCCGGTTTCCGAGGTTCGGCGGCGATCTCCTCGTCGCCAACTTCGGTGACGGCCGCATCGACGCGTTCGCGCAGCGCGGCGGCCGCTGGGTACCGGCCGGCAGCCTCGGTGTCAGGGTTCCCGGGATCTGGGGAATCGCGTTCGGGACCGGCGGTATGAGCGGGCCGCCGACGACGCTCTTCTTCACGGCCGGGCCGCACCGCTGGCTCGGATCCTCCGAGCTCGAGGTGCACGGCGAGCTCGGCTCGATCGCGCTCGGTTAGGACGGGTAGCCGGCTGTGGTCGTGTGGGGCCTTGCACAACCGAGCCCGGAAGTCGCGTGACGCGCCGTCCGCGCGGACGCAGGCTGCTCAGGCGAGAGGGAGCTCGATCGCCTCGTCTCGCGTGATCGTCCACGCTCGGAGCTCGCCGAACGCAAGGCCGTAGATCAGGAACGGCTTCCCGGCCCACAGGCCCGACAGCTCACGATCGGTGCGGGAGGGGCGCGGCTCGGTCTCGGGATGGGAGTGGAAGACGGCGAGGTCGTAGCCCTCGTCCTCGAGGAACCACACGTCCGGGTCGATCTCGAGCTCGTAGCGGTATGGCGAGGCCAGCCGGTTGCGACCGCGGAGATAGCGCTCGGCGACGCCGTCGCGAAAGACGATGACGCCGCAGCACTCGTTCGGCGCCTCCTCGGCAGCATGCGTGTGCAGCTCGTCGCGGATCGCGTCCGGGACTACCACCAGAGCGTCTCCTCCATCGAGCCCTCGACGTCCTCGGCATCCCAGAAGTCGCCGGAGAGGTACTTCCAGCCGCCGTCGGCGAGCACCGCGACGACGACCGAGCCCTCGGGCAGCTCGCCCGCGAGCTTCCGGGCCACGTGGACGACCGCTCCCGCCGACACCCCCGCGAAGATGCCTTCGCGCTCGAGCAGCACCCGCACCGCAGCGACCGACTCGGCATTCGAGACGAGGATCTTGCGGTCGAGCTTCGACACGTCGAGGATCGGCGGGACATAGCCGTCCTCGAGGGATCGCAGCCCCATCACGGGATCGCCGGGCAGCGGTTCGGCCGCGGCCACGACGACGTCCGGGAACGCCTCACGCAGCCGCGCGCCCGTGCCCATGAGCGTCCCGCCGGTCCCGAGCCCGGCGACGAGCGCATCGACCCGCGGCAGGTCGCGCACGATCTCGGCACCCGTGCCCTCGTAGTGCGCGCGCGGGTTCGACTCGTTCGCATACTGGAAGAGCATCGTGTAACGCGGGTCGTCGGCGGCCAGCTGCTGGGCGAGCCGTACTGCCCCGTTCGACCCCTCGTTGGCGGGCGAGTCGACGATCGTGGCGCCGAAGAGCCTGAGCACGAGCCGCCGCTCGGGGGTGGCGTTCGCGGGCATGACGCACGTCAGCTTGTGCCCGCGCAGCTTCGCGACCAGCGCGAGCGAGATCCCGGTGTTCCCCGAGGTCGGCTCGAGGAGCTCGGCGCCCGGCTCGAGCCCGGCGGCCTCCACCATCGCCAGGGCGACGCGGTCCTTGATCGACCCGGTCGGGTTCTGCGCCTCGAGCTTCGCGTAGATCTTGACGCCGGGAGGCGAGAGCCGCGACAGCTCGACGAGCGGTGTGTTCCCGATCAGATCGAGGAGTGAACCAGCGACCATTTGCGTGCCCCTGCTGTAGTGAGCTGTGCGCGTTTCCAAACGCTCTTGGGCCTCGCGACATGTACCGCCGGAGCCGGGCTTGGCCCGGCGGGAGGCCCGGTCAGCGCGTATGTGCCGCACCCTCGGAGGAGGGGGCTCGTGGGGGAACCTCGTTGGTTCCCCCACGGTGGTTTCCACCTGCCATCGCAGGCAGGAGGACCACCGTCGCGTCTTCGCGCACGGGTGCGTCGAGGCCGCCGTTCGTCCGGACGTCCTCGCCGTCGACGTACACGTTCACGTACGGCTGGATCTCCGAGCCGTCGTAGACCTTCGCGCCGAGCTCGGGAACGCGCGCGGAGAGATCCTCGAGCACCTCTCGCACCGTCGTTCCCGAGGCCTCGACCTCGCGCACGCCACCCGCCTCGCTACGGAGGACCGGTGGAACACGGATCACGCTCAACTTCCGGCTCCGCCCGCGGCGTCGCTCATCGCGTGCAGAACTCGACGTAGTCGATGTACTCGGTGACCGTCGGGTGCTCGCCGCAGACGGGGCAGTCCGGGTTGCGCCTGATCTTCACCTCGGTGAAGTCGGTGGTCAGCGCGTCGAACAGGAGCAGCCGCCCGACCAGCGGCTCGCCGATCTCGGCTGCGAGCTTCAGGGCCTCGTTCGTCTGGAGCGTCCCCACGATGCCCGGCAGCACGCCGAGCACTCCGCCCTCGGAGCACGACGGAGCGAGCTCGGGCGGCGGCGGCGAGGGATAAAGGCAGCGGTAGCACGGCCCCTCGAACGGCTTGAAGACGGTGACCTGTCCCTCGAACCGGTAGATCGATCCGTGGACGACGGGGATCCCCCGCCACACGGACGCGTCGTTCACGAGGTAGCGGGTGGGGAAGTTGTCGGCGCCGTCCACGATCACGTCCCAGCCGTCGTCGAGGATCCGGTCGATGTTCTCCGACGTGAGCCGCTCGCGGTAGGTGGTCACCTCGACGTCCGGGTTCAGAGCCTCGATCGCGCGCTTCGCGGAGTCGACCTTCGGCGTGCCGAGGGTGTTCAGCGAGTGCGCGATCTGACGCTGCAGGTTCGACTCGTCGACGATGTCGGCGTCGATGATCCCGAGGTGCCCGATGCCTGCCGCCGCGAGGTAGAGCGATGCGGGCGAGCCGAGCCCGCCGGCTCCGATCAGGAGGATCTTCGCGTCGAGCAGCTTCAACTGCCCGGCCTCGCCGATCTCCGGGATCAGGAGGTGGCGCGAGTACCGCGCCCGCCTCTCGGGCGAGAGCTGCTTCGGGATCACGATCTCGAGCCCGTTGCGCTTCCACTCCGTATAGCCGCCGGCGAGCGACACCGGCCGCTCGTAGCCGAGCTCGAGCAGCGATTCGGCCGCGAAGGCCGAGCGTGCGGCGGAGGCGCAGTAGAGCACGACCGGCGTGGTCTTGTCGGGCACCACGCCTTCGATCCGCGACTCGAGGTTCCCGCGCGGCACGTGGACGGCGCCGGGGAGATGCCCCTCGTCCCACTCGTCCTGCTCGCGAACGTCGATCCAGGCAGCACCCTCGAGATCCTGCGCCTCGCGGGCGTCGATCTCGACGATGCGATCCTTTACTTCCTTGAGAAGCTCCCTGTAGGTGGCCATTCCTTCAAAAACTATAGTAGCGCCCCGCGCATTCCCCTGCGGCTACCTTTTCCCGGGAAGCCCCGTGCAGCCCCGCACCTCCGTCTATCTTGCCGTTGCCGTCGCCGCCCTCGTCGTGGCGGGCGTCGTCGTCGGTCTCACGCTGGACACACGGACGACCCCGCACCAGCCGCAGGCCGCGACCGGCAAGCCGCCGGTCCCGCAGGGCCTCTCGGGCAAGCTGGGCGAGCAGATCGAGACCGCGTTCCGCGATTGGCCCCACGGGAGCATCTCGACGATGCAGCGACTCGGCCTCCAGTACTCGGGCGGGGCGACCCCCGGCGCGCGCGAGAAGAGCGCGATCGTCCAGTACTACCGCGGGGTCGCCCTCCTCTGGGCCGGGTACCCGTCGGACGCGCAGAGCGCCCTCGAGAAGGCGAAGAAGCTCGGCCGCAACACGATCATCCAGGGCCGCGCCGACAATCTGCTCCACCCGGAGTTCTTCCAGCCGACCGACGGCCCCCCGTATCCCGTCTTCGTCCCGTCCCGGCGAAACACGCTGCTCGAGCGGGGCTCGAGGCTTCAGCAGCAGGGGCGCCAGGTCTCCGCGGAACGCGTCTTCGCGAGGGCGGCGAAGCAGCAGCCCGGCAATGTCGAGGCGCTCGTCGCGAAGGCTGTGGGCCTCTTCGACGAGGACAACCTGAACCCCTCGTTCTCGAACCTCGGGCCCCTCTCGGCGCGGTTCCCGAAGAGCCAGCTCGTCCACTACTACCTCGGCTATCTCCTCGCCTGGACGGCCCAGGGGCAGCAGGCGATCGGCCAGTTCGAGACGACGGTGAAGCTCGGCCCGAAGACCGAGATCGGCAAGGCGGCGACGAAGTTCCTCGCCGGCATCGCCTCCTCGCAGGGCTCCGGCTCCGCTAGCACCGTCCGGCGGGGCTGGTAGACAACAGCCCGTCGCGGTCGAGGCACGACGGAGAGGACGCAATCGGAGTGGGTGAGGAGGAGGTCGGCGCCGCCTATCTCGAGGAAGAGCTCGAGGAAGCGGAGCCGGACGAGGACAAGGAGCTCGACGAGGATCTGCCGGGGAAGCCCCAGGCGGAGTTCGAGGACGAGGAGATCGAGCCCTACGAGGCCGAGCTCACGACCGACTCGCTCCAGCTCTTCCTCAAGGACCTCGGCAAGGTCGATCTGCTGACGGCGGCGCAGGAGGTCGAGCTCGCGAAGCGCATCGAGCGCGGAGATCACCGCGCGAAGCAGGAGATGGTCGAGGCGAACCTCCGCCTCGTCGTCTCGATCGCCAAGCGCTACCGCAACCAGGGTCTCCCTTTCCTCGACCTGATCCAGGAGGGGACGATCGGGCTTGTCCGTGCCGCCGAGAAGTTCGACCATCGGCGCGGCTTCAAGTTCTCGACCTACGCCACCTGGTGGATCCGCCAGGCCGTGGCGCGGGCGCTCGCCGACAAGGGCCGGACGATTCGCATGCCCGTCCACGTCGTCGAGAAGCTGAACCGCATCCTCCGTGCCGAGCGGAAGCTCCGCGCGTCGCTCGCGCGCGAGCCGACGTCGGCCGAGATCGCGGGTGAGGTCGAGATGCCGATCGAGGAGGTCGAGCAGATCCGTCGCACCTCGCAGGTGCCGGTCTCGCTCGAGAAACCGGTCGGCGACGAGGAGGAGTCCGAGTTCGGCCACTTCATCGAGGACGAGTCCGAGCCGCTCCCCGACGAGGTCGCCGGCCTCAAGCTCCGTGACGAGGCGCTCGCGCAGGCGCTCGCCCAGCTCGGCGACCGCGAGCGCCGCGTGCTCGAGCTCCGCTTCGGCCTGAACGGCGAGGCTCCGTGCACCCTCGACGAGGTCGGCCGCGCCTTCAACGTCACCCGCGAGCGCGTCCGGCAGATCGAGAACCACACCCTGAAGAAGCTTCGTATCCTCGCGGACGCGGACAAGCTCCGCGACGTCGCCTAGAGATGGACGCCTGGTTCGACGAGCTGGCCGGATTCCTCCGGATCCCGTCCGTGAGCGCCGACCCGGCGCACGCGGGCGACGTCCGGCGCGCCGCGGAGTGGGTCGCGGAATTCGTGAAGGGGGCGGGCGGCGAGGCGGAGGTCGTCGACTGGGAGGGGGCACCGCTCGCCGTCGGCGAGATCCGGGCTTCGCACGGTGGCGACGCGCCCACGGTGATGCTGTACGGGCACTTCGACGTGCAACCGGCGGCGCCGCTCGAGCTCTGGGAGAGCGACCCGTTCGAGCCCGAGATCCGCGACGGGTATCTGTACGCCCGCGGCGCGGTGGACGACAAGGGCCAGCTCTACACGCTGCTCTCGGGCGCCCGCGAGCTCGCGCGGGCCGGTGAGCTCCCGGTGAACGTCCGGGTCTGCTGCGACGGGGAGGAGGAGGTAGGCGGCCACTCGATCGTCGACTTCCTCGCCGCCGATGAGCGCGGGGCGGATGCGGCAGTCATCTTCGACGTCGACATGATCCGGAAGGGCCTGCCGGCGTTCGTGGTCTCGACGCGCGGTCTCCTCTATCTTCCACGTGACCCTCCGTACCGGCGAGCGCGACCTCCACTCGGGCATCTTCGGCGGCGCGGCGCTCAACGCCGCGCATGCGCTCGCGATCGACGATCGCGGGGATCGTCGCTCGCGACGGCCGGCTCGCCGAACCGCTCCGCAAGGGCATCGTCGCGCCGACCGACGCGGAGCTCGCCGCCTGGGCGGAGCTGCCGGGCGGCGTCCACGAGCTCGGCTCGCAAGGCGCGCTGCCCGCCGACCCCAGCGCGGTCGAGGAGTTCTACCTTCGCACCGTGGTCGAGCCGGCGCTCGACGTGAACGGCATCGACTCCGGCTCGCCCTATCTCCAGAAGACGGTGCTGCCCGTGGTCGCGGCGGCGAACCTCTCGATCCGCCTCGCTCCCGGGCAGGAGGTCGGTGAGATCGCTCCCGAGCTCGAGCGTCTTCTCCGCGAGGCCGTGCCCGACGGCGCGACCCTCGAGATCGAGCAGCTCTCGTCGTCGCCCGCCGGCCTCGTGCGTCCCGATGCCCGGGCGATCCAGCTCGGCCTCGAGGCCTTCGAGCGCGTGGTGGGTACGCGCCCGGCTCTCGTGCGCTCCGGCGGCACGCTCCCGATCGTGCCCGCCTTGGCCGACAAGGGCATCGCCACCGTCATCACCGGATTCGGGCTGCCGGACTCGAACGTCCACTCGCCGAACGAGCGGCTGCTCGCCGAGCACGTGCCACTCGGCATCGCGGCCGCGCGCGAGCTCCTGGTCTCCTTCGCGGCTCTCTGACGGAGCCCCTCGACCTGCGCCCGGAGAGGCGATCAGGCGAGAGGACGATCGCGCACGCCACGAGCCTTGCGTCTGAGTTCGTTGGACATGGTCATCGTCCTCTTGAGCCATCTTGCGGAGCCCCGGTTTCGCAACTACACCTTCGAGCACGACCCCGAAGTAGCTCAATTGGTAGAGCGACCGTCTGTCCAACGGGGAGATGCCGGTTCGAATCCGGCCTTCGGGGTCCAGGACGCGCGAAGGCCCGCCACAAGGCGGGCCTTCGCGTAGCTCAACGACCGTCTGTCCACTCGCATCGTAGCCCGAACGGTCGGGCGTCATCGACGCGCACTGGCGCAGGCGAAGGGCCTGTCGTCCGAGGTGTCATCCGAGGTCGAGGACGAGCTCGAGCGCGTCGTCGACGGCCTGCATCTCGTAGCTCAAAACGCACTACGACAGGGAGCAAGCCTCGACTGGTCTCAGGTAGGCATCTGCGAGCGCTCGGGCAGGCGATCCGCTTGACGCCTGGTTGCCGTTCAGGCGACGCAGCCGCTCACGATCTGTCAGGGTCGTGTTGAGTCGCCGGTCGATGGAAGCGCGTTGTGCTTCAGGACCGGTGCACGAAGGGAGGCACCATGGTGGCAAGGATTGCGAACTACAGTTTTACGGGCGACGCGCAGGCGCTCGGCGAGCGCGCCGAGGCAGGCATCTTGCCGATCCTCGAGGCGCAACCAGGATTCAAGAGCTATTCGGTAGCGATCGGCGAGGGCAAAGTGTTCTCGTTCAGCGCGTGGGACAGCCGTGCCGAAGCCGAGAGCGGTAGCGCCGCAGTTGCCTCATGGGTCGCAGAGAACATGACCGAGATCAGCCTTATCGGAGATGTTCACTACGCCGACGTCGCGTTCAGCACTTCCCTCGGCGTCACCACCGCTTAGAACACCGGGAGGGTTGGTGTGGGTCGGCCCGGAGTTGACTCACACGACCCGGGCCCTTGGGGCCCTGTCATCCTTCGCCTGATGGTCGGTCGGCGCTGGGACGGAGATGAGCGCGGCGAGGGGATCGCCGACGCTCGCTTGTTCGCGCCGGGCGTCGAGGAGTTGCTCGCCGAGATGCGAAGCGCTGTCTGGGTGGCTGAACAACCCGAGCTGCATCTCCTCCCGCACCTCGAACGCTCGTGCGAGTCGCTGCCGCTCCAACTGGTCGACGCGCGTTCCTCCGAGACTGGCTGCTTCGACATCGAGCTCCGCTGGACAGGCCAGGCGAAAGGCATCGCCGCTCTCAGGGCAGCGATCTTCTCGCTCGTCGGGAGCTTCGCGGAGACCTACACATATGTCAGGCAACGCAGGAGCGACGTGGAGGGGAGCGGTGAGATCGTCACCTTCGAGGTCGTGACAGGCATGCTCGGGAAAGAGAGCAGCTTCACCCCTCACGGACACACGATTCGCATCAGCGTCACCGACGCCGTCCACCCACATGGACGATGAGCGTCCGCCGATCTGCCCCGTCTGCGGCGTGACGATGGTCCCGGCCGAGCTGAGCGCCAAGCCCGTGCGCGGCGTTGACTGGATCTGCCTCGAGTGCGAGGAGATCGCGGAGCCGGACTCCGGCTGATCCGCTCGACGGGGTTATCCCTCCGTGACGAGGTCGTAGCGGCTCGTTGCGCCCGATGGCTGGCTGGCTGGGGGCGGATAACGCTTCTCTCAATCCCAGGGCGGCGGGTTGTGGACCCAGCGGCCCGCCACCATCGTCGCGACGACCTCGGCGTCGAGGTCGTCCCACGGGTCGCGATCGAGGACGACGAGGTCCGACGGCCTGCCCGGGGATGAGCCGGCCGCGTCGGCGCTCGTCGCCCGAGAGCCACGCGGGCGTGACGCAGGTCGCCTCGAAGGCCTGCTGCACCGTCAACGCCTGCTCCGGATGCCACGCGCCGCGCTCGTCGATCGTCCGGCGAACGCCCGCGCGGATGCCGGCGAGCGGGTCGAGCTCCTCGATCGGCGCGTCGGAGCCGTTCGCGACCACCGCGCCCGAGTCGACGAGCGAGCGGTAGGCATACGCGCCGTCGAGCTTCCCTGCCCAGAACCGCTCGGCGAGATCCCGGTCGGACGGGGCATGTGAGAACTGCACCGAGCAGGCGATGCCGAGCCCGGCGAACCGGGGCACGTCCTCCGGCGACAAGAGCTGAGCGTGCTCGACCCGGTGGCGCAGCCCGAGCGGCTCCCACACCGCCCGCGTGCGCTCGAACGCGTCGAGCGCCTCGCGGTTGGCGCCGTCGCCGATCGCGTGGACGGCCACCGGGAAGCCGGCCGCGGCACCGGCAAGGACGATCTCGGCGAGCTCCTCGCCGCTCGTGATCCGAACCCCCGAGCCGTCGAGCATGAGCGCGGTCTGCGAGCCGAGTGTTCCGTCCATGAACGCCTTCAGATAGCCGATTCGCAGGAACGGGCTCCCGAGGCCCGAGGACACCCCGACCGCACGCAGCGCCTCGAGCTGATCGGCGGGCGCCGACTGCCACACTCGTAGCGTCAGCCTCTCTTCGCGCTCGAGGCTCCGCCAGAGGCGCAGCGCTCCGAGCCAGCCGTCCTTGTCGTGCACCGCCGTCACCCCGCGGGAGGCAGCGACCTTCAGCCCGGCCCGCATCGCCTCGACGTACACGTCGTCGGGCACGGAGAGGTACCGCTCCTTGAATCTCCACGCCGCCTCCTCGCGCAGCACGCCGGTCGGAGCTCCCGCGGCATCCCGCTCGACGATGCCACCGTCGACCTCGAGGTCGCCGTTCGCGAGTGCGAGCGCCGCCGAGTTGAGCCACAGCGAGTGGTAGTCCTTCGCGATCATCGCCGCCGGCGTCGAGCCTGTGACGGCGTCGAGCTGCGCCGCAGTCGGCTCGACGGCGGACGTCCAGTCGCCGCTGCGCCACCCGTAGCCGCGGATGACCCCGCCCGTGGCCCGCCCATGGGCCCGGATCCGCTCGAGAGCCTCTTCGAGCGACGCGCATCCGTCGAGCGCAACGTCGGAACGCGAGAGCGCCCAGGTCGGGAAGTGCACGTGCGCGTCGGTGAGCCCCGGGAGGACGACCCGACCGCCGAGGTCGACGACGTCGGGCGAGGCGAGCGCCGTCTCGTGGACGCCGACGCCGCCGGCGATACGGTCGCCGGCGATCGCCAGCGCGCGCTGCGTCGGAACCCGGGGATCCATGGTCCGGACGAGGCAGTTCTCGAGGATCATGACGCGTACCGGATGTCGAGAGCATCGACCATGGCGCGGCCGGCGGCGACTGCGGCCTCTGCGGTCGGCCCGGCGACCGCGAGCTCGGCGATCACGGTCGGGAATCCGTCGGCGGCAGCCGTGACGGGCTCGCCGGCCTCGACCATCGGATCGTGCTGGATCACCGACGCGTCGGTTGCGAGATGGTCGAGGAAACGGGTGCTCACGATCCGGCCGGACTGCGGCGCGTGCAGGCTGATGAGCGTGGCTCCGGCCGCCGGCTCCGGGTGGGGTGAGGGAGCGGCCGGCAGGCCGACCGCGAGCAGGGCCTGCTGCTCGACCAGCGAGACGCCGGTGACGATCAGGTGGATCTCCTCGATGATCCCGCCGGCGAGCCGGGCGTTCATCTCGAGGAGCCGTGGGCCGTTGCTCGTGTCCTTGGCCTCTGCATGCAGCACGCCGTCCCGGAAGCCGAGCGCGAGCGCCGTGCGGACGCAGAGATCCTTCAGCGCCTCCTGGCGCTCGGCCGGGTGTCCCGACGGCGAGTGCATGCCGGTCTCGACGAAGTAGGGCTCCTCGGTCGGCCAGTTCTCGGAGATGGCCGAGAAGACGCACTCCCCACGCGAGAGCACGAGGTCGACGTCGAACTCGGTGCCGTCGAGGTACTCCTCGAGAAGGAGGTCCCGGCCCTGCTGGAAGATCGGGTTCAGCTCCGGCGTGATCAGTGCCGACACGCGCGCGTATCCCTCCTCGAGCGACCGGAGGTCGTCGACGCGCAGGCAGCCGAGCGCCTCGGCGCCGAAGACCGGCTTGATCACGGCCGGGAACCCGACGTGGTCGGCGGCCGCCTGGAGGCTCGAGGCGTCGACGATGGGCATGAAGCGGGCGGTGGGGAGGCCGGCGTCGCGGCTCGCCTGGAGCGTTCTCAGCTTGCTACGGGCGCGATCGGCCGCCGCCACGGGTATGCCGGGCAGCCCGAGCGCCTCGGCGACCCGCGCCGTGGCCGGGACGACGTCTTCCCACAGCGTGAAGATCCCGTCGAGCCGCTCTGCCTCCTCCCCGAGGGCATCGAGGATCGCCTTCGCGCCGGCCTCGGGAGGGCCTGACGTGTCGGCGCGGAGGAACCTCTCGGCGATTCCGTCTTGGACGAGCGTCCGCGCCCAGCCGGCGTCGTCGCCGACGAGGACGAGCTTCAGGCCGAGCGAGCGCGCCCGGACGTAGAGGAACCGCTTCGTGATGTACCCGGGCTCGACCACCGCGACACGGGCGGACGACAGGAGCTCGCGGCGGAGCGCATCTCCTTCCGCGCCGCGCGCCCCGAGCAGCGCCGGGTCGGCGGCGTCGACACGCACGCGGAAGGGTGTTGCCTGCTTCATAACCCCCACTCCTCGACGCGGGACATTACCGCGCCGCGGGTGAGATAGTTTCGGAGTGGTGGACGAGATCGGCAGGCGGGCGGCGTTCGCCGCCAACGTCCGCACGCCTTCGCTCCTTCGCGTCCAACTCGCGCTCCTGGGCTCGCTCCTCGGCCACGTCTCGATCGCGGTCGCGATCGCCGTCTACGCCTACGACTTCGGCGGAGCCTCCGCGGTGAGCCTCATCTACGTCCTCCGTCTCGTGCCGGCTGCGATCGCGACCCCGTTCGCGTCCGTGCTCGGCGATCGCCTGCCACGTGCGAGGGTGATGCTCTTCGCGAACGGGAGCCGTTTCGCTCTCTCGGCCGGGATCGCGCCTGCGATCCTCGCCGGGGCGAGTCACTGGGTCGTCTACGCGCTGAGCATCGGAGTCTCGATCGCCGGCACGCCGTTTCGGCCGGCGCAGGTCGCGATCCTCCCGTCGCTCGTCGACCGGCCCGAGGAGCTGACTGCGGCGAACGTCGTCTCCTCGACGATCGAGGGAGCGAGCTTCTTCCTCGGCCCCGCCGTCGCCGGCGTCCTGCTGGCGGTGTCGACGCCGACCGCCGTGTTCTGGTTCGTCACGGTCTGCTTCGGGCTCTCGACCATCGTCCTCCTCCGGCCGCTCGAGGGGATGAAGGTCGATCGCAGGGCCGAGCGACGACGAGGACGAGGGGTTCGCCCAGGCGATCCTCGCCGGCGCGACCACGATCGCCCGTAACGGCGACCTTCGCGTCATCATCGGCCTCTTCACCGCCCAGACCCTCGTTGCCGGAGCGTTCGCCGTCCTGCTCGTCGTCGTCGCGATCCAGGTGCTCGGCACCGGGAACGCCGGCGTCGGGTGGCTCGACGCCTCCGTCGGCGTCGGCGGGGTGATCGGGACGATCGCTGCGGTCAACCTCGCCGGGCGCAGGCGGCTGACGATGCCGTTCCTCGTCGGGATCGTGCTGTGGGGGGCGCCGTTCCTGCTGATCGCCGTCTGGCCGCACATCGGCGTGGCGGTGTTCGCGTTTGCGTTGATCGGCGTCGGGAACATCCTCGTCGACGTCGCCGGCTACACGCTGCTGCAGCGGGCGGTCGAGGACAGCGTGCTGGCGCGGGTATTCGGCGCGGTCGAGACGGCCTACTACCTGAGCGTCGCTCTGGGCGCTCTCCTGATCCCGCCGCTCGTCGATGCCTTCGGTGCGCGCTGGACGCTCGTGATCACGGGCCTCTTCCTTCCGGTCGTGACCCTCGCGTCGGGGCCGCGCATGCTCCGGGTCGACCGGGCCGCGGTCGCTCCCGCGAGAGCCGTCGCGCTCCTGCGCGAGCTTCCGATCTTCGCGCCGCTTCCGGCGCTCTCGCTCGAGCGGCTCGCGATGCAGCTTCGCCCGCTGAGCGTGGCGGCCGGCGTCGAGGTGATCACGCAGGGCGACGTCGGCGACCGCTACTTCATCCTCGGCAGCGGGGCAGCCGAGGTCTTCATCGACGGGAGGCATGTGAACGAGCTCGGCCCCGGAGAGGGGTTCGGCGAGATCGCGCTTCTCCGCGACGTGCCGCGCACGGCCACCGTCCGCACGACGGAGCCGTGCGAGGTCTTCGCGCTCGAGCGTGACACGTTCCTCGACGCGGTCAGCTCGACCCGGCGCTCGTTCGCAGCCGCCGACGAAGCGGTGAACCGGCGCCTCGGGCGTCTCTCGGGAGCCGTCTAGCGACCGAGCGTCGACCGCGACGAAGGCCGCGACGAGCGCGAAGACGGTGACCACGAGGGCGCTTGCGGCGAGCATCAACTGGACCACGACCCGGATATCGGCAGGCCCCGGGGTAGGCTTGAGACGTGCTGCACGATGGCCTCACGCCCGAGCAGCAGGAGATCCGGGACCTCGTGCGCACCCTGGCCCGCGGCCGGATCGCGCCCAGGGCGGCCGAGATCGACTCCTCGGCGGAGTTCCCGTGGGACGTCGTCGAGCTCTTCCGGGAGAACGGCATCTTCGGGACGCTCGCCGACGAGGAGTACGGAGGGGTCGGCGCGAGCGCTCTCCAGACCCTCGTCTCGGTCGAGGAGGTGTCGAAGGTCTGCGCGACGAGCGGCCTCATCCTCGCGGTGCAGGAGCTCGGTGCTCTCGGGCTCAGGCTCGCGGGGAGCGAGGAGCAGAAGCGCCGGTTCCTGCCCCGGATCGCCTCCGGGGAGGCGCTCGCCGCCTACGCGCTCACCGAGCCGGGCGCCGGCTCGGACGCGGCGGCGATCCGAACGGAGGCACGGCGGGAGAACGACGCCTACGTCCTCGACGGCTCGAAGCGGTTCATCACGAACGCGGGCGTCGCCGGCATCTACGTCGTCTTCGCCAGGACCGACACTGCCGCCGGCCGCCGGGGGATCTCGGCGTTCACGGTCGAGGCCGAGACGCCGGGGCTCGAGATCGGGCGGATCGAGCCCAAGATGGGGATCAGAGGGTCGACGACCGGCGAGGTGCTCTTCAACGGCTGCCGGGTGCCGGCCGAGAACCGGCTCGGGGAAGAAGGCGAGGGGTGGCGGCTCGCGATGAGGATCCTCGACCGCTCGCGGCCGGGTATCGCAGCCCAGGCGCTCGGCATCGCCGAGGGGGCGACGGAGTACGCGCTCGGGTACGCGCGAACGCGAGAGACGATGGGCGAGCCGATCGCGAACCATCAGCTCGTCGCGGGGATGCTCGCCGACATGGAGACACGGTGCGAGGCCGCGCGCGGGCTGCTCTACCGGTGCGGTGCGCTGATCGACTCCGGAGCAGACGGCCCCGAGCTGACCAAGCTCTCGGCGATCACGAAGCTCTTCTGCTCGGACACCGCGATGGCGGTGACGACCGATGCCGTCCAGGTGCTCGGCGGGTACGGCTACATGCGGGAATATCCGGTCGAGAGGATGATGCGCGACGCGAAGGTCACCCAGATCTACGAGGGCACGAACCAGATCCAGCGGCTCGTGATCGCCCGCGAGATGCTCCGCGAGGTGCGAGGCTCGCCGTTCGCATGACCCGAGTAAAGCTCACGAGCCGTGACCGTGTCCTCTTCCCCGACGACGGGATCACGAAGGGCGATCTCTTCGACTACTACGAGGCGGTCGCGCCCGCGATCCTGCCGCACCTGCGTGATCGTCCGTTCACGATGAAGCGGTGGCGAGAAGGGCTGGCGGGCGGGGCGTTCTTCCAGAAGCAGGCCCCCAAGGGGATGCCGGCGTGGATCCCGACGAGACAGTTTCAGACGGTCCCGCGCGAGGGAGGCCCGCGGCTCGTCGACTTCCCGCTCGTCGGTACCGTCGATGCGCTCCTCTGGATGGTGCAGATGCACTGCATCGACATGAACGCCTGGTACTCGCGCGTCGACAAGCCGGACCGCCCGGACTTCGTCCTGTTCGACCTCGACCCGCCCGACTCGGCAGACGGGTTCCCGCTGGCGGTCCGGGTCGCGCACCTGATCCGAGGGGCGCTCGAGGGCCTCGGGCTCACCTCGTACGTGAAGACGAGCGGCGCCGACGGCATCCACGTGCTGCTTCCGATCACGCGGCGATCGGGGTACGACGAGACCTACGAGTTCGCGGAGCTCCTGTCGCGCGGCCTCGAGGCCGGGCATCCCGGGCTCCTCACGACCGAGTGGCTGAAGCGGAAGCGGACGGGCGTGCTCGTCGACCATCGCCAGAACGGGCACGGGAAGACGATCGCGTCGGTGTACTCGGTGCGGCCGAAGCCCGGCGCGCCCGTGTCGACTCCGCTCACCTGGGAGGAGCTCACCGAGGACATCCGGCCGCGCGACTTCTCCATGGCCGTCGCGCTCGAGCGGGTGGAGCGCTTCGGCGACCTGTTCGCACCCGTGCTGCGAGGCGGGCAGGCGCTCGGGCCGCCGTTGCGCGAGCTGCGGCGTCAGGCGGCCTGACCGACGTACAGGCCGCGGCCGATCAGGCCCTCCTCGTCGAGCTCGACCGAGAGGCCGGCTCGCTCGAACGCCTGCCGGTACTGCTCGTCGGTGAAGAGCGCCGCCTCGTGCCGCTCGGTGAAGTGGCGGGTGCCCTCCGGCGTTGCGACCAGATAGTCGAACTCGAGGATCGAGATGTCGCCCTCGCGGCCTGCGACGCTCGCGCGCGCGATCTTTCGCTCCGGCTCGTCGACCGTGAGGAGGTGCGGCCGGCCGACGATCCAGTTCTCGGGCGTGATCCACGGCTCGAGCACGAGCGTCCCGCCCGGCCCGAGGTGACGTGCCATCGCGGCGAGCGTGGCGTCGAGGCGTTCCTCGGTGCCGACGTAGGCGATCGAGCTGAACAGGCACGTGACAGCGCCGAAGGTGCGGGCGAAGTCGAACGAGGTCATGTCGGCGAGGTGGATGTGCGCGAGGTCGCCGAGCCGGTCGCGGGCGATGGCGACGAAGTCCTCGTTCAGGTCGAGGCCCTGCACCGAGTACCAGCGCGCGAGCTGCTCGAGGTGCTTGCCCGTGCCGCAGGCGACGTCGAGGAGGGTGGAGGCGCCCGGCGTGCGCTCCTCGATCAGCGCGTGGATGCGCTCGGCCTCGGCGACGTAGTCCTTGTAGGAGTAGACCGCGTCGTAGATGTCTGCGGAGCGGCTGAACAACGGTCGGCGGCTACAGGCCGAGGACCTGGGGGTTGCCGAAGACGACCTGGGTGAAGTTCAAGCCGCAGCCTGCGGCGCCGGTCGGGTCGGGCACGTTGATCTTCAGCCGAAGCCGGTAGATGTCCGCGACCGAGACCTTGACCTGGTTGACGGCCCCACGCGTCAGGCTCCCGGACGCGAGCACCTTCCCGCCGCCCCAGACGCTCCACGTCGCAGTCGAGTACTGCGGTGCCTCGTCGTCGAGGGCGACGGTCGCGGTGAAGAGCTGGTAGCGATCGTTCAGGATGTAGTCGGCCCAGGCGTCCCCGTTCCAGGGGTTGTAACAACCGGCGTCCATGGTGATCACGTGGTCGTACTCCACCCCGTTCGCCTTGTTCGGATCGGTGAGTAGATCGCCGGCGAACGGGCGCGTGTACTGATCGGAGAGGTAGCTCCAGTGGAGCACCTTGACGGCGACGGGCGACGAGTTGCCTGCGACCGGTCCGTCCTTTGCGGCCACGACCCGGTACGCCGTCGTGCCCGGGTCCCCGGGCTTCGCGAAGAAGGTGAAGGCGCCGCCGTCGACCGTCTTCGCGGCGACGGTCGTCCAGGCCCCGCCGACGCGCTGCTGGAGCGCCAGGCCCAGGCCGGGCGAGCCCGGCTTGACGGTGCCGGTGATCGCGACGCGGCTCCCGAGGACCACCCATTGCGCAGCGGTCACGGCCGTGATCCGGACCTCCTTCGCGCGAGAGCTGCCGCCGGCGCCGGCGGCCGGTGAGAGCGCAAGGAGCGCGAGAGGAACGACGGCGAGGGTCAGAGAACGGGACACGCGGACCTCCATCGGGCGCGCCCATCGTACGACGTGTGGGCGATTCTCGCGCGGAGAGGATGCCCGAGCTCGTGTCGTGAGGCTGACATCCGGTTGGTCGCGGCGGGGAACGACGGCATGCCGATCGGGCTCTAGCCTCCGAGGGATGAGGCGTGCGGGGGCCCGGATTGCCGCCTGACGGAGTAGGCTCAGAGCTCGTGCAGGTCTGCCCCTCGTGTGGCAGGGAGAATCCCGACGGGTTCCGGCTCTGCGGGTATTGCGGCGCGTCGCTCTCGGGAGTCGAGGCGGTCGAGCGGCGCAGGCTCGCGACACTCCTCTTCTGCGATGTCTCGGGGTCCACCGCGATGGGGGAACGGGTCGATCCGGAGGCCGTCCAGGAGCTGATGCATCTCTATTTCCGGGAGATGCGGGAGGTACTCGCGCGCCACGGGGGGACGGTGGAGAAGTTCATCGGTGATGCGGTGGTCGCCGTGTTCGGCATCCCTGACGTACACGAGGACGATGCTCTGCGCGCCTGCCGGGCGGCGCTCGAGATGCAGGCGCGTATCTGACCGTTCTGAACGTAGAGCGTTCGAGCGCCGTTTCGGGGATATAGCGGATCGCCGTCCGGATCGGGATCAATACCGGCGAGGTCGTCGGCAGCCGCGAGACCGTCGTGACCGGCGATCCGGTCAATGTCGCCGCCCGGCTCGAGCAGGCCGCGGGGCCCGGGCGAGGTGCTGCTCGGCGAGCCGACCTACCGGCTGGTGCGCGATGCAGTCTCGGTCGAGCCCGTGGAGGCGCTCGCCGCGAAGGGAAAGACGGAGCCGCTCGCCGCCTACCGCCTGGTAGAGGTGGTGGGCGTGGGCGCTGCATCCCGGAGATCGAGCCCGCTCGTCGGGCGGGGCGAGGAGCTGGCGCTGCTCGAGGGCGAGCTCGATGCTGCCACGGCAAACTCTCAGCTGCCGGCTCGCGACCATCGTCGGAGAGCCCGGGGTCGGCAAGTCTCGCCTGGTCGCCGAGCTCGTGGAACGCGTCGACCCACGCGCGCGGGTCGCGCGCGGCGCATGTCTCTCCTACGGCGAGGGGATCACCTTCTGGGCGGTCGCGCAGATCATGCGCGAGCTGGCCGGGATCGCCGACGGGCATTCGGCTCAGGAGGCGCGTGCCCAGCTCGACGCCCTGCTCGAGCCGCTCGAGAACGGCCGTACGGTATCGGCGCGGATCGCGCAGCTCCTGGGACTGGCCGAGGGCGCCGCGACGGCGGACCAGACGGCGCAGGCGATCGCCCAGTTCCTCACTGCAGCCGGCGGCGAGCGACCGCTCATCGTGATCGTCGACGACATCCACTGGGCCGAGCCCGCTCTGCTCGACCTGCTCGGCTCGCTGCCGTCGCGGGTCGAGAACACACCGCTCCTCGCTGATCTGCCTCGCGCGTCCCGAGCTGCTCGAGACCCGCCCCGACTGGCCGGTGACCATGACCCTCGAGCTCCTCGGTGAGGCTGACGCCGAGGCGCTGCTCGACAATCTGCTCGGGGGCGCCCCGCGAGCTCTTCGCGGTCGCGAATCTCGCAGATCGCCGCCGGTAACCCGCTCTTCGCCGAGGAGCTCGTGGCCATGCTCGTCGACGAGCGGGTGCTGCGCCGCGCGGAGGACGGGGCCTGGGTGCTGGAGCGGGAGCTCGACGAGATCGACCTGCCCGTGAGCCTGAATGCACTGCTCGGAGCGCGGCTCGACCGACTCGACACGCAGACCCGCGGCGCACTCGAGCGGGGCGCGGTCGAAGGCGAGCTCTTCCATCGTGGCGCGGTGGTCGAGCTCTCACACGAGTCCCTCCGCCCGGCAGTGCCCGGCGAGCTCGAGGAGCTGGCGGGCAAGGACCTGATTCGCCCGGCGGCAGCCAGTCTCGCCGGGGAGGTCGCCTATCGCTTCAAGCACATCCTCGTCCGCGAAGCCGCCTACCGTGCAACCGCGAAGAAGCTTCGCGCCCTGCTCCACGAGCGCTTCGCCGACTGGCTGGAGCGGCTTGCAGGCGAACGGGTCGGCGAGTACCAGGAGATCCTCGGCTATCACTTCGAGCAGAGCTACCGCTACCGCCTCGAGCTCGGGCCCGTCGACGAGGACGGCCAGAGGCTCGCCGTGCGCGGCGGGCCATCACCTCGGCGCCGCCGGCAGGCGGGCGATCGACCGCGGCGACGTCTACGCCGCCGCGAACCTGCTCGGCCGGGCCGCCCGGCTCCTGCCGCCCGACAGCCTCGAGCGGCTCGAGCTGATGCTTCCGTACGCATACGCGACCGGCGAGTCCGGGCGCACCCTCGAGGGCTGGGCGATCTGGGACGAGGTGCACGAGCGGGCAACGGCTCTCGGCGAGCGTGGCCTCGCGGCGACTGCGCACTGCCTGCGCGCTGGAGCCGGGCTCCTTGTCGATCCGAACGTCGACCTCGATGAGGTGCAGGCGATCGCCGAGGAGACGATCGAGACGCTGATGCGAGCTCGGCGACCGGGCCGGTCTCGCGTACGCCGAGCGGCGCCTCGGCATCGTCTGGCGCCTCCGGTGCCGGGAGGCCGAGGCGGGATCATGGTTCGAACGCTCACTCGCACATGCCGAACGCCTGCGGGGACCTGATCTCGCGCCGGATGGCCACGCAGGATCTCGCGATGGCCATGTGCCTGGGCCCGATGCCGGTCGGAGAAGCGATTCGCCGGTGCGAGGAGCTTCGCCAGGAGAACAGCGACGACCGCGTGCTCGGAGCGGTGATCACGCGATGCCTGTCCGCTCTTGCCGCCATGGCAGGCCGTTTCGACGACGCGCGCGAGTATGGGCGCGAGAGCAGCCGGGTCCTGCGTCAGGCGAACATGCTGACCCACTCGTGGGTCACGCACATGGTCGCCTCCGAGGCGAACGAGTTCGCCGGCGACCGTCCGGGCGCCGAGCTCGAGCTGGAGGCGATGTGGGATGCCTTCCGTGGCACGCTCGACGGCGCGCCCGATGGCCGCGCGATGCAGGCGGCCTACCGGCTCGCCAACCTCTATTGCGACGACGGTAGGTGGGACGACGCCGAGGCCTGTCTCGCGTTCCACCCGGATCTGCCCACGTCGAGCCTCGGCAGGGTCGCGATCTTCCGCCTGGCCGCGGAGGCGCGGGTCGCGGCTCGACGCGGCAGGCTCGACGCCGCCATTCCACTCGCGCGCGACGCCGTCGAGCTCGCCGAGAGCACGGATCTGCTGAACCTGCGCGCCCGGGTCTGGCTCGCCTCTGCCGAGGTGCAAACGGCGGCGGGAAATGACGTCGCGGCCGCGGAGGCCGTGGATGCCGCGCTCGAGCTCTTCGACCAGAAGGCGAACATCGCGGCGGCGGATCGCCTGCGAGGCGTCGCTGCTACTTGAAGTGGGCGTGTGCCACGACCATCGTGCCCAGCGAGTGTCAGCTGTATGCCTGAAACGTTTGCGCTGAAACCGGCGAACGTGGTCAGGTTGTAGAGGGCGATCATCGGCCGGTCGTTGAGGATGATCTGCTGCGCCACGCGGTAGAGCGTCGAACGCGACTGAACGCTCGTTGCTTTCAGCCCGTTCTGCAGGATCAGGTCGAGCCGCGGGTTCGAGTAGCCGCTGAAGTTTCGTCGAGCCCGACGTCCTGAAGAAGGCGTCGATGTTGCCGCTCGGATCGGGGAAACCCGGGACGGAGCCCCCCAGACGGGCGTCGAAGTCGCCGCTCGATGGCACGTGCGGCACCGGTCGCCGTATCCGTCGAGTCGATCACCACGTTGATCCCGACAGCCGCTTCCTGCGCCTGGATGAACTGCGCAACGACGCGATCGTCGTTGATGAGCGACGTCAGCAGGTGGACGGTCGGGTTCTGGATGCCGGACGCCGCGACGAGCTTCCTCGCATCCTTGGGGTCGTACGGGGTACACGGCACCTTCGTCGGGGCGTACCAGAGGGTGTTGGACGGCGCGATCGGGGTGCAGCTCGGTTGCATGAGACCGTTGAAGAGCACCCTGTTCAGGGTGTTGCGATCGATCGCCTCCTCGAACGCCTGGCGCAGCTTCGAGCTCGACGCGAGTGGTGTACCCACACTGCTGTAAGGCAGGTTCCCGATCCCGTTCTTGTTGCCGAAGTTGATGAAGAGGCCCTTCCAGCCGATCTGGTAGGCCTGGATCACCTTCAGGCTCGGGGTCTGCTGGACCCCCTGAAGCTCGGTTGTCGCGACCTGATCGAGCGCCTGGATGTCCCCCGCCTTGAGCGCGGCGGCGGCCGGTGCGGCGTCGACCATGGGCTTGTAGACGATCTTGTCGAGAAAGACATCCTTCTGGTCGTAGTAGTAGGGCGACTTGATGACGGTGACGTTGTCGCCGGGGACGCGGTGGTCGAACATGAACGGGCCGACGCAGACTGGATCGCTCGCGAAGTTGTCGCCGAGCTTGGCCACCTGCGTCGGGGAGACGACATAAGGGTTGCCGCCGATGAACGACGAGTCCCGCGCCTTGAGGTGGTAGACGACGGTGTAGGGCCCCGACGCGCGGACGGTGTCGACGGAGGCGAAGTCGCTGGCGCGCGGCGAGCTCGGTGAGCTCATTGCCCGCTGAACCGAGAACACGACCGCCTGCGCGTTGAAGGGTGTGCCGTCGTTGAACAGAGCCCCCTGCCGCAGCTGGATCGTGTAGGTCAGCTTGTCCTTCGAGACCGTCGGCGCCGCGGTCGCGAGCAGCGGGACGAGGCGCTGCCCGGCGTCGCGGTCGTAGAGCCGCTCGCAGATCGCGAGATTGATCTCGAGCGACGAGACGTCCCCGAACATCGTCGGATCGAGCGGGACAGGGTCGCCTCTGCTCAGGCCGACGACGAGCGTCCCGCCGTACTTCGTGCCGACGTGAGCCCGCGCGGACGCGGGACCGAGGAACATCAGGGCGAGTGCGATCGCTCCGACGTATGCGACAGACCGCCGTGAGCCGCTTACGTTCACGCGTTACTTGTACTGCGCGAACGCGACGCGCAGCGTGAGGTCGGGACGGATCTGCACGCCTGTCACCCCTAGGTTGACGCCCGCTTGCCTGACCGGGTAGTAGAGGAAGAGTATCGGCCGGTCGTTCACGAGGATCTGCTCGGCGACGTGGTAGAGCGTCCTCAGTGACCGCGCCGAGGTCGACTTGCGAGCGTTCGCGAGGATCAGGTCGAGGCGGGGGTTCGAGTAGCCGGTGTAGTTCCTCGACCCCGAGCTCGCGACGTACTCGTAGATGTTGCGATCGGTGTCGGCGCTTCCGGACGGGCCCGCCTTCTCCTCAACCTGGATGAACTGCGCCAGCCGGAGCATGTCGCTCAGGTTCGGCGTCAGCAGATGCACGGTCGGATCGAGGACTCCTGACGTCGCGACGAGCCTTTTCGCGTCGGCAGGGTCAAACGGCGTGCACTGGACGGTCGGGTCGAACGTGGGGCTCGCCGGGGCCACGGGCGTGCAGCCCGTCTGCGTGAGGCCGCCGAACACGACCCTGTTCATCGCGTTCTGGTCGATCGCCTCCGCGAACGCCTGCCGAAGCCTGGCACTGGAGGCAAGTGGCGTCCCGACATTCGTGTACGGGAGATTGCCGACCCCTTTCCTGTTGCCGAGGTTGATGAAGATGCCCCGCCAGCCGAGGCTGCTCGACTGCGAGCACCCGCAGCGTCGAGCTCTGCGTGATGCCGGGCAGCTCCGACGCCGAGATCGAGTCGAGCGCCTGAAGGTCGCCGGCCTTCAGCGCCGCGGCCGCGAGAGCGCCGTCGGACGCCGGCTTGAAGACGATCTTGTCGAGGTGGACCGCCCCCTGGTTGTAGTAGTAGGGCGACTTCACCACGCTGACGTTGCCGCCCGCGACACGGTGGTCGAACATGAACGGGCCGACGCAGACGGGGCTCGTCCCGAAGCTCGTCCCGAGCGCTGCCAGCTGCGTCGGCGACAGCACGACGCCGTCCGTCGTCGCGAGAGTCGCCGTCAGCGGCGTGAAGGGCGTCTTCAGACGAATCACGGTCGTGTACGGGCCCGGAGGCAGTGACGCTGTCGACCGACGAGAAGTCGCTCGCGCGGGATGAGCCCGGGAGGGAGATCATCCGCTGGAGCGTGGTGGCGACCGCCTGCGCGTTGAACGGCGTGCCGTCGTTGAACCGGATGCCCTGGCGGAGCGCGATCGTGTAGGTCCGCTTGTCCTTCGAGATCACCGGCAACGCGGCTGCGAGCTGCGGCACGATCCGCGACCTGCCGTCGAACTCGTAGAGCTGCTCGCAGAAGGACTTGAGGATCTCGGTGCTCGAGAGCGTCCGGGTGAGCGTCGGGTCGAGCGTGTCTGGGTCGCCGCTCGTCACGCCGACGACGAGCGTCCCGCCGTACTTCGCTCCGTCCCGGCTGCCCGCCGAGGCCGGCCCGAGCACCACGAGCGCCAACACCGAGACGAGCGCGGCCGCGACGGGGACAGAGCTCGACGCGGAAGCGCTACGGCTGCGGCGTCGCTCGAGCGAGATTCAGGCTTTCTGTTTGAGGCTGCGCTTGTGGGCGCGCTTGGCGGCCTGGTAGTCGGCGAGCGCCTGCGGGGAGTCGACCTTGCCGAGGCAGGCGTGGTCGGGGGAGAGCGGCTTGGCACTCTCGAGGCCGAAGCGATAGGCGAGGACCGATGCGAGCGCGGTCACCTTCATCGGGCCGAAGCCGGGGAGGGAGCCGAGCCGCTTCTTCAGGTCTGCGGAGTCGGAGGCGTCGTTCCAGATCCGAGCGGCGTCGCCGTCGTAATCCTCCGCGACGACCGCCGCGAGGTCGCGGACGCGGCCGGCCATCGAGCCGGGGAAGCGATGGATCGCCGGCTTCTCCCGGAACGCCGGCTCGAGGTCGAGCTTCGCGAGTTCGAGCGGGTCGAGCGTACCGACCCGCTCCTTCAGCGCAAGCGGCCCTGCAAAGGCCTTCTGCACCGTGACCTGCTGATCGATCGCGAACCCCATGAGCAACGCGAATGGATCCTGCGCGATCAGCTCGTTGGCCGACTGGCTCTCGGTGAAGTACAGGGCGTCGGGCACGGAAAAATCGTACCCGACGAACACTTGTTCGACAAGCACGTGGGCGATACGCTGGGCTCGTGGACCCGCTCGCAGCCTTCTCACCCGCGACCCGAAGCTGGTTCGAGAACGCGTTTGCCGGGCCGACGCCCGCGCAGCAACTGGGCTGGCCGGCGATCGCCGCCGGCGGCGACGTCCTCATCCAGGCACCGACCGGCTCCGGGAAGACGCTCACGGCGTTCCTCTACGCGATCGACCGCCTGAACCCGACGCCGGGAGCGGGGATGCGGGTCCTCTACGTCTCGCCGCTGAAGGCGCTCAACTACGACATCGAGCGCAACCTTCGCGGCCCGCTCGCGGGTCTGGGCTCGAGCCTCCGGGTCGGCGTCCGCACCGGGGACACGTCGGCGAAGGACCGCCGCGAGCTCGTGAAGACGCCTCCGGACATCCTGATCACGACGCCCGAGTCGCTCTACCTGATGCTCACCTCGGCGGCCCGCGAGAGCCTGCGCGGCGTCGAGACGCTGATCCTCGACGAGGTCCACGCGGTCGCCGGTACCAAGCGCGGCGCGCATCTCGCGCTCTCGGTGGAACGGCTGCAGCGTCTCGCCACAGGGCGGATTCAGCGGCTCGGGCTCTCCGCCACCCAGCGGCCGCTCGAGGAGATCGGGCGTTTCGTCTCCGGCGGCCGCCCGATCGCGCTCGTCGACGCCGGGACCAGCAAGGAGCTCGATCTCCAGGTCGTCGTGCCGGTCGAGGATCTCCGGGAGCTGGGATCGACTGCCGCGCTCGGCCACCCGATCCTCTCGGAGGGCGAGGTCACCGACGGCACTCGGGAGCAGGGGATCGCGTCGATCTGGCCGTCGATGTACCCCGAGCTCCTGCAGCTCGTCCAGGCACACCGCTCGACGATCGTCTTCGTCAACAACCGCCGCCTCGCCGAGCGCCTCGCCCTGCGGCTGAACGAGCTCGCCGGCAGCGAGATCGCCCGCGCGCACCACGGCAGCCTCGCCCGCGAGCAGCGCGTCGTGATCGAGGAGGAGCTGAAGGCCGGCCGGATCCCCTGCCTCGTCGCGACCTCGTCGCTCGAGCTCGGAATCGACATGGGCGCGGTCGACCTCGTGATCCAGGTCGAGTCGCCGAAGTCGGTCGCCCGCGGGCTCCAGCGCATCGGTCGCGCCGGCCACGAGCTGGGCGCGGTCTCGAAGGGGCGCATCTTCCCGAAGTTCCGCGCCGACCTGCTCGAGTCCGCCGTCGTCGCCCGCGCGATGCGGAGCGGCGAGATCGAGGAGACGAGGATCCCGCGCAACCCTCTCGACGTGCTCGCCCAGCAGATCGTCGCGATCGCCGTCGACGAGGAGATCTCGGTCGACGAGCTCCACGACCTCGTCCGCGGCGCCTACCCGTTCGCCGACCTCTCCCGCGTGCAGCTCGAGAACGTGCTCGACATGCTCGCCGGCCGCTACCCCTCGGACGAGTTCGCCGAGCTGCGGCCCCGCATCGTCTGGGACCGCACCGGCGGCCTGGTCCGCGCCCGAGACGGCGCGCGCCGTCTCGCCGTCACGAACGCCGGCACGATCCCCGACCGGGGGCTCTTCGGCGTCTTCCTCGTCGACGGCGGCGGCCGGGTCGGCGAGCTCGACGAGGAGATGGTCTACGAGGCCCGCGCAGGCCAGACCTTCATGCTCGGCGCTTCGACCTGGCGGATCGAGGAGATCACCCGCGACCGCGTGCTCGTCTCGCCCGCGCCGGGGCTGCCGGGCGCCGTTCCCTTCTGGAAGGGAGAGGGAGTGGGGCGGCCCTACGAGCTCGGCGAGAAGATCGGAGCTGCCTCACGCGAGCTCTCCGCGCTCGGGGACGCGTCGGCTCTCGCGACGGTTGCGCGGCGAGTACCTGCTCGACGAGCGCGCCGCCCGCAACCTGCTCGCGTTCCTGCGCGACCAGGCCGACGCGACCGGCGCCGTCCCGTCCGACCGCACCGTCGTCGTCGAGCGCTTCCGCGACGAGATCGGCGACTGGCGCGTCTGCATCCTCACGCCCTTCGGCGGCCGGGTCCACGCACCCTGGGCGATGGCGATCACCGCGCGGCTGCGCGAGTCGCTCGGCCTCGACGCACAGTCGATCTGGTCGGACGACGGCATCGCGATCCACTTCCCGGACGCGGACGTCCCGCCCGGCGCGGACGACCTCGCGCTCGATCCGGCCGAGGTCGAGGATCTCGTGGTCGCCGAGCTCGGCGAGACCGCGCTGTTCGGCGCGCGCTTCCGCGAGAACGCCGCCCGCTCCCTTCTCATCCCGCGTCGCAGCCCCGGTCAGCGGACGCCGCTCTGGCAGCAGCGGCTGAAGGCGCAGTCGCTGCTCCAGGTCGCCCGCCGGTACGGGTCCTTCCCGGTGGTCCTCGAGACCTACCGCGAGTGCCTCCAGGACGTCTTCGACCTCCCGGCGCTGCGAACGCTGCTCAGCGGTCTGCAGGCGCGGCGCCTCGATCTCGTCGAGGTCGAGACCGGCAGCGCCTCCCCGATGAGCTCCTCGCTCCTCTTCGACTACGTCGCGACCTACATGTACGAGGACGACACCCCGCCCGCCGAGCGCCGTGCCCAGGCGCTCTCGCTCGACCGCGACCTGCTGCGCGAGCTGCTCGGGAGCGAGGAGCTTCGCGACCTCCTCGACGCCGACGCGGTCGACCGAGGTCGAGCGGCAGCTCCGCGGCACACCGAGGACGCCGGACGAGCTCCACGACCAGCTCCGCGTCCGCGGCGACCGTCGCCCGGGCGAGTACGACGCCGCGCTGGCGGAGCCCCTGCTCGCCGAGCGCCGGGCACTGGTCGTGCGCGTCGCCGGCGAGGAGCGGCTGATCGCAGCCGAGGACGCCGGCCGCTACCGCGACGGCCTCGGCGTGATGCCTCCCGGCGGGCTGCCCGAGGCGTTCCTCGAGGGCGGCCCCGACTCGTTGCGGCAGCTCGTGGTGCGCTACGCCAAGGGCCGCGGGCCCTTCACGACCGCCGAGGCGGGGGAGAGATTCGGTCGCGAGCTTGCGGGGCTGCTCGCGGAGCTCGAGCGTGAGGAGTTGCTCGTCCGCGGCGAGCTCCGGCCCGGCGGCACGGAGCGCGAGTGGTGCGACCCCGACGTGCTCCGCCGGCTGCGGCGCGCCTCGCTCGCCGCGCTTCGCCGCGAAGTCGAGCCGGTCGAGCCTGCTGGGCTGGCGCGGTTCCTGCCTTCCTGGCACGGGATCGACCGCAGGGCTTCGCTGCGCGAAGCCCTGGTTCCGCTTCAGGCACTCGCGCTGCCCGTCGGGCTCTGGGAGAGCGAGCTCCTGCCGCGCCGCGTGCAGGGCTACCGGCCCGAGCAGCTCGACTCGCTGTGCGCGAGCGGCGAGGTCGTCTGGGTCGGAGCGGGGCTCGACCGGGTTGCCGTCTACTTCCGCGACGACGCGGCGGCCCTGGGCTCGGTGCCGGCCGCCTCCGCTCCCGAGGGCGAGGCTCACGACGCGATCCGCAGGGCGCTCACCGGGGCGATGTTCTGGCACGACCTCCTCGACGAGACCGGCCTCGCCCCCGACGAGGCGCTGCCGGCGCTCTGGGACCTCGTGTGGGCCGGAGAGGTGACGAACGACGCGTGGACACCGCTCCGAGCCGGGCGGCGAAACGGCGTGCCCAGGCCCGAGCGCCGGCCGCGGCGGTTCTCTCGGTCCCGCGGAGCCGGACCGACCGCCACGCAGGGCCGCTGGTCGCTGACCGGCAGGCTCTTCACGGGCACGCCCGAGCGCCGAGCGCTTGCCGAGCTCCTGCTCGAGCGCCACGGGATCGTGACGCGCGACGGTGTTCGTGCCGAAGGGATCCCAGGCGGGTACGGCGCGGTGTACGCGGAGCTGCGCGCACTCGAGACGCTGGGGCTCTGCCGCCGCGGCTACTTCGTCGAGGGCCTCGGCGGCGCGCAGTTCGCGCTCGGCGGCGCGGTCGAACGGCTCCGCGAAACCGCGCGAGGCAGAGGAGGACGCCAGGCCGGTCGTGCTTCCGGCCGCCGATCCGGCGCAGCCCTACGGGGCGGCGCTGCCTTGGCCGAAGCGGTCCGGCGCGCGGGCGGCGAGAGTCGGCGGCGCCCACGTCGTGCTCGCCGGCGGCGAGGCTGTTCTCTACGTAGAGCGGGGCGGGCGCTCGCTTGTGCCGCTCCGCGACCCGGAGGAGACGTGGCTCCGACCCGGCGCTCGACGCGCTCGTCGCCTACGTTCGCGGCGGTGGGGCGAAGCGGCTCGCGGTCGAGCGCTTCGACGGTGAGCCGGTGACGGAGAGCGACGTCATGCCTTTGCTCGTCGAGGCCGGCTTCCTCGCCGGCCCGCGCCGTGCCGTTCTGCGCCCATGACGCTGCACTCCTGGCCGCCCGAGCGTGCCTGAGGGCGACACTGTCCACCGGGCCGCGGCCAGGCTCCAGCCGCTTGTCGGCGAGACGCTCGAGGTAGAGGCCGTCCACCCGCGCGCTCGAGCCACGAACGTCGCACCGTCCCTCGACGGCCGGCGACTCGAGTCGGTCGAGGCGGTCGGGAAGAACCTGGTCCTGCGCTTCGAGGGAGGCGTCGTTCTCCGCTCACACCTGCGCATGAGCGGCCGCTGGTCGGTGAGGGCCTGCGGCCAGACGGTCGGGAGCCCGTGGCTCGTGTTGCGCGGCACCCAACTCGAGGCCGTCCTCTGGAGCGGTCCGGTGCTCGAGCTCCACACCCGAGCACTCGCGCGCCTCGGCCCGGACATCCTCGCCACGCCTCCGGGACTCGACTCGATGCTCGCCCGTTTCCGAGCGGCCGACGGCACGCGCACGCTCGGGGAGACGCTCCAGGACCAGACCCTCGTAGCCGGCATCGGGAACATCTGGACCTCCGAGACCCTCTGGGAAGCGCGGCTTTCCCCGTGGCACCGCCTCGCGGATGTCTCCGAGCCCGACCGCCGGCTCGCCCTCGAGACCGCGGCGCGCCTGATGCGCGCGTCGGTCGACGGCACCGGCGAGCCGCGCCGCCGCGTCTACCGACAGACCGGCCGGCCGTGCCCGCGGTGCGGAACGGCGATCCGGGCTCGCGGCCAGGGCGACGCGAACCGCACCGTCTACTGGTGCCCTTCCTGTCAGCCGGGGCCCGATCAGGGGTAGGAGACCGCCGGCCCGCCGCGTAGAAGGACGCGTGGCGATTCGTGCACCGCACCTGTACCAGTCCCTGCGCGCGTTCTGCCTCGCCGCGTTCGCGGCGGAGCGTGGGGCCGAGCTTCCGTTCTCGTTCGAGGAGCATCCGACGCGCGACGGCCCGTCGCTCTACGAGTACCGGCCCCTCGTCCGGACGTTCGTCGCCGAGCAGGCACCGACGCTGCGGCGGCTCCCGGACACGCGAAACGCGATCGAGGACCTGCGCCGCGAGCCCGCGGCCGCGATCTTCGCCCATGCCCACTCGGGCCTCGGGGCGACCGACGACGACGCGCTCTTCCGCACGATCCTCATGCCGACGCTCGTCGCCGTGGCGGAGCGCTCCGGTGGCTTCGACTGGCAGGACGATGCCTTCGAAGGGGCCTACGCCGACATCGAGCGCTCGCTGTTCGGCGATGCGCGCTCCTATGCCGCGATCGCACCGCTCGTCGGGCTCTCTGCCGGGTCGGCGGTCGACCTCGGCGACGGGATCGGCGTACGCCATGCCGTGCCCGGCGAGCTCTCGGGCCTCTGGCCGGAGGCGCTCGGCCTGATGCCGCCCGAGTTCGGTCGCGACGTCGACCGGCTCTGCGTGCTCGAGCTGACGCGCGAGCTCGACGCGAGCGAGGGCGAGTCTCCCGACGCCGCCGCGGAGCTCGCCGACGCCGTCAGCGCGCTTCGTCTCGCGACCGCCGGCGCGATCGCCGCCGGCCCCGTCGTGTTCGAGCGCCTCGACTTCCGGCCGCTTCGGATCTCGCCGCTCCTGCCGATTGCCGCCACCAGGCCGCGCGGGGAGGCGATCCGTCTCGACGCCGTTCGCGCGCGGGTGGCCGCCGACCTACGCATCCGCCTGCCGCTTGCCGACGACGACCGGGAGCTCGGCGAGGCGCTCGACCGCTGGGAGCTCTCCCTCTTCGCCGAGGACCCGTTCCGCTCGGGCCAGGTTCGAGACGCCCTGACCGCGCTGCTCGGCAGGGACGACGGGGCCTGGGCCGCCTCGATGAGGTGCGCCGTCCTGCTCGAGGAGAAGACCGCCGACCGCATCGAGCTCGCGACCGAGCTCCAGGCGACGGATGCCGGGCCGGCTGCCCGCGATGCGCTTCGACGTGCCCTGGTCGAGACGCTTCTCCACGGCGACCGGCCGGGCCTCGTCGATTCGCTCGACGAGACGCTGCTCGGCGTCCGGCCGCGGCCCGCGAGCGTCCTCGCCGCCTGACCTACCCGCCGCTCCCCGGCGGCGGGACGATGACCCGGAACGTAACCGACCCGGAGTTGTCGGTCTCGTGCGCGTCGGCACCGTAGGCCGAGTCGACCGAGGCCGTGAGCGTCGTGACGCCGAGCCGCGTCAGCTTGACGGCGAAGTGGATCGGCGTCGTCATTCCGGGCTCCAGGAAGTCGAGGTCGCAGTCGATCGTGGTCGTGCCGGTGCAACCTGACCCACGCTCGGTGTACGGCGGCCCGTTGAGCTCCATGCCCGGGCCGAGATCGATCGTCACGTGGACGGCGAGCGCGGTGCCGGTTCCCGCATTGGCGACGGAGAGATTGACGTCCTGTGCCTTCCCGATCGGCAACGTCCCGGAGACGGGCGGCACGATCAGCCGGAGGTCGTAGTAGCCGGATCCGATCGTGAGCTCGGGGCGAGGGTCGTAGTGCTGCCCGAGCGCCGAGGCGAGATGCGTCCCGTAGCTCACCACGTAGAGCGCGGCGATCGCAGCGAGAGCCGGGCCCACCCAGGACCGTCGCCGCGCCAGCGCGAGCCAGGAGCTCACCGAGAAGATCGCGAAGGCCGGCGCCGCGAACAGCAGGTAGCTCGCCTTGATCTCCTTCCCTCCGAGCTGCGGGTAGCGGACGATCTGTGCCACGAGCGCCACGAGCCCGACGACCACGACGAGCGTGAGCAAGGCGAGCGCCGGGTCGGGGTCGCCTGCTCCCCGGCGGCGGACGAGGCGGACGACCGCGGGGATCCCGAACGCGGCGAGCCCGCCGATCGCGAGTGCGTCGCCGAGGAGGCCGAAGATGCTCTGTGACGACGCCGTCACCCGGTCGAGGGCTGTCGGGTCGCTCCAGCCGTCTCGGTGGAACGCGCCGAACCAGTCGCTCCAGAGATCTGCGTGCAGCTGTGGGAGGAGCTCGTTCGCGAACCGCTCCCTGTACGGGTGCAGGAGCAGCGACCCGATGGGAGCCGAGACGTAGAACGAGAGCGGCTCGCCTCCCGGGACCATCGCGCCGGGCCGCTCGAGGTTCCCCTGGAACGGGTTGCCCCAGGTGTAGGCCGCGTAACCGAGCCACGGGCCGGCGAGGAGCGCCGCCGCTCCGGCGGTGGCGACCGCGAAGCGAACGGCTCGCCTGCGCCCGATCCAGAGCGCGGTCGCAAGTGCACAGACGAACACGACGACCGCGCTCTGGCGGGTGAGCATGCCGAGGCCGCAGGCGGCTCCCGCCGCGAGACCGAGCCGGATTGGCCAACCGCGACGCTCCGCGCGGACGACGAACAGGACTGCCAGCGCGCAGAGGAGCGCCGTCGTCGTCTCCGGATGGAAGAGCGCTCCGAGTCGGAGGGTGACCGGGTAGGCCATGACGAAGCCGGCGGTCGCGAGCGCCCGCCCGGCGTGGCCGGGCCAGATCTCGCGGGCGATCAGCGCCGAGACGACGACGAGGCCGGCCGCGGCGCCGAGCGAGAGGAGCTGCCCGGCCGACCACTGCTCGCTCCGGCCGAGCGCGACCGCCTCGTCGAGGCCCCAGAGACCGGCCAGCACGGACTCCTGCGATACCGAGCCGCCGCCACCTCCGGGCCGACGACATGATCGCGGCGACCGAGCCGAGGACGAGGGCCAGCCAGAGCAGACGCGTGGCGAGGTTCGACGGGAGCTCGAGCGGGAGCGGCGGAAGCGCCGCACCAGATGCTCGGCCCCGACGGCGGCGAACTCGAAGAGCGGAGGCGCCGAGTACTCGTAGCTGACGTATGCCGGCGGGATCCAGCCGTGGCCGTCGACGTACTGGGCGTTCAGGAGGTACTCGCCCGCGTCCAGCGGCATCGTGCGGCCCGCAGTCGTGATCGCCTGCCAGCCGAAGAGGAGAAACGCGCCTCCCGCAAGGGCGACGACGAGCAGCCTGACTCGCCTCGAGCCGGCGAGCGACTGCGCCCGGGAGCCGGCTGCCATTGCGGGACATTATGGCGTCACGGAATTGGCACGGACACGTCACATGTTCCCGGCTACCGTCGGGTGATGGACGTGGCAGAGGCCGTGCTGGAGCGAATCGAGCGGATCCAGGAGCTCGACCGGGCGGACGCTCCGGCAGGCGTGCTGCTCGACGAGCTCCGGCAGCTCGTCGCCGAGGCGGAGGAGTGGGCGCGCGCAGAGGGCGACGTCCGTGCACGTGCAGCGACCGCCTCGCTCGGCGCGGACGTGGCCAGGCTGGGGCACGTCACGAGGCTGGGAGAGGTCACGAGGCTCGAGGAGGTGACGCCGAGAACGCAAATCGGCTGACAGGTGAAGGAACCAGCGTGGGTGAGGCGAATGGGGCTGGCAGATGGCCATTGCGCGTCTTCTTCCGCGTCCGAGCATTCGCAATGGGGCGAAGGCCAAGGCGCCTGCGCAGACGCAGGTGATCTCCCTCGCGAACCAGAAGGGCGGCGTCGCGAAGACGACGACCACCCTGAACCTCGGCGTGGCGTTCGCCGAGAAGGGGCTTCGCGTGCTCTGCATCGACCTCGACCCGCAGGGGAACCTGACGATGTCCCAGGGCATGAACCCCGACACGATCGAGCGGTCGATGTTCGACGTGCTCGTTCACCGGGCCCCGATCGCCGACGTCATCGCCACGCGGGAGATCGATATCGCGGTCGCCTCGATCGACCTCGCCGGCGCCGACATGGCGCTGTCGAGCCAGATCGGCCGCGAGCGGGCGCTGCAGAAGGCGCTCGAGCCGGTCCGTTCGAACTACGACTACATCCTCATCGACACGCCGCCGTCGCTCGGCCTGCTGACGATCAACGCGTTCGTCGCGTCGACCGGCGTCATCGTCCCGGTGCAGACCGAGTACCTCTCGCTGCGCGGGCTCGTGCAGCTCGAGAACACGCTGCAGATGGTGCGGGAGAACCTGAACCCGCACGTCCACATCGTCGGGATCCTCCCCACGATGTACGACCGGCGCGTGACGCACTCGCGAGAGGCCGACGAGATCCTGCGCGAGAACTTCGGCGAGCTTGTCTTCAACACCCGGATCCGGAAGACGATCCGCTACGCCGAGGCACCCGTGAAGGGCGCCTCGATCATCGCCTACGAGCCCGACGGCGAGGCAGCGGAGCTCTACCGTGACCTGGCCAAGGAGGTGCTCAGTGGCGAGAAAGCGCGTTAGCATGCGCGAAGGCCCGCTGGCCGAGCTGTTCCGCGCCACCGAGGCGGCTAGCAAGCCCAAGGGAAGTGGCGCTGGGCGCGCCCGCAAGCAACCGGGCCACGGTAGAACCTGGGCCCACGGCGCAGACCGAGATCCTCGCCGTCGTCCCCGAGCCGGAGCACGCCGAGGCGCCCGCGCCCGAGAAGCCGCAGGCCGAGGAGCCGCCGGTCGCCCGCTGGCTCGAGCCGCTTCCCGAGAACCCGGCGCGCCTCGAACGGCCGCGCGAAAGCGACTCCTACCTCGCGGTCATCCGCGTCGTCGGAGTCGGCGGCGCCGGGCTGAACGCTCTCGACCGGATGATCGACGCGGGCATCACGCAGGTCGACTTCATCGCGGTCAACACCGACATCCAGCAGCTCCAGATGAGCGACACGTCGACGAAGATCCACATCGGCAGCGAGCTCACCGAGGGCCTCGGCTCGGGCGCGGATCCCGAGATCGGCCGCCAGGCGGCCGAGGACAGCTACGACGCGCTCAAGCGCGCGCTGCGCGGCTCCGACATGGTGTTCGTGACCGCAGGCGAGGGAGGCGGCACCGGCTCCGGTGCGGCACCCGTCGTCGCTCGGATCTCGCGCGAGCTCGGCGCGTTGACCGTCGGGATCGTCACGACCCCGTTCAAGTTCGAAGGCAGCCGGCGTTCGAAGCAGGCCGACGCCGGGCGTGGATGCGCTTCGGGCCGAATGCGACACGATCATCGTCATCCCGAACGATCGGCTGCTCGAGGTGCTCGACAAGTCGACCTCGATGCTCGACGCGTTCCGGATCGCCGACGACGTGCTCCGCCAGGGCGTCCAGGGCATCTGTGACCTGATCACGAACCCCGGCCTGATCAACCTCGACTTCGCCGACGTGCGGACGGTGATGAAGGACGCCGGCTCGGCGCTGATGGGCATCGGGTTCGCCGAGCATGGCGAGTCCCGGGCCCGCGAGGCGGCCGAGCTCGCGCTCCGCAGCCCGCTCATCGAGACCGAGATCACCGGGGCCCGCGGCATCCTGCTCTCGATCGCAGGCGGCGACGACCTCTCCCTCTACGAGGTGAACGAGGCGGCGGAGGTCGTCCGTGCGGCGGCCACCGACGACACGAACATCATCTTCGGCGCGACGATCGACGAGCGGCTCACCGGCCAGATCTGGATCACGGTGATCGCCACCGGGATCGGCGGTCCGCGACGCCAGCGGTCTCTCGCCGGCGTCACCCGGCACAGCGACCCATTCGAGACACCCTCGTTCCTCACAGGCTGACGGCACGAGCCGCATGAGGCTCGACAGCGGAGGTGCCGGCGTCACGGGTGTCTCCTTGAACGGTCAGGCCCGCGGCAACTCGCGGATAGGCTCCGCGCATGAGAGGCGCGGTTGCCGCGGGCCATCCCCTCACGACACGAGCGGGCGCCCGGGTGCTCGAGGAGGGCGGGAATGCCGTCGACGCGTGCGTGGCAGCGACCTTCGCGGGCGGCGTCTGCGAGAGCTTCCTGACAAGCCCGGCAGCCGGTGGGTTCATGCTCGTCCACCGGGCACGCGACCGCTCGACGCGTCTCGCCGACTTCTTCGTCTCGGCGCCCGGGCTCGGGCTCAAACGCTCGAGAGCGGGGGAGATGGAGGCGATCGACGTCGCGTTCGGCGACAGCAAGACGACCCAGCCGTTCCTGATCGGGCCGGCCACGGTCGCAGTTCCCGGAGCCGTCGCCGGCCTCGAAGCCGCCCACCGCGCGTACGGACGGCTGCCGTGGAAGGAGCTCCTCGCACCTGCGATCGAGCTCGCCCGCAGCGGCATCGAGCTGTCCCGGCCACAGGCACACATGCACGGGCTCCTCGACCCGATCATCCGCCACTCGGACGAGGCCCGCCGCGTCTACAGCTCTCACGAGCGGCGCCCGCCTCGTCGCCGGCGACACCTTGCGGCTCCCGGACCTGGCCGACACCTTCGAGGCGATCAGCCGTCGCGGCGCCGCCGCGGTCTACCAGGGCGAGCGCGCCCGCGCGATCGTCGCGACGGTTCGAGACGGCGGCGGCGATCTGACCCTTGCCGACCTCGCCGCCTATCGGGTCGTCTGGCGGCGCCCGGTGCGGATCCGCCTACCGCGGCCACGAGATCGTCTCCAATCCGCCGCCGTCCTCCGGCGGCATCCTGATCGCCTATGGGCTCGCGCTCCTCGCGAGGCTGCCGGACGGCCCCGTCGGGAACGCGGAGACGCTCGCAGCGCTTGCCGACGTCATGCGCGAGCAGGACCGTGCCCGCGGCGGCAGCTTCACCCGCGAGCTCCACCGGGGCGGCCTGGCCGCCCGGATGCTCGCGCCGGCCTCGCTCGGAGCGGCCGGGCGCCGGATCGCACGCCGGCACGCGGGTGTGGCCGAGCTGGTCTCTCCGGGCGGCACCACGCACGTCTCCGCCGTGGACGGCGACGGGAACGCGGCCGCCGTATCGACCTCGACCGGCTCCGGATCCGGCGTGATCGTGCCGGGAACCGGGATCTACCTGAACAACATGCTCGGCGAGCCCGACCTCGTCGGCGGCGCCGCGCTCCCGGCCGGGCGGCGCCTGACGAGCATGATGGCCCCGACGATCGCCCTCGCGCCCGACGGACGGCCGCGCCTGGTCGTCGGCAGCGCCGGCTCCGCGCGGCTGCGCGGCGCGATCATGCAGATCGTCGCGAACGTCCTCGCGCACGACCTCGGCGTCGAAGCCGCGATCGACGCCCCCAGGATCCACGTCGACGAGCCGCACGTCCACTGCGAAGGCGGCCACGATCCCGCGGAGCTCGACCGGCTCGAGAAGCTCGGCTACGACGTCGTCCGCTGGCGACGGCGCAACCTCTTCTTCGGAGGTGCCGCAGCCGTCGAGCTCCTGCCGGACGGCTCGGCTGCCGCCGCAGGCGATCCCCGGCGAGGAGGGGCCGGCCTGATCGTCCAGTGAGCGTCCGAGTACGATACGGCCGAGCCCGGCGACGCGAGCAGGCTCGTCGAGCTCGCGACGCGCGATCGCCGGCGAGCCCGAGGGCTGGCTCCTCGCCGATTCCCAATGGCGAAGCGAGGGCGACGAGCGTCGGTACATCAGGGCGCTGCAGCGCCACCCCGACGCGGCGCTGTTCGTCGCCGAGGTCGACGGCGGCCCGGTGGTCGGCCGGCTCTCGCTGATGCGCGACCCCCACCCCGCGAGCGGGCACGTCGCCGACCTCGGCGTGATGGTCGCGGCCTCGCACCGGCGGCAGGGAGTCGGCGCCGCGCTGATGACCGCCGCCGAGGATTGGGCTCGCACCGCGCGGGTGCGAAGCTCGAGCTCCACGTCTTCCCGCACAACGAGCCGGCGATGAGGCTCTACGAGAAGCTCGGGTACGAGCGCGAGGGAGTCCGCCGGCGCCACTATGTCCGCGCTGACGGGAGCTACTCGGACGTCGTGCTGATGGCGAAACAGCTGTAACGTCAAGGGATGCCGGCGCCGTTCTTCCGCCCCGAGATCGCAGGCCTGACGCCCTATCAGCCCGGGAAGCCGGTCGAGGACGTCCAGCGCGACCTCGGTCTCGAACGGGTCGTGAAGCTCGCCTCCAACGAGGGGCCGTTTCCGCCCTTCCCGGCCGCCGTCGCCGCGATGGAGGCCGCAGAGACCCAGCTGAACCGATATCCGGACGGCGGCGCCTATCGCCTCCATCACGCTCTGGCGGCACGCCATGGAGTCCATCCCGAGGAGGTCTGCGTGGGCTCGGGGGCCGACGGCTGCCTCGACCTGCTGAGCCAGGCGGTGCTCGGGCCGGGCGACGACGTCGTCTGCGGCTGGCCGTCGTTCCCGAGCTACGTCGATCTACGCCGCGAAACAGGGCGCCTCGGCGACGAAGGTGCCGCTCCGCGACCACCGCTATGACCTCGACTGCACTTGCAGAGGCGATCGGCCCGAGAACGAAGCTCGTCTACGTCTGCCTCCCGAACAACCCGACCGGGACCGCGAACAGCCGCGCCGAGCTCGACGCGTTCCTCGAGCGGATTCCCGACGGCGTCCTCCCGGTCATCGACCAGGCCTACTTCGAGTACGTCGACGATCCGGAGTATCCCGACGCGATCGCCGAGCACGTCCGCGCCGGGCGACGCGTGGTCGTCACGAGGACGTTCTCGAAGATCTACGGCCTTGCCGGGCTCCGGGTCGGCTACGCCGTCGGCCCGTCGGACGTGTGCGAGGCGATGGTCAAGGTCCGGCGGCCCTTCGACGTCTCGACGACCGCGCAGGTCGCGGCTCTCGCGAGCCTGGAGGAGACGGACGAGATCGAAAGCCGCCGGCTCGCGAACCGAAACGGTCTCGAGGAGCTGACCCGGATCCTCGGAAGGCACGGGCTCGACCCGGTTCCGGGCGCCGTCGCGAACTTCGTGTTCGTCGAGCTCGGCGAGGACGCGGCGCCCGTCTTCGAGCGGCTCCTGCTCCAGGGCGTGATCGTTCGCCCGCTCGCCGGATTCGGCGCCCCGACGGCGATCAGGATCTCGGTGGGGGCACCCGACGAGCTCGAGTTTCTCGATGCTGCGCTCCGCCACATCAGGCGGTAGCCGCCTGCCACGTGCCCCTACCGACCGGGATCTGCGATGCTCCGGTCGGGATGAGCGAGACGATCGTGGTCGGGTTCGACGGCAAGGAGGCGTCCGGGCGGGCGCTCGCCGGCGCGATCGAGACCGTGAAGGCCGGTGGCGGCAAGGTCGTGGTCGTCGTGGTCGAGTACCAGGTGTTCGACCCGGGAGTGCCGAGCATGGTCAACCTCGACCTGACGACGATCCGGGAGCCGACGCCGCTCGTCGCGCTCGAGCCGAGCGAGGAGCTCGAGGCGATCCTTCAAGAGGCAGAGAAGCGCGTCGACGCGGCCGGGGTGGAAGGCCTGTTCGTCTGGGCCTACGGCGACCCCGGGCGCATCATCGTCGATGCCGCGCGCGACAACGACGCCACGAAGATCATGATCGGTGCCGACCATCACGGCTTCGTCGGCAGGCTGTTCGGCGACGACATCGAGGCCGAGGTCAAGCGCGAGACCGGCGTCGAGGTCGTCGTCGTCGACTGAGAGACAGGGCGCGCGTCTCCGTGAGAGCCGTGCTCTAACGTTCATCCGTGCCCGGCCTGCAGCTCAGCGCCCGCTTCGCGCTCCTCCGGAACAGCCGCTTCCGCCTGCTCTTCTTCGCGACCGCGGCGTCCGGGATCGGCAACTGGCTCGCGGTCATCGCCCTCCAGGTCGACGTCTACGATCGCACCCACTCGGCCTGGTGGGTCGGGGAGCTCCTGATCGCGAACATCCTTCCCGCGGTCTTCATCGGGCTCCTGCTCGGCCCTGTCGTCGACCGCTTCTCGCGGAAGTGGCTGATGATCGGCTCCGACGTCGGGCGGCTGGCGGTGTTCCTCCTCCTCCCGTTCGCCGGCTCCGCGGCGGAGGTCGTGGTGCTCGCCGCACTGGCCGGGATCGGGAATGCCTTCTTCCGCCCGGCGGTGCTGGCAGGGATCCCGAATCTCGTCTCGGCCGGCGAGCTCGGGACCGCGAACGCCCTCCTTCAGCTCGTCGAATGGACGGCGACCGCGCTCGGGCCGCTTCTCGGCGGAGTGATCGTCGCAGCCTCGGGCCCGAATCTCGCCTACCTCGTGAACGCCGTCACGTTCGGCGTCTCGGCCGTGCTCGTCGCGTTGATCCCCGCGCGGCTCCTCCAGAGCGACCGGCCGATCGGGCGGGGGCAGTGGAGCGACCTCGCGGAGGGATACTCCGTCGTCCGCCACACCCGGGCGCTGCTGTGCGTCCTCGTGGTCTGGTCGATCGTGATGGCCGCGAGCGGGATCATCAACGTCGCCGAGGTGTTCCTCGCCCGCGAGTCGTTCTCGGCGGGCGACTTCGGCTTCGGCCTCCTGTGGGCGGGGTCGGGGATCGGGCTCGTGATCGGCGGGCTGGCGGCCGCGCCCCTGATCGAGCGAAACCTCGGCGCGGCGTACGTGCGCTTCCTCGCCATCTTCGCGGTCGGGCTCGGCTGCACGGCGGCGGCGCCGAACGTCTGGGTCGGGGCGGCGGCGATGGTCCTCTTCGGCTTCGGCAACGGCGGTGCGCTCGTCGCCAACATCACGCTCGTGCAGCGCGGCGCGCCCGACCGGGTCCGCGGCCGCGCGTTCACGCTGCTCATGAGCGTCAACTACGCGTTCCTCGGGCTCTCGTTCGTGCTCGCCGGGCCGCTCACGAATGCGTACGGAGCTCGCTGGGCCTACCTCATCGCCGGTTCGACCGTTCTCGCCGCCGCCGCCATCGCCGTCCGGTTCACGCGCGGGATCGAGGTCGACCTGGCCCCTGCGGCCGCGCGCAGCGCATGACGGCTCGAGCTCTCGCCGCGGCGGTCCGTGCCGGCGAGACCCGTGCGCTCGCCCGGGCGATCTCGCTCGTCGAACGCGGCGACCCCGAGGCCCAGGAGCTCGTTCGGCTGCTCTTCCCCGACACGGGCCATGCCCACGTCGTCGGGGTGACGGGCTCCCCGGGCGTGGGGAAATCGAGCCTGGTCTCGGCGCTCGTCGGCGAGGCCCGGTCTGACGGGCGCACTGCGGGGGTGATCTCGGTCGACCCGACGAGCCCGTTCACCCACGGAGCCTTGCTGGGCGACCGGATCCGCCTCTCCGACCACTTCCTCGACCCCGGCGTGTTCATCCGCTCGATGGGGACGCGCGGCCACGAGGGCGGGCTCGCGGAGGCGACGCTGCAGGCGGCGCTTCTTCTCGACGCCTCCGGGAAGGACATCGTGTTCGTCGAGACGGTCGGCACCGGGCAGAGCGAGATCGGGATCCGCTCGCTGTCGGACACCGTGGTGCTCGTCCTCCAGCCGGGCTCGGGCGACGCCGTCCAGGCCCTCAAAGCCGGGATCATGGAGATCCCCGACGTCATCGCAGTCAACAAGCGCGACCACCCGCAGGCAGCCGCGACCCGGGCGGACGTGCGGCAGATGCTTACCCTGGGCGGCGGTCAGGCGCCGCCGATCGTCTCGACAGAGGCCGTTTCCGGCGAAGGCGTCGACGAGCTGCTCGCGGCGATCGACGAGCACAAGGCCGCCCTCGAGTCAGCCGGGGCCCTCGCCGATCGCCGCGCCCGCAACCTCGCGGCCGAGGTGTACGCGGTCGCCTCGTCACGTGCTCGCCAACATCTGGAGAATGCAGTGCACGACGACCCGGAGCTCTCGCGGCTCCTCGACCAGGTACGACTCCGTCAGCTCGACCCGCTGACGGCGGTGCACGAGATCCTCCACAAGGTGTTCAGGATTGGCGACGAGAACGACTCCCACACTCGCTGACGTCCAGGCCGCGCGCGACACGGTCGGGGCGCGCGTGCGCGTCACGCCGGTCTACACGTCGGAGTCGCTCTTTCGCGAGACCGGCCGGCCGTCGCTGCTCAAGGCAGAGAACCTCCAGCGGACCGGCTCGTTCAAGATCCGCGGCGCCGTCAACCGCATGGCGACGCTCTCGCCCGCCGAGCGCGAGGCAGGCGTGATCGCGGCCAGCGCCGGCAACCACGGCCAGGCGGTAGCGTGGGCGGCGCGAGAGCTCGGCATCCCGGCGACGATCTACATGCCGCAGGACGCGCCGATGGCGAAGGTCGAGCCGACCCTCAACTACGGCGGGGAGGTCGTGCTGACCGGCTCGGGGTTCGACGAGGCCCTCGCGGAGGCGCTCGAGCGCGTCGAGCAGACCGGCGCGACGTTCGTTCACGCCTTCGACGACGAGCACGTGATCGCGGGCCAGGGCACGATCGGGCTCGAGCTCGCCGAGCAGATCCCGGATCTCGGCACAGTGTTGATCCCGGTCGGCGGCGGCGGGCTCGCCGCCGGGATCGCGACGGCGCTTCGCGGGCTCCGGCCGGACGTCCGGCTCGTCGGGATCGAGGTCGACCGGCACACCCACACGATCGCCGACGGGATCGCGGTGAAGCAGCCCGGGGAGCTCACGATGAGCATCCTCGACCGGCTGCTCGACGACCTGGTCGTCGTCGGCGATCACGAGATCAGCGACGCGATCACGCTGCTGCTCGAGCGCTCGAAGCTTCTCGTCGAGGGCGCCGGCGCGGTGAGCGTTGCGGCGCTCCTCGCGGGCAAGGCCGGCGGCTCGGGCCCGGTCTGCGCGGTGCTCTCGGGCGGGAACATCGATCCGACGACGCTCATCTCCGTCCTCAGGCACGGGATGACCGTCGAGGGCCGCTACCTGGCCATGCGGACCCGGCTCGTCGACCGGCCGGGCGAGCTCATCCGCGTCTGCGAGCTGGTCGCGGCAGAACGGGGCAACATCGTGCAGATCGAGCACCGCCGTGAGGGATTCCATCTCGATGTCGGAGACGTCGGGCTCGACCTGACCGTCGTGATGCGGAACGAAGCGCATTGCCAGCGCCTGATCGACGCGTTAGAGCAGAATGGCTTCCCCGTGGAGCGTGTCCGCTGATGCAACCGAAGCCGTTCTTCGCGGAGCTGCCCGGGGAGGCCGATCCCGAGAAGATCGCGGGGATCACTCACGTCTACGTGTTCGACATCGCCGGCGAGGGCCGATGGCAGGTCGAGCTGCTCGACGGGAAGCTCGTGGTGACCGAGGGTGCCGAAGGCAACGGCGATGTCCTGTTCTCGATGTCGGCGGATACCTTCGACCGGATCACCGACCGCAAGCAGAACCCGATGCTTGCCTACATGACCGGCAAGGTCAAGGTCTCGGGAGATATCAAGGCGGCGATGGACCTCCAGAACATCCTGTAGGCCGCCCGTGTCGAAGAACCTCGTCCTCGCCGCGATGATCTTCGCAGTGTCGATGATGTTCATCGACCAGACGATCGTCTCGATCGCGGCGCCGAACATCCAGCGCGAGCTCGGGCTCACGAGCACCGGGATCCAGTGGGCGATCAACTCCTACCTGCTCGCGCTCGCGGCGTTCTTCGCGTACGGCGGCCGGCTCGCAGACACGCTCGGGCACCGGAGGATGGTCACGACCGGGATCATCATCTTCGCGCTGGCTTCGCTCTTCTGCGGCTTGACCCCGAAAGGCAGCTTCGCCGAGGGCTGGCTGATCACGTTCCGCGCCGTCCAGGGCTTCGGAGGGGCGCTCATGTTCCCGGCAGCGCTCGCGATCGTCGTCCAGACCTTCCAGCTGAACGAGCGCGGCAAGGCTCTCGCGCTGTTCTTCGGGATCGCCGGCGGCCTGACCGCCGTCGGGCCCTCCCTGGGCGGGTTCCTCACCCAGTGGACCTGGCGGGCGATCTTCTGGGTGAACCTCCCGGTCGCGGCGGTCGCCCTCGTCCTGACCGCGCTCGCGAAGCCCGTCACGACGAGCCGCCGCGCCCCGATCGACTACCGCGGGCTCGCCCTGATCGCCGCCGGGGTGGCGATCAGCATCTTCGGCTTCCAGCAGTCGGCGACGTGGGGCTGGGCCGATCCCAAGACGATCGGCTGCATCGTCGCCGGGGCGCTGCTCCTGGTCGTCTTCGTGCTGATGGAACGGGGCGTCCCCTCGCCGCTGATCGACGTCAGGATCTTCCGGATCAAGCCGTTCTTCGTCGAGAACCTCGTCCTCTTCGTCTCGAACCTCGTGTTCGTGCCGGTCTTCTTCTTCGCGAGCGAGTACGCGCAGCTCGCGCTCGGGAAGTCGGCTTCCTCCGCGAGCCTGGTGCTCCTGTACTTCTTCCTCGGGTTCGTCGTCGCGGCCCAGATCGGCGGCCGCATGCTCGACCGCGTCGGCGCGAAACGCCCGGTCGTGGTCGGGTGCACCCTCGCGGCGGTCGGGTTCTGGCTCTGGGCGAGAGAGGTCACGAAGCTGAGCTCCGGCGGCGAGATCGGCTACATCATCCTCACCGGTGCCGGCATGGGCCTGATGCTCGGGCCGGCGAGCACCGACGCGGTGAACCGCGCCTCCCGCCTCTCCTACGGCGAGGCCACGGGGATCACGCAGACCGTGCGGAACTACGCCGCGAGCCTCGGTCTCGCGGTCCTCGGGAGCCTGCTCGTGTCGCAGCTTCACTCGCGGGTGACCACCTCGCTGGTCGGTCAGGGCCTCCCGCGCCCGGAGGCCTCGGCGCAGGCCTCGCAGATCGCCCAGTCGAGAAGCGGCGACGCGACGACGGCCGTCCCGCACTTCATCCGCGTCGACTTCGCCTACGCGATCCAGTCGGTCCTGTATTCGATGGCCGCGATCATGGCGGTCGCAGCGATCGTCGGCTTCGTCGGCCTCTCGCGCGGAGTCCAGCAGGAGGCGATGGAGCCCGTCGGCGAGCCCGCGGTCGGGAGTGCGTAGCCTAGAACGGGCCGTGCGGCTCGTAGGAGCCGGGGCGTGCGCCCACCGAGATGAACGTCATGCCGTCCGGGCCGCCGACCGGGCAACGGGTCGTCCCGGGATCGAGATGAACGTGCCGACCCCATCTCGCGGTCGACTCTATCCGTATGCTCCCGCCGTGATCCGCGGAGCGTTTGCCGCTGCATTGACGCCGCTCACGGAGCAAGGAACCAGGCTCGACGAGGACGCCTTCGCTCCGTACGCCGGTTGGCTCGCCGACGGCGGGGTCGACGGGATCCTGGCGACCGGGACGACGGGGGAGGGGATCCTGCTGACCCATGCCGAGCGGCGCCGGGTCGTCGAGCTCTACGTCGACGCCGCCGCCGGGCGCCTCCCGGTCGCCGCGCACTGCGGCGCGCAGACGACGGCCGAGACCGCCGCCCTTGCCGCGCACGCGGCCGAGGCCGGAGCCGACGCCGTCGCGGTGATCGCCCCGCCGTTCTTCCCCCTCGACGCTGCCGCGCTCGAGGCGCACTTCACGGCAGCGGCGGCCGCGTGCGCGCCGCTCCCGTTCTACGTCTACGAGTTCGCGGCCCGGAGCGGCTACCAGGTACCCGTCGCCGTCGTCGAGCGGCTGCGCGAGAGCGCCCCGAACCTGTGCGGGCTCAAGGTCTCGGACAAGCCGTGGGAGGCGGTCGAGCCGTACCTCCTCGACGGCCTCGACGTCTTCATCGGGGCGGAGTCGCTCGTCGCCCGCGGCCTCGCGAACGGCGCGGCGGGCGCGGTGTCCGGTCTCGCTGCCGTCTTCCCCGAGGTCGTCGCAGCGCTCGTCCATGAGCCGTCCGAGGAGAGGTCCGTCGAGGCGGACCGGCTCCGCGCAGCCCTCGACCGCTTCCCCTTCCAGGCTGCGGCGAAGATCGTCGCAGCGAGGCGCGGCGTCGCGATCCGGCCCGACGTGCGCGCCCCGCTCCGCACGCTGACGCACGCCGAGCTCGACGCGCTCGAGCTGCCGTGATCCTCGTCGCCGGCGCCGGGGCGATGGGGGCCGGGATCGCCTACCGGCTCGCGGAGCGCGGCGCCGACGTCGTCCTCTGCGACCGAGGCGAGATCGCCTCGGGCTCGACGTCGCGCGCCATGGGCGGCGTTCGCCAGCAGTTCTCGACCGCAGCCGAGGTCCGCCTGGCCCAGGAGAGCATCGCGTTCTTCGCCGAGCTCGGGCCGCCGTTCTTCCACCAGGTCGGATACCTGTTCCTGGCGACCACCGAGGAGGGGCTCGCGGCGCTCGAGGAGCGGCGGGAGCTGCAGGCCGGCCTCGGTGTGCCGGTCGAGCGGGTCGACGCCTCGTTCGTCGCCGGTCTCGAGACGAGCGACGTCCTCGGCGCGGTCTTCTGCGCCGAGGACGGAGTTGCCGACCCGCCCGCGGTGGCGCGCGAGCTCGTCCGCCGCGCCGTCGAGCACGGCGTCGACGTGCGCGAGCACACCTCGGCACAGACCCTCCTCGACGAGGCCGACGCGATCGTGATCGCCTGCGGGCCGTGGTCGGCGGAGCTCGGGAGGCTCGTCGGGGTCGAGCTGCCGATCCGCCCGCTCTGCCGCCAGCTCCTCGCCACCAGCTCGCTCCCCTCGCCGTTCGAGATGCTTCCCATGGTGGTCGAGGCCGAGACCGGGTTTCATTTCCGCCGCCGGGGCGAGCGACTCGTCGTTGCGATGTCCGAGCCGGAGCCACGCTGGACGTTCGAGACCACGGTCGACGAGTCGGTCTTCGACGACCGTCTGGCACGGCTGGTGCACCGCTTCCCGGCCGCGGGAGGCCTCACGATCGCCGGCGCGTGGGCCGGTCTCTACGACATGACGCCCGACGCGCACCCGATTCTCGGCAAGGTCGCCGAGGGCGTGTACGCGGCGTGCGGCTTCTCGGGGCACGGGTTCATGCAGTCGCCCGCGGTCGCCGTCGCGATCGCCGAGGAGGTCCTCGACGGCGCCTCGACCCTCGACCTCTCGCCCTACCGCCTTGGCCGCTTCGACGCCGGCGTTGTGTTCCCCGAGTCGGTCGTCCTGTAGATGGTGTCGGACACCTCTCGCCTGCGCCCTCGACTAGGCTCACACCATGTGCTTCGATCTCGATTCGTCGCCGCCGATCCCCGTGATCGCCGGCGCGGCGGTGTCGCACGAGGATCTCGTCCTCGAGGCCGCCGACGGGAACCGCCTCGCGGCCTTCGCCGCTCATCCCGACGAGCCGGCGGCGACCGGGATCGTCGTCATGCCGGACGTGCGCGGGCTCTATCGCTTCTACGAGGAGGTCGCCCTCCGCTTCGCCGAGCGCGGCTACGAGGCCGTCGCGATCGACTACTTCGGCCGCAGCGCGGGCGCAGAGAAGCGAGACGACGACTTCCCGTACATGGAGGAGGTGGCGAAGGCCACGCCGGAGGGCATCCAGGCCGACGTGGGCGCGGGCGTCGCCTATCTGCGCGGGCTGGGCGTGACCTCGGTGCTCACGGTCGGGTTCTGCTTCGGGGGCCGCCACTCCTGGCTCTCGACGGCGGGCGGTCACGGGCTCGCCGGCGCGGTCGGCTTCTACGGGTCGACCGGCGAGCGAAACGGCCAACCCGGCCCGACCGCCCGCGCTGCCGAGCTGACCGGGCCGATCCTCGCGCTCCAGGCCGGAGACGACAAGAACATCACGGCCGAGGACAACCGGGCTTTCGCCGAGGCGCTCGCCGCCGCCGGCGTCCCGTACGAGCTCGTCACCTACGACGGCGCGCCCCACAGCTTCTTCGACCGCAAGCTCGACGAGTACGCCGACGCCTCCGAGGATGCGTGGCAGCGCACCCTCGAGTTCATAGCCCGCTCCGCTTAGGTCTGAAAGGGATTGAGCACCAGCAGGGCGCTTGCGTCCTGCAGCTGCTGGTAGTTGTACGAGTAGACCGCGGGAAGCGTGAGCTTGTCGATCGTCGAGGCTTCCTTCGTGTCCGCTTCGGTCGGGAGCGGCGGCTTGTCGAGCGGAAGTGTGTCCCGGAGCGGCTGGTCGAGCTGCTTCTTCAGGTTCTCCCGCTGCAGGTAGAGCAGGGTGGAGGGCGGTGAGCCTGCCGGAGGCGGCATGAACGCCACGATCGACTTGATCGCCGGCAGGAACTTGAACGTGTAGAGGGCGATCTCGAGCGCCTCGCGGCGGACGAGTCGGCCGCGCAGCTCGGTCGGCTTGCCGCTCGCGATCGCGCAGCCCGCGCCGCCGATGCCGCACAGCTGCTCCTTCCACGTGCTCGCCGACGGGACGACGTCGATCCCGGCTGCGCTCGCCGCCTTCTTCTTCACCGCGATGTTCGACACCGCGATCTTGTGGGTGCCGCTCGTCACCTGCGGCGGGCCGGCGACGACCGCAAGGAGCGGGGCGCCTGCCTTGTTCAGCTTGTACTCGCGGGCGACGTGCTGGGCGATCTGCGTCGCCATCTGGCCCGTCGTGCCGCCGTCGGGCTTCCAGTTGGACCAGCCCTTCGCCGAGACCCCGCTCCCCGAGCTGGGCTTCGCGACGAGAACCACGAGCCCGACGATCGCAGCGATCGCGATGAGGGCAAGGCCGCCGTAGATCAGCGCGAACCGCAGCTTGTAGCGGCCGGTCGGCTTGATGATCGTGTCGGGAACCGGCGAGGAGCGGTCCGGGGCGGCCTCATCGCTCACGCGTTGAACTCCACCGGCGGGCCGTCCTTGTCCTTGTCGTCCCTCTTGTCGTCCTTGTCGTCTCGCTTGTCGCGCGAGTAGTTCATGAAATGGGGCCAGACGCTCTCGTCGGTCCAGTCGATCTTCGGGCGCTCGAACTTCTGCTCGTCGAGGAGATGGACGAGGTCGTCGCCGTAGATCTCCTTCTCCTCGAGGATCTTGTCCGCGATCGCCTCGACCTTCGCCTTGTTCTGGAGGATCAGGTTGTAGGCGGTCACGAAGGCCTCGCCGATGAACTGGGCGGCGTAGCCGCGCTTCTTCGGGTCGGCGAGAGCCTCCCAGCCGCTGGCGGTGCGGTTCATCAGCCTGATGCCGATGTCCTCGAGACGCTTCATGACGCGCTCGCGCGTCTGCTCCTCGGTCTCGTCGTCGAAGGTCTTGCCGTTGAGGTCGATCGGCAGCGGCGACATGCCGGCTGCGCCGACCATGCCGGTCGCGGTGCGGGTGGTCGACTGGAGGTCGCCACCGACGCCGATCGAGTTCTCGCCGTAGAAGACGAGCTCGGCAGCCATGGCGCCGACGGCATGGACCAGCTCGCCGAACATCCGGCTCTGGAAGGCGCCGAAGCGCTCCTCCTTCTCGAACGACTGATGGTGTCCGAGGCTGTTGCCGCGCATCTTGATCGACAGGCGGCTCGACTCGACCTCGGGCACGTAGACGTGAGCAGCGGCAGCGTGGCCTGCCTCGTGGATGGCAACCGCTCGTGCATCCGTGTCGTTGTAGTTGACGTTCACGGCGGTTCCTGACTCGATCACCGTCATCGCGTCCACGAGGTGCTTCCACGTGAACGACGGGACGCCTTCGTGGTGGGCGTTCGTGAGCGCCATGGAGCAGATCTGGTCGATCATGGCCGGCGAGTAGCCGCTCGTGATGCGGGCCATCTCGTCGCGCCGTGACTCGCCGTCGAGGTCGGGATCGTGCGAGACCTTTTCGAGGTAGAGGTCGAAGATGTCCTTGCGGTCGTCCTTCGTCGGCGTGCGGAACGTGATGTGGCGGCCCATGCGGCCCGGGCGGGTGAGCGCCGGGTCGAGGTTCTGCACCGGGACGTTCGTCGCGCCGATGAAGTAGATCTGCGCGCCGGTCGGCTTCGCCCGCGGGACCCGGAGCGACAGCGTCCCATCCTTCCTGGCGCTGCGGAAGCACTCGACCCCGAGGTAGATGAGCAGGACCTCGCCGGCGACCGCGAGGAGCCTCCAGACGATCCAGTGCCGTCCGCTCATCCCGTAGAGGATCGGGTTGCCGGTGATCGTGCCCAGGCCGTTCAGGAGGAGCAGAGAGCCTGCGAGCGCGATCGCGGCGCCCGTGGCCATGCCCCAGCCCTTGCCGACGCGGCGGGGCACGAAGTAGATCGCGTCGAGGATCGCGTTCGTCTTGTTCGTCACCACCCGCTTGAAGAACGGCGGGTTGTCGATGCCGTCCATCACGACGAGCAGCTGGTTGAGCGCGAGGCCGCCGCCGCCGCCCATGCCGCCCATCCCGGGGAAGATGCCCTGGTTGACGATGTTTCCGATCTTCTGGACGAACGGCGGATAGATGTTGCGCCGCTCGGGCTCGCGCTGGGCGAACACGTAGTCGCGCCACGCCGCCGACTCGACGATCACGTCGCCGCTCGGGTTCGTCGCCCCCATCGGCCCGTAGTACTCCTGCTGCCAGATATCGAGCGGGTTGATGATCGAGTTCCCGCCCTGGCCCTGGCCGATCAGCGCATTGCGGCGCATGCCGACGGCATCGATCTCGTCGATGAAGACGATGCACTGGCCGCCCCACTTGCGCGCGAGCTTCTTCGCCTTGCGAGCGAGGAAGCGCACGATCACAGCGTCGATACCGATGAAGGTCTGCGCGAAGCCCGAGCCCGGGATCGAGACGAAGGGCGAGTTGAACCCCGTCGCGATCGCCTTCGCCATCATCGTCTTCCCGGTTCCCGGCGCGCCCAGGAAGAGGAGCCCGCGCTCGCGCTTGCCGCCGGCGCCCTCGAACACCTCGCCCGACTGCCACAGCGTGACGACCCGGCGGATCTCCTCCTTCGCCTCGGCCTGGCCGCGGACGTGGTCGAGCTTGACGCCCCACTCCGCATCGCCGGGCTCGAAGCCGCGGATCTGCGAGATGCCCATCAGGAGCAGGGGCCCCATGAAGATGAGGAAGTTGGCGAAGAAGAGGAAGAAGATCTGGAAGAAGTAGACGAGCGCTGTCGGGCTATGCGCCAGTGAGTGCACCTTCGTGTAGAGCGCCGTCGAGGTGCCGAGCCACGAGAGGCTCGAGCCCGGCTTCGCCGTCATCACCTGGATCGCGTAGACGAACGTGATGATCCCGCCGATGAGCAGGACGAGCTTGAGGAAGAAGCGCCACGTCCACGCGCGGCGGCGGTTCGTGATGTCCTCCTCGCGCAGGCGGACGTCGTCGGTTCCGAAGAGGCTCGGCCACGGGATGACGCGGCGAACGAGGATGTCGATCAGCCCGCGGAACGCGACGATCACGACGAACGTCACGAGCAGCGACTTGCCGATGCCCCAGCCGTTGTGTGGTGGAACCAGAAGAAGGCGACCGGGCTCGTCGAGATCGCGACGATGGTCGCGGCGCGGGTCAGCCGGCGGAGCTCCTTCGAGAGCACCGCATGCGACTCGGTGAGGGCCTGGCCTGTTGTTTGCAGCGGTGCCGGGACGGAGGCCATGCGCGGAAGGGTAGCGGCGATTGCAGCGAGCCCGCCAGGGTTCGCCGCACCAAGACTTACGAACTTCTAATGCCTCTATCGGCGGCCCCGGGCCGTTGCTACAGTCGCCTCGATGCTGAGCCTCACCCGGGTGAGTCTCGCCGCCGTCCTGGGTCTCGCCTCCTCGCTCCTCGCGCTCGCTCCATCAGGGGCCGCCCGCGTCGCCGTTTCGGCCGACGTCAGCTCGAACTGGGGCGGTTATGTCGTCGTCGGGCCCGGGGTCGACGGCGAGCACGGCCGCGAGGAGCATGAGCTACACGGACGTCACCGGGCGGTGGGTGCAGCCGAAGGCCGTCTGCGAGGGCGGCGTCGCGTCGTCGCTCGCGATCTGGGTCGGTCTCGGGGGATACAGCCTGACCTCGGGGGAGCTCGAGCAGATCGGCACCGAGGCCGACTGCGACGACCACGGCACGGCCGAGCTACTCCGTCTGGTACGAGCTCGTCCCGGCCGACCCGGTCAACCTGAAGCTCAGGATCGACGCCGGCGACACGATCGTCTCGGTGGTCAAGGTGAACGGGCACGACATCCTCGTGCAGCTGACGGATCGAACCCGCGGGACGAGGTTCACCCGCCATCTGAGCATGGCGAAGCCGACCTGACCTCGGCCGAGTGGGTGGTCGAGGCGCCCAACCTCTGCGACGGCAGCGGCTTCTGCAAGCAGCCGCCGCTGACGCGGTTCCATTCGCTCGCGTTCACGAACACCTACGCGACGGGCAACGGGCTCGGCGGGACGATCTCGAGCCCGAGCTGGATCTCGACGCGCGATCCAGCTCGTCCCGCGGGTGCGCCGGTTCTTCGGCGACCGGAACGACCCCGCCTCGGCCGCCGGACGGTGGGGGGCGACGCCTTCGGATCTCCTCCCGGACGGGACGGGCTTCTCCGTGAGGTGGCAGGCAAACCCGTGAAGTGGCAGGCAAACCCGTGAGGTGGCAGTCGTCCTAGCCGAGCGCGGCGAGGACGTTCGCGGCGCTCTGCTTCAGGCCCGGCCCGAGCACCTGCGAGCGCGGCGGCTGCTCGCAGGCGACGACCGCCGTCTTGCGCGCGGTGCCGACGACGACCGAGTCGCCTTCGTCTTGCCCTTGGTGTCGCCCGCCTGGCACGTGTGGGTCTTCGCCTCGGTCTTCCCGCCGGCGACGGTCGAGAGCCTCGGCGCGGTGAGCGTCGTCGTGACGCCTTCTCCGCTCAGCGCCCAGGCCGGCGCGGCGGCGGCGAGGACGGCGACGGTGGCGGCGAATGGAAGGAGCAACGACCTGTTCATCGCCTCTCGAGTGTACGCCGATCCTGGGCCCGGACGAGGCTCGTCGAGAAAAAAGGATGGGCGGCCTGCATCAAGGGGGGCAGGAAGCAGGACCGCCCATCCTGTGAGCGCTCAGGGTGCTGAGACGACGGCGATGCGAATCGGATAGTTGGGAACCGTCGCTCCGTCACCGGGCCGATTCGCAGCACTTCGGCGATGCCTAGGCGGACGCTGCTACGGCTGTCGATAGCCGCGCCCGCAGGCGCTTACTTCCTGGGCGGTTAGACCCAGCGACGGGACCGTGCGAGTACGAGACACCCTGCCGCGATCGTGACGATCGTGACGGAGACGAACCAGAAGAGCGCGGAGTCGACGAAGACGTCCAGCCTGAGGTTCACGTTCATGCCGGCTACGCCGGCGATCAACGCGCCCGGGAGCAAGCAGAATCGAGACGAGCGTAAGTACCTTCACGATCTCGTTCGTTCGGTGCTCGGTACGCACGATCAAGACGTCGAACGAGGCTCGCGATCGAGTCCTTGACGTCGCGTGCCGAAGCGAGTGCGGAGTCGAGACGTAGACAACGTTCGCTCTCGATCTCGGCCTCATCGTCTGACACCGCTACCGCGGTCACGGCAAGGTAGCCGTCCTCCTGGGCGAGACTTGCCTTGCGGTCAGAGGCAGAGAGATTCAGCTCGGCGTGGAGACCGAAGACCTCGCTCACTTCATGCGCCTCGTCGGCAGTTGCTGCGGTGACGTCGACCCACAGCAACTCGTCGTCGCTCAAGGCCTGTCGTGAGGACGCCCAGTCATCGACCTTCGTGCCGCGCTCTTGATCGAACAAGTACGCGGTCAGCAGGGGCTAAGCACCTCACGGCACGGTTCGATCTCCCGCTCCGCACTCCTCTGATCGCGGCTAGTTGTTTGTGGCTGTTCTCGGCGGGGCACGAAGGAGGGACACACCGAGAGGAGACAGATGGCACAGCTGACGAAGCTCGAATCGAAGTTGGGAGAGGTGACCGGGCTCGCGATGGCGGCGCAGGTCGCGACGGAGAAGGTGCGCACACTCACGAACGGCGAAGATGACGCACTCGCGACGCGGCTTCAGGAGATGCATGCCGAAGCTGCCGAAACCGAAAAGCGATGCGTCGCACTTGCCGGCGGCCTGGATGGCAAGAAGACCGCAATCCTCGAGGAGGCGGCTTCGACCAAGGGCAAGGCGGCAGAGATGATGAAGACGTACCTGGACAGCGACTCCGAGGCGCTCGATGGCTTCGAGTTTCTGACGATGGCCGAAGCGGGAGAGGTCGGCCACTGGTCGATCCTGAAGACCCTGAACGAGACGGCCGGTGACTCAGAGGTCGCGAGCCTCGTGGCGTGGGCGCTCCCGATTCAGGAGCGCCATTTCGCGGACGTCAAGGGCGGTTCGCTGAAGCTCGCAGGCGCCGAAGACCCGAACGAACCGGCCTGAGCACCGTCGCGGTCGCTGGGGTCAGTGCCTCAGCGACCGACATCCATGAGCCATATCTCAAAGGAGGTTCACGTTGCTTGCATTGGCTGGAACCGGCTATGGGCTGATCGGGATCCTGGTGATCATCCTGCTCGTCGTTCTGATCGTTTACTACGCACGCCGCGCCTAGTGCTCGCGGGCGCTGTTCGTGCTGTTCGCGTCTGGTGAAACCGACAGGGGCGACAGGACTCGAACCTGCAACCCCCGGTTTTGGAGACCGGTGCTCTACCAATTGAGCTACGCCCCTCGGTTGCGCCACTGATTGTATCGCTGCGGCTCCGGCATCATCCGGGCGTGGGTCGGTTATCGATGCCGGTGCTGTTCTCGCTGCTGACGGCCGCTGTTCGCGGCGATCGCCTATGCCGCCGCGAGCCACGGGCAGTGGGTGATCGCCGTGGCGGCCGCGGCCCTCGCCGTCTGGATGGGCAGCTTTGCGTGGGCTTCACTGAGGAGAATGCGTCGCTAGCTCGTATTCTCTCCTCGTGGCCGGGGAAACCGACAGCCGGAGCCTGTGGCTCGAGTATCGACGGACGCGCGACAAGGCGCTCCGCGATCGCCTGATCGTGAACTACTCGCCGCTCGTCAAGTACGTGGCGGGCCGGCTCGGCTCGGGGCTCCCTGCGCACGTCGACGAGGCCGACCTCGTCTCGTACGGGCTGCTCGGCCTGATGAGCGCGATCGACCGGTACGACCCCGAGCGCGACATCAAGTTCGAGACCTACGCGATCGCGCGCATCCGCGGCTCGATCATCGACGAGCTGCGGACGCTCGACTGGGTGCCCCGCTCGGTGCGGTCGCGGGCGCGGGAGATCGAGCGGGCGATCCGCGAGCTCGAGGCGCAGCTCGGCCGGGCGCCCTCGGACGACGAGATCGCGGCGAAGGTCGGGATCACGTCGCAGGAGCTCGAGGAGTCGCTCGTCGACATCTCGCGCTCCTCGATCGCCGCGCTCGACGAGCTCTGGTCGACCTCGAGCGAGGGCGACCAGGTCTCGCTCCTCGACACGCTCGAGGACCCGGAGAGCATCAAGCCGGCCGACGCGCTCGACGAGACCGAGATGCGCGAGGCGCTCGCCGAGGCGATCTCCCGCCTGCCCGAGCGCGAGAAGCTCGTCGTGACGCTCTACTACTACGAGGAGCTGACCCTGCGCGAGATCGGCGAGGTGCTCGGGCGTGACCGAGTCCCGCGTCTCGCAGCTCCACACGAAGGCGATCCTCCGCCTCCGCTCGCGTCTGCACGGCGCCACTGCAGCCGCGCTAACCGCCCGCGCGGTCTAGGATTCGTCGGCGTCGTCGTGACCACGCGTGAGAGGAGCGAGCGCATGCCCCAGGAGCCCGGGAAGATCCGCAATGTCGCCGTCGTCGGCCACCGCGGGACGGGCAAGACCTCACTCGTAGAGGCGATGCTCTTCCAGGCCGGCGCCATCAACCGCCTCGGCACCGTCGAGGCGGGAACGACGACGACCGACTGGGACGAGGACGAGCACCGGCGGCAGATGTCGCTCGCCTCGTCGCTCGCGCATCTCGAGTGGCAGGGACGGAAGATCAACCTGATCGACACGCCCGGCGACTCCGGCTTCCAGGCCGACACGATCGCGACCCTGAACGTCGTCGAGGGCGCGCTCGTCGTCGTCTCGGGCGTGATGGGAGTCGAGGTGAACACCGCCCGGGTGTGGGCGCGCGCCGAGGAGCTCGAGCTCTCCCGGGTCGTCTTCGTGAACATGCTCGACCGGGAGCGGGCCGACTTCTACCGGACGCTTGCGGCCGCTGCAGGAGCAGCTCTCGGCGAGCTGCGTCGCGATCGAGCTCCCGATCGGCGCCGAGCACGAGCTCACCGGCGTCGTCGACCTGCTCCACAACTGCGCCTACATGGATCCCGGCGGCGCCCGCGAGGGCGATCCGGTCCCGGTCCCCGGCGAGATGGCGGAGCTCGTCGCCGAGTACCGCGAGAAGCTGCTCGACGCGGTCGTCGAGACCGACGAGGCGCTGATGGAGTCCTACCTCGGCGGCGAGGAGCTCGATCCCGCCGCGGTCGCCGCCGCGCTCAAGACCGCGGTGACGAACGACGAGCTCTATCCCGTCGCCTGCGGCGTCGCGACGACGAACCTCGGGACGCACGCGCTGCTCGACCTGCTCGTCGAGGGCATCCCCTCACCGGCCCGCAAGGGCTCGCACGTCGACACGCACGGCGGGACCCTCGCGTACGTCTTCAAGACGGTCGCCGACCCGTTCGCCGGCCGGATCAACGCGTTCCGCGTCTACGGCGGCACCGTCGCCGCCGACTCGACGCTCGTCAACCTGCGCGACAAGGCCAAGGAGCGGCTCGGCGGCCTGATGACGCTGCAGGGGAAGGAGCACGAGAAGGCCGACGCGTTCGGCGACGGCGACATCGGCGCGGTCGCGAAGCTGAAGGACGTCCAGACGGGCGACCTGCTCGCCGACTCCGAGCACGAGGTCGACGCCCCCGAGCTGACGTTCCCCGAGCCGGTGATGAGCTTTGCGGTCACGCCGAAGACGAAGGGCGACGAGGACAAGGTCGCCCAGGCGCTCCGCCGGCTGCACGAGGAGGATCCGACGCTCCAGCTCCGGCGCGATCCGCAGACGGGCGAGCAGCTGCTCTCCGGGATGAGCCAGGTCCACGTCGAGGTCGCGGTCGCCCGGCTCAAGAGCCGCTTCGGCGTCGAGGTCGAGCTGCACCAGCCGCGCGTCCCGTACGTCGAGACGATCAAGTCCGAGGCGCGGGCGCAGGGCCGCTACAAGAAGCAGACCGGCGGCCGCGGCCAGTTCGGCGACTGCCACATCGTGATCGAGCCGCTCGAGGGCCACGTCGGCTACGAGTTCGTCGATCAGATCGTCGGCGGCGTCATCCCGCAGGGATTCCGGCCTGCCGTCGACAAGGGGATCCAGGAGACGATGGCCGCCGGCGAGCTTGCCGGCGCGCCGATCCAGGGCGTCCGCGTCAGCCTCGTCGACGGGTCGTACCACACGGTCGACTCGTCCGAGATGGCGTTCAAGGTCGCGGGCTCGATGGCGTTCAAGAGCGCGTACGAGAAGGCGCAGCCGACGCTGCTCGAGCCGATCATGTCGCTCGAGGTCACCGTGCCCGACGAGGCCGTGGGTGCCGTCAACGGCGACCTCAACTCGCGCCGCGGCCGCCTTCACGGCATGGACCCGAAGGGCGGGATGACCACGATCCGCGCCGAGGTGCCGATGGCCGAGGTGCTCACCTACTCGCAGTCCCTGACCTCGATCACCGGCGGGCGGGGCGACTACCACATGGCGTTCCTCCGCTACGAGGAGGTGCCCGACGCACATCGCCCAGAAGCTGATCGAGGCGGCCAGGAAGGAGCGCGAAGCAGTTCCCGCGTAGCCCCGAGGCGAATTGCAGGGCTTTTCGCTACGCTCGCGCGGTGAGGGTCACCAAGGTCAGCACCGTCGAGGCAGTGCGGGATCTGCGAGCGCACGCTGCTCATGGGCGAGCGCGCAGTGCGCTTCACCCCGAACGGCGGTGCGCGCTACGTGGACGTGTGCCCGCTGTGCCAGGAGATCGCGGTCGACTCGGGCTGGGTGAAGGAGGGCTCGCCCGTCACGCCGACCATCGCCGTCGAGCGCAAGCGCACGCGCTTCTCGCTGGCCTCCTTCCTCGGGCGCGCGCGAGCCAGCCGAGGCCCCGATCGCCACCGAGCCGATCCTCCGCCGCCTGTCCGAGAGCGAGCTCGCCATCGTCGAGGCGGCCGACCACTTCAACGGCTCGCAGTTCCGCCGCACGGTCGGCGGGATCGCGAAGAGCCTCGGCACCCCTCAGGCCTCGATCGTCGCGCTGTCAGGCGTGAACACGGAGATCGTGATCACCGTCGCCTGGGACATCTCCTGGTACCAGTACCGCATCACCCCGGACCTGGCTCAGCCCGTCCGGCTCGCCGAGAGGGGCCACGAGCTCGACGATCTCGACGCGATGTTCACCGCCTGGAACGCGAACGTCGTCGACGACGGCCGAATCGTCCCGGACATCGCGAAGGTCTGACGGCACCGCCGGGATCGCCCGAGGCTGGCCGTAGACTGACGCCGTGATCTACTGCGTCGTCCCCCGGGAGCTCGAGGCCGATCTCTACGAGCGCCTCGTCGCGTATTACGCCGACAATCCGGGCGTCACCGTGATCCTCGACCGGCGGAGCGGCCCCGACCGGCGGAGCACAGGCACGACGACCGATCGCGAGCGCGAGCAGCGCATCCTTCGAGACCGCCGCCGGCCGCGCCCCACCGGACCTTCGCCTCCACCGACGTCGCAGAGCCCTGAGTCGACACTAGGATCGCGGCATGACCGTGGTGCCGCCCCTCGACAACTTCATCGCCGGCCAGTGGGTCGAGGCCGAGAGCGGAGAGCGGTTCGAGTCGTTCGTGCCGGCGACCGGCGAGGCGCTCGCGACCTTCCCGCGATCCGGCGCGGCCGACGTCGATCGCGCGGTGGCCGCAGCAAAGGCGGCATTCGAGGAGTGGCGTCTCGTCCCGGCGCCGCGCCGCGGAGAGATCGTCTTCCGCCTTGCCGAGCTCCTGCGCGATCGCAAGGTCGAGCTCACCGACCTGATGACCCGCGAGATGGGGAAGGTCGCGGCGGAGGCGGGCGGCGACGTCCAGGAGGCGATCGACATGAGCTACTACATGGCCGGCGAGGGGCGGCGCCTCTTCGGCCAGACGACGCCGAGCGAGCTCCCGGACAAGTTCATGATGAGCGTGCGGATGCCGATCGGGGTGGTCGGCGCGATCACCCCGTGGAACTTCCCGATCGCGATCCCGTCCTGGAAGCTCTGTCCGGCGCTCGTATGCGGCAACACGGTCGTGCTCAAGCCGGCCGAGGACACGCCGTATCTCGCCGAGATCTTCGTCGAGCTCCTCGCCGAGGCCGGCGTGCCTGCCGGCGTCGTGAACGTCGTCCACGGGTACGGCGAGGAGGCCGGGGAGGCGCTCGTCCGCCACCCTGACGTACCGGTCATCACCTTCACGGGCTCACGTGAGACGGGTGTGGCCGTCACGAAGGCCGCCGCCGATCACCTCAAGCACGTCCATCTCGAGCTCGGCGGGAAGAACGCGATCATCGTGATGGACGACGCCGACCTCGACCTGGCGGTCGAGGGGATCGTCTGGTCCGCGTTCGGGACGACGGGGCAACGCTGCACCGCCGCGTCTCGTGTGATCGTCCACGAGGCTGTCTACGGCGCGCTCGCCGTCCCGGCTCGTGACGGCGGCCGAGCGGCTCCGGATCGGCCCCGGCTGGGAGGCCGGCGTCGACGTCGGGCCCCTGATCAACCAGGCGGCTCTCGACAAGGTCGCGAGCTACACCGAGATCGGAAAAGGAGAAGGGGCGACGCTCCTCACCGGCGGCGAAGGCGTTTCCGGGGCGGGCTTCTTCTACCGCCCGACCGTGTTCGGCGACGTGGAGGCGGGGATGCGCATCGCGCAGGAGGAGATCTTCGGCCCGACCACGGCGCTGATCCCGGTCAAGGGCTTCGAGGAGGCGGTCGCCACCGCGAACTCGGTTCGCTACGGCCTGTCGTCCTCGATCTTCACGCGTGACGTGAACCGCGCGTTCCGCGCGATGCGCGACCTCCAGACGGGGATCACCTACATCAACGCCGGGACGACGGGCGCCGAGGTGCACCTGCCGTTCGGAGGCACGAAAGACACCGGGAACGGCCATCGCGAGGCAGGCCAGGCGGCACTCGACGTCTTCACCGAGTGGAAGTCGATCTATGTCGATTACTCCGGCCGCCTTCAGCGGGCCCAGATCGACAACCAGCAGATCGACAATCAGTGAATCGGAAGCTGGTCGTGTTCGTCCCGCCGGACGCGCTCGAAGCTGTGCGCGAAGCGCTGTTCGCGGTGGGCGCGGGGCGGATCGGCGACTACGAGCGCTGCTCCTGGTATGCGGCAGGGACCGGCACGTTCCGCGCGCTGGAAGGCGCCGACCCGGCGGTCGGCGAGGTCGGCCGCGAGGAGCGGGTGCCTGAGGTCCGACTCGAGACCGTGTTCCCGGCACAGGCGCAGGCCGAGGTGGTTGCCGCACTCCGCGCTGCCCACCCGTACGAGGAGCCGGCGTTCGACATCCACGAGCGCGTGTGAAGGCGCGCCTCTACACCGACGGAGGCTCCCGCGGGAACCCGGGGCCTGCAGCGTTCGGGTTCGTCCTCGAGGCCGAGGACGGAACGATCCTTGCCGCCGAGGGCGAGGCGATCGGCGAGGCGACCAACAACGTCGCCGAGTACCGCGGCCTTGTCGCCGGCCTCGCCCGAGCCCGCGAGCTCGCGGTGCCCGAGGTGGAGGTGCGCTCCGACTCGGAGCTCCTCGTCAAGCAGATGCGCGGCGAGTACCGGGTGAAGAACGCTGCACTGCGAGTCCTCTCGCTCGAGGCCGCGCAGCTCGCGCGCGCCATCGGCACGGTCCGTTACGTCCACGTGCCGCGAGAGCGCAACGAGCTCGCCGACCGCCTCGTCAACGAAGCCCTCGACGCCGGGTAGTCCCGCGCGCCGGGGCTATACTGCGGCGACCACGCGGATGTAGCTCAGTTGGCTAGAGCGTCTGCTTGCCATGCAGAAGGTCGTGGGTTCGAGTCCCATCATCCGCTTAGAGAAAAGGCCCGCCTGAGCGGGCCTTTTCTTTGCCCGCGTTACCTAGTGATGCAACGCGCGGCCGGATAGTCAGCATTTAGTCAGCGTTCGCGGCCTCACGCTGCCTGATCTCCTCGGCGAGCTCTTCGATCCGGGGCCAGCTTGCCGGGGAGGTTCTCGCCGTTCTCGAGTCGGATCACGTGCCGTCTCGTGATGTTGAGGCGAGCTGCGAAACGCGCCTGCGAGAGCCCCGTACAGCCCCTTAGCCGTTTGAGTTCCGCACCGGCTTCGTGGTGGCGATCTGGGGGGCCGGTGTGCTCATCAGGTGACATCTCGGGGGTCACGTGACGGTCACGTGACATCGGCGCGCAAGTGGCGATCTAGGGTTCGCGTGTGTGTCCGACGGGCGAGGTGCCCAGGCGCGGCCCCAGACGAGGGGGGTCGGCCGGAGCCGCGCCGCAGCAGAAACAGTGTTCCCGGGCGGTGAACGCACCGGTAACCGCCGAAGGGTCGAACGCTTCCTGGACGAATGTCGCGGCAAGCCAAGCCGGGGCTCGGGGCGGCTTCGCGAACGGCGACGCCGGCCGGACGGATGCTGAACCCGCCGCCCCGAGCCCACCACGGAACCTAGACAGCGAGGCAATCAGCCGCCAGTGGCTCTTTCGGCGATGTCTGGTCCAATCAAGGGCGGCCTTGTGTTCGCCTCTTGCCGCCCGATAGGGTCATTCCTCATGGGATGCCCTAAAGAATGCGACCACTGCAAATGATCGACGAGGCTAAGACCGTCAAATGGATCTCCGTCTACTCGATCGAGCCCAGTCGTCCGGTGAGTTCTGCTCCTGGGAATGCGTAGAGAACTACGCCGCCGCCCTCGTGAGCAGAGGCGCTGACTCATCGCCCTGACACAGGCTCCCGCTCTGCCCGCGCGCGCCGGAACCCCGCCTCCGAGGGCAGCTTGCTCGAACGCGAGCGAGAGCTCCAGACTGATCGGCGGGCTGCTCGATCGGGCCCGTGACGCGGTGCGCGTTGACCGGCGAGCAGGGCATGGCGTAGCACTCGCCTTGACGAAGCGAGGCGCGAGCGACGAGAATGCGGCTCTGTGACGGGCGAGACATACACGGGCGAGGCGCTGCGTGACGCGCTTCAGGGGGGCACGCTCACGAAGCCGCCAGGACTGGTGATCGTCGGCATGGTCAAGTCGTCTGACGACGAGGCCGCGATCGGGTTCACCGGTAGTGGCTGCGACGCTTGGGTCGACGTTCCGGTCGCGATGATCGAGGCCGCCGAGCAGGTCGGTTCTCGGCCGTGTGACGATCATTCGCATCCGGTCTTCCGCATCACGTTGACGGAGCCGGCCGATCATCAAGCAAGGGTCCTGGCCGCGCTTCTGGGGTCGACTCAGAGGGGTTGGGAGAGGCCAGGTTTCACCGGGGTAGGGGATGTGGGAGCGAGGCTCATGGGAAGCATCTCCAAACGGGCCCAACGTTTCCGCCTGCGCAAACGTGCGATGACTTCTGCCAGTACCTCAGTACAGCCTGCCTCTGGTACGACCTCCCGTTCTGCCGGCTTGTGTACTTGCTGTGCTCGGCCGGCTGCACCATTTTTGGCTCCACGAGCCAACGCTAAAACCACCCGGCCCGCGGGTCAGAGGTTCCGGCCGGGGGAGGTTCCAGGGATTGCCCCACTGACTCCTCTACCCAGGGCCGGCAAGCCACGGAGTTGCTTCTCGTCGCCGGCTCGGGAGAGCTGCTTCCCCGCGCGCAACGGAGTGTCGCCGGTCTCCTGGGCGAGCCGGAGGAGCACCGCGGCCTGCGCCTCGACTCGCAAGACGGCCCGCAAAGCCGCTGACGACCGTCCCGCGGGTAGAACGCACGCCCGCACCGGCACACCTTAGTACTTAGACTCGATCGGAATGAAGGGACCCGTTCGTTGAGGGCGAATGCCGTCGGCATCCGTCGTCAACATCGAGGGGGTGCCGGTGGCTACTGCTCCGTGGGTCGTGTCGGACGAGTTGTGGGCTCGGATCGAGCCGTTGTTGCCGAAGGTCGAGCGGCGGTTCCGTTATCCGGGTCGCAAGCGGCTGCCTGACCGGCAGGCGCTGCAGGGGATCCTGTTTGTGTTGCACACCGGGATTGCGTGGCGGCATCTGCCGCGCGAGCTCGGCTTCGGGGCGGCTCGACCTCTTACCGGCGGCTGGATGAGTGGCAGCGGGCCGGTGTTTGGGAGCGGCTGCACGAGCTGTTGTTGGCCGAGTTGCACGCGGACGGTCTGATCGAGTGGGGCCGCGCGGTCGCTGACGGCAGTCATGTGCAGGCGAAAAAGGGGGCTCCGAGACGGGCCCGAGCCCGGTTGATAGAGCCAGAAACGGCTCGAAGCATCACCTTCTCGTCGACGCGACCGGGATCCCGCTCGCCTGGACGGTCACCGGCGGCAACCGCCATGACGTCACCCAGCTGATCCCGCTCGTCGACCGTGTGCCGCCGGTGCGCGGCAAGGTCGGCCGGCCACGCCGACGACCCGAGCGGCTGACGCGCCGACCGCGGCTACGACTTCAAGAGCCATCGCCGCCAGCTCCGCCGCGCGGCATCACCCCCGAGATCGCCCGTCGCGGCACCGATCACGGCTCCGGGCTCGGCCGCCACCGCTGGGTCGTCGAACGCACCTTCGCCTGGCTCCACCAGTTCAAACGGCTGCTCGTCCGCTACGACCGCCGCCACGAGATCCACGAAGCTTCCTCGGCCTCGCCTGCTGCCTCGTCTGCTTCCGAAGGCTCCAGAACTCATTCTGATTCGACGTCAAACCAGACAACGGCAAAGATTCCTGACGTCGGGGAGAAATTGTTCACTGCGGCGGGGTGACGGGGTGCCTATGGGCTCGTGTTGCCCCCGCCCCCCTTATCTGTTGGGTGTTCGTGGCGGTCGCTTACGCGAAGAACGTGGGCGCCTGGTGACGGCCGGGTCGTTCGACGGGAGCACGTCGCCGATGTGGACGACCCGTGTCGCGTGCGTGCCGAGTCGTAGCGGTACACGACAACCGAGCGGTCGCTTATGTCTGCGGCACCTACGCCGACCAGCTATGGCAACGCACACCGGCCCAAGAACCCCGAATGGCGAGATCCGCGGCCCAGAGCGGCTGGTGCGGCGGCAGTTCCCGTTTGACCCCGTTCGTGTCCGTGGCTAGGGTGATCGGAGCGCTGTCCCCGCGGTCAGCGCGAGGCGATGAGGCCTGAGGACTCTCTCGAGTCCTCGGGCCTTTTCTGCCTTAAGCAGCCGCGACGCCGTCGCCCAACAGGAGGGTCCTATGTCGAAAGTCAAGCTCGAGTACATCTGGCTCGACGGCTACGAGCCCGTCCCGAACCTCCGGGGCAAGACGCAGGTAAAGGAGTTCGCCGACCTCCCCTCCCTCGAGCAAGTCCCCGTATGGGGGTTCGACGGGAGCTCGACCCGCCAGGCCGACGGAAGCAACTCGGACTGCCTCCTGCAGCCGGTCGCACTGTTCCCCGATCCGGCGCGAAAGGATGCGGCGCTCGTCATCTGCGAGGTGCTGTTGCCCGACGACACCCCGCATCCGACCAACAGCCGAGCGACGATCCCGGACGATCCCGGACACCTGGTTCGGCTTCGAGCAGGAGTACTTCCTCTACCGCGAGGGCCGGCCGCTCGGATTTCCGCCCGAAGGCTTTCCGTCCCCGCAGGGTGAGTACTACACCGGCGTCGGCTACAAGAACGTCGGCGACATCGCACGCGAGATCGTGGACGTCCATCTCGACCTGTGCCTCGAGGCGGGCATCAACCACGAGGGGATCAACGCCGAGGTCGCCAAGGGCCAGTGGGAATTCCAGATCTTCGGGAAAGGATCGAAGCGTGCCGCCGACGAGGTCTGGATCGCGCGCTACCTCCTCCTTCGGCTCTGCGAGAAGTACCGCGTCGACGTCAACTTCCACCCGAAACCGCTCGGCGTCGAGTACGACTGGAACGGCTCCGGGATGCACGCGAACTTCTCGACCAAGTATCTCCGCGAAATCGGCGGCCGCGAGTACTTCGAGGCGCTCATGACGGCGTTCGACACCTACAAGGACGACCACATCGCCGTCTATGGCCCCGACAACCACATGCGCCTGACCGGGCTACACGAGACGCAGGCAATCGACAAGTTCAACTACGGCGTCGCCAACCGCGGAGCCTCGATCCGAGTGCCCCACAGCTTCGTAAGAACGGCTACCGCGGCTATCTCGAGGACCGCCGCCCGAACTCCCTCGGCGATCCCTACCAGATCGCGGGTCGCATCCTGCAGACGATCCAGACCGTCCCGATCGACGGCTTCGAGGCACCTTCCCTTACCGCGGCCGCTCCCTCGGCGCATGTGACTGTGAGGAGCAAGGCCGAGGAGCCGGGGGCAGAGTCGTCTACGTCGCCAATCTCAACTAAGGGGCGCACGGGCGGTGGAGGTGCCGCATGCGCGGGCACACGATGCCGATCGCAAGGCCCGATACTCTGGCGAGGCCATGCTCGACATCGTCCTCGGGGTGATCATGCTGCTCGGCCTCGCCGGCGGACTGCTTTGGCTGGTCGGACTCCCGGGAGAGGAGGACACAGAAGAGCTGGCGGGGCTCGTTACGGCGAACTGGCAGGAAGTCGAACGCCGGCTCGACCGCCGCTGAAACATCGGGAATCGAGATTCAGTCTGCGGATGCCTCGATCGTTCCGTGTTCCCAGATGCCATCCACGAGCCGCTTGCAGAGGCGCAGTGCGTTGCCGTTGCGCGTCACCTGGTGCGCGTAGACGCGAATCCCGCGACCCAAGCTGACGAGGGACTCGCGGTCGGGATCGCGAGCAGGCAGACGCCCGTCGAGCACCGCCTCGGCCTGGCGCCAGTGGCTCTGCTGCTCGATCGTTCTGACAAGCACCTCTGCTCCTGCCCCGTCCATGTTTCTCCTCCGTGTCTTTGCTTGTTTTGGGCGCAACCCGATCGCGCTTCGACGCTCGCCCCTCTCCTGACTTGGTACCGAGCACCGATCGTCCGACGCCTGACCCGAATGGGTCGTTCGGGCAGGTCGCTCTGGTCGCCGCCGAGGGAGCTCCGTGATCCTGCCGCTACTCTCTGGACCGTGTTGACGAATCGCTCCGCGCCGTCTGCCACCGTGACTCCGGTGCTGATCTATGCGGATGTGAGAGCGGCGGTGACGTGGCTCGAGTCCGCCTTCGGCTTCGAGGAGCGCGTGCGGATCGGGGAAGCGCACCGCGCCCAGATGCGAGTCGGAGCGGACGGTGCCGTCGTGGTTGCCGAGGTCGGCAATGACCGGGTGACGCCCAGTGCGGGCGTCGTCACGCACGTCGTCAAGGTCCGGGTGCCCGACGTCGATGCCGCCTTCGGGCGTGCCCGTGAGTTCGGCGCACTCGTGCTCGAAGAACCGAGAACCTGGGAGTACGGGGAGCGTTCATGCCTCCTCGAGGATCCGGGTGGCCATCGCTGGGAGCTCACGCAAACCGTGCGTGACGTCGAACCCGAGGAATGGGGCGGGATCACAGTCACGCCGGGAGACCGCTGACCGTGGTGTACGAGGAAACCTACGTTCGAGGTATGACGGTGAGGACCCGAATGACGTACGTCCGGAACTGGTTCATGAAGTTGGCGAGGAAGGCCCTGGTGGACTCGTCTGCGACCTCTCCCTCGCCCGGGAAGATCTCCCGGGAGTATCGGATGTAGGCCTCGGGTGCGGTCATCTGCCGGGCGTTGCAGAAGCTGAGCACGCCACGCAGGCTCTGCTGCGCCATCGCTGTTCCGAGTTGCCCGACGGATGTCCCGATCACGGCGGCCGGCATCTGATCGAAGGAGTTCTGTCCCGACGGCCGCGATGCCCAGTCCAGGGCATTCTTCAGCGCTCCCGGAATGGAGCGGTTGTACTCCGGGGTGATGATCAGAATCGCGTCCGACCCCGCGATTGCCTCCTTCAGCGCTATGGGCTCGGGCGGGAAGCTCTCGTCGTAGTCGGGGCTGTAGAGCGGCAGATTCCCGATGGGGATCTCCGTGAACTCGAGATCCTCGGGCGCCAGGCGGATCAGAGCCTTCGAGAGCTCGCGGTTGATCGACCGGGAGGAGAGGCTTCCGATGAAGTAGCCGACCCTGTACGTGGTCACTTGACTCAGGTTAGAAGATGAAGGGCACGAGCATCTTGGTCGAGCGCCTGTACGCCGGGTACTCGTCCGGAAACTGCTCGGTCAGGTAGCGCTCCTCGACCCTCGCGCTGTAGAGGAAATAGACGCCGGCCAGGACGACGGCGATCAGCCAACGCCAGTCCAGCGCCACCGCGGTCCCGGCCACCCCGGCCAGGATGCCCGAGTAGATCGGGTGGCGGACCAGGCGGTAGGGGCCGCTCGTCACCAGCTCTGGTTCCTCCTTCTGCGTCATCGGGCCGCCCCAGTTGCGCCCGATGTGAATGCGTGCCCAGATCGCGAACGCCAACCCCACCGCGAAGAGGACGAGCCCGACGGCCGTGAGCCACGGATCGGTGTCGAGATCGTGGCCCCGAAACGCACCCAAGCGAATCAAGAGGATCACGATCACGACGATCACCGCCCTGATCCGCAGCTCGCGGGACCACGGAACGCGGCCCTTCTTCGTCGCAAAGGCCGCTATCAACCAGTACAGCCAGAATCCCGCCCACCCGACGACGAAAACGAGCTCGACCGCGGTCACCTCGGACCCCAACGGCGGTCCGCGAAGCTCGTCGGACAGTTACGACGAGATAGCGCCGTTTGCCTGCACCACCGGACGCGCGACGGTCGCCGTCCAGCCGGCGAAGGAGCAGCCGCCGTAGATGTTGCCCGCGCACAGCATCGTCAACACCCAGTCGTCGAGGCGCGCCGGCGAGAGAGCCATCGGCCTGGTGCGTCCCTTGATCCCGTCGGCCTCGATCGTGACCTCGTATCCCTCCTGCTCGAGGAAGTCGGCGAGCTCCTGATCGGCCTCGGCGCCGGTCGTCTCGTAGAAGAAGTCGAGACGAAGCTCGGTCCCGTCTCGCACCCCGAGCCGCGTGAGAGCCGCCCAGGTCCGGACGTTCTGAGCGACCTCGCGGGCGAGCACCTCCTCCGCAACCCGGAGGGGTGCCTCTGCCGCAGCTACCGGTCGCTGCTCGATCGCCCGGAGCGCCTGCGAAGGCGCTCCAACCCTCATGAGCCCTATCTGCGTTTCCATGGCTGTAACCCCCTTCTCGTCCTGGCGTAACAGCGAAGGTAGACGAGGACGAGAGACCCGTCGTTCACCGTCCCGACGCCCGGGGCGTCAGGGTCCCGACACGCGCGTCAAGAACGCGCCTCCTGACCTGCAGGCGTCCTGCGTTGGGTGAGCACGCCTTCGTCGATCTCCCAGGTCGTGGTGGCGTACGTGCTGGCTTCGGGCTCGTGGGTGGCGATGAGGCAGGCGGTGCCGTCTGCGGCGGCGGCGGCGAGGAGCGCCCAGACGTTGTCGTGCCAGTTCGCGTCCTGGTGGGAGGTGGGCTCGTCTGCGATGAGGAGGGTGGGGTGGAGGATGAGGGCGCGGGCGAGCGCGGTGCGTTGTTGTTGGCCGATGCTCGTCTCGACCGGGCGGCGATCGGCGAGCTCGTCGAGGCCGAGGTCGTGGAGGAGCTGGTCGATGCGGGCGGCGTGGGTGTGGTGGGTCTTGGTGAGGCGGGCGGGAAGCTCGATGTTCTCGCGGACGGTGAGCTCGGGGATGAGGCCGAATCGTTGGGGGAGATAGCCGAGCTGGGCCCAGTCGAGGGTGGCGGGGCCGGCCGGGTCGATGGTTCCGGCGTCGGGTTGTTGCCAGCCGGCGAGGAGGGTGAGGACAGTTGACTTGCCGGAGCCGGAGCGCCCCAGGAGGACGCCGAGCTCGCCCTGGCGGAGGGTGAAGGTCGCGTCGGTGACGGCGTGGATATCGCCGCCCGAGTGGGTGAAGCTCTTCGCGAGTGCTCTTGCCTCGAGGACAGGTGGCTCGTTCGTGAGGTCGCGCCTCGGGGTCTTGGTTGCTCTGGCGGGGGTGGCGTGCGTGATGAGGCGCCCACGTTCGAGCCGGAGGGTGTTGTCGGCGATCGCGGCGACGTCGGGATCGTGGGTTGCGATCACGAACGCGATTCCGCTGTCGCGGTGCTGGTCGATGGCCTCGAGAAGGAGGAGGGAGGAGTCGCGGTCGAGCTCGGCGGTGGGCTCGTCGATCAGGATCAGCGGGTTCTGGCGCGCGAGGGCGAGGGCGAACGCGGCTCGTGCTTGCTCGCCACCCGAGAGCTCGATCGGAAGCGACTCGAGCCGGTGGGCGAGGCCGACATCGGCGAGGATCCGGTGCGCCGGGTTCTTCGGTGCGTGCTGGGCGAGGGTCAGGTGGGGGATGAGGTTGTCGGCCGGCTTCTGGCTGACATAGGTGACGACGTTGGCGCGATGGTGCCGTAGGTCGCGGGGGGATGCCGTTGTGAGGTCGTGACCGTTCGAGATGAGGGAGCCGCTGGTCGGGCGATCGAGCCCTGCGAGGGCACGCAGGAGGGTCGACTTGCCGCTTCCGGAGGCTCCGACGAGCGCGGTGACCTGTCCGCCCATGATGCCGGCGTCGATCGCGTGGAGTGCTTCGATGCCGCCGCTCTGGGTGCGGTAGGTCTTGGAGAGCTGCCGGCAGGTGAGCACTGGGTTAGATGACACGCAGGGCCTCGGCCATGTTCGTTCGTCGTGCCGTCCAGCTCGTGAACACCGCGGCGACGATCGCAATCACGAGGAGACCGGCGAGGCTGGTGACGAGGGCGGTGAGGGGGACGGTGAGCGTTGGGCCGGGCTGGTAGTCGGGAAGCGGGTCGAGGTGGCGGATGACCGGGTCGGCGGCGGCGAGCGCGACGATCGCCCCGATGAGCGCGGCGACGAGCGTGATCGTCGTGAGCTCGAGTACGAGGGAGACGACCTCGGTGCGGCGACGGAGGTGCATCCGCGCGGCGAGCGTCGAGGCGACAGCCTGGGAGCGTTGTCGGGCACCGAGATACAGGATCAGTCCGAGGAAGACGAGGACACCGGATGCGATTGCCATCAGGCGCATGTAGGAGAAGGCCCGCGTCGCGGCGACGACGTCTGGCTGCTTGCGGAACGCGTCGACGCTGCTGACGTAGGCGGCCGTGATCGGAGGCGCCTCGAGCGCCTGGGCGGCCGCCGCGGGCGGGCCTTTCGCCCACACGTAGGTGGCTGGGTCGTTGAGCGGGTCGTAGATTCCGGCCTTCCGTGCGGCGGCCGCGAGCGCGCCGGTATCGGTGACGATGAGGGGGGCGTCCGTGGTCATGCCGGGGAAGACGTGCACGCGGGCGATCACGCGGACGGGGATCCGGGTCCCCTGAACCCAGATCGCGTTTGTGGCGGCGGGGATCGCGTCGGTGACGACGACCGGGAGCCGACCTTCTGCAGGCCGAGCGAGCTCGGGGAAGAGGGGTCGCGGGTCCGAGCCCCAGCCCGGGTACCAGTGGAGGACCGAGCCGAGGGTGCCGGCGTCGACCGAGAGGACATCTGCGTAGGTGCCGTTTTCGCCCCCGACGACGGCGGCCTGGTTGGCGAAGTCGAGCTTCGTGAGTGGGTAGGAGAAGGCACGCGGGAGGGGGGCCGAGGTTGAGACCACCCCTTGGGCATCGCCGCCGTAGGAGACGTAGCCCTTCTCGGCGACGCTGGTCGAGAGCGACGAGGCGAGCGCTTCGGCGTAGAGGAAGCTCCCGAACGCGACCGCGGTGACGACAACGAGCGCGGTGAGCACGGGCCCGGCCGCCACGAGCCGTCGCACCGCAAACAGGACCGGGATCGGCATTGCCGCCGACCGCCTACTGCCGACTCGAAGCAGGCGCCGAAGAGCGCGGAGGACGAGGCCGGCGGTGGCGGCGACGAGCAGCAGTGGGAAGACGAACACCGCCAGGGTCGGGTGCCCTGCCCCGTTCGACTGCCCGGCGAGGCCGCCGCCGGAGTGGAGGTCGTAGAGCAGCCAACCGGCCACGGCGAAGAGCGGCAGCTCCCACGGGACCTTGCGTAGCCACGCCCGACGGGGGGCACCCGAGTCGAACTGACCCACGAACGCCACGGTCGCCCCCATGGCTGCGAGCACGAGCGCGGCGAGCGCCGCCAGGACGCCGTTTCGGGCTGCCGACTCGAGCGTTCCGTGGTCAACCGATCCGGCCGGGGCGAGCAGCGCGGTCGCGGCTGCCGCAAGCCCGAGCCCGACGGCAGCGCCGATGAGGAGGGGGAGGACGAGCTCGAGCCCCGTCCGTGCAGCGAAGCTCGCGGGCCGTTCGCCGCGCGCATAGAGGAGCGCGGCTTCCGCGGCCCGGCGCTTGACCAGGAACACGCCGGCTGCGGTCGCGAACGCGAGCGCGATTGCGGCCGCGGCCCCCGAGAGCAGCTTCACGACCGGGGAGATCTCGCTTACGTTCCGGTCGGCGATCGCGACCGCCGAGGCGAGCGAGCTCGCAACCCGGCACGGAGGCGGCGTTCCGACCGCGGTCGTAGCGGCTGGTCGCGGCGAGACGCAGCCGAGGCTTCGGCCGAGCGAGGAGCCCCGAAGCTCGTGCCGGACCCGCGAGAAGCTCTGCGAGAGCGAGCGGGCGCGGGTGATCGTGAGGCCGTGCGGGTCGACCGCGAACTCGGCCATCGTCAACGCCGGTGGGCCCGACCCGAACTGGTACGCCTGCCCACGGAGCTTGACGATCCGGTAGCCGCCGAGCCGATGGATGACCCGGTAGAGCTGGTCTTGTCCCATCAGGACGTAGCGGACAGGCGGGGGCGGATCGACTCCGGGTGGAAAGATCTCACGCAGGAAATGCGCCCAGTACGGTCCCGGCGTCGTCGCATCGAGAGCCCGGTAGATCCCTTTCACCCGCAAGGCGACCGTCCTGGGCTTGCTGCCGGGCTCGGCAGCAAACGAGAGCCGGAGCTTCTCACCCGGTCTTACCCTGGCTATCCGCGCCGTGAAGTCGGAGATCCAGACGCCGGGCCCCGCCGTCCGGGCAAGGATCCGCACGTGCTTCAGCACACCGGTGCGGGCGAGCAGGTTCAACGGCACATCGCCACTTCCTGTTGGCAACGTCACCGGCAACCCGGTCTCGACCGTGAACACCGGTGGCTCGAGCCCGAGCCGCCTGCCGAGCTCACGCGCAGCACGCTCCCGGGTCTCCGCTGCCCGGATCGACGTAGCGGCCGCCGACCCGGTCGCACGCTCTGCGCCGCTGATCTGTAGCCCGGTCGCAAAGGGCGTCAGCTCGACGAGCTCATCCTTCAAGGCAGAGCTCGCCGCCGCCGTCGTCACCAACGGCCCCGACGATGCTGCCAACACGACCAACAACCCGGCGCCCGCGACGGACGCCAACACACTCGGGTGGCGCCGGAGGACCAAGGGCGCTTTCCGCCATAGTGGCGAACGCCACCAACCCGCCGCCGATCCCTGGCTCGTCACAGCCAAGTTCTACCGAGCACGAACGGACCGGCCACGAGCCAAGCCTCTTTGTCCGCTGTCAGCGGTGCTCTGCCGCTACGGCGTTACGAGCGCCGAGTGACAACCGCGCCGCGCCCGCATGATCAGCCCGCATCGTGAAGCATTAGACGTAGCTCCTCGACGGCGGTTAGCGCGCTATCGAACGGCGCATCGCCTGCCGGGATCCACTCCCAGGAAACGCAGCGTCGTCATAAGAGCTCCTTTCACAATGACGTGTTCCGGAGTCGGCGGTAGCAGACGATGCAGCAGCCGATCGCGAGGAAGCCCTTCGTGGATGTCGGCTCGGCGGTCGTAGCGGACGAGTAGGCGTTTGAACTGGTGGAGCCAGGCGAAGGTGCGCTCGACGACCCAGCGGTAGCGGCCAAGGCCGGAGCCGTGTTCGGTCTTGCGACGGGCGATCTCCGGGGTGATGCCGCGCCGGCGGAGCTCGCGGCGGCGATTCTCGTAGTCGTAGCGCGGTCGGCGCAGACGCGGTCGGGTCGGCGGCGTGGGCGGCCGACCTTGCCCCTGACCGGCGGTACCCGGTCGACGAGCGGGATCAGCTGGGTGCTGTCATGGCGGTTGCCGCCGGTGAGCGTCCAGGCGAGCGGGATCCCGGTGGCATCGACGAGGAGATGGTGCTTGGAGCCGTTTCTGGCTCTATCAACCGGGCTCGGCCCCGTCGCGGAGCCCCCTTTTTCGCCTGCACGTGGCTGCCGTCAGCAACCGCGCGCGACCACTCGATCTCACCCGCCGCATGCAGACGCGCGAGCAGCACCTCGTGCAGCCGCTCCCAGACACCGGCCTTCTGCCACTCGTCCATCCGCCGCCAACAGGTCACCCCGGAGCCGAAGCCGAGCTCGAGCGGCAGATGCGGCCACGAGATCCCCGTGTGCAACACGAACAAGATCCCCTGCAACGCGTGCCCGTCCGGCAGCCGCTTGCGGCCCGGATAACGAAAACGACGCTCCTTCACCGGCAACAGCGGCTCGACCAGCCCCCACAACTCATCCGAGACGATCCACGGCGCAGTAGCCATCGGCACCCCTCAGCTTGACGATAGGATGCCGACGGCTTTCGCCATCAACGATCGGGTCCCTTCATTACGAAAGGAGCTCTAAGAAGAAGAGGATCATCAAGACGAGAACTGCGAGTGGAAGGAAAGCGATCGCCGCAAGCACGAACGACCTGGGCCGAGGGTCGCGGACGGTCGAGACGACGGCTACGGCCGCGCCGAGGAGGAGAATCAGGAGCCCGAGCAGATCCTGACGCTGCGCGCTCGAGTGCTGGAACCCATCGGCCAGGATCAACCAGCCAAGAGCGGCCCAGAACACCGCGGCCCATCCTGTTGTCAAAAGTCTCATCATCGACGGCATCGATCTCGTGCTCTCATCCATTTCAAACCCAGCCTAAGTAACCTGACGATTGCAGGTCGAGGGTCGGAGGCCATGCCGTGAGCAGCTGGGAGCTTGCCGTCGTCGTCGTGACCGCGTTCGTGATCTTCGTCGCGATCGTGTTCAGCCTGGTCGCCTACCTCGGTTGGCGTGGGCTCTCCGCCGGCGAGGACGATGACTGAGCCCAGGAGCGTGCGTCACGCGTCATTCAGGTACGCGAGGACGGCGAGGACGCGTCGGTTGTCGGTGTCGGTCTGAGGCAGATCGAGCTTGGTGAAGATCCGGGCGACGTGCTTCTCGACGGCGCCGACGGTGACGACGAGCAGCTCCGCGATCCCGGCGTTCGAGCGGCCCTCGGCCATCAGGGCGAGCACCTCGAGCTCTCGTGGGGTCAGGTCGTCGAGCCGCCCGGCCTTGCGGCCGGAGAGCAGCTGGGCCACCACCTGCGGGTCGAGGGCCGTGCCGCCCGTCGCGACGCGACGGACCGCGTCGACGAACTCGTCGACCTCCATGATCCGGTCCTTCAGCAGGTAGCCGATGCCGCCCGTGCCCGCCGCGAGCAGCTCGGCCGCGTAGGCGCTCTCGACATACTGCGAGACGATCAGGATCCCGACGTCCGGGACGAGGCCGCGCAGCTCGATCGCCGCCCGCAGGCCCTCGTCGCGAAAGCTCGGCGGGAGCCGGATGTCGACGATGGCGAGGTCCGGCCGCTCTCGAAGCACGGCGTGGACGAGTGCGTCGCGGTCCCCGACCGAGTCGACCACCTCGAACCCGTTCTCGACGAGGAGCCTGGCCAGGCCCTCGCGCAGGAGGAGCAGGTCCTCGGCGATCACCACCCGCACGGGATCACCGCCTCGATCCTCGTCGGCCCGCCAGCGGGACTCGTCACGGTGAGCTTCCCGTCGAGTGCTTCCACACGCTGGCGGAGCCCCCGGATGCCGCTTCCCGACGGGTCGGCGCCGCCGCGCCCGTCGTCGGTCACCGTGACGACGAGCGAGCTGCCGCGCTCCCGGAGCGAGATCTCGACCGCCTCGGCCTCCGCGTGCTTGCCGGCGTTCGTGAGGGACTCGGCGGCAACGAAATAGGCGGCGGTCTCGACTGCGGGCGGCGGGCGGCGCGGCAACTCCGCCGACACCTGGACGTCGAGCGGCGAGCGGTGGACGAGCGCCGAGAGGGCGGCCTCGAGCCCGCGGTCGGCGAGGACCGGCGGATGGATGCCGCGGGCGAGGTCACGGAGCTCCTCGAGCGCCTCCTGCGCCCCGCGTCGTGCCTCGGCCAGAAGCTGCCTGGGCGCCCGCCGGATCCGACCCGAGCTTCTGCTCCGCCATCCCGAGGCTCATTCCGAGGGCGACGAGCCGCGCCTGGGCGCCATCGTGGAGGTCACGTTCGATCCGGCGCAGCTCTGCATCCTGCGCGTCGACCGCGCCCGCGCGCGTGGACTCGAGCTCTGCGACCCGTTGCGCACCTCCGCTCCACCTGACATACAGATAGTGCGCGACGAGCGGGATCGCGAGGCCGAGGATCGCCCAGCCCGGCCAGAAGTACCCGAGCCCCGAGGCTGCCCAGACCCCGACGAGGAACACGACCAGGGCCGCCGCGAGGCCGGTCTCGACCGCGAGGGCGATGGTCAGCCGCCGCTCCCGGATCGGCTCGACGCGGTCGAGGACCGCGACGACGACTGCGTGCATGCCGACGACGAGCCCGAGCGAGAGCAGCACCCACTTCGGCCAGAACTCGCCTGCTCCCGTGGCCGCCCAGACGATCACGCACCACGGCTGCGACGGCGGCCGCGGCTCCCGCCACGATCCTCAGCCCGCGCCGCCGGCCCGCGCGCGCGGCATCGTCCGAGGCGGCGTCCGCGTTGCCGCGAAGCAAGGACTCTGCGAGCCGGCGCGAGAGCGACCCGAGCGGCCCGAGCAGGTAGACGCCGAGTGCGAGCGCTGCGATCCCGGCCGGGACGAAGAGGAAGGCCCGTTCGAAGGAGTCGGCGTGCCAGGAGCCGAGCTCGGGCGTGTTCCACCGGTAGTAGACCGGGACGGCCAGAGCCATCGCGCCTGCGGCGAGGAGCGTCACCTCGCAGATCGCGAGCGCCCCTCTGAGGACGAAGCCCTGGAGCAGATAGGCCTGCTGCCGCCAGAACGCCCCGTCGCGGGCCACCCCCTCGGCGCGTCCCCAGAACCCGCGGGCGGCGGGCGAGAGCGTCGGTGGCTCGAGGTCGGTCCCGAGCAGCGCGTTCGCGAGCCGCGCCTCGACCCAGGCGAAGCCGCCGGCGGCGGCGCGGAACCCGACGAGTGCCGGCACGACGAGCGGCGTGATCGCGAGGAGGGCGACCACGATCCAACCGCAGAGAAGGACGGCGGCGCCGGCGAACCCGAGCGGGATCCCCGCGACCAGGTAGAGCAGAACCTTGAGGCGTCCCGACATGGGGCCAGTCTGCCTCCGCCGGCGCCACGATGCACCACGGGCAGCCGGTGTCAGGAGGTGCGGATTGCCCTACCCCTCCCGGGGCTCGCACACCGCGTTCCACTCGCGGATCACGGCCCGCTCGTGCTCGCGGCCGAGCACGCTGACGGTCGCCGGGTCGAGCGCGAGGACTGCGCCCATCGCCGGCTCCAGCCCGAGCCAGCGGGCAGCGAGAACGCGGAGGAGGTGGCCGTGCGAGAACACGCAGACCTCACCCTCGACGCGGCCGATCTCGGCGAGCACCGCGTCGGTCCTCGCAGCGACCTCACCGATCGTCTCGCCGCCGGGGACCGCGCCCGTCCAGATCGTCCACCCCGGCCGCTCGCGCTGGATCTCGGCGGTCGTCAGCCCCTCGTAGGCGCCGTAGTCCCATTCCTGCAACGCGTCGCGTACCTGGGCCTCGGCGCCGAGGCCTGCGAGCCGGCACGTCTCCCGGGCCCGCGAGGCCGGGCTCGTGAGGACGAGGGCGAACCGGCGGCCGGCCAGCCGCTCGCCGACCGCCACCGCCTCGCGCCGCCCGTGCTCGGTCAGCGGGATGTCCGTCCGGCCGGTGTGACGGCGGGCGCGGCTCCATTCCGTCTCGCCGTGACGGACAAGGACGATCTCGTGCGGGGGCATGGACCGGCAGGTTAGCCCGGGAGAACGAACGGATGGGCGGCCGTGGTCCGGGGGAGGTGGCGCGGCCGCCCATCCTTTGACCGGTCAGATCCTTAGACGCCGCCGCGCCCGGTCGGATAGCGTCAGCCGCCGCTGATCGCGGCGATCACGTCCAACCGCGATCGCGGCTCGAGCGGCGTGCCGAGCTCGGCAGGCTCGCCGTCGACGTAGACCCGGATGTGGCTCCGGAGCTCAGGCCCGGGATGGCAGAGCCGGTCCCGGAGGCCCGGGTAGCGGCGGTCGAGCTCGTCGATCGCCCCGGCAGGGGTCGCCGCGTCGAGCTCGACACGGCGAGGAAGGCCCGCAAAGAGGGGCGTCAGCGTCGGCGGGAGGCGGACGTCGGCCACGCCGTTACTCCACCGTCGCGACCTCGACCGACCAGATCGGAGGCAGGTAGCTCGCGATCTCGGTCCAGCTCTCGCCCTCGTCGGCGCTCCCGAACAGCTGGCCGGTGCTCGTGCCGAAGTAGAGACCGGGCACCTCGTGGTCGTCGATCGTCATCGCAGCCCGCAGCACGCCGACGTAGGCGTTCTGCTGGGGCAGTCCGTCGGAGAGTCGCCGCCAGGTCGATCCGGCATCGCGCGTGCGCCACACGGCGGCGCGGCCGCCCGGCATCGTCCGCGAGTGGAGCGGGTCGAGCGGGATGACGTAGAACGTGTCCCGGTCGTGCGGGTGCACCGCGGCGGCGAAGCCGAACTCGGTCGGCAGGCCCTCGGTGATCTCCGTCCAGGAGTGGCCGAGGTCGTCGCTTCGATGCATGCCGACGTGGTTCTGCTGGTAGAGCCGGTCAGGGTCGGCGGGCGAGCGGACGAGGCGGTGGACGCAGAACCCGATCTCCTCGTGCTCGCGGGGCCAGTCGGCGCGCAGCCCGCGGTTCCGCGGCGTCCAGGTGCCGCCGCCGTCGGCGGTCTCGAAGAACCCGACTCCCTGCACGATCGCCCAGAAGCGATCCTCGTCGTCGGGGTCCGTCATCAGCGCCGAGACGCCGAGGTGGCCGGGAGGCTGGTTCGCCGGATCGTCCCACTCCTCACGGCCGGGCTGGCCCTCGAGCGTCGTCACCTTCGACCACGTCTCGCCGCCGTCGCGAGACTCGAAGATGCCCGCAGCCTCGGCGCCGACCAGCACGCGCCCTGGCCCGGCGGCGATGCTCGCGATCTTCGAGATCTTCCGTTCGTCGTCGTGGGCGAGGCCCTCGCTCGAATGCTCCCAGCTCCCGCCGCGATCCGGGCTGCGCCACACCGCCGAGCCGTGCCACTCGCTCGCGGCTGCCGCGTAGATCGTGTCGGTCGAGGCGTCGTGGATCGCCTGGTAGACGGGCCAGCTCTGGCAGAAGGGGCCGCTCACCTCCCAGTCCCTGCGGTTCGGGCTCTCCGCCAGGAAGAGCCCCTTGCGCGTCCCGACCACGAGCAGGGTCTTCGTCACTTCCTCACCTCCGGTCTCGGCTTGACGTCAACGTAGACGAAGGAGCGGCGGAATATTCATCGGTGGCTGGTCACGCCGCGCGGCGAGGAGAGCCCGGCTTCGGGAGCTGACCCTCGATCCAGAGAGCGGCGATGCCCGCGCGTGGAAGGCCGAAACGCCGCTCGTACATGAGGAACCGCGGCTCCCAGCGCGGGAAGAACTTGGCGTTGAACCGGTAGAGCCGCTCGATCTGGAACCACGTGTCGCCGAGTGCGATCGCCTTCCCGGCCGCACGTTCCAGCAAGCCCGTCCGGCTCGCGAAGGAGGCGGGCGAAGGCGGCGAAGTTGAGCGACACCTCGCGGACGCCGCGGTCGCGGAGCAGCTCGATCGCGCGGGCGATCATGAACTCGGTCATCCCGTTCGGCGTGTCCCCGCGGCGGCGCATCAGCGAGAGCGACTGCGCGTCGCGGCCGAACGCCGGCACGAACTGGAGGAAGCCCCCGACGCCCCCGTCCTCGCGCTCGGCGAGCAGGACGAGCGTCTTGCCGCAGTGGGGGTTCCGAAGCGAATCCATCGCCATGCTGAACCCGCGCTCCGCCGCGCCCTCGCGCCAGTCCTCGGCCACCTCCTCGAGCTGGCGGAGCACCTCGGGCTCGAGCGAGCCGATCTCGGCCAGGCGCGCCCGGTAGCCGGCCTTCTCGAGCCGCGTCACCGACTGGCGTACCTTGCGAGCGGGACGACCCTCGAGCGAGAACGACGCTGTGTCCACGATCGCCTCGTCGCCGAGGTACAGCGACCGCAGCCCGGCGCTGGCGAAGAGCTCGCGGCCGGTCGAGCTGACCCCGAGCGCGGCGATCCTCAGCGACCGCTCCTCGGCGAAGCGGATCGTCTGGCGAACGAGCTCGGTCAGCTCGGCCGTGTCGCCCACCGGGTCTCCCGAGATCATCAACACGCCGCTCTCGACCCGGTAGCCGAGGAACGCGGTGCGGTCCGGGTTGAAGAGGTAGTGCTTGTCGCGTCGCAGCTTGAAGAACGAGAGCGTGTCGCTTCCGTGCTCGGCGACGATGCGGGCGGCCGTGGAACGGAGCTCGGGATCGGGCAGGTCGCGCGGCGCGGCGAGCGGGCGGAAGAGGAGCCAGGCGGCGCTGAGCACGGCGAGGATCGAGATCAGCTCGACCGCGAGCCCGGTCTGGGCGAGCTCGTCGCGAAAGCCGAACGGAGCGGGCTGCCAGAGCAGGAGGTCGGCTGTCTCCCGCACGACGGCCGCCGCCGACGTCGCTGCCGGCGCAGCGAACGCGACGACGGCGAGCGAGGCCGCGAACGCGGCTCCGAGGAGGAGGGGAACGAGCAGGAGCGCCGAGCGGAATGTGCCCGGCTCGTGGCGCGCCGTGAACGACGAGCGGCTCGCGACGAGCAGCGCCGCGCACCCGGCGGTGAGCGCGGCCTCCTCGACGTCGAGGCCCTTGAGGACGTCGAAGACCGTGAGGGCGAGGAGCAGCCCGACCGCGAGGTGGAGCGCTCCGCGCCGTCGCCGGTACAGGTAGTACGCAGCGACCATCAGCGCCGCCGACGTGGGCACGGCGAGCGCATGTGCGTTCCTCATCACCGAGAGCGGCTCGACGTGCAAGAGCTCGCGCCCGCGCCACTGGATGTTCGGCGTCACGGCCGAGAGCAGGTCGACGAGCCCGACCGCGGCGGTTGCGAGCGCGGCGACGGCGGGGATGTCGTCGAGGTGGCGGCCCGGTCGAAGCGGCGGCGTGCGGCGGTGGACGAAGAGGCGCCAGGCGGCCGTGTCCCTGCCATTGTTGGTCAGGTCGGGCCAATCCTTGACGACGAGCCACGCGCCGAGGATCGAGGCGACGAGCCCCGTCCCCGGGCGCGATCGTGCCGACGAGCACGGCCGCGACGGATCCGGCGAACACGAGCAGGCCCAGGTGCCATTCGTGAATGCGCTGCCCGAGGATGAAGACGCGAGGCCCGAGTGAGTGCCGTTCGAGCCTCAGCATCGGTGATGCTCGTTTGCCGGTACCAAGCACAGTGATGATGCCTGCGTAACCTGACGCCGTGACGATCGACCTGGAACGCAGGCTCGTCCCTCGCCGGATCGTGGCGATGCTCGGCCTGATCGCGGTGCTCCTCGTCCCCTGGACGCTCTGGCTCACCTTCACGCTGCCGACGCGCCACCTCACCCATCACTACCGCATCGCCTGGGTCGGGTTCGACATCTTCCTCGCCGCGGCCTTCGGCGCGACGGCGATCGCGGCTCTCCGGGCCTCGGAATGGCTCCAGCCGCTCGCCGCGCTCACGGGGACGATGCTCCTGTGCGACGCGTGGTTCGACGTGGTCACCTCGACCGGAGGGGACGAGCTCGGCCGTGCCATCCTCGAGGCGCTCTTCGCCGAGCTGCCGCTCGCCGCTCTTTGCGGTTGGATCGTCGTCGACACGAAGCGCTTCCACGAGGCCGTATTGCGAAGAACCGCCGTGCGTCGCTGAAGGAGAGAAGCTTTCCACTCGCGGCGCCCAGGGGTAGTCTGGCTGCATGGTGCGGGTGCTCGCCGGAGGGCTCATGGGTGTGGCGCTTCTCTTGCCCGCAGGGGCGGAGGCAGTCGGGGCCCAGCCGGCATCCCAGCTGGGCCTCCACCGCTTCTCCAACTGCCCGGCGCTCGTCTCGTACGCCCGGACACACCTGAAGACGACTCACGGCTATCCCGAGCCGCCGATCGTGGCGCTCGCGACCACGAGCACGCCTTCGACGCGACCGGGGGTCGTCGGGAGGGCGGCGCCCGCGGCAGCATCGGCCGCGAGCGACGGTGGGGGATCCACCTCCTCGCCGGAGTACTCGACCACGAACGACCAGGAGCAGGGCGTCGACGAGCCGGACCTCGCCAAGACCGACGGCTCCACGATCTTCGCGATCGCCCAGGGAAAGCTCCGGGCGATCGCAGCAGGCGGCGCCGCCCCGAAGCTGCTCGGCTCGCTCGACCTCGGGTCGGGCGGCGGGTACGGCGCCCAGCTCCTCCTGCGCGGCAACCGGGTGATCGTCATCTCCGGCCAGACGCGGATCCCGATCGGCGATCTCTCCGCTCGTGGCGAGCGCGCCTGCTTCCATCCGCTCCTCGCCGTACTTCGTCGGCGGCTCGACGACCACCCTCACGGAGGTGGACGTCAGCGACCCGGCGAACATGGCGGTGACGCAGACGATGACGGTCGACGGACGGTTCGTCGACGCCCGCCAGAGTGGGACGAGCGCGCGGATCGTGATCTCCTCCGCGCCCCGGGCGATCGCTCAGCCCCAGCTCGCAGGCGGTGCAGGCGGCTGGGTGCCGACCTGGGCGTTCCGCGACCTCCGCACTCGGCCGCGCCTTCACGCGCCCGGTGGCCGCGTGCGGCACGATCCGCCGCCCGGTCGACTTCTCGGGGCTCGGGATGCTCTCGATCCTCACCGTCAACTTCGACAAGGGCCTCGGCGCGGCGCACTCGGACTCGCTCATGGCCGACGCCCAGATCGTCTACGGCTCCACGCAGAATCTCTATGTCGCGACGCAGCGGTGGCTGAGCCCGGCGCTCCCGGTCGTGAGGCTCCCGGCGTCCCAGACGACAGCGATCGACCAGTTCGACGTCACCGACCCCGACACGACCACGCTCGTTGCGAGCGGCGAGGTGCCGGGCTATCTCCTGAACCAGTTCTCGCTCTCCGAGTACGGCGGCTACCTGCGGGTCGCGAGCACGAGCCGGCCGATCTGGTGGGGCGGGGTGGAGGCCGTCGCACCACCGCAGAGCCAGAGCTACGTCACCGTCCTCCAGCCGAAGGGCGGAGTGCTCTCGCCGGTCGGGCAGGTCTCCGGGCTCGGGCAGGGCGAGCAGATCTACTCCGTCCGGTTCGTCGACGACACCGGGTACGTGGTGACCTTCAGGCAGGTCGACCCGCTCTACACCGTCGATCTCTCGACGCCGACGGCGCCGAAGGTCGTCGGGCAGCTCGACCTCGAGGGGTACTCCGCCTACCTCCACCCGGTCGGCGACGGGCTCCTGCTCGGCGTCGGTGTCGACGTCTCGAGCGACACCAACGAGCCGACCGGAGCGCAGGTCGAGCTGTTCGACGTCTCCGACCCGGCGAGCCCGAAGCTCCTCGCGAAGACGACCCTCGGAGCCGGCTCCTCGACCCAGGCGACCTACGACCACCACGCGTTCCTCTACTGGCCGCCGACCGGCCTCGCCGTCCTGCCGATGCAGACCTACCTCACCGCCCCCTCGTCGCAGCCGTTCGACGGTGCGGTCGCCTTCCACGTCTCGCGCTCGGGTGGGATCGGCGCGCTCGACCCGGATCGCCCAGGACGCCGTCACGGGTGCGACGCCGTCGATCGAGCGCGCGATCGTGATCGGCCAGACGCTCTACACGCTCTCGGACTCGGGGATCATGGCCTCGAGCCTCTCGACGCTCGCCCGGCAAGCGTTCGTCTCGTTCCCGGCGTCGTAGCGCGCGCGTAGAGTCGGCCCGCGATGGGCCTACCCTGGGCGCGGCCACGACACGAGGTGCTCCTGCTCGCCCTCGTGGGGATCGTCGCGCTGAGCCCGCTCTACCCGGTGAACGACGGGCAGGACGTCTCCCGGCTCTGCCTGACCCGCGCGCTCATCCACCTGAAGGTGAGCGCAGACGACTGCCTCGTCGCGCCGCTGGCAGTCGACCGCTCCCGGCGCGCGCGGCCATCTCTACTCCGACAAGGCGCCCGGGCTGTCTCTGCTCGAGGTTCCCGCCGCAGCTCTCGTCTCGCTGCCGCTGCCGAGCAGCTGGCCGGACGAGAGCGTCCGGCTCTGGGTCGTGCGGGCGCTCTCGGTCGGGCTTGCGTTCCTCGCGAGCGCGTTCCTCGTCGGGAGGGTCTCGGAGGGGTTGGCGCCCGGGTACGGGGGCGTCTCGATGGTCGGATTCGCACTGGGCACTCTCGCCGCGCCCTTCGCCGTCGCGAATTTCGACCACGTCCCCGCAGGGACGCTCGGCCTGGCCGCCTTCCTGCTCGCCTGGGCGCGACGGCCCGCGCTCGCCGGCCTCGCGGCCGGCGCCGCCCTCCTGACCGAGTACGAGTCGGGCGCGGTGCTCGTTCTCATCGGGATCTACAGCGCGCTCCAGGGAGCTCGTGCGCTCGGACGCTATGTCCTCGGCCTTCTGCCCGGGCTCCTGCTTCTCGGCGCCTACGACTGGGCCGCCTTCGGGGCACCGTGGCACCTCTCCTACCGCTATCTCGACAACGAGTACGCGTCCCGCCAGTCCGCCGGGTTCTTCGGGATCCACGTGCCGCACCTTCACAGCGCGTGGCTCGTCACCGGCGGCAGCCAGGGCCTCCTCGTGGTCTCGCCGATCGTCGTCGCCTGTGTCTACGGTCTCTTCCTGCTGGGACGCCGATATCGCGCCGAAGCCATTCTCTGTGGAGCCGTCGCCATCGTGTTCTTCCTCGTCGACTCGGGGTACTTCGCACCGTACGGCGGCCTCTCTCCGGGCCCGCGCTTCCTCGTCCCCTCGCTGCCCTTCCTCGCGCTCGGCCTCGGGCCTGCGTTCGCCCGCCCGGTTCCGCCTCGTGCTCGTCCTTGCAGCGCTGTCGATCGTCTCGACGATGGTGCTGATGCTGACCTGGACGAGGGGCATGAACTATCGCGAGACCGTCTGGGGCGAGATCGTCACGCCTCCCCGGCACCCTCGGCGGCTCGCGGCTGGCGCATGCTCTCGTCAGGAACGTCGCGTACGAGGCCGGTGTCCCGAACGGCGCCTCGGCCCTCGTGGTCGCGGCGCTCGCCCTCGGGACGCTCGCGCTCGCAGCCTCGTTCGGCCGGCAGGGTAACGCGCTGGGCCGGAAGAATGAGAGCCACGTGACCGAGCTCCGAGTCCCCGAGGTCGTCGAGGATCCGTTTCGCGAGCACTACCGGGCCTTGATCCTGGGCTCGGTGCTCCAGAGCGCGGAGGCGCAGAGCGAGAGGCATCGCGCCCGAGGTCGTCGGCTGAGGGCGCGCCGTGCCGAGACGGTCATCGCCCGCCTTCGCCCGGCCCGCCCGGAGCGGCGAGACCCACCCCCGCCGTCTCCTCCTCCCGAGCAGCCACCTCCGGCCTCAGTCGCGGCGCCGGCTCCCGTGCCGGCGCTCGTCGCGGTCGACCTCGATCCCTGGTTCGGGCCGGGGGCCCGCAAGACCGCGTTCGCCGTGTGGCTGCTGACCGTGGTCGCTCTCGTCGCGGATGTCATCGTCCTCGGCGTGGGGTCGGACGCGACGATCGCCGCCGATCTGGGCCTGGTCGCGATGACGTTCTTCCTGTTCTTCGTCTGCATCGACGACCTGACGGCGCCGACCGCGTAGCGCCGAGACCCCGACGTCGTGGCGACACGGCGGCGCCGGCCACCGGGGGCATCTCGACGGCGGCGCATGCGAGACTCGGCGCCGTGACCGGGGCGCTCCTCGTGTTGCTGCCCGCCGTGGCGGCGTGTCTTCTCGCGGTGAGTGCGCGAGTGCCGAGCCTCGTCTCGACGGCTCTCCTCGCCTACCTCGCGTTCGTCGCCGAGATGGTCGGGACGGCTCTCGTCCTGTCGGCGTTCCGCTCGGTGACGGAGGGCTGGGTCGCAGTGTCCGGCGTGCTGCTCGTGGTCGCGGCGTCCGGGACGTGGGTGCTCCGCGGCCGGCCCGGGGTGCCGCTCGCCGGCGCGGCGGGCTCGCTGCGCGAGCTGGCGCAGAGCCGGCTCACGGTGGCGTTCCTCGTGGTCGTCGCGGCACTCCTCGGCTACGAGCTCGTCCTCGGCGTGACCGTTCCCCCGAACAACTGGGACAGCCTCTGGTACCACCTTCCGCGCGCAGTCGCCTGGCTCCAGAACCACGGCTACGGCTGGATCCAGAACGCACCGACGGACATCCTCAACACGCGCCAGCCGGTGGCCGAGCAGGAGCTCCTGTTCCTGTTCGCGGCGACCGGCACCTCCCACGTGTACGCGCTCCCGCAGTTTCTCGCCGAGCTCGCGATCCTGGTGGCCGTCTTCGGCGCGGCTCGACGGCTCGGCTTCGGCGTGCCGGCCTCGGCGTGCAGCGCGGCGCTCCTCGCCACGTTCTCGATCGTCTCGCTCGAGGCTTCGACTGCGCAGAACGACCTCGTCGCCGCGTCCTTCCCTGTCGTCGCGGTGTGCCTTCTCCTCGGCGAGACCCGGGCCGAGCAGGCGCTCGCCGGGGTGGCGGTCGGGATCGGGCTCGGGGTGAAGCTGACGACGGTGTTCGCGCTGCCGGTTGTCGCCCTGCTCGCGGTCGCCCGGGGCGCACGACCGACGGTTCGGGCTCTCTCGGGCTGCCTCGCCGGGCTCGTGACGATCGGGATGTGGGGGTATGTGCTCGACCAGGAGCACACGGGCCGGATCCTCGGGCAGGGGCAGCTGAGCCTCGATGTGACGACGTCGCCCAGCTACCCGTCGAGCGCGATCGCGGCCGTCGATCTCCTCTACGAGACCCTTGACCTCGGTTTCCTCTCGGATCGCCGCATCCACCTGCTCGCGCTCGCGGGCGTCCTCGTGGGCATCGGTGCCGCAGTCCTGGCGTGGCGCCGCCGGCGGGCACGAGCTGTGGTCGACGGCTGGCGCGCCGCGCTGCCGCTCCTCGCGCCGCTCCTCGTCCTCTTCGCCGGGTCGTTCGTCGCGTGGGCCTCGCGCGGGTGGGGGCACCCCGTCCGTGGGCTGTACGGGTCGATCGGCCCGCAGAACCGGACGGCGAGCGAGGACTACTCGGCGTTCGGGCCGATCGGCGCCGTCGCGATCCTCGGCGTCTCGGCCGTGACGATCTGGGACTTCGCCCGCCGGCGGGCCGACCTCCGGCAGCTGGCACTCGCGCTCGCGTTCCCGGTCTTCTTCGTGCTCCTCTCGCTCTTCCTGGCGTTCAACATCTTCGTGACGCGATTCCTGCTCGTGCCCGTCGCCCTGACGGCGCCGCTCTTCGGGCGGCTGTTCAGAGGTCGGGCGGAGATCGCGTCGTACCTCGTCGCGGCCACGATCGTCGGCGGGCTCGTGATCGTCCACGACCGGACGAAGAGCCTCGCCGGCCCCGGGCCGGCGCCGTGGCATCTCACCCAGGTGCGGGCTCTGGACGCTGCCGGCGTGCCCCACATCGCCCAGGCGGCCGCGGGCCTCGAGCGGCTCGTGCCGCCGCACGCCTGTGTCGGTGCCGTCCTCGGCTCCTACGAGCCCGCGTATCTGCTGGCCGGCAAGGACTTCGGGCGCAAGGTGGTCTATCTCTCCGTCAACGATCCGCTCGTTCGCCTCGCGCACCTCGACGGGCTGTTCTACGTCGTCATCTCGAACGGCGTGAACCGGACTGCGGCACAGCAGTTCACGGACGCGGGCTGGAAGCTCCGCCTGCTCGGCCGCTACTGGATCCTCGCCTCCGAGCCGGAGGCGACGACCGGTGAGTGCTGACGCCGGGCGGCTCTAGGATCCCGAAGTGATCCTCGACGGCCACAACGATCTCGCTCTGCGGGTCTGGCTCGGGCAGGAGCCGGCGCATATCGACCTCGCGACGGCCGCGGACACCGGCTTCGCAGGAGGCTTCTTCGCGCTGTTTCCCCCTGGTGGCCGGTTCCATCCCCCCGAGGGGGCGCCGTATGCGCTGCCGCCGGACGATCCGATCCCGAGGGCGCAGGCCGTCGTCGACGTCGAGGGCCAGCTCGCGGCGCTCCAGGGCCTCGACGTCTCGGTCGTCCGCCGCGTCGAGGAGATCGAGCCGGGGAGGGTGAACGCGATCGTCCACCTCGAGGGTGCGGAGGCGATCGCACCGGACCTGTCGGATCTCGAGTCGTGGTACGACCGGGGGCTCCGGTCGATCGGGATCGTGTGGTCGCGGCCAAACGCGTTCGGCGAAGGCGTGCCGTTCCGGTTCCCCTCCTCGCCCGACACCGGCGGTGGGCTGACGGCCGCCGGCCGTGACCTCGTCCACGGCTGCAACCAGCTCGGGCTCATGGTCGACGTCTCCCATCTGAACGAGGCCGGGTTCTGGGACGTCGCGGAGCTGACGCAGGCGCCGATCGTGGCGACCCATTCGAACGCGCACGCCCTGTGCGCGTCGTCCCGCAACCTCACCGATTCGCAGATCGACGCGATCGGCAAGTCGGGCGGGGTGGTCGGGATCAACTTCGCGACGATGTTCCTGCGGGAGGACGGCCTGCCGGGGACGGACGTCCCGCTCGAGCTGATCGTCCGGCACATCGACTACGTCGCCTCCAGGATCGGGATCGAGCATGTCGCTTTCGGCTCGGACTTCGAGGGAGCGGAGATACCGGACGACCTCGGCGGTGCGGCGGGCCTGCCGGGGCTCGTCACGGCGCTCCACGCTGCGGGTCACGACGACGCGTCGCTCGATCTCGTGACGCACGGCAACTGGTTGCGGGTGCTCGGCGACACGTGGCGCCCACGGGCCGATGGGCCTCTCAGCGCGTCGTGAAAGCGGTAGCGTCGAGCCCGTGCGCGAGCGGACGGTAGCCCCGGGTCTCGTCGTCTCCACGGTCGGAGTCGGCTGCAACAACTTCGGGTCGCGGCTCGACGAGGACGCCGTGCGGTCTGTCGTGGATGCGGCGCTCGACTCCGGGATCACGCTCTTCGACACGGCCGAGAGCTACGGCGACGGCCAGAGCGAGCTGTTCCTCGGGCGCGCGCTGGCGGGACGCCGCGACCGGGCCGTGATCGCAACGAAGTTCGGGTGGGGGAGGGGCCGGGACGACAATTCGGAGGCGCGCGGGCGCCCCGAGTACGTGCAGCAGGCGATCGACGGGTCGTTGCGTCGCCTGGGCGTGGATCACGTCGACCTCTACCAGTACCACCGCCCGGACGGGGTGACCCCGGTAAGCGAGACGCTCGGAGCGTTGGACGAGCTCGTCCGCGCCGGCAAGGTGCGGTTCATCGGCTCGTCGAACTTCTCGGCGCGCCAGGTCGAGGAAGCCGACGGAGTGTCGGCCGACCGCGGCCTCGCGCGGTTCGTGACCGCGCAGAACCGCTACTCCCTGCTCGACCGCGAGGCCGAGACCGAGCTCGCGCCGGTGTGCGCGCGCCTCGGGATCGGAGTGATCCCGTACTTCCCGCTCGAGAGCGGCCTGCTGACGGGGAAGTACCGGCGGGGCGAGCCGATCCCGACCGGGACGCGGCTCGCAGGACGGTTCGACGTCTCCGACGAGAAATGGGACCGGATCGAGGCGCTCGAGACGTTCGGGCGGGAGCGGGGCAGGCGCCTGCTCGAGGTCGCCGTGGCGGGCCTCGCGGCGCAGCCGGCGGTCGCGTCGGTGATCGCCGGAGCGATGACACCCGAGCAGGTGCGCGCGAACGCGGCGGCCGGCTCGTGGGAGCTCTCCCCCGGCGACGTCGAGGCGCTGCGGGCACTCCCCTGAGCGAGTCGCAGTGGGAGGCGATGGCGCCGCGGTGGGAGCGTGGGCGGGAGCTGCTCTGGCGCTCGACCAGGCCGGTCAGCGAGTGGCTCGTCGAGCGGCTCGAGCCGGCGCCGGGGCAGGTCGTCGTCGATCTCGCCGCCGGGACGGGCGAGACCGGGTTCCTCGCAGCGGCCTTGCTGCTTCCCGGCGGTCGGTTGATCACGGGCGACCGCGAGCCCGCAATGGTCGAGGCGGCCCGACGTGTCGGCGGCCGAGCTCGGGGTCGAGAACGCCGAGTTCCGGGTCCTCGATGCCGAGTCGCTCGATCTGCCGGACGGCACGGTCGACGGCGTGATCAACCGGTTCGGCTACATCCTCCGCGGCGATCCGCCGCCCGCGCTGCCCGAGATCCGCCGGGTGCTGCGGCCGGGCGGCCGGCTCGTGTTCTCCGTGTGGGCCGCCCGCGAGCTGAACCCATGGATGACGGTCCCGGCCGAGGTGCTGGTCGAGCGCGGCCATCTCGCGGCCCAGTCAGCGGCCGAGGTGCGGCTGTCCGCGCGACGGAACCCGCCGGCGATCCGCGACCTGCTCGCCGCCGCCGGCTTCGGCGAGGCGGAGATCGAGGAGATGCCGGTGGCGTACGCGTTCGCAGACGGCGACGAGCTCTGGTTCTTCGTGAGCGAGCTCCGCGGCCCGGTGGCGCTCGCACTCGCCGGCCTGCCCGAGGACGAGCGCGCCGCGATCCGGGCGGAGATCGAGGCCCGTGCCACGCACACGACGGACGGGCTCGCGCTCGGCGGCATCAGCCTGAACGTCGCCGTCGCACCGGCCTGACGAAGGATGGCGGCGCTCAACGGTTACCATCCGGGCGCCCGGGCGCCTTGGCCGAGTGGTTAGGCAGCGGCCTGCAAAGCCGTTTACAGCAGTTCGAATCTGCTAGGCGCCTCTACAGCTGATGCTCCGAACCGGAGTCCCCAGCTCAGGTCTTCCACCCGCCGCACCGCCTTCTCGTTGTCCATGCGGCGGAGGTAGATCTGCGTCGTCTCGGGCTTGCGGTGCCCGAGGAGCCGCTGCAGCGCCTCCAGCTCGCCGGGGTGCGTCTCGAGGAACAGCACCGCGAACGCAGCCCGCAACGAGTGCGGAGTCACCTTGACGTCGGCCCGCTTGCCGAGCGCCTTCACGTACCGAGAGATCACCCGGTCGTCGCGCTCGTTGCCCTCCTGCTTCCGCTGCATTGGCACCACATAGTCGTCCTGCTCGCAGTCGACCTCGGCCGAGAGCGTCGCCGCGCGAAGGAGCCGCGCGAACTCGACCGGGATTGGCTTGCGGATCGTCTTCGCGCCCTTCTCGCGGAATCGGATCATCCCGTGCTCCAGGTCGACGTCACACCAGCGCAGCTTCGACACAGCCGCGAGACGCGGCCCGAGGTATGCGAGGGTGGAGAGGCAGTGCAACTCGCCCCAGGTCGTTCGATCACCATGCGAAAGGTCGGTCACCTGCGCGAGTGATGAGAAAGCACGCCTGAACCCGATTCAGAATTCTGTTTTTAGTTCATTGGCGCGAGGATGCCCCGAGTGGGGCAATGAGAGGGTGGTGCGGCCGCCGAGCGGACGCTGGAGTCGGCCGTTACCCTGGCGTGCCGCGCACCGTCGACCAGACTGCGGACACCGAGGTTGTGGAAAGAAAGGAAAGGACAGGGGTATGCGCATTCTCGCCTTTGGCGGAAGTCTTCGGGAAGGCTCGTGGAATCGAGCACTCCTTCACGAGGCGGCCGAACTGCTCCCAAGTCCCGTCGAGATGGACATGAGCCAACTCGGCGCGATCGGGTCCCTGCCGCTGTTCAACGCGGATCTCATCGATGACGCCTCGCCTCCCGAGGCGAGGGAGCTGAAAGACGCACTGCGGGCGGCGGATGGTCTGCTCATCGCGACTCCGGAATACAACTGGGGGATTCCAGGCTTTCTGAAGAATGCGATCGACTGGGCGTCCCGACCGACGGCCGACATTCCAGCGGTCTTCGGCGACCTCCCTGTCGCACTCATGGGCGCCGGCGGGGGCTCGGGCACCAGGAACGCGCAAGCCGCCTGGATGCCGGTGTTCCGCTACCTCAGGATGAGACCGTGGTTGGACCAATGGCTGTTCATCGACCACGGCCGGCAACGCTTCGAGGCTGGCGGTGGACTGGTCGACGAGGCGACACGCGAGCAACTAAGAAGCTTCGTCACCGGCTTCTCGGCGTACTGCGAGGACTTGCCTCGTATCCGTCACAGACGACGCTGACAGTCATCGTGCAGTGCCTCCTTGGCAACGGGGTACGGCATCAGGCCGAGCAGCAATGACCTGCGGCGCGTTCGCGAAGACACTCCGAGCCTGGGATAGCTTTGCGTGCCGCGGCGCGAGCTCGCGCAACGCTCCGATGTGCGCCTCGGCCCACTTCACACCGGCCTGCTCCGCCACCGAGACGACGCCGTGCAGATGAGCGAGCCCGCGCTTCTGCTTCTCCCACACCCGTGCCAGCAGCTTCCCCTTGCGGCCGGTCTCCCGATCCGCGCGAACCTTCGCAGCGCGGTGGAGTTCGCTCCACCACTTGCCCGCCATCCGATTGAACGCCGCGGCCATCTCGGGATTCACCCGGCATCCGATCCTCCCCGAGCACTTGACCCGCATCACGCTCTCCGGAATCGGCGGTCCGCACGAGCAGCGGTGGAACACCCGCCGTCGCCGCGGTCCGCAGCTCCTCCGGAAGTTCGTCTACTGCAGTCGCGTACGGTTCGATCCTGCCGTGCTTGCCGTCGCCTTTCTCGCCAAACAGCAGTTCGAATCTGCTAGGCGCCTCCTCTGTCACTCGCCCGGCGATGCGGGTGGACGTTCGCGTGAGAGATTGCCTGTATGTCGGTTGAACACGACGAAGCTTCCCCGAAGCCGAAGAAGAAGAGCTCCGTGAAGAAACGGGTCGCGATCGGCGGGGTCGGAGTCGCGGTTCTCGTCGGGACCTTCGTCTTCATCCTCCCGCGGATCGCGGACTACCGGAGCGTCTGGGCGGTGGTCAAGGACCTGACCTGGCCCCAGATCGGCGTTCTCGTGCTCGCGACGCTCGCGAACCTCGCGACCTACGCACCGCCGTGGATGGCCGCGCTGCCGGGTCTCCGCTACCGGCAGGCGACGGTCCTCACGCTCGCGTCGACGTCATCCACCTACGTTGCCCCCGGGGGTGCGGCCGTCGGCATTGCCACCTCGTACGCGATGCTCCGCGGCTGGGGCCTCAGGGGCCAGGCCGTCACGATCGCCGTGGCCGTCACCGGGATCTGGAACCAGTTCGCGATGCTCGGCTTCCCGATCATCGCGCTCGCGGCGCTCACGGTCCAGCACGAGCAGAACGGGCTGCTTCAGACCGTCGCGCTGATCGGGTTAGTGGTGTTCGTCGTCGCCGTCGGCGGGTTCGCCGCAGGCCTCTGGACGCCGGGGATTGCGCGCAAGGTCGGTGACGTCGCGGCGAGGATCTCGAGCTGGGGCCTGAAGTTGATCCGCCGCGGCCCAGTCGAATGGGACGGGCGTTCATTCGTGCGCTGGCGGGACGAGACGGTCCGGCTGCTCGGCCGTCGCTGGCACGTTCTCACCCTGGCCACCCTGGCCGGCCAGCTGACGGTGTTCCTCGTCATGCTCGCCTCGCTGCGGGTCTGCGGCGTGTCTGCCGTCGACGTCACGCTCATCGAGGCATTCGCCGCCTGGTCGCTGGCACGCCTGGTCGGCTCGCTTCCGATCACTCCGGGCGGGCTCGGGGTGGTGGAGGTCGGTCTCACCGGCGTCCTCGTCGGCTTCGGCGGGAACAACGCCGACGTCGTCGCCGCCGTCCTGATCTACCGGTTCCTCACGATCGTGCCGACGCTGCTCCTCGGGCTCCTGGCCGGCGCGACCTGGCGCCGTCACAATCCCGGCGCCGTCACGACCTAAGAGTCCGTGCCCTCAGTTGCGGCTCGGATCGTAGGGCATCGTCGCGATCAACGAGTACATACCGCCCTTCCTCTGGAGGACGGTGCGCCAGAGCTCGTCCGGGTCGGGGGCGAAGACGTCCCCGGGCTCGGCGCGCGCGACGATCCACGCAGGCTCGTTGAGCTCGGCCTCGAGCTGCCCCGGGCCCCAGCCCGAATAGCCTGCAAACACCCGCGCGCGGGAGACGCCGAGCTCCCACATGTCGACCCCCGGCGGCATGTAGGCGACCCGGCCGACGATCGGGTCGGCGTCCTCGCGCGGCTCGTCGAGCTCCACGAGGACGACGACAGCCTCGGGCTGCACCGGCCCGCCGAGATAGACGACCTCATCGTCGCAGGGAAGCTCGCCGAGATCAGGCACGGCATCTGCAATCCGGAGCTCAGAGGGCCGAGAAAGCACGAGCCCGACTGCGCCCTCCTCGTCGTGATGGGTCATGAGAACGACGGTGCGGCGGAAGTTCGGGTCGACCAGCGAAGGCGACGAGATCAGGAGCTTGCCTGCGAGCGACTCCACCGCCGACCGATGCTACCCCGCGCCCAGTGCTATCCCGTGCTCAGCGCCGCGACTCCGACGAGTGCCGTCGCCACCCCGGCGAGCTGTCCCCGGCTGAGCCGTTCGTGCAGGACGAGATAGGCGAGCGCGATCGTCATCACCGGATAGAGGCTCCCGAGCACCGAGACCAGCGAGAGCAGGCCGTGGCGGCTCGCGAGTGCGAACAGGGCGTTCGCCGAGGTGTCGAGCAAGCCGATCCCGACGATGGGGAGGATCCAGCGACGTCCCACCAGCAGCGACTCTCGCCGGCCGGCGGCAAGGAGGAGCAGGCACCCGAGCGAGCCGACACGGGCTCCGGTCAGCGTCGAGAGGGCACTCCCCTCACGGCTTCCCAGGCCGAGGAAGTACGTGAACAACCCGAGTGCGACGGCCGCAGCGACGGCGAGGACGACGGCCCGGCCGCGACTCGCCTCCGTGGCGTGGCGCTCCTCGGCGGACGCGAGAATCGCCCCTGCGATCGCGAGCCCGGCACCGGCGACCGCGACCCCGGAGGGCCGCTCGCCCGTCGCGATCGAGAGCGCGAACGGCACGACCGCGCCACATGCGACCACCGGCGAGACGATGCTCATCGTGCCGAGCGACAGCGCCTTGTAGAAGGCCGCGAGGCCGGTGCCACCGCCGATCCCGGCGAGGATCCCGATCCCGAACGAGTGCCGGTCGATCCCGCCGCCGGCGACGGCGAGTGCGATCAGGATCGCGGCGAAGCCGGCCGCCTGCGAGATCACGGTCACCGGGACCGTCGCCACCCGCCTGGAGACGAGCCCGCCCGAGAAGTCCGCCGTTCCCCAGACCGCGGCCGAGGCGAGCGCGAGGAGAACCGCGGCGGCGCTCACGCTCCGGCTCCGTTCAGCCTACGCATGCTACTGACTACCATTTGCTTCGATGGAGCCGGTTCGGATCGGTGTTCTCGCCGTGCAGGGGAACTTTCGCGAGCACGTCGCGATGTTGCGCCGCCTCGGCGCAGACGTCGTCGAGGTTCGCAAGGCAGACCAGCTCGCGGGCCTCGACGGCCTCGTCATCCCCGGCGGCGAATCGACCGCGTTCACCCGCCTGATGCGCCTCTACGGGCTCGACGAGGCGATCCGCGACTTCCAGGGACCCGTGTTCGGCACGTGCGCCGGGATGATCGTGCTCGATCGCGACCATCTCGGCCTCGTCGACATCGGCGTGCGGCGGAACGCGTTCGGGCGGCAGGTGGCCTCGTTCGAGACCGACCTCGACGTCCTCGGAGACGGCCCGCCGCTTCGCGCCGTGTTCATCAGGGCTCCGTGGATCGACGAGGTCGGCCCCGGGGTCGAGGTGCTGGCCGAGGTCGATGGCCACCCGGTGCTCGCGCGCGAGGGGCGGTTCCTTGTCGCCGCGTTCCATCCGGAGCTGACCGACGACACGCGGCTTCACGAGCTGTTCCTCGAATCGGTGAAGGAGGCCCGCCTTGTCCGGACATAGCAAGTGGTCGTCGATCAAGCACAAGAAGGGCGCAGCCGACGCGAAGCGCGGCAAGCTGTTCTCGAAGCTCGCGAGGTCGATCATCGTCGCCGCCAAGGAAGGGGGAGGGGACCCGGCCAACAACCTCGCCCTCGCCAACGCGATCGAGAAGGCCAGGTCGTACTCGATGCCCAAGGACAACATCGAGCGCGCGATCGCGAAGGGCTCGGGCTCGGGCGCCGACGCCAACGCGTTCGAGGCGATCGCCTACGAGGGCTACGGCCCCGAGGGCGTCGCCGTGATCGTCGAGGCGCTGACCGACAACAAGAACCGCACCGCCTCCGAGGTGCGCCACATCTTCGCGAAGTTCGGCGGGAACCTCGGGACGAGCGGGGCGGTCGCCTGGCAGTTCGACCGGCGAGGGGTGGTGCTCGTGCAGAAAGGTGGAGTGGACGAGGACGAGCTCTTCCTTGCTGCGGCCGACGGCGGTGCCGACGACCTCGAAGCCGACGGCGAGGTCTTCCAGGTCACGAGTGCGCCGGAGAACCTCGCGACCGTGAGAGCCGCGATCGAGCAGGCCGGCTTCCCGATCGAGTCCGCCGAGCTCTCGCTCCTGCCGAAGAACACGGTCGCGGTCGACGACGAGAGCAAGGCCAGGCAGCTGATGCGGATGATCGACGCGCTCGAGGACGACGACGACGTCCAGGAGGTCTACGCGAACTTCGACATCCCCGAGCAGGTGCTCGAGGCCGTCACCGCGTAGATCGCTCTAGACGCCGAGCTCTGCTTCGGCCAGGCGCGTCCCGTCGATCCGCACCTGGATCTTCGCGAACGCGGTGTCACGCGCGGTAGAGGTGTCGTCGCCGAACGGCGAGAAGCCGCAGTCGTCGGTCGTGCCGAGGCGATCGAGCGGGATGAACCGAGCCGCCTCGAGCACGCGGTCGCGGACCTCCTCCGGCGACTCGATCCGCGGGTCGATCGGGTCGATCACGCCGACGAAGATCCTCTGTTCCTCGCGCGAGTTGTCGGCGACAGCCTGCAGGACTCTCGGGCGGTCGGCCTCGCTGGCCAGCTGGAGGTAGAAGCGGCCCGCGTCGAGGCGGAAGAGCTCCGGGAGGAGCTCGACGTAGTCGATGTCGGCGCTGTGGGTCGAGTCGTGGTCGCCGCCCGGGCACGTGTGGACGCCGATCAGCGCGCGCTCGTCGTCGGTGAAGCGCTCGAGGAGCTGGTTGTTCAGGTCGACGAAGGCCTTCAGCACCCCGCCGCTCGGGTCGAGCTTCAGGGCGAGCCGGCCTTCGGTGAAGTCGATCTGGACGCTGTCCGCACCCGCCTCGAAGCAGCCGCGGATGTCGATCTCGGCCTGGTCCAGAAGATCGGCGACGAACGCGTCCTGCGGGTATCCCTCGATCCCGTCCTCGGGGTAGAGCAGGCTCAGCGCCGAGGCGGAGATGACCGCCTGCTTGAGCGGGCGCGAGGTGTAGGGGCGGGCCCTGTCGAGGTAGGTGGCGGCGTGGGTCGCATATCGGAACGGGCCTGCCGTCAGCACCGGCAGCCGGCGTGTGTGGCCGTCGGCGAACGGGATCGTCACGCCCTCGGGCGCGAGCGCGGTGAGCCCGGCGATCGGGTAGGTGACGAAGCTCGGCTTGCGCTGCTCCCCGTCCGTGATCACAGGCGAGCCGGTCGCCTCGAACCGCGAGATCGTGTCGCGGACGGCCTCGTCGTAGAGCGCGTCGAGCTCGGTCTCGGCGATGCTCCCGGCCGCAAACGCCTGCATCCCCTGCTGGAGCTCAGGCGATCTCGGGAGGCTCCCGATCGGCTCGGTTGCGATCGGCACGGTGCGGAAGACTGCCTGGCTAGCCGGTGCGCGTCAAGTCTGTGAGCCGGCTGTTGTCGAAAGAGGCCGTCGGCCTCGGGTTGCCGACGAGAGTGTTCTGCTCGAGCCCGGCGTCGGCGTAGTAGTTCGCCTCGATCCCGACCCCGGCCTGCGCCAGGTTGTCGGTGCCGTCCGACCGGGTGCCCGACACGACGTTGCGCCGGATCGTGCACTCCGAGTGGTCGCCGCAGTAGACGCCCACCCCCAGCGCCCCGGAGACCGTGTTCTCCGAGACCTCGCCCATCGACATCTCGCTCATCGTGATGCCGCGCAGCCGCGTGCCGTGGACGCGGTTGCCGCTCACCATCACCATCGACGAGTGGGTGACGATCCCCTCGTTGCCTCCCGACACGTCGCAGTCCTCGACCATGCTCGTACCGAGGTTCATCGAGTAGGAGATGTCGATCCCCTGCGTGAACGGGCCGGAGACGACGACCGTGCAGTCGTGGATCATCACCTGCGCGAAGCGGACGTGGATGCCGTCGAGGCGCGCCCCGACCACGCGGACGCCGTGGATCGAGACGCGTCGGGCGCTCTGCGACGTCGATGCCGTTGTCGCCGCCGAGCACGGTGAGGTTCTTGATCGTGACGTCGCTCGACCGGACGACGATGCCGCCGCGGACGACCGCGCCGGGCTCTCCCCTCAGCACCTCCGAGTGCGTGATCACGATCGGTCCCTGGTGGACGCCGGCCGCGAGCGTCACCACGGGCGGCTGCGACGCGAGCGCGACAGCTCCCGCCGCGAGAAGGAGCCCCGTAAACGCGGCCCCGGCGGTCGCGCCGGGCCGGCCGAGCTCGCCGCCGTCGTCGCCGTACGAGAGCAGCAGCGACGGGTAGACGACTGGCCGAGGATCTGCGCGGCCGCCCACGCCGCGACGAAGAAGGCGATCGCGTAGCCGACGGGAGCCCGCACCCCCGTGAGGTAGGCGAGCCCCATGACGAGGACGAGCTCGAGGGCTCCGAGCGGCAGCGCCACCCAACCGGGCTGGTACTCGAAGACGCGGTCGTAGCAGAGGATGTCGAGGGCGAGGCCGACGGCGACCATGAGGGCGGCGACCTCGACCGGCCACCAGCGGTGAAGGACGAGAGCGAGCACCCCGGCCGCGACGGCAGGCACGAGTGCCGAGAGCAGGCGCGAGTCGAGTCGCCCTCTCAGCGTGTACGACACGCCTGCACCCTCCGGAGGAACCCCCTGGCCGCGTACTTCGCGCCGAGCAGCGTGTCGGCCGCCGGATACGCCCACTGTGCGCCGACCCCGGCGACGCCGAGCGTGCAATCCTCGCTCGTGAGCGCCGGCACCGTGCAGTCCGGTGCGAGAGCGATCCAGCGGCCGTGCGTCTCGAGGCCGTGGTCGTCGACGAGCTGACCGAGGACCGCGTCGTTGCGGAACCCCTCCTTGAAGCCGGTCGCGCAGATCACCTGCTCGGAGCCGTTCACCTCCGGGGCGACGCGGAACCGGGCCCCGGCTCGCGCGATCGGCTCGTCCCAGTACCGCCCGGGCGGGTAGGAGGGTGCGAGCAGCGAGGCGAGGACCGCGAGACGCTCCGCCGGGGTTGTCGCCTGGTACCCGGAGAGCCCGCGCCGCGAGAAGAGCGAGCGCGCGACGTTGAGCGGCCGCCGGCGCGGCTCCCGCCGCCGCACCGAGGTGACCTGCGCGCCCGCTGCGAGCGCGTTCAGCCACTCGGTGGCCGCGGCCATCCCGCCCCCGACCACCGTCACGTCTCCCGCGTACTCGTGCGGGTCGTAGGCATGGACGACCCCGCGTCGCCCGGCGAGCTCCTCCGGCAGGTTCAGCCCGGGATGGCCGGTTGCGAGCAGGACGTGGCGGAACCGAAGCTCGCCGTCGAGCTCGAAGCCGCCCTCGACTGCGCGCACCCTGCCGACACGGCGCTCGACGACCACCTCGTCCCAGCGCGTCTTCGCGCGCTGCTCCTCGACGTGGTCGAGGAACTCCGACACCGTCGGGTGGTAGCGGTCGCAGAGGCTCTGCAGGAGCGGCCATGGGGTGCCGCGACGGAACGCCGAGTGGACGGCCAGGCCCGGGAAGCTCGCCGGCAGGCAGTGGCCGTCGCTCTCGGAGCGCATCCGCCGCTGCCGGATCGAGACGGCGCGCCGCCGCCACGCCGCCGCCGGATCGGCCCCGTCGGCGTCGAACACGGTGACGTCCTCGATCCCGCCGCGGCGGAGCGTCGCGCGCGCGATGAACCCCACGAGGCCGCCACCGACGATGGCAACGTCGCGCACGGGCCCTCCTACTTCACGGAGCCTGCGAGCAGCCCCTGCACGAAGTACCGCTGGAACGCGAAGAACACGGCGAGCGGCACGAGCATCGAGAGGAACGACGCCGGCGCGATCAGGTCGATGTTCGCCCCGAACTGGCGAAGGTTGGAGAAGATCGCGACCGTGATCGGCTGGACGTTCTGGCCGAACGTCAGCGCCACGATCAGGTCGTTCCACGTCCACAGGAACTGGAAGATCGCGAGCGACGCGATCGCGGGGAGGCCGAGCGGCATGATCAGCCGCACGAAGATCCAGAACTCCGAGGCCCCGTCGATCCGGGCCGACTCCATGATGTCCTTCGGGATCCCGGCGAAGAAGTTCCGGAGCAGGAAGATCGCGAACGGCAGCCCGAACGCGGCGTGGAAGAGGACGATCCCGAGCACCGTGTCGTACAGGCTCAGGGTGTTGTACAGCGTGAACATCGGGATCAGCGCCATCTGCAGCGGCACGACCAGGAGGCCGATCACGATGAGGAAGATCCAGTCTCGACCGGGGAACTCGAGCCAGGCGAACGCGTAGCCGGCGAGCGACCCGACGACCACGACGATCAGCGTGTTGCCCACGGCGATCTGCAGCGTGATCCAGAGCGAGTGCGTGATCGCGTGGTTGTGAAGGACGTTGTCGTAGTTGGACCAGGTCGCGAGGCTCGGCTTCGTGAAGATCTGCCACCAGCCCTTCACCGTGAACGCCTGCGCCGGGAGGATCGAGGTGATGAAGAGGCCGAGGGTCGGGATCAGCCAGAGGAGCCCGAGGAGGACGAGGAAGATGTTGACGGGCGCCTTCATCGTGAAGCGGATGAGCTTCGCCGGCACCGTGTCCCGCTCCGAGAGCCTCGGCTTCGGGATCGTGAGCTCGGGGACTGCGGCGCCCCCGGGGACGACGATGTCGCTCATGGGTGAACCTCCGGCTGGACGCTCATTGCTCCGCCTTGAAGCGCTTGATGTTGAGCGCCAGGACGGGCACGACGAGCACGAACAGGAACACTGCGATCGCGGAGCCGACGCCGAAGTCGTTGATGCCGCCGAACGACGTCCGCCACATCGCGAGGGCGATCACGTTCGCGGCGTTCTGGGACGACCCGGGCGCGAGCGTGATCACGAGATCGAACACCTTGAGGACGTTGATGATCATCGTGATGAACACGACCGACAGCACCGGGGCGAGCAGCGGCACCGTCACCCGCCGGAACACCTGCCACTCCGTGGCTCCGTCGGTTCGCGCTGCCTCGAGCACCTCTCGGGGGAGCGACGAGAGCCCCGCGGCGACCACCACCATGGCGAAGCCGGCCCAGATCCAGATGTAGGCGATCAGGAGGGAGGGGGTGATCAGCTTCGTCCCGAGCCAGGCGAAGCCCGCCCACGGTTTCGCAAAGGTCTGCGCCGAGACGCCGGCGTGGTAGGTGCCCGGCGCAACGACCCCGAAGTCGAACGACCCGTTGTCTGCCGCCGCCGCCGTCTTCACGACCTTGTTCTCGGCGTTCCGAAGCTGCACGGTCACGCCGGGAAGCCCGACCTCCCCTTTCTCGACCTTGCCCGGGACTCCGCCCCCGGGCTTGAAGTCGCGCCAGACGACGCCCGCGATGTGGCCCGGCGCCGTCTTCGGCTCGACGGCCTGCGCGGCCGCCGCGGGCACCTGGTCGGGTGGGATGCCTGTCAGCCCGAGCAGCGCGACGCCGCCCGGGTGGAGCGGCGTCTTCAGCACCATTCCCGTCTGGGCCGTCCCGTGGAGCGTCGGCGTCGACGGGAACGCGTCCGAGAGCGAGCCGGGCGGGTTGAAGACCTGGACGACCGAGCGGCCGAGCGCGTTGACCGCGCCGAGGTTCGGATCCTGCACGTACATGATCCGCCAGGTCACGCCGGTCGCGAACGCGGAGATCGCCATCGGCAGGAAGACGATCGTCTTGAACGCGACCGACCAGCGGACACGCTCGGTCAACACGGCGAAGATGAGCCCGATCGCCGTGACGAACGCCGGCACGACCGCGACCCAGATCAGGTTGTTCTTGATCGCCGTCGTCAGCGTCGAGGTCGTGAACAGCGCCTTGTAGTTGTCGATGCCGACGAACTTGTTGAAGCCGTTCAGCCCGAAGAAGCTGCGAATGACCGTGTAGACCGTGGGGTAGACGATCCAGACCCCGAGGATCACGAGCGCGGGCAGCAGGAACAGCCCGCCGGCCAGGTACCGGCCGACACCGGGCCCGGAAGGGCCGGATGGAGCCGCCTCGACGGGCGGCTCCATCGTGACTGCCCCCGAGCTCAGGCTATGACCCCTTCTTGTAGGCCGAGGTCGCGGCCGACTCGAGCTTCTGCTGGATCCCGCTGATGTTCTTCGGGTTCTGCAGGAAGCTCTGGAAGAGCCCCCATTCGCCCTGGCCGACCGTGGCGCCGAACGACGCCGGCTGCTGGTCGGACATGTCGAACGCCACGTTCTTCGCCGCCGCGATCGCCGACGCGGTCGCACGCGTCGTCGCGTCGGGATAGACACTCGACGGCATCTTGCGGTTTCCGGTCGCGAACCCGCCCTTCGCCGCCCAGGCGGCGGCTGCCGTGGGCGTGCCGAGGAAGTTCACGAACGCCTCGATGGCCGGTGTGTCGCGGAACGCGACGATGGTGTCGCCGCCGATCTCGACCGACGCCGGGGAGCCGTTGATCGACGGGAACGCGAACTCGGCGTAGTCGGTGCCGGGCTTCGCCTTCACGGTCGCGACGCCCGGGACGAAGTCGCCCTCGAGCACCATCGCCGCCTTGGGCGGGTTCTGGAACACGTTGTTGACCGACGTCGGGAAGTCGGTCTGCACCGCGCCGGAGGTCCCGCCTGTCATGTTCGCCGAGGTGCCGATCACCTGGGCCATCGTCTTCAGGGCGGCGGCGACCGACGGGTCGGTCCACTTGAGCTTGTGCGCCGAGAGCAGCGCGTACCTCGCCGGCCCGGCCTGGCGGAGGTAGATGTTCTCGAACAGGTCGGTGAGCGTCCAACCGTCGGCGCCGCCGATCGAGTAGGGCGGGACGCCCGAAGCCGTGATCGTCTTGGCCGTGGAAACGAGCTGCGGCCACGTCGACGGTGCCTTCACGCCTGCGTTCTTGAAGGAGTGGACGTTGTACCAGACGGTCGACTTGTTGCTCGCCTTGAAGACGAGCCCGTAGATCTTCTTGTTGAACGTGCCGAGCGCGATCCACGACGGCGCGAAGTTCGCCAGCAGCACCTTCCGTGCGTAGGTGATCGGCTTGAGGGCTCCCTTGTCGACGAACTGCTTGACGAGGCCGGGTTGGGCGATATCGGCCATGTCGGGCGGGTTCCCGCCTGCGACCGCCGTCGAGACCACCGTCGGCAGGTTGTCGCCGACCGGCTTGTAGCTGATCTTCACGTCCGGGTACTGCTTGTTGAAGGCCTTGATCACCTGCCCGAACGCCGAGGCCTCGGCACCGGTCCAGACCCCGTCGAACGAGATGCTCCCGGATACCGCCTGTGCGTGCCTCGTAGCGCCGGATCCGCTCGCCGAGACCGCGAGCACGGCGAGCGGGATGACTGCCGCCACAAGAGCGGCTCGTTTCGTCCAGCCTCGTCTCACGTCGTTGCTCCTCTCTGTTCGGCCTGCTCGTAGATTCCAAGTCCTGTCTCCGGGTCGAAGAAGTAGAGCGACCGGGTGTCCACCGCGACCTCGACCACGCCGCCCTCGACGACATTGGCGCGGGCGCCGAAACGCCCGACCATGAGCGCGCCCTCGGTCTCGATTCCGCCTTCGACGCTCGTCTCACGGGCCAGCTCCGCCGTTTCCTCGGTCAGGGCGAGCTGCCCGTCGGGGAGGGCGAAATGGACGACGAGCTCCGAGCCGAGCGCCTCCCGCAGCTCGACTCGCCCCTCGAGACGGCTCCCGGCCGGCGCGTCCGCGGCCAGGCTCGCCTCCTCCAGCGACTCTGGCCTGATCCCGAGGATCACGGGGCGGCCGTCGTAGCTCGCGAGCGCGGGGTGCCGGGAGACGTCCTCGGCGCCGAGGGTGAGCTCATGCGAGCCGCCGAGGGCGAGTGCGTAGCCGCCGTTGCGCCGGGAGACCGTCGCCTCGAGCATGTTCATCGACGGCGAGCCGATGAAGCCGCCGACGAAGAGGTTGACCGGCCGGTCGTAGAGGTCCTGGGGCGCCGCGACCTGCTGGAGCTCGCCCTTCCGCATCACGGCGACGCGGTCGCCCATCGTCATCGCCTCGACCTGGTCGTGGGTGACGTAGATGGTCGTCGTCGCGAGCTCGCGCTGGAGCCGGGAGATCTCGGCCCGCATCTGAACGCGGAGCTTCGCGTCGAGGTTCGAGAGCGGCTCGTCCATCAGGAATGCGGACGGCTCGCGCACGATCGCGCGGCCCATCGCGACCCGCTGGCGCTGACCGCCCGAGAGATTGCGCGGCTTGCGCTTGAGCAGCTCCTCGAGCCCGAGCGTCCTGGCCGCCGTGTGAACACGGTTGTCTATCTCCCCTTTCGGCAGCTTTTTCAAGCGAAGGCCGAACGCGATGTTCTCGTAGACGGAGAGGTGGGGGTAGAGCGCATAGCTCTGGAACACCATCGCGATGTCACGGTCGCGCGCCGGGACATGGTTCACGACGCGCGGCCCGATCCGCATCACGCCCTCGGAGATCTCCTCGAGCCCGGCGAGCATCCGCAGGGCGGTCGTCTTGCCGCATCCCGACGGCCCGACGAGCACCATGAACTCTCCGTCGGCGATCTCGAGGGTCAACGAGCTCACCGCGCGCGTCCCGTCCGCGTAGACCTTCCCGATCCGGTCGAAACCGACACCGGCCAATCCGCTCCCCCTTTCGCCTCGCGATCCTACTCCTCGGCCGGGGGAATCTCTACCCGCTCTTCGCGCGCGGAAATCTCGATTGGGTAACCGCCATCGCGGAGGAACGTCCGGGTACGTCCATAACCTCTCTCCGTGAAGGTTCAGTGTCGTTGAAGGTATTGGGCATCGATCCGGGGACGGCTGCTTGCGGGTACGGAATCGTCCACGAAAGCGAAGGGCGCCTCAGGGCCACGTGCCACGGCTGGTGGCGAACCTCGGCCCGCGAGCGCGTGGACCGGCGGCTGTTCACGATCTTCGCGGGAGTCTCGGAGCTGATCAGCCGGCACGCCCCGGATGCCGTCGCCCTGGAGGAGTCGTACGTCGGCGCCGACGCCCGCATCGCGCTCTCCGTCGGGCAAGCGCGCGGCGCGGTCCTCGTCGCCGCGGCGTCGGCAGGCATCGATTGCGTCGAGTACGCCCCGGCGCACGTGAAGCAGGCCGTCTGCGGCTACGGGCGCGCCGACAAGGGGCAGGTGCAGAGGATGGTCAAGGCGATCCTCGGGCTCGACGAGCTGCCGACGCCCCACCACGCCGCCGACGCGCTCGCCGTCGCGATCTGCCACGCGCTCGCGCCGCCGCTCATGCGGATCGCCGGCTAGGCAGAGTGTCCGGGCGCGTCCGTACGGTTCCGGGATGATCTCGCGGCTCAGGGGGACGGTCGTGGCGCGCACGCCGGCCGGTCTCGTGCTCGAGGTGGGCGGCGTCGGCTACCTCGTCGCCGCGACCCCGCGGGTGAGCGCACGCGTGGGCGACGAGGCGATCGTGGAGACCCACCTGCACGTCCGTGAGGATGCACTCCAGCTCTACGGCTTCGCCTCTGCGGACGAGCGCGAGCTCTTCGAGCTCCTCCTCGGCGTGTCGGGAATCGGGCCGAAGGTCGCACTCGCGATCGTCTCGGGCTCGCCGCCGGCCGAGCTCAGGCGGGCGATCGCGCGGGACGATCTCGCGCGGTTCGAGGCGATCCCGGGCATCGGCCGGAAGACGGCCCAGCGCGTGGTGATGGAGCTCAAGGACAAGCTGGCGGAACCGGCTGGCGCCGGTTCCGCTAGGGGGGAGCTGATGGCTCGCGATGCCCTGGTGGAGCTCGGTTGGTCGGTCGTCGATGCGGACCGCGCGCTGGCCGACGTAGACGAGTCGCTGTCGGTGGAGGAGCAGGTACGTGCTGCCTTGAAGAGAGCCGCATGAACGACCGGCTTCTAGCCACTGTCGTCAGCGACAGCGGCGAGGAGGAGCTCGAGAGCTCGCTGCGTCCGGCGACGCTTGCCGAGTTCGTCGGGCAGGAGCGCGTCAAGGAGCAGCTCGGGATCGCGCTCGATGCGGCCCGCGGCCGCGGTGAGGCACTCGACCACGTGCTCCTCGCCGGCCCGCCCGGGCTCGGCAAGACCTCGCTCGCGCAGATCATCCGCCGCGAGCTCGACGTCTCGATCCGCCAGGTTGCCGGTCCTGCGCTCGAGCGCAAGGGCGACATCGCAGCGATCCTCACCTCGCTCGAGCCTCGCGACGTGCTCTTCGTCGACGAGATCCACCGGCTGAACCGCGCCGTCGAGGAGATCCTCTATCCGGCGCTCGAGGACTTCCGGCTCGACATCGTCGTCGGCCAGGGGCCGGCGGCGAGGACACTCACGCTCGACCTGCCGCCGTTCACCCTCGTCGGTGCGACCACGCGCACCGGCCTGCTCACGACGCCGCTGCGTGACCGGTTCGGGCTGACGTTCCGCCTCGATCACTACACGCCGGTCGAGCTCGCCTCGATCGTGCGCCGGAGCGCCCGGATCCTCGCGGTCGAGATCGACCCCGACGCCGCGGAGGAGATCGCCCGGCGGGCCCGGGGCACGCCACGGATCGCGAACCGCATCCTCCGCCGCGTGCGGGATGTGGCGGAGGTGCGGCACACCGGCGCGATCACGACGGCGGTCGCGGACGAGGCGCTCGAGCTCCTCGAGATCGACGGATCTGGCCTCGAGCGGTTCGACCGCGAGCTCCTTGCGGCTGTCGCCCTGAAGTTCGGCGGCGGGCCGGTCGGGCTCTCGACGCTCGCGGTCGCCCTCGGCGAGGAGGCCGAGACGATCGAGGACGTGTACGAGCCCTACCTGCTGCAGCTCGGGTTGCTGCAGCGCACGCCGCGGGGGCGCGTACTCACCGAGCTGGGTCGCGAGCAGGTCGGAGCTGCCCGCGCGGCGTCCACGCTCTTCTGAGCAGCCAGACGAAGAGCGGCGCGCACGCGACGGCCATGACGTCGAACCAGACATAGCCCGAGGCAACGCCGGAGGGTGGATTCCCGTCCGGGATCCCGAGCCCCGGCAGCCGGGGCGCCCAGCGCCACGTCCCGATCGCGGTGCCGTAGAGCTCGAGCGCCGCGACGACCAGGAAGACGCTCGCATAGACGGCGCGATTGCGAGACCGCCAGAGGAAGAGCAGGAGGAGCGGGATCCCGAGAGCGCCCGCAACGTCGCGGCGGGGCAGCACGAACAGCCCGAGCAAGCCCCACGTGGCCGCGGCCGTTGCCGCCGCGATCACGACCGCCCGCGCATGCGGAGCGAGTGCCGCGGCGATCGCGATGCCCGTCAGGTACACGAGCCCGTGCGCCGGGGGGACGAAGAGCGGGAGGTTGTCGAGCCGGTAGCGATACACGCCCCAGACGAGCGAGCCGGTCACCTCGCCGACCGTCGCGAAGCAGACGACGCCGAGCACCATTGCGCGCTGGAGGAGCGGAAGCTGCCAGGCGAGCGCGATGAGGAGCGCCCAGGTGGCCACTCCGAGCCCGAGCTGCTCGGGGTAGGAGGCGAAGTGGTCGAGCGCGAGCAGGACGGCCAGGTATCCGATCAGCAGAGCTGCCCGTCTCATCGCTCTGCAAGAGGCTACCCGGCCGGGTCGCACGAAGCCCGGTCGGAATCACCGGCTACAGAGCGATGCCTAGCCGCGAAACTGGAGCTCGTGCCACGACGGCACCGGCGCCAGCTCCAGGAGCGGCCGCCGGCCGCCCGGGTGCTGGTAGGAGAACTCGGCGTCGCGCTCATCCCAGACCACCCCGAGCGCGCCCCGCTTGACCTGGTGGTCGAGCCAGGCGCCCCGGAAGACGAGCTTGCGCAGCCAGTAGACGAGCGACTCGCCCTCGACGAGCGAGACGCGCTCCCAGTTGCGCTGGAGGTAGCGCCCGAGGCGCGACTCGGGATCGTCGATGACCCCCTGCGCCGCGAGCGCGACGAGATCGCGCGGTCTCGTCCTCGTCGAGCTCGTTCGCCTCGACCAGGCCGAGCTTCGAGGCCGCGGCCACGACGCGCTGCTCGAAGTCGCACGCGTTGAACGTGAACCGGTAGCCGAGAAACTCGACGATGTAGTCGTCGCCGGAGGAGTAGTTCGTGTCCGCCATGGGGCTGCTTCCAGGATACGGTTCGGGCATGATCGCCGCGACAGAGGGCTGGCAGCGTCTCCTCATCCTCGCCCCTGCGTTCGTGATCGGCGTCGGCCTCGTGCTCGCCGTGATCATCCTGCTCGTGCGGGCGTTCATCGACTCCGTGAGCGAGATCAAGCACAAGCGCGTGATCTGGATCGGCACCCTCGCGCTCGTCGGAGTCGTCGTGCTCCTGACCTACCTCGGAGTGGAGCTGCCAAAGGAATAGCGCGCGGAAGCGCCGTCCGGGTGGCTCCGTACCCTCGAACGTCCGATGGGTTCCTCGCCGTGGACGATCGCGCCGTGCTCGCCCGCGGAGCTTGGGAGGCTCCGCGACGAGCTCGGAATCAGCGCGACGCTCGCGGCGGTGCTCGTGCGACGCGGGTACGCCGACCCGGCGACGGCTCGCACCTTCCTCGAGGGCGCGCTCCCCGGCCACGACCCGCTCGCGCTGGGCGACATGGCCGAGGCGGTCGAGACGATCCGCGCCGCCGTCGCGGCGGGCCGGCGGATCGCCGTTCACGGCGACTACGACGCCGACGGGATCTGCGCGACCGCGCTCGCCGTGTTCCTGCTCCGGGAGCTCGGTGCCGAGCCCTCCTGGCACCTGCCGTCGAGGTTCGAGGAGGGCTACGGCCTTGCCACGCAGACGATCGCGCGGCTCGCCGAGGACGGCGTCGAGCTCGTGCTCACGGTCGACTGCGGGATCACCGCGGTGGCCGAGGTCGCCGAGGCGCGGCGCCTCGGCCTCGACGTCGTCGTCACAGACCACCACCGGCCGGCCGGCGAGTTCCCCGACTGTCCCGTCGTGGCACCGCTCAAGGGCGACTATCCGTTCACCGGGCTGTGCGGAACGGCGGTCGTCTGGAAGCTCGCCGAGGCGCTCCTCGGCAGCGGGCATCCCTTTCTCGACCGCCACCTCGACGTCGTCGCGCTCGCCACGATCGCCGACATCGTCCCCCTCGTCGACGAGAGTCGCGCCCTCGCCCTCGCCGGGCTGCGCCGCCTCGGCCAGACCCAGAAGCCCGGGCTGCGAGCGCTGATGAAGGTCGCGGGAGTGGATGCCGCAGCCTGCGACGAGTCTGCGATCGGCTTCCGGCTCGCGCCGAGGATCAACGCAGCCGGGCCGCCTCGGTCGCCCCGAGGCTGCGCTCGAGCTCCTCCTGACCCCGGACGACCGCGAGGCGGCGCGGCTCGCCGAGCAGCTCGAGGAGCTGAACCGCGAGCGGCAGGCGGTGGAGGACCGGATCCTGCGCGCCGCGATCTCCGAGATCGAGCAATGGCCCGAGCCGCGCCGGGCCCATCGCGGCTACGTCGTCGCCGGCGAGGACTGGCACGAGGGCGTGATCGGCATCGTCGCCTCGAGGCTCGTGGAGCGGTACGGGCGGCCGGTCGTCCTGATCGCCGGCTCCGCCTCGGGCGGCGACTGGAAGGGCTCGGGCCGCGCCGGCGGGTCGTTCGACCTGCACGGCGCGCTTGCCGCGTGCTCGGAGCACCTCGGCCGCTTCGGCGGCCACCGGGCCGCTGCCGGCCTGGCGATCAAGGCGGACCGGGTCGCGGCGTTCGCCGACGCGTTCGGCGCGCATGCCGATGCGACGCTCACCGACGACGACCTCCGCCCGGTCACGAGCCTCGACGCGATCGTGCAGGGCTCGGAGCTCGGGCTGCCGCTCTGCGAGGAGCTCGGCCGGCTCGCTCCGTTCGGGCTCGGAAATCCCGGTGTGACCTTGCTCGTCGACGACTGCGAGCTCGACCGGCTCGACACGGTCGGCAACGGGAAGCACCTGCGATTCCGGGTGCGGCAGCGCGGCCGCGACGCCGGCTCGGCGATCGCGTTCGGCCTGGGCTCCCAGCTCGACCGCTACCGGCGGATCGGCCGCTATGACGTCGCGTTCCGGCTGCAGGAGAACCGCTGGAACGGGACGATCGCCCCGCAGCTCGTCGTCCGCCGGATCTTCGACACCGACGTGCGCTACGAGGAGCTCCGCGCCTCGTTCGCCGACGAATGGCGCCGGGGCGAGGCTGCGTGGGCACCCGAGATCGGCGCCGTCTTCCACGAGCTCGGCCTCACCGGGCCCGGAGCACCGTGGAGGAGCCTCCTCGAGTCCGAGGCCTTCAGGCAGCTCCTCGACGACGAGGCGCCTCCCCTGGCGGAAGCGGCCTAGCGCCCGATCGCGAGGAGAAGACGAGCTGCGAGGCGGAGCTTGTACGCGCTGCGGCGACGACGGAACATGGACCGCAAGGATTCACCGCAGCGAGGAGGATTCCTGTCGAGGGAGGTAACAGGAGCCGACCCCGGTAAAATAAGTTGATGGCGGTAGTCGAGAGGCATCAGGATCTTGTCGACGAGCTACTGGCCGAGCTCGAGAGCTATCCGCGCGCGATCGACCGGGAGCTGATCGTCCGAGCGTTCGAGTTCGCGGCCAAGGCCCACGACGGCCAGGTGCGGCGATCGGGCCAGGAGTTCATCCATCACCCCTGGGGCGTGGCGAAGATCCTCGCCGGGCTGCGCATGGACGAGGCGACGATCGCCGCCGCCCTGCTGCACGACACGGTCGAGGACACGGGCATCGAGATCGACGACATCCAGGCGGAGTTCGGCGGGACGGTGGCCGAGCTCGTCCAGGGCGTCACCAAGCTCACGCGCGTCCAGTTCTCGAGCCGCGAGCAGGCCGAGGCGGAGAACTACCGGAAGCTGGTCGTCGCGATGGCCGGCGACGTCCGCGTGATCCTGATCAAGCTCGCGGACCGCCTCCACAACATGCGCACGATCGAGTACATGGGCAAGCAGACGCAGGTGCGCAAGGCCCGCGAGACGCTCGAGGTCTACGCGCCGATCGCGCACAGGCTCGGCATCCACGCCGTCAAGTGGGAGCTCGAGGACCTCGCATTCGGGACGCTCCATCCCCGCAAGTACGAGGAGATCAAGCAGATGGTCGCCGAGCGCCGCGCCGACCGCGAGGAGCACGTCCGTGAGGCGTCGATGGTCTTGCAGAGCGAGCTCGACAAGGTCGACATCCCGGCCGAGATCTCCGGGCGGGCGAAGCACTTCTACTCGATCTACGACAAGATGGCCCGCAAGGGCCGCGAGTTCAACGAGATCTACGACCTGACCGCGATGCGCGTGATCGTCGAGCGCGGCACGGATGAGGGGACGCGTGACTGCTACGGCGCGCTGGGGCTGATCCACTCGCTCTGGAAGCCGATGCCGGGCAGGTTCAAGGACTTCATCGCGATGCCGAAGCTGAACGGCTATCGCGCCCTCCACACGACCGTGATCGGCCCGCAGGGCAGGCCGCTCGAGATCCAGGTCCGGACGCGCGAGATGCACGAGACCGCCGAGTTCGGCGTGGCCGCGCACTGGATCTACAAGGGCGGGCGTAACGACGGGCACGACGACGAGTGGCAGCGGTGGGTGAACTCGCTGATGGACGTCGGCACGAACGAGATCGACCCCGGCGAGTTCATGAAGGCCTTCCGCACGGATCTCTTCGACGAGGAGGTCCATCTCTTCACGCCGAAGGGCCAGGTGAAGACGCTGCCGGCCGGCTCGACGCCGATCGACTTCGCCTACGCGGTGCACACCGACGTGGGGCACAGGACGGTCGGCGCCAAGGTGAACGGTCGGATCGTGCCCCTGCACTACCGGCTCCAGAACGGCGACCGCGTCGAGATCCTGACCTCGAAGCACGAGCGCGGCCCCTCGCGGGACTGGCTCGCGGTCGCGAAGAGCTCTCGCGCGCGAAACAAGATCCGGCAGTGGTACACGCGCGAGACGCGTGAGGACCAGGAGACGCGCGGCCGTGAGTCTCTCGAGCAGGCCCTCAAGCAGCAGAACCTTCCGTACGCGAAGCTGAGGCACTCCGCCGTGCTCGCGCAGGTGATCCGCGACCTCGGGTTCAAGAAGGCGGAGGACTTCTACCTCGCGCTCGGCTCGGGCAGGCTGCAGCCGGGCTCGATCGTGAACAAGGTCATCCACGCGCTCAAGACCGAAGGGGTGGCCGAGGACACGGCGGTCGTCGTCAGGGCGCCGAAGACGCGGCGCACGGCGTCAGGCAGCGAGGTGGGCGTCGTGGTCGAGGGCGTCGAGGACGTGCTCGTGCGGCTCGCGAAGTGCTGCACCCCGGTTCCGGGCGACCCGATCGTCGGCTACATCTCGCTCGGCAGGGGCATCACGATCCACCGCGAGGACTGCCCGAACGTGCGTGCCCTCCGCAAGAACGAGGAGCGGTTCACGCCGGTCGAGTGGAGCGGGGAGGAGACGAACAAGTCGTTCCGCGTGCAGATCGCGGTGACGTCGTGGGACCGCCCGCGCCTCCTCGAGGACGTCGCCCGGACCTTCGCAGAGCACGGCGCGAACATCGTCGCCTACGGCGGCGTCGTCGACGATCAGCTCGCCCGGAACTGGTACACGGCCGAAGTGGGCGACATCGTCTCCCTCCGCTCTCTGCTCACCTCGCTGCGGTCGGTCGATGCCGTCTTCGACGCCTACCGCGTCACGCCGACCTAGCGCTCTCTAGCTCTCGTCCCAGGGGATCCCGCCGGTGTCCCAGGCGACGAGGCAGTGCTCGGGGATGAGCGCGGCGACCTGTTCGAGCAGCCCCGGGTCGGCGTCTTCGGCGGCAAGATCGGCGACGTGAGCTCCTGCGTAGAGGACGGGCACCTGCAGGCGATCTCCGCCCGCGGGCGCTCCGGCCTCCGGGCCGAGCACGAGCTCGCCGCTCTCGGCGAACAGAATGGCGGCCCACGAGGCTGCTCCCGAGTCGACGAGGGTCGCGACGACGTCGCGGAGGACGTCGTCGGGCTCGCCGCCGGCGTCGACGACGGCGCTGACGGCCTCGAGCGCGCTCATGGCTCCGTGCGCTCGAGGTCGGACACGGCAGTGCGAAAGGCGTCCGGCACGGGCAGCGTCCGCCGATCCTCGTGGTCGATCAGCACGAGGGTCTGGGTCGCGGTGACCATGAGCGTCTCCTCGTCGTCGGGGCCGACCCGGTAGGCGGCGTACTCGTAGGTGACGCTCGTGCGGCCGATGCGGGGGATGCGGACGAACACCTCGATGAGATCGTCGAATCGCGCCGGCGCCTCGTACTCGACGCTCAGGGCGCGCATGACGAACTCCGCGCGGGCTGCGCCGTCGACCGGCCCGAGGTGGCGGTGGTACTCGGTGCGGGCGAGGTCGAAGTACGGGAGGTAGCGGCCGTAGTAGACGACGCCCTGCGCGTCGGTGTCGGAGAACGCGACGCGCGTGTAGACCGCGAACCGGAACGGAGGCTTCCGCTCCGTCAGGTGTCCGGGCTCAAACACGCGGCGATTCTAGAGGCTCTAGTCGACGGGACCGGCTCGCCGGTCAGGAGCGGATCAGTGCGAGCACCTCGTCGCGCTTCTCCTCCATGCGCTGCTCGGAGAGCGCTTCGAGGTTGAGGCGGAGGAGGGGCTCGGTGTTCGAAGGCCGGACGTTCATGTGCCAGTCCTCGGCATCGACCGACAGGCCGTCGAGGTGGGAGATGCGGCCCTCGGAGGCGTAGCGCTCCTTCAGCTCCTGGAGCTTCAGCGCCACATCCGGGACCGGCGTGTTGATCTCGCCGGTCAGGAAGTACTTCGCACGGAGCGGCCCGAGGATCTCGCTCAACGACCGGTCGCGCCGTGAGACGAGCGCGAGCATCAACAGGAACGGGATCACGCCCGAGTCCGCCTGCGAGAAGTCGCGGAAGTAGTAATGCGCCGACACCTCGCCCGCGAACACGGCGCCGACCTCGCGCATCCTCTGCTTGATGAACGAATGCCCGACCCGGTTGATGAGCGCCTCACCGCCCGCTCGCTCGATCGCCTCGGGCACCGCCCACGAGGCCCGCACGTCGTAGATCACCTTCCCGCCCGGCTCCCGCGCCAGCATCGACTCGGCAAACAACGCCGTCGTGAAGTCGCCCGGCACGAACTCGCCCGCGTCGTCGACGAAGAAGCACCGATCGGCGTCACCGTCGTAGGCGACCCCGAACGCCGCGTTCTCCTCGGTCGTGCGCTTCATGATGAACTCGCGGTTCTCCGGGAGCAGCGGGTTCGGCTCGTGGTTCGGGAACGACCCGTCGGGCTCGAAGTTGCAACGCACGACCTCCACCTGGGGGAGGCGCTCCAGCACCGGAGGGAGCATCACGCCGGCCATCCCGTTTGCCGCGTCGACGACGATCCGGAGCGGAGCGATCGCCTCGGCGTCGACGAAGCTCAGGACCCGCTCGACGAAGTCGTCCCAGACGTCGACCGGCGAGACCGTCCCGCGCGCGGGCGCGTCGCGCCACTCCCCGCGCACCGCCCGGTCGCGGATCTCGACGAGCCCGGACTCGCTGCCGACCGGAAGCGCCCCGCGCCGCACGATCTTCATCCCGGTGTAGGCCCCGGGATTGTGCGAGGCCGTGACCATGATCCCGCCGTCGAGGCCGAGGTCCCCGGTCGCGAAGTACACCATCTCGGTGCCGACCATCCCGAGGTCGGCCACCTCGACTCCCGCGTCGGCCACGCCGTTGGTCACAGCCTCGGCCATCGCCGGCGACGAGAGGCGCATGTCCCGCCCGATCGCGATCCGGCGTGGCTCGAACTGCTCCGCGAACGCCCGCCCGACCGCGTAGGCGCCCTCCTCGTCGAACTGCGAAGGGTAGAGGGCGCGAATGTCATAGGCCTTGAACGCCGCGGGATCGAGCACCTCAGCGATGCTAGCGACGGGACGTCGAAGGCGGAAGGTGTCGACACCGGGCGTGCCCGCGGGACCAATGTTCGAGGGAAGGCTGGGATCGAGGGGAGTGCGTCGTGTCCGACACCCTTACGCCCCTAACACGCGCCGGATCGCCTCCGTCGACTCGACGTCGGGAGACTCGGAGATCACCGTGGCGGGACGTTCGAATCGCTGCAGCGCCTCCCGCAGCGGCTCGGCCCGCAGAGTGCCCTGGCCGTAGGGCAGGTGCTTCGTCTCGTTCCGGTTCGCGAACTGGATGTCCGAGAAGTGGATGTGGAAGGGCGCTACCGGCTCGAGAACCGCGTCGACGGCCTCGAGCGCCTCGGCGAACGGCTCTGCCGAGAGAAAGGCGCCGTCCGAGGTTGCGTGCATGTGCGCGAAGTCGAGCACCGGCCGCACCCAGCCGAGGCGGCCCGCGATCTCGACCACGTCCGCGGCCGACCCGAGGTCGCGCACGCGGCCCATCACCTCGATCCCGAACGGCACGTCGCGGCCCTTCTCCTCGAGTCGAGCGCGGAGCTCGCCGAGCTGCTCGACCACCGAGTCGATCGCCTCGTCCCGCGTCCGGCCGAGCAGGAAGCCGGGATGGAAGACGACCACCTCCGCGCCGGCCGCCTTCGCGATCCCGGCGGAGTGGTCGAGCATCCCGACCGCCATGTTCAGCTTCTTCCCGCGCTCGGCGTGCCCCATGAACCCGGCCAGCGGCGCGTGCACCGAAAGCACGACATCCGCCGCCCGTGCCCGCTCGCCCAGCTCCTCGGCGAACTCGTAGCTCATCCAGAAGCCGCCCTCGAAGTCGATCTCGCACGCGGAGAGGCTCCGCGCGAGGAGAGCGTCGATCGCCGCCTCCGGGCTCTCGCGTGAGGGCACCCGGGCCGGGCCGAAGTGAAGCTTTCGCGGCATGTGCAGGAGGTTAGTGCTCGAGTACGTCCGACCTGCTTTCTACCCTGCGGGCATGTCCACACGCCCGTCACGCATCGATCTCCTCGAGCTCGACATCGATCTGCGCGTCACCGACCTCTGGCGCGAGGCCGCCGGCATCGAGGAATGGTCTCTCGACGTCGTCGCCGCGTTCATGCGAGCCGCCTACGGGAAGGGCTACTGCGATGCGCTCACCGAGGAGCTGCCGGGCGCGCTCTGCGCCGACCACGGCTACCGGGTTCCCGAGCGCGCGCTCCCGAAGCCCTAACACGCGCTCCTTCCCCTCGCCCGGCTAAACTGGGTGCCGATGGCCCGCTCACGCAGTAGCAGCCCGGCCAGGCTGGTCGTCGCGCTCGCGGTCGCGGGGGTGCTGGCAATCTTCCTCGTGTACACCGCGTTGAGCGGCACGACGCCCGCGCTGCAGCCGAGCAACCTCAAGGGCCGCACCGACACCGTGTCGCTCACCGGAAAGGTCATTGGCCCGCTCGCGGGCGATTCCCACCAGACGAGCGGCCTGCAGTTCAGGCTGCACAACATCAACGGCGTGAGCCCGACGATCCCGATCGTGTACCACGGCTCGGTACCCGACCTTTTCAAGGTCGGTCGCGACGTCAACCTCACGGGGAAGCTCATCGGCGGATCGTTCATGGCCACCGCCCTGACGACGAAGTGCCCGAGCAAGTACACGTCGACGAACTGAGCCCGGTCGATGGCTGACCTCGGTCGCGCAGCGCTCGTCGTGAGCTTCATGCTGGCGCTCTATGCGCTCGTCGGCGGAACGGCGGCGGCGATCTCGCGGCAGCGCCGCCTCGCCGACTCCGCGCGCTACGCGCTGATCGCCTGCTTCGGCACCACGGTGATCGCATCCCTGGTGCTCGCCCGTGCGCTTGTCACGCACGATTTCAGCTACGCCTACGTCCAGGCCCACACGAGCCGCGACCTCAGCACGATCTACTCGCTCACGGCGTTCTGGGGCGGGGAGGAGGGGTCGTTACTCCTCTGGCTACTCGTCCTCACCGGCTATGCGGCTCTCGCCGTCGTGTTGAACCGGAAGCTCCTGCGGGACATCGTCGTCTGGGTCGTTCCCGTGATCGGAGGGATCGCGACCTTCTTCAGCTTCATGCTCGTCGCCGTCGCGAGCCCGTTCACCACGGTGACCCGCACCGTCGACGGCGCGGGCCTCGTCCCGAGCCTCCAGAACCCGTACATGGTCGCCCATCCGCCGATGCTCTACCTCGGCTACGTCGGGCTCTCGATCCCGTTCGCGTTCGCCGCCGGCGCGATGCTGTCCGGGCACACCGACGAGCGGTGGATCGTCGCGACGCGCCGCTGGACGCTCGTGGCGTGGATGTTCCTCGGGTTCGGTCAGATCCTCGGTGCGCACTGGGCGTACGTCGAGGTCGGCTGGGGCGGGTACTACGCGTGGGATCCCGTCGAGAACGCTGCGCTGATGCCGTGGCTTGCCGCCACCGCATTCCTGCACTCGGTGATGGTCCAGGAGCGCAAGGGCATGCTCCGGATCTGGAACATGGTGCTCGTCGCGCTCGCGTTCGAGCTCTCCGTGTTCGGGACCTTCCTCACCCGCTCGGGCGTGATCGAGTCGATTCACAGCTTCGCGAAGAGCTCGATCGGCTCCTGGTTCCTCGGCTTCGTGATCGCCACGACCCTCTTCTCGCTCGTGCTGATCCTCTGGCGCCTGCCGCTTCTTCGGGCGCGCACGAAGCTCGAGTCGCCGCTCTCGCGCGAGGCGACGTTCCTCTACAACAACCTGCTCCTCGTCGCCCTCTGCCTCACGATCTTCTGGGGAGAGATCTGGCCGATCATCGCGCAGCTCGTCAACGGCACCCAGCAGACGATGGGACGGCCCTACTACGACTTCTTCCTGCGGATCTTCGGCTTGCCGCTCCTCCTGCTGATGGGGATCGGCCCGCTCGTCGCCTGGCGCGAACCTCGGGCAGCGCGCTGCTCAAGACGCTCCGCTGGCCGATCGGCGTCGCCCTCGCGAGCGGCGCCGCGCTGATCGCCCTCGGAGCCGGGTCGTCGCTGCCCGGGCTGATCGCCTACACGTTCTGCGCGTTCGTGCTCACGACGATCGTCGTCGAGCTCGTCCGCGGCACGAAGGCGACGGGCTCGCTCTTCCAGCTCGTCTCCCGCAACCGGAGCCGCTACGGGGGTTACGTCGTCCATGCCTCGATCGTGTTCCTGACGATCGGGATCGTCGGCTCGAGCGTCTACCAGACACAGCGCGAGTTCCAGGTGACGAAGGGCCAGACCTTCCACATGCCGGGGTACACCGCGAAGTTCCTCGGGCTGACGAAGACGCCGTCGATCACCGACACGGGCTCGTCGGTCGAGACGAAGGCGCTCCTCCAGGTCAACGGCCGCTGGGACGGGACGATGACCTCGAGCCAGGTCAACTCCTCGGCGCTCGGCGTCTCGCACGAGGTCGGCATCCACACGAACTGGCTGCGCGCCGAGGACTACTACGTGATCCTCGACCAGGTCTCCGGCAACACCGTCTACTTCAAGGTCTTCGTGAAGCCGCTCGTCAACCTGATCTGGGTCGCGGGCTTCATCTTCCTCGGCGGCTCGCTGATCGCGCTCTGGCCCGACGCCCGCGAGCAGCGGCGCCTGGTGTCGCGCCTCTCGCTCGCCCGAGCGTGATCGAGCTCATCCTGGGGGCGCTCATCGCGGTCGGCGCGGTGGTGATCGTGGCGCTGCCGTTCCTGCGCGACAACGGGGAGCCGCGAGCTGATCGACGATCCCGGCTCGGAGAGGATCCTGCTCCTGATCGAGGAGCGCGACCATGCACTCGCCGCGCTGAAGGAGCTCGAGTTCGATCACCGGACCGGCAAGGTCGACGACGCGGACTACCGCGCGTCGATCGGTCCTCTCCGCCGCACCGCCGCCGAGGCCCTCCAGGCGCTCGACGCCGCCACGGAGGCGCGCTCAGCCGAAGAAGACCTGCGCGAGGAGGAACAGGTTGAGGGCAACGATCAGAGCGGCAATGGCCCAGGCAACCGTCGTCGTCAGCCGGCTGTTGACGAGCGGGCCCATCAGGTCGCGACGCGAGGTGAACCAGACGAGCGGCACGAGGGCGAAGGGGATCCCGAAGGAGAGCACGACCTGTGAGAGCACGAGCGTCCGCGACGGGTCGACGCCGAGCGCGACGACGATGAACGCGGGGATCATCGTGAGCGTCCTGCGCAGCCACAGCGGGATCTGCCGTTTCACGAACCCTTGCATGACAACCTGGCCGGCGTAGGTGCCGACCGCCGACGACGAGAGCCCGGACCCGAGCAGCGCGACGGCGAAGACGGCGCTCGCAGTCGCTCCGAGGATCGGCTCGAGCGTCTGGTGCGCATCCTCGAGGGACGCGACGTTGGTGAGCCCGCTCTTGTAGAAGGTGCTCGCGGCCATCACGAGCATCGAGCCGTTGATCAGCATCGCGATCGTCATCGCGCCGAGCACGTCGAAGCGCGTGTAGCGCATCAGCACCTTGGCGTCGTCGTGGGACTCCGGGACGATCCGGTCCTGCGTCAGCGCCGAGTGCAGGTAGATCACGTGCGGCATGACCGTGGCGCCGAGGATGCCGACCGCGAGGAGCACGGACTCCGTTCCGGCGAACTGCGGCACGAGGACGTGCTCCCCCGCGGCCCGCAGGTCGGGGCGGGCGTAGATCATCTCGATCAGGTAGCAGAGCCCGATCACGCCGACGATCGTCGCGATCGCCGCCTCGAACGGCCGGAACCCGTAGCTCTGCAGCGAGAGGAGCGCGAACGAGACGATCGCGGTGAGCACGGTCGAGACGGCCAGGCTCGTCCCGAGCAGCAGGTTGAAGCCGATCGCCGCGCCGAGGAACTCGGCGAGGTCGGTGGCCATCGCGATCACCTCGGCCTGCGCCCAGAGGAACACCGAGGTGCGCTTCGAGAACTGCTCGCGGCAGACCTCGGGCAGGTTGCGGCCCGTCGCGATCCCGAGCTTCGCCGACAGCGTCTGGATGACCATCGCCATCAGGCTGGAGGCGACGACGACCCAGAGGAGGAGGTAGCCGAACTTCGACCCCGCGGCGATGTTCGTCGCGAAGTTGCCGGGATCGATGTAGGCGACGCACGCGATGAACGCCGGGCCGAGGAACGGCAGGATCCGGAAGCGAGTCCGGTGCAGGGCCTCGTCGACGGTGCGAAGCCCTGCGGGTAGCTCCTCCGACGGGGCATACGTTCTCGTGGCCACGGCGAAAGTTTAGACGAGACTAAACTTGTTAGGCCGGGCTAAATCTGCACGAGATGGACGTCCGGCAGGTTGCGCCAGTGCTCGTCCAGGTCGAATCCGTACCCGGCGAAGAACTCGTCGGGCAGGGTGAAGCCGACGTAGCGGATCGGGAGATCGTCGACGAGGCGGCGGTAGGGCCGGTCGAACAGGGTCGCGCACATGAGCGATTCCGGGTCACGGAGGGCGAGCGTTCGGCACAGGTAGTGGAGGGTGAGACCGGTATCGACGACCTCGTCGACGATGATCACCTCACGCCCTCCGATCTCGACGTCGAGATCCTTGATGAACCGGATCCGCTCGTGCCCGCCCATGTCGGCCGACCCGTAGCCGGCGAGCTCGAGGAAGTCCAGGGCGTGCGCGATGGGGATCGCCAGCGAGAGGTCGGTGACGAACGGGACGCAGGCCTTGAGCGATCCGACCAGCAGCGGCTCGCGCTCCGCGTAGTCTCGCGCGATCTGCGCGCCGAGCTCCCGGACACGTGCCGAGATCTCGGTACGGCCGAGATACACCTCGCCTATGCGCTCGTCCAGCTGCAGGGTCACCGAAGCCTGAAGACCACTGCCCGAAGATCAGGACGTCTGAAGATCATGATGCCCTGGGCAGGCCGTAGCGTGAGGCTATCCGCGCGAAGTCGCGCTCGTAGAACAGCTTGACGCGGACGTCCGGGTACTGCGCCCGGAGCTTGCGGAGCTTGCGGTTCTTGCGGGTGACGAGCGACTGCTTCATGACCGTCACCTCGAGGTAGAGATCCTGCTCGGGGAGGTAGAAGTCGGGTGTGAACGCCTCGGTCACGCGCCCGTCCGCGTCGCGCTCGAGCACGAACGTGTGCGGCTCGTACATCCAGGGCACGCCGTAGTAGTCGAGGATCTTCGCGTACTCCAACTCCGCCTCGTTCACGAAACGTGGAGTGTCGACCCCTCGATATGCCTGGAAATGGGGCGTTTCCAGTGCCACCTGGGTTCAAGGTAGCAGCGAGGTCGGATAGCCCGGTCCCCTCTAGACTGCGAGGCGTGGGGCAAGGCTCGCAGATTCCGGAGGGGCAAGGCCTTACGATCGCGCACCTGTCCGACATCCATTGCGGGGATCCGCATTTCGTACCCGACCTCATGGAGCGGGCGCTCGCCGACATCAACGAGCTCGAGCCGGAGATCGTGGTCTGCTCGGGAGACCTGACCACGAACGGCTTCAAGGAGGAGTACGTCCAGGCGAAGCGCTACCTCGATCGCCTGAACTGCGGCTCGCTCGTCGTGATCCCGGGGAACCACGACTCGCGAAACGTCGGGTACCTCCACTTCGAGGAGCTCTTCGGGCAACGAAACCCGGTGCTCCGCAGAAACGGCGTCACCGTCGTCGCGGTCGACTCGACGGAGCCGGATCTCGACCACGGCCAGATCGGCCGCGGCCGCTACCCGTGGATCCAGGAGGAGTTCGCGACCCCCGCGCGGCTGCGAGTCTTCGTCCTGCACCACCATCTCCTCCCGGTTCCCGGCACGGGACGCGAGCGGAACGTCGTCTACGACGCCGGGGATGCGATCGAGTGCCTCCAGCGAGCGGGTGTGAACCTCGTCCTCTCGGGGCACAAGCACGTTCCGTATGCGTGGCGGCTCGAGAACCTCTTCGTCGTCAACACGGGCACCGTCTCCACGCTCAGGCTTCGTGGCAACACACGCCCCTGTTACAACGTCGTCGAAGTCAACGGCTCGCACGTGGACGTCTGGCGTCGGTACCCGTTTCACGGGCAGGAGCGGATCATCCAGTTCGACCTCGAGACACTCGAGTACGAGAAGTACACCTCGCGGATCGAAGGCGAGGTGACCGCGCCGAGGTGAGGGCGGTGGCTCTGATCGACGGCGAGCACTCGGCCGACGTCGTGCGGCGCGCGCTCCTCGAGCTCCCCTACGAGTGGGTCGGCACGATCCTCGCGGGCGGCGGCGAGAAGCTGAAGGGCGGAGAGGAATACGGGCTGCCCGTCCTGGACGGCTTCGGAGACGCGGAAGCCGTCGTCGACCTCTCGGACGAGCCAGTGCTCGGCCCGGACGACCGCTTCCGCTGGGCCTCCCGCGCACTCGCGGCCGGGCTCTCCTACATCGGCGCCGACTTCCGCTTCGACCCGCCCGTCTACGAGGAGGTCGGCGTGCCCTCGATCGCCGTGATCGGGACCGGGAAGCGGGTCGGCAAGACCGCGGTCTCGGCTCACCTCGCGCGCCTCCTCGCCCGCGATCGCGACGTCGTCGTCGTGACGATGGGCCGGGGCGGGCCGCCCGAGCCCGAGCCTGTCGAGACGCCGCCCGGCATCGAGGACCTGGTCGCGCTCGCGCGCGCCGGGCGCCACGCGGCCTCCGACCACCTCGAGATCGCTGCCGTGACGGGTGCCGTGACGATCGGCTGCCGCCGCGCCGGCGGCGGGCTCGCCGGGCGGCCGTTCGTCTGCAATGTCGCCGACGGCGCGCGGCTCGCCGTCGACCGCCGGCCGGACGTGATCGTCTTCGACGGCAGCGGCACGGCGATCCCGCCGGTCGCGGCCGGCCGGCGCGTGCTCGTGGTCGGTCCCGGCCACGACCTCGACGCGCACTTCAACACGTATCGCCGGCTCGTATCCGACCTCGTGATCGCCGTCGGCTGCGAAACCGAGGGAGCGGTGTCCGCGACGCTCAGGCTCCGGCCGCTCGGGCCACTCGAAGGGAGGGTGGCGGTGTTCACCGCCGGGCCGGCGGTCACGAGCCATCTGGAGGCTGACGTCGTGCATGTCTCTGCGAGCCTCGGCGACCGGGAGGCTCTCCGCCGTGAGCTCGCAGCCCTCGACGCGGACACCTACCTGACCGAGCTGAAGGGCGCCGCGATCGATCTCGTTGCGGAGCACGCGCTCGCGCGCGGCCGCCGGGTTGTCCTTGCCGCGAACGACGTCGTCGCCCCGGGGCTCGACGAGGCTCTCCTCGCGCTCGTTCCGGAGGCGGTCACCGCCTGATGCAGCCGCACTACCGGGACCCGCTCCCGCTCGGCGATCCTGCCGGGCTCCCGTACTCGAAGGGGATGATGGCCCGCGCGCTCCTTGCCGCCGGGGTGTCGGTCGACTCGGCCTACGAGCTCGCGACGCGCCTCGAGCTCGACCTCATCGCGACCGCGGGGCGGGCCGTCGAGCTCGACCGGTTCGAGGAGGTCGCAGGCGAGCTGCTCGGCGAGGAGGAGGGGGGAAGGGTCGTCCAGCGGATGCGCAGGCTTTCGGCCCTCCGTGGGCTCGACCGGCCGATTCTCCTGCTCGTCGGGGGCGCTACCGGGACCGGCAAGTCCACGGTGGCGACGGAGGCGGCCCACCGCCTCGGGATCACCCGTGTCACCTCCACCGACTTCATCCGGCAGACGATCCGGGCCTACTTCCCGCCGCCGGACATGCCCGCCGTCCACGTCTCGAGCTTCGAGGCGGGCGGCACGGCCGCGGAGATGGAGGCCGGCTTCCTCGACCAGACGCGCAAGGTGCTCGTCGGCGTCGAGGCCTCGATCGAGCGAGCCCTCAACGAGGGCTGGTCGATGGCGATCGAGGGCGTCCACCTCGTCCCCGGCCTCGTCCCGGCCGAGATCGAAGGCGCCCTTCTCGTTCACGCGGTCCTGAGGGTCGAGACCGTGGAGGAGCATGCGAGCCATTTCGTGATCCGCGACGCATCGACCGGAGGCGAGCGCCCGCTCGAGAAGTACCTCGAGGGGCTGGCAGAGATTCGCGCCCTCCAGGACGTGATCGTCGAGCGCGCCGAACGGTGCGGCGTCCCCGTGATCGAGAGCTCGAGCATCGGCGTCGCGACTGCGTCCCTGCTCGACCTCGTCCTCAGCCGCGCGGGCTCCCTCGAGCCGATTGCCTGAGGTACTGTCAACGACATGCCAACTCGCGAGGAAGTCGTCGACTCGCTCCACCAGGTGGAGGACCCCGAGCTCGGGATGGACATCGTCGACCTCGGCCTGCTCTACGACGTCGAGGTCGAGGGCGCGAACGTGAAGGTGACCTACACGCTGACGTCGATGGGATGCCCCGCCGGGGCGATGATCCAGGAGGACATCGACCGTGTCGTACGCGAGCTCGAGGGCGTCGGGGACGTCCATTCCGAGCTCACCTTCGAGCCGCCGTGGACCCCGGACAGGATGTCCGAGGACGCGAAGTTCATCCTCGGCTTCTGAAAGGTCGCCGGGAAGCCGCTAGGACGCGGGGTGCTCGCGCGACCTGACCGCCGCCCAGACCTCGGCCACGACGGCCTGGAGCGCCATGAAGCCGAAGAACGCGGCGATCGCGACCCAGACGTCCACGTAGATCCAGCAGAGAGCGAGGATGGCGAACCCGAGGATCCACGTCGCCGGGTAGAACGGCAGATCCTGCGGCAGCTTCACACCCGAGACTATGCCTGACCTGGCTTTGCGCGCTTCCACGGTGCTCGCCGCGTTCGTGCTGGCCGCGTCGGCCGCCGGCGCGCGCGTCCTCGATCACGTCCCCGCGACCGTCACCGGCGAGGGGTTCAGCATCACCGGCTGCTGCGCCTTCGCAGCGCCGCCCGCCTCGACGAGAGCGATCCCCGAGGCTCGCGCGCTCGCGGTCGCCCGGAGGCACGCCGATGCCAACTGGCGGCAGTCCGGCGTTCCTGCTCGCGACCCTCGTCGGCCCGGTGACGATCGGGATCGGGACGCTGCACTCGCACCTCGCGCGGAACCCGACGGCCTGGGTCGTGACGTTCACCGGCCGCAAGCCGGTGCACGTCGGCCTTGGACCGGCCGGTGCCGGGCCGCCGATGCGCCACTACTCGGTCGCGCTCGACGCGAGGACGGGCGAGTTCATCCGCGGCTTCTACACGAGGTAGATCCGGTTACGAACGCACAGGCAGGGATTTGCCAGACGCGCTGTAACAATGAGGTCGATGCTCACAGCCGACGTGCAGCGGCTGGGGGGCCAGCTCGGCCTCGACGCCGTCGGCGTCGCCGTGGCCGAACCGTACGAGAGCACGGAGCGCCACATCCGGGAGCGGCGCGAGCGCGGCCTCTTCGGCAAGCTGAAGTTCACCACGTCCCGGCCGGAGATCTCGTGCCACCCCGAGCGGTTGCTCGAGGGTGCGAGAACCGTCGTGTCGGCAGCCCTCTGCTACTGGCTCCCGGAGCCCGAGCGGGTAGCGGGACAGGGCCGGCTGCCGAGGTACGCGTGGCACGACGGCTATGCGGCTCTCCGCGAGAAGCTCGAGGCGCTCGGCCGCGCGCTCGACGCCCCTTACCGCGTGCTCGTGGATGCCAACCAGCACGTCGACCGGGAGGCGGCTGCCCGCTCCGGTGTCGGCTTCTACGGCAAGAACACGATGCTGATCACCGAGCGCTACGGGTCGTGGGTCGTGCTCGGCACGCTCGTCACGAGCGCCGAGCTCGAGCCGACGCCGCCGATGAGGGCCGGCTGCGGATCGTGCACCCTGTGCATCGACGCCTGCCCGACCGGCGCGCTCGACGATCCGGGCGTGCTCGACGCGACGCGATGCCTGTCCTACTGGACGCAGGTCGACGGCGACATCCCTGAGGGCTACCGCGCGCCACTCGGCGCGCAGGTGTACGGCTGCGACATCTGCCAGGACGTCTGCCCCTGGAACCGCGGCGTCGAGAGTCGCCGTTCCGGAGAACCGGGCGGTGAGGCCGCCCATGTCGACCTGCTCGCCTGGCTCGGCGAGGGGCGTCTCGACGAGGACCTGGTCGCCCGGCTCTACGTCCCTCGAAACGACCCTCGCTGGCTCCGGCGGAACGCGATCGTCGCGCTCGGCAACAGCGGCTCCGACGAGCCCGAGACCCGCGCGGTGCTCGAGGCCCACGCCGAGGGAGACGACGAGCTCCTCGCCCGTCACGCCCGCTGGGCGCTCGCACGGCTGGAGGCGCGATGCAGCTGATGTACCTCGGGCGCTGGATCTCGACCGTCCGGCTGATCGCCCTGCCGTTCGTCGTCGGCGCGATCGCGCTCGCCGCGTACCCGCCCGGCCGCTGGGAGACCTGGGCCTGGATCACGACGTTCGCAGTGCTGACGGCGCTGATCGTCGGCCGGCTCGTGCACCGGCTCTCGGAGGAACGGGCGAAGGCCGAGGCGCGGGCCGCGGAGGCCGAGCGCCTTCACGAGGCCGAGCGGAGGACCGTCGAGGAGCTCCGGCGCGTCTCGCAGCTTCGCGCCGACTTCGTCTCGCTCGTCTCCCACGAGGTGCGAACGCCCCTCGCCGCCGTGATCGGCTCCGCACGGACCCTCGAGCAGCGCCGGCGCGAGCTCTCCCTCGAGCAACGCGACCGCTTCCTCACGCTGATCGCCGACGAGACGACCCGGCTCGCGGCGCTCGTCGACGAGGTGACCGACACCTCGCGGGTCGACTCGGGGGCCTTCAGCTACACCTTCGGCGACGTCGACCTCGGCGCGCTCGTCACCGAGACGGTCGCGACCGCCGAGCTCGCTCGCGAAGAGGCGAACATCGCCTCGGCGGTGACGCCCGGGCTTCCGCACGTCAAGGGCGACCCTGCCCGGCTTCGCCAGGTCCTGACGAACCTGATCGAGAACGCAGTCAAGTACTCGCCGGAGGGCTCACTCGTCGAGGTGCGCGCCGCCGTCGTCAACGGGCACGTCAGGGTGGAGGTCGCGGACCGGGGCGACGGCGTTGCGCCATCCGACCGCCTCGTGATCTTCGAGCGGTTCGGCCGCGCCTACAACGCGACCTCGAAGCCCGGAAGCGGTCTCGGGCTCTATATCGCCAGGGCGATCGCCGAGGCGCACGGCGGCACGCTCGACGTGGTGTCCGAGCCGGGCGCGGGCGCCACCTTCAGGCTCGACCTGCCTTCGCGCCGGTAGCGCGAGCCTCGCGCAGCCGCCGCTCGAGGTCGCGGGCCCGCTCGGCCACCAGCTTGCGCAGCTCCGGCGGGGCGAGCACGACCGCCTCACCGCGGAACGAGAGCACCTCGCCGACGAGCCACGCTGCGCTCCCGACAGGACGCTCGGAGAGCGCGGCCCCGTCGACCAGGGGCAGCGCGCCCTTCTCGACCTCCCAGCGGCCGACGGCGGGCGAGTACCAGATGCGGGCGCTCATGGCCTCGCGCAGCTCGGATGGGTCGAAACCCTCCCGGGGCGCGAATCCGCCCTTCAAGAGCTTTGCCGTCCGCGTCCGGTCGAGGCGGTAGCTCCTGGGCGCATCGCGGTCGACGTCCCAGGTATGGACGTACCAGTGAGGCAAGCGGCGCTCGATCCCGTACGGCTCGATGGTGCGCGTCTCGACCTCGGTCGACTCGGGCTTCAGGTACTCGAGCTCCACGAGCCGGCGCCGGTCGATGGCACGGGTCAGAGTCGCGACGAGGTCCTCCTCCGCGCCGGCCTGCGGCCTCGGGGTCTGGGCGAGATCGAACTGGCCGAACGCCTCCTCGAGCTTGGCCCGGACGCGATCGAGCGGCGAGCTCGAGCCTGCGGCGATCATCGGGCCGACGAACTCGAGGGCGAGGCGGATCGCTCTCGCCTCGAGCGGAGTCAGACGCGGCGCGCGGCGGAAGGTGTCTCCGAAGAGCTCCTTGTCGACGTGCACGACGTCGCCGTGCAGCTCCGCGTAGACGGCGTAGCACCCGCCGCCGAAGTTGACGAGGTTCAGGAGCGAGAGGTGCTCCTCGAGCGCCTCGGGCGCGATCGAGAACCGCTCGACGAGCTCGGCTGCGGTGATCACGGCCTCGCGATCGTCTCCGCAGGCGGCGAGAAGGTAGGCGAGCAACGACTGCAGGACGCCGAAACGCTCGGGCGCGACGGGCCCGGCGAGCCGCTCGGAGCTGCGGTCGAGCCAGGGGACATGCTGCTCGGCCGCCGGCAGGCCGGGTGCGCCCTCGTGGGCCCGCCTGGCGGCGCGAACCCCCTCGGTGACGAGCCGGCGGAGGCCGGAAGGCTCGAGCGGCACTGCCCGTCCCTCCTGGCGGAGGACCCAGCGCGCGAGCATCGGCAGGGAGGCGTACTCGGTGACGAACACGCCGTCCTCGACGCGGTTGCGCGGGCCCGCGTACTCACGCTGAACCCACCACGCGGTGTCCGGGGCGAGGTCGATCCGCGCCTCGCCCTGCATGTCGCCGAACTGCCACTCGGCCCGGCCCCTGAACACCTCGATATCGAAGGACTCCGGGATCCGGAAGTCGCGCTCGCGGCGGGTGGCGAACCGGATCTCCGAACGGATCCGCGAGACCCGGAAGCTCTTGACGACATTGTCCTCGAGATCGAGGCCGATCACGTACCAGGTGCCGTTCTCCGGCAGGAGCGCGTACGGGTTGACCGTCCGCTCGTGCTCGTCGTCGCGCGCGATCGACCAGTACCCGAACCGGACGGTGCGCTGCTTGGAGATCGCGGCTTCGAGCTTCCCGAGCCGGCCCTGGAGCTCGGGCGTGTAGTCGGGGTCCCGGACCTCGACGCTCACGGCGGTTGCGGTCGGGGCGGCGCCGACGCCCCCCGCGCGGCCGAGGGCGAGGTTCTGGAGAGCGAGGCGGAGCGGCTCGGCGTAGGCAAAGCGCCCCTCGAGCAGGTAGAGGCAGGTCTGGAGCGCCGCGAGCTCGTCGTCGTCGAGGTCGAGCGGCGGGAGGAAGTACCGCTCCGAGCGGAGCGTGTAGAGCTCCTCGCCCGTGAACTCGTCCCGCTGGGAGTCGAGCGGCACTCCGAGCGCCACGAGCTCGGCCCGGTCCGAGTAGAAGCGGCGCGCGAAGGCCTCGTCGCTCATCTCCTGGTAGCCCTCGACGTTGCCCTTGATGTCGCGCGCCGTGAGCGGGCGCAGCTCGGCCATCAGGAAGGCGACCAGCGAGAGCTGGCGGATCAGCTTGTCGGTGTCGTGGCTCATGGCCTTTTCGAGCCTAGCGGCTCGGAAAGGCTAGAAAGCGCTTAACTAGCCAAATAGCGGAGCTAATGGTCGGCCGTCGAGCTACGCGGCGACTTTCGCGCGATCCAGGTGCTGGTGCGAGGGGCAGTAGTCCCTCTCGGGCAGGGGCGTTCGCTGGCACGGCTTCCCCTTGCGGGTCGTGGCGTGGCAGTGCGCGATGCCTCCTTCGAAGGCGCCCGACTCGATCTGCTCCTCGATGAACTCGACCGCCGCGCCGACTCCCTGGTTGACGGACCACGCGACCTTGGCCTGCGCGGTGATCGGGAAGTAGCGGCGGATGTCGGCGAAGAGGGTGCGGTCGGGAGTCGCGAAGTAGTGCGGGTCCGCCGCGAGCCGCTCCATCGTGCCCTCGCAGGCGGCGAGCACCTCGCGGCGGTACTCGAGCTGCGTCTGCGGATCGACGTACGGGTCGATCAGGTCCTTGATCGAACGGTAGATCGCTCGAGAGTATTGATACATGCTGTTCTGAATGTGCAGGACCGCTTCGTCCATCTGTGTCTGTGGGCTCCTATGTGACTACGTGAAAATGGCGAGGGAAAAGGACATGCGGCCCCCCGGCACGATGTCGACGTTCACTTTACCTGGTTCGCCAGGTTGTTACAAATGTTTTCTCTTTTGGTAACACAAAGCAGGACCGAAGTGTCGCGTCACGGTGCGACCCGCGCGACATAGGCACTGCCGAAACCCCTTGCGCGGACCGTCTGCAGCGCCGCCTCGGCATCGCCTGAGGCCCCGTAGACGCCGCTGAAGACGACAAGGTAGCCAGGATGGAGGCCGCCGAAGCGGCTCGAGTCGAGCACGCCGACCTTCGGAAGGCCGTGGCGTGCTGCCCGTCCGGCCACCCGTCGCGCGGCGTCGCGGCCGTTCGCGACCGGAGTCGACGCGACTACGACCGTCCACGCGTCGAGCCGCGACGGCCACGACACGCGGCCGCTCGGGCCCCTCGCCACCGCCGTCGTCGTCAGCCGGGGCGGGGGAGCCACGTAGGTCGAGACGGCCGGCGAGGTCGCCTTTCGGTGGCCGAGGTGGAGCGCCGCCGCCGCGCCGCCTGCGGCGATGCCCGCGGCAAGAAGCGTGAGCCAGACCCAGTCGCCCGGATACCACCCGACGCTTCGGAGCCAGCCACGGCGCCACGCGGCGAGCCCGCCGGTCACGGCAGGCAGCCGGAGACCGCACTCGACGCAGTAGCGCTGGTCGGAGCCGCGGCGCGCCCCGCAACGCGGGCACGTGTCCTCTGCGAGATAGGCGGCGACGCTCCGGCGGGACAGACGCTAGTCCTCGGGAGGCCGGGCGACGACGGTGTCCTCGAGGCCGGGGACCACGCCGCCGCCGAGAAGCCGTCCGCAGTTGGGGCAGAAGTGGGAGCCGGCGAGAACCGCCGCTCCGCAGGTGGAGCAGCGCTCCATGCCCTCGCCACCGTGGAGGAGCTCGTCGATCTCTGCGAGGCGCGCGTCGATCCCGATCACCTCGGCGCACCGCTCGTGGAGGAGGTCTTCACGCCAGGCGCGGCGGCGGTACATCTCGACGGTCAGGCCGCCGAGGTCGCGCAGCCGCTCCTCGCGGGCCTTGAGCAGCGCCCGGCGTTCCCTCCGCAGGAGCCCCGGGCTGGGGCGGCGCGCGGGAACGGTCGACTTCGGGCTCGAGTCCTTGCCACCGAAGAGCGCCATCCCGGTCGAGTGTAACCCGGGGGGTGGAAATCCTTACACCTTGGTGAACCTCGGCATACTTGGAGCAGGGAGAATTGAAACCCGGTGCGCAGGATCCTTCTCATCGCGGCGATCGCGCTGGCTGTGCCAGTGGCGGCTCTCGCTGCCCCGGACGCGGTCGGCGACGGCTCGCTCAGCCTCAACTCGGCGAGCGGGACGATCTTCGTGCAGGGCCGCGGGGTCATCTACGGCCACCTCGACTCCGGGACGGTCATGGTGCTGGACTTCAAGGCAGACGACGGGGTCTCGACCCCGTCGATCTCCAGCGGCAAGGCGAAGAACGCGAAGGGAAGTAGCGTGTTCGCCGGTAGCGACGTCCGGTTCCTGCTCCCTTCGGGCCGGTACACGGTCGAGCTGATCGGTGCCGGGATCGACGCCTCGGCGGTGGGGAGGGGCAGCATCGTCGCGACGGGCCTCGGCTCGCCCGACGACGGCTCGTACACGGTGAACGGCAGCAAGACCCAGCCGCTCGGCAAGGTGCCGACCAGCGACTCCTTCGGCGCCAGGGGGGCGACGTCCTAGTGTCGTCGGCCCAGACGTCCACGATCCTGGTGGTCGAGGACGAGAGCTCGATCGCTTCCTTCGTGGCGCTCTATCTCAGGAATGCCGGCTACGCCGTCCGCACCGCCGCGACCGGGGCCGAGGCGCTGAGCGAGGCGGCCGCTTCCTCGCCGGCCCTCGTCGTGCTCGACCTGATGCTTCCCGACATCGACGGGATCGAGGTCTGCAAGCGGCTGCGCCAGGGGTCTGACGTTCCGATCCTGATGCTGACCGCCCGCGACGAGGACGTCGACAAGATCATCGGGCTCGAGGTCGGCGCCGACGACTACCTGACCAAGCCGTTCAACCCGCGCGAGCTCGTGGCGCGGATCAAGTCGATCCTGCGCCGCTCCTCGCCCGAGCGCCGGGAGCTTCAGACCGAGGTGATCGTCCACGGCGACCTCCGGGTCGACGCGGGGCGGCGGGAGGCCACCGTCGACGGCCAGGAGGTGCAGCTGGCGCCGAAGGAATTCGACCTCCTCTGGGAGCTGCTCGACCACCGCGGGCTCGTCCTGACCCGCGACCAGCTGCTCGAGCGCGTGTGGGGGTACACGTTCGCAGGTGACACGAGAACCGTCGACGTGCACGTCCGCCAGCTGCGCCGCAAGCTGGGAGACGCCTCGCCGGTCGTGACGGTCTGGGGGGTCGGCTACAAGGTGTCGACGGCGCGCGACGTGCAGAGGGACGCCGGGCCCGTCTAGTTCGAGGCCGCGCGGTGCCCTCCTCGCTGTCTTCTCTTCGCGTCCGCCTGCCGCTGCTCTTCCTGGCGGGCATCGTCCTCGCGGCGCTCGTCACGGGCCTGATCGCCATCCAGCTCTTCCGAGACTTTGCGCGCAACGAGACGCTGAACGAGCTGCGCCGGGAGTCGAAGAGCATCGCGAAGCTGTACTCGAGCTGGGTCAAGGCCGACTTCGCGGCCCGCCGTGGGGAGTCGCGCCGCCCGCCGACGTTCGCAGGGGCGGCGCTCGAGCAGGCGACCGGCGACCGGATCTACTTCAACGGCCCCCTGAGCCCGTTCCCCGGAGAGGACCCCGGGCTCCCGCGGATCGATCTGCAGAAGATCGACTGGACCTCCGGCAACACGCTGACCTTCACCTTCACGCCCCCACATCTCCACGGCGCGTACTACGCGGTCGCGAACCCCGTGCAGGTGGGGACGACCACGATCGGCGCGATCGTCGTCGCGAAGCAGAAGGAGGCGATCAACGAGTTCGCAGATTCGCTCGTGCGCCGGCTTGCGATCGCGTCGGCGTTCGGCCTGCTCGTGGCGATCGCGTTCGCCTGGTACGTGTCGAGACGGCTCGTCGATCCGCTGCTCTCACTCTCACGGGCGACCGACGAGGTCGCAGCCGGGAGCTACGACGTCGAGCTCCCTCGCCGGGCTCCAGGCGAGATCGGGCACCTGGCGGAGCGGTTCGGGGAGATGACCTCCCGCCTCCAGGAGTCCGAGGCTCGTGAACGGAACTTCCTGATGACGGTCTCGCACGAGTTGCGCACCCCGCTCACCGCGATCCGCGGGCATGTGTCGGCCCTCGCCGAGGGTCTCGTCGAGGACCAGGCCGTCTCCCTCGCGATCGTCACCGCCGAGACCGAGCGGCTCGAGCGCCTCGTCGGGGACATCCTCGACCTCGCCCGCCTCGATGCCCACCGGTTCACCGTCCTGCGCGAGGAGGTCGGGATGGAGCATCTCGTCGAGCGGGCCTACCAGACCTTCGCCGAGCAGGCACGGGCGCGGTCGATCGAGTTCGAGGTGACCGTGACCGAGCGGCCTGTGATCGTCTCCGACGGCGATCGCGTCCTGCAGATCGTCGACAACCTGCTTGCGAACGCGTTCCGGGCGACACCCGACGGTGGGAGGATCGCCCTCGAGCTCGGCCAGGCGAACGGCACCGTGTGGGTGGCGGTGGAGGACACGGGTCCCGGCATCGCGCCGGAGGATCGCGAGCGCCTGTTTCGTCCCTTCGTCACGGACGGGGGCGGCACCGGTCTCGGCCTCACGATCGCCCGCGAGCTCTCACATGCGCTCGGCGGCGAGATCGGGCTCGACTCCGAGGTCGGGCGGGGATCGCGCTTCGAGCTGACCTTGCCGGCTACGGACTGAGGACCGGCTCAGCCGGCCGCGGGGGCTCTCAGCTGGACGACGTCTGCGCGGGGGTCGAGGGCGCGCTCGATCCGGTCGAGGCGCTCGTTGATCCCCTTCCAGTTGGCGGTGATCAGGTCGACGAGGAGCGCGAGATCGTCGACGCGGGAGTGGCGCTCGATCAGAAGGTCGGTCTCGAGGCGCTCGAGGCGCCGGATCATCTGGTTCGAGAGGCCCTTGACCTCGGCCAGCCGGCGCGAGATCGGAGCGGCCTCCTCGCGCAGGCCGTCGCGAAGCGCGCTCCCGACGGCGTCCGGAAGGACGATCTGGAGCTCGTCGGCGGTCTGGGCGAGCGCCTCGACCTGGAGCCTGGCGCGGTCCAGCGCTGCGGCGACATCGGGCGGGAGCGAGTAGCGATCTTGCATCGCCCTCGACGGTAACGTCGATGCCGGATGAATGCAAGTGAGCTCGACTATGAATTGCCCAAAGAGCTGATCGCGCAGCACCCGCTCGAGCGGCGCGACGACTCGCGGCTTCTCGTGTACTCGCGGGAGGGCGGCGAGATCAGGCACCGGGCGTTCCGCGACCTTCCGGACGAGCTCCCGGCGGCGATGCTGACCGTGGTGAACGACACGCGGGTCGTGCCGGCGCGGATCGCGATCGAGCGGCCACGCGGCGAGGTCCTGCTGCTCGAGCCGCTCGGCGACGGGGAGTGGGAGGGGCTCGCGCGGCCGACGCGCCGCCTCCGTCCCGGGCATCGCTACGGGCAGGTCGAGCTGATCGAGCATCTCGGTGAGGGGCGCTGGCGGCTGCGGCTCGCCGGCGAGCCCGCGGGCGTGGCGCCGCTGCCGCCGTACATCACCGAGCCGCTGGGAGATCCGGAGCGATATCAGACGATCTACGCGGCGACGTCCGGGTCGGCGGCGGCGCCGACGGCCGGCCTGCACTTCACGCCCGAGCTGCTCGCCCGGCTCGCCGTCGAGCGGGTGACGCTGCACGTCGGGCTCGACACGTTCCGGCCGCTGGCGGTCGATCGCGTCGAGGACCATCCGCTCCACGGCGAGCGCTACGAGGTCGACGCCGCGGCGTGGGAGCGGATCCGGGTCGCCGGCCGCGTGCTGGCGGTCGGGACGACGACGGTGCGGGTGCTCGAGACGCTCGCCCACGGCGCGCCGCTCTCCGGCCGCACGACCCTTTTCATCACGCCCGGCTTCGAGTTCCGCCGCGTCGACGCACTGCTCACGAACTTCCACCTCCCGCGCTCGACCCTGCTCGCCCTCGTAATGGCCTTCGTAGGAGTCGAAGAGACCCGCCGGATCTACCGGGTCGCGATCGACGAGCGCTACCGCTTCTACTCGTTCGGCGACGCGATGCTGGTCGTCTGAGCGTCGAGGAGCTCGAGCGCCAGCTCCAGAGTCGGCTCGGGCAGCTCGGCCTCGAGCGCAGCGACGCGCGCGGGCCCGAGACGGTCGCGTGCGAGCAGGAGAGGTCGTCCGAGCCGTTCCTCCAGGATCGCGGGGTACACCATCCCGGCCTCGGCGGTCATGGTCCGCTGAATCGTGTCGAGGCGAAGCGCGAGCTCGTCGATGCCGAGGCCGGCGAGTGCGACTGCGAGGCCGAGCACCGCTTCGGTCCCGCCCCGCCGGTCGCCGCGACGGATGCAAAGAACCAGCGCCTCTCTGAGGAGAGGCACGGCATCGCCGAAGCGCTCCTGGAGCACCGCTGCGAGCCCGAGGTTGCAGGTGGCGAGTGTCAGCCGGAACGTGTCTTCGAGCTCGCGCGCGATCGCGGCCGCCTCCTCGAGGTTCTCGATCGCCTCGTCGTAGCGCCCTGAAAGGAGGGCGTCCCACCCGACGTTGTTGACGGCGTCGGAGACGGCGATCACGTCTCCGACCTCGCGCTTGAGCGCCAGGACCTCCGTGGTGGCCGCTCCGAACACGTGCGTCTCGGCCTCGAACTCGACGCAGGAGAGCGGAAGCATGACGTCCGAGCGCTCCCACGGATCGGAGAGTTGGGCGAGCAACGCGAGGCTCCGCTCGAACGGGGCTTCGCGCGCGGAGTCGTCGCCACGCTCTCGCGCTATCCACGCGAGATAGGCGAGCGACGAGGCTTCGACTCTGACATTCGCTGCCGTCCGGGCGGCATCTACGGCCTTCCCATACTGCTCCGCCGCGGCGTCGAGGTCGCCCTGGAAGAACGACAGTTGCCCCAGCCAGTAGGCCGCGAGCGCGAGCTCGGCGTCCGGGAGGGTCGCGGCGTCGAGGGCCTGGGCAAGCCAGCTGCGCCCCTCGGTTGCGCTACTCCGCGCCTCCCAGTACCGGCCGATGCCCACCGCGATCAGAGCGGCGCGGGCGGTGCGCCCCCGTTCGAGGGCGCGGGCCATCGCGGCGCGGACGTTCGGCAGCTCGTGCTCGACGCCCGAGAGCCAGACGGCCGGCTCACGCCCGCGCAGGCCTCGCTCGGCGTCGCGGGCGAATCGCTCGTAGAAGGCGCCGTGCGACTCGACCATGTCCTCGAGCTCGGCGTCCACCAGCTGGTCGCGGCCGTACTCGCGGAGCGTCTCGAGCATCCAGTAGCGGTCGCCGTCGCGGCGGACGAGGCTCTTGTCGACAAGGGAGGCGAGCGAGTCGAGCTCGGCACCACAGACCTCCTCGATCGCCGCGAGCGAGGCGCCGCCGGCGAAGACGGCGAACCGGGAGAAGAGCTTTCGCTCCTCGGCGTCGAGGAGGTCGTACGACCAGGCGATCGTGGCCCGAAGCGTCTGCTGGCGAGGGTCGGCGTCGCGGCCGCCCTTGAGCAGGTCGAGGCGATTCCCGAGCCGGTCGAGGATCTGATCGGCCGTGAGGACGGCGGTGCGCGCCGCGGCGAGCTCGATTGCGAGCGGCAGGTTGTCGAGCCGGTCGCAAAGCTCCGCCACGGCCGGCGTCGTCTCGAACCCCGGGTCGATGCCGGTGGCCCGAGCGGCGAAGAGCCCGATCCCCTCCGGAGCGGCGAGCTGCGAGACGGGATAGACGTGCTCGCCTGCGAGTTGCAGCCGCTCCCGGCTCGTCACGACGAGCTTCGGGCCGTCGAGGTCGCGCAGCGTCGCGATCGACGCGGCGGCTTCCGGGAGCAGGTGCTCTGCGTTGTCGAGGAGGAGCAGCATCCGCTTGCCGCCGATCATCTCCGCGAGCACGTCCTCGAGCGGCCGGTCGGGCTGCTCGACCACGTCGAGCGTCTGTGCGGTGTGACGGAGGACGAGCGCAGGGTCGCGCAGCGCTGCCAGCGGCACCCACCAGACGCCGTCGTCGAAGCCGTCTGCCGCCTCGGCCGCCGCCTGGAGCGCGAGCCGCGTCTTGCCGGTCCCGCCGGGGCCGGTGAGCGTGAGCAGGCGGACTCCGTCTCGCAGCCGCTCGACCACCTCGTCCAGCTCCCGCGCGCGGCCGAGGAACTCGGTCGCGGGTACGGGGAGGTTGGTCTGGTGGAGGGCCCTCGGCCGCGGGAACTCGCCCGCCCCGAGCTGGAAGAGGCGCTGCGGCGCCGACAGGTCCTTGAGGCGGTGCTCGCCGAGGTCCCTGACCTCGAAGCTCTCGTCGAGCAGGTCGCGTGCCGTGAGGGAGAGCAGCGCCTGCCCGCCGTGCGCGGCCGCCATGATCCGGGCCGCTCGATGAACGTCGAGCCCGACGTACTTGGGCGGGTCGAGGATCGGCTCCCCGGTGTGGATGCCGACGCGGACCCGGATCGGCCCGCCCTCGAGCTCCGCAAGCGCCTCGCGCACCGCACGCACGGCGTCCGTCGCCGTCGAGAACGCCGAGAAGAAGCCGTCTCCGGCCGTGTCGACCTCGTACCCATCGTGACGGTCGAAGGATCCGCGGACGGCGCGCCGGTGCCGGTCGAGCGCGCGGCGGTACTCCTCCGGGCCGAGCGAGTCGAGGAGCTTCGTCGACCCTTCGATGTCGGTGAAGACGAGCGTGACCGTTCCGGACGGCTGTTCCGTCGTCACCCCGGAACTATCCCCGACGCGCGATGCTTGTGCGCCATGAGCTCTTCGAGGTCCACGCGAGCGAGGGGGCGGCGCGGGCCGGCGTCCTGACGACGGCACACGGCGTCGTCGAGACGCCGGCGTTCATGCCCGTGGGGACGAAGGGGACGGTGAAGTCGCTCTCGCCTGCCGAGCTCGAGGCGCTCGGGGCGCAGATCGTGCTCGGCAACACCTACCACCTCCACTTCCGTCCGGGCGACGAGACGATCGCGGAGCTCGGCGGGCTGCACCGGTTCATGGCGTGGAACCGCCCGATCCTGACCGACTCCGGGGGCTTCCAGGTGTTCTCGCTGAGGGACACCATCGCCCGGGTGGACGACGACGGCGTGACCTTCCGCAACGTGTACGACGGCGCCGAGGCCCGGTTCACGCCCGAGCTCGCGGCCGCCGTCCAGGCGAACCTCGGCAGCGACATCGCGATGTGCCTCGACCAGGTGCCCCCGCCCGGAGTGACACGCGTCGAGCTCGACGACGCGGTCCGGCGCACCACGGAGTGGGCGAGGCGCCAGCGGCATGCGCCGCGCGCCGAGGGGCAGCTCCGGTTCGCGATCGTCCAGGGCGGAGTCGACCGGGAGCTCCGCCGCCGCTCGCTCGAGGAGCTCGCCGAGCTCGACTTCGACGGCAACGCGATCGGGGGCCTCGCGATCGGCGAGGACCGCTCGGTCATGTTCGAGACGACCGACTGGCTCGCACCGCAGCTCCCTCCCGGCAAGCCCCGCTACTTCATGGGGATCGGCGACCCCGAGGGGATCCTCGAGACGATCGAGGCCGGCGTCGACATGTTCGACTGCGTGCTCCCGACCCGAACGGCGCGCACCGGGAGCGCGCTCACCTGGGAAGGCCGGCTCAATCTCAGAAACGCCCGCTTCGCGCGCGACCCGGGGCCGCTCGACCCCGACTGCGACTGTCCAGCGTGTGCAGGGTTCAGCCGCGCGTACATCAGGCATCTCGTGAACCAGGAGGAGCTGCTCGGCCTCCGGCTCCTCTCGCTCCACAATCTACGCTTCGTCCTGGAGCTGGCCCGCCGGGCGCGAGAAGCGATCGAGCGGGGCACCTTCACGAGCTACAAGCGCGACACCCTCGAGCGTCTCGGGTAGGGCCAGCACATGGGAATCCTGATCGTCATCATCGTCCTGGCCGCCGTCGTCTGGCTGCTGCTCGCGCTGCCGTGGCGGCGCCGCCAGCGCGCCCACGCCGCGATGCAGGACGACATCGCCGAGGGAGACGAGATCATCACCGCCGGTGGGATGCACGCGATCGTGAAGGAGGCAGGGGAACGGGAGCTCCGCATCGAAATCGCCCCCGGCATCGTCGTCACGCTGGATCGCCGGGCCGTGGCCGCCGTGGCACAAGAAATCCCTTACAACGAGACCGACCAATCTCCGAGCTAACCTGGTAACGCTTGGCCTCGCGCCGCTCCCATCTCACGCTCGTCCTCATCGTCGTCGCGGCTCTTGCAGGTGTCGCATTCCTCGGTGTTCCCGGGTCGCCGGGCCACAGGAAGATCCTCGAGGGACTCGACATCCAGGGCGGCACCCAGGTCATCCTCCAGGCCAAGCCCGCGAAGGGCCAGCAGGTGACCTCGCAGATGATCGACAACGCGATCTCGATCATGCGGACGCGCGTCGACAAGCTCGGCGTCTCCGAGCCGCTGATCACCAAGCAGGGCACGGACCAGATCGACATCGAGCTGCCCGCGGTCCACGACCCGACGCAGGCGGCCAAGGTGATCGGGCAGACCGCGGTCCTCGAGCTGTACGACCTCACGCCGTCGCTGTACGGGCCCTCGATCGACGCCTCTCAGAACCCGGTCGCCAAGACGAGCCTCTTCGACCTGCTGACCCTCGTGCAGAGCGGTCAGAAGGGCAAGCCGTCGGCCTACTACCTCTTCGACTCGCGCACCAAGAAGCTGATCGCCGGTCCCGACGACTCGCTCGCGGGCCTCAAGCGGGATCCCGTCGTGCTGAAGCTCGTGCCGCAGACGGCGAAGAAGGTCACGGTCCACGCGCCTGCGGCCAAGGGGAAGCCGGCCAAGACGACGACGAAGATCGTCACGCCCGGGAAGACCACCCCCGGGTTCCCGACCGGCTACCAGGTGCTGACCGCGCCGAACCGGACGGTCGTGATCACGTGCGACTCGACCGTCGCGACCTCCTGTCCGGGGCTCACGACCGCGCCGGTGCCGGGCTTCGAGTACTTCTACCTCTTCAAGCACGGCGTCTATCCGGGCGACACGAACAGCCCGTATCCGCAGATGACGGGCAAGGACCTGAACCTCTCGGGCACCCAGGCCGACATCAGCCCGACCGACGGCACGCCGATCGTCACGATGCAGTTCAAGGGCCCCGGGAACGGTCTCTTCCACCAGGTGACGCGGAACGAGGCGCAGCGCGGCCAGCAGCTCGGCGTCAAGCAGAGCTTCGCGATCGTCCTCGACAACCTGCTCTACTCCTACCCGTCGATCGACTACAACCAGTACGGCGACGGGATCGATCCGACGGGCACCGGAGCCGAGATCAGCGGGCTCGCCTCGCAGAAGGAGGCGAGCGACCTCGCGCTCGTGCTCCAGACCGGCGCGCTGCCCGTCAAGTTCGTCACGGTCGAGCGCACCGACGTCTCGGCCACCCTCGGCAAGGACTCGCTGCGCCAGGCGCGCGACGCTGCGATCGCCGGCCTGATCGTCGTCGCGATCTTCCTGCTCGTCCTCTACCGCTTCCTCGGCGTCGTCGCGATCATCGGGCTCGGGATCTACTCGGCCCTCATGTACGGCGCGATCCTGCTCCTCGGCGTCGTGCTCACGCTCCCGGGCTTCGCCGGCCTGATCCTGACGATCGGCGTCGCCGCCGACGCGAACGTCGTCATCTTCGAACGAATCAAGGAGGAGGCGCGAGCCGGGAAATCGGTGCGCGCCGCGATCGCCTCCGGGTACCAGAAGGGGTTCCGCACGATCGTCGACGCGAACGTCGTCACCTGCATCACCGCGCTGATCCTGTTCGCCGTCGCGACCGCGGAGGTCAAGGGCTTCGCGCTGATGCTGCTGATCGGCACCGTGATCTCGCTGTTCACCGCCGTCGCGGCGACCCGCGCGATGCTCGGCCTCCTCGCCGGGTTCAAGTTCGCGCAGAGCCCGAGCTTCATGGGGGCGACCGCGAGCGAGATCCCGCGCTGGCAGCGGATCGACGTCGTCTCGCGCAGGCGCCTCTACTTCATCATCTCGCTGGTCGCGGTCGGCCTCTCCGTGCTGCTCCTGATCGTTCGGGGCCTCAACCTCGGCATCGACTTCAAGGGCGGCGTCCAGGTGGCGTTCACCACGCCGAACCCCGTCTCGCTCACGCAGGTCCGGAACTCGGCGTCGGCAGCCGGCGCGAGCGACGCGGTCATCCAGGGCCGCGGCAAGCTCACCGGGACGGACTCCTACTCGAGCTTCCAGATCCGGATCAAGAACCTCAAGTCGGCCGAGCAGGATCGGCTCACGAACGGGCTCACGCAGAGCGTCCACGCGGAGTCGCTGGGCGTCAAGAACGTCTCTGCGAGCTTCAGCCGCCAGATCATCAAGGGCGCGATCCTCGCGGTCTTCGTCTCCTTCGCGCTGATCGCCCTCTACGTCACGTTCCGCTACCGCTGGCGGTTCGCGGTCCCGATCCTCCGAACGCTCGTGAACGACATCCCGATCATGCTCGGCGTCTACGCGCTCTCCGGCCGCGAGGTGAGCTCCGGCACGGTCGCGGCAGTCCTCACGATCCTCGGCTACTCCGTCTACGACACGATCATCGTGTTCGACCGCGTGCGCGAGAACCTCCGGGTGATGCCGCGCGCGAGCATCGGAACCGTCGTGAACGTGTCGGTGTCCGAGGTGCTGAAGCGCTCGATCGTGACCTCGACGATCACGTTGCTGCCGATCGTCGCGCTGTTCATCTTCGGCGGCGCCACGCTGCAGGACTTCGCCTTCGCGATCATGGTCGGTATCGTCGTCGGCGCCGTGTCGACGATCTTCATCGCCACGCCGCTGCTCTCGAGCTTCCTCGAGAAGGACCCGGAGTACTCGGGCCGCCGCGGCGAGGCCTACGACGAGAAGGTTCGCGCCCGCGTGATCCACGAGGCCGAGCTCGCCGCCGCGGCGGCCGCTCCTCAGCCCGGGCCCGATCGAGCAGCTCGAAGAGGTGGTGGGCGTCGGCGAAGGCGGAGAGCCCGACGACGCGAAACGCGCCAGGCGGCGCCAGCGGCGCCAGTCGCGGCCCCACGGACGGCCGCGCTGATGGACGATCCGGGCAACGACGTCTACGGCGAGCCGCGATCCCCTCGATCGGCTGATCGGGATGGTCGGCCCGAAGCTCGACGAGCTCCGCGCCCTGGTCGACGAGGCGACGACGCCGCTGGCGCGGCGACGCGCTGCGCTTCGGCGAGGGAACGCGCCAGCGCGTGAACGCCATCTTCTACGAGCTCGGCCTGATCACGCGCGAGGACTGGGACGAGCTCGATCTCCGCGTCGCCCAGCTCGAGCACCGGCTCCGCCTCATCGAGGAACGCCTCGATGACGGCCCGAGGAGCTGACGGCCGAACCCCCTGCTACTGTGAGCAATATGGAGGGCAATCCGGCCCTCCAGTGAGATTGCGTCTCCTTTCTGCTTCGGCGAATCAGGCGGCCGATCTCGACCGACAGAGAAGGAGAACCAACGAATGATCCAGCAGTCTTCCGCTGGCGTCGCCGCGGACGTCAACGGCTTTGCGCGCCCTCGGCGTTTCCGACGACATCGCCGCCGTCCTCGACGAGCAGGGCATCAGCGCCCCGTTCCCGGTCCAGAGCGCCGCGATCCCGGAGGCGCTCCGCGGCGGCGACGTCCTCGCCAAGAGCCCGACCGGCTCCGGCAAGACCCTTGCGTTCGCGATCCCGATCGTCGAGCGGCTCGACCTCGCGTCCGGCTCCCTGCCCGCAGCGCTCATCCTCGTCCCGACGCGCGAGCTCGCCGCGCAGGTCACCGAGGCGATGCAGCTCGTGGCGAGCCTCGCGGCGTCCGCGCCGTCGCCGTCTACGGCGGCGTCCCGCTCCGCAAGCAGGCAGATGCCGCCAAGGACGCGCACGTGCTCGTGGCGACGCCGGGCCGTCTCCAGGATCTCGTCGACCGCCGCCTCGTCTCCCTCGACGCCGTGTCGGTCCTCGTCCTCGACGAGGCCGACCGCATGCTCGACATGGGCTTCAAGCCGCAGGTCGACAAGATCGTCCGCCTGCTGCGGTCGAACCGCCAGACGATGTTCTTCTCGGCGACCCTCGACGGCGAGGTCGGCGAGCTCGCCCGCCGCTACACGCACTTCCCGGCGCGCTTCGAGACCGACCTGCCCGAGGAGCGCCGCTCCGGCGAGGTCGACCATCGCTTCATCCCCGTCACTCCCGACAACAAGGTTCAGACGCTCGTCGACCTGCTTCCCGGCGACGGGGGCCTCGCCCTCGTGTTCGTCCGAACGAAGGCGGGCGCCGACCGGCTCGTCGAGAAGCTCCGCCGGCACGACATCGACGCCGTCGCGATCCACGGCGACAAGGCTCAGGTGCAGCGCGAGCGGGCGCTCGCGCGGTTCGACTCGGGGAAGATCCGGACGCTCGTCGCCACCGACGTGGCCGCGCGAGGCCTCGACGTCGAGGACATCACGCATGTCATCAACTTCGATCCGCCCGAGGAGGCGTCGTCCTACACCCACCGCGTCGGACGCACCGGACGCGCGGGTCGCGGCGGCACCGGCATCACGCTCGTCCTGCCCGACCAGCAGGCCGATGTCAGCCGTGTCGCCCGTCTGCAGGGTCACACCGCGCGGTTCGAGGAGTCCGGCATGACGATGGCGCGGCCGCGCCTCGTCTACACCTCCCGCCGGGGCCGAGGATCCAAGTGGTAGAGGACGAACGGCTGACCGCGAAGCAGGCCGAGGCCCTCCGCGGAGAGCTCGAAGAGCTCGAGGGCCCGCGCCGCACCGAGGTCGTCGCCTCGATCAAGAAGGCGCGCGAGTTCGGCGACCTCTCCGAGAACTTCGAGTACCACGCCGCGAAGAACGAGCAGGGCCTGCTCGAGGCGCGCATCCGCACCCTCCGCCACCGTCTCGACAACGCCGTCGATCGTCGAGGAGGCGACCGGCGGAGTGGTCGGCGTCGGGTCGGTCGTCGAGATCGTCGACGAGGGCGGCGAGACGATGACGGTCGAGGTCAGCGCCGTCGGCGGCGGCGGCACGGTGTCGCCGACCTCGCCGCTCGGCTCGGCGCTGCTCGGCCGCAAGCCCGGCGACACCGTCGACGTGCAGGCGCCGCGCGGGCTCCTGGCGCGCGACCATCAAGGCGATCGGCTAGACATCGTCGTGTGATCGAAGGGACGTCGGAGCTCGATCGTCTCGTCGCGCGCTCGCGGCTGATCGGCTCCGACGCCACGCTCGTCCTGCACGGTGGCGGCAACACGTCGACCAAGCTCGTCGAGAGCGATCACCGCGGCCGCGAGCGGCGCTCGCTCCGGATCAAGGGAAGCGGCTCCGACCTCGCGACCTGCACCGCCGCCGATTTCCCCGGGCTGTGGCTCGACGACCTGCTGCCCCTGCGCGCGACGGGAGGCGATGACCGACGAGGAGATGGTCTCCTACCTCGCGCACTGCCTGGTCGACCCCGAGGCGCCGCGGCCTTCGATCGAGACGCTGCTGCACGCGTTCCTGCCGGCTGCGCACGTCGACCACGTGCACGCCGACGCGATCTGCTCGCTCGCGAACGCTCCCGATCCCGAGGCGGCGGTGCACGAGGCGCTCGGCGCCGGATGTCGTCGTCGTGCCATATCTTCGGCCCGGGTTCGAGCTCTCGAAGCACGTCGCCGAGCTCTCCGGCGCGCGTGCCGTCGTGCTTGCCCACCACGGTCTCGTCACCTGGGGGGAGACCCACGAGGAGTCCTACGAGCTCACGCTCGAGCTCGTCGGCCGGGCGCGCGAGTACCTGGGCTTGCCCGCCGCGGCTGCCGACGCGCCGGAGGCCGGCAGCGGCGCCGTGGAGAGCTTCCTCGTCCGGCTGCGCGGCCGGCTCTCCGCCGAGCAGCGCGTGGTGCTCGCGACCGACCGCTCGCAGCGATCGCTTGCCGACCGGGCGGATGCCGCGCGGATCGGCTCGATGCGCAGCACGCCGGACCACATGCTGCGGATCGGGGCGCGCAGCGCCGTCGTCGGGCTCGAGGATGGGGAGGCGGACGGCAGGGTGTTCCTCGTCCGGGGCCTCGGCGGCGTCGCGGCCGGGCCCGACATCCGCGCTGCGCGGACGCGCGCCGAGATCGCGTCCCACACCCACGCCTCGGTCGCCGCCACGCTCGATCGCTTCGGAGGGGCGAGCTGGCTGACGGACGAGCAGGTCGAGGACTTCGAGACCTGGCCGCTCGAGCTCCGCAAGCTGTCGCTGCTTCCGCCGCCTCCGGAGCTGGCCGGCCACATCGTCCTCGTCACGGGCGCGGCTTCGGGAATCGGCCGCGAGGTCGCTCGCGACCTGGCGGCACGCGGCGCCCACCTCGTTCTCGCGGACATCGACGAGGACGGGCTCGAGCAGCTCGACCGCTCGGTCGCGGTCGCGGGCGACCTCACCGACGCCGCCGTCGTCGACCGCGCGGTCCACGCCGCCGTTGCGAGCTTCGGCGGCCTCGACGCCGTCGTCCTCAACGCCGGCATCGCCGCCACCGGCCGGATCGAGGAGCTCGACGCCGCCGTGTGGGAGCGGAGCCTCGAGGTGAACCTCACCTCGCAGTTCCTGCTCACCCGCCGGGCCGTCTCGCTGCTGCGCGAGCAGGGGATCGGCGGCAGCCTCGTGTACGTCGCGTCGAAGAACGCATTCCAGCCGGGGCCCGGGTTCGGGCCGTACTCGGTCGCGAAGGCGGGCCTCGTCCAGCTGATGCGGATCGCGGCGCTCGAGGGCGGCAGGCACGGCATCCGGGCGAACGCCGTGAGCCCCGACGCGATCTTCACCGGCTCGAAGCTCTGGTCGGACGAGCTCCGCCGCGAGCGCGCCGAGGCGTACGGCATCGCCGTCGAGGACGTCGAGGCCTTCTATGCGTCCCGGAGCCTCCTGGGCCGCGGCGTGACGGGCACGGGACGTCGCCGAGGCCGTAGCGTTTCTGATCTCCGACCGGTCGAAGGCCACCACCGGCGCCGTGCTCCCGGTCGACGGCGGCGTCCCCGGCGCATTTCCGCGCTGAGAGGTCGCCGCCGAGCGTGCAACACTGACGTATGGCCCGAGGCTCGAAGACGGCAAGCATCGGGCGCCTGGGCGAGATCGCGCAGGTCGCGGTGCGCCACGGGTTCGGGTTCGTTCTCGAAGGACGCCGGGCTCCGGCTTCCGAGAACGCCGCCGTGCGGGGGCGGCACCTGCGGGAGATGCTGGACGAGCTCGGCCCGACGTTCGTCAAGTTCGGGCAGCTCCTCTCGACCCGCCCGGACATCGTCCCGCCCGAGATCATCGCCGAGCTCCGCGGCCTCCAGGACGACGTCACGCCGTTCCCCTACGCGGACGTCGAACGGGTCATCCTCGAGGACCTGCAGCAGCCGATCTCCCGGCTGTTCGTCGAGTTCGAGGAGCAGCCGATGGCCGCCGCCTCGATCGGGCAGGTGCATCGCGCCGTTCTCCCGAACGGCCGCCGCGTCGCCGTCAAGGTGCAGCGGCCGAACGCCCCCCGCCAGATCGAGAGCGACATCCAGCTCCTGGAGCAGGCCGCGCGGATCGTGAAGGAGCGGGTGCGAGCCTTCGACTTCATCGACACCCGCGAGATCATCGACGAGTTCGCCCGCTCGATCCGCCTGGAGCTCGACTACCGCCAGGAGGCCCGAAATGCCCAGGCCTTCCACCGGAACTTCGCGGGGCACCCGCACGTCGCCGTGCCCCGCACCTACTGGAGCTACACGAGCCGCCGAGTCCTCACGCTCGAGTACCTCGACGGGATTCAGCTCGCCGACCTCGAGGTCGACCAGTGGACGATGGAGCAGCGGCGGCGCCTCGCGTACGTGATCGCCGAGGCCTGGCTGACGATGATCTTCCGCCACGGGCTCTTCCACGGCGACCCGCACCCGGCGAACATCCTCGTGCTCTCGCCCGAGCGCATCGGCCTCGTCGACTTCGGCCTGTCCGGGAAGCTGACCGACAGCGACCTCTCGAAGCTCACGCGGCTCTTCATCGACGCCGCCAACGAGAACATCGAGATGCTGCCGCGACGGCTCGCCGATCTCGGGGTGCGCTATCCGAAGGGCAAGGAGGAGCAGTTCGTCTCCGAGCTCCACCAGATCTACTCGCGCTACTACGGCTCGAGCCTCAGCGAGATCGACCCGATGCAGGTGATCCGGGAGGTGTTCGGCCTGATCTACTCGATGAACCTCCATCTGCCCACGCGATTCGTGATGCTGGACAAGGCGATCGCGACGATCGGCGCGGTCGGCGTCGATCTCTACCCCGATTTCAACGTGTTCGAGGTCGCGAAGCCGTACGCCCGCGGCCTCCTGATGGAGCGTTTCACGCCGCGCCGGGTCGTGGCGCGCGCACGGCGCGAGGGCATGGCCCTCAGCACGATGGCGGCGGCCTTCCCCTACCAGGTGTACGAGACCCTCGAGCAGGTCCGGGACGGGCGAGATCGAGATCGGCTTCGTCCACAAGGGCCTGGACGACCTGATGCACAAGCTCGACGTCATCTCCAACCGGCTCGTCATCGCGCTCATCGTCACCGGCGGCCTGATCGGGTCGAGCCTCATCGGCATCTTCGCGAAGACAGGGCCGCACCTGCTCGGCCTGAATCTCGTCGCCGCAGTCGGCTTCTTCGCCTCCGGCGTGCTCGGGATCTGGCTCCTGGTGGGAGTCATTCGCTCGGGCCGCCTCTGACGGGCCTCTCGGCCTCTGACGAGACGCGCCTCGAAGGGTCTCGGCCGGGACGGCCGGCTGAGGATTGATCGTCACAGACTCGGTGCAAAGGACATCTAGGCAGGGACCGCGGCCGCCGGTACCGTCGAGTGCGTGTCGACCACTGTGCTGCTGGCAGCAGGCCCCGAGACGAACGCTCCGCTCGAGGGGCCGCTGCGCGAGCACGGGTTCGAGATCGCGGGGCCCGGCGCACGCGCCGACGTCGTGCTCGCGGGCGAGGCGGCCGAGGTCGAGCGGCTCTCGGCCGAGGCGCCCGTCATCCTGCTCGGAGGCGCCGACGACGCGCCGGTCGACCGGGTGCTCGCGTTCCGGCGCGGCTGCGACGACTACGTTGCCCGTCCGTTCCATCACGAGGAGCTCGTCGAGCGGATCCGCGCCGTCCTGCGGCGCCGCCGCACGGCCGAGCCGCGCGTGTTGTACGCCGGCGAGCTGCGCCTCGACGAGGTGAGCCGGATCGCCACCCTGCGCGGGGTCGCCCTTCGGCTCTCGCAGAGAGAGCTGTCGCTACTCGCCGTGCTCGCGAGCGAGCCGACGCGCGTCTTCACCCGCGCGGAGCTCCTGCGCTGGGTCTGGGACTGGCCCGCGTCGACCACGACCCGAACCGTCGAGACCCACGCCTCGCGCCTGCGCCGCAAGCTGCGGGCGGTCGATCCCGACACGCCGTGGATCGACAACGAGTGGGGCGTGGGCTATCGCCTGATCGGCCTCCACCCGGAGGTGCCCTCACCGGGTCAGACCGAGAGCTGACCCCACGCGCCGGTGACCCCTTCGAGCTCGAGGAGGAGCTTCTTCGCCGGGAGCCCGCCGCCGTAGCCCGTGAGCGAGCCGTTCGCGCCGACGATCCGGTGGCAGGGGAGGACGATCGGGATCGGGATTCCGGTTCATCACCGTGCCGACGGCACGGGCGGCCTGGGCCGGCCGACGAGGGCGGCGAGATGGCCATAGGTATCGGTATGGCCGTAGGGGACGCGGGCAAGCTCGGCGAGCACCGCCTCGTGGAACGGCGCGACACGAAGGTCGATCGGGAGGTCGAACTCCCGACGGCGGCCCTCGAAGTACTCGTCGAGCTCGCGGCGTACCTCGTCGAGCGGCATGCGCAGGACGCGAGCGCCGAAGACGCGCGCGACGGCTTCGTCCGAGCCCTCGACGGTGAACGAGATCCGGCAGAGGCCGCGCGGCGTGGAGGCGACGAAGAGGTCGCCGACGGGCGAGGCGACGATGTCGTAGCGGGCATCGACGAGGCCTTCACGCAGCGCGGCAGCGCGGAAACGGGCGTCGAGATCAGATGTGACGTTCAAGTGTCCTCCTCAGTCTGCGAACACCGGATGATGCGGCGGCGCGGGCGGCCTCCTCGGAGGAGCCGAGCGCGGCGCCGATCTCGGCATAGGGAAGGTCGTAGCCGTAGCGCAGCACGACGGCCGCGCGCTCCGCCGGCGGCAGCCCGCCGGTCAGATGCTCGAGCTCCTCGAACGCGGCGCGTTCCCACTCTCCGTCGGAGCCCGGCTCGGCGGCGTGCTCGAGCGCGACATCGGCGCGGCTTCGCCGCCGCAGGTCGTCCATCGCGACCCGGGTCGCGATCGTGAACACCCACGCGCGGAGGTGGCGGCCGTGCTCGAGACGGTCGTAGGCCCGGAGCGCCCGCAGGAACGTCTCCTGCCAGGCATCCTCGGCCCGCGCTCCGAGCAGCCGGCGTAGGTAGCCGAGCACCTCGTCGCAATGCTCGCAGTAGAAGCGCTCGAACGGTGGGATCGCCACGGCTTGCATCATGGGTGTAACGCGAGTGCGACGGCGTTCTGTGAGATACGGTCGCGTTGTGAAGATCGCCGTCGTCGGGCACATCGAGTTCGTCGAGTTCGTCGAGGTCGACCACGTGCCGGCGCCCGGGCAGATCGCGCACGGCACGGACTCGTGGTCGGAGCCGGCTGGCGGCGGCGCCGTCGTGGCCGCGCAGCTCCTCGCGCTGAACGGCGCCTGCACCTTCCACACCGCGCTCGGCGACGACGACCTCGGCCGCCGGTCCGTCGAGCGGCTCACCGAGCTCGGTCTCGACCTGCATGTCCAGTGGTTCGGGAAGACGCGACGCGCGCTCGTGCACGTCGACCGCGACCGTGAGCGCACGATCACGACCGTCGGGGCGAAGCTCCTCCCCGCCGGTCCGCTCCCGCTCGACGGGTACGACGGCGTCTTCTTCGTGTCCGGCGACGTCGCCGCGCTCCGGTCGGCGCGCGCGGCCCGCTACCTCGCCGCCACGCCGCGCGAGCTCGTGACGCTGGGCGCGGCCGCGTGCCGCTCGACCTCCTGGTCGGCAGCGGGACCGACGCCGGCGAGCGGTACGACGGCAGCCTCGACGTTGCGGTCGTCGTTGCCACCGAGGGATCGCGCGGTGGGACGGCGAACGGCGAGCGGTACGAGCCGGCCGTGCCTCCCGGCCCGCTCGAGGATGCCTACGGCGCGGGCGACTCCTTCGCCGCGGCAGTCTTCTTCGGCCTCGCGCGCGGCGACTCGCTGCGGGCGGCGCTCGATCTCGCGACGCGGGCGGGTGCCTCGGTCGTCACGGGAAAGGGGCCGTACTCGGCACAGATCACCGGTAGCAGTTCTTCAGACAGGTGTGGACAAGTGGGTGCGTGTGGGTTAGAGTGGGGTCAAGTGGAATGCTGCTTGGCGAATACGACCACACCCTCGACGACAAGAATCGCCTCACGCTTCCGGCGAAGCTCCGGGCAGAGCTCGGCGACGAGGTCGTGATCAGCCGCGGCCTGGATGGATGCCTCTTCCTCCATTCCAGGGCTGCGTTCGAGGTCCTTGCGGCGCGGATGGGAACGCTCGACCCCTTCGACCGCGACGCACGCCGCCTGCAGCGGCACTTCTTCACCGGCGCTCCGCCGGCCGAGCTCGACAAGGCCGGGCGCATGGTGATCCCCGCCAAGCTCCTGGAGGAGTTCGGGATCGGGCGCGAGGTCACGATCGCCGGCGTCTTCGACCACCTCGAGATCTGGGATCGCGCCGCGTGGCGCGAGCAGGGCAACGCCGAAGGGAGCGCAGAAGATGTTGCCGGGCGTCTTGCCAACCGAGACTGACCACGTCCCCGTCCTCGCCGACGAGGTTCTCGCGGCGATCGACCCGCGGCCGGGGCAGACGATCGTCGACTGCACGTTCGGTGCCGGTGGCCACTCCGGGTTGCTCGCCGGGGCACTGCGCGGTGAGGGAAAGCTGATCGCGATCGACCGCGACCCCACCGTCGCCCCCTACTTCGAGCGGCTGCGCCGGTCGACCGCGGCCAAGACGCGCCTGCTGCACGGCGAGTTCTCGCAGGTACTCGAGGGCCTGGCGGGAAACGGCGTTCGCGCCGACGGGATCCTGCTCGACCTCGGTGTCTCCTCGATGCAGCTCGACCGTCCCGAGCGCGGCTTCTCCTATGTCGTCGACGCACCCCTCGACATGCGCATGGACCCCTCGGCCGAACTCACCGCCGCGGAGGTCGTCAACGAGGCCAACGAGTGGGAGCTCGCAGACATCTTCCGCCGCTACGGCGAGGAGCGGTACGCGCGCCAGGTCGCTCGCGCGATCGTCCGCCGCCGGTCGAAGGAGCCCTTCGAGCGAACCGGAGACCTCGTCGAGGTCGTCAAGCAGGCGATGCCGGCGCCGGCGCGCTTCGGCGAGGGGCATCCCGCCAAGCGCGTGTTCCAGGCGCTTCGGATCGACGTCAACGACGAGCTCGGAGCGCTCGAGCGCGCCCTCCCGGCCGCTCTCGAGATGCTGCGCCCGCACGGTCACCTCGCGGTGATCTCGTTCCATTCGCTGGAGGACAGGATCGTGAAGCGCTTCCTCCGGGACGCGGAGCACGGGTGCACGTGCCCGCCCGACTTCCCGGTCTGCGCCTGCGGAGCGACGCCCACGCTCCGTGCGATTCCGCGGCGGGCGATCCGGCCCTCGGCGGCCGAGATCGCCCGCAACCCGCGCTCGGCCTCGGCACGGCTCCGCGTGGCGGTGAAGCTTGGCTAGCACCCGCGCCGCCACCGTCGCCGCGCCCGCACGCACCCGACCGCGCCCGGCCGCCAAGTCGGCTGCGGTGACGGGGCCGAAGGCGAAAGCCAAGCCGGGGACGCGCCGCCGCTATCGCAGCCGCGCGGGGATCGCCTGGATCGTCGTGGGCGCCGTGCTCCTGGCGGGCGTCGTGTTCGTGAACCTCGCCGTGCTCCGCCTGAACCTTCGCCTCGACTCGGCCACCCAGGCACGAACGCGGCTCAGGGCCGAGAACGCGGCGCTCTCCTCCCAGCTCAGCTCGGCGCTGGCATCACCGCGGATTCAGGTGCTCGCCCACCAGCAGGACGGCCTCACACAGGCCGATCCGTCCACGATCGGCTACGTCGACCTCGGCCGCTGATGGCGTCGCCGATGCGCGAGAAGCACGCGAACCGCCGGATCAGGCTCCTGGTCGCGGTCTTCGTGCTCGTCTTTGCCGCGATGCTCGCGCGCGCGGTCTGGCTGCAGGGGGTGCAGGGCGGCGCATCTCTCGGCGCTCGCAAAGAGCCAGCACGAGGAGACCCAGACGATTCCGGCCGGTCGCGGCACGATCTTCGACCGCACCGGCGTCCAGCTCGCGCTCGGGGAGCAGACGTCGACCGTCTACGCCGATCCCTACCTCGTACGGAACGCCCGTGCGATCGCGCTCGCGGCGCACGACATCTTCGGCGTCGACCCGAACGCCCTCCTGCCGCAGCTCCTGAACAAGAAGAGCAGGTTCGTCTACGTGAAGCGCTTCGCCGACCCCGGGACCGCCGCCCTGTTCCTGAAGAAGGGCTTCCTCGGCGTCGAGTCCTATCCCGAGGAGCTTCGGACCTACCCGCAGCGCGGTGTGGCGGCGCAGGTTCTCGGCTACGCGGGGATCGACGGGCACGGGCTCGGCGGCCTCGAGCTGCAGTACGACCACAAGCTCGCCGGCCGGGTCGGCAAGCAGACCATCGTCCGCGACCCCACGGGCCGCACGATCGACGTGATCAGCTCCCGTCCGGCCTGGCAGGGCGCGGACGTGTTCACGACGATCGACCACACCATCCAGGCCCAGGCGGAGAACGTGCTGCGCGAGACCGTCTCCAAGTGGGGTGCGAAGGACGCGACGGCGATCGTCCTCGACCCGTCGACCGGAGAGGTGCTCGCGATGGCGCAGACGCCCGGCTACGACGCCAACAACACGTCGAACGTCGCACGCTCCAACCCAGGGATCCTCCGGAACCGCGCACTCACCGACGTCTACGAGCCGGGCTCGACGTTCAAGCTCGTCACGATCACCGGTGCGCTCTCCGAGCACCTCGTCACCCCGAACACCCGTTTCACGCTTCCGTACCTCTTCCGCTACGCCTCCTGCCTGCAGTGCACGGTGCACGACGCCGAGCTGCGGGGCACCGTCAACTACTCCGTCTCGCAGATCCTCGAGTACTCGTCCAATGTCGGCGCCGTCACGCTCGCCGAGAAGCTCGGGCCGCAGGGGCTGGCGAACTGGGTCAAGAAGTTCGGCTTCGGTTCCACGACGGGGATCGACTTCCCCGGCGAGAGCCCCGGCTTCGTGCTGCCGCTCGAGCAGTGGAGCGACCCGACGATCGGTAACGAGCCGATCGGGCAGGGGATCTCGGTGACGCCGATCCAGATGGCTTCCGTGTACGCAGCAGTGGCGAACGGCGGCGTGTGGATCCAGCCGCACCTGGTCGAGCGGGTCGGCGGGCACGCCCCGGAGAAGTGGACGAAGCGGCGGCTGATGTCATCCGAGGTCGACGGGGAGGTCAAGAAGATGCTCACCGGCGTCGTCTCCGTGCAGGGCGGCACCGGCAACGAGGCGCAGATCCCGGGCTACACCGTCGCGGGAAAGACCGGAACCGCGCAGGTGCCGACGGCACACGGCTACTCGACCACCGACTACACCGCCTCCTTCGTGGGCATGGTGCCGGCGTCTCACCCGAGGCTCGTCGTGCTCGTGAAGGTGGATGCGCCGCGGGGCTCGATCTTCGGGGGCGTCGTCGCGGCACCCGCGTTCGCGTCGATCGCGAAGTTCGACCTGCAGTACCTCGAGGTGCCGCCGGACGCCCCGAAGACGATCACGACGACGACCGGCTAGGCACGACCCTCGGCCGGTACCTCCACGGGAGGTCGGGCCGGATCCCGGCGGTAGACTCGGCGCGCGGATGAACCTTGAGCGCTTCATCACGGCGCTCGGGGCGAGCGAGGTCGTCGACGGAGGCTCGAGCGTGCCGGCCTCGGTCGAGATCTTCGACCTCGCCTACGACGCCCGCGCCGTCCGTCCGGGCTCTCTCTTCTTCTGCGTGCCGGGCCGCAATGCAGACGGTCATGCGTTCGCACCGACGGCGGCCGCGCTCGGCGCCGTCGCCCTCGTCGTCGACCATCCCCTCGGCGTCGCCCTTCCGCAGGTCGTCGTGGCGGACGTCAGGGCTGCGATGCCGGTTGCCGGGCGCCTGTTCTTCCACGACCCGTCCCGCGACCTCGAGGTCGCCGGCGTCACCGGCACGAACGGCAAGACGACGACGGCGTTCCTGATTCGGTCGATCCTCGAGGCGGCCGGCCGGCCGACCGGCCTCCTGACGAACATCGAGCGGCGCATCGGCGGCGAGCCGCGGCCGACCGGGCTCAACACCCCGGAGGCGATCGATCTCCAGCGGATGCTCCGGGAGATGGTCGACGCGGGCGACCGTGCGTGCGTGCTCGAGGCGACCTCCGAGGCGGGCGCCCAGGGCCGCCTCGAGGGGACGACCTTCGCGGTGCTCGTGTTCACCAATCTCAGCCAGGATCACCTGAACTTCCACGGCACGATGGAGGCCTACTACCGCGCGAAGGCCGCGCTCTTCGCCCAGGCCGACCGGGCAGTCGTGAACGTCGGCGGGGAATGGGGGAGGCGACTCGCCGGCGAGCTGCCGGACGCGATCACCTTCGACGCATCGTCGGCCGCGCTGGACGGGATCGAGCTGCGCCTCCGCGGGGCGTTCAACCGCGAGAACGCGATCGGCGCCGCGGTCGCAGCCGCGGCGCTCGGAGTCGAGAGTGATGCGGTCAAGCGGGGGATCGAGTCGGTCGCCGGCGTCCCGGGGCGGTTCGAGTCGATCGACGCCGGCCAGTCGTTCACCGTGCTCGTCGACTACGCCCACACCCCTGACTCGCTCGCGAACGTCATCTCCGCGGCGCGGGGGCTCGGCGACGGGCGGCTGACGGTGGTGTTCGGAGCCGGCGGCGACCGGGACCGCGGCAAGCGCCCACTGATGGGACGGGTGGTGTCCGAGCTCTCGGACCGGGCGATCCTGACCTCCGACAACCCGCGCTCCGAGGATCCCGAAGCGATCGCCGCGGAAGTGGCCTCCGGGGCGCTCGGCCCGCTCGAGCTCGAGCTCGACCGGCGCGCCGCGATCGAGCTCGCGCTCTCGGGCGCGGGCACGGAGGACGTGATCGTGATCGCCGGGCGGGGGGCCGAGCCCGAGCAGGAGCTCGCGACGGGCAAGGTGCCGTTCGACGACCGGATGGTCGCCCGCGAGGTGCTCGGCCGCTTGCTCGAGGTTCCCGGCCGGTGATCGCACTCGAGCTCGGCCTGATCGAGCCCCTCGGGAAGCTGACCTCCCGCCCGTGGGCCGACTCGGTCACCGGGATGCAGATCGACTCCCGCCGGATCGAGGAGGGCGACCTCTTCGTGGCGGTCGGCGGCGGCGCCGACTTCGTCGCGCACGCTCTCGCCCGTGGAGCCGCGGCGGCACTCGTCCCCGAGGACGGGCACGGAGCGCTCGCTGCGATCGCAGGAGCGGTGCGGGACCGGTCGACCGCCCGGGTCGTCGGGATCACCGGTGCGACCGGCAAGACGACGACGAAGGACATCCTGGCCGCGCTCTGCTCACCGCACCTGCGAACGGTCGCATCGGAGGGGAACTTCAACAACGAGCTCGGCGTGCCGCTCACCCTCTGCCGCATCGAGGACGACACCGAGCTCTGCATCGTCGAGATGGGGATGCGCGGCCTCGGGCAGATCGCCTATCTCGCCTCGTTCGCGCGCCCCGACATCGCGCTGATCACGAACATCGCGCCGGTTCACCTCGAGCTGGTCGGAACGGTCGAGAACGTGGCGAAGGCGAAGGCGGAGCTGATCGAGGCGCTTCCGCCCGGCGGGACCGCCGTCGTCCCGGTCGAGCCTCTCCTCGAGCCGTATCTCACGCGCACGGACATCGAGATCCGTGCCTTCGGCTCGCCACGGGACGGCGTGCTCCAGGTCGGGGATCACGTCGTTCCGCTGGCGACGAGCTTCGTTGCCAGGCACCAGCTCCAGAACACCCTCGCGGCGCTCACGGTATGCGACGTGCTCGGCGTCCCGTTCCCGGAGAGCGGCACCCTGGAGGTGGAGTTCAGCCCCCTTCGCGAAGAGGTCATCGAGCTCGCGGACGGGATCACGTTGATCAACGACTGCTACAACGCGAACCCCGCGGCGATGACTGCAGCGCTCGAGCACCTGACGGCGATCGCCGGGGACCGCAGGAAGGTGGTCGTGCTCGGCGAGATGGCCGAGCTCGGCTCGGAGGCGCTCGGGTATCACCGGGCGACCGGCACGGAGGTCGCCCGTGCGGGCGTAGCGGCGCTCATCGCCGTGGGCCCGCTCGCCGCGGGCTATGTCGAGACGGCCCAGGGCGTCGCGAGCCGTCGGGTCGCCACGGCAGACGAGGCGGTCGAGGCGCTCGAGGGCCTGCTCGAGCCGGGCGACGTCGTGCTGGTGAAGGGCTCGAGGGCAGTGGGACTCGAAGCTGTTGCGGCGAAACTACGCTAGGAACCCCTGATGGCACACGTCCTGGTTGCGGCCCTCGTCGCGCTCATCATCTCGATCCTCGCGGGCCCGTTCTTCATCGACTTCCTGCGGGCCCACTCCCTCGGCCAGACGATTCGCGAGGAGGGCCCGGAGCACCACTCGGTCAAGCAGGGGACGCCGACGATGGGCGGTGTGTTGATCGTGCTCGCCGCGACGATCGCGTTCTTCGCGACCTCGGTCCGCACCGTGCCCGCGCTGACGATCTACGGGACGCTTCCTCGCGTGCGGGGCGATCGGGTTCCTCGACGACCTGATCAAGGTGAGGCATCGGCGCTCGCTCGGCCTGTCGGGGCGGATCAAGATGGTGCTGCTGATCGCGATCGCCGTCGCCGTCTGCGTCGCGGCCGAGCACCAGAAGCTCCGCCACGCGGTGTTCATCCCGATCGTCGACAGGTGGTTGCCGCTGGGATGGGGCTACTACGTGCTCGTCGCGATCGTGATCGTGGGCGCGGCGAACGCCGTCAACCTGACGGACGGCCTCGACGGGCTCGCGGCGGGCACCTCGATCATCTCGCTCTTCACTCTCACGGCGATCGCGGTCACGATCTACATCAGGCAGACCGAAGGCGGCCACCGGATCGCCAACCGGCTCGACGCCGCGTATATCGGCGCAGCGATCATCGGCGCCGCCGTCGGCTTCCTCTGGTTCAACGCGTTCCCGGCCGAGGTCTTCATGGGAGACACGGGCGCGATGGCGCTCGGCGGGGCGATCGCGACGATGGCGATCTTCCTGCAGGTGCCGCTCCTCCTGCTCCTCATCGGCGGCGTCTTCGTGATCGAGGCGCTCTCTGTGATGCTGCAGGTGATCTCGTTCCGCTGGTTCGGCAGACGCATCTTCCTGATGGCGCCGATCCACCACCACTTCGAGATGAAGGCGTGGTCCGAGACGAAGATCATGGTGCGCTTCTGGATCATCGCCGGGATCCTCTGCGCCGGCGGGTTCGCGCTGTTCTACAAGTACTACCCGTTCATCAGGCCCCAGTGAGACGTGACCCAGTGACGATGATTCAGTGGAAGATGATTCAGTGAAGGTGCTCGTCTACGGTCTCGCGCGCTCGGGCGAGGCCGCATCGGCAGCACTCGAGTCTCGGGGCGACGAGGTCGTGCAGGTCGACCGGTCGCTCGAGAACGAGGGTGAGCTCACGCTGCTCGACGGGGTGGAGCTCGTCGTGAAGTCGCCGGGCGTGCCGGGCGGGCGGCCGCTCGTCGAGGAGGCGCGCCGGCGGGGGATAGCCGTCTGGTCCGAGCTCGAGCTCGGCTGGCGGCTCCTCGCGCCGAGCGGCGCCCGGTTCGTCGGTGTCACCGGCACGAACGGGAAGTCCACCACCGCAGAGCTCCTCGGAGCGATCTTCCGCGCGGCGGGAGAGGACGTCGCGGTTGCGGGCAACATCGGCACGCCGCTCACCTCCGTCGCGTCCACGGGCTGGGTCGTGTGCGAGGTCTCGTCGTTCCAGCTCGAGGACGTGCACGAGTTCGCCTGCGATCTGGCGGTGCTTCTGAACCTCGAGCCGGACCATCTCGACAGGCATGGGACGTTCGAGGACTATCGCGCCGCCAAGCTGCGGATCTTCGAACGCGCGTCGGTCGCGGTCGTGCCGGCGGGATCCGGCCTTCCGGGGATCGAGTTCGCGCCCGACGACCCGCTCCCGGCAGAGCCGCTGATCCGCGGCCGCCACAACCGCGAGAACGCCGCAGCCGCGACGGCCGCAGCTCGCGCGGCGGGCGTCGACGACGACGCGATCGCCGAGGCGCTTCGGACGTTCCCCGGGATCGCGCACCGCCTGGAGCCGGTGGGCGAGGTCGGCGGCGTCCGGTTCGTGAACGACTCGAAGGCGACGAACGTCGGGGCCGCGCTGCGGGCACTCGACGCCTACGCAGCCGAGCCGGTCCACCTGATCCTCGGCGGCTCACCGAAGGGCGAGAGCTTCCAGCCGCTCGCCGCTGCGCTCGGCCCGAACGTCCTCTCGGTCCACCTCGTCGGCCGGGCGGCCCCCGAGCTCGGGGCGGCGATCGGCGCCCGCGCCCACGACGACGAGACCCTGGTCGCCGCCGTCGCTCACGCCGCCGCGCAAGCGGCCCCCGGCTCGGTCGTCCTCCTCAGCCCGGCCTGCGCGAGCTACGACCAGTACGAGAACTTCGAGCGCCGGGGGGAGCACTTCAGGGAGCTCGTCGCGCTGACACGGAACTGACTCGAGGGCTTCCGGCCGCCCGGCGCGAGGAATCGCGTGCCCGTCGGCGAAATCGATCCGGATGAGACGGGGAGAGCTCGAGTCGAGGATCCTGATCCTCGTCACTCTCGCACTCGTCGCCTTCGGGATCGTGTGCGTGTACTCGGCCACCTCGGCGCCCGCCGCGGTCGGCGGCGGCAACCCGAACTTCTACGTCGAGCGGCAGGGGATGTACGCCGTGCTCGGGATCGTCCTGATGGTCGTCGCCCAGCGCTGGGACTACCGCCGTCTCCGCGCGCTTGCGCCCATCCTCGTCGTCGGCTCGCTCGCCCTGCTCGCCGCGGTCCTCGTGATCGGCCCGGCCGTGAACGGCGCCAGGCGCTGGATCGCTGTCGGCCCTGCCGTCTTCCAGCCCTCGGAGCTCGCCAAGCTCGCGCTCGCAGTCTGGGCGGCCTCGTATCTCTCGCGCCGCGCCCCGCCGCGAACGCTCAAGCAGCTGGCACGCCCGATCGGGCTGCTCGCGGGCCTTTATGCGCTGCTCCTGCTCGCGGAGCCGGACCTCGGCACGGCGATCGCTCTCTTCCTGATGCTCGGCGCCGTCCTCCTCGTCGCGGGGACGCCGGCCCGCCTGCTCGTGACGGCCGGCGTCATCGCAGGGACGATCGGCACCCTCGCGATCTGGTTCGAGCCCTACCGTCGCGCCCGGTTCTTCTCGTTCCTGAACCCCTGGCACGATGCACAGGGAACGGGGTTCCAGATCGTCCAGGCGATGATCGGGATGGGGTCCGGCGGGATCTTCGGGGTGGGGCTCGGGAACGGGGTGCAGAAGCTCTTCTACCTTCCCGAGGCCCCCACCGACATGATGCTCGCCTCGATCGGCGAGGAGCTCGGCCTGATCGGAGTGACCGGCGTGATCCTGGCCTACGCGGTCTTCGGGTACGCGGGGTTCCGGATCGCCCTCACCTGTCGTGACCCGTTCGGGAAGCGGCTTGCCGTGGCGCTCACGATGCTCGTCTGCGGCCAGGCGGCGGTCAACATCGCGGCCGTGATGGGAGTTGCGCCGCTCACCGGAATTCCGCTTCCGTTCCTCTCGTACGGCGGCTCGAGTCTCGTGGTCCTGCTCGCCGCGGTGGGGATCCTCCTTAACATCGCTTCTCGTGGGAGCGCAGAGACAGCTTCGGTGCGTGATCGCGGCCGGCGGGACGGCCGGGCACGTCCTGCCCGCGCTCGCAGTGGCGGACGCGCTGACGGAGCGGGGCGTCTACGTGACGATCGCCGGGTCGCCGGATCGGGTCGAGGCGCAGCTCGTCCCTGACGCCGGCTACGAGCTCGACACCTTCAGCATCAGCGGGCTTCCGCGCCAGCCCTCGCCCGCGTTCTTCAAATCGCTCTACCGCGCGGGGGCGGCGCCGCACGCCTGCCGCGCGATCCTGAGGAAGCGCCGCTGCGACGTCGTCTACGGCGCCGGCGGGTACGTGGCCGGGCCGATGGTGCTCGCCGCGTCGACCATGCACATCCCGGCCGCGCTCTCGGAGGCCGACGCCCACCTCGGCCTCGCGAACCGGTTGGCCAGGCCGTTCGCCAGGCAGGTGTTCCTCGCCTACCCGCTCGAAGGCAGGCTCGGGCCGCGCTTCCGCGTCGTCGGCCGGCCGATCCCGGCACGCGCCCGGCCGATCCCGATGGGCGAGGCGCGCGAGATCTTCGAGCTGCCGCCCGACGGGCCTGTTCTCCTCATTGCGGGCGCGCTCGCCGGGGCGCGCTCGATCAACGAGACGATGATCGAGGCGTTCGGCGAGATCGGCCCGGCGATCCTCCATATCTCCGGCGAGCGCGACTACTGGTCGCTCAAGGGCCGCGTCCGCCGCGACGACTACCGGCTCGTCCCGTCCACCGAGCGGATCGGCGCCGCGTACTCGGCCGCGAACCTCGTCGTCGCGCGCTCCGGGAGCTCGGTCTGGGAGCTCGCCGCCGCCGGGAAGCCCGCGATCCTCGTGCCCTACCCGTTCGCGACCGCCGACCACCAGGCACTGAACGCGGAGTACTTCGTCAAGGCCGGCGGCGCGATGATGATCCGCGACCTCGAGCTCGACGACGTCCCCGATCGCGTCCGCTCGCTCCTCGACGACGCCCCGCGCCTCGAGCAGATGGGCGAGGCGATGCTCCGCGTCGCCAAGCCGAACGCGGCCGAGGAGATCGCCGAGGGGCTGATCGCCCTTGCCGGCGCTTGACGGCCGCCGGCTCTGGTTCGTCGGGATCGGCGGCGCCGGCCTCTCCGCCTACGCGCAGCTCGCCCGTAGCTGGGGTGCCGAGGTCGGCGGCTGGGACCGCGTCAGGACGCCGTACCTCGACTCGCTCGGGGGCATCGAGGTCGAGATCGCGCCGGAGCCGGTCGTGCCGCCCGGCTGGGAGGCGGTCGTCTCCTCGGCGTACCCGGGTGTCCCGGGCACCTCGCGCGCCGAGCTCCTCGCCGAGCTCGTCGCGCTCCGCCCCTCGATCGTCGTCGCGGGCACCCACGGCAAGGGCACGACCGCGGCGATGATCGCCTTCGCGCTCCGCGAGACGGGTGGCGATCCGGCCTGGCTCATCGGGGCCCCCGTGCCCCAGCTCGGCAGCAACGCGGGAGCGGGGGAGGGTTGGCTCGTCGTCGAGGGAGACGAGTCGGACAGGACCGTCTTCGGCCTTCCGGCCGAGATCGCCGTAGTCACGAATGTCGAGCTCGACCACCACAGCGAGTTCGCCTCGCTCGCGGAGCTCGAAGCGGAGTTCGACACGTGGACGAGGGCAGCTCGGAATGCGGTGCGCGACGCTCCGCCCTTCGAGGGGCCGCTGACGCTGCCGGGTGCGCACAACCGCGCGAACGCCGGGGCGGCGATCGCCGCCCTCGAGCTGGCCGGCGTCGGGCGTGCGGAGGCGGCGGCGGCCGTCGGCCGTTTCGCCGGGACCGGCCGCCGCTTCGAGGTCTCGGAGGCCGGCGGGGTCATCCTCGTCGACGACTACGCGCACCATCCCGCGGAGGTCGCGGCCACGATCGCAGCGGCCCGCGAGGCCTTCCCCGGGCGGCGCGTCCGGGCGCTCTTCCAGCCGCATCTCGTCTCGCGGACGCGGTACCTCGCTGCCGATCTCGGTGCGGCGCTCGCTGCCGCGGACGACGTCGTCGTGACCGACGTCTATCTCGCCCGCGAGGAGCGAGACCCGGCGGTGAGCGGCAAGCTCGTCGTGGACGCGCTGGCCGACCGCGGGCGAGTCCCGGCCTGGATCCCCGGCGTGGCCGACGCGGCCGCCTACCTCGCGAGGAGAGCGCAGCCGGGAGACGTGCTGCTCGTCCTCGGCGCCGGGGACGTCGACGCCGCGCCCGCGCTCATCCGCGAGCGCCTGGCCGCGCAGCGGTGATCGTGCTCGAGAAGCGCGTCCCGCTCTCCCGCCTCACGACGATCGGGACCGGCGGCCCAGCCCGCCTGCTCGCCCGGCCGGCCACGCTTGCCGAGCTCGAGGAGGTCGTTGCCTGGGCCTCGGGCGAGGGTGTGCGCGTCGAGCCCGTCGGGCTGGGGTCGAACCTGCTTGCCGCAGACGAAGGCGTCGACGCCCTCGTCGTGCGGCTCGAGGGCGACCTCGCGGCTGTACGGGTCGAGGGCGAGACACTCGTCGCGGGCGGGGGCGCCAAGAACGCCGTCTGTCTCCACCGCGCGCGCGATGCGGGCCTCGGCGGGCTCGAGTTCGCCTCGGCGATCCCCGGCACGGCCGGCGGCGGGGTGCAGATGAACGCCGGCGCCTACGGCCGAGACTGGAGCACGGTGCTGCTCGACGCCCTCGTCGTCGGCGCCGAGGGCACCCGCACGGTCGACCTCGCGGGTCTCGGCCTCGCCTACCGCCGCTCGGCGCTCGCGCCCGGCGAGGTCGTCGCGCAGGTCCGGTTTCGACTCTCGCCCCGGCCGCCCGCAGAGATCCGCGCCGAGGTCTCGGCGCTCCTCGCGCAGAGGAAGGCGACCCAGCCCACGACGAAGCGGACGTTCGGGAGCGTCTTCAAGAACCCGGGCTCGGGCCCGGGCGCCGGCGCGCTCATCGAGGCTGCAGGCCTCAAGGGATTCCGGATCGGCGGCGCGCTCGTCTCGGAGCGGCACGCGAACTTCATCGAGAACGCGGGAGGCGCGACGAGCGCCGATGCCCTCGCGCTGATGGCCGAGGCGCGGCGGCGCGTCCACGAGAGCTTCGGCGTCGTGCTCGAGCACGAGGTTCGCTTCCTCGGGGCGATCGAGTTGCCTCCCCTGTAGGGAAGAGCCGGCCCGCGGCGAACTGGGCTTCGTGCTGAAACCCGTCGCAGTCGGCGCCGCGATCGCCGGACTCGGGATCGCCGCCTTCCTCGTCGCTCGCGAGACGTCCGCGTTCGCGGTGCGCACGATCGAGGTGCACAGCGGCTCGCCGCGAGTGAGGGCCGAGGTTCAGAAGGCGTTGTCGCCCGAGCTCGGGCGGAGCCTGCTCCGCGTCGACGAGGGCGCGCTGACGACGCAGCTCGAAGCGTTGCCCGACGTCCTGTCGGCGAAGCTCGAGCGGTCCTTCCCGAACACGCTCGTCGTGACCGCTCATGCCGAGCGGGCGGTCATGCTCGTGCGCCAGGGAACGGCGAGCTGGCTCATCTCGGCGCGCGGACGGGTGATGCGGAAGATCGACAACCCGCGCCGCTCGCGCCTGCCGCGCCTCTGGCTGCCCAAGCAGGCCCAGCTCGCGACGGGGGAGACCCTTCCGCTCGACGAAGGACGCATCGCCGCGGCTGCGGTCGCGCCGATCTCGCGGCGCGCGTATCCGGGCGGGGTGCGGACGGTCGTCTCCGGGAAGGAGTCGCTCACGCTCGTCCTCGGCGAGGGAACGGAGCTCCGGCTCGGCGACCTCGGCGACCTCCGGCTGAAGCTGGCGATTGCGCGGAGGATCCTCCACGTGGCCGCCTCGAACGGCGATGCCACGCCCGCCTATGTCGACGTCAGCGTCCCCGAGCGGCCCGTTCTCGAGGGCCAACAACCCTAGAGTCGAAGGTTGAGCTTGATCGTTATACTGGTCGAGGTTGGCGTTTTCCGCATTGACATGCGGACCGATTGCCCGTACAGTGCGGTCGAGGAGATGCCTCGGCCAGCCCCAGCCTGCAGTTGATGTCGAGGTTTCGAGAGATCGAGGTTTCGAGATGCCAAGGTCGAATCAACTATCGAGTGAGCTCGAGATGAGAGATCGGTCAGGTAACTACCTAGCGGTGATCAAGGTCGTCGGTGTCGGCGGCGGGGGCACGAACGCGGTCAACCGCATGGTCGACGCAGGCCTGACGGGCGTCGAGTTCGTGGCCGTGAACACCGACGCGCAGGCACTCCTGATGTGCGATGCCGACGTGAAGATCCACATCGGCGCGAAGGCGACGCGCGGTCTCGGAGCGGGCGCCGACCCCGCGGTCGGCCACGCCGCAGCGATGGAGAGCCGCGACGAGCTGAAGGAGGCGCTGAAGGGCGCCGACATGATCTTCGTCACCGCCGGCGAGGGAGGCGGCACCGGCACCGGCGGCGCACCCGTCGTGGCGGAGCTCGCGCGCGAGCTCGAGGCACTGACGGTCGGCGTGGTGACGCGGCCGTTCAGCTTCGAGGGCCGCCGCCGCGGGCAGCAGGCCGAGCAGGGGATCTCGGAGCTCTCCGAGAAGGTCGACACGCTCATCGTGATCGAGAACGACCGGCTCCTCCAGGTGGTCGAGAAGAGGACGCCGCTGTCGGATGCGTTCAAGATGGCCGACGACATCCTGCGCCAGGGCGTCCAGGGGATCACCGACCTGATCACCGTTCCCGGGATCGTGAATCTCGATTTCGCCGACGTCCGCACGATCATGCGCGACGCCGGCTCGGCGTTGATGGGCATCGGCGTCAGCTCCGGTGAGAACCGCGCCGCCGAGGCGGCCCGGACCGCCGTCAGCTCGCCGCTGCTCGAGTCGTCGATCGACGGCGCAACCGGGATCCTGCTCAACATCACCGGCCCGGCCGACCTCGGCCTGTTCGAGGTGAACGAGGCTGCCGAGGTCGTCACCACCGCGGCCGACGCGAACGCGAACGTGATCTTCGGTGCCGTGATCGACGAGGGCAAGGGCGACGAGGTGCGGGTCACGGTCATCGCCACCGGCTTCGGCCAGCAGCGGCGCCGCCGGACGCGCCTCGGCGACGACGTTCCGATCCCAGGCCCCGGCCCGGTGCCCGCCAGGCCGTCGAGCGCCGATCCCGGCGACCTCGACGTGCCGTCGTTCCTTCGCGACTGAGCTCGCGAGGTACGGGTAACCGTATTCCACCGGGCGTCGGCCTCTGACACGATTCGGCGATGAGGCACACAGTGCTGATCGTCGACGACCACCCGAGCTTCCGGGCAACGGCCCGGGCGGTGCTCGAGGCCGATGGATTCGAGGTCGTCGGCGAGGCGCGCGACGGGGCCGAGGGCGTCGAGCTGGCGAGGCGCCTGCATCCCGAGGTCGTGCTCCTCGACGTCCAGCTCCCGGACACGACGGGGTTCGACGTCGTCGCCGACCTCGCCGGGATGAACGGGGGCGCGCCGGCGGTCGTCCTCGTCTCGAGCCGCGACGCGAGCGACTACGGCGAGTTGATCGCGCAGTCGGGTGCGCGCGGGTTCGTCCCGAAGGGCGAGCTGAGCAGCGCCGCCGTCCGGGCCCTTCTATGAGCCGTAGGCCCGACCGAGGCGGCCGCGAGACACGGTGAGCCGCCGGGCGGTCGAGCTTCTGTTCGTCACGGCGGTTCTCGCCGCAGAGGTCGTCGCCGCGCTCCTCCTGATCCACGCGAGCGATCACGACCAGCACAAGGTGCTCTCCGCCTCGCTGGCGATCACTGCCGGCGTCTCGTTCGTCTTCGCCGGCCTGATCGCGCTGCGCGTGCGGCCCGAGAACCCGACCGGCCTCTACCTCGCCGCGGTCGGCTTCCTCTGGTTCTTCGGCGCCATTCCCGAGGCGAACAGCAAGGTCGTCTACACGATCGGCGCCTTCCTCGGGAACCTCGCCTTCATCCCGTTCGCGGCGTTGATGCTCTCGTTCCCGAGCGGGCGGCTGGACCGCACGGGCAAGTGGATCGTCAAGGCGACCGCGTGGTTCGTCGTGCTCACGCCGCCGATCGTCTTCCTGTTCAGCAGCGACCCGAGCTACGGATGCCCCTCGAACTGCCCGGGCAGCGCGATCGTCGTCAAGGACTCGGCGCTGCTCGCAGGGTCGATCGAGCTGGTCGCGACGGTGTTCACGGTCGTGCTGATCGGATCGGCGGTGGTCGTGCTCGTGCGGCGCTGGCGCGCCGCGACGCAGCCGGCGAGACGGGTCCTGCTGCCGGTCTACGCGGCCGGGACGCTCACGCTCGTCGTGCTGCTGCTCAGCAATGTCCTCGACGCGATCGCCCCGGGCGTCGCGGACGTCTTCGAGGCGCTCTTCCTCGCGGCGTTCCTGCTCGTGCCGTGGTCGTTCCTGCTCGGGGTGCTCAGGAGCAGGTTCGCGCGCGGCTCGGTCGCGGCGATGATGGTCGACCTCGAGCACGGCCGGCCGTTGCGGGAGACGATCGCCGAGACCCTCGGCGATACCTCGCTCGGGCTCGCGTTCTGGCTCGAGCACGAGCGCCGGTGGGTCGACTCGGACGGGCGCGCGCTCGACCTCGACCACGTGCCGAGCGACGCGATCACGCTCGTCGAGCGTGACGGGCGGCGGGTCGGGGCGCTCCTCCACGACGAGTCGCTCGCCTCGGAGCCCGAGCTCGTCGAGAGCGTCACCGCGGCCGCGGCGTTCGCGTTCGACAACGAGCGGCTCCAGGCCGAGCTCCGTCACCAGAACGTCCTGCTGGCGACGATCGTCGACACTGCGCCGAGCCTGCTCCTGACCGTGGACACGGAGGCGCGCATCCGGAAGGTCAATCCGGCAACGCTCGCCGCGACCGGCCGCTCCGACGACTCGGAGGTCCTCGGCGAGTACTTCTGGGACATCTTCATCGATCCCGACGAGCGTGACGCAATGCACGCGCGTTTTCGCGCGGCCGCGCCGGACGCACGGTCCCTCGGAGTACGAGAACACGTTCACGAACGCGCGCGGAGAGCGAATCTCGATCATCTGGCGCGGGGCGCCGTTGAAGGGCGAGTCGGGCGAGGTCGAGGGGATCGTGGCCGCCGGCCTCGACGTCACCGAGCACCGCCGCGCCGAGGAGGAGATCCGCGCCTCGCGCGGCCGTATCGTCGCGGCAGGGGACGAGGCGCGCCGGAGGCTCGAGCGGAACCTGCACGACGGCGCGCAGCAGCGGCTGGTCGCGCTGTCTCTGTCGCTGCGCCTGGCGCAGTCGAGGCTCGAATCCGATCCGGCGGGCGCGTCGGAGCTCCTGACGGGGGCCGGCGAGGAGCTCGCAGCGGCGCTCGAGGAGCTGCGCGAGCTCGCCCGCGGGATCCACCCGGCGGTGCTGACCGACCGCGGGCTCGACGCGGCGCTCGAGGGGCTGGCGGCGCGGGCGCCGGTCCGGTCGAGCTCGACCGCGTCGGCCGGCGGCTGCCGGCGCCGATCGAGGCGGCGGCCTACTACGTCGTCAGCGAGGCGGTGACGAACGTCGTCAAGCACGGCCGGGCCTCCTCGATCCGGGTGGGCCTGGAGGCCGAGAACGGCACGTTCCGCGTCGAGGTGTCGGACGACGGTGTCGGGCGGCGCTGACGCGGCGGCCGGGTCGGGCCTGCGCGGCCTGTTCGACCGGGTCTCGGCGCTCGACGGCCGGCTGGAAGTGGAGAGCCCGCCGGGCGAGGGGACTCGTGTCAGCGCCGAGCTCCCCTTGCCCGCCGTCGTCACGGCGGAGTAGCTTCGCCGGATGCGCGTCGTGCTCGCCGACGATTCCGTCCTCCTGCGGGAGGGCATCGCGCGCCTGCTCGCCGACGCGGGGTTCGAGGTGGTCGGGCAGGCGGGCGACCCGGACCAGCTGCTGCTGAAGGTGCGGTCGTACAGCCCGGACGTCGCGATCGTCGACATCCGCATGCCGCCGACGCACACCGACGAGGGCCTGCGCGCCGCCCGCGAGATCCGCGAGCGCTACCCGGCGACGGGAGTGCTCGTGCTGTCGCAGTACGTCGAGGCCGACTACGCGCTCGAGCTTCTCTCGGAGAGCGCCGAGGGCGTCGGCTACCTCCTCAAGGACCGCGTCTCGGACGTCGGCGAGTTCGCGGCCGCCGTGCGCCGCGTCGGAGAGGGCGGCTCGGCCCTCGACCCGACCGTGGTCTCCCAGCTCGTCGGCCGCCGCCGCAAGGACGACCCGCTCGCGGATCTCTCGCCCCGCGAGCGGGAGGTGCTCGAGCTGATGGCCGAGGGCCGCTCCAACCAGGCGATCTGCGACCGGCTCTTCATCACCCAGCGCGCGGTCGAGAAGCACGTCACGAGCATCTTCGCGAAGCTCCGGCTCCCCGCGGACGCCGGCGACCACCGCCGCGTGCTGGCGGTGCTCACCTACCTGCGCGGCTAGCACCCGACCCGCAGGTGTGCGGATAACCGCACCCCAAGAAGCCTGCCCGCCGCACGGCCGGGCGACGAGCCCGCTGCGAGGCTCGGGTCATCACGATCGAAGACCCTCGTCAGAAAAGGACACGCTTGCCATGACACCCCTCTGAAGTCGAACAACATCGCGGCCAGGATGGGTCGCTGGAGCGCGAGTCACTGGAAGACGGCGGTCTTCGGGTGGATCGCGTTCGTGATCCTCGCGGTCGTCGCGGGGAGCATGATCGGAACCAAGCAGATCGACCCGCGCGACACGAACACGGGTCAGGCCCGCAAGGCCGACCAGATCCTGAAGCAGGCCGGCTTCCAGGCCGACCCGCAGACGGAGATCGTGCTCGTGCAGTCGAAGACGCAGACGATCCGCGACGCCGCGTTCCGCGCGACCGTCGCCGACGCGCTCGCGACGGTGAAGCCGTTCGCGGCCGACTACAAGAACCTCCGCTCGCCGCTCGAGCCGGCGCACGCCGACCAGGTCACCGCCGACGGGCACACCGCGATGGTCGAGTTCGACATGCGCGGCACCTCGAAGGTCGCCGAGAAGCGCATCGACAAGATCACGACCGCCACCGGCAAGATCAGCCGCCCGCCATCCCGGCTTCTTCGTCGGGGAGGCCGGCTCGATCAGCTCGGGCAAGGCGCTCAACGACGCGTTCAACTCGCAGCTGGCGAAGGCCGGCGAGCGGTCCGTGCCGCTCACGCTGCTCGATCCTGCTGATCGTGTTCGGCGCGCTCGTCGCGGCGGGGATCCCGCTGCTGCTCGCCCTCTCGGCCGTCATGGCCACCCTCGGGCTGCTCTCGATCCCGAGCCACCTCGTCCCGATGGACCCGAACGTCAGCGCGGTCGTGCTGCTCGTCGGCCTGGCCGTCGGCGTCGACTACTCGCTCTTCTACGTCAAGCGCGAGCGCGAGGAGCGGGCCGCAGGCTCAGGGCCGCGGGCCGCGCTCGAGGCCGCCGCCGCCACGTCCGGCCGGTCGGTGCTCATCTCCGGCCTGACCGTGATGGTCGCGATGGCCGGGCCTCCTGTTCGCGCAGGACCGCACGTACACCTCGTTCGGCGTCGCGACGATCACCGTGGTCGCGGTGGCGATGCTCGGCTCGCTGACCGTGCTGCCGGCGCTGCTCTCGCGGCTCGGCGACAAGGTCGAGAAGGGCAAGATCCCGTTCCTCCACCGGCTCCGGCGCGAGGGCGGCGAGAACCGCTTCTGGTCGGCCATCCTCAACCCGGTGCTCCGGCACCCGGTCGTCGCGGTCGTCGCCTCGGCCGGCGTGCTGATCGTGCTCGCCCTGCCGGTGCTCCACATCCACACCTCGCAGACCGGGCTCGACGCCCTGCCGAAGAGCATCGCCACCGTCCCGACGATCGACAAGATCCAGCAGGCGTTCCCCGGCGGCGCCACCCCGGCGCTCGTCGCGATCCAGGCGCCCGCCGACTCGCCGGCCGTGAAGGCCGCCGTGACCCGAGCTCGAGGGCGAGGCTCTCGCAACCGGCCTCATGACCGGACCGATCGCGGTCGACGTCAGCGCCGACCGCGGCACGACCCGCGTCGCGATCCCGTTCAAGGGCAACGGCACGGACTCGACGTCGCTGCGGGCGCTGCACGAGCTGCGGGACACCGTCCTGCCGGCGACGATCGGCACGCTGCCGAACGCCACCTACGCGGTGACGGGCCCGACCGCGGCGTCGGCTGACGAGAACAGCCTGCTCAAGCACTCGGCACCGCTCGTGTTCGGGTTCGTGCTCACGCTGGCGTTCATCCTGCTGCTCGTCTCGTTCCGCTCGATCGTGATCGCGGCCAAGGCGATCGTCCTCAACCTGATGTCGGTCGCGGCCGCCTACGGCGTCCTCGTGATCATCTTCCAGTGGGGCTGGGGCGAGTCGCTCCTGAACTTCCGCTCCAACGGCGGCATCGCCTCCTGGCTCCCGATCTTCCTCTTCGTGATCCTGTTCGGGTTGTCGATGGACTACCACGTGTTCATCCTGAGCCGGATCCGCGAGGCGTTCGACCGCGGGCATGAAGACGGAGGACGCGGTCGCGCACGGGATCAAGACCACCGCCGGCACGGTCACGAGCGCCGCGGTCGTGATGGTCGGCGTCTTCTCGATCTTCGCGACGCTCCCGATCCTCGACATGAAGGAGCTCGGCATCGGGCTGGCCGCGGCGGTCCTCATCGACGCCACCATCGTCCGGGCGGTACTCCTCCCAGCCGCCATGAAGCTGCTGGGCGACTGGAACTGGTACCTCCCGAGCTGGCTCGGCTGGCTGCCTCGCCTCGACCACGGCGCCGGCCGCATCCCGGGCACGCCGATTCCCGAGGCCGCATAGGGGGCACACCCGGCTCCTCATCCGCTCGCGTCACCACCGGGGCCGCCGAGAGGGCGGCCCCGGTTAGCATCGGGACGATGCAGACGCTCCGCCGCACGCCCCTCTACGAGCGCCACCTCGCCGCCGGGGCCCGGCTCGTCCCGTTCGCGGGCTGGGAGATGCCGGTGCAGTACGAGGGTGTGATCGCCGAGCACAAGGCGGTGCGGAACGACGCCGGGGTCTTCGACGTGTCGCACATGGGCGAGATCGAGATCGAGGGCCCGACGGCGGCCGAGCTGCTCCAGGGCGTGCTCTCCAACGACATCTCGCGGCTCGAGGAGGGCGATGCGCAGTACACCCTGCTGACGAACGAGGCGGGCGGGATCATCGACGACCTCATCGTCTACCGCATGGGCCCGCACCGTTACCTGCTCGTCGTCAACGCCGCCAACCGCGCGGTGGACGTCGAATGGCTTCGTGAGCTCGAGATCGCCGGCTCCGAGGTCCGCGACGTCTCCGACGAGTATGCGCTCCTCGCCGTCCAGGGCCCGAACGCGCTCGACCGGATCGGGATCGAGCACGGCCCGGCGTTCACCTGGGAGCCGGGCGACGTCGGCGGGATCGAGGTCATGGTCAATCGCACGGGCTACACGGGCGAGGAAGGCGTCGAGCTCGCCTGCGCGCCGGGGGACGCTCCCGCGCTCTGGGACGCGATCCTCGCCGCCGGCGTCACGCCGTGCGGCCTCGGCGCGCGCGACACGCTTCGGCTCGAGGTCTGCTACCCGCTGCACGGCAACGACATCGGGCCGCAATGGGATGCGATCTCGAGCGGCCTCGGCTGGGTCTGCGCCCTCGACACCGAGTTCACGGGCGCGCCCAGTCTGCGCGAGGTGAAAGAGCGCGGGCCGGAGAACAAGCTGGTGGCGTTCCGGATGACCGAGCAGGCGATCCCCCGGCCCGGGATGACGATCGAGGGGGGCGGTGAGGTCACCTCGGGCTCCCTCTCGCCGATGCTCGACCAGGGCATCGGCCTCGGGTACGTTCCCACCCCCATGGCCGCGCCCGGCTCCGAGCTGACCGTCGACGTCCGCGGCCGGCTCCGCCACGGCGAAGTGACGACGAAACCGATCTACAAGCGAGAGGAGCAGTAAGTGCCATTGGCAGCCGAGTCCTACCCCGACGATCTGCTCTATCACGCCGAGCACGACTGGGCCCGGATCGACGGGGACGAGGCCGTGCTCGGCGTCACCTGGTTCGCCGTCGACGCACTCGGCGAGCTCGTCCACTACGAGGCGCCCTCGGTCGGCGCCGCCGTCGCCAGGGACGCCTCCTACGGCGAGGTCGAGTCGGTGAAGGCCGTCAGCGACCTGATCGCCCCGCTCTCCGGCGAGGTGCTCGAGGTGAACCAGCTCGTCGTCGATGCCCCCGAGACCGTCAACGAGGACCCCTACGGCGACGGGTGGCTCATCCGGATCCGGCTCGCCGACCCGGGCGAGGTCTCGGCGCTCCTCGACGCCGCTGCGTACCGCAACGTGCTCGCCTCGCAGTGAGCTTCACCTCGCTGACGGCCGAGGACCGCGAGGCGATGCTCGCGGCGATCGGGGTCGAGACCGTCGACGACCTGTTCCGCGACATCCCGGCCGGCGTCCGGTTCGCGGGCGAGCTCGACGTGCCACCGGCCCTGACAGAGGCAGAGCTCACGCGCCACCTCGAAGAGCTCGCCGCGAAGAACGTGATCGACGGAGTCTCGTTCCTCGGCGCCGGGATCTACGACCACTACGTGCCGGCCGTGGTCGACGCCGTTCTCCAGCGGGGGGAGTTCCTGACCGCGTACACGCCCTACCAGCCCGAGCTCTCCCAGGGTGTCCTGCAGGCGATCTTCGAGTACCAGACCGCGATCTGCGAGCTCACCGGGATGGACGTCTCGAACGCCTCGGGCTACGACGGCACGACCGTGGCCGCGGATGCCTGCTACGTCGCCAAGGCGGCGACCGGGCGCGACCGCGTGGTCGTGACCGAGGCGACGAGCCCGCAGGTGCGCGCCGTCGTCCGGACGTTCGCCGTCGGCTTCGGCCTGGAGGTCGTCGAGGTGCCCCACGAGGGCGGCACGACCGACCCCGTCCGGCTGCGCGAGGCCGCGGAGGGCGCCGCCGCGGTGATCTTCCAACAGCCGAACTTCTTCGGCTGCCTCGAGCCCGCGCCCGATCTCGCCGCCGCCGCGAACGACGCCGGGGCGCTTCCTGTGGCCCACGTCGACCTCATCAGCCTCGGGGTCCTCGAGGCGCCCGGCAACTACGGGTGCGCGCTCGCGATCGGCGAAGGCCAGTCCGCCGGCAACTTCATGAGCTACGGCGGCCCCCACTACGGGTTCCTCGCGGCCCGCGACCCTTACATCCGGAAGCTTCCCGGCCGGATCGTCGGCGAGACGGTAGACGCCGCGGGAGACCGCGGCTATGTCCTGACCCTGCAGACGCGCGAGCAGCACATCCGGCGCGAGAAGGCGACCTCGAACATCACCACCAACCAGACCCTCCTCGCCCTGGCAGGCCTGGTGCATCTCTCGCTGCTCGGGCCCGAAGGGCTGCGGGAGACGGGGGAGACCTGCATGGCCCTCGCCGCCTACGCGAAGGAGCGGCTCGAGGAGCGCGGAGTGAAGGCCTTGTTTCCAGAGCGGGCAACGTTCAAGGAGTTTGCCGTGGACGTCGGACGGAGCGCGGCGGACGCGATCCGCGGTGCCCGTGCTCACGGTGTCAACCCCGGCTACGCGCTCGGACGCGACTACCCGGGCCTCGCGAGCGGCCTACTCGTCGCGGTCACCGAGAAGCGCACGACCGACGAGATCGACCGGCTCGCGGCGGCGCTCACCGCATGAAGCTGATCTACGAGAAGTCGAAGCCGGGCCGCCGGGGCCTCGGTGTCCCGAAGCCCGACCTGCCCGTTCCCGCTGTCCCCCCCGAGCTCGCCCGCGCGACCCCGCCACGGCTCCCGGAGCTGGCCGAGCCCGAGGTGCTCCGCCACTTCACCGCCCTCTCGACGCGGAACTTCGGCGTCGACACAGGTTTCTACCCGCTCGGCTCCTGCACGATGAAGTACAACCCGCGCGTCAACGAGCGGCTCGTCGGGCTCCCGGGCTTCCGCGACCTGCACCCTCTCGTCGACGACGACGCGGCGCAGGGCGCCCTCGAGCTCGAATGGCGCGCTCGAGCAGATCCTGCGCGAGGTGACGGGGCTCGATGCGGTCAGCCTCCAGCCTGCGGCCGGGTCGCAGGGCGAGCTCACCGGTCTCCTGCTCATGCGCGCCCACTTCGAGGCGCTCGGCGAGGGCGCGACCCGGACGAACATCGTCATTCCGGACACCGCTCACGGCACGAATCCCGCGAGCGTGACGATGGCCGGTTACCGGGTGACCCCGGTGAAGACGGATGCACGCGGGAACATCGATCTCGACGACCTCCGAGACAAGGTCGACGAGGGCACGGCCGGCCTCATGCTGACGAACCCGTCGACCCTCGGCCTCTTCGACGAGAACATCGAGGAGATCAGGGACATCTTCCATGCCGCGGGAGCGCTCATGTACTACGACGGCGCGAACCTGAACGCGGTGTGCGGGATCTCCCGGCCGGGCGACATGGGGTTCGACATCGTCCATATCAACCTCCACAAGACCTTCTCCCAGCCGCACGGCGGCGGCGGTCCCGGCGGCGGGCCGATCGCCGTCCGCGGCAGCCTCGCCGAGCTCCTGCCGGCTCCCGTCGTCGTCCGCGACGGCGACCGCTTCCGGCTCGATCACGACCGGCCCCGGTCGATCGGCAAGGTCCGGGGGTTCTCCGGGCCCTTTGGCGTGTTCGTCCGCTCCTACGCCTTCATGCGCGCCTGGGGGCCCGGGCTGCGCGAGATGAGCGAGATCGCGGTCCTGAACGCGAACTACCTGCTCGCCCGACTCGAGGGCGCCTATGACCTGCCGTTCGACCGCCTCTGCATGCACGAGTTCGTCGTGAGCGCGAAGACGCTCAAGGCCGAGCACGGGATCACGGCGCTCGACGTCGCCAAGCGCCTGATGGATTTCGGCTTCCACCCGCCGACCGTGTACTTCCCACTGGTCGTGCCGGAGGCGCTGATGGTCGAGCCGACCGAGACGGAGGCCAAGGAGACGCTCGACGCGTTCGCCGAGGCGATGCTCGAGATCGCGCGGGAGGCCGCCGAGAGCCCCGCGGAGATCCGCTCCGCGCCGCATGGCCGGCCCGTGCAGCGGCTGGACGAGGCGCGCGCGGCCAAGGAGCTCGTCGTTCGCCACGACTTCGCCGACAGCTGAGCCGGCGCCCGCCGTCCGACGCCCAGACGAGAATCGCGCGTCCGATGGTGTGTCTCGCTGAGGGTCTGCACGCCTTCCGGCTGCAACTGTGCGCAGACGGCAGGTGGCAGCACGCCGGCCCCGCTAACCATCAGGTGGTAGAGAACGTCACAATCATGTAAGAATGGCGGCTGCGCAGAGGCGCAGTCTCGGTCGACGACCGAGAGGTGTCGAAACAAGGGAGGACGATGCGTCAGATGAGAATCGGTCGTCGCACCGGCATCGGGCTCGCAGTGGTGGCCTGCGCAGTAGCGCTGGCAACGCCTGTTGCGCTTGCCCACCGGACGGTTGCGCATGCGACGGCCCCCACCGGGAACGTTGCGAACGGGTTCCAGGTGTTCAACAACTACTTCTGTGTCACCTGCCACGTGATGAAGGCGGCCGGACCCGCCTCCTACCGTGGCTACAACGTCTGTAACGGCGACACGGCCTGCAACCTCGGCATGAACTTCAACAAGATCCACGCCCCGGCTGCTGTTGCGGCAGCGGCAGTGGTCAATGGACTGCCGGCTGCGCTGCCGCTGTACCCGACGCAGATGACCCCCTTCGGGAAGGTGCTGACGAAGACGCAGATCCAGGATGTATCCGCGTTCATCGACAAGTACTCCGGCGGCTACAAGACCTGCACCGAGTGCGCAGGGATTACGCCGAGCGGCTTCCCGACCGGCTAGATCGGACAAGGGACTGAGCTCGAGCGAAAAGCCCCGCAATCGCGGGGCTTTTCGCTTGCGTAGGAACAGGTCGCGACTTCCCGTGCAGCACAGCCTGTGTTCATGGGACAATGACGCCATGCGCCGGTACATTCTTCCCACACTCTTCGCCTTTGCGCTCGCCGCTTCGGTTGCCGCAACGGGCCAGGGGGCCAAGGGCCCCCTCACGTTCAAGGTCTCGCTCGTTCAGGAGGCGACCGTCCGCCATCCCGCCCCGCCCGCCGGCGATCCCGGCGACACGTTCTCGACCGTCCTCAAGCTGAACGCGATCGGAACGGTCCTCGGCTTCCCCGGTGGGACGCCGATGGGCTCGATGGCATTCACCTGGGGGCCCCTGAAGGGCTCCTGCAGCTCCAACTCGGCCGGGTGCGACGGGACGACGACCATCCTCACCACTACGAAGCTCCCGGGCGGGACGATCACCGCAAACGGGATCAACGTCTCGCTCTCGAACGGGATCATCCTCCCGGTCCAGAGCGGGACCGGGATCTTCAAGGGCGTCAAGGGCACGGTGTACGTCGCTCCGGGCGGGGACCACGTCGACGTCTTCAAGCTCAAGATGCCCTGACGGCCGGCTCCGTCGAGCGCTGACCTCTTCGCGGGCGGGCCGGGAACTCCGAGCCGCCCGCTGTCGTTTTCATCTGTAGAAGGAATCGACAACCGAAAGGAGATCGCTTGACAAAGGTCGTCAAGACGGACGCAGAGTGGCGCGCGGAGCTCGATCCCGAGGCCTACCGCGTACTTCGCGAGAAGGGCACCGAGGCACCGTTCACGGGTGAGTACGACCACGTGTTCGAGCCGGGCACCTACCACTGCGCCGGGTGTGGCGCAGAGCTCTTCGTCTCCGACGCGAAGTACGACTCCGGCTGCGGCTGGCCGGCATTCTCTGCGCCGGCGAGCGAGGACGCGGTCGACGAGGAGTCGGACAGGAGCTACGGGATGGTCCGCACCGAGGTGATGTGCGCCGCCTGCGGCGGGCACCTGGGGCACGTGTTCCCCGACGGGCCGCACCCGACCGGTGTGCGCTACTGCATCAACTCGGCGTCGCTGAAGCTCGAGGAGAGCTGAGGAGCAGGGCCTGCCCGGCGCCATGCCGGGCAGGCCCTCGCACGGCGCTAGGCGTGGCAGTTCTTCGTGGCCCAGGTCTCGATGTTGTCCATCGCGGTCGTGAACTTCGGGTCCTGGAACTTCTGCGACAGCTTCAACAGCTTGGCCAGCGTGGCGGCATCCGGCGTCTGACCGCCGCTGAGGTCGACGCCCTTGAGCGCACCGGAGATCTCCCCGAACGCGTCTGCCAGCGTCTCGAAGTCGGGCCTGATGTCCTCCGGGGTCTTGTCGCGAAGGCCTTGAGGACCGCCGCCTCCTTCTTCACGTCGCCGTTCGCGCCGCTGAAGGCAGCCGAGAACTCCTGGCCGAGGCCGGCGAGCTGCTTGCAGTTCGCCGCGATGCCCGAGGCCCGTCGCGGCCGTCGTGGTGCTCGAGGTCGTGGTCGTCTCATCGGCCGAGGTCGTGGTCGTCGCCGCGGCCTCTGTCGTTGTGGTCGTGGTGGTCGACGTGTCGCTCTTCTTCTTCCCGCAGCCGGCGGCTGCAAGGACGAGGACGAGCACGAGCAAGATGCTGACGATCTGGGTTGACCTCCGACGCATGAGCGCTCCTTCGTGGTGTTGTCTGCCTGTCTTCGAGCCTAACGCGTTTTGCCGCCGGGCGCCGCCAGGATCCCTGGATCGCGTGACACGGCGAGCTGTCCGCACGCGGCCGCGATCTCGCGCCCTCTCGTGAGGCGAACCGTGGCCGGAATGCGGGCCCGGTCGAGCACGCCCTTGAAGACGGCGATCGCCTCGCGCGAGGAGCCGTCGAACCGGCCCGTCGGGTTGTAGGGGATGAGGTTCACCTTGAACGCCCTCCCGTCGAGCAGCAATGCGAGCTCCGCGGCGTGCTGCGGAGAGTCGTTCACGCCGGCGAGCATCACGTACTCGATGAACACACGCCGGTGCCGGAGCTCCACGTACCGGGTGCACTCGCCGAGCACCTCTGCGAGCGGGTAGCGGTCGTTGACGGGCATGAGACGGCTCCGCAGCGCCGCAGAGGGCGCGTGGAGCGAGAGCGCGAGGCGGATCGGCTCCTCGACCTCGTCCACGAACCGGCGGAGTCCCGGTAGCCACCCGACGGTGGAGATCGTCGTGCGGCGGTGAGTGACGCCGAGGTCCGGCAGGCGGCGGGCGGCGGCGAGCACCGGGTCGAGGTTCAGCATCGGCTCGCCCATCCCCATGAAGACGAGGTGGTCGATCGGCTCGATCCGGCGGAAGTGGAGCGCCTGGTCGAGGATCTCGCCCGCCGTCAGGTTCCGTCCGAACCGCATCTGCCCGGTGGCGCAGAAGTCGCAGGTGAGCGGACATCCCGACTGGGACGAGACGCATACCGATCGGCGCCCGCCGCGATAGCGCATCAGGACCGCCTCGACCGGATGGCCGTCGTACGTCCGGAAGAGGACCTTGAGCGTGCCGTCCTCTGCGAGTGCCTCCGAGACGGCGGTGAGCGACGAGAACGGCACCTTCTCGGCGAGAGTCGCCCGGAGCCGGCGGGCAGGTTCGTCATCTCCTCGTACGACGCCGCGCCCCGCGCGGTCCACTCCCAGACCTGCCGCGCGCGGTACGGCGGCTCTCCCGCCAGGGTCTCGTCGAGCAGCTCCAGATTCACCGCCCCACCGTACCGTCCTCGTTAGTCTGAGCGGGGTGATCGACCTCCGCTCCGACACGACGACCAGGCCGTCGCCCGGGATGCGCGCGGCGATGGCGGAGGCAGAGGTCGGTGACGAGCAGCGCCGCGAGGACCCGACGGTCATCGCGCTCGAGGAGCGTGCAGCGGCCTATCTCGGGCACGAGGAAGCGGTCTACCTGCCGACCGCGACCATGTCGAACCAGATCGCCCTCGCGATCCTCGGCGAGCGGGGAACCGAGCTGATCGTCGAGGAGACGGCACACATCATGGTCTCCGAGCTCGGAGGCGCGGCCATGCACTCGGGGCTCCAGACGCGCGGGCTGCCGGGCCATCGCGGGCGGCTGTCGCCCGCGCAGATCGAGGCCGCTGTGCGAGCCCCCGATCGCTTCCACCGCCCGAGTGCCTCGATCGTCGCCCTCGAGAACACGCACAACAGCGCCGGAGGCACCGTCTGGCCGCTCGAGGAGCTCGGGGCCGTCGTGTCCTCGGCACGCCACCTGGGGCTCGCCGTCCATCTCGACGGGGCCAGGCTGGCGAACGCATCGATCGCGACCGGCATCGCCGCCGCACGGATGGGCAGCCTGGCGGACACCGTCACGCTCTGCCTCTCGAAGGGCCTCGGCTGCCCGCTCGGCGCCGTGCTCGCCGGGAGGGCCGAGCTGATGGCCCGCGCCCGCGTCGAGAAGCACCGCTTCGGCGGGGCGATGCGGCAGGCCGGGATCGTCGCGGCGGCAGGTCTCTATGCGCTCGATCACAACGTTGCACGGCTCGCCGACGACCACGCCCGGGCGCGGCGGCTCGCCGAGGGCTGGGCCGAGCGGGGCGTGCCGACCGACCCGGACACCGTCGAGACGAACTTCGTGCAGGTCGACGTCGGTGAGGTCGGGCTCACATCCGCCGAGGCGACGGCGAGGCTCTCTGCGGCCGGGGTCGGCCTCAGCGGCACCGTCCATCCGGGCATCCTCCGGGCCGTCACGCACCTCGACATCGGGGACGGCGAGATCGAGCAGGCGATCGAGCTCGTCCCGGCTGCACTGGGGCTCCTTGCCCGCACCTGAGGGGCTGGAGCGCAGGCTCGACCGGAGCCTGAGCGAACGTCAGGCCGAGCGCCTGCCCTCGATCGCTGCCGCAGTCGTGCGTGCCGGCGAGACGGTCTGGTCGGGTGCCGTCGGCCTCGCCGACCTCGAGGGCGGGATCCCGGCACGGCCCGAGACGCAGTACCGCGTCGGCTCGATCACGAAGACCTTCACCGCCGTCTCGATCATGCAGCTCCGCGACCAGGGGAAGCTCGACCTGGACGACCGCCTCGAGGAGCATCTGCCGGGGATCGAGCTCGGCACGCCGACCCTCCGGCGAATGCTCTCGCACCTCTCGGGGCTCCAGCGCGAGGCGGGGGAGATGTTCGTGACCGGCGAGGCACCGACGATCGAGGAGATCGTCGAGGCAATGGCCCGGTCCGAGCAGGTGCTGCCGGCGGCCCGGGCCCACCACTACTCGAACCTCGCCTACGGCCTTCTCGGCGAGGTCGTCGCGCGGCTCTCCGGCGTTCCCTACATGCAGTACGTCGACGAGCGTGTTCTCACTCCGCTCGGGCTCGACCGGACGACCTGGGTCGAGCAGGAGCCGCACGCCGTGGGCTACCTGGTCGACGAGTACGCGGGGACTGCCGCGCGGGAGCCGCACCTCGACCTCGGCGGCGTCGCCTCGATGGGCCAGCTCTGGTCGACGGTCGGCGACCTCTGCCGGTGGGCCTCGTTCCTCGTCGACGGGCGCGATGACGTCCTCTCCGCGGCCTCCCTCGACGAGATGTGGGCGCCGCAGTCGATGCTGAACCGCGACGAGTGGACCGGCGGCTGGGGCGTCGGGATCGAGCTCGTGAGCCACGAGGGCCGCATCTTCGGCGGCCACGGCGGCGCGATGCCCGGGTTCCTCGCGGGCGTCTACGTGAACCGCCAGGCGAGGACCGGCGCCGCCGTGCTCACGAACTCGGGCACGCGCGCCCCGACACGGGAGATCGCGCTCGAGCTCGCCGGTGCGACGATCGAGCTCTGGCCGCCCGAGATCGAGCCGTGGCGCCCGGAGAAGCCACCCCCGCCCGAGATCGAGGCGATCCTCGGCCGGTGGTGGTCGGAGGGCTACGAGCACCTCTTCTCCTGGGAGGGCGGCAAGCTCACCGCGCGGATGGCAGGGTCGCCGCGGCGGTTCAAGCCGACGGTGTTCGAGCCCCTTCCCGAGGGCGGCTTCCGCGCGGTCGAGGGCCGTGAGCGGGGAGAGCGCCTCAGGGTCGAGGGCGACCGCATGGTCTGGGCCGGGTATCCGTTCTCCCGCACCCAGACGTCGACGCCGGACTAGGCGTTTCTAGCCGTCGCCGACGACCCAGTAGATGCCGACGCAAGCGAGGTAGCCGCCCAGGAGCGCCATGCCCTCCCAGCGGCGGGCGCGCGAGTCGAGGATCACGAGGAAGACGGCGAGCGCGGCCGCCGCCCATCGTGATGACCTCGACCGGCCTGAAGGCGAGCGGAAGCTCCTTGCCGACGACGCCGGAGAGGAGCGCGACGACGGGTGCGACGAGCACGGCCACCTGCGTCGCCGACGACACCGCGATCTCGGCTCCGAGCCCCGAGTTTCCCGCGCCGTGCGGTCACGATCGCGCCGCCGTGCTCGGTGGCATTCCCGACGAGGGCGACGATGACCGCGGCGACGAAGAACTCGCTGAGGCCGAAGTTGTCGACGAACGCCTCGAGCGAGTGCACGAGGACGTGCGACATCGCGGCGGTCGCGAGTGTGGCGACGACGAGGACCGCGATCCCGGTTCGCAGGGCCCACGTCTCGCCCGGCCGGTCGAGCGGTGGAGGACCGCTGGGCCCGCGGAGGTTGTACGCCGTCGTCAGGAGATAGATCGTGAGGAGGACGAGCGCGACCGGCACCGTGACCAGGTAGAGGTCGTGAGTGCTCGGGTCGCCTGTCCACGATGGGATCGACGGGACCAGGAAGACCGCGACCGCGGCTCCGAGCACGACGACCTGGAGCAGCAGCGACCGGCGGTCGATGCCCTCGCCGCCGCCGTAGGCGATCGCTGCCCCGAGGACGAGGAGCGCACACGAGACGACCGATCCCGTGATCGAGCCGAGCACGACGGCCGGCAGTGCGTCGCTGATCGCAAACAGCGAGATGATCAGCTCGGGCGCATTGCCGAAGCTGGCGTTGAGGAAGCCGCCCACTCGAGAGCCCGTGTGCTCGGCGACGTTCTCGGTCGCGTCGCCGATCAGATACGCGAGCGGGACGAGCGCGATCGCCGAGAGGACGAAGAGGAGCGTTCCGTTCGCGTGAAAGACGTACTGGGCGATGAGGACGGCCGGCGTGAGCGCGAGAGACGCCAGATAGAGTCGCCGCCGCACTGCGCCAAGCCTACGCAACTACCCTCAGGAGCCGGGAAAGTCAAGACTTGAAGATCGCGGCAGCCGTGCCGACAATGGTTCTCGTGTCAGCGAAGTCAGCGGCGACGTCCCTTCCGCTCCATCCCCACGCGGAGATGGAGTGCCGTCGCTGCGAGGTGCACTGCGACAAGGTCGTCTATCCGGGGGCGTGCCTCGAGAAGAGCTGCCCGTTCGTCTACTCGTACGAAGCGTGGGGCCACACGTATGTGGGGTGCATGCAGAAGGTGTACGAGGTCGAGATCGACCTCGACATGTTGAGGGCCGCAGAACGGCGCTCGGCCGGCTTCGGTGCGATCAGGGCAGTTCGAGAGCCGCTGCCGATGTGCAAGACCGAGGTCGAGAAGACGTATGCGGCGCGCTCCGACGAGACGGGCTGCATCAACCCTGAGTTCGGAGAGCTTCCCGTCGGCGAGCCGACGTTCCGGGTGTTCGCCCAGCTCAAGCCCCGCTGAGCGACCCGGCGCCTAAGCCGAGCCGAGGAGATCGTCCTCGCGGCGCCTGCGCACGGCCCGAACGACGAGCCACACGAGGACGCCGAGCAGGACGAACGGTGCTGCGAGCGCGACGACGTAGGCGGCGACGATCCCGAGCCAGCGGAACGCGACGCCGAGATTGTGTAGCGGCCCGTGCCCCTTGTGGACGGGAGCCGGTGCGGGCCTCGTCGTCATCTGCACCGAGACGGTGGCGTAGCTCGCGGTCTCGATCGTGTTCGCCCGGCCGCGGCGGAGCTTCGCGATCTGGGCGGTGAGTGCCGCGACATGCCGCTCGGCCTCGGTGGAGGCGGGCTGCCCCTGCCAGTAGGTGAGCCTTGCCCGGAGCCGCGCGATCTTTCGGGCGGTGGCGTCGACCTGCGCCTGGATGTCCTGGATCCGGACGTTCTCGCCGACGATCGTGCCGAGAGCCGAGAGGCGCGATACGGCCCGCTGGACGTTCTGCCTTGGAATCCGCAGGACGAGGGTGGCGTAGCCGGTCCGGCCCTCGGCGTCGACGCTCAGGGCCTTCGGGTAGCCGCCGAGCGACCGCGTGATCGCCACGGCCTGCTTGGTCGCGTCCGAGACCGCCTGCGTGTTCGGGAGCCGCAGCGCGATCGAGGTGGTGATGCGCTGGACGCGGCCGCTGCTCGGGGTCGGGACGGCGGCCTGGTCGGTCGAAGCCGCGCCCCCGAGGGCATACGCGTTGGTGGTCGTCTCGGCGGTCTTCCCCGCCGGCGCGAGTGGGCTCTGCGTCCGGATCGCGACCGGGGGGCCGACGGCCTGCTCGTCGCTCCCGCCACCGGGCAGGAGGACGGCGGCGCCCGTGATCGCGGCGGCCACGGGCACCGCGACGACGAGCACGCGCCGCCACGAGAGCCGCCTCGCGGGCCGGGGCGCGGCCTCGGCGGCGATCCGGCGAACATGCTCGCGGAGCTCGGCCGGAGCCATGGGCCGCGCCTCGCGAAGCTCCTTCAGAAGCTCGTCACGCTGCGACACTGAGCGCCTCCTCGAGCTTGCCGAGCGCCCGGTTGAGGCGGGTCGTGCAGTTCGTCTGGGAGATCCCGAGCATCCCGGCGGCGGTGCGCGCGTCGAAGTCGAGGACGACCCGGAGCGCGATGACCTCGCGCTCACCCGCCGTGAGCGCGCGGAGCGCTGCCTCGATCTCCGGAGAGAGGCCCTCCGGGAACCGTTCGTCGAAGCGCTCCGGCGAGGCGGTGAGCTGCTCTCGGCGGTGCCGGCGGGTCTCGGAGCGGAAGTGGTCGAGTGCGACCGTGCGCGCGACCTGGCAGAGCCAGGTTCGGGCGGACCCTCGCTTGGGATCGAACCGGTGCCAGAGGCGCAGCGCCCGCTCGAACGTCTCGCCGGCGAGGTCCTCGGCCAGGAACCGGTCGCCGGTGAACCAGGCGAGGTAGCCGAAGACGTCGTCGAGGTGCCTCTCGGCGGCCTGGGAGAAGCTCGTCACGCTCTCCATACGCCGCCCGGGTGCCACGACGTCACACCGCCCAGCGGGCGTGGAGCTCGCGCAGCTTCTTCAGCTCGTTGCGGTCGACGCCGTCGCCCGCGCCGGGCACCTCCATGTACGCGCCGAGCTCCTGGAGGGCAGGGTGCGCGATGAAGGCGCCGAGCCCCTCGCCGATCTCGCCCTCGAGGATGTTGGCATGGCGGTCGCGGTTCGAGCCGAGCGGGGTCGCGCTGTCGTTGACGTGAAGGGCGCAGAGGCGCTCGAGACCGATCGTCTCGCCGACCTCGGCGACGAGAGCGTCGACCGCGCCGGGGTCGCGCACGTCGTAGCCCGAGGCGAACAGGTGGCACGAGTCGAGGCAGATGCCGAGGCGGGGATGTCGGTCGAGGGCATCGACGAGCGTGGCAAGCTCGCCGATCGAACGGCCGATCGTGCCGCCGGGGCCCGCCGAGTTCTCCATTGCGAGCCAGGGCTCGCCGTCGTAGCCGTCGAGGACCTCGCCGATCGCCGAGGCGACGTTGTCGAGCGATGCTTCGAAGCCGGCGCCGAGGTGGGAGCCCACGTGGAAGATCACCGCGCTCGCCTCGATCTCCCCCGCGACCTCGAGCGTCGCGCGGAGGGCCGCCACCGACTTGCCGCGGAACTCGTCGGAGGCCAGGTTGATCAGGTAGAGGGCGTGGCAGACGACCCCGCCGATCCCGGCCTCGGCCCGCCGCTCGCGGAAGCGCTCGATCGCCTCGGGCTTGTGCGCCGTGGGCTTCCACATGCGCGGGCTCTGAGTGAAGACCTGGAGGCAGTCGCCCCCGATCGCCTCGAGCCGGTCGATGGCGGTGTAGATGCCGCCCGCCGCAGACATGTGACCGCCGAACTCCATGTCCTCAAGCTTGCCGACAACCGCCGGGACGGACACGGTAGACGACGGCACCGCCGCCGGATCGCGGCTTCCCGAACTGGCGGAGCACGCGCTCGTACCGAGCCTCGACCCGCTCGTCGACCACGACGGCGTCGACGTGCTTCTCGCGAACGAGCGTGCGCACGGCCGCCGGCGTGATCTCCGAGGGGTAGTCGGCCGTCGTGAGGTGCTGGACGGGCGCGCTCGTGTAGGACGCGGGCGGCGTGAACGCGATGTACCCGCCCGCGAGCCGGAACCGGAAGCCGGCCTTCGCCTGCCAGATCATCGAGTCCCCGGCGGAGCCGAACGGCAAGGCGAGCACCGTCTCTCCCGGACGGACGCAGTCGATGTGCGGGACGTGGAGCGTGCGCGACCACGCGCCGAGCGCGAGGTTCGGCGCGACGGCCAACGCCGCGAGCAGCGGGAGGGCGATCCGGATCGCAGCCGGGACACGGCTCGAGGCGGCCCACATCGCCACCATCACGGACGCGGCGAGCCCGGCGTAGAGCGAGAACCGCGCCGGGGTGGTGTTCACGAGGAACGGCAGCGAGGCGACCCAGCGCCAGGGGAGCGAGACGACCTGGTGCCCGCCGACCCACAGCACCCGCCCGAGGCTCGCGACGACGGCGATCCCGAAGCCGGCGAGGAGAAACCGCCCGGCGGCGGTCCGGGCGCGCAACACGGCGAACCAGCCGACGATGACGAGGAGCGGCAGCCCCAGGTAGGCGCCGCGCTCGACGTCGTTGGTCGGGAAGCGCTCGGCGAGGGACCTCGTCCACCAGTGCCCGAGCCACGTGACCCGGGTGGGCACGACGTAGTTCAGGAGGTCGGCAACGTAGTTCTCGGACCCGACCTGGGGCCGGAAGCCGGTCCCGGTGGCGAGGTAGTAGACGAACGGGGCGGCGAGCACTGCCGCCCCGGCGTAGGAGAGCACGAGGGGAGCCGCGAGTGCTCGGATCCGCGCTCTCGATCCCGGGGCGACGATCAGCCCGAGCACGAGCGAGGCGGCGAGCGCGAGGGTGAGCGTGAACAGGATCTCGGTCGAGAGCAGGAGCTGGGCGACGACGAGCGCCCCGAACCGCACGCCGAGCCCGCGGCCGCCGAGGCTCCCTTCGAGGAAGCGGAGCACGAGGAGCGCGGCGAGCGGCACCAGGAAGACCGCCGTCGTGTGGATGTGGTCGAGTGTCCCGGCGAGCACGTACGTCGAGAAGCCGAAGAGGTAGCCGCCGGCGAGAGAGGCCCAGGTCGACCGTGTGACGTGCCGGCAGAGCAGGAACGCCGCGAACGCGTCGAGCGCGGGCATCAGGATGGCCGCGAGGTCGAACGAGGCGACCGGGCCGAACGCCCAGGTCACGGGCGCGAAGGCGAGCGCGAGGCCGGGCACGCTCGTCGCCCACGTCAGGTTGTAGCCGTCCGGGGCGAAGATCACGTGCGTGAAGAACGGGTTCTCGCCGTGCGCGATCGCGTGCGGCCACCAGCCGAACGACCAGACGAAGATCTGCGTGTCCGGGCCGTCGCCGACGACGCGGCTCCCGAGATGGGGAGGGCCCGCGGCCCGAGGTAGGCCAGCGCGACGCCGAGGTAGGCGAGGGCGGGCAGCACGTTCCGTCTCACGAGCCCACTCTAGGATGGGGCGATGAGCGTCATCGTCCGCATGGCTCCGAGCCCGACGGGCTTCCTCCACGTCGGCGGCGTGCGCACGTTCCTCTTCAACTGGCTCTTCGCCCGGCAGAACGGAGGCGAGTGCCGGCTGCGGATCGAGAACACCGACACGGGCCGCGAGGTCGCCGAGGCCACCGGGCAGATCCAGGAGTCGCTGCGGTGGCTCGGGATCGACTGGGACGGGCCGGTGACCTTCCAGCTCGACCGCATGGACGAGGTTCGCACCTACGCCGAGAGACTCGTCGCCGACGACAAGGCCTACCTCGACGAGGGCGCGATCCGCTTCCGGATGCCCGACGAGGGCACGGTCGGCTGGGACGACGCGATCCGCGGGCGCATCGAGTTCGAGAACGAGCAGCTCGCCGACCTCGTGATCGTCCGCTCCGACGGCCGGCCGACCTACAACTTCGCCTCACCGGTCGAGGACATGCTCGACGGGATCACGCACGTGATCCGCGGCAACGACCACGTCTCGAACACCCCGACGCAGATCAACATCCTCACTGCGCTCGGCGCCGAGCTCCCGGTCTACGCGCACGCGCCGGACGTGAACGGGAGCGACGGCCGGAAGCTCTCGAAGCGCCACGGCGCCGTCTCGATCGACGCGTTCCGCGAGGACGGCTACCTGCCCGAGGCGCTGATGAACTTCCTCGCCCTGCTCGGCTGGAGCTACGACGACAAGACGACGATCATGCATCCGAACGAGCTCGATCGAGCGCTTCTCGCTCGATCGAGTCGGCCCGAGCCCTTCGACCTTCGACTACGAGAAGCTCGACTGGATGAACGGCGTGTACCTGCGCGAGCTCGCTCCGGAGGACTACGCGATCCGGCTCCTGACCTGGCTTCGCGAGCAGGGGATCGACTGGCCCGAGGACCGGGTTCGCGCCACCGTCCCGCTGATCCAGGAGAAGCTCGAGAAGCTCTCGCTGTACCCCGACCGCGTCCGGTTCCTCTTCGAGCCCGTGGGCGAGACCGGGGCGGACCCGGCCGTCTGCCACGCCGCGGCCGAGGTGCTCGGCTCGCTCGACGACCTGGGACGCCGCGTCGATCGAGGCTGCGCTGCGCACGTTCGCGGAGGCCGAGGGGATGAAGCCGCGGCAGGCGTTCGAGCCGATCAGGCTCGCGGTGACCGGCGCGAAGGTCTCACCGGGGCTGTTCGAGAGCCTCGAGCTGCTCGGCCGGGACGCGTCGCTCGCGCGGCTTCGCGCAACGTAGCTACGGGCGATACAGGACGAGCGACAGGCAGACGGCGACGATGCCGGCGACCCAGAGGGGCCAGGGACCGATGGTCGCGCCGACCGCGAAGGCGGCGGTGCCGCCAATGGTGAGCGCCGAGGCTGCGATCGGGGCCTGGATCCGCGGACGCTGGGGCGGCGGCGGAGCCTGAGGCGGCTCCCCTCCGGTCAGTCGTAGCCGGGCGAGGCGAACGCGGAAGAGCGCGCCCCGCCACTCGTAGAGCATCGGCCTGGCGCCGTGGCTGCCGCGCTCGTCGACGACGCCCGCGAAGTCGCCGGTCGCGTCGCGAGCACCGGCGAGCGCCTCTGCGAGCTCGGTGTGCGCAGGCTCGGCGGCGGCGGGCGGTGAGAGCCCGAGCACGGATTCGCTGGCGAGATGGAGCCGGTACTGGAGGCGCCGAAGCGCGCCGACGGTCTCGCCGTCGTCGAGCCGTTCGGGCGTGAGCGCGATGCCCTCGAGGCGCGCAAGCGTCAGCGAGAGCTCGCCCCATAGCTCCCCCACCTGCGACGCGTAGCGAAGACCCGCCTGAGTTTCCGGCGCCACTTCCGCATCTTAGCGCGCGGTCGATCGAGTACCATCGCGCCCGGTGGAGCCGTCCGGTGCGAGCATTCTCCTCGTCGAGGACGATCCGTCGCTCCGGCTCGTCTGCCGCGTGAACCTCGAGCTGGACAACTTCCGCGTCCGCGAGGCGGCGGGGATCGAGGAGGCGCGCGCGGCCGTGTCGGCCGAGCGGCCGGCGCTCGTGTTCCTGGACCTGCACCTCGGACCGCGGCGCCTCCGACGTCCTGCTCGACGAGCTGCGCGCCGACGGGATCCCGGTCGTGCTCGTAAGCGGGACGGTGGACGTCACCGCGTACGAGGGGCGGGCGACCGCGGTCATGCCGAAGCCGTTCGACCCGGCGGACCTCGTCGCAGCTGCTCGCCTGTACGTGGCCGGCCCTGCGTCTGTCCAGCTAGGTTAGGCAGATGGCCGTCAGCGCCGTCCGCACCCCCGCCGAGTTCGAGACCCGGCTTGCGAGCTACCTGTACGAGCGGGCCGAGGAGGGCCGCGCGGTGCGAGTGGGGGAGAAGGAGGTCTCGGAGCAGGCGGAGATCGTCCGCCGTTACGAGGATCTCTTCAGCCGCGCCCAGCTCGAGGCACTTCGCGAGGCCGAGCAAGCCGCCGCCGGCGATGAGCGCGAGATCCTCTACCGGCTGCGCAAGACCTGCGAGGGCGGCCTGGTCGCGAACGAGCTCGTCGAGCGCTACGACGAGCTCTCGAACCGGATGCTGGCGGCCCGGATCGTGTTCAAGGGCGAGGAGATCCCCCTCCGGACCGCGGAGGCGCAGCTGGCGGTCCTTCCGTCGTACGCCGACCGCGAGGAGCTCGGCGAGATCCAGTCCGAGGCAAGCGCCGCGTTCAACCCCGACCGGCTCGACCTGCTCGATGCTGCCGAGGAGCTCGAAGCAGAGCTCTCGGGGATCGCCGGCTCGGTCGAGCGGAACGACGAGGAGAAGGGCATCTCGCTCCGTGGCCTCTCGGCCGTGCTGAGCGACGCAAGCGACCAGTTCACGGGCGCCTACATCCCGCTTCGCGACCGGTGGTTCGACACGCTCCTCGGGCCCGGGCGCGATGCGGTCCCGACGCGGTTTCACATGGCCTACATGCGGCGGCTCTCACCGCTCGAGGCGACCTATACGAAGGAGCGGGCGACCGAGGTGTGCCTCGCCACGCTCTCGGAGCTCGGCTTCGATCTCGCCGCTTCGACGAACATCAAGCTCGACCTCGACGACCGGCCGCAGAAGTCGCCGCGCGCATGCGTGATCGCGAGCGACCCGCCGCGCGTCGTCCATCTGATCACGCGCGCGCAGGGCGGGTTGCACGACTACCAGGCGTTCCTGCACGAGGCCGGGCATGCGCTCCACTACGGCGGCGTCGACCCGTCGCTGCCGATGGCGTTCCGGCGGCTCTCACGCGACCACGCCCTCACCGAGATCTACTCCTACATCGTCGAGGCGATCTCGAAGGAGCCGGAGTGGCACGCACGGTACTTCGGCCTCTCGGACAGCGAGGCTGCCCACAACGCCGAGGCGACGACGTTCCTCGAGGCGGTGCTCTTCCGCCGGTACGAGGCGAAGCTCCGCTACGAGCTCGAGTTCTGGTCGCGGTTCGCCGAGGTCGGCGGCACGCCCGACGGCTACGAGGAGGCGCTCACTGCCGCGACCGGCGTCCGCTACAAGGCATCCGGCTATCTCGCCGACATGGATGCCGGCTTCTACTCGGCCGACTACCTGCGAGCGTGGGTTCGCTCGGCGCAACTGCGTCGCTACCTGATCGAGACGATCGGCGCCGACTGGTGGCGCAACCCGGCGACAGGTGACTTCCTGCGGGAGCTTTTCCGCGAGGGCACGAAGCCCTCGAGCGAGGAGATCGCCGGCCGGATCGGATATGACCCGTTCGACACGGGGCCGCTCCTTCACGAGCTCGGCGCCTGAGGCGCCACCCCGCGTCGGATCGCGGCGTCGAGCCTGAGGCGACCCGGTAGACTGGTCGCTCCTAGCGGCCCATTCGTCTAGTGGCCTAGGACACCGCCCTCTCACGGCGGCGGCACGGGTTCGAATCCCGTATGGGCCTTGAAGAAAATCCCTGCAAAGGGCAGCATTACTGCCTCTCAGCGGACCACTGCCGGAGGTGCATCAAGGGGCTGTTGACGAAGTCGACAACGCGGTCCGTGCGATCACTCGAGCGCTGATCCTCGAGCGCATTCGGCTGCACGAGCTCACCGTCAGCGAGCGCGACGTCCCTGACCACGTCTTCGTCGACTCTGGCGGGCCTGAGAAGATGTGTGACGATCCAGATGCGCGGGCGAGGGGGTGGCTGTGACGGCCGACAAGTCGGGACGCACGAGTGCCGGGATCCTGCTCTGGCGCAGCCGGAAGGGCCGTTTGGAGGTGCTCCTGGCCCATCAGGGCGGACCTTTCTGGGTGAAGAAGGACATCGGCCACTGGACGATCCCCAAGGGCGAGGCGGAGCCGGGTGAGGAGTTCGTGGCGGTGGCTCGGCGAGAGTTCGCGGAAGAAACCGGACAGGAAGCCCCCAACCAGCCGCTCGTCGATCTTGGACAGATCACACAGAAGTCGGGCAAGCTCGTGCTGGGGTGGGCAGTCGAGGGAGACCTCGACCCGTCGACGGCCGTGAGTAACACCTACGAGATGGAATGGCCGCCCCATTCAGGCGTCGTCCGGACATTCCCCGAGATCGACCGCGTCGAATGGTTCGATCTCGAAGAGGCACGCCGTAGGCTGAAGGCGGCGCAGGTTCCCTTCCTTGATCGGCTGCAGGCGGCCATTGCCTCTACCCCTAACCGATCCTCAGCGCATGATGTTGGCGGGGCGTCCCGCGATCAGCAGAACGGTGAGGCCTGAGACGGCCGACTCGATGACCATTCGCCGTTTGCCGAGCCGGGTCAGCGGCTTGGTGTGGGTTGGGCTGAACGCGGCGGCGTTTGTATACGAGACGGCGATGTAGTCCTCCAGCTCCGAGACGATTGCGGGTCGCGTCCGCTGGCGGTGCGGAGTGACGCGTACGTGCGCCGTGGCCGGTGCTGAGGGATGTCGCTGAGCGGCTCGATCTTGAGCTCCGCGTGCCGGACGTGTCCGGCGGTTCCATCGAGCCGCACGCTACGAGTGTGCTGGGCGCGGACGGCTACGGGATCGACTCTTCAGCTCTCAAGCTCTTTCGAGCGTGGCCCCGGTCGTGCGGGACAATCAGTCCGGTGACGTTCGGCGTTCTCGCCTTGATCGTCTTGGCCGGCCTGGCCGGCCCGCTGCTCGCGGGTGGGAGGCAGGCGCTGATCCCGGTTGTCGTCGGTGAGTTGCTCGCCGGGGTCGTGATCGGGATCAGCGGCTTTCGCTGGCTCGACCCGGCGGAGCCGACGACGGCGTTTCTGGCTGAGGTCGGGTTCGCGATGCTGATGTTTGCCGCGGGCATGAACGTACCGCTCCGTCAGCCGGGACTCCTGTCGGGGCTTCGGCGGGGCGGCCTCGCGGCCGTGGTCGCGGCGCTTCTCGCGGTGCCGTTCGGGATCGCCGCCGCGCGTGCGACCGGAACGCACCATGCCGCGATCTACGCGCTTCTGCTGGCGAGCGGGTCGGCGGCGATCCTGCTGCCGGCGCTGGAGGAGCAGCGCCTGCTCGAGGATCCGCGCGCGCTGACGGTGATGGCGCAGGTGGCGCTTGCCGACGTGGCAGCGATCGTTGCGCTCCCGCTCGTGCTCGATCCGGGCAAGGCGCTGAAGGCCGCCCTCGGCGGCGTGCTCGTGGCCGTCTGCATCCTCCTGCTCTACGGGGTGACGCGCCTCCTCAATCACCGGCCGTGGGTGTGGCAGGTGCGCCGCTGGTCGAAGAAGCGCGGCTGGGCGCTCGATCTCCGCCTGTCGCTGCTCATCCTCTTCGGGCTCGCCTGGATCGCGCAGCGCAGCGGGACCAGCGTGCTGATCGCCGGCTTCGGCGTCGGACTGATGGTCGCCGCGATCGGCGGGCCGAAACGGCTCTCGCGGCAGGTCGCCGGAGTCGCGCAGGGCTTCATGGTGCCGCTGTTCTTCGTCGTCCTTGGGGCACGCATCGACCTGCGTGCCCTCGGCCAGCACCCGATTCTGATCGCGCTCGCAGCGCTGCTGGTCGCGTTCAACGTGGCGGTGCACGTCCTGGCCGCGCTCCTGACGCGGCAGCCGCTCGCGGCAGGTCTCGCCGCGGCCGCCCAGCTCGGCGTTCCGGCCGCGGTCGTTACCCTGGGCCTGCAGCGCCACATCCTCACCGCCGGCGAGGGCTCGGCGATCGTCGCGGCCGCGCTGGCCTCGCTCGCGCTGACCGCCGCCGGAGTCACCCTGCTCGGCCGGCGAGCCCGTGCGCAAGTCGTGCCGGTCAGCGAGCCGCATCCCCAACCCGGGTCATGAGTCTCAACCAAGCCCACGGCTGGCGCATACACGCGCCCTGGGTCGACACCTACCTGCGCGCCCACGACAGCGCGCCGCTTGCACATCGAAGAGCGACAGGTCGCGTACAGGCTCCGCTCGCAAGGGACGCCGCGCTCTATCGTCGCTACGTGACTGAGCCTCTCAACTCCGCGGACTTCGAGCGCTTCGTCGTGCGCCACTTCGGGACGCGCGGGCGCGCGTGGCTGGATCAACTTCCAGCTCGCGTGGAGCGCTACGCCCGCTTCTGGCAGTTCGGGATCGAGCACCACCTGGCCGCAGCCTGATCTCGTGCTGCCTCGCCGTCATGACCTCGGACGGAACTGCGGCGGTATTCAAGCTCGATGGGCCGTGGACGCCGGCCCAGCCGGAGATTGCGGCACTCACTACTTCCGCACCCACAACGCCTCCTGACTCCAGAACCAGGACCCGACAAATTCGGGATCAGATCAATTCAATACGCGGGGCCGGGAGAGCGACTAACACGCCTGCGCGACGGGCAGGCTGACCATGGCTCGGGGCGGCTTCGCGAACGGCTACCCTGGCGACGGAGGGATCATTCGTCCCCGGCCGCCGCTGGGGTGAGCTACTCGGGCCCGCCGAGATCGGCAGACCGGCAGGAAATGTAACCAGCGGTGGACGTTTCTTCGTCGCGGATGGCAAGGCGTCGCACCACACTCGGGACGAGCCGTTGGCTCGTCCTGTTTGTGCTCAACGGCTCAGGACGTTTCGGCTGTGCCGCGAGGCGGGTAGTTGCAGCAGATGGCAACCATCGAGGATTTCCAGACGCTACAACGTAGTCTCATCCGCAGCGGGTTCGATTCGACCTTCCGCGCGTGGCGCGACGGTGACGAAGCCGTTTCGTCTTTGAGCGTGTCATTGCATGCCAAGCAGGATCCTGAAGTGATGGCGAAGTTGTCCGAGCTCATCGTTGGGGGAGGCTTCTCCTTCACAGCAGACGGCGAGACCGTGCATATCACCGATCAATCGAAATAGACGTCTCACGTGGCGTTGTGCTCGACCCTTCGAGACATGGCCGAACCAGCGACTAACGCTCCTGGCCGCCATCCCATTGACAAACCGACGTCCGAGGTCAGAGGATCAACCCGGACGGACGCTGAACGATCACCCCAAGCCCGTCGATTAGCTTGTCGACCGGCGAGGTCGAGTGCTAGTCGCTCTTTCGGCCATGTCCCGAAGTGCGTCTCGGCCCGGACCTTAGGCCCCTGCCACGATGAGCTGCGTTGCGAGGAACGAGCAGGTCGTAGAAGCGCCGGTAACTGAGCAGCTCGTCGTCCGAGATCGCTCCCGCGGCGCGAAACATTGCGTGGAGGAGCGTCGAGGCGTGCCCCTTGGAGAAGACCAGCCGGTCGTTATGTGGATCCTGGGGCTGATCGAAGTCGTATCGCAGGTGCTTCGCGAGCAGGACCGCCATCAACTCGGCCGCCGATATACCTGAGGTCGGGTGCCCCGATCCAGCCTCCGCTGCAGCGCGAACCGCATCGACCCTCAACTGCTCCCAAGTTTTTGGTCAGTGTCAAGGGCGGGGGAGATGCGAGGCGCCGGCAGGTGCCTTCTCGCCTAGCTTTTCGTGGTGGCTAGGAGGAGAGCGAGTGTTGGGCAGGCCGCGGCGGCTCGTCGGGCGTGTTGTAGTAGATCGCGGCCCACCGGTTCGCCGTCGACGATGGGGTAGCCCCAGTCGTCCAGGCTGACGCGCTCGGGGAGAAGCTCGGCGCAGAGTCCGTGTGCCTTGCAGTCGAGCGGGTTAACGCGGATCGTGGTGCTCATCGTGGGTGGGTGTCGAGGGGCAATATCGGTCCTCGGTGGCCGCTGCAGCGCCCACGGAGGTGGAGCTCGAGCTCGTCGGAGAAGGTTTCGAGTGCGGAGGCGACGAAGCGCGCGGTGCCGTCGGGATGGCGGCAGGCGCCGCGTCCGCGGACCTGTTCTAGCCAGCGTTCGAGTCGGGGCGGGAGGGTGCTGCCGGGTGACGGCGAGGCGAGGGTCTCGAGTGCGTGGGCGATCGCGTCGAGGCCGTGAATGCATGGACCGCATTGGCCGGCGCTTTCGGTTGCCAGATAACGGGTGACGCGGGCTGTCTCGACGAGGCCGCAGGCCGACGCGGGAAGCACGCCGAGCGCTCCTGCGCCGAGTGCGGCCCCGTGCTCTTGCAGGCTCGTCTCGGAGAGCAAGAGCTTTTTGGCGCGGGCGGCTGGGACCCAGGTGCCGAAGTACCCGCCGACGAGGAACGCCTGCGGCTCTCCTCGCACCCCGCCTGCGTCGGACAGCAGCGAAACGAGCGGCGTTCCGAAGGCGATCTCGTAGATGCCCGGCCGGCCGACGGCTCCCGATATGGTCAGCAGTGCTGTGCCGGGCTGGTCGGCGGTCCCGACCTGACGGAACCAGTCGCTGCCGTGTCTCGCGATCAGGGCGATGTGCGCGAGCGTCTCGACGTTTTGGACGAGGGTTGGAGCACCCGCGACTCCTCGCTGGAACGGGAGCGGCGGCTTGAATGTCGGCTTCGCCTCCCCGCGGTTCAGCAGGTTGACGACGGCGGTCTCCTCACCGGCGACGAAGCCTCCGGGCGAGGTGACGAGCCGCAGCTCGACCTTGCCGTCGAGCCGACGGCTACCTCGGGTCTGGAATGCCCGCTCGAGGATCGCCCGCTCGACAGCGGCGCGTTCGTCGATCACGACGATCGCCTCACGCGCGCCCAGCGCTTGCGCAGCGGCGACCGCGCCGTCCAGAACGAGGTGGGGGAGGTGGCGCAGAAGCAGCTTGTCCTTGCCGCTGACGGGCTCTGCCTCGGTGCCGTTGACAACGACGACCGGCCGGCCGCGCTGGGCGGCGACGGCCCGTAGCTTCGTGCCCGTTGGAAAGGCGGCACCGCCACGGCCGCGCAGTCCACTTGCTTCGATCTCGGAGATCAGGTCGACGTGCGCAACCGGTCCGTGGAGTTGCAAGTGCTCCTCGAGCGGGACGGGCCGGTCCGAGCGAAGCCCCGTGAGGAGTCGGGGAAGCTGTCGCGGCGATGCCATCGGCGTCGCGAGGGCTTCGGTCACTGTGGCGCCGCTCAAGCGCGCTCTCCGTGCACGGTGCCGGTGACGGCGTTCGTGTTGTTGTTAACATTCAGGTTGAGTGTGAGCCGGTAGGTTCTGCCCAGACTGGATGTGACCTTGGCGTCGACGCTCGTGCCGTTGAGCCCGACGATGCTGCCCTCAAAAACGGGTGTGCCCTTCGCCGCGAACGCGACCCCGCTCGAGGTCATCGTCACGCCGCCGTCGTCGGTGGGGAACCCGCGCAGCGCGAGCCGGAGCGTGCCTCGGAGGCCGCCGCGGACGGCCGAGTCGATGTGCAGGGTAACGAGGCCCTGCCCGTCGGAGGCGGACTCGGTCAACTGCCCTGTGAGCCGTCCGGTGAAGCTGTTCGGCATCTGCGTTCTCGATTGCGATACCGCCGTGATCGCCCTGCTGCCGGTGACGTGGGTTCTGCTCGCCGAGCTCATGAGCCGGGTGGGGGTGCCGGCCTTGGCAGCCCAGCCCGGTTGACCGGGACCCGACTGGTACCAGAGGAAGAGCGCGGCCGCGGCTATGAACGCCGCGCCGGCAATCGTGGCGCGGACAGGCAGGTCGTAGGGCGCGTAGATGAGCCGTGCGAACACCGACAGGGCCACACCGCCGACACAGATGAACGCGAGCAGCGGAAGCCAGCTCGTGCGAACGTCGCTGCCGGTGCCCAGCGAGTGTGCGAGCGCGAGCGGCCACGACGCGTAGGCGAGCCAATGCGTCATCCGCCAGATCCCGTAACCGAACCTGACACGCAAGAGACTGGTGACGACGACCGCCGCGATCAAGTCGCACGAGAGAGCGCCGAGGCCAAGCCAGATCGGCCGGTACGGTGAGAGGAAGGGGATGAAGGCGTCCTGGAGGTTGATCGGCGCGTAGGCGTCGAGGAGTGTTGTCAGGACGTGGATGGCGAGGAAGACAACGGCCAGCAGCGTCACGTTGCGGTGCAGCCCCGAGACGAGGAAGCGAGGCAGACGCGCGCTGCGCCAGCGAAGGCTCGTGAGCACGCCGAGGCACACCGAGGTCGTCAGGAGCACGAGTGTCACTACTCCCGAGCCGCGCGTCAGGAACCAGTAGGCACTGCCTGAGCTTCCCAGGAGCGTCATCCGGCCCTCGCAAGCTCGACAGGCCAGAGCGCGGTATGAAAGGCGGCACCGTGCTCGTCGACGAGGCGTGCCGGGAGGTTGCGTGCTTCGAGCCAGGCGAGCGCGCCGTCGCCGAGGACGATCGCGGCCGTGCTTGCGGTGTTGGCCTCGACGCAAGATGTTGCGGCAACGGTCGTAGTTCGCCACGGGCCGGTCGCCGGACGGCCGGTGCGGGGGTCGACGATGTGGTGGTGCTCACCGCGGGCCGTCAGCCAGCGCCGTATCGCCGTGCTGGAGGTCGTAAGCCCGCCTGCGGCGAGCGCGATAGTGGGCCCCGGCTGGTCGAGGGGACCACTGTGGTCATCGGCGATACGAACGGGCCAGCCACCCTCGAGCGGCCTTCCCGCGACCGCGATGTCGCCTCCGAGCGCCACGAGGACGCCCGAGCCGGTCACGTCGGCCGCAGCAACGGCGATGCGGTCGGCCGCGAGCGCCTTTGCTGTGGCGCCCAGGTCGAGCTCGACGCCTGCCGGGAGGCAAACGGTTCTCGCGTCGCTGTCGAGCTCGATCTCCGCGTAGCGCCCGGCAAAATCGCTCGACGCTTCGAAGAGGCGTCCGTTGCGGCGCCGCACATGCATGAACGTGTGGTCGTAGCCGGCGAGGCGTAGCGCGCGTCCTACAGTCGGATCGACGAGGCCGCCCGTCTGCGCGGCGGCCAGGAGTGCGACCTGCAGTGCGTCCCAGAGGATCTTGCCGACCGGAAGCGCCTGACCCGGTGAGCGGTTGAGGAGGCTCAGCTCCGAGTCGTCCCGGAAGCGGCTGCAGGCCAGGTCGAACGCACGCAGCGCAGGGACGAGTTGCGCGCGCGCGGCGGGCATCGCCTCGGGCTCGGCGGTCAGGAGCACCGCGGTCGTACCGAGGGCGCGAAGCGAGGTTCGCGCCGGGGAGGTCATGAGCCTCCGGACACGACGACCGGCGCCGCTGATGACGACGAGACCGATGAGGACGCTGACGATGACGATGAAGACGAGGAGCCGGAGCTGTCCGGGATGGAGGCCGAACTTGCGGGCGTCGTCGCGGCGGGCTCGGGCACCCGGCTCACCGTCGCCGTCCTTTCGCGGCCGCCGCCGAACTCGTCTCGGCAGCTGCTGCCTTTTTCGTCGTCGTGGACGCTGCGAAGCCTGCGATGGCACCTGCAGCCGCGGTCGCCGCAAGGAGGGTTGCGGCGGTTGCGCGGCGCAGACGCGAGATCGCCGCGTCCCGGGCGGCGATCGGCTTGGTCGACGAAGAAAGTCCCTTCATAGTCGAAGGCAGGGTCGCAATGCGAGATGAGACCGCAATGAGCGCTCCCTGAGAATTGGCTGAGTGTTGGAACCGGTTCAGGCGATGACGGCGGGCGCGGGGACGGCGGCCAGTGTGATCCACACGTCGGCACCGCCGCCGGGCTGGTTCGCAGCCTCTGCGCTGCCGCCGTGGGCGGTAGCGATCAACTGGACGATCGCGAGGCCGAGGCCGGTGCCGCCCGCGCTTCGGGCATCGTCGGCGCGACTGAAACGGTCGAACGCGCGCCGCACGAAATCGGGGTCGAACCCGGAGCCCTCGTCGGCCACATGTAGCTCGATCGACGTGTCGCGGCGGACCGCCGAAAGCCGCACCTCGCCTTGCCCGTGCTTGAGCGCGTTGTCAACAAGGTTGCCGAGCGCCTGCTCGAGCCGAACGGGGTCGGCATCCATGATCGAGTCCTCGCTTTCAACTACGGTCACCATTCGGCCGTCCCGGGCGGCGCGGCTCGCGAAGCGCTCTGCTACGTCGCGGAGCGTCTCTCGGGCTGAGAGGTGCTCGGCCCTGACGGGGAGGGATCCTTCGTCGGCACGGGCGATCAGCAGAAGATCCTCGGCGAGCCGGTTCAGCCGCTCGGTCTCCTCGGCAGCGGAGCGGAGCGCCTGCTCGAGTTCTTCCGCCGAGCGCGGCCGGCGCAGGGCGAGCTCGAGCTCGGTGCGCAGGAGGGCGAGGGGCGTCCGGAGCTCGTGGCTTGCGTCAGCGACGAACCGTCGTTCGTGCTCGAAGGCGGCCTCGAGCCGGTCGAGCATGTGGTTCAACGTTTGCGCGAGCCTAGAGATCTCGTCTCGGGCGGCGGGAACGGGCAGCCGGGTTCCGGGTGTCTCGGCGGTAATCGCGGCCGCACGTCGACGCATCGCCTCGACCGGTCGGAGCGACGCCGCCGCGAGAAGGTAGCCGCTCAGCACCGCCACGATCAGGGCGGCGGGGGCGGCGATCAGGAACTCGCGCCGCAGACGATCGAGCGTCTCGCGGCGCTGGGTCAGCGGTTCCGCCAGAACGAGCGCCTCGCGGACGCCCGCGACCCTGACCGGCTTGGCGAGCATCCGCCAGCGGTCCTTCAGTCCGACGAAGTCGTCGCTGTTCTCCGTCACCGTGCGACCGGCTATCACCTGCGCCCGCCGGGCCGGATCGAGCAGTGAGGGAAGGCTCGCCGGCGTGCTCGAAATGATTCGGCCGCCGGAGGTGACGAGCTGCTCGACAGGCGCGATGTCGGCTGCGTCGTGGTCGACGAGAGGCTTGCCGCCCTGAACCCTCGGTGTTGCTTCGGCGGCTTGAGCCCGCAACGTCTGATCGACACTCGTGAGGAGTGCATGCCCGACGCGCACGTAGACGAATGCACCGGTTGCGACCAGCACGAGCATCATCACGACTGCGAACGGGAGCGTCAGCCGTACGCGGATCGGGAGCGAGCCCATCAGGCACTGTTGGCGCGCAGCCGGTATCCGACGCCGCGAACGGTTTCCAGCGAGTGTGCTCCAAACGGACGGTCGACCTTCTCCCGCAGGTAGCGCACATACACATCGACGATGTTCGACCGGCTCTCGAAGGCCATGTCCCAAGCGCCGTCGAGGAGCTCTGTCCGTGTGAGCGTGTCCCCGGCGCGCCGCATGAACAGTGCGAGGAGCGAGAACTCCTTGGCCGACAAATCGAGCTCGGTGCTGTCGCGCCAGGCGCGCCGGGTGGCGGGGTCGAGCTTGAGGTTCCCGACCTCGAGCACGGACGGTCGCTCGTGCGGGGCCCGCCGCGTCAACGCGCGAAGCCGCGCGAGAAGTTCAGCGAAGGAGAATGGCTTCACGAGGTAGTCGTCGGCTCCGGTGTCGAGGCCCTCGACGCGGTCGCGGACACCGTCGCGCGCGGTCAGGAACAGCACAGGCGTCCACACCCCGACAGCGCGTAGCTCAGAGCAGACGCTGAACCCGTCGAGCCCGGGCAGCATCACGTCGAGCACGATCGCGTCGTATTCGCGGGCGCGCGCCATCCACAGCGCCTCCTCCCCCGTCGGCGCCACGTCGGTGGCATGGCCCTCCTCGCTCAGTCCCCGCTTCAGGAGACGTGCCATCTTCGGTTCATCTTCAACCACCAGCACCCGCATGGGAAGCATTGTCGCGCGCCCTTTATGAGCGCAGCGTGAGATCTCATCGCCTCCTCATCAAGCCTCGGTTCACTTGCCTTCATGCAGGAAGCGGCGGAACTCCAGACGACTCGACCAACGCGTCGCCTGTGGAGCGGTGGGGCGATCGGAAACCTCCGCCTGACCGCCCTCGTTGGTGCCGTTCTCATCGTGCTGCTCGCTGTCGAGGGTGCGACGGTCCCGTGGATCCAACCGCTCCTCACCGTTCATATCTTCGTCGGGATGCTGCTACTCGGGCCCGTGGCCCTCAAGTTGGGTGCGACCGGCTACCGCCTCGTCCGGTACTACGGCCGCTCGCCCGACTATGTCGAGAAGGGGCCTCCGGCGCCGCTCATGCGCGTCGTTGTGGCGCCGATCCTCGTGCTCTCGACCCTGACGCTCTTCGGCACCGGCGTCGGACTGCTTGTGTTCGGAAGAGGCGTCGGGAATCTCTCCCTTCTCCACAAGGCGAGCTTCATCGTCTGGTTCGGGGCGACCGCGATCCACGTCCTCGTCTATGCGCTTCGCGCGGCCAGGTATGCGCTCGCGGAGCGCACAAGCCCACGGATCGGCGGCACCGGTGTGCGCCTCGCTTTGCTCCTCGCGTCGATCGTGGTCGGTCTAGGGATTGGCTTCGCGACGCTTCCACAAGCTCGGTCCTGGACTCACTCGGGCTTCGACCACCACCACCGGCACGACGGCTGATCGGCCGGTGTGATCGAACGGCCCGAGAAGATGAGCATGTTGACCCCGGTGGATCGGCGCGCCCGGCGTCGCCGCGCTCAGCGCCGCAAGCGGGCGCGGTGGGTCGGTTGGCTGGCGCTCGCGATCGTTTTGATCACGGCGGCGCCGATCATCCTCGTGCCGGGCGGCGCGAAGCACGGCAGCAACCCGCCCCCGGCAGACACGAGGATTGGGCGCGGCTCCAGGCCACGGCCGCGGGTGCTGCGCATCCTCCGGCGAACGATCCTCGTCGAACACGCCGCAGGCAGGCTGCCGGCGCCACTTCAGGATCCATCGAGTGCCGCCGTCGGCGGGAAGGCGCTGCTCTTCGGCGGGCTCACGGCGGCCGACACGTCCACGGATCAAATCGTCGAGCTCAACTCCACCGGCGGACGGATCGTGGGTCATCTTCCGTCGGCGCGTCACGACACGGGCGCGGCGGCGATCGGGCGTTACGCCTACGTGTTCGGCGGCGGGGACGGTGTCTCTCAACTCGACCAGATCGTCCGGGTCGACCCGGCGACCGGGAACGCCTCGGTGGTGGGGAGGCTGCCGGCGGCGAGCTCGGACTCGTCGGCGGCCGCGATCGGCGGTACCGCCTACGTGGTGGGCGGGTACACAGGGACACGGTGGCTGAACACGATCGTGGCCTACCGACCCGGGATCGGAGCGAGAGTCGTCGCACGGCTGCCGTTCGCGGTCCGGTATGCCGCGGTTGCCTCGGCGGGCGGGCGTCTCGTGATCGCGGGCGGCTCGCTGGAGGACGGGTCGGCCAGCTCGGCCATCCTCGAGTTCACGCCCGGCAAACCGGCCGCGATCCGCATCGGCACGCTGCCCGCGGCACAACACATGCGACTGCGGCGGCGATCGGGTCGACCATGTACGTGATCGGCGGTCGAGGCGCGGAACCAGGCTCCGCAACGAGCCGCATCGTCGCGGTGTCGATCCGCTCAGGCAAGGTCGCGGCGGCCGGCGCACTCGGCTCGCCGCGTTCCGACCTTGCGGGCGTCGCTCTCGGCGGCGGCATTCGGGTTGCGGGCGGGAGCGGCGCAGGGGGCACGGTTTCGACGATCGGTGTCCTCCGACCGGCCCCCGGCGTACCACGGCAGGTCGCAACTGCAGCCAGCGCGGACGTCTACCGCTACGACGGGCGGAATATGTTGAACTCTGTGACACGAGAAGCCAAGCCGCTGGTCTACGTACCAAACAGCCAGAGCAACACCGTCGACGTCATCGATCCGACGACGTACCGGATCGTCGAGCACTTCTCCGTCGGATACCTCCCGCAACACGTTGTGCCGGCGTGGAATCTGCGAACGCTTTACGTCACGAACGACGCGGGAAACAGCCTGACGCCGATCAATCCGACGACCGGCAAGCCCGGTCCGTCGATCCCCGTCGACGATCCATACAACATGTACTTCACCCCCGACGGCCGCCACGCGATCGTCGTCGCCGAGCGCCTCCACCGGCTCGACTTCCGCAACCCGCACACCTTTGCCCTCCAACGGTCGCTGACTGTTCCCTGCGTCGGGATCGACCACATGGACTTCTCGGCCGACGGCTCATACCTGATCGCCAGCTGCGAGTTCTCGGGCCAACTCGTGAAGGTCGACCTAAGCTCTGACACCGTCGCAGCGGTGATGACGCTGCCCAACGGCGGCACTGGGATGCCCCAGGACGTCAAGCTCTCCGCCGACGGACGCGTCTTCTACGTCGCCGACAACCGCGCGAGCGGCGTCTGGATTGTGAACGGCGACACCATGCACGTACTCGGCTTCATCCACACCGGGGCAGGCGCACACGGCCTCTACCCGAGCCGCAACGGGAAATTCCTCTACGTAACCAACCGCGTGGCTGGATCGATCTCCGTGATCAGCTTCGCCACGCGCAAGGTCGTCGAGACCTGGCAGATCCCCGGCGGCGGCAGCCCCGACATGGGCGGCGTCACGGCCAATGGGCGGGTGCTCTGGGTCTCCGGGCGTTACAGCGGAGTTGTCTACGCGCTCTCGACCCGAACCGGGCAGCTGCTCGCGAAGATCCCGGTCGGGCAGGGCCCGCACGGACTGTGCGTCTGGCCGCAACCCGGCCGGTACTCCCTCGGCCACACCGGCGACATGCGCTAACGGATAGAGGGTAACCGGCAGGGCTGGCTTCCCCGATCCGAGGTGGCTGACGACAGGCGGTGTAGACCCGAACCGTCACGGAAACTCTTCCTGGCGCTAACTGCTTGTGTTTGCTCTTCCGCCCCAAGCGCCGTCGGATCTTCCACCGAAACGAGCACCGCGAACGCGCGCAGGCCGCCGACACTCCGCGCTACGCAGTTCGACGCAACCCGATCCGGACCCTTACCGATCGGGCGTTACCAAACGCCGGGCACAAGGCGGCTAGTGCGGCTGGCGTACTCAACGTAGGTGTTGCCCAGTTCCCGCCTCAACATGGCCTCCTCGCGTGGGATCCGCTGGATGTAACCGACGGCGGGAAGAACAGCACAGGCGGCGAGGCTCAAGGCGTTTCCAAGTCCTACGCCGACACCTATGAACATGAGCACGGCGGCCGTGTATGAAGGATGACGGAGAAAGCGGTAGGGGCCGCTTGTCACCAGTTGGTGCTCTGCCGCCACTTGTAGGTTCCGCGTGAACTGCTTGCCGAGGACTCTGATCGCCCACCAGCGGAGGCAGAAGCCCAGACACCCGACGCCGCATCCGACGACCACCCACAGCCATGCTGGCCCGGCGAACGCTGCATCTGGCACCTTCTTGGCGGCGAGAACTCCGAGCAGGAGTCCCGCGAGCTGCCACGCCTGCAAATGCCAGTAAGTCGGGTCGGCTCGGCGCCGGCGTGCGTCGCCTCGGAAGCGTCGATGCTCGACCAGCACCGATCCAACGAGCGGCCCGAACACGAGTGCGGCGGCAACGGGATTGTGGAGTGCGAGCGGATCCGACATGGGAGGCAACGGGTTCGCTCCATGATCTCCTACGTCGCCTGGCCGCGTCCGGAGGTCGGCCATCCTCTCGAGTGGGCCGGCGTGCCGTTCTCAAACCCGAGCGGTCGACCGCGAGCGGCGGGACTCCTTCAACTCGACTTACTCAGAGAGGTCGCAACCCGCGTCCGCTCAGTGGTTCCATACGACGGTGGGGCCTGGCTGACAACCGAGGGGGCAGTGCCGTCAGGGTCCATATGGAGCTTGCTCAGCTGCTGGGCGGGAATCGTTGCGAGCGTGTCGAGCTCCGGCTTGAGCGCCCTGAGCGGGTCGAGAGTCGCGCACCGTCTTGCTCATCGCCGAGGTGGACGGCCTCGATCGACACGAGCGAGCGTCCGCGGAAGTGCTCCGGATGCGGCCGCAACTGAGCGGTGTGAGCGACGAGAGCAACGCTTTCGTCCAGGTCGTACCCCCGATCGACGAACTCGCCGCACGCCGCTCCAATATCGTCGTCTGTTCGGTCCCATGCGAACGTGCGATGCCGCACACTGGACTGCTCGCCGAATGACTCTGCGAACAGCGCTTCCCAGCGAGAGCCATCCCCGTCGCCCGGCGGGTCATCGAAGAGCAAGAGGTTCCCCCAGTAGTGGCTCGGGTTACCCGGTGAGCGCACGACGAGATAACCATCGCGACGCTCAACCACCGTGTCCAAGGGCAGCACGTCGATCGATGTCGACCAACCAACCGACCGTGGACGTGGGGGGCTTAACTCCTCTCTCATTGTCTGGAGCCTAGGGAAGCCGGTCGGCCGCGGAGGATGTTCGGTTGGGCCAGTGTTCCGCGATGCTGCGTGAGGAGATGCGCCTCAGGCGCTGGCTCATTACCAGCCGTTGGTGCCGTAGTCGGGGCCGGGCACAGAGAGGGGTATCACGACGTGCAAGCCGCGACCGGAGGCCGTGATCGCGAAGCAGCCGGTTCGTCCGATCCGTAGTTCGGTCTGCACGATCCGCCAGCCGGTGCGCGGGCTGAGGGTGAGGGGGGGTGCGAAGCGGAGCGGGCGATAGCCGCAGGAGACGTCCGGTGGGTGGACGGTGCAGGCCGTGGCGCCGTTCGTCGAGAATCCGAGTGCGGCGCGGCGCGTGTTCTTGCCGAGCCTGTGTCCCGTGAGCTTCACCTGCGCCCGGTAGCTGGGTGCGACCGCGACCAGCGCCCGGTGGAGGTAGTAGCCGGAGCTGTCGGTCGAGTCGCCGTCGCGTGAGATCGCGGTCTTGCTCGACAGCGCAACCAAATAGACGGGGCCTGAATGGAGCGCCTTGGCTGCTGGGCGGATCCAGGGGAAGAAACGCAAGGCTGCGACCTGAAGGGGTGTAGGCGCTGATTGTTCCGCTGGCGTGGAGGAGCAGTGAAGGTTCCAGGGATTACCGCCCGCTGACGCCGAGCCGCCGACTAGCTGATGTGCCTACACACGTTGTGAACGGCTGAGAGGTCATCCGGGCCTCCTTCGAGGCTGTGGGTCTGCGAGGACTCACTCCCGAAGGAGGACCGGATGGTGCTGCACCGTAACGCGAAGCTCGGATTGGCTGGCCGCTACGCGCTTGTGCGTGTGGTTGAGGATGGTTGTTCGTTGAAGGCGGCTGCGGCTGTGTTCGTACTGGCGAAGGTGCTCCACCTGGGCTGTCACGCCGCGACTCCGGTGGTGCTTCATTTGACCAGGATTTGACCATGGCCGTTCGGTGGGAACAAAAGTCCTGCAAACGGGGGGGTGTTCTCCACCCTCTCACGGCGGCGGCACGGGTTCGAATCCCGTATGGGCCTTAAATTGCCATTTTGCAGGGATTTTGTTGGATTCGAACTTCCTTTCAGTTCGCGATCTCCTTGGATGAAGCTTTTCGGCGCGGGAAGTATCGCCGTCCGGTGTCGTGCGATCCACGTCTCGGGCATGAGCTGGTCCGTCTGTCCCGTGGTGCTTCGGGCTAGGACTTACGTCAAACGGTCGCGTATGCCGCGGCCCTCGCTGAGTACGAACGCGGCGTTGACGAGCGAGAGGTGGGTGAATGCCTGGGGGAAGTTGCCGAGCTGTCGGTGGTGGTGGGGGTCGTATTCCTCTGAGAGCAGGCCGAGGTCGTTGCGTAGGTCGAGCAGGCGTTCGAACAGCTCGCGGGCTTCGGCGTGTCTGCCTTGGAGCGCGAGGACGCTGGCGAGCCAGAACGAGCAGGCGAGGAAGACGCCCTCGTCGCCTGGTAGCCCGTCGACGCCTGCGTCCTGGGGCCGGTAGCGGAGGATCAGCCCTTCGACGGTCAGTTCGCGTCTGATCGCCTCGACGGTCGAGACCATGCGCGGGTCGGTCGCCGGTAGGAAGCCGACGAGCGGTATCAGCAGCACGCTGGCGTCGAGGTCGGACGAGTCGTATGACTGGGTGAAGGCCTGCTTCTCCTCGTTCCAGGCGCGTTGCAGGATCTCGGCGTGGATCTCGTCGCGGATGCTGCGCCAGAGGTCGACGGGGCCTTCTCGATCGAAGTCCTCGTGGAAGCGGATCGCGCGGTCGAACGCGACCCAGGCCATCAGCTTCGAGTGTGTGAAGTGTCGGTTCGGTCCGCGAACCTCCCAGATCCCCGCGTCCTCGAGCCGCCACCCGTCGACGAGCCACTCGAGCAGTTTCCGCACCAGCGACCAGGCGGCGTCGTTTGGCGGGGCGCCGTTCGCGCGTGCCTGGTAGAGCGCGTCGAGCACCTCTCCGTAGACGTCGAGCTGGAGCTGGGTCGAGGCGGCGTTCCCGACGCGCACCGGTTGCGAGCCTTCGTATCCGGGGAGCCAGTCGAGCTCGTATTCGTCGAGGCGGCGCTCGCCGGCGAGCCCGTACATGATCTGGACGTCGGCGGGGTCGCCTGCGACGGCGCGGAGGAGCCAGTCGCGCCACCTGATCGCCTCGTCGCGGTAGCCCGAGCGCAGCATCGCGAGCAAGGTCAGGGTCGCGTCGCGGAGCCAGCAGTAGCGGTAGTCCCAGTTGCGAACCCCGCCGACGTGCTCGGGGAGCGACGTCGTCGGCGCGGCGACGATCCCGCCGGTCGGCGCGTAGGTGAGCGCCTTGAGCACGAGCAGCGACTGGTGAATCTCGTCGTGGTAGTCGCCAGCGTGCGTACAGCGCTCGGCCCACGACAGCCAGTACTCCTCGGTGTCGGCGAGCGCCTGCTCCGGATCGATCTCGTCCGGGAGCGGCTCGTGCGATGGAAACCAGGTGAGCACGAACGGCACGCGCTCGCCGGGCGAGACGGTGAACTCCGAGACCGTGCTCATGTTCTCGCCGTGGATCTCGACCGGAGTGCGAAAGCAGAGAGCGTCCGGTCCCGCGATCGCGACGCGCGCGCCGTCGACGCGCCGGACCCACGGGACGATGCGGCCGTAGTCGAACCGGATCACGAGCTCGGAGCGCATCTCGACCTCCCCGGAGAGGCCTTCGACGATGCGGACGATGTCAGGCTTGCGCCCGCGCGGCGGCATGAAGTCGACCACGCGGACGCTACCGCCGGCGAGCTCGTGCACCGACTCGAGGATGAGCGTGTCGTGACGGTAACGCCGCGACGAGCGCACCCCGGTCGCCGTGGGCGCGAGCAGCCAGCGTCCGTTGTCCTCGGAGCCGAGGATGGCGGCGAAGCAGGCGCCCGAGTCGAAACGCGGGAAGCAACACCAATCGACCGAGCCGACGCGGCTGACGAGCGCCACCGTCTCGAGGTCGCCGATCAGCCCGTAATCCTCGATCAACGCCACGGGGCGTTTCTACATGAGCGCGCTGTCAGGGAGCTGGAGACACGCGACTTCGCGGACACTGATCTCGCGAACTACTTCGAATCACGCATCCGAGGATGCGGAGCTCCGACGATAACCGAAAGGGCCCCGTGGATTGTGCTAGTCGTGCTCATGTCCGGGCTGCGTGGCAGTGAGCCGTCCCGGGGTTTGAGGGAGACTGCGCGCGTCCAGGAGTGTCGCGAGTTGGGCGAGGGGTGGAAGCGGGCTCTCGCCCTAGATCTGGGTGGTTATGAATGTCCGGCGATCGAGTGCGGAGCGTACGGCTCCTCGAGCCGCGCGATCTCGGCCTCGTCGAGCGCGAGCTTCTCGGCGGCGACGGCGTCCTCGAGGTGCTCGAGCTTCGTCGCGCCGACGATCGGCGCGGTCACGCTGGGCTTGTGCAGGAGCCAGGCGAGCGCGACCTGCGCCGCTGGAACACCTCGCGCGGCGGCGACCTCGGCGACGCGGTCGACGACGGCGAAGTCGACCTCTGGCGTGTAGAGGCTGTCTCCGAAGGCGTCGGTGCGAGCGCGTGTCGTCAGCCGCTCGCCCTCGCGTGTGCGGGTGCCGGCGAGTAGGCCGCGGGCGAGCGGGCTCCAGGGCAGCACCGCGACTCCCTGGTCGATGCACTGCGGGATCATCTCCCGCTCTTCTTCGCGGTAGACCAGGTTGTAGTGGTTCTGCATGGATACGAAGCGTGTGGCCGCGACCGCCTGGGCCTTCGCGAACTGCCAGGCGTACATGCTGCTCGCCCCGATGTAGCGCGCCTTACCGGCGCGGACCACGTCGTTCAGCGCCTCCATCGTCTCTTCGATCGGGGTCCGCGGATCCCAGCGGTGGATCTGGTAGAGGTCGACGTAGTCGAGGCCGAGGCGCTGTAGCGAGGCGTCGATCGAGGCGAGGACGTGCTTGCGCGACAGGCCCGCACCATTCACTCCGGGCATCGTCCTGCCGTGCACCTTCGTCGCGACGACGTACTCCTCGCGCGTCCCGAACAGCTGCTTCAGCAGCCGGCCGGTGATCACCTCGCTCGCGCCGCTCGTTGTAGACGTCGGCGGTATCGAAGAAGATGACGCCGCTCTCAGCCGCTCGGCGCACGATCGGCTCGGCGGCCTGTTCGTCGAGCGCCCACGGCCGCTCCTCGCTGCGGCCGTAGCTCATCATCCCCAGGCAGACCCGCGAGACGCGCAGGCCGGTCCGGCCGAGACTGACGTAATCCATAGCCGCACGCTACCCCGCCAAGCGCCCCGAGCGCTTACGGTTGTTCACCACTCGGCCGAGCCTTGCCGTGGGCCCAGCCGGCTAGGCCGTCGCCCGGCATTTTGGTACGGCTAACGCGCGGTTGCATATGGGATCTTTGGCTGGAGGGAGAAGGCACCTCACCGTTGGGGCGGTGGTCGCCACTACGGGCCGCGCTCAGGCGTTCTCGGTTCGGACTGTGTGCGTGTCCCGACTCGATGTCCTCGTGAGTTCTGCCGCGAACCGCGGGGACGCAGCGAAAGCCACGCAAGCTTGCCGGCGGCTCACGCCATTGCGGCTCAGCCCTGCGGCACAAGTGCCGATTCTCCACTCAGGAAGGCTTTGAGTCGGTTTGGACTTCGGGAAGGCCCGCGGCGCGTCGTCGGATCAGGAGAGGGCGGGATACATCGCGTTCTGGACGCGCGTATTGCCACTGCTCGAGCTCGACTCGGATGGATTCGAGATCGAGACGCAGATGAATCTGCAAGCGCTTCGTGCAGGCCTCCGGGTCGTCGAGGTCCCGAGCTACGAGCAGAGCCGTATCCACGGGAAGAGCAACCTACGAACGTTTCCCGACGGCTGGCGCGTCCTCAAGACCCTCTACCGCGAGTGGCGGCGGCCGCGAAAGCAGCGCTCGACGACGATCTAGGGTGACCCGCCACCGGGATGTGCCGACAGGTACGGCTCATTGCGCCAGGTGAAGTACTGCGCGAGTGGTTGAGCCCTCGCCTGAGATTTCGGCCGTCGGCGCGCGCGAGTCGTGCGCCAGTGGCCACTCGATTGGAGCGGATCCAAGCGCCACGGAGCGGGATGTGCTCGGCTTGGTTCTTGAAAAAACCGCTCAACGATTGGCGCCCCTTGCCAAGCTGAGGGGCGCGCGCGGGGCCTCCTCGCATCTGCTGAACCCCTCAGGGATTGGGGATGACTCAATCGGCACGGCCTCGATTGACACGCATGGGTCATCGTCTTCGGGAGCGGGCCGGCGTACGCTGTTGCGACTCCCGCCGACGTGGAACCAGTCCGGTTCAAACGTCGAGGTGCGAGAGAGCGCCCAACGTATGTTGAGAACCCTTGCAGTCGTGATCGGCGGACCGGCCTGCGCATGGCTGATCGGAGAGACCCTCATTCCTTCCGGCCAGCCGGGGGCGAACACGGCATTCGTGCTTGCGGTACTCGTCGCCGTCACCGTGGCCGGCGTGTGGTGGGGCATCGTCGCCGCGCTGATCTCGACGGCGCTGATCACATACTTCTTCGTCGAGCCGCGCGGGCCGCACCTGCCCCTCGCGACACTCCCGGTGATCGCCGTCTTCGCTGGGGTCGTCCTCGTCGGAGGCACGCTCGCGCGCTGGCTTGCCCGGGCCGGGACGTGGCCACGGCGAGCCTCGTCGCGCGCGAGCTCGCGCTGGCGGAGCTCGCCCGTCAGGTCGACCGCGAGCGCGACGCGACGCGCGCGTTCCAGTCCGCCGTGTTGCAGGAGGCGCTACCAGCCGTCCGGTCGGCGACGGTTGAGGCGTTCTACCGACCCGCGGTGAGCATCTACGAGATCGGCGGCGACTGGTACGACGTGCTCAAGCACCGTGACGGGCGCCTCACCGTGACCGTCGGCGATATCGCCGGCAAGGGCGTCCCCGCCGCCGCGGAGATGGTGCGGCTGAGCAAGGCGTTTCGGATCTACGCCGCCGAGGGCTACGCACCCGGGGAGCTGCTGGCTCGGGTAGATGCGGCCATGCTCGACGGGACGTTGCGAGAAGTGTTCGCGACTGCCGTATGCGCGAGGTTCGACCCGGACGCGCTCACTCTCGAGTACGCCACCGCCGGTCACCCCGTGCCGCTCCTCTTCCGTGCCGCGGGAGGCAGCGCGTTCCTCGACGGGTGCACCAACCCTCCCGTCACGACCGGCCTCGTCAGGTCGCTCAGCGAGACGGTACAGCTCTCCGACGGCGACTCCGTTCTCTTCTTCACAGACGGGCTGATCGAGCGTCGTCACCGCTCGATCGACGACGGCTTCGCGGAACTCACGGCCATCTGCGCGACGTCACGCACCGCCGAACGCCCGCTGGCCGAGATCGTCGACACCCTGACCGCGACGTTCCCGACCGAGGACGATGTCTGCATCGTCCGCCTCAGCGTCAAAGAGACGGTGTCCCACGATCCCGACGCGACGCGGCCAACGTACGCGACCGCGGCCCACGCGCCAGAGCGCCCACTCGACGCACACGCCGGGCACGGCTGAGCCTGAAGACGTTCGGCGCCTCGCCCGCTCGGGCGTGAGAGAGCGGTTATGCGCGCGAGGTTCGGATTCCGAGGTAGGACCCGGGTAGGGACCAGTTCGCGCGCCTCACCTACTTCGGCGCGTTTCGCAACTTGCGTATTCGCTCGACCATGCAGCTTCCGCTCAACCCGGTGGGTAGTTGCCTCCGGGAACACACCAAAACGGGATTCGAGCCGGGCTCGCCGGCGGTTCTGTTCCCCCTCGCTGCCGCGCTCAACGTCCAGCCGTGATCCACAACGCGCCGCGCGAGGCTCGCAAAACCACGCCAACTGAGAGCTGCGTTACGCTGAAGCTTCATCCGGGTCCTCGTTCGGACTGAGTTGCTTGACAGCTCTCAGCCTCCAAGGAGACCCGGATGAACCAACGTCCTCAGGAACTACATCTAGATGCGTCGGTAGCGCGCTTCGGTAAGCGAAAAGACCCCAAAGACCACAAGCCCAGCCGCCACCGCGCCGAGGAACTCGGGTCCATAGGGTCGGTCGTAGAGCTTCGCTAGAGCTCCGTTGAGACCTATCGCCTCGTTCGCCTGATAGTTGATCGCCGCTTTGAGCAGGAAGATGCCGATGAGACCAAACACGATCGCGCGCGCGACGTGGCCGACCGTGCCGAACCAGGTGATCCATTTTTTCACGACGGGTGACATCTGCTCGGTCTTCGAGTCGTCCAGGAATTTCTGGCGGACGCCCCGGATCAGTTGGTAGATCCCGACGCCGATCATGACGACGCCTGCGATGCCGACGATCCAGCGGCCCGCCGGCCAGGCGAAAACGTCGTGGGTTGTTCTCTTCGCGTTTCCCGACGAGCCGCCCGAGCCAGATCCGGTCAGCAGTGTCACGGCGATCGCGCAGAAGGTCGCGTAGACGATCCCGCTTCCGAGCGCTCCCAGCCGTTCGATCCCACTGTCCGCTCCCTCGGGGCCGTGGCCAAGAACCGCCCGGAAGAGCCTCCACATTGCGTAGCCGCCTAGTCCGACCGCGAGCGCGATCAGCAGCAGATGGCCGAGCGGCTGGTGCTCGAGCGTGCGCATCGCACCTTGCTGGTTCGTGATCTTGCCGCCGTGCCCGATGGCCAGCTCGAAGGCAAGCACGCCGATGATCGCGTAGACGATTCCGCGGGCGACGAACCCGGCGCGCGAGAGCACCTCGAAGGCTCTCGAGTGGACGAACCCTTCGCCTGCCGAGCGAGCCTCGAGGACCGGAGAGATGGTGTGGTCGTTGGGTGTCATTCGGGGCTCCTCGTTGTGGGGACGCAGATCGAGACCGCCCGCGGCTCGACTCGGACCTTGAACGACTTGACCCGGGTCCGATCGCCGCCGTCGAGCTCGTAGAGCACTTTCCGGTCGAGCTTGACGTCGATCTTCCGTGCACTCGTGGTGCGGGTGAACGGGGATCGCTCGGGATGACCGGCGGCAGTCCGCGCGAGCGTCCGCGCCCAGTCGACGACGCCGTCGGCGTTGACGACGCCGACCTCGAGCCGCCCGTCGTCGGGGCTCGCATGCTCGAAGACCTCGATCCCGCCGAAGAGGTTGCCGACGTTGCCGATCAGGATGCAGCTGGCACGGCCCTTGTACCAGGACGTGCCGTCGATCGAGATCTTCGTGCGGAAGGGCTTGGCGCGCAGGTTCTCGGACCCGGTCCACAGGTAGGCGAGGCGGCCGAAGCGGTCCTTGAGGGTGCCGTCGGCCTGCTGGATCATCGCGGCGTCGAAGCCCGCCCCGGCCATGACGCCGAAGCGTTCGCCGTCGAACCGCCCGACGTCGAGCTTTCGACGCTCGCCGCGCAAGCCGATCTCGACCGCACGCTCGATGTCCCGAGGGATCCCGAGGTTCCCCGCCAGGAGATTCGCGGTGCCGGCCGGGACGATCGCGAGTGCGGCGCGCGAGCCTGCCGTCGCGTCGATGCACTGCTGAACCGTGCCGTCGCCGCCCCACACGAAGATCAGCTCGGCCCCGGCTTCCAGCGCGCGCTTGACCTTACGGGGCGCGTGCTTGCTCTTCGGGATCTCGTACCAGAGCGGATCGACGATCCCGTTCCGCTCGAGCTCGCGGCGGAGCTCGAGCAGCCCGCCACCGAACGACTTCTCGGAGTGCGCGACGACCGCGACCTTGCTCACGCTGCTCGCCCCAGCGCCGAACCCGGCCTGTCGTCGCGGGAGGCCACGGCAAAACCTGCCGCGCGGCAGACCAGCACGACCGCCACGAGCGTGGCCACGCCGATCGCGGCGCCCCCGGCGACGTCGAGCGGATGGTGCATTCCCCGGTACATCCGCGAGAGCGCGACGTAGACCGGGATCGCCGCGGCGACGGCCCAGATCGCGACCCGCGCCCACCGGCTCGCCACCCGGGAGGTGAGTAACAGCGCGATCCCGCCGTACACAGCGACCGAAGCGGCCGTATGACCCGACGGGTAGCTCGCGTTCACCGGCAGATTCTCGAGCCTGACCACGTCCGGACGATGCCTGGGGATCAGGAGCGTCGTCGTCCTGTACGCGGCCGACTCGACCGCGAGCGCGCAGATCAGAAACGCGCCGAGCCGCCACTGGCGGAAGAGCGCCGCAACCAGCCCGAAGCACGCAACGAGGATCGGCAACACGACCCCGCCCGCCATGATCGACCCGACCAGCGACGCCTCCGTCAGGTCGCCCGACCGGTGGTGCGCGAGCACCTTGACGAAACTGCCGTCGTCGTGGGCGATCGTCCCGTTCGCGATCAAGACCCTGGTGACCAGGAGACCGAGCAGGATCGAGAGAACCGCGACGGCGATGTAGGCAATGACAATCCCGATCAGAAACGTCCGTACCGGATGGACGCAGCCGGTGAGGCTGCGCCAGTCGGGCGACGACCGATCCCGGCCGTCGAGAACGGGCGCAGCCGAACCGTGACCGCCGGGGTCGACGGTGCGGCCTCGACTGGTCACATTCGACTGGTTGCGTATGACGGTGCTCGTCGCCATCAGAAACGGGGCCTCCCGGTAGGGGTCAGCGCCAAGGGTCTTCTCCCGATCGCCCCGTGGCCAAACCCCGCGTCGGCGAGATCGGCAACAGGAGCGGGGGTAGCCGGGCCTGTCGCCGTCGGGAACGTTTACCGCCAGGACTGCAAGGGCAGAACAGCTCGGCCCCGCCGAGCCGAGTAGCCGGGTGCAAATTTCAGACATGCCGTTTCTCGTCCTTCTCCTTGTCGCCCTCGTCGCCGGTCTCTCGGTGGGGCTCGCCGTGTGGCGTTATCCGCGGACGTCGCCGTTTGCCCGGAGGCCGGCTCTCGTCACCGCAGAGAAGGTGGGCGAGAGCGCACAGCGTCACGCACGCGTTCGTCGCCTGCTCGAGCCAAGGCTCGATCCGGAGCTCGGCGACAGGCCTGGGGCTCTCCCTGGCTCTCCTCTTCGTCATCGCCGCGGGAGCTCTACTCGGCCTGCTCGCGTTCCTTGTGCGATCGAATGCTCGGCTGAACGGGATCGACAGGAGTGTCGCGAAGTGGGGCGACCGGCATGCTTCCGCGCTTTCGACACACGCGCTGAACGGGATCACTCAGCTGGGATCCGTGTACGTCGTGATCGGCCTGTGCGTCGTCCTCGGGCTCGCCGAGCTGTACCGGACGGGCGGCAGGTGGATCGTGCCGTTCATCGTCCTGGTCGTCGCTGGGGAGGAGGCTGCATCGACGGTGATCAAGGAGATCGTCGACCGGGCGCGCCCGGTGTTCAACCCGGCGGCCGCGTCCCTCGGTCCTTGGTTTCCGAGTGGCCACACCACGACCGCGGCAGCGTTCTACGCCGCCGCCGCCCTGCTCCTCGGCAGGAGGCGTCCCCGCTGGGCCCGCGCCGCGATCACCGGAGGAGCCGTCGCGATCGCCGTGGCGGTCGCCGCCAGTCGGGTGTTTCTCGACGTTCACTGGCTCAGCGACGTGATCGGCGGCTTGGCTCTCGGCTGGGCCTGGTTCGCGATCTGCGCCATCGCGTTCGGCGGGCGCCTGCTCCAGTTCGGCGCCGGTGCCGACGTCGCAGAATCCGTCGCCTCCAGCCCCCCGCCGTCTGCAGAAGCCAGACGATCGAATCGCGCCCGACCCGTAACTTCGGGGCCGCCACGCTCGTAGCGCTGAGCTAGTCGCTGCGGACGACGATGAACCCCTTCATGGATGCCACCGTGATGCTCGGCCATGTTCTGGAGTTCGTTACGGCTGAACGTCAAGGGATGAGGGCGGACACGGCTAGGCCCAAGCAGAGCAGTGAGTGCGATTGTGGCGAATAGCTGCCAGGTGACTTTCAGCGGCCGTGGGATCACGCGGCGGGCCCCGAGGCGCTCATGCTGACCGCTTACCTGTTCGACCGGCAGCGCGGCGCCAAGGTCGAGACCTGGACGGAGTCGTTTCGACGGTTGAGTAAGGACGAGGTGCTCTGGGTGGACCTGATTGCGCCCTCCGAACAGGAGGCGCGTGAAGTCACAAAGTTCTTCGGGCTTCGCGCAGGTCTGGTCTTGGATACGCTGGTGCGGAAGGCTTCTCTCGTCCAGGAGGAGGGGTATCTCGCCGTGACCGCGGTGGCGGTGTCGGATGCCGAACAAGATGTCGAGAACGAGCGCGTGGTTCTCGACTGCTTCGTCGGGCCCAATTGGCTCCTGACCTTCCACAACGCGGAGATCGCTGTCATCGACGAGTTCCGAGAGACTGCGTCCGGCGAGGGTGAGCTCGGCAGTCTTGACGCGCCCTCATTTCTTTCCGATCTGCTCGAATGGGTGGTGACCAGCTATCTGCGCGCCTTCGATGAGATCGAGGCTGAGCTCGAGAAGTTTGATGTCGAGGCATTGTCCGGGCCGAGTCGCGACCCGGACGCGCAGATCAAGCTGCTGATCGAGGCGCGTCAGCGCGTCGGTGAGCTCCGCCGCGCGCTCGCGCCGCACCGTGACGTGTTCGCTGCTCTCAGCCACTCCGAGTTCGATCCGCTCTCCTCCGAGATCTCGAGCAAGCGATTTGTCGAGTTGACCGCTCGGCTCGACTCGACGCTGGCCTCGGCACGCGATGTTAAGGATGCGATCGCAAGCTCTTTCGACGTGCTGATCGTCCGCACCGAGCACCGAACGAACGAAATCGTGAAGACCCTCACGATCGTCTCGATCCTTCTCCTTCCCGGTGCCCTGCTCGCGGGCGTCGCCGGGATGAACGTCAACTTCAAAGCTGATGCGTTCTTCGACTCTGGCCTGTTCTGGGCAGTCGTCGTCGCCATCGTCGTGATCGCCTTCTCGACGCTTGGGCTCGCAAGAACCCGCCGCTGGATCTAACGACCCGCGAGTGCATTACGCCTGCAGCGCTGAGGCACTTCGGTGTGCAGCGGCGCAAAGGTGGGGTCGGGCCGGCGCAGCGATGGTGACGTTCGTCGACCTCGGCCGCGTGATCACTTGCTCTCTGTCGAGTCGACGTAGGCACGCTCACCGCCGCTGTTCGAGCACTACGACCCAGATAGGGCGCCGGAGCCGATCATTCTGTGGGGGTCGTGTTCCCGGGATCGTGGGCGAGGATCGTTGTATGGAGGTGATGGAGCATCTCGGCATGCTTGCCACCATCTGCGGTACGTCGGAGAATTGACTTTCGCGGCTCTTCGATCGAACGCGAGCTCCCCGATCGAGTTGTCGAAGCTCTGTTCGCGGACCAGGTGCCAATCGGCCATTGGTCTTGGCACTCGGGCCACGCGCGCGAGCAAGGCGAAGACACGGCCGGCCGTTTTTGAAGCGGTGAGACGGACGATGCGTCGTTGCGTTGCTGAGAGGGGGTTTCGGAACGGCGAGCACACAACCTGGAAGACTCGGCTCTCCTGACGTTGCCCGAGCTCGACTTCCGCGAGATAGACGTTGTGGACATCCCCGCCGATGAGGACGATCGTGGCGGGTGGCGGATCGGTCGCTCCGGTTCGGATAGCTGCCGTAACCAGACGCAGAGACGCTCGAACGACATGTTGAAGGCTGCCCAATGCTCGAGATCGACGGCGCGCCGAAGTCGCTCCGACACTCGAGCTGCCATATCTCCCCAGCGTCCCGAGCAGACGGCCTCGTTCCAGGCCTCGAGATGGTGCACGCCGATGGGGAGGAAGACAGGAAGGGTGCTGGCGATCACGAGATGGTCGAAGCGTCCGAGTGAATGCTCGACGATCCAGTCCCATTCCTCGTGGTCGATCATCTCGCGTTGGCCGTCCGCGAGAACGCGAGCTGCCCGAGAGTCGAGAACGAGGAGCCGGAGTTCGCCGAAGTCGCGGTAGAACGCCCACCGTGAGGCTGCGGTCTCACGGTCCCAGCTCCGGGCCCGGGCGCGGAGGAGCTCGCCGCCGTCGGTCTCAGCTTGCACGAGTGGGAGTGTCTCCTCCTCTGCCAGCTCTGGAGGCGAGAGATTGCCGAGGTGCTGGTAGATCCAGTACGACATGAATGCGCCTGTGATGCGGGCGTCCCACCACGGTCGGCGGCGCATCTCTTCCACCCAGCTTCGCGAGATGTTCCAGTCGTCATTCACGTCGTGGTCGTCGAAGATCATCACGCTCGGCACGGTTGCGAGGAGCCAGCGGATGTCGGGATCCGACCAGGACTCGTGGTAGAGCCGTGTGTATTCCTCGAAATCGGCGATCTCTTCTCCGGGTGGCTCGTGCAGGTCGCGCCGCCCGCGAATGAACTCGGCGGTGGCAGGGGAGACTTCGTCTGCGTATACCTGGTCGCCGAGTAGCAGCAGGGCGTCCGGCCACTCAAGCGCGTCGCGCTGCAGTTCCAGCGAATAGGCCCAGAGCGCGTCGACCCCCAACGACACGGGTGCGGAGTCCGGCGTCGAAGGCTCGGGCGTCGCCGGATGCGGGTCACCTACCCGGCAGGAGCCGAAGACAAGACGCACCTGCCGCTCGTCGTTACGGGTCCGCACAACAGGAGCGGGGCGCTCATCGTCGACCGGCCAGACGGTCTTGCCGTCGAGTCGCACCTCATACGCGACCACCGAGCCCGGAGCCAGATCCTCAACGAGGACGAGCGCGTAGTGATGTCCCTCGACCGTGAAGGTCGGGGAGCGCTGACCAAGAATCCCCACTTCGCAAGCCCGGCTTGTCTCGACCCAGAAGGTCGCGCTCTCGGTGCCCGCATATCGAAGCAAGGGCCCGAGCACGAGCTCGGCCGCAGCTGGATTACTGTCATCGACCGCGACGCCGTGCTCTGCCGACGCGCTCTCGCTCCTCATCGGGCGATCATAGACCGGGACTAATCATCCTAGGAACCATCGCGGATCTCCGATGGGCGCTCGATTCCTTATCTGACGCCGCGTCGGCTTGGCGACGCGACCGGCTCTCCTCCGCTCTGTTCTGGCCGTGGCTTCCCGTCGCACGGAGTGTTTGCCGAGTCGTCCTACGGGTCACTATCGGGAAATCAACGCCCGAGACCCGGGCAAGACAGAGGAGACGTGATGCCGACCGACCGCCCGTTCGACGCCGACCCAGGAACTGAGGACGAGGCGCCGGCCGTGATCGTTCCGCGTTCGGTGGTAGCCGATCGGGTCCCGGCGGGCGAGGGCTCTCCAGCCTCAAGCACGCCGGGCTTCGGCTGATCTTCCTTCGCTACCCGGTAACCAACAAGGCAACAGCCGGGAAGATCATCGAGCAGACTCCCGCGCCAGGGACAAGCAGCGTCCCGAAGATGGCACAGGTGCTCGTCTACATGGGCGCCTACAAGGGCTAGGAAACGCAGTGGGAGCGCGGCGGGCCTCCGTAGGGAGCTAGGCGCCGGCCTGCTTCGCCAACAAGGCGTGTCCTCAGGATGTTGTTGCGCCTGGTATCACCAACCTCGATGAGGAGTTTCCAGCGAGCCGCTCGTGTCGGGCGGCCCTCCACCTCAGCAACCACTAGTGAGCTCGAGCAGGCTGTCGTGCTCTTCACGGCAGGCCGGGCAGCCCTCGAGGTGGGCGCGCAGCCCGGGCAGAGCCGTATCGGCATCCTGGCCCGCTAGCTCGAGCTCGACGTAGCGATCGAGTTCCTCGAAGCAGACGTCGCACCCCACTTCCGGCTCGGCGGGCCCGAGGAGCCGGCTCAGCGTTTGCTTTGGATCAGCTTGTCCCATGGTCAGCTCTCCTCCAACCAGCCGTCGAGCGCGAGACCAGACTCGCGCAGGTGCTTGCGGAGCCTGCGGCGTGCGTCGTGCAATGTCTTGTAGAGCGCTCCGCGGGTGGTGTTCAGGCGCTCGGCGAGGACGTCGATCGGGACCCCGTTGACCGCGAGCGCGACAAGGACGGTGCGCTGGTGCGGGGTCAGGACCTCCGCGATCGCGTTCTGCACCGCGGTCAGAAGCTCGTTCTGCTCGGCTTCGGCGTCCGGTTCGAGTGCCTGGCTCGAGAGGAGATCCCAGCCGTTTTCCTCGAGGGGGATCTCGCGACCCTGCCAGGCGCGTTTCCTCAGCTTGACCGCGGCCTCGAGCAGGGCGAACTTGTACGCCCAGGTCGTGAAGCGACTGGCGCCGCGGAAGTCGTCCAGCCGCCTGAGGATGCTCATGAGCGCGTCGTCGGCCGCCTCGTGGGCTATGTCGTCGAGCTCGTTGCCGCGTAGGTGGGGGAGCGTTGATCGACGGCGGGCAACCTCGAAGCGTGCGGCGCGGAGGAGCAACGCATGCAGGCGTGCGATCGCCGCCTCGCGGGCGCCGTTCTCTGCACGCAATGACCGCAGCCACTCACTCGCGTCAGCGTCGTACCGCGTCGTGCGTGCCGCCGCCGACCCGGGCTGGACGAGCGGCTCCATGAGCGTCACCGTAGCGTCCTCGAGACAGCTAACGCGGCCCCGTCGTCGGTTAGCGGCGCAAGGATCCGGGCCGCGAGGTCGGGGCGACAACCGCGCTCGACGATCTCGATGAGTGCGTGCAGGTCGTAGCGCGAGTCAGCGGCGATCTCGTCCGCGAGCGCAGCCGAGAAGCCCGACGCCGCAAGCCGTTCTTCCCGCCATCGAGCAACCTCGTCGATGCGCGTATCCGGCGTTGACCTCGTCTGCATGTCTCTTTCGTATCGCCCGGGTTCCTGTTCCTTACCTTCCCTTCCGCGCAGAAGGCGCAACGACAGATCTGGGGGTAAGGAATCGAGCCATGCCGGCAACAAACGAGTGTCGGTGTCCGCACCGCGAATCGTTCGCCCTGCGACGAAAGGAGTCTCATGAGCACCGTCCTTGAGCTGATCTCACCCCTCGAGGAGCGCAAAGCGAGGATGATCTCGCCGGATGACTGGCGCCGTTATGAGCGCTACGTCGGCGAGATCTTGGGCGCGCTCGGCATGGAGATCAACGCACCGGGGACTCTCGACACCCCGAGACGGTTCCTGCAGGCCCTTCACGACGCGACCGCCGGGTACGACGGCGACCCCAAGTTGCACACGGCGTTCCCGAGCGAGCGGCCCGGGGCTGTCGGCGGTTCACACAGCCAGATCGTGGAAGGGCCGATCGCGTTTCACGCGCTCTGTGAGCATCACGCGCTTCCCTTCCACGGTGTCGCGCACGTGGCGTACATCCCCGGTGCGGAGATCATCGGGATCTCGAAGCTGACCAGGCTCGTGCGGCTGTATGCGCGCCGTTTCACCGTGCAGGAGCGCGTCGGCGAGCAGATCGCGGACACGCTCGTCGGGCTTGTCCAGCCGTGCGGAGTCGCCGTGCGTCTGGAAGCAGAGCACCTGTGCACGCAGATGCGTGGCGTCGAAGAGAACGGCTCACGTACGGTAACCACCTTCTGGCGCGGCGCCTACGACGAGCGAGCGGACCTCAGGGCCGAGTTCCTGGCCGAAGTCCGAGGCAACCGCTGAAACCCGCCGATCGCGAGACCGCAAAGAGCTCCCGAGCGCTTGTTGTCCGCGTCCCGTAAGACGGCTGATCGAGATGACACAAAACCTCCTGAGCTTTGGTGCTCGTCTCGCGCTCCGTACCGGCCAGTCGTTCGCAGAGCGCTGCCGGTCTCAACCCAGTTTCCCGGGAGGGATCAGAGATATGAACGCCAGAACAACGTCCGCGAAATCGATCTCCGGCTTGGCGGCCGCTGCCGTGACCGCTCTCTGCGCTGCCGTCGGCTTGTTCGGCGCCGCGGCCGCAAAGACGTCGGCCGCAACCGCGGCGGTCGCGACCCCCGCTCCTGCGACGGCAAAGGTCGTCGCGTTCCACGAAGCGATGGACGCGCTCTGGGCAGCACATGTCGCTCTGACTCGAAACGTCATCATCGACTTCGACTCCAACCTCCCCGAACTGAAGCCCGATTTCGCGCGTTTGCTGCTCAACCAGGCACAGATTGGGGACGCGATCAGGCCCTACTACGGCAAAGCAGCCGGCAACGAGCTCACCAATCTGTTGCGCAGACACATCCTCGACGCCGTTCCCGTGCTGAGCGCCGCCAAGGCAGGAAACAAGTCAAAGCTCGTGTCGGCGATGAAGGTCTGGTACGCGAACGCGCACCAGATCGCAGCGTTCCTGAGTAACGCGAACCCCCATGACTGGCCGCTCGCCGGAACCTCCTCGATGATGGCCACCCATCTCGCGCTGACGACGAACGAGGCGGTCGCCCATCTCGAGCACCACTGGAGCGCCGACATCATGGCCTACGACCAGGTGAGCGCCGAGATCGCGATGATGGCCGACACGCTCGCCAACGGCATCATCAACCAGTTCCCACAGAAATTCGCTTGATCAACGGCACAAAGGGCGGCTCCGCGGGCCGGGCGGCGTGTCAGCCGGCGAGGCTGCCGACGATGTTGATCATCAACGCGACGATGACTGCGCCGAAGAGGTAGGACAGGAGTGCGTGTTGGATCGCAAGCCGGCGGATCGGTTTCGCGGTGAGGTCGATGTCCGACACCTGGAAGGTCATTCCGATCGTGAGCGCGAGATAGGCGAAGTCGCGGTAGTCGGGGTGGTCGGCGTGTAATCGATACCGCCTACTGGTTCGGCGTAGTAGAGCCGCGCGTAGCGGAGGGCGTAGACAGTGTGGACCGCGGCCCATGCGGCGATGACGCTCGCGACTGCGAGGACGATGTAGGCAGGCTCTTCACGACCGAGTCAGAGCACGGGCAGACTCCTGCGCTCAAGAGCGCGGCCACCGCGGCGCTGCCGATCTTGAGGATGCATCTGAAAATGGCCGAGAGCATGTCGACCTAGCTCGTCGACGGGGTGCTCGGATGGGCCCAGTTCTCGGGTTCGATTCTCGAGAACGATCCGGCCTGCGCCTGGTGAGCGAGGGCGCAGTGCAACAAACGCCACATGGCCTCCTATCGGGACCCAAGCGCCTTACCCGGTCTGGGAGAGGTGATGGTTGCCGGCACGTCTCACCCATTCGACAAGGGAGGCGACCGTCAATTCGGCTTCGCGGCGGTTTGCAGCCCGCGGCACGACGATTCGCGCCCGAGCCGTAGGTGTCGGCGAGGAACTGCAGTAGGTGATATCCATTCGCATCGCGTGACGCTCGGTCAGGCTGCCGAGGTGCCGCAATAGCGTCGCAGCCGAGGCGCCGACGAGCTCGACTTCCACGATCTGCGCTACTGCTACTTCTGGCGCCCGGACCTCTGACATCGCGCCTGTCTGTTTCCCGGGAGAGGGGAGAACTTAACGTCCAACGAGCTCAGGTGGCGCCTCGCTTCCTCGGTCATAGACGGGCGCTCATCCGGATTGTGGTGCCGTGTGGTTCGCTGGTGATCTCGACGTGGGGCATGAGGACGCTGATCATCATCAGGCCGCGTCCACGCTCGTCGTTGTCGAAGCTTGCGTGTTTCCAGGTACCGGTGTCGGTGACGGCGACCGTGATGGTGTCTTTGTCGATCGCTGCGCGGACTTCGACCGATTCGCAAGGCTCGGCGTGCTCGATTGCGTTTGCCGCAGCTTCATGGGCGGCAAGGATGACCGCGCTTCTCAGCTTGTCCACCAGCTCGATCTGATCCAGCCACTCGGCGAGGTCGTGGCGGAGCCCACCGAGCCGCGTCGGTTCACACGGGAGGGTCGCCACGAAGACCTCCACTGAGCCTTGGTTCCCCTAGGCGCGAGAGCTGAACCCAGTCAAGTCATCGCCTGCTCACGGTCTGTGGCGCAATCGAGATGCTTCAGGAGACCGCTGACTTCAAGAGCCGTGCGAACGATCGAGGCGGTGCCGAGCTGTAGACGCAGCCGCGCCCCCCGGGTCCGCGCGAGACGGTCGGCGAGGGCAAGATTGTGAAGAAACGACGAATCGATGAAGACCGCGTCCGTCACATCGACAACGATGAGGTCGTTCGCCTCGACGAGCGAGGTGAACAGTTCTCGAACCTCGGTCCTGGTGGCTATGTCGTGCTCACCGTGTAACTCGACTACGGCTGCGCCGGCTCTCGGTCGCAGCACGTGGAGATCGCGACTCATCTGAGTTCTCCTTCGAACACGGGGACATGAAGGCGACGTGCAGGCAGCTTGTCTTCACTCCGGCGCTCCTTCTCCCGGGAGATCGCTTACGCTCAGGAGTCCGAGCAGCGCTCCGATCTCCTGCCCGTGTTGAGCAGGGTGTCGCATCGCAGCCGCAGGGTTCACCAGGTAACGGTTGCGACGCCCGACTCGAACGCGCTCGACATATCCGGAGTCGATCAGATCGGTCAGGATGCGGTGAGCTGCTCGTTCCGTGATCTGGACCTCCTGGGCGATCTCCCGTAGCCGGACGTTGGGGTCCTGAGAGATGCAGAGGAGTACCTGGGTGTGATTCGACAGGAATCGCCAAGGCTTTGTCTCAGCGTCACCCATACCGGACATTTTTAGCATAACTTCCTTGGCATGTCTATTTTGTCCGCAAACCGCCCCGAGTACCCGAACGACGCTCGACTCCGAGAGCGCTACGAGTGGTCCTGCCAGACTGGAAAGGTGTCGGATACCGCGGAGCTCTTGGTCCCCGAACGGCGCCGATTGGCGGGCTTGGCTCGCGAGGCATCATGATTCGTCCGCCGGCGTGTGGCTCGCGCTGGCCAAGAAGGACACGGCGGAACCGACCCGCCTTCACCACGACGAAGTCCTCGAAGAAGCGCTCTGCCGCGGCTGGATCGACGGCCAGTTACGCCGCCGTGACTCCGGCACCTACTACCAGCGCTTCAGCCGACGCCGGCCACGAAGCGCTTGGCCGAGGCGAAATATCGAGATGGCCGAGCGGCTACTCGCCGAGGGTCGCATGCATCCCGCCGGGGTCGCGGAACTGGAGCGGGCGCGAGCGGACGGCCGGTCCAAGGCCGCCTACGCCGGCTCCGCCACCATCGAGGTGCCCCCCGATCTCGCCGACGCGTTGGCCGGCGAGCCGAAGGCGCAGGAGATGTTCGTGACGCTCAGCCGCCAGAATCGCTACGCCATCCTCTACGGAATCTTGCGGCAGGTTTTCGACCTCTTGTGCTCGGAGCCTCGCGGGATCGGCACAGGTTGTGACGTGCTGTATTACAACCGGGCCGTCGTGGGTACCAGAATCGCATGATGATCATTCGCGAGTTGTTGAAGACAAGCGGCGGGCGCCGGCTGATTTTCCTGGGCCTCACGGCCGGGTGGCGACTCGCCACTGGCCCGACTGCCCGTCAGGCGACGCACGCCCTGAGTCGGGCCGAGCGGCGCCGCAAGTCCCGCAGGGGCCACGCTCGGGTCTCGACGATGGCCCGTCGCCTCTCGGATCGCGTTCGCGCCTGAGCATGTCCGTGCTAGTGCCGAATAGTGCGTGGGAGGGAGGCGACGGCGATCCGATCCTGGCGTTCGTGCTTCCTGACCGAACCGCGCCGGCGATCGAGATCCGGGTGAACTTCGGGGTCTTCGCGGGTCGCACCGTTACCTCAGCCGAGATCGACAGGCTCGCGCAGTGGCTTCTCGACGAGGTCGAGGTTGTCACGATCGTCTCGGAGGAGCGCTACGAGATCGGAAAGACAGCGGAAGCCTCGACGCACCAGGTGCGGATTGAAGTCGCCGAGCCCGCCGTCAGATCAAAAGACATGGAGTCACCCGAGGGGGTCGAACATCGGCTGCTCGAACGCGTCGACTACTGGGCACGTATCTGCATCGCCGAGCGCCACCTATAAGGCGTAGCTGAGGGCACTGAGCCTTCATTCGTTTAGGTCAGGTCGCCTGCAGGACGACGACGGTGCCGTCGTCCTCGAGCGGCTCGCGCCAGCTTTCGCTGACGGCCTGCAGGATCGCCATCGCGGTGGTTGCCGCCGTGAGGGTCTGGGGGTTCGAGACGGCGCGCTTGATCCCGTCCAGCCCGAACGTGCCGCCGTCTTCGGTGCGTCGGTCGAGGACGCCGTCGCTGACGAGGAGCAGGCGCTCTCCGGGCTCGAGCGCGCCGGCGCGAACTCGTGAAGGCTCGATCGCTGTTGCCCGCGCCCAGCGGCAGGTGCTCGTGTCCGCCGAGCTCGCGAAAGTGTCCTTCGGTGTCGATCATGTAGGCGGGCGGGTAGGAGCAGTTGACCCAGACGAGCGTGCTGGTCGCGGCGTACCAGCGGGCGACCAGCGTCGTGACGTGGAACCGAGGGTTGCCGAGGTGGCGCACCGTTTCGTCCATCGCCCGTAGCGTGTCCTCGAGCTGCTTGCCTGCCCGGCGGGCGGCGCGGAGCGAGCCGAGTGCTGCGGCGCCGAGCCCGGCGGCGGTGGGGCCCTTGCCGGACGAGTCCGCGATGGCCAGCCACGCGCCGTCTCGTTCTCGACGAAGTCGAACCAGTCGCCGCCGACCTCGTAGGTCGGGAGCAGGCCGCCCGCGAGCTGCGCGCCGGCGATGTGGGTGATTCTCGGGGGAAGGAGGTTCTGTTGGATCTCGGCTGCGGCGGTGGTCGGTTTGCGGCGGCGGGCCGTCTCGATCACGTCGGTGTAGTCGTTGACGAGCGCGAGCGCGGCCGCCCCCTGTCTTGGCGATGTCGGCCAGCGGCGCGATCGGGCTGCCGATGCAGAGGAGGATCCCGAGCACCCGGCCGCGGAGCCAGAGGGGCTCGACGACGCAGTGCGGGAAGCGGATGCGCAGGTGCGCTTGCAGCCGCGGGAGCTCCTCGGGTGCGATTTCGGGCCCGAGTGCGTGCGCCCCGTCGAGCTCGGCGGGGAAGTCCTCCGAGCCCGCGAGCCTGATCAGCTGCGAGCCGTCGATGTCGACGACGTAGAGCGCGACAGCGCCGCCGGCTGCGCGCCGGGCTTCGGCGACCAGCTGGTCCGGTACGAGGTGGGGCGGGACCGTGTCGAGGACGTTGGTCACCTCGAGCGCCAGCGGCTTGTCGCGGCCGAGCTGTCCTGGCGCGCGGTACGAGGTCGGCGCCGCCCTCTTCGCTCGGGCGCCTCGCCGCCGTCGCTCTGTCGCAGGGCCTCGGCGAGCGCGCGTGCGATTCGGAAAGTGCCGGTACAGGGTCGAGCGCGCGACATGGGCCGCGGCCGCAATCTCGATCATGCTCGCGCGTGGATCGTTGGCGAGCATCGCAGCCGCGGCCAAGATCCGAGCCCGGCTCTCCCGAGCATCGACGCGGAGTCGCGTACACCGTCACTCGTCGTGGTCCTGCCCTCCTTGCACCGTCTCACCGTACCCGCAGCGGAAGTCGGACAATCGATTGTCCCAGTTTTACGCTGTTTGCGCTGCGATGTTTCGCGCGATCGACGAGCGGGAACCAGAGACCAGTCATCAATCTCAGGACAACCGGAACATTGGTTGTCCTGATATGTCCTAGACAGGTCATTGAGGAGGTCGATAACTTTGGTCACCGAACCAGCTCAGGAGCACCGCCAGGAGACGCTCCGACGCGGCGACGCCACCGCCCAGGAGCTCGCATCCCGGGCGAAAGAACAGGTGCAGGAGAAGACGGAGCGAGCTCAAGGGGCAGGCGACCGACCGGCTTCGCGAGCAGCTGGACGACCAGGCGGGGCGACTCGGCGACCGGATCGAGCCGTTCCCGGAGGCGTTTCGGCGTGCCGGCGCGTACCTCGACTCGCAGGGGAACGCGACAGGGAGCGAGCGCCGTCGGGCACGCGGCCGATCGTGCCGAGCAGCTGGCCGCGTATCTGCACGAAGCCGACGGCGACCGGATCCTCGGCGATCTCGAGGACTTCGCCCGGCGCCGGCCCTGGGTCGTGGGCGCGGTCGCAACGACGGCGGGGTTCGTCGCGTCGCGGTTCCTGATGGCGTCGTCGCAGCGCCGCGTACGACAGCCGGGACCCGTGGGCGCAGCCGAGCCGGCCTTCGCAGCCGGGATGGGAGGGGCGGCGCTGATGGCGACAGGCAACGGGGCGAGCGCCGCCTGCGGCAGCGGCGGACCCGCGACCTCGTGTCGGACCTCACGCGGCAGGGCTCGACGCTTGTCCGCCAGGAGATCGAGCTGGCGAAGGTCGAGATGATCGAGAAGGGACAGCGGGCCGGTCTGGCGGCGGGCATGTTCGCGGGCTCCGCGCTCGCGGCAGTGTTGATGCTCGGCTCGTTGACGGCGTTACTGATCATCGCGCTCGCGCTCTTCCTGCCTTTGTGGCTCTCCGCGCTACTCGTGACGCTGCTGTGGGGAGCGGTGGCAGGCGCGCTCGCCTATCTCGGACGCGAGCGTGCACGCGAGATCGGGACGCCGATCCCGGAACAAACCGTCGAAACGGTCAAGGAGGATGTGCAGTGGCTGAAACAGCGGAAGTGATTCGGCGCGATATCGAGCGCACGCGGCTCGAGATGGGCGAGACGCTCGACGCGCTCGAGTACAAAGCGAACGTCCCGGCGCGCACGAAGGGATGGATGGGACGCAAGAAGGACGCGGTCACCGGTGGCTGCGGAGCCGCGTTCTCCGGCGTCTCGCGGGCGACCGACTCGATGATCTCGCGTGTGTCGGGAGCGGCGCCCGGCACCGCAGAGATCCGCGACGGCGCGACGAGCGTGAAGGACACGGCCGAGCGCAACCCGCTCGGGCTGGCGCTCGCCGGCGCTGCAGTGGGCTTCGTCGCAGGTCTGCTCGCGCCCCCGACGAGGTTCGAGGACGAAAAGGTCGGGACCGATCGCCGACCAGGTCAAGTCCCAGGCGGCCGACGCCGGCGGCGAAGCGCTCGAACACGGCAAACAGGTCGCGCAGGCAGCGGCCGAGACCGCCGTCGAGACCGTCAAGGAAGAAGGAAAGCAGCACGGCGAGGAACTGGCCTCCTCGATCCAGGACAAGGCGCGCGAGGCGACACCGGACCCGCGCTGACGCGCGAGGACGGGGCGGGGGCTCCGAGCGCAGCCCCCGCCCCACCGGTCGAGACGAACGATGACGCAAAGGACCGACACCCAGCAGGCCCCGGCCCCGCAACCCGAGCACGACGAGCCGAAGCTCGAGACGGCAGGGCGTTGGTGATCTCTCGGCGCGCGACTGGTTCGCGATCGCGGTGCGCGCCGGCAAGGAGATGCTCGACGACAACATGACGATGATCGCCTCGGCGCTCGCCTACGCCACCTTCTTCGCGATCCCGTCGGTGCTGCTCGCCGCGGTAGGCGCTGTTCACGCTGGTCACCGGGCCGGGCACGATCGACACAGCTGATGCAGCACCTCGGGCACGTCATGCCCGCGCAGGCGACCCAGCTCGTCAAGGGCAGCCTCCTCCGCCTCGACCAGAAGCCCTCCGCCGGACTGACGATGACGATCGTCGGCTTGATCCTCGCCGTTCTGGTCGATGACAAGCGCGATGACGAGCTACATGACCGCGCTCAACCTCGCCTACGACCGCAAAGACGGCCGCAAGTTCGTCACCAAGCGCATAACCGCGCTCGCGATGGTCGTCTGCGTCGGCGTGGCGTTCATCCTGATCGCCGGCCTGCTCATCTTCGGCCCCACGATCGAGAAGACGGTCGGCGACGCGCTCGGCATCCAGTCGGTCCTGAAGTACGTCTGGTGGAGCGCGCAATGGCCGATCCTGATCGCAGGCCTGCTGGCCTCGTTCGCGACGCTGCTGTGGCTCGGCCCCGACGTCGAGCACCCACGCTGGCAGTTCCTCACCGTCGGCAGCGCGATCGCCGTCGTGATCTGGCTGATCGTGTCAGGCGCATTCGCCGCTCTACACCTCGAAGTTCGGGACGTACAACAAGACCTGGGGCTCGCTCGCGGGCGTGATCATCATGCTGACCTGGCTCTGGCTGACCTCACTCGCACTCCTCTACGGCGCCGAGTTCAACGCCGAAGCAGAACGAAGCCGCGAACTGCGCGAGGGACAACCCGCCGAGCACGAACTGCAAGCGCCTACTCGATCAGAGAGGGGATGGGCTTGAGGGGCATGGCCGCCCTTTACGTCCGACCGCACTCGGGGCCGGCGCTCGGCACGCCACTACCAACGATATGCCACTCTGAGAGCGTCCGACCGGACGGGCGATGACGCGCCGGAACATCAGATCGTGGCGACTGGCACCGTGAGGGCGTGTCGCTGGATTCGGATACGTTACTCGCTGGCCGTGGATAGCGACGAGACCGCATCGAAACGACGCGGTCGCTGAGGCCATGGTTAGGTTCAGGCCCGGTTCCCGGCTCGATCCGTCTCAGGTCGAGGACGTCCGCGGGGGCGGGTCGGGATTCAGGCTGCCGGGTGGTGGTCTGGCGGTCGGCGGCGGCGGGCTCGGCGTCGTCGGTCTGCTCGTCTACCTCGCGATCGTGCTGCTCTCGGGATCGTCAGGGCTCTCGGGGCCACTCTCGACGCTCGACGGCTCGACGGTCTCGCAGGGATCCCCAGCGCAGGTGCTCGGCCAGGAGTGTCAAGACCGGGGGCAGACGCGAACACAAAGGAGGACTGTCGGATCGTCGGGGACATCAACAGCGTGCAGGCGTACTGGACGAGCGAGTTCGCCGCCCAAGGCCGATCCTACGTCCCCGCCACGACCGTGTTCTTCACCGGTTCGACCAGCACGGGCTGCGGCGAGGCGACCACCGATGTCGGCCCCTTCTACTGCCCGGTCGACAAGCACGTCTACATCGATCTTGGCTTCTTCGATGAGCTCCGAACGCAGTTCGGCGCGAACGGCGGTCCGTTCGCGCAGGCCTACGTACTCGCACACGAGTACGGGCACCACGTCCAGGATTTGCTCGGGGATCCCCAGCAAGCGGCTCGAGTCAGTCGGGCGCAACCGGCGGATCGGTGCGGACGGAGCTCCAGGCGGACTGCTACGCCGGCGTCTGGGCCAACCACGCAACGCAGACCGGCTACTTGATTGACCTGACGCGCGCCGACATCGCGGACGCGCTTGATGCCGCAGCGGCCGTCGGCGATGACCGAATCCAGTCAGCTGCCCGGGGCCAGGTCAACCCCGAGACCTGGACGCACGGCTCCTCCGCGGAACGCGACCGCTGGTTCAACACCGGCTTCTCGACCGGCACCCCGACCGCGTGCGACACCTTCGACGCGAAGAGCCTTTAAGGCGGAACGACGAGCTCGGAAGTGGATCCCTCGCACGCTCGGAGCTCGCCGAGCACCACTGTCATCCCCGACGCGACCGTCCGCGAGCGGATGCGTGCAGTGGATGCATGGTCTCCGACGCTTAACCGAGCTCCTCCAACGCGCGAGCCCAGACGTCGTCGGCGGCGCGGATGTAGTGCACCTTCTCGTAGACCTCGAAGCTCGGGACGCCTTTCCCTGGCAGGTTCTCGCACACGAGGCCGGCCGGTCTACCTCGCTGCTGCTTCGCCCAGGCGAAGGCGTCGAGCACCTCGTCGATCGAGTTCGCGTCGAGCCGTCGCGCCGCGATGCCGAAGGCCTCGAGCTTCTCGGGTACGGGCTCGACGCCCATCACGTCCGCGGTGGAGCCATCGGCCTGCATCCTGTTGTTGTCGACCATCATCACGAGGTTGTCGAGGCCGTGATGTCCTGCCGCCATGAAGGCCTCCCATACCTGTCCCTCCTGAAGCTCGCCGTCCGAGAGCAGGCAGTAGACGCGACCGCCGCGGCCGTTGAGGCGCTCTCCGAGTGCCATCCCCACGGCCTGCGACGGCCCCTGACCGAGCGAGCCGCCGGTAATCTCGAACCCCGGCGTGCCCTCGAGGGGGCTCTCTTCGATCCGCGAGCCGTCCATGCCGTACGTTCTGAGCTCCTCGAGGTCGTAGACACCGCGCTCGCGCAGAGCGGCGAAGACTGCGATCGCGCTGTGGCCCGTCGAGAGCACGAAATGATCGAGCCCCTCACGCAGTTCCGAGAAGTACAGACACGCGATCAGGTCTGCCAGTCCGAGCCCCTGGCCCGCGTAACCCTGGCCGCGGCCGCGGCTCATCTCGAGCACGGTGCGCCGAATCGAATGAGCCCGCTCCGTGAGCGTCGAAACCTCCGTCGCGACCGTCATCGGACCGCCTCCGCGATGCCCGCCGCGTCGAGACCGAGCTCGCTGCGGATGTGGTCGAGAGAGCCCGCCGGCGCCCACGTATCCGGGACACCGAGGCGTTGCAGGCGCACGCCCGCGCCCGCGTCGGCGAGCGCCTCGGCGACAGCAGAGCCGAGCCCACCCACGGTCGAGTGGTTCTCGACCGTCGTGACCGTCTCGAAAGCGCTTGCAAACGACACGACCGTCTCGGCCGGGAACGGCTTGAGGACGGGCACGTGAAGGATCGAAGCACGCCCGTCGAGCAGCTCGGCCGCCTCGAGAGTCCACTGCGTCGCGAGCCCGGTACTGACAATCCCGACCTCGCCGCCGTCCGCGACGAGCCTCGCGCCAAGCTCGAAGCGCTCCGGCTCGAAGAGCCGTGCGACCGAGCCGCGCAGCCCCCGAATGTAGACCGGGCCGTCGGTCGCGACCGCAAAGTCGAGCGCCGCCGCGAGCTCGGTGGCGTCGGCCGGATCGACGACGGTCATCCCGGCGAGAGCGCGCATCAGCGCAAGGTCGTCGATCGCCTGGTGGGTCGCCTTGAACGGAGTCGTGATCCCCGGCAGGAAGGCCACGATGATCCCCCGCGACGGCCCTGTGGAGAGCGCCATCGCCACCTGGTCGTAGGCGCGCCGCGTTGCGAAGACGCCGTACGTGACTGCGATCGGCAAGCGGCCCGTCTTCGCCAGGCCCCCGGCCACGCCCATCATGTTCGCCTCCGCCATCCCGAGCTGGAAGAACCGCTCGGGGAAACTCTCTGCGAACGGCAGGACGTCGGTGTACTTCGACAGGTCCGCCGAGAGCACCACGATGTCCTTCCGTCTGCGACCGAGATCGACGAGCGCCGTGGCGAACGGCGCGTCGACCTGGACGAGCGTTCCCGAGGCCGTCACGGCTCGAGCCTCACGATCACGTCTCCCACGTTTACCTCGTCCCCCACTTGTACAAGCACCTCCTTGACGGTGCCGGCAGAGCCGGCTTCGACTTCGTAGTTGGCCTTCTCCGACTCCACCTCGACGACGATCGTCTCGCTCTCGACGTGGTCGCCCGGAGCGACGTGGACCGCGACGATGTCGACCTCCACCGTCGACATCCCCATCTTCGGGATCCTCACCTCCGTCACGGGCGTGCCGCCTCCCTCGTGACACTCCGAACAGCTGCCGCCAGTCGTTCGCGGCTCGGCAGCGCCGCAAGCTCGAGCTCGACGGCGTACGAGATCGGCACGTCAGCGCGTGTGACACGGTGGGGTGGTGCGTCGAGCGTCATCTCCTCGGCAGCCGTCGCGACGATCTCCGCCGCGAGCCCACAGCTGCGGTTCGCGTCGTCGAGCACGACGAGCCGGCGGGTGCGCTGAAGCGATCTCGCAAGCAGCTCCCAGTCGAACGGGTGAAGCGTCCGTGGGTCGAGCACCTCGATCGAGAGCTCGTCCGCGAGCTCGTCGGCGACTGCGAGGGCGTCGTGCACGAGATGCCCCACGGCGACGACGGTGACGTCGCCGCCCTCCCGATGGATCCGGCCGCTTCCGAGTGGGATCGCATCCGGCTGGTCGGGCAGCTCGTCGCGCAACGACAGCGCGGCCGCGGGAGCGAAGAAGACGACGGGGTCGTTGTCGCGAATCGCCGACACGAGCAGCCCGTAGGCGTCGGCCGCCGTCGCCGGCAGAACGGTCTTGACGCCCGCCTGCACGAACAGCGAGTACGGGTTGTCCGAGTGCTGAGCGGCCAGCCCGCGCCGCGCTCCCGAGCCCGGGACGAGGTAGACGACCGGCACGGACGCCTGTCCTCCCGTCATCAACCTCAGCTTCTGGGCCTGGTTCACGATCTGCTCGAACGCGATGTAGAGCAACGCTGGGATCTGGAACTCGACGACCGCGCGATACCCGCTGAGCGCCGCGCCGGTGGCGAAGCCGGTGAACATCTGCTCGGAGATCGGCATGTCGAGCACCCGATCGTCGAAGTCGGCCGCCAGGCCCTTCGTGATCCCGCGCAGCGACTGGCGTACGTCCTCGCCGAGCACGAACACCTTCGGATCGGCCTCCATCTCGTCGCGCAAAGCCTGCGCCAGGGCCTGGAGGTAGCGCATCCGGGTCATGACGCGACTCCGTCGCGCGGCCTGGGCCCGCTCGCGTAGACGAACTCGAGGGCATCGGCGGGATCCGGCAACGCGCTCGCCCGTGCGAATGCCAAGGCCTCGTCGAGCGCGTCCTCGACCTCCACGTCGATGCGGCCTCTGACAGCATCGTCGAGGCCGGCGGCGGCGAGGATCAGCGGGTCCCTGCGGCGCCATGCGGCGATCTCCTCGTCGGTGCGGTAGTCGAGCTTCATCGTCCGCTCCGCGGTGTGGTGCCCGAAGAACCGGTAGGTGCGACACTCGAGGAACGTCGGCCCCTCGCCGGCCCGGGCACGCGCCACCGCCGTTGTCGCGGCGGCGAGCACCGCTTCGACGTCCATGCCGTCGACGACTCCGGCAGCGATTCCGTAGGCGGCCGCGCGCTCGACGAGCGAGCCCGCTGTCGATTGCTCCTGCGAGAGCGTGACTGCGTACCCGTTGTTCTCGCACACGAAGAGCACGGGCAGCCGCCAGAGAGCGCACAGGTTCATCGTCTCGTGCAGGACGCCCTGGTTGGCTCCGCCGTCCCCGAAGAACGTGGCGGCGACGACGTCCGTCCCGTCCTGCCGGCCGGCCCAGGCCGCTCCCGCGGCGAACGGCACACCGGCTGCGACGATCCCGTTGGCGCCGAGGATCCCCACGCCCAGGTCGGCGACGTGCATCGAGCCGCCTCGCCCTCGGTTGAGCCCGTCGACGCGGCCGAGCAGCCCGCCATCATCCTGGGGACGTCGGCGCCCTTCGCGATCACGTGGCCGTGCCCGCGATGGGTCGACGTGATCACGTCCGTCGGCCGAAGCGCCGCGCAAACGCCGGTCGCGACGGCCTCCTGGCCGACGTACTCGTGGGTGACGCCGGCGATCTCGTTCGCATTCACGAGGTCGACGATGCGCTCCTCGAAGCGGCGGATGAGGCGCATGGTGCGATAGAGGTCCTCGTTCACGGCACTGCGTTCCTGGGCGTCTCACCGCGGAGGATCCGCAACGCGTCGGCGAGCGGGCGCTTGCGCACTTCGGCGAGTCCCTCTTCGGTATAGGCGGCGGAGTGAGGGGTGAGGACGACGTTGTCGAGCGATAGGAGCGGATGGTCGGGCAGCAGCGGCGTCTCTTCGTAGACGTCGAGCCCGGCGCCTTCGATCGAACCTGTGCGCAGGGCCTCGACGAGAGCCGCCTCGTCGACGATCGCTCCCCGCGCCGTATTGACGAGGATCGCCGTCGGTTTCATCAACGCGAGCTCGGCCTCGCCGATCGAGTGGTGCGTTGCCTCCGTGAGCGGCAGGTGGAGCGAGACGAAGTCCGACTCGCGAAGAAGGACGTCACGTTCCGTCGATCCGTCGGTCGAGAACGGATCGTGGACGAGAACGCGCAGGCCGAGGGCCCGGGCCTTCTCGGCAAGATTGCGACCGATGCGGCCGTAGCCGATGACCCCGAGTGTCCGGCTGCGCAGCCTCCACATCGGGGAAAGCTCGGCGTAAGACATCCAGGCTCCGCGGCGAACCGCACGATCGGACTCGGCGATGCGCCGTGCGCACGCTAGGAGCAATGCGAGCGCGTGATCGGCAACGTCGTCGACGCCGTAGTCCGGGACGTAGACCACCTCGATCCCGCACTCGCGCGCCGCGGCGACGTCGATGTTGTCGTAGCCCGCACCACAACGCGCGAGCACGCGTACACCGTCGAGCCGCTCGATCGTTTCTCGCGGGAAGCGGGCGTGGTAGACGAAGACGGCCTCGACCCCTCGGGCGGCCGTGAGAACCTCGTTCGGATCATGGCCTGCGAGCTCGCGTAGCTCGACCCCCGCGGCGCCGAGGAGAGCCTTGTCATCGGTGTCGAACGGGAACCGCTCAGCGTCGGTAAGCAAGGCGGTCGGCATCAGGCGGCTGAGGTGCGAATCGCCACATCGTCGCGGCGGCGGAGATCGGGGAGCAGTCCAAGGCCGAGGCCCGGGCGGTCGGGGATCTTGGCGATGCCGTCGACGACCTCGGGGGAGTTGTCGACCACGTCGTGATACCAGCCGTCGACGAAGCCGCGTACGACCTCCATCACCTTCGCGTTGGAAGCGTGCGCGCAGAGCTGGAGCGAAGCGGCGAGGCAGACGGGGCCGGTGCAATCGTGCGGGACGACCGGGAGGTGGTAGGCATCGGCGAGGTCGGCGATCTTCCGAGCCTCGGTGAGACCGCCGGTCCAGACGACGTCGACCATGACGAGGTGGGCCGCCGATGCCTCGAGCACGTCGCGGTACGCCCACCTGCCGATCAGCCGCTCGCTCACTGCCTGCGGCACCCGCGTCTCGCGTGCGAGGCGTGCAAGGTCGGCGGCGCTCGTCAGTTGGAGCGCGTCCTCGATCCAGGCGACCTCCAGCGGCTCGAGCGCGCGGCAGATGCCGAGCGCGGCGTTGACGTCCCAGCGCGAGTGCGCCTCGACCATGACGTCGAGCCTCGACC
>CAVRQF010000004.1:0-244496 GCA_963723405.1 uncultured Actinomycetota bacterium | reverse complement strand
CGAGCAGCCTCATTCGCGCGATCGGTGCGGCTCACGCTGGCGACGTCTCTGCCGTCACCGCGACGGCCTCGGTCGCCCGCCGTCACTCGGACGCGGTCGGCTACGACGCGTTTCGCACCCCGGCGCTGCTGCTCGAAGCGTGGGCGGCCGAGGGACGCGGGGAAGACACGGCCGCGGCGGATGCGTACCGGCGCGCGTTCGAGCTCGCCGGGCGAATCGGGTTCGGCGACCATGCGGCGTTCGCTCTCGCCGGACTCGGCGTGATCGCTCTCGCGAACGGGGATCTGCCCGAGGCAGAGGGTCTCCAGCGGCAGGCGCTTGCGACAGCCGAGGCAGCCCAAGCGCCGTTGGTCGCGGCCCAGGCACGTGTCCACCTCGCGCGGATCGCCGCGGCGTCCGCAAACATCGACGAAGCCGGTCGCTTGTACCGCGAGGTCCTCGAGTGGTCGACATTGCAACGGCCGCACCAGGCGCGCGAGAGTCTCTTCGTCGCGCTCGCCGGCGATCCGGCCGCTGCAGCAGAGCGCGGGCTCGCCGAGATCGCCGAGCCCCGGCCCGACACCGCGCTCACCTAGAGCTGGCAGAAGCGCCGCCGCGCCTGGCAGCGCGTTGGCATCGGCGCCCGCGAGCCTTCCTGGCGTCAGAGAACAAACCAACAGGAGGCTCGAACATGAGCACGACCACGACCGAGGACCAGCTTGCGGACGTCCGCCGTCGGATCGCCCGGCTGCAGACGCTCGCGCAGACCGGCCCTGTCGCGGAGATCGCGCGGATCGAGCGCCACCTCGACGCGCTCCACAAGGAAGAGGCAGCCGTCGTGGCCGCGGTGCGCGCGGCGCCCGCCGAGGCCGAGGAGAAGCTCGGGCAGCTGAGGACACGGCTCGCCGTCGCCGAGAGCTCGCTGGTCGCAGACGTCTCCGACGAGTGGGCGAGTTTCGCTGCCGCAGTCGAGGACGAGCTGCGCAGCTGGGACACCTACCTCGAGCGGCTGCAGGCGACGGCCGTGGCGAAGGCCGGGAATGCGCGCGAGCGGGCCGAGGCGGAGATTGCGACGTCCGCAGCCAACGGATCGCAGTCTACGATCGCCTCGCGCAGGCGCGCGCGGACGTCAACGGCGCCTGGCAGGAGCAGAGGAACCACGTCAGCTCGGCTCGCGACGAGCTCGTACAGAAGGCCGACGAACTGTCGGCGAGAATCAACTGACGTGCAGCAACACGTGACACTCGAGCGCCCGTCGCACCGCAGTCTCGACCCGAACCCGGCGCTTGTCCGGCAGGCTGAGCAGCGAGCGCGAAGCATCGAGAATCGGGTAGCCGACCGGATGACCGCGTTCGCCGGGTCGATGCCCTTCGTCTACATCCACATCGCCTGGTTCGGCTGCTGGATCGGATTCGGCGTCGAGAAGTACCCGTACGGGCTGCTGACGATGATCGTCTCGCTCGAGGCGATCTTTCTCTCGACCTTCGTGATGATCAGCCAGAACCGGGCGGACGCGAAGCGTCAGGCGATCGCCGACGAGCAATGGCAGACCGTCAAGGAAGAGGACAGGCAAAACGAAGAGCTGCTCGAGCTCTCCCGTCAGATCCTCGACCTCACGAAGGCGATTCACGCTGACTCGACCCCGCCACCGCGGGCGTAAAGAGAGGGGGAGGGGGGAGGTGGATAGGAGACGAGGGGAGGGGGGCCCGGCCTCTCGATCGTCGTCCTCGATGACGAGCCAATCTCGCTCGGTGAGATCGCGGGCGCCGTCGTTGCTGTTTTGAACTTGCCTGACCACTGCCTTAGAGCGCCGCTCGCGCCGCGGGCGACGGCAGCGCCGCCCGCGCGGTAGGCGTCAGCGCCTTCGGGCGCCTCCGGTCTGGTGAGCGGCAGCTGGTGGCAGCAGGGAACGCGGCCCTGGCAGCAGTTTGGCATTCACGCCGCGCATGCTTCGTGGTGCAACTGACAACCACAGAACGGAGGTAGGAGATGGAAACGTTGTTCGATCGCACCGCCGAGATCTGGCGGACGAAGGTCACGAAGATGCGCTGGGCGCTCGGCGTGCACGGCCTGGCGTCGGTCGTGTTCGGCGTGATGATTCTCGCCTGGCCCGGCATCAGCGTCTACGCGCTCACGATCGTCTTCGGCGCCTACACGCTCGCCACGGGCATCGTCGAGTTCGGGGCCGCGTTCACCTCGCGGGGCAAGGAGGAGCGCGGGTGGCTGATCCTCAGGGGCCTGCTCGGGATCACCGTCGGCGTACTGGTCTTCGCCTGGCCCGGCATCTCGGCGCTCGCGCTGCTGTACGTGATCGGCGCCTACGCCGTCGCGCTCGGGATCCTCGCCGTCGCCGCGTCGTTCCGGCTCCCGCTGGACCGCCGCGACACGGCATCGATGGTCCTGACCGGCCTCGTGTCGATCGTCTTCGGGATCGTGATCTTCGCGAAGCCGGGTGCAGGCGCGCTCGCCGTGCTCGCACTGATCGCAGCCTTCGCGCTCGTCACCGGAGTCACGGAGCTCGTCGTCGCCATCGGCGGCGAGAAGCTGCTCGAGCGGAAGGCGAAGAAGACATTCGCGACGCCTCGAACGTTGACGAAGACGACTCCGCAGCCGTCGCATTGACCGCCAATCTGCACAACCGCACGTTCACGGAGCCGGCGACCAGCTCGCCGGCTCCACGCGCATCCGCCGGCCCTCCTCCGATCCTTGACAGAGATGTCCGCTTCGGCGCGGCCGTCTACGGGTCGTTCCTCGCCGCCTCCGTGGTCGGCGTCGCCTATGAGTCGGGGGCGGGCGCACGCACGATGGCTGCAGCGCTACTCGGGTCGATGCTGGTCTTCTGGGCCGCGCACGTGTGGTCGGACGTCGTCGGTGAGCGAATAGCCCTCGGCGAGGCGTTCAGGCCTCGTGACGCCCTGTCCATCGCGCGTCGGGAGTGGCCGCTCGTCGAAGCTGCCGCGCTCCCGTCGATCCTCCTCGCGCTCGCGTGGACCGGAGCATGGTCTCGCGGGACCGGCGCGATGCTCGCGGTCGCAGCGGCCCTCGTGCAGGTCGTCGCGTGGGGATTCGCTGCGGGGCGGCGCGCCGGAGGAAGCCCGCTAGCAGCCACCGTGCTCGCCGTGGGCGAAGGAGCGCTCGCCGTCCTCCTGCTCGGCGCCGAGCGGTTTATCCGGTAACAGCCCTCCTCCGAGATGACCTTCGCGGCAGCCGGGGCCGACGGCTTGGCACTGGCTTGGCATCGGCCTCCGCGAGCGTTCGCCGCAGATCAACGAGAGGAGATGCGATGACCATCATCACGAGTGAAGAGAGAGCGGTTGCGCCGATCCACTGGAGCATCGAGCGCGACGAAACAGTTGTCGAGTTCACCGTCAAGACGTTCTGGGGCCTGATGACCGTTCACGGCTGCTTCGACCGGCTCGACGGCTCGTACGAGCTCGGCGCCAGCGGCACGACGATCGAGCTCACGATCGACGCCGACAGCCTCGACACCGGGAATGCGACCCGCGACAAACACCTGCGCTCGACAGACTTCTTCGACGTCGTTGAGCACCCGCAGGTGCGCTTCACGTCGACCCGCGTCCACCACGTCACCAGCGAAATCCTGCAAGTCGTGGGCAACCTCGAGGTGGCGGGCATCGCCGAGCCGCTCGAGTTCGCTGTCACGGTGCAGCCTGCGGGCGACGGGCTCGCGGTCGAGGCGACGACGACCGTCGATCAGCGACGGTTCGGTATGAGCAGCGGCTTGCTCGGGATGATCCGCCGGCCCGCAACGCTGCACGTCGAGGCACTGCTGAAGCGCGACGCCGATGGGCAGCACCATGACTGAAACGTCGGCGCGTCAGCGGCGCCTGATCTTCGGCGCGCTGCTCCTCGTCCTCTTCGTCGCGGCGCTCGACCAGACGATCGTGTCGACCGCGCTGCCGACGATCGTTGGCGACCTCGGCGGCCTCGAGCACCTCTCGTGGGTCGTAACCTCATATCTGCTCGCGTCGACGGTGGTCGGGCCGCTGTACGGGAAGCTCGGCGACCTCTACGGCCGCAAGCGCGTCCTCCAGTTCGCGCTCTTGCTCTTCCTCGTCGGCTCGGCGCTGTGCGGGCTGGCGCAGAGCATGCCGCAGCTGATCGCGTTCAGAGCGATCCAGGGGCTCGGCGGCGGCGGTTTGCTCGTCGTGGCGATGGCGGTCGTAGGTGACCTTGTCGCGCCTCGCGACCGCGGCCGCTACCAGGGCCTATTCGGCGGCGTGTTCGGCATCGCGGTCGTCGCCGGTCCGCTACTCGGCGGCTTCTTCGTCGACAACCTCTCCTGGCGCTGGATCTTCTACATCAATCTCCCGCTCGGCCTTGTCGCCCTCGCCGTGATCGCGACCGCCTTCCGCTCGCGGCAGGTGACCACGCGCCACCGGATCGACTGGCTCGGGACGATCGTCCTCGCGGCCGGGCTGTCGGGCGTCATCCTCTACACCAGCCTCGGCGGGACGAGCTACGCATGGGACGCGCCGGGGATGCTCGCGGCGATCGGCGCCGGCGTCGCGCTGCTCGCGCTGTTCCCGCTCATCGAGGCGCGCGCCGAAGAGCCGATCCTGCCGCCGGAGCTCTTCCGCAACATGACGTTCAGGACGACGAGCGCGATCGGGTTCGGCGTCGGATTCGCGCTCTTCGGCTCCGTCACCTTCGTCCCTCTCTACCTGCAGATCGTCAAGGGCCGCAGTGCCACCGACTCCGGGCTGCTGATGACGCCGATGATGCTCGGCGTCCTCATCACCTCGACGGCGAGCGGCTTCCTGATCTCCCGCTACGGGCGCTACCGCGCCTTTCCGATCGCCGGCACGGCGATCGCGGCCGCCGGGCTCTACCTGCTCTCGACGCTCGAGGTTGCGACGTCGACGGAGGTCGCCGCCGGCTACATGCTGCTCCTCGGGCTCGGCCTCGGACTCGTAATGCAGGTGCTCGTGCTCGCCGCGCAGAACGCGGTCGACTACCGCCTGCTCGGCGTCGCAACCTCAGGCTCGACGCTGTTCAGACAGGTCGGAGGCTCGATCGGCGTCTCCGTCTTCGGCGCGATCTTCTCCAATCGGCTCGGTCACGAGCTCGCCCAACGCGCCCCGCGCGGCGTGCACGTGGCAACAAGCGCAAGCCCCGCCGTCGTCCACCAACTGCCGCCCGCGATCCACGCGCTCTACGTCGCGGCCGTCGCGGCCGCGCTCCACCCAGTCTTCCTCATCGCAGCCGCCGTCACGCTCGGCGCGTTCGGCCTGAGCTGGCTGCTACGCGACGTGCCGCTGCGCGAGACGTCGGCATCGGACGCACACGATCAAGACGTACCGGCTGACACTCAAGTAGGCGGCGCTTCACACGAAGGCAGCAGGAACGCCGGCCGCGGCAGCGGCGTGGCACGCGCCCCCGCGACGCTACGGCCGTGACGCTCGCGCAGACAGACCCTCCTGAGGCGACGACTTCGTGGAAGGGCAGCCGCCGCGAGATCGGCGTCTCGATCTCGATCCGGACGATCCTGTCGGTAGCCATCGTCATCGCCGTCGGGGCCTCGATCGCGTCCATCAGGAGCGTCCTGCTCGTCATCTTCGTCTCCGGCTTCGGCGTCGCCGTCCTCTCGCCCTTGGCGACGGGAATGGAGCGGCGGCTGGGCTGGAGCCGGCGGGTGTGCTCGACGCTGCTCGTGCTGGCGATCATGGCCGTCATCGCTGCCGTCGCGCTGGTGATGGTGCAGGCACTGAGCGGCGCCGTGCACGACTTCAGCCACCACTTGCCGCAAATCGTCGACCGCGCCAAGCAAAGCAATCTGGGCAACGTCCTCAACACGAGGAGCGGCTCCCTCGACACGTTGAACAAGCACGCCGGGGAGATCACGCGGGGAGCGGGCAAGGTATCGGGCGGAGTCGCCCATGTCGGGATCTCGGCCTTCGGAGCAATCACCGTCGTCTTCTCGGTGATCTTCCTCACGCTCTTCGGGCTGATCGACGAGCCGCACCTGCGCGAATGGACCGCCGGCCTCATGTATCGCGACAAGCGAGAGCGCTACCTGCGCATCACCGACCGGATCATCCACACGACCTCGCGCTACATGCTCGGCAACGTGGCGATCTCGGTCGTGTGCGGAACGGTCTACGGCGTCACCGCGGTGATCCTCGGACTGCCCTACCCCCTCGCGCTAGCGGTGATCGCTGCGATCCTCGACCTCGTCCCAAACATCGGAGCCACCCTGGCCGGCGTCCTCATCGGGATCGTCGCCCTCTCGGTCAGCCTCCAGGCGTTGATCGTCTTCCTGATCGTGATCGTCGTCTACCAGCTGATCGAGAACTACATCCTGCAGCCGACGATCATCGGCAAGGCTGCCAAGATCTCCGGCTTCACCGTGCTCGCGAGCGTCCTGGCATTCGGAGCGCTCTTCGGGTTGATCGGGGCGATCATCGGCGTGCCAATCGCAGCAGCACTGCAAATCCTCGCGGAAGAGCTGACCGCTGGCAGACGTGCTCGCATCGCCGCGGCGGACGCAGCCGAGCGCACGCAGTGACGGCGCAGCTCGTCGTCGCTGCGCGTCGCCTTGATCCAACTGACGCAATCTCGCGGGTCTCGAGATCGATCTTCACGGTGACCAGCGCGTGCGTACGCAACCTCGGCTCGTCGGAAGTGTCCCCAAAGCCTGTCCCCAAGGAGCCACCGAATCTCGTACCTAACGATGGAGCCTCCCGATCTCCTCGATTCGAGCCAGTTTCACGGCCGCCAGCGGTCGTCGCCGCCGTCGACACCCTCCTTATCAGGGAGGTGCTCGATGCGATCTCTCGAGGTACCAAAACCCCTCGCTTTGCGGGGATTTTAGAGCCTTCTCCTGGACTCGGACGAAGCTCCTCGTGCCGCGCACGAACCGCCCGACAACTAGAGCGACGAAGCGAAGCGCCTCGACGATCGAGGACTTGCCGGCGTTATTCGGGCCAACGATGATCGTCAGCCGGCGAAGTGGGACGAGGTGCTGGTCGAAGCCGCGAAAGTTCTGAAGGCGAAGCTCCTCGAGCACGTCTCAACAATGAGGCGTTCAGCCACTAATCGCAACTCGCTCGCAGAGGCACCATTGCTTCCTCGGCACTTACCGTAAGGGCCCAACAGACCGGGTCACGTCGCCGAGCGGGCGTAAAAAGGCTCGAGTGCGCCAGTGTTCGGGAATGTCCCCCGAACGAATCGTGTGTGTTCAGAATTTGCCCGTGCCCGTCGTCGTGATCAGTGGACCGATTGCGAGCGGAAAGTCTGCGTTGAGCCGCGCGATTGCGGGACGGCTCGATGAGATGCACGGGGCTCGCGCGGCGGTCGTTGATCTCGACCTGGTCTACGAAATGTTCGACCCTCGACGAGGACCAAAAAACGATGACGACCTCTGGGACAAGGCCCGACGCGTGGCGGGTCAGTTGGCAGCCGCGCTTCTCGTCGAGGCGAGGTATGTCATTGCAGAGGGAGACTTCAGTGGCGAGCAGGGGCTGAACGCTTTCCTGGCCGAACTGCCTCGCGCCGCTGAGGTGCGGCTAGTCCTGCTTGGGGTTGATCTTGGGACGGCCCTGAAGCGCACGGCTGCCGATCCGAGTCGCGGAACTTCGACAGATGCGACCTTCTTGGCGAAGCACTACAGCGACTTCCAGGCTGGATGGGACGGTCGGGACGTACTGCAGCTCGACACAACCGAATCGACGCTAGATGAGACGACGCGCGAGATGCTCGATTGGCTGGCTGCGGAGTCTTAGCGGCCGCATGCGAGCGTTCGCACAGACGCCTGGAACCTGGTTCTGAAGCCGTCGCCGTCTAGGATCGCACGATGGCCCTATTCGTACTGGTCCATGGATCGTGGCACGGCCCGTGGGTGTGGGAGCCAGTAGCGTTGGAACTTCGAAAGCGCGGCCATGAGGTGGTCGCACCCGAGCTGCCGATCGACCAGGCGGGCGCGACGTGGCAGGACTATGCGGATAGGGTTGCCGGCGCGGTCGGCGATCGGGCCCAGGAGACGATTCTCGTTGGACACTCCGCCGGGGCGATACCGGTAGCGATCGCAGCGTCACACAACGCGCCTCGTCTGGCCGTCTACCTGACGCCGAGCAACCCGGCCCGCGAACTCCCCGAGGATCGTCCCGCTCGTCTCAAGCCCGAGCTTGACGCAGTCGTCAAGTACGACGATCAAGGACGTGACTACCTCGATGTCGAGGATGCGGTGTCCGTCTTCTACTCGCGTCTTGACCCCAGCACGGCGCGATGGGCCGCATCTCGGCTCAGACCGCAGGCGGAAACCGGCGAGATTCCGCTTGAACGGCCGCCTTCCGTTCCCTCAGCGTTCATCTATGCGAGCCACGATGAGGTCTTCACGACAGAGAGCATGATCTGGTCGGCGAAGCACCTCTTCGGCCTCGAACCGATCGAGATTGACACAGGCCACACACCTCAGCTTGAAGCGCCCGAGGATCTCGCCCACCTGCTCGAGAACCTGGCCAACTCGCGGTAACGAGCCATTCGGCCGCGGCAGCGCTCGCTCCGGCGGCTCCGTACGAGGCTGGCCGGACCGTTCGAGATAAGGGTCACTGAGATGCGCGAGTGTCCTTTGCGTCTGACGAGCGACGAGAGGCGATGTTCGCGGATCTCTACGGCGTACAGGGGGTCTGGTTCAGTTGGGGGACCTGTTCGGCGCAGTAGTCGTGTAGCCGTTGAAGGTCTTGGAACCAGGGGATGATCGATGGGTACGGGTAGAAGATGAGGTGGAGCATAGGCTGGCGCGTCCTTCGAGATTCATGACTGTTGTGAATAGGCCAGGGAAGTGGACGAGCCGGCCTGAGTATGCGAGCGCGGTTGGGATGAGGAAGAACATCAGGGCGATCGCGGCGTAACCGATCTCGCCGCCGAGTTGTTTCTCGGTCGGGGTTGCGTGCCAGTTGTGGATCCACCACGGAATCGCGAACGCGGCGAAGACGACAATCCCCGCGCATACGAGGTAGGGGATGCCGAAGTCCATCCGAGCCGGTTGGGTTGTTCCCTGGAGGTGATGCGGCCGTCCCTCACGGCGAAGAAGCGGTTTGATTTCAGCTGGACTGCGCTTGGCTCGTCGTCGCCTTGCGGTGTGTCGTGTCGTGTTCGCTGCTTGATCGCCGCTGAGCCGATCCGTACCCCGTGGAGGAGGGCGTTCGTGATCACGAGGATCACGACGAGTGAGAGGATTTCTCGGCGAGCTCGAGACTCCCGACGGTGTTTGGACAGGGTCGGGAAGCCGAGGTCACTGTCCCTCGAGGCCCATATCTCGGGGATGGCGAACATGGCTCCGGCGACGAGCCATACGCCGTAGCCGATCCGTTCGAGCTGGGGCCAAATCTTGTGGAGCACCAAGAAGGGCCGACGATGGCTCCAACAACGGCGCAACCGAGGATGATCCACCAGATCGTCGGTATGTCTCCCGGTTCGTGGAGCGCCCGATGATTCCTCTTCATCAGCATCATTGACCCTCGTAACTCGGCGGCGGAGAGATCACACAACAACAGCATTGCTGCGAAAAACGCCGGCCGGCAAGGCGTTCACGATTCGGGCGGTCCCTGCTTTTGTCCCACGGGGCCGTTTTATTGCGGAGCCGGTCGCTTGCGCACCCCGCGTCAGCAAGTTGACTCGAAGCATCGGTCCGCGGATGCTTTTGCGCCAACGACCGAACGCTCAAGCCAAGGAAGAGGGCCACTCGTAGCGGTTCGCCGGTTCCTTGACGCCGGCCGGGCGGCGTGAGAGCCCGGCCCGCTTGAGCACCTTCCAGACGGTCGAGTGCGCAAACCCGGTCGCGCCCGCGACCAGACGCGGACCCCAGCCGGTCTTGCGTGGGCAGTCGCAGATCCGCTGCTGCAGCTCGAGCGCGAGCAGCCGCGGCGAGCGGTGCGCCGGCTCGATCGATCAAGCAACGCGCTCACCTGGCGACCGCCATCGAGCCAGCGATGCCACCAGTGGTGCGCCGTCGCCGGCGAGACGTTGAAGGCGGCCGCGGCCGCCTTCAACGAGCAATCGTCCTCGATCGCGCGCACGAGGGCGAGCCGACCGGCCAGTCCGAGCTTGGCGTTAGCGTGCAGATACATCCGCGCCCTCCTTTGAGCGTGAGTCCGGGAAGACCCACAGCCTCAAAGGAGGGCCGGATGTACCTCTCAGCCGTTCACAACGTCTGTAGGCAGCTCATCTAGGCGCCGCGGGTGCCGGAACGATCATCGGGGTGGATGGCGGTCGTATGGGCCCCGAGATACGTCTCCCCGCTGTGATTCTTGACGACCTGCCAATAGTGGCTTGACTTAGCGCTGGCATGCGCCGTCTTGGTGTTCGGCTCGAGCACATGCGCGTTCGCGGTCGTTGCGCCCAGCGCGAGTGTGGCACCTAAGGTCACTGCAAGGATTCCGTGCAGCCGAATATTCATCAGATCTCCCTCTTGGATCGCCAGATGGATCGCGATGAAAAGGAGAGCGCGCTTGCGCCGGCGTTGATACATCCGCTCTCCCCCAGCCGGTGGTGCGGGGTGCCCAGGTCGAGCTGCGATTGCGGCACGAGGTTTGCGTCGTCTATCTACGCGACGGCACTGACGACCTCCTCCTCGGTGCGGTAAGCGAGCGCGGGGCCTTCCTCGCCGCGATAGCGCTCGGTTACCCCGGATGGACTCCAAGGCTCACTACATGTATTTCTGGATGTCCGCCCTTGCCAGGCGCCTGTCGTGGGGTTAGCGTGCTCCCGTCCATAAGCCACAGGGAGGATTCATGAGCACGCCATATGCATTCGTGGCCCGGATCGAGGCCAAGCCCGACAGGGCCGAGGAGGTAGCGACTCTGCTGACCGGCGCCCTCCCGCTCGCCGAGGCAGAGCCGGGCACCGTCGATTGGTACGCAGCACGGACATCGCCCACCACCTTCTGGATCTTCGACACGTTCGGAAGCGAAGAGGCACGCCAGGCGCACATCAACGGCGAGATAGCGGCAGCGTTAACGGCGAAAGCCGACGAGCTCCTCGCCAGCCCGCCAGAGATCCTGGCCGCCGACGTGCTCGCGAGCAAGTAGCAGCTCGACCGATTTCGCTTCTGCTTCGACGTTGACGGCCTCGAGCTGCCGGGGCGGTCGCGCTCCAACGAACGACAGCTTTTGACCTATACTGACGCCGAAATAGATTATGCATCGTTGGCGCAGCGACTCGTCTATGAACTGACCCTCGGTCTGAGGGCCTTCCATTAGCGCGCCACTGCTGCTCGAGGCTCTCGGTGTCTCCAAGTCGTACGGCCACGTCACCGCTTTGAAGACGGTGGACTTCGGGTTGCTGAAAGGAGAGATTCACGCGCTCGTTGGTGACAACGGCGCGGGAAAGTCAACGCTGGTCGGAATCCTTGCCGGCGCGACGCCACCGACGGAGGGCCGCCTCTTCGTGGAGGGAACCGAGATCTCGTTTGGCACACCGAGCGCCGCGCTCGAAATGGGCATCGCGACCGTGTACCAAAACCTTGCCCTTGTTGGGTGCCGGACGATCGCCGAGAACCTATTCCTCGGTGCCGAGCCGACTCGCTGGGGATTCGTCGAGCGGCGCAAGATGAGACTCGAGGCCGGTGCCGCGCTCTCGTCGATGCGTCAATTGAACATTTCAGACATGCGTGCGAGGGCTGAATCGCTATCCGGAGGTCAGCGTCAGGCTGTCGCAATCGCTCGTGGGTTGCGGTTGGGCTCGCGTGTCTTGATACTCGATGAGCCGACCGCGGCGCTGGGTGTTCAGGAGTCGAACGAAGTCCTGGATGTCCTGGGCGCTTTGAAGCATCCGTCCCGTTCGCTCCTCATCGTGAGTCACAACCTCGCGCATGTGTTCCGAATCGCGGACCGGATCACCGTTCTTCGCGGCGGCGGTATTGTCGGGACCGTCAACACGACTGACGTCACACCGGACGAGGTTGTCAGGATGATCACGGGAGCGAATGCGCGATGATCGCTTCCCGCCCTGAAAGTGTGAGAAGGCTCGATACGCATTTCTTCCATCGTGCAATACGTTCTCGGATCGCGCTCATCGCCATTATCGACATCCTATTTGTGGTGGTGATCTGGCTCATTAATCCGGATTTCGCGCGGTGGCAGAACTTCGTTGTCATCATAGACAACATGGCGCTGCCCGCGATTGTCATGGTCCCAACGGTCATGTTGCTGGCAGCAGGTCGTTTTGATCTGTCCATTGATGGAGTGGCGGCATTGGCCGGGATGACCGCCGGGCTCGTGCTCACCAATACTGGTCTCGGCACGGTCGGCGGGATCCTGGCCGGTCTCCTGGTCGGCCTGTTGATCGGTCTCGTGAACGGGGTTCTTATCGAGAGATTCGAGCTGAATCCGCTCGTGACGACGCTCGCGACCTGGTGGATCGCAGCGGGCACCGCAGTGGGAGTTGCGGGCGGCACGACGGTATACGGCTTCCCGACACTCTTCCAGCACCTCGGGCAAACGCGAGTCGGCGGAACACTTATTTCGACCTGGTACGCAGTCGTCATCTGCGTCGTTGCTGGAATAGTCTTGTCCCTGACAAAGGTCGGCTATCACATCTTCGCGGTCGGCGGCAATCGAGATGCTGCGAGGCTGAACGGCATCAACACCCGCAAGATCGGACTTTCTCTGTACGCCCTCTCTGGGATCGCCGCGGCCTTTGCCGGCGTCGTCTTCGCCGGGCGACTGAACGGCGCGAGTCCGAGCCCATTCGACGGTCTGTCGTTGACTGTCATTGCCGGCGCGGTCATTGGAGGCGCAAGCATCTATGGCGGTCGCGGGAGTATCGCGGGAGCCGTCCTTGGTTTGTTCCTACTGAGTATGCTGGGAAATGCCGCGATCTATGTCGGGATCTCTCCGTTCTGGCAGAAAGCGATCAGTGGAGTCGTGCTGCTCTTCGCTGTCGTATCCGATCTCGTCATCGCGAGGTTCCGTAGCTCGCAAGAATCAGCGTCCAAACGCATCCGGCAGCTCTTGTTCAAACCACCGGTTGTCCCTATGACCAGCGAAGCAGGCTCGAGGGAGGGATGAACCATATAGAGGCAGGTTCAAAGTGAAGTACGACCCCGTAGGCTGAGAGTCGCAACTCACTCGCAAACGTGCGCTACTGAGAGAAGGGGAGTGAAACAGCGTCATGACCGACTTGTTGGGATTATCTGAGGAGCAGGTGGCAGGCGGAGAGGATGACCAGACCAACGGCCTTACGCGACAGGGTTTCTTGCTCAGATCGGGCAGCACCATCGCTGCTGCCGGACTATTCGGGTCGCTGGCAGAAACGGCGTGGGCCGCGGATCGGCACGTCGCGGCGGCCGCGAAGATTCCAAAGTCCAAGCAGGTCTATTACTGGGTAACCGAAAATGTCGGCGATCCATTCTACGTTCCGGGCATCGCCGGCATGAACGCGTTTGCCAAGACATTCGGGGTGAAGGTGCAGGTAGTCGGCCCGACGGATCTCAATATGGCGAAGTCTGCGGAGGTCATGCAGACGATCCTGGCGAAGCCCGACACAGCGGGGATTTTCAGTTACTTCACCGACTCGAAGGTCAACGGGCCGTCATATGCGGCAGCCTTCAAGCAGCGGATCCCGATTGTCAATGGCGCGGGAGACTGGGGATCACCGCGCGTGTCAGTTTGTGCATTCGACCCGAACACGATTCCACATGTCGCAGCAGACACGATCGCGACTGCTCTGAACGGTGCAGGGAGCGTGGGCTACATCGGAATACTTGCAGGCAATGCTCCGCTGATCGCCCAGGAGAAGGAGTTCGAGGCATACCTCAAGAAGACTCACCCAAAGATCAAGTTCGTCGGTAAAGCCACCTACGACGGATCGAATGCCGATGGTCTCAAGCAGTACACTGCATTCGTCGGCGCGAAAAGGCCCGACGCCATGTTCTGGGGAGATGGAAACGGCCCAGCGGTAATCGATGGGCTGTATTCGACGGCCCCGAACGTCAAGGTCATGCTGATGGGGCTCTCGTCTCCGGGCCTGGCGGCGGTCAAGGCGGGAAAGGCGCTCGGGACTTGCGACCGCAATACATTCGACGAGGAGTTCTGGGGCTTCATGCCGCTCTACTTCGCGGTCAACGGAGGCTATAGGGGGCCGGACACAATCAATGTCAACGTCTTGAGCATCACAAAGTCGAACGTCGATGCATACGTCAAGAGTCCCTATTCGAGCCCGATTGCTTGGGTCTAGGGAAGCTCCGGAGCGTCTAAGTACGTCAAGGACTGCAGAGTCGTTCGGGTCGCGAGGCGAACACTGCCCTCGACCGATGAGTTCGGGCACGTGGAGCAGAAGAAGTGTGCCGCCTTCTCCACGTGCCCTAGGCTCAGACGAGTCGAAAATGCCGTGGCGGGCGTCTATTCGCCGACTTCGGTCGCACCACCACGCTCGCGAATGGTCGCGAGTTCGAGGAGCAGGCCGCTATGGTCCGGATCGAGCGAGACGTGATCATCGGCGCTCAGTCAGCATTCTCGGCTGGACGGCGCGTGTCCTGAAAGTCCGATCTCGCACCGTCCACCAGAAACGTTCTTCGGGGTCTCGCCCAAAGCCCTTTCCCGGCTGCAAATCAGATGTTGGTCAGCTCGTAGGTGGCCGTCAGATCAGGGTCAAGCTCGAAGTCCACGCAACGAGACGTCAAGCCGCCGTCGACAGCCAGGGATTGGCCCGAAACGAACGAGGCATCGTCTGAGAGCAAGAACGAGACGACCGCCGCGATCTCGCGCGGTTCGGCCATGCGCCGAAGCGGGTGGGTCTGGGCGGTTTCGTGCGCAACGCGCACGGGGTCGTCAGACTGTGCCAGCAACCGATCGAAGGCTGGAGTCAAAACACCGCCGGGCGCCACCGCATTCGCCCTGATTCCCAGAGGGCCATATTCGACCGCGACGTACCGTGTGAGAGCGTCCACGCCGGCTTTCGAGACATCGTACGCTGCCGCATTGCTGAAGGCGGCCCGGCCGTGGACCGATGAGATGTTCACGATCGAGCCTCGAAGACGCTGCGCAATGAAGGACTGGATGGCTGTGGAGCAGCCCCAGTAATAGGCGAAGAGGTTGACGTCGAGGACTCGATATACATCTTCGGGTACGGGAGCGTGGAGATTCGTTGCCGTCCCCACCGCCGCGTTGTTCGCCCACGCGTAGAGGTCACCGAGCTCACGGGCTCGCTGTGCAGCTTGCGCGAGCACATCCCGATCGGTCACGTCGCCTGAGACGACGTCGCCTCCGGCGCCGAGAAGCTCCCGCGCTGCGTCGGCGAGCGGTTCGTCGCGTTCGATGCCGACGACGAGAAAGCCGTCGTCGCGAAGCTTTTCCAGGATTGCGCGGCCGATGCCTTCGCCGCAACCAGTCACAACAGCACACCGATCCATCTGCTCGCCGGCCTTAGGCAATCGAACTGACCCAACTACGAGCCTTCATTGCGGGTACGGAGTATAAGTATTTTCCAAGGGGCCGTCGCCGTGTGGCCTATGTGCGTCCTGCCTGGTGCTTACGGGCCCACGCGCAGGTAGGCACGCGTACGGGATGTGCGCAACAATTTGGTGCGGTCCTATGGGTGAGCTCCCACGCTACAGCATCACCTGCCTCGTAAGCAGGAGGTCATCCAGCCGTCAAGGGCATGGCTATGGCGATTGCCGCTCGCCTAGAGGCGGTTTCCCAGGTCGCATCCCAGTCAATCCCGGTCCGGCACGACGTCGCCTCGTCAGCACAAATCGTACATCTCGTTCGGCTCAACCATGCGAAGCTGGGGTCACCGTTCGAGCCCAGTGCCGCCCATCAAAAAGCCCCGCACAGGGGCTTTTTTGTTGCTCAAGAAGGCGACAACTGGTAAGGCCGTGGCAAGGATTGACGCGCAAGAGACCTGATCCATTCCTGGGGAGGAGCCGTCGTGGGCCCGGAGCAGATTCCAGCCGAAAAACAGAATCCCTGGAGAGGCGCGGCTCTCGACCGGCGTGCGGCGAAGCCCGGGCTCGCAGGGTGAGTTGGTTTGCGGCGATCTCAAGAATGTCCCTTACTCATCGGGACTCCCGTTCATCGAAGAACGGCTCTCGCAACTCGCGGCCGAGCTTCATCGACGCTACGGTCAAGAAGTCGTTCCTCGAGCTGGCATTTAGAGCTCACTTTCGGAATGAAGGGACCCCGTATCGTCGGTGGCGAAAGCCGTCGGCATCCGATCGTCAAGATGAGGGGGTGCCCGTGGCAAGTGCGCCGTGGGTCGGTCGTCGGATGGCCAGTTGTGGGGGCTTGGTCGAGCCGTTGTTGCCGGGAAGGTAGCGGCGGTTTCGCGTATCCGGGTCGCAAGCGGCTGCCGGACCGGCTCGCGTCTTGCACGGGGATCTCTGTTTGTTTTGCCGCACTGGGGATCTCGTGGCGGCATCCTGCCGCTCGAGCTCGGCTTCGGCGCCGGGCTCGACCGTGTTCGGCGGCGTGGATGGCCGACTGGCAGCAGGCCGGTGTTTCGGGGCGCGGCTCCACGAGCTGCTGCTGCGCGCTGTCACGCGGTGCCGCCGGTGAGCGTCGAGTGGGGGCGCGCAGTTGCTGACGGCAGTCACGTGCAGGCGAAAAAGGGGGCTCCGCGAGCGGGCCCGAGCTCCGGTTGGGTAGGGCCAGAAACGGCTCCAAGCATCACCTTCTCGTAGACTGCGACCGGGATCCCGCTCGCCTGGACGCTCACCGGCGGCAACCGCCATGACGGCACCCAGTTGATCCCCGCTGCGTCGACCGTGTGCCGCCGGTGCGCGGCAAGGTCGGCCGGCCACGCCGCCGACCCGACAGCGTCCGGCGCGACCGTGGCTACGACTACAAGATGCCACCCGAGCTCCGCCGCGCGCGGCATCGCCCCCGAGATCGCCCGTCGCGGCGACCGGACACGGCTCCGGCCTCGGCCGCTACCGCTGGGTCGTCGAAGCGCACCTTCGCCTGGCTCCACCAGCTCAAACGGCCTGCTCGTCCGCTACGACCGCCGGCCAGAGATCCACGAGCGCTCCTCGCTCGACGATCGGCTGCCGCCTCGTCTGCTTCCGTCGACGCCGGAACCTCATTCTGATTCGAGCTCTTAGTAGACCCAGCTTGTTGAGTCAGGGCAGGTGATCGCGGCCGATCGCTCGGCTTCGTCGATGAGCCAGCACATCCGGTGGGGGGCACGAATCACGACCGTCCCGAGGAATGCCCCGGTTGGGTCAGAGCCAGCCGAGGTGCAAATCCTCCGGCTTTGGTAGCACGGTGGCAGCACGGCGCCTGGGCGGCCTCACTCCCAAAAAGAAGAACCCCCGCAATTGCAGGGGCCCTCGAGGTGGAGCTAGGCGGGCTCGAACCGCCGACCTCCTGGGTGCGATCCAGGCGCTCTCCCAACTGAGCTATAGCCCCGAGGAGCCACAAGTGTAGCTCGCGCTCAGACGGCGAAGAGCGTGAGCTCGGGCTCGCGCTCGCCGCGGAGTACGGCGAGGTCGACCTCGGCGCAGCCGATGCCTCGCGCCTCGGCGAGCGTGACCGCCTGCGGCTTGAGCTGCTGCGCGGCGAGGATCCCGCGACAGGCGGCCATTCCCGGTTCGAGGCGGATTCGCTCGAGGTAGCGGGAGAGCTGCTCGACCGCGTCGATCGTCCCGACCCGCTTGATCTCGACCGCGACCCAGCCGTCGTCCGCGTCGCGGCACATGAGGTCGACGGGGCCGATGTCGGTCGGCCACTCGCGCCGGACGAGGCGAAGCCCCTCCTCGACCGCGCCGGGCTGCTCGGCGAGGGCGAGCTGGAGGTCGCGCTCGACGCCGTCCTTCTCGAGCCCGGCCGCCTCGCCCATCTCGTGCTCGACGTCGGAGAGCACCTCGTGGAGCCGGATCTCGAGCCGGTCCTCGGTCCGCCCGGCGCGCTTGCGCACGACGATCGTGTCGCCGGCCTCCTCGAGCACCACGGGCGGCGTCATCCAGTTCAGCGGCTTGAAGCCGCCGGCGTCGGCGTGCACCTGCACCGAGCCGTCGGCCTTGACCATCAGCAGGCGCGTCGACTCCGGCAGGTAGGCGTTGAGCCGGCCGGTGTAGGTGACCTCGCAGCGGGCGACGATCAGGCGCACGCGCAGAAGGTACTGGCTCTTTCGGACGGGGTGTCTGAGCGACGCGCTTACAGCGCGGCGTCCGACACCTGCTCAGCTCCTGGCTGCGAGCACGACCAGGTTCACGGCGTCGTCGGCCGTGAGCCGATCGGTGTTCACGACCAGGTCGTACTGGGTCGGGAGCTCGCGCTTGGTGCCGTAGAAGCGCCTCAGGTAGTCGGCACGGGCGGAGTCGGACCGCTCGACTGCCCTGGCCGCCTCCTTCTCGTCGAGGCCTCCGCTCGGCAGCGACGCGCGCGCGTCGCGTCTCCGGAGAGGCGGTGACGAGCACGCGGACGACGTCCGGCCGCTCGGCCAGGGCGTGGGAGGCAGCGTGCGCGGCGATCACGACCTCGCCCCGGTCGGCAGCCTCCTCGATCGCTTGCACGAGCAGGCCTCGGATATCCTCGCCGAGGCCCATCCCGGCGGTGTAGCCGGCACCTGCGACGGCAACCGTGCCGGCGTCGATGCCCGCGCCGAAGCCGCCGATCGACGCTCGATGAACGTCCGACGGCGCTCCGCGTCGGCGATCGACGCCCGGGTCGAGATCGGCGCTCGCCGCGGCCTGGAGGACGATCTCCTCGTCGACGACCGCGTAGCTCAGCTCGGCGGCGACGGCTTGCGCGATCTCGCGCATCTCCGCACCGTCGAGGCCCGACATGCACACGACCCGGGGAGGCACGGGCGGGACGCTACCGGAGAACGGCAGAACCGCCGACGATCGCATCCTCGCCGTCGTCGAAGCGCACCCACGCCTTGCCGTTGCCGTCGTAGTCGGGGCTCCAGACGATCAGCGTCGCCGGCCGCTCGCGCACGGTCACCCGCTCGGTGCCCTCCGGCTCCGCCCCGCGCCAGACGACCACGAAGGGGTTCTCGTCCCATTCGCGGCCGACGGTCGACTCGTCCGTGTGCCCGGGAAGCAAGCGGCGGGAGTGGGGCATGGTCATGTAGACGTCCATCACCGCGCTCCTCACGAGCCCGAAGTCGCCACCGCCGACCGAGTCCTTGAAGAGCGTGTCGCCGGAGAACACGAGCTCCTCACCGGAGCCGTCCGTGACGACGAAGCAGACCATGTCCGAGGAATGGCCCGGCGTCGGGATCGCCTCGACCGCGAGGCCTCCCGTCACGGAGCGAGCCGGTTACGACCGGAAGCCCGAGCTCGCCCTCGTGGGCGACGTGGTCGGCGTGGGAGTGCGTACGGAGAACGTGAGTAGGGGTCAGGTCGTGCTCCTGCGCGAAGGCGTAGAGCGGCTCGAGCGGGGCGCCCGAGTCGACGAAAACCGCGGTTCCGCCCGGCTCGTCGCCGACGAGATAGGCGTTCGAGAGCCAGCCGGGGTCGAGGCTGCGCGCGACGAGCACCACCGAAAGCTACACCCCGCGAGATAGGCTTTCCGTATACAGCTATCTCGACGGGGAGGACGTATGCCAGGCCTGTGGGCGCGCACGACCACGATCATCAAGGCGAAGTACTCGAAGCTGCTGAACAAGGCCGAGAACCCTGCCGAGACGCTCGACTACAGCTACGAGGAGCAGCTGCGCCAGCTCCAGAACGTGAAGCGCGGGATCGCCGACGTCACGACCGCGAAGAAGCGCCTCGAGATCCAGTACACCTCGATGCAGCAGCAGGTCGACAAGCTCGACGGGCAGGCGAAGGCGGCGCTGCAGGCAAATCGTGAGGATCTCGCCCGCCAGGCCCTGACCAAGAAGGCCGCGATCGAAGCCCAGCTCGGGGACATCATGGCCCAGGGTCAGCAGCTCGAGGCTCAGCAGCAGAAGCTGACCGAGGCCTCGCAGCAGCTCTCGGCGAAGATCGAGCAGTTCCGCAGCCAGAAGGAGGTCATCAAGGCGCAGTACTCGGCCGCCGAGGCCCAGGTGCGGATCGGCGAGGCGGCGACCGGGATCTCGAGCGAGATGTCCGACGTCGGCGCCGCCGTCGAGCGCGCGAAGGACAAGACGCTCGACATGCAGGCGCGCGCGGACGCGATCAACGAGCTGACCGAGGCCGGCGCGCTCGACGACTTCACCTCGTCGAGCGACGCGATCGACCGCGAGCTCTCGAAGATCCAGCAGTCGAGCCAGGTCGACGACGAGCTCGCGAAGATGAAGGCCGAGATCGGCTCCGGCGACGAGCCGAAGGAGATCGAGACCACAGCCGAGGACGCGGAGGCAACCGACGTCCCGGCGGCGAGCCCGGCGCCGCCCAGCCCGACGGAGAAGACGACCTAGCGGCGGGAGATGGGCCTTCGGGACGCGCTCTTCGGGCGCAAGAAGCTCTCAGAGCCGCGCGCCGACCGCCTGTTTGCGCTCGCGACGGCCGCCGTCACCCTCGAGGTCGAGCTCGGGCTGACGACCGCGGGAAAGGCGGCCGTCGTCTACAAGCCGCTCTCGGCCGGTGACTTCACCCGCGTCGACAACGACGCCGAGTCGCTGATCAAGCAGGCCGGTCGTTCGGCAGGCTCGGAGGTCGAACGCAAGACCGACTCCTTCGGGTACGAGTGGCTGATCGTCTACGACGACGACCTCGAGGACCAGATCGCATCGGTCCACTCCGTCGCCCAGGAGCTGACCGACCAGGGCTTCGGGGCCCAGTTGCTCGCCGCCCCGTTCCTGTTCAAGGGCGGCGAGCATCCGGTGTACTGGATCTACGGGTTCAAGCGCGGCGCGTTCTGGCCGTTCATCCCCACCGGCGACGGGCAGCAGCGCGACAACGTGACCGAGCTCGAGCTGAAGGCCAAGCTCGAGAAGGAGCTGCCCGTCGAGCCGGAGCTCACTCGCTGGCTGGCCCTGTTCGACTCGCCTCTGACGCCTGGCTAGACCGCGCCCAGGCGGCTACTGCTTGAGGTCGACGGGACGCCCCATCTCGCGGGCGATCTCGGCGAGGGCGGCGAGGCGCTTCTCGATCGGCGGGTGATCCATGAAGAGCTCGGCCGCGGCGGAGCTGACCTTCGCCGGGATGATGAAGAAGGCGTTCATCCCCGCGACCTCACGGAGGTCCTGCTGCGGGATCAGCGTCATCTGCGACGAGATCTTCTGGAGCGCGCTCATCAGGTACTCGGGCGCGCCCGTGATCACCGCGGAGCCGCGGTCGGCCGCGTACTCGCGGTAACGCGAGAGCGTCCGGATGAGCACGAAGCTGATCGCGTAGACCAGGATCGAGACGGCGAGGACGATGAGCCAGACCGGCGGCCCATTGTTGTTGTTGCCGCCGCGGTTGCCGCCGCCGCCGAACCCACCGAACATCCCAGTCCAGAGGAACATCCGCGTGATGAACGCGGCGAGCATCGCGAAGAAGCTCGCGATCGTCATCGTCAGGACGTCGCGGTTTGCGATGTGCGAGAGCTCGTGGGCGAGGACGCCCTCGATCTCCTTCGGCTCGAGGCGGTGCCAGAGCCCGGTGGTGACGCAGACGGCAGCGTGCTTCGGCGACCGACCCGTCGCGAACGCGTTCGGCACCGGCGTGTCCATCAGGGCGATGCGCGGCTTCGGCAGGTCCGCCATCGCGCAGAGGCGCTCGACCATGTCGTGCAGGTCGGGTGCCTCGTCACGCTCGACGACCTTTGCGCCGGCGGCAGCGAGAGCGAGCTTGTCCGAGGTGTAGTACTGGACGAACGCGAGCCCCCCGATGATCACGAGCATCGGCAGGAACCCGACGTTCAGCAAATTGATGAGGACGACGGCGAACACGACGTACAGCAGGCCCAGAAGGCCAGTCGTGAACAGCATCCGCAGTGTCAGCCCGGCGTCACGGCCATATGAGCGTCTCTTCATGCCTTCATCGTACCGCCGGGGCTGGCGGCGCCAGAGCGCTCTTACCTTGCTCTAAGACGGAGCGGGCCCCGTGACTAAACTGCTCGGCTCGTGCGGAAGCTCGCGGCAATCGGCCTGCTCGCCCTGTTTCTCGTGGGCTGCTCGAGCACGGTCCCCGGCGGGAAGGGCGTGACGACGCCGACGCCCGAGACGGTGGTCGGTCCAGCTGCCGACTGTCGGGCCGACGGGGAACGCGTCGCGGGGCAGGACGGTCTTCATCTCGAGCGGCTGCGGCGCCTGTCACATCTTCAGGCCCGCCGGCACCACCGGGAAGGTCGGGCCGAACCTGAACAACCTCGCCGCCTCGGCGCAGAGGGCGAATCAGGGGACGCTCGCGCAGTTCACGCGAACCTCCATCGTCGATCCCGGCGCCTATGTCGCCCCGGGGTTCCCGGCGGGGGTGATGCCGGCCACCTTCGGGCAGACGTTGAGCCCGCAGCAGCTCGCCGACCTGGTCTCCTTCCTGGTCCAGGGGCCCTGAGACTCCCCGCGGACTTCCCGTCCGAGGTCGAGGTGGTTGCGACCGACCTCGACCGGACGCTCATCGGCGAGGACTACGTCCTGCGGCCGCGGACGCTCGCGGCGATCGCTGCGGCCGAGGAGGCGGGTGTGCGGGTGATCGTCTGCACCGGCCGCATGGTGCAGTCGGCGCGGCGCGTGCTCGACCCGGCCGGCCTCGACGAGCCGCTCGTCTGCTACCAGGGCGCGGCGATCGTCGACCCCGACGGCAGTTGGCTGCTCCACCAGCCGATCCCGCTCGAGCTCGCGCGCGAGGCGATCGGGGCGGTCGAGGCCGCCGGGTACGGGCTGAACGTCTACGTCGACGACGAGCTCTACGTCGCGCGGGCGACGCCCGAGGCCCAGCGCTACGCCGAGTTCCAGGGGATTCACCTGCACATCGTGGGCGACCTCCTGGCCTGGCTCGAGCTCCCGCCGACGAAGCTCGTCGCGATCGGCGACCCCGACGCGCTGGACGTCCTCGGCGCCGAGCTCCGGGAACGGTTCGACGGCCGGCTGTGGGTGACGAAGTCGCTCCCGTTCTTCCTCGAGCTCGCGGCGCTCGGGGTGTCGAAGTCCTCGGCGCTCGAGTACCTCGGCTTCGACCGCGGGCGGACCGTCACGATCGGGGACGGCGAGAACGACCTCGACCTCGTCGCGTGGGGCTACGGGGTCGCCGTCGAGAACGCCGTCGACGGGGTCAAGGCAGCGGGCCCGGCTCGTCTGCCCGCCCGTCGAGGAGGAGGGCGTCGCGCAGCTTCTCGAGGCGCTTCTAGACTCAAAGCCATGATCGACATCCGCGCAGCCCGCGAGGATCCGGAGCGCATTCGCATCGCGCTCGCACGCAAGAGCGCCGAGGCGGCCGTGAGCTTCGAGGCCCTGATGGCCGCCGACGCACGCTGGCGGTCGCTCATGCCGCGGGTCGAAGAGCTCAGGACGAAGCTCAAGCTGAAGGGCAAGCCGACGCCGGAGCAGCTCGCAGAGCTCGCCCCGGCGAAGGAGGAGCTGAAGGCGTCGGAGGCCGCGCTGGCGGAGGCCGAGACCGAACGGGACGCCCTGCTGGTCGCGGTGCCGAACCCGCCCGACCCGACCGTCCCGGACGGCTCGACCGACGAGGACGCCGTCGAGATCCGGCGCGTCGGGGAGCCGGGCCCGCCCGGGCCCGAGCACACCGAGGTCGGACGCTTCGAGCTCGAGCGTGCGGCGAGGCTCTCGGGCTCGCGCTTCGGCTACGTCACCGGCGACTCGGCGCTCGTGGCGATGGCGCTCTACCGCTTCGCGCTCGACCGCGCCGCCGCCCACGGCCACACGCCGATGATCCCGCCCGTGCTCGTACGCGAGAAGGCGATGTACGGCACCGGCTTCTTCCCGACCGAGCGCTCGAACATCTACGCGCTCGAAGCCGACGAGCTCTATCTCACCGGCACCTCGGAGGTCGCTCTTGCCGGTTTCCACATGGAGGAGATCCTGGAGGAGCTTCCACTCCGCTACGCGGCCTTCTCGACGTGCTTCCGGCGCGAGGCCGGCGCCGCGGGCAAGGACACGAGCGGGATGTTCCGGGTGCACCAGTTCAACAAGGTCGAGCTCTTCGTCTACTGCGAGCCCGGGCGCTCCGGGGAGGAGCACGACCGGCTGCTCGCGATCGAGGAGGAGCTCGTGCAGGCGCTCGGGCTGCCCTACCGCGTCGTCAACGTTGCGGCGGGCGACCTCGGGGACCCAGCGGCGAAGAAGTACGACATCGAGGCGTGGTTCCCGCACCAGCAGCGGTACCGCGAGATCACGTCGACCTCGAACACCACCGACTTCCAGGCGCGGCGGCTCGGGATCCGCTACCGCGCGGGCGAGAAGCGGCTCGAGACGCCGCACACGCTGAACGGCACGGCCGTCACCGACCGCTGGCTCCTCGCGATCCTCGAGAACTTCCGCGGCGAGGTGCCGGACGTCCTGCAGGAGCTCGGCGCGCCCGCGGTGGTCGGAAAGTAGCTGTGGTACAACACGCGGTGAGAGTCGGTGCAGGAGCGGTAGGCGTCGGAATACTCCTCCTGGTGCTCTGCGCGGCCATGGCCGCCACGGCCGCGCCCACCGTGCCGCATCTGTCCCAGGTGCGCTCGCTCTACACCAAGGATCACCTCGGCGCTCCGGCCCCGAGCGCGGTGCAGCTACTGCCGTACTCGAGGCAGTTCGAGAAGGTGCTCGGCTCCTGCGTGATCTCGTCGAGCGATCTCGCCGACGCGACGCTCTTCTGGTCGAGGAAGATCAGCTCGCTCGGAGGCCCGACCACGTCGAGCCTTGCGATCCTCCAGGCGTTCGGCAAGCAGATCACCTGGCGCTCGCCGCGGGACTGCTGGAACATGTTCATCGCGGTCGAAGGGCGCCTGGAGAACTCCGCCGCCCTGGCGGCGATGCGCTTTCGCCACGAGGTCACGGCGCTCTACGTGTACGACCACAACGGGCTCTCGCCGACGAGCGACGTCGCGCTCCTGCCGTACTCGGATGCGTTCAACAAGATCATCGACCACTGCATCGTCACGGCGGAGGACAACACGAACCTGATGATCCACCTCTCCGACCAGGCGACCGAGGTCGGGGGCCGCGCCGTGACCACGCTGAAGATGCTCCAGGCGATCGCCCGGCGCATCGACTGGACGAAGCCGAAGATCGTCTGCTGGGACGTCTTCGACAACGCCGAGGGTCACGCCGAGGCCGGCGACCCCTGATCTGTTAGAAGAGATCGCGCGGCGGGGTGCCGGAGCGGTCGAACGGGGCGGCCTTGAAAGTCGTTGGGCGTGAGAGCGTCCCCTGGGTTCGAATCCCAGCCCCGCCGCTTCAAGTACGGGGGAGAGGGATGTGACGGCTCCCGGACTGGAGCCGCCACACCCGTCCTTGGGTTGGCTACGGCTGGAGGTCGACGGCGACCGCGTCCACCTCGGCCGACTGATACTGGACCGTCCTGCTGCCGAAGGCGCCGAAGCAGCTCACCTCGAGCACCCCCTGACCGGTCTGCGACGATTCCCGTCCCAGTCAACGTGGCGGAGCCGCCGGGATCCAGCACGACGACTGTGCCCGGGTCCCCCGGTGCGGCGTTCGCGAAGCAGTGGAGCTCCTGCGAACCGCTGTTCGGCGTGGAATCCGCCCCGGAGTTCAAGACGTTGATCGTGAAAGTCACCTCGTACGTTCCGTCAGGCAGCGCTAGGTCGAAATCGTGGCCGCCGCCCTGGAACGGCACGCCCGTGAAGAACCTGTATGCCGCGGGAGGTCCGCCGTTGCCGCCGGCGCTCCCGTTGCAGACGTAGGACGTGCCGTTCGCCGCCGTCAGGGCGGTGCCTCCGCTCGGACAGTGCGAGCCCGCGTCCGCCTCGGTCACGCTCTGCCCGTCCTTGCCGGGTGCGCCGTCCTTCCCCGGCGTGCCGGGCGCAGCCGGGTTCTTCCCGGTGCTCCTTCCGGGCGCCCCGTCTTTCCCGGCCGTTCCCGGCGTCCCCTGTTGGCCGTCGCGATTCCAGCTGATCTGCGTTTCCACGCTCGTGCAGTGCCCGAGCGTGTTGGACGCCGGCAACGACGGATCGATGATCCGGATCGTGCCGAGGCTCTTGAGCATGCAGGCGGTGTAGACGCCGCCGCCGTCCGGAATCGTTGCGTAGGCAATGCCGGCCGCCAGAGTCAGACCGACACCGCAGAGAACCACCAGCCGCGTAACGCGGCCGCCAAACCTGCCCTTCATGTACCCGACCTCCTCGAGAATGGACTTTCGATTCAGCCCCCCAGGATCCTCATCATCCCGGACCACGGAGCTGCGGGCAACTACCTATGCGGGGAGTACCCCCCAGCGACTTCGAGCCCCTCACGCGGCGTCCTCCGCGGCGTACGAGGTGAGCAACTCGCGCTCGCGCTCGGCCTTCGGGAAGAAGAAGAAGACGAGCACCGCGCCGAGCAGCACCGCGACGATGCCGGCCGTGTAGGCCCACTGGTCGCCGTGGAGGAACGAGGTCTTCGCCGCCGCGGTGATCTGGCTCGAGTAGGCCGGGTACTCCTGCGCGATCGCCTGGGCGCCGTCGAACGACTTCGTCAGCTGGCTCGCGACGCTGTCGGAGACGTGCTTGCCCGACGCGCGATCAGCGACGACGCGGCCGAGGCATAGCCCGCGGTCAGCAGCGCGCCGAAGATCGACTGCATGACCGCGCCGCCGAGGTCGCGCTGCAGGTCGGCGGTTCCGGACGCCATGCCGACGCGCCTCACGGGGACAGACCCCGTCAGGGAGTGCGACGCAGGCGTCCCGGCGAGCCCGACGCCGATGCCGATGAGCGCGTAGCCGAGCCCGACCTTCCAGTACGGGATGTCCTCCTTCCAGAGGAGCAGCATCGTCAGGAAGCTGAGCAGCACGAACACGTAGCCGAGCAGGAGGGTAAAGCGGGCCCCGCGTGCCTCGACGATCTTGGCCGAGCGGGGAGCGACCAGCACCATGCAGAACGCCGCCGGCAGGATCGAGAGCGCCGGCCTGGAACGTCGAGTAGCCGAGGACGTTCTGGAGGAACTGCTGGCCGATGAACATCGCGCCCATGAGCGAGCCGAAGACGATGATCCCGGCGCAGGCCGCGACCCAGAACGGGGGCCGGGACGCGATCTCGAGGTCGTACAGGGGATTCTTCGCCCGCCGCTGCCGAACGTAGAACAGCACGAGCGCGACGATCGCGATCAGCGTCAGCACGATCTTCAGCGTGTGCGCGTTCGGGACCGGGGCGAAGTTGATCGCGAGGATCAGCGAGCCGACGAGGACGAGCGAGAGGAGGCCGCCGATGTTGTCGACGGGCTCGGTGTCCTCGTTCACGTGCGCCGGCACGAGCTTCCAGGCCATCACGACCGCCACCACCGCGAGCGGGAGAGTCAGGAAGAAGACCGAGCCCCAGTAGAAGTGCTCCAGCAGGAGTCCCGAGAGCAGCGGGCCGAGCGCGGCGACCGCCCCGCCGAGGCCCGACCACAGCGCGATCGCCTTCGTCCGGCCCGCACCCGGCGCCCAGAGGGCGGTGATCAGCGCCAGCGTGGTCGGGTAGGCCATCCCGGCTGCGAGGCCTCCGCCGACCCGGGCGACGAACAGCACCGTGTCGGACGGGGCGAGCGCCGCGAGCAGCGAGAACGGGATCGCGAGCGCAGTCCCGAGGACGAGCATCAGCTTGCGGCCGTAGCGGTCGCCCAGCGCGCCGAGCCAGAGCACCGAGCACGCGAGCCCCAGCGAGTACCCGACGGCGATCAGGTCGAGCGTCGTCTGGACTCGAGTCGAAGTGCGCCCCGATCGCCGGGAGGGCCACGTTCGCGACGGCAAGGTTCAGGTTGGCGACCGCCGCCACCAGGATCAGCGTGGCGAGGACGAGCCCGGCCCTGGTGGGTGACTGCCGGTTCGCGCTCACGTCGCGCAGCCTACGAGTTTGCTGTTGTCGGCGCCGGTCGCGCCGCGCGTGCCCGCTCTCGTTCACCAAATCGCCACTACCTGCAGAGGAGTTGGACTTCTGGTAGCGAAATCGCGACTCCGCGCCGAAACCGAACTCGGAGGAGCTGAGTCATGAGCGAGTCGTTACGACGGGCCGAAGCCGGCGTCCTGGGTTGGATCGACCGGGACCTCACGGAGCCGATGGCGAACTTCCAGGACCCGAAGCAGGAGTGGCGGCGTCTCTTCTCCGAGCTCTACGGCACGTTTCTGCTCGTGATCGTCGCCGCGGGCGGCGGAATGATGGGCGAGGCGTTCCCGAACACGATCACCAGGACGGCCGCCGTGGTCGCACCGGGCCTGATGGTGATGGGGATCATCATGTTCATGGGCAAGGTGTCCGGAGCGCATCTGAACCCTGCCGTGAGCATCGCCTTCTCGCTGCGCGGCGACTTCCCCTGGCGCCGAGTGCCCGGCTATGTCGTCGTGCAGCTCGTCGGGGCCTCCCTCGCCGCGCTCTTCCTGCACGAGGTGATCAAGGTCTCGGCGAAGTTCGGATCGAACTACCCCGCGAGCGGTTACTCGGGATGGCAGTCGTATCTGATGGAGGCGCTGCTCACGCTCGGGCTCGTGAGCGTCATCCTCGGCACCGCCTCAGGCGCCCAGAACATCGGCATCTTCGGGGCGATCGGCGTCGGTGCCTATATCGCCCTCGCCGGCCTCTGGGGCAGCCCGATCTCCGGCGCCTCGATGAACCCGGCCCGCACCTTCGGCCCCGACCTCGTCGGCCGCGACTTCGGCCAGTACTGGGTCTACGTTGCCGGCCCGATCACCGGCGCAGTCATCGCCGTGGGGCTCGCCTTCATCCTGCGCGGCGCCGGCGGCGGCAAGTCCGGCTCGGCAGCGGCTCAGGGCGACCTCTACACCGTGGAGAGCAAGCCGGACAAGGCCTGACGCAGCGTTCGGCCTCTACCGGTCGAACCGCCAGGGCACCTCGCGGGCGGGCTCGGTCCCCTGCTCTCGCGGGCTCGCCGCGAACCACCGTGCGTAACGCCGCGCGAGCGGAAACGCGGTCAGCCCGTGGGCGAGCACCGAGAGGCCGATCGTCGCGAACACGGCGTTCAGGACGATCGATTCGTGCGGGAGGGCGCCCTTGGTCTCGATCACGATCACCGCGAAGACGATCGAAGCGAGCCCGCGCGGGCCGAACCAGCCGAGGAACGCGACGGTGGGCGGTCGCGCGCCGGTCCCGAGCAGCGCCAGGGCAACGGGGATCATCCGGACGACGGTTAGGCTCAGGACGGCGTAGAGCGCGATCTCCCAGGAGAGTCGATGGAGCGCCGGCTGCAGGAGCACGGCGCCGAAGACGACGAACGTCGCAGCTCCGAGCAGCGCGCCGAGCTCCTCGAGCAGGTATCCCACCTCGCCGCCCACGCGCCGGCGAACGGCGCCGAACATCGCGCCGCCGATGAACGCCGCGATGAACCCCGAGCCGCCGAGCGCGGCGGCCGAGCTGTACGCGAGCGCGGCGCCTGCAACCGGCACGACCTGGAGCCACGAGCCCTCGACGAAGCCGCGAGGCCCCGCCAGGACGACGACCGCTGCACCGAGCGCACCGGCGGCGGCCCCCGCGAGCACCCCGTACCCGATCTGGTCCACGAGGACCGTGACTGCGCGGGAGTCGCTCACGAGCCCCGCGTCTGCCCCGGCAACGGTGAGCACGACGACGAACACCGGCACGCACAGCCCGTCGTTGAGGCCGCTCTCCACGTTCAGGCTCTGCCGGACGCGCAGCGGCAGGCTCGGCAGCGTGACGACCGCCTGTCCGAGCGCCGCGTCGGTCGGAGTCAGGATCACCGCGAGGAGGAGCGCCTCCGGCCACTGGAGCGAGCCGAACACGACGAGCGCGGCGACGAAACCGGAGGCGATCGTGAGCGGCAGGCCGATGCCGAGGAGGCGGGCCGGCACGGTGAGCTGTTCGCGCAGCGCGCGCAGGTCGATACGCGCCGCATCGCTGAACAACACCACGGCGAGCGTCGCTTCGGCGAGAAGCTTGACCGTCTCGCCGCCCGGTGCCGGGTCGACGACCCCGAAGACGCTCGGACCGAGGAGGAGCCCAGCTCCCGTGAACACGATGGCGGCGGTGACCGGAGTGCCGTCGAGCTTGCGGGACACCGCGGCAAACCCGAGCACGGCAAGGGCGATTGCGGGAAGGGCCCACTCCATCGCGAGGAGCCTATTTCGTGGGGCGGCGGTCGAGAACGCCGCCCATTGACAGAGCCTGAAACCGGCTCGACAGACGGCCTTCGCCGGGAGTACGCTGGAAGGGTGGACGAGGGGGCAAGGCGCGCTGCTCGCAAGGTCGTGGCTCTGGCGGCTCTGATCGGCGCCCTGGTCGTGCTCGCTCCCGTTGCGCAGGCTCGGACGGATGCGAATCCCGTGCTCAGGGTCAACTTCCAGCTCGACGGGACCATGGCCGTAACCCTCGGCGACGGGACGCCGGTGGGCACGAAGACGGGGGCGCCGACCGTGATCCCGGCCGGCTACTACAGCGTGCTGATGTTCGGGCCGGGCGGATGCGCGAACGTGCCGTACTTCACCCTGAAGGGGCCCGGCGAGACCATCGTCGACAACATGGACGGCGGCGAGCTGGCGACGAATCAGTACAACGCCTACTTCCAGCCGAACGCCACGTACACGTGGCACAGCGACGTCGACACGACGACCGTCTACACGTTCGCGACGAACGGCACCGTCGTCGGTGCGCCGCCGGCGACCGTCGGGCCGAAGGGCCTGAGCTCGGACAATCATGGAAGCGCCCAGTCGACCAACCCGCTCGGCTCGAGCGTCGCGACCCTCCAGGGAACGCTCAAGGCCGCGGTGAGCCCGTCGGGCAAGGTGACGCTCACCTACAAGGGCAGGAGCGTCTCGACGCTCTCGGCCGGGAGCTACAAGATCGCCGTGACCGACTCGAGCTCCTCGGACGGCCTGATGCTGCAGAAGATCAAGCGCGTCCTCACGGTCACCGGCCTGAAGTTCGTCGGGAAGCACACCGGCAAGGTGAACCTCAGCGCCGGCAAGTGGGTCGTCATGCCGCAGGCCGGGAAGACCGCCTACACGCTCACGGTCGAAGTAGTCACCGCCAGTAGCCCGTGCGGCGGCTCTCAGGGCAGGCAGGAGCGTTCGCCGGGGCCGCCGCAGCCGATCCCGGGCCAGCCGCCCTCGTACGTCGCCGGGACGGAGCCGAAGGCCCCCGGGCCGCCGTAGACGAGCGCGATCTCCTGCTCGTTGCCGAGGACGATGGAACGAGGGCTCGAGACGAGCTTCCCGCCGACGTAGGCGCGGAGCTCCTTGCCGCCGCCGGAGCAGTAGGCGCCGAGGCAGGTGGAGGTCAGCCGCACGCCCCATTCGTCGAAGAACTGCCCCAGGGTGTAGGTGCCCTTGCGGTCGGGCTCGACGTGGATGATCCCGCTCGAGCTGTGGGTGTGGAGCGGCGAGTTCGCGACGAGGGCGACGTAGATGTGACCGGTGGCGCAGTCGCCGGTCGGCGCTGTGGGCTTCGGGCACGCCCCGTTGTCGACCGGCTCGGCGAGGCCGACGCCGGCGGGGACGGTGACCTTCTTCCCGTCGACGACCAGGTCGAGATGGACATGGTCGTGGCGGACGAGGGACCCGATGACGGGCGCGAGCCCGGCGTGGGCCATGCGGCTCAACGAGTAGGAGGGGACGCCCCAGGGCGCCGGCGTCGCGCGGGGAGTGGCACGCGGGCGGCGTGGAGACGAGGGCACACGGATCGACGACGGCCGGCCGCGCCCGGCCCGAGAGGACATATGACGGTGCGCCGAGCTTCCCGGGCCCGTCGGTGGCCAGGAACGGGACCCTGTTGCCGGCGGTCCAGGCCCAGAGGACGTGGCCCCCGAAGACGACGCTTCCAGTCTTCGTGTCGACCACGGTCCGCCCGGTCGAGTGGATCGTCGCGGTGCGGCCCGTCCGGTTGTTGCGCAGACGATAGGCCGCCGGGGCAGGGAAGGAGAACTTGAGCGCGGCTGCTGCGACGGCGTCGCCCTGGGCCGATCGCGACGGTGTCACCGTGAGCGGGAACGGGCAGAGCCCCGTATCGACCCCTTCGCGTGCCGCGTGCCCCGCCGTCGATGCGAGAGCCACCGCGAGCGCTGCTGCCGAGGCGACGACGAGCGGCCGGGCCATGCCGGGCAGGGTACTCCCGGGTGCGCTGCGGTGGACCTAGTCTGTCTGGTGAACCCGCACGAGCCGGGAGGCGGACCGCGAGAGCCCCGTCGAGGCGTCGGTCACGACGACGAAGAGCCGTCCCCGGCCGGGGGGAAGCCCCGCAAGGACGGCGGACGCGATCCCGCCGGCGAACTGCAGCCTCGCCGAGACTCGGTGCACCCCGATCGTGAGCCTCGCGACCGCGGTGCACGTCTCGCAGCCGGTCACCTTCACCTTCACGTCGACGCGGCCGCCGGCCACAGTCGCACCGAGGGAATCGATTCGAAGCGGCGTGGTGTCCGTGGGCGGCGCGGCGGCGTACCGGATCCCGCCAAGCAGGAAGCCCAGGAAGAGCGGCTCGGAATAGGTCGAGTCGGTGTGACCGAGCGCGGTGTACCAGGCGCGGCCACCGTCGTAGGCGTGCCACCACGAGATCGGATGGTCGGCGCCCATCGCCCCGTCGCCCGGATCGTAGGTGCGCTCGTCGACGGTCATCAGGACGTGCACCGAGGGCCTCGGGTCGGACGTGAAGTTGTACCACTCGTCCGTCCGCGCCCACACCTCTGGGAGCCCCGCAGTCGAGGCGTCGCGGGGGTCGGCGACGTCGATCTGCGCGGCCTGGATCGCCGGGTGGCTCGCGAAGTACGTTCCGACGAGGCCGCCGTACCACGGCCAGTCGTGCTCGGTGTCGGCGGCCGAGTGGACGCCGACGAACCCGCCGCCGCCCTCGATGTAACGCTGGAACGCAGCCTGCTCGAGCTCGTCGAGCACATCGCCGCTCGTGAGCAGGAACATCACGGCCCGGTACCGGGCCAGGTTCGCGTCGGTGAACGCGCCTGCATCCTCGGTCTGATCGACGCCAAAGCCGTTCGTGGCGCCCAGCTGCCGGACGGCGGCGATCGCCGCCGGGATCGAGTCGTGCCGGAACTCCGCCGTCTTCGTGAACACGAGGATCCGCCAGCGCTCGGCGGCTGGAGCCGCCGAGCCTAGTGAGAGCGCGAGAGCTCCCACTGCCGCGGGGAGTGCGAGCGCGCTAGCTCTCGTCCGAGCTCTCCGCGTCGGCGCGGTGGCGCAGCTCGTCGACCACGGCGGGGTCGGCGAGCGTCGTCGTGTCGCCGAGCGGGCGGTTCTCGGCCACGTCGCGGAGCAGGCGGCGCATGATCTTGCCGCTCCGGGTCTTCGGGAGCTCGGGCGTGAAGACGATGTTCGCCGGCTTCGCGATCGGCCCGATCTTCTCGGCCACGTGGTTGCGGAGCTCCTCGAGCTTCTCGACCGAGCCCGGCTCACCGCCCTTGAGCGTCACGAACGCGACGATCGCCTGCCCGGTCATCGCGTCGTTGCGGGCTGCAACCGCCGCCTCGGCGACCTCCCGGTGGTCGACGAGCGCCGACTCGACCTCGATGGTCGAGATCCGGTGGCCCGAGACGTTCATCACGTCGTCGACGCGTCCGAGCAGCCAGAAGTCACCGTCGGAGTCGATCCGGGCGCCGTCGCCGGCGAAGTACACGTCGCCGTACTTCGACCAGTACGTCTCGCGGTAGCGAGCATCGTCGCCGTAGATGCCGCGCAGCATCGCCGGCCACGGCCGCTTCAGCACCAGGTAACCCCCGCCGCCGGGCCCGACCTCCTCGCCTGCCTCGTTGTAGATCGCCGCCTCGATCCCGGGGAACGGTCGGGTCGCCGAGCCGGGCTTCGTGGTCGTGATGCCCGGGAGCGGGGTGATCAGGATCATCCCGGTCTCGGTCTGCCACCAGGTGTCGACGATCGGGCAGCGCCCGCCTCCGATGTGCTCGTGGTACCAGACCCATGCCTCGGGGTTGATCGGCTCGCCGACCGAGCCGAGGAGCCGGAGCGAGGAGAGGTCGTGGCGCTCCGCGTGCTCCGGGCCCCACTTCATGTGGGTACGGATGGCCGTCGGCGCGGTATAGAGGATGTCCACCCCGTAGCGCTCGACGATCTCCCACCAGCGGTCCCTGTCGGGGAAGTCGGGCGTCCCCTCGTACATCACCCCGGTGGTCCCGTTGCAGAGCGGGCCGTAGACGATGTAGCTGTGCCCGGTCACCCAGCCGACGTCGGCGGCGCACCAGTAGACGGAGTCGGGCTTGACGTCGAAGACGTAGTAGTGGGTGGTCGCAGCGCCGACGAGATAGCCGCCCGTCGTGTGCGCGATCCCCTTCGGCTTCGCGGTCGTGCCCGAGGTGTAGAGGAGGTAGAGCAGGTCCTCGGCGTCCATCGGCTCGCACGCGCATTCGCTCTCGTCGGTGGCGAGCTCGTGCCACCAGCGGTCGCGACCCTCGGTCATCGCGACGTCACCGCCCGTGCGGCGCAGGACGATGCTGTGGCGCACACCCGGCGCTTCCGCCATCGCCTCGTCGGCGGTGCGCTTGAGCGGGACGCGTCGCGCCTCGCCGCCAGGCCTCGTCCTGGGTGATCAGGACCTCACAGCCCATGTCGTTGAGGCGGTCCGCCAGCGAGTCGGCCGAGAAGCCCCCGAAGACGACGGTGTGAGGCGCGCCGATCCTGGCGCACGCGAGCATCGCAACCGGGGTCTCGGGGACCATGCCCATGTAGATGCCGACCGGGGTCCCCTTCGAGACGCCGAGCGAGCGCAGGGCGTTCGCGAGCTTCGTCGTCTCGCGTTGGAGGTCGGCGAAGGTGACCTCGCGGCGATCGCCGACCGGCTCGCCCTCCCAGTAGTAGGCGACCCGGTCGCCGTTCCCGGCTTCGACGTGGCGGTCGACGCAGTTGTAGGCGACGTTGAGCTTCCCGCCGACGAACCACTCGGCATACGGAAGGTCCCACTCGCACACGGTGCGGAAAGGCTCGAACCAGGTGACGCGGCTCCGTGCCTCCTCGGCCCAGAACTCCTCCGGATCTCGCTCGTAGATGCCGGGTTGGGCGTTCGCGTTCGCCGCGAACTCGGCGGGCGGCGGATAGCGCCGCTCCTCGAGGAGCATCGTCTCGATGGCACTGCGGCCCTCTGCCTCCATCAACTCTGACGATATCGGGCACGTCGCTACTGTGCGCCGGTGGCGGTCCGGGAACGAGTGCACGCCGCGCGTCCCGATGTCGTCGCGCGAGCAGACGCTTCTCGCCGGCCTCGTGGGCGCCCTCGTCCTCGTCTCGGCCGGGGTCGTTGCCGGGAGCCTTCACCAGGCTCGACCAGTACGGGATCGACCACACCATGCTCTGGCTCAAGCCGGACGTCCCGAAGCGAAGCGGCCACTCCGGGTTCTGGGTGCCGTTCACGCTGCACACACCGAATCCGGTGAAGGTGTTCGACGTGCTCACCTACCCCTGCTCGGTGGCCGTCTCCGGGCTCGTGGTCGGGATCGCAGCCGTGGTCCTCTGGCCGCGGCTCGGCCCCCGTCGCCGCGCTCGCTCCCGCGGCGGCTTGGCTCGTCGGCAACGCCATCGAGGTGCTCCTCAAGGGACGCTCGTGCGCCCGGCCGTGTACGGCATCGGCGGGCCAGTTTCGCGTGCACCTCGTTCCGTTCGACGACTCGTTCGCGAGCGGCCACATGATGCGCGGGCTCATCGTCGCGTACACCGTGACGCTGCTCTGGAGCCGCGCCTCGCCGTGGGTCTGGATCTGGGCCGCGCTCGTCGGCCCGGCGCTCGTGCTCGAGTCGGCGCACACCCCGAGCGACGTCGTCGGCGGCGCCCTGATCGGGCTGCTCGTGCTCGTCCCGGTGCACGCCGTAGTCAGGCAGGCGCGGCTGGAGCACGCACTCGGCGTGAACGAGCTCGCGGCGCTTCTGGAGCGGGTCGAGAGCGGCGAGCTCGGCGACCCGCCGACGATCGTCGCCTACGTCGCCGGCCGCGATCTCGAGATCCCGGAGCGGGAGCTGCACGAGTCGCGGCGACGCTCGCTGCTGCTGCTCGCGGCAGGCGGCGACCCGCACCGAGAGCTCGGAGTCGACGATCGAGCCGTCAAGGCCCTGGCCGCCGAGCTCTTCAGCGCGGAGCGCCGCGACGTGCTCGCAGCCGGGCTGGACGAGCTCGCCTTGCTCGCCCGTGACCTGCCGCGAACGAAGGCCGCGGTGCTCTTCCTCGCCGCAGACCTCGACCTCGCCTGGCGCCTCTATGCGCTCGGCCTGCTCGCCGAGGAGCTGGGGGAGTGACACACGTCCGAGGGATTTCCCTTCAGCCGCCGCCGAGGGACGACGATGGACGACCCATGCGGCGTCTCCTTCCTCGTCCTCCCGCTCCTTGCGGCGGCGATCTTCGTCTCGAGCGCCGGCGCCTCCCAGATCATCTCCACGAGCACGGTCTCCGGCCTCAGGCTCCAGCTGAACGACAAGGGCGAGGCGCTACTCACCTACACCGCTCGCGGGAAGCACGTTCACGTGCTCGTCTGGGGAGCGGTGAACGCCGCGGCGACGAAGCCGGGCGCACGGCAGGTTTCCTTCCAGCTCGACTACTCGGGCGGCTACCAGAAGTACTTCCTCCACAACCCGGAGGCACAGGCGCTCGCCCGCGAGTACAAGAAGATCAAGGGCACGCCGGGCTATCTCACGAGCCCGGTCGTGAAGAACCTGCAGGCACTCCAGCAGGAGGCGGACAACTACTGGAGGACCGCCTTCCACGGTGGCTGTGGCCGCTACAACGGCCCCGCGCTCGCCTGGAACGTCGTCGCGTGCAAGGCCTCGGACGGCAGCTACTGGGCCGTCCAGTCGTGGCAGCGGAAGCTCCCCAACTACGGGCTGCCTTCCAGCCCGTCCACCAACGCCTGGGAGGTCCACCTCTCGCACTGGACGGGCTCGCTGCCGGTGCTGACCGTCAACACCGACTGGTCGTGGCACCAGTGGAACCACCTCTACGGCACGTTCACCTACGACGGGGTGCCGGTGTTCGGGCTCCACTCGACCTCGACGGGCCAGCCGCTCGACACCTTCGGCCGGAACCTCTACCTCGACACGCTCGACTCCGCCTACGGCAAGGGCTGGAAGCGCGAGAACAGCTTCCTCACCCACAGGGGCGACGGCGTGTTCTGCTACAGCGTGAACCCGCACCCGGGCCACCCTGCGGGCACCGGCGCCGAGTACCGGGCGACGATCATGGGCCCCGGCGTCACCCCCGACGTCGAGTGGGTGGGCCCTGCCCCGGGCCGGTACGACAAGGCGACCGACGCGCAGAGAAACCTGGCGATCTCGGGCCTCCACGACTCGCTCTGCCGCCCGAACTGACCTCCAGGACGCGCCTGTAACGAGCGGCGGATCGTCCAACCGCATTCCCGGCTCGTCCTCGCGGCTACGGTTCGGCGCGTGGCCGTGGCAGGGGAGGATCAACGCTCGCTGTTTCGGCTGTGGCCGGCCGGGGTGTCGGTCGTCGTCGCGGAACGGGGAGGCAGGAAGGCGGGGTTGACCGTCTCGTCGCTCGTCTCGGTCTCCCTCGACCCGCCGCTCGTCTCGATCTCGATCGCCCGCGACGCGTCGATCTTCGAGGTGCTCGACGAGGCGGGGAGATGGGGAGTCTCGATTCTCGCAGGCGACCAGGCGCACCTTGCGCAGCACTTCTCGCGCAGCGTGCCGCCCCTCGTCCAGTGGGACGGCATCCCGGCGCGGGCCGACGAGCCGCTGCTCCTCGAGGGCGCCGTCGGCTGGGTCCTCGCCGACACCGTCTCCCGGGTCGAGCTCGGCGACCACGTCATCTTCGTCGGGGCAGTCGGGGCGCTCGAGCAGGGGCCGGGACAGGGATCGCTCGTCTACTTCGACCGCCGGTACGTCTCATTGTGATCGTTGTCGTCTTCGACCTCGACGGTGTGCTGATCGAGTCCGAGCAGGTCTGGGACGGCGTCCGCGAGGAGCTCGCGGCCGAGCGCGGAGGTACCTGGCATCCGGGAGCTCAGCGCGACATGATGGGCATGAGCTCGCCCGAGTGGTCGCGCTACATGCACGAGCGGATCGGGCTCGCGGACTCGCCGGAGGAGATCAACAGGATCGTCGTCGAGCGGATGCTCGCGCGCTACCACGCCGGGCCGCCGTGGATCCCCGGCGCGCTCGAGGCGGTGCACCGGACGGCGGGGAGCTTCACGCTCGGGCTCGCGTCCTCCTCGAACCGCGAGCTGATCGACGCCGTGCTCGAGGCCGGGTCGATCGCCGGCCTGTTCCGCGCCACCGTCTCCTCCGAGGAGGTCGCGCGCGGGAAGCCGGCACCCGACGTCTACCTCGAGGCCGCCACCCGGCTTCGAGCCACCCCGGGCGATTGCGTCGCGGTCGAGGATTCCCACAACGGCATCCGCTCGGCGAAGGCCGCCGGGATGGCGTGCATCGCGATCCCGAACGCGCAGTTCCCTCCGGGGGCGGCCGTGGAGGAGGCAGACGTCGTCCTCGGCTCCATCGCCGAGCTGACTCCCGACGCCGTTAGGCTGGTGGCATGACGGTCGCGGGGATCACCATCGGCGAGTCCGACTCGCTGCGGCCCGTCGAGTCGGTGAGCGCAGTCGAGGGCAAGGGGCTCGAGGGGGACAGGCACTTCGAGGCAAGGGGCGCCCGCCCGGGCGGAGCGATCACCCTGATCGAGGCGGAGGTGCTCGAAGAGGTCGGCCTGAGCGGGCCTCAGTCGAGGCGGCAGGTCGTCACGCGCGGCGTGCGGCTCAACGACCTCGTCGGCAAGCGGTTCTTCGTCGGCGAGGTCGAATGCGAGGGCGTCGAGCTCTGCGAGCCCTGCCTCCACCTCCAGAAGCTCACGCGCCCGGGGATCATCGCCGACCTTCTCCACCGTGGCGGCCTGAACGCCGACATCGTCCGCTCGGGGACGATCGCGGTCGGCGACACCGTCACGATCGACTGACGCCGAACCGGAAGGCGGCGGTCGCGCCGCGTGCGCCCGGCGCCGTGACCTTCACCGAGCCGCTGACCTGCGATCCGGCGCTTCCCGCCGGGAGCGTGAACGTGCACCGCACGACGCCTCCGCGCGCCGAGGAGACGGCCGGCAGGGCGACGCCGCGAACCGAGATCCGGCAGGAAGGCGTGCCGCCGCCGACGACCGGCCCGCCGTCGCTCCAGCGGGCCTCGACCTTGGCGACCAGCCGGGCCCCGGCTCGCCGCGGTCGCGATACCGCGAGGTTCGCCAGGACGACAGAGTCCGAGACGGTGCGCCCCGCGGCGCTCTCGACCGCCGCCATCGCATTCAAGACTCCCCACCCGACCGAGGGGCTCCAACCGGTGCCGGCGGGCCTCGTCGCCGTCTGCTCGAGGATCGAGGCGACCTGCGCCGCGGTGAGCGACGGCTTCGCCGCCCACACGAGCGCGGCCGTCCCTGCGACCTCTGGCACGGCGAAGCTCGTGCCGCTCGCGTAGGCGTAGCGGGCCCCGTCGGCCCGTGTCATCGTCACCGCGCAGGAGCCGCTCTCGTCGAAGCCCGTCGCGAGCGCCGGGATCGCGCCGAGGATGCCGACCTTGCAGCCCGTGTCGAACGTGCCGGGCGCGACCAGCGAGAGCTGCTGCCCGGTGTTGGAGAACGACGCCCGCCTGCCCTTCCTGTCGCTCGCGCCCACGGCGAGCCCCAGGGAGGCCGCGCCGCCGGGCTGCTGGACATACGAGGCCGGGAAGTCGATCGACGTGCCGCCCTCGTTGCCTGCCGCTGCGACGACCAGCACCCCGGCCGCAGAGGCGTAGTGGAGGGCGTCGATGACGTCCTGCGCCGGCCGGTCGAGCACGATGCTGAGGTTGATGATCCGGACGTGTGCGTCGGTGAGCGCTCCGATCCCCTCGGCGACCTGGACGTCGGTGAGCGGGGAGGCCCGGTAGACCGCGAGCCGGCAGGCGCCGCAGAACCCGGCCAGCCCGAAGCCGTCGTCGTCTCGCGCGGCGAGGATCGACGAGACGAACGTCCCGTGCCCGTTGGTATCGACCGCGGACCTCGCGACCGCAGGGTCCCAGAGAGTCTGCGCAATCTTGCCGCTGAGATCGCGCACGGGCGTGACGCCGCTGTCGACGACGCCGACGACGATCGCGGGGTCGCCGTGGGTGATGCTCAGGGCCTGATCGGCGCCGACCGCGTGGAACTGCCACTCCCACGGCGCCCCGGTGGCCGGGCTGTCCTCGTAGGTGAATGGGTCGTCGCGGACATGAGCGAGCTCCGCGGTCTCGACCGGCTGGACGTACCTGATCCGCGGGTCGCTTTGCGACGTGAGCGCCGAGAGCCGCCCAGGCGGGCCGGCGACCTCGACCGCTCCCAGCCTCGGGAGCCACTCCACCGCACGCAGGCCGAGGCCTCGCGCCACCACCCTGCCGTCGATGCCCTGCTGCACCCCGATCACCACGTGTGCCGCTGCGACACGAGGCCGACTGGCCCAGGCACCGACCACGCAGGCTGCGAGCACCACGACCAGCGCACGGCGAAGTGGCTTCACCGCACTATCGAAGCACGAAGTGCGTCTAGGAGAGAACGGTGGCGCGCGAGATCGTCTCGTTCCGCCTGGTCCGGGCGACGACGTTCGACTCGATCAGCTGGGCGGCGATCGTCACGGCGACCTCGGCGGGTGTCCGCGCCCCGATCTGGATCCCGATCGGGGCGTGCAGGCGGGCCATGTCGGCGTCGCCGATCCCTTCTTCCCGCAGCCTGGCGGTGCGGTCGGCGCGGGTCTTCTCGCTCCCGATCGCGCCGATGAACCCGGCGCTCGACGACAAGGCGAGCTTGAGCGCCGGCACGTCGAACTTGAGATCGTGGGTCATCAGGCAGATGGCGGTCCGTGCGTCGACGGGCGCGTGGGAGAGGAACTGGTCGGGCCACTCGTCGGAGAGCTCGTCGGCGTCCGGGAAGCGCTCCCTCGTCAGGAACACGGTGCGCGGGTCGCAGACCGTGACTCGGTAGCCGAGCTGCTTGCCGACCGGCACGAGGGCCGCAACATGGTCGCTCGCGCCGAAGAGGTAGAGGTTCGGCCGCGGGGCGTACGACTCGACGAAGACCTTCTCGCCGTCGTCGGACTCCACGATCGCGCTCTCGCCGATCTCGAGCAGCGACCGCGCGGCGGCCGAGATCCCGTTGCCGTTCGTCCCATTCCCGTTGGCATCGGCGTGCCCGTAGAGGATCGACTGCTCGCCGAACCGCTCGTCGTCGAGCCTGAGCGTTACTGCGATCGGCGTGTCGGTGCGCACGGCGTCGGCGATCGGCCCGATCAGCTGCGGATCGAGCCGGTACACCGCGACTGCGATCTTGCCCCCGCAGTTGAGCCCGACGTCGAAGCCGTCCTCGTCGTCGAGGCCGTAGTGGACGAGTCGGCCGCGGGAGCCGTCGAGCACCTCCTTGGCCTCGCGGATGACGGCGGGCTCGACGCACCCACCGGTGACGCCGCCCGCAACCTCTCGAGTCGAGGACACGGCCAGCGTTGCGCCCGGATCCCTCGGTGCCGAGCCGACCCGGTCGACGACCGAGGCCAGCGCGACCGAGGCGCCTCGGCCGTTCCACCGCTCCAGGATCTCGATGATGTCCTTCATCAGGGTCGTGTTACAGGCTTGTTGCAAATGAGAATAGCGCCGCGCTACACGGTCGGACCGTGCCGCTCCGCGTGCCCACCGTTACCCGTTCTTCCGTCATTCTCCCGCGATCGGTTCGAGTTGCAACCGAATTCCGCCTCGTCCGGTCTAAACCGCCGGTGAGTAACCAGGCCGCAACCCTCCGCCTTGCCGTCTTTCCGCGCTCCGGGCTCCTCGTCGACGCGCTGCTTGCGCTCGCGGGCGCCGCGTTCGTGGGCCTCGCCGCGCAGGTGTCCTTCCATCTCGGCTTCACCCCGGTGCCGATCACCGGTCAGACCTTCGCCGTCCTCCTCGTCGGGGCCGCGTACGGCTCCGTTCTCGGCGCGGCGAGCCTCTCGCTGTACCTGCTCCTCGGGATCGCCGGGGTGCCGTGGTACTCGGCGCAGAAGCACGGATGGGAGGTCTTCAGCGGGGCTACAGGCGGGTACATCGTGGGCTTCGTGCTCGCCGCCGCCGTGACGGGCTTCCTCGCCGAGCGGGGGTGGGACAAGAAGTTCTCGTCGTCGATCGCGGCGATGCTGACAGGCAGCGTCGTGATCTACGCCTGCGGCGTCATCTGGCTCCATCACTCGATCGGCGTCAGCTGGACGACGACACTCGTGGACGGCCTCTACCCGTTCGTCCCGGGCGACATCGTGAAGCTCTACCTCGCCGCCGCGGCCCTCCCCGCCGCGTGGTCGCTCGTCCGTCGCATCAGGCGCTGACCGGGGGCCGCAGCACGGCGAACTGGTCCGTGATCTCGAGCTCCCGGCTGCGGAAGCCGTAGAGCGCCGCCGGGCGGCCGCCCGCGGGCCCCGGCTCGCGTCTCGTTCCCGTCGCGACGAGCAGGTGGCGGCGGACGAGGACGCGCTGGAGGTTCGTCGCCGAGAGGTCGTGGCCGAGCGCGGCCCGGTAGAGGTCGCGGAGCTGCGAGATCGTGAACGACGGCGGCGCGAGGGCGAAACCGATGTTCGTGTACGAGAGCTTGGCGCGAAGCCGCTCGCGGCCGGCAAGCACGATCGGCCGGTGGTCGAAGGCAAGCGTGGGGAGGTCGTCGACCGCATACCAGCGCGTGTCGGGCGGTAGCTCCGGGTCGAGGTCGGAGGGGACGAGCCCGAGATAGGCGGTGGCCAGTTCCCAGCGCAGCGGGTTGCGGTCGGGATCGCTGCGGGTCTCGAGCTGCTCGAGGTGCGCGAGCTCGCGAACGTCGACCTTCGCGGCGAGGTGGCGGCGGATCGACTCCTCGAGCGTCTCGTCGGCGACGAGATCGCCGCCGGGAAGCGACCAGGCCCCCGAGTAGGGGTCGAGCGCGCGCTCCCAGAGCAGCACCTGGAGCCGGCGCTCGCGCACCTGCAAGACGACCGCGACCACGGTCTGGGCGGGGCTCGTCGTTTTTGCTCGGGGATCGGAAACCATGTGGTAGACTCTCGACGAGGTTATCGACTGTGAGGATAAAACCGGCTGAAAGCTTCTTCCCCGGCGAGCGTAGACCGTACGGCGCGCTCGTGGTGGGTGGCGGCGTCGCAGGTCTCACCGCCGCGCTGACGGCGGCCGCCGAGACCGACGTGCTCCTGCTCGCCAAGGCGCCGGTCGACACCTCGAACAGCTGGAACGCGCAGGGCGGCATCGCCGCTGCCGTCGGCGAGGGCGACTCGCCCGAGCTGCACGCCGAGGACACCTTCCGCGCAGGGCGGGGGATCTGCCGTCCGAGTGCCGTCGAGGCTCTCTGCGAGGAGGCGCCGGCCCGCATCGCCGATCTGGTCGCGCTCGGTGTCGAGTTCGACGACGGGCTCGGTCGCGAGGGCGGCCACGCGGTCCGCCGCGTCGTGCATGCCGGCGGGGCGGAGACCGGCAAGGCGATCTCCGAGGTCCTCGCGGCCAGGGTGCGCGAGCATCCGCGAATCACGCTCGCCGAAGGTGTTCGGGTCCGGCAGCTCTGGGTGAGCGGCGGCCGCTGCGTCGGCGCTCTCACGGAGCACGGGACCGTCGAGGCCCCCGCGACAGTGCTCGCCACGGGTGGGTACGCGGCGCTGTGGGAGCGCACGACGAACCCGCGCGGAGCCCTCGGCGAGGGGCTCGTCCTTGCCTACCGGGCCGGAGCCGCGCTCGCCGACCTCGAGTTCGTCCAGTTCCACCCGACCGCGCTCCTCGACGACGGCTTCCTGCTCTCCGAGGCGTTGCGCGGGGAAGGTGCGGTTCTCGTGGACGACGACGGCAGCCGCTTCACCGACGAGCTCGCGCCGCGCGACGTGGTCGCGCGCGCGATCGCCGCACGCGGGCATGCCGGCCTCGACCTTCGCGGCATCGAGCGCGGCCGGTTCCCCGGCCTGATGGCGACGCTCGAGCGGGCGGGTTACGACCCGGCCGCCGAGCCGATCCCGGTCTCCCCCGCGGCGCACTACACCGTGGGGGGCATCGTCACCGATCTCTCGGGCGCGACGACGCTTCCCGGCCTGTACGCGGCCGGCGAGTGCGCTGCGACGGGCGTCCACGGTGCGAACCGGCTGGCGTCCAACTCGCTGCTCGAGTGCCTCGTCTTCGGCCGTCGCGCCGGTCTCGCTGTGCTCGGCGAGCCGGCGCCCGAGCCTGCCGGCGCGCCGGCCCTTGCCGCTTCCGAGCCTTCGGTCACCCCCGAGCTCCGCGACGAGATGTGGGAGGACGCCGGGGTGATCCGGAGCGCGGAGGGCCTCGAGCGGCTGCTCGAGGTGCCCGCGACGCTCCCGAGGCTCGTCGCAGGCAGCGCGCTCGCCCGCGAGGAGAGCCGCGGCGGCCACTTCAGGTCGGACTTCCCGACCGAGGACGAGGCGTTCCTCGGGCACGTCGTGCTCCGGCCCGGCGAGGAGCCCGCGCTCGAATGGTGGAGCTAGCAGCGACCCTCGACCGCGTCGTCGAGGCAGCACTCGCCGAGGACGTCGGCGACGGCGACCTCACGACCGACGGCGTCGTCCCTCCCGCGGCGCGCTGCCGCGGCGAGCTCCTCGTGAAGGAGGCCGGCGTCGTCTGCGGCGTTCCAGTCGCCGAGCGCGTCTTCCGCGCCCTCGACCCGGACGTCGCCGTCGAGCCGCTCGTCGAGGAGGGCGAGCGCCTCGAGGGCGCGACGGCCGTCGCCCGGCTCGAAGGCCCTGCACGCGCGATCCTGACGGGCGAGCGCACTGCGCTCAACCTTCTCGGCCGACTCTCCGGCGTCGCGACGCTTGACCGCCCGGTACGTCCAGGCGGTCGAGGGAACGGGCGCCACGATTCTCGACACCCGCAAGACGACGCCCGGATTGCGGTCGCTCGAGCGCTACGCCGTTCGCTGCGGCGGCGCCTCCAACCATCGCCTCGGGCTCCACGACGCCGTCCTGCTCAAGGAGAACCACCTCCGGATCGCCGGCGGGATCGCCCGCGCGGTCGCCACGCTCGGAGATCCCGGCGTCTTCGTCGAGGTCGAGGCCGAGACGCTCGCCGAGGTCGCCGAGGCGATCGACGCCGGAGTCGACCGGGTCCTCCTCGACAACATGAGCGTCGAGGGCGTCCGGCGGGCGGTGGAGCTCGCGGCCGGCAGGGTGCCGCTCGAGGCCTCGGGCGGGATCACCCTCGCGAACGCGCGCTCCTACGCCGAGACGGGCGTCGAGTTCCTCTCGGTCGGGGCACTCACCCACGGCGCTCGGTCGCTGGACGTGTCCCTCGAGGTGGAGCTGTGAGCGCGGTGGAGACGACGGCGCTCGCCGAGGAGGTCCGCGCGCTCGCCCGCGAGCGCGATGCGGTGATCCTCGCCCACAACTACCAGCTGCCCGAGGTGCAGGACGTCGCCGACTACGTGGGCGACTCCCTCGGCCTCTCCCGGCAGGCGGCCGCGACGGACGCCGAGACGATCCTCTTCTGCGGCGTCCACTTCATGGCGGAGACGGCCGCGATCCTGAGCCCGGAGAAGACCGTGCTCATCCCCGATCCGAAGGCGGGCTGCTCCCTGGCTGCCTCGATCGACGCCGATGCGCTCCGCGAGTGGAAGGAGCGGCATCCCGGCGCCGTCGTCGTCTCCTACGTGAACACGACCGCCGAGGTCAAGGCGGGGAGCGATTACTGCTGCACGTCGGGGAACGCGCGCGCGGTGATCGAGGCGATCCCCGAGGACCGCGAGATCCTCTTCCTGCCGGACATGTACCTCGGCCTCTGGCTCGAGCGCGTCACCGGGCGCAAGCTGACGATCTGGCTCGGGGAGTGCCACGTGCATGCCGGGATCCGTCCGGCGGACATCGAGCGCTGGCAAGCCGAGGCGCCCGACGCCGAGCTCCTGGTGCACCCCGAGTGCGGCTGCGCGAGCCAGGCGATGGCCTTCGCGAACGATCGCACGCGCATCCTCTCGACCGAGGGGATGGTGCGGTTCGCCAGGTCCTCGCCGAAGCAGAAGTTCGTGATCGCCACCGAGACCGGCATCCTCCACCGCCTCTCGAAGGAGGTGCCGGAGAAGGAGTTCCTCGCCGCCCGGGAGGCCGCGGTGTGCCGCTTCATGAAGATGATCACGCTCGAGAAGGCCCGCGACTCGCTCCGTGACCTGAAGCACGTCGTCACGGTCGAGGCGGAGGTCGCCGAGCGGGCGCGCGGCGCGATCGACCGCATGGTCGCCATCGGTTGACGCAAGATGTGCGGGTGAGCCGACGGCTCAACCGCCTGGGCCCGGTCGCCGCGAGCGTCCTCGCGGTCGCCCTCGTCACGGCGGTGATCGCGGTACTCGACGACTGGATCCCCGTTCTCAGCCTCGGGGAGCTCTACCTCTTCGCGGTCCTCCCGGTCGCCGCCGTCTGGGGACTGGCCTACGCCGTCGCGGTGTCGGTCGCGAGCATGCTCGCGTTCAACTTCTTCTTCCTCAAGCCGGTGAACACGTTCACCCTGGCCGATTCGAGGAACTGGCTGGCGCTGCTCGTCTTCGTGGTCACGTCCGTGGTGGTCTCGGAGCTCGCCACGCGGTCGCGGCGGCGGGCGCGAGAGGCGGCGCTCCTCGCCGAGATCGCGACCACGCTCCTCGAGCACGGGACCGTCGCCTCGGAGCTCGACGAGATCTCGGCGGAGGCTGCGCAGGCGCTGCACGCCGCGGCGGCAGAGATCACGCTCGGGAACGAGCCGCGCGCCGGCTTCGAGCTGACGGCCGCCGGCCGCCGGGTCGGGACGATCCGCGTCGAGGGCGGCGACGCCGGCGCCCGCCGGCGAGTCCTGCCCGCCCTCGCCTCGCTGCTCGCGGTCGCGCTCGACCGTGAGCGTCTCGCCTCCGAGGCGCTCGAGGCGGAGGCGCTCCGGCGCGCCGACGCGATCAAGACCGCCGTCCTCCGCTCGGTGAGCCACGACCTTCGCACCCCGCTGATGGCGATCTCGACCTCCGCCGGGGCCCTTGCGAGCGACGACCTGACGATCGATGCCGAGGGCCGCGCCGAGCTGCTCGCGACGATCCTGTCGGCCTCCGACCGCCTCGACCGCCTCGTCGCCAACCTCCTCGACCTCTCGCGCCTCCAGGCGGGAGCCGCCGAGCCGCAGCAGCAGCTCGTCGGGGTGGACGAGCTCGTGGCGGGAGCTCTCGAGGAGCTCGGCCCGGCCGGGGCTGCGATCGAGGTGAGCCTGCCCGACGACCCCGCCTCTCTGCTCGTGGACGCGCACCAGGTGCAGCGCGCCCTGGTCAACCTCGTCGAGAACGCCATCAAGTACTCGCCGCCGGGCGATCCCGTGCGCGTGCAGGTGACCGACTCGGCGGCGGAGGCGGCGATCCGCGTGATCGACCACGGCCCCGGAGTGGAGGCCGCCGAGCGCGACCGCATCTTCGAGCCGTTCCACCGCGGAGAGCGCTCAACCGCCCCGGGGTCGGCCTCGGCCTGGCGATCGCCCGCGGCTTCACGGAGGCGAACGGAGGCAACCTCGCCGGTCGAGTCGCGCGCGGGGCAGGGCGCGACGTTCGTGCTCAGGTTCCCGATCGCCGGCCGGGCCGCAGGCGGTCGAGACGCCGGCATGACGACCGGTCCGCGGGTACTCGTCGTCGACGACGAGCAGCAGATCCTGCGCGCGCTCCGCACGAGCCTGCGCGGTGCCGGCTACGAGGTGGAGACGGCCGACACCGCCGAGGGCGCGCTCGCCGCGGCGGCGATGAGGCCGCCAGAGGTCGTCATCCTCGATCTCGTCCTTCCGGACGGCACCGGGATCGACGTCGCCCGCGAGCTGCGCACGCTGGAGCACCGCGCCCGTGATCGTGCTCTCGGCAATCGGCGAGGAGCGGGAGAAGATCGCCGCCCTCGACGCCGGCGCCGACGACTACGTGACCAAGCCGGTCGGCATCGACGAGCTGCTCGCGCGGCTGCGCGCGGTGCTCCGCCGCGCCGGCCCGCCGACGGGGCCCGTGCTCGAGCTCGGCGACCTGGTGGTCGATCTCGAGAAGCGCGCGGTCACGATGGCCGGAGCACCCGATCCACCTGACCCCGCACGAGTTCGAGCTCCTCCGCGTCCTCGCCTCGAACGAGGGCAAGCTCCTCACTCACCGGGCTCTCCTCCAGGAGGTCTGGGGCCCGGGGTACGCCGCCGAGTCGAACCTGCTCCACGTGAACATCAGCCAGCTCCGCCGCAAGATCGAGCCCGACCGGGCCCGGCCGCGCTACCTCCTCACCGAGCCCGGCGCGGGCTACCGGCTCGTCCGGCCCGTGTAGAGGCCTTCAGGATTTCTTCAGGGGTCGCCCCGCGATCCTCAGGCGGCCTTCAGCAGGCCGTTCCTACCGTGGACGCTGTATGTACGACCTGGCGGCTCTCGGGATCGCAGCGGCGTGTTTCGCATTCGCGTGGCTCGTCCTCTGGGCGCTCGAGAGGGTCTGATGTCTGCGTCCGACATCTTCGGCCTCGTCGTCTCGATCCTCGTCTTCGTCTACCTGCGTGTACGCGCTCCTCCGCGGCGAGCGTCTCTGATGACGGGCCAGGGCATCAGCCAGATCGTCGTGTACTCGCTCGTCCTCGTGGCGCTGGCCTACCCTCTCGGCATCTGGATGGCGCGCGTCTACACGCACGCGCAGCCGGCCGGCCGGCTACTCGCCTCCGTCGAGGCGTTCTTCCTCCGGCTCGTCCGCGCCGAGCCCGACCGGGAGCAGGACTGGAAGGCCTACGGGAAGACGGTGCTGGTGTTCAGCATCCTCTTCTTCCTCGTTCTCTACGCGATCCAGCGGCTCCAGGCTCACCTGTTCCTGAACCCGGACCACATGGAGGCGGTGCCGAGCCACCTCTCGCTCAACACGGCTGCCAGCTTCATCACGAACACCAACTGGCAGTTCTACGGCGGCGAGCAGACCATGTCGTACCTGACCCAGATGGCGGGGCTCGCGGTGCAGAACTTCGTCTCGGCGGCGGTCGGGATCGCCGTGCTCGCGGCAGTCGTCCGGGGCCTCGCGCGGCGCTCGTCGGACACGATCGGGAACTTCTGGGTCGACACCTACCGCACCCTCGTCTACGTGCTCCTGCCCCTCTCGCTCGTCGTGGCGGCGCTGCTGATCTGGCAAGGCGTCCCGCAGACGTTCCACGCGCATGCGACCGCGACGACCGTGCAGGGAGCGACGCAGACGATCGCACGCGGCCCCGTGGCCTCGCAGATCGCGATCAAGCAGCTCGGGACGAACGGCGGCGGCTGGTACGACTCCAACTCCGCCGTCCCGCTGGAGAACCCGACGGGCCTCTCGAACTTCATCGAGATGCTGTCGATCCTGCTGATCCCGGCGGCCTGCGTCTTCATGTTCGGGCGGATGGTGCTCGCGCGGCGACACGCCTGGGCGGTGTTCGCCTCGATGTTCGTGATCTTCGCGATCGGCGTCGGCGTGAACCTCGTCGCCGAGCAGCACGGCTCGGCGGTGCTCCGCTCCTCGGGCGTGAACATCACCCAGGGGAGCGGTCAGAGCGGCGGGAACATGGCCGACAAGGAGGTCCGCTACGGCATCGCCTCGACGGCGATCTGGACCGACGGCGACGAGCGACGCCTCGAACGGCTCGGTCAACGGCGGCTTCGACGCGATGACCCCCGCCGGCGGCGCCGTCCCGCTCGTCAACCTGTTCCTCGGAGAGGTCGTCTTCGGCGGTGTCGGCTCCGGCCTCTACGGGATGTTCTTCTACATCGTGATCGCCGTGTTCGTCGCCGGGCTGATGGTCGGGCGAACACCGGAGTGGCTCGGGAAGAAGCTCGAGGCGCGCGAGATCAAGATCGCCGCGGTCGGCGCCCTCTTCTGCCCGACCGTCGTCCTCGTGCTCGCGGCGATCTCGATCTCGACCCCCGCCGGCCTTGCCTCGATCTTCAACAGCGGGGTCCACGGCTTCACCGAGACGCTGTACGCGTACGACTCGCAGACGAACAACAACGGCAGCGCGTTCGCCGGGCTTCGGCCTCACGAACTTCAGCGCCGACCTCGGGACGATCGCGATGCTCACGGGGCGATTCGTGCCGATGTTCGCGGCCCTCGCACTCGGCGGCGCCCTCGCGAAGAAGAAGATCGTGCCGGCCTCCGCGGGCACGTTCCGCACCGACGGGCCGACCTTCGTGATCCTGCTCGATCGGCGTGATCGCGCTCACCGCCGGGCTGATGATCTTCCCGGCGCTGACCCTCGGCCCGATCGTCGAGGGGCTGCTGCACTGATGCTGCGCGCGGCTCTCAGCTCCGTGATCGCGATCGTCCTCACGACCGTGATCTTCGGGCTCGCCTACCCGCTCGCTGATGACCGGCTTCGCGCAGGCCACGTTCTCGAACAAGGCGGACGGGAGCCTGATCGAGCAGAACGGCAAGGTCGTCGGCTCGAGGCTCGTCGCGCAGGGGTTCAGCTCGGCCGCAGTACTTCCACCCGCGTCCAACGGCGACGTCGCCGCCGTACACGGCCGGAGGCAGCTGGCTCGGCGGCGACACGACCTTCGCCAACCTCGGGCCCGACCAACCCGACCCTCGCCCAGAACGTCAAGAAGGCGGCCGACGCGATCCTGAAGCTCGAGGGCCCCTACAACCCCGGCCTCACGATCCACGACATTCCCGGTGGACGCCGTGGCGACCTCGGGCTCGGGCATCGACCCCGACATCTCGCCCGCGTACGCGCAGCTCCAGGCCCACCGGGTCGCCGCCGTTCGCCACCTGCCCGTCGCGACCGTCCAGCAGCTGATCTCGAGGTACACGATCGGCCGCTCGTGGGGCTTCTTCGGCGAGCCCGGCGTCAACGTGCTCGAGCTCAACCTCGCTCTCGACGCTCAGAGGACGAGCTGATGGCGCGGGCCGCCGCGAGCACCTTCTCGCGCGAGATCGTCGTCGGGGCCGTCCGCGACTCGTTCCCGAAGCTCGACCCGCGGCTTCAGTTCCGCAACCCGGTGATGTTCATCGTCGAGCTCGGCAGCGTGATCACCACCGGGATCTTCGTCCTCGATCTCGTTCGCGGGGACACGGGCTCGCTGTGGTTCGTCGGCGTGATCGCGTTCTGGCTCTGGCTGACCGTGCTCTTCGCGAACTTCGCCGAGGCCGTCGCCGAGGGCAGGGGGAAGGCGCAGGCGAACGCCCTGCGCGCGACCCGGACCACGACGACCGCCCTGCGCCGCCGCCCCGACGGCACCCTCGAGGAGGTGCCGGCGCCGGAGCTCGCGCGCAACGACGTCGTGATCGTCGAGGCGGGGACGATCATCCCGGCCGACGGCGAGGTGATCGAGGGCGTCGGCTCGGTCGACGAGTCCGCGATCACCGGCGAGTCGGCCCCGGTCATCCGGGAGGCGGGCGGCGACCGCTCGGCCGTCACCGGCGGCACGAAGCTGCTCTCCGACCGGCTCGTGGTGAGGGTCACCCAGGAGCCCGGCAAGTCGTTCCTCGATCGGATGATCACGCTCGTCGAGGGCGCGGAGCGCCGCAAGACGCCGAACGAGATCGCCCTCAACATCCTGCTCGCGGGGCTCACGATCACGTTCCTCGCGGCGGTCGTGACCCTGAAGCCGTACGCGATCTACGCGGGCTCCCCGCAGTCCCAGACCGTCCTGATCGCGCTGCTCGTCGCGCTGATCCCGACCACGATCGGAGCGCTCCTGTCCGCGATCGGCATCGCCGGCATCGACAGGCTCGTCCAGCGGAACGTGCTGGCGCTCTCCGGCCGGGCAGTCGAGGCCTCGGGGGACGTCGACGTGCTCCTGCTCGACAAGACCGGGACGATCACGCTCGGCAACCGGCAGGCCTCCGAGTTCGTTCCCGTCGACGGGGTCCCGATCTCCGAGCTCGCCGAGGTGGCCCAGCTCTCCTCGCTCGCCGACGAGACGCCCGAGGGGCGCTCGATCGTCGTCCTCGCCAAGGAGAGCTACGGCCTCCGCGGCCGCGAGCTCTCCGACCTCGACGCGACCTTCATCCCGTTCTCGGCGTCGACCCGGATGAGCGGCGTCGACTTCGACGGCAAGCAGTACCGCAAGGGCGCGGCCGACGCGGTCAAGAAGTGGGTCGCCGAGCACGGCGGGAAGGTTCCGCCGCGCCTCGACGAAGAGGTCGACAAGATCGCGAGGGACGGCGGGACGCCGCTCGTCGTGGCGCAGGACAACTTCGTCCTCGGCGTCATCCACCTGAAGGACATCGTCAAGGGCGGGCATGAACGAGCGCTTCGACGAGCTGCGGCGGATGGGCATCCGCACCGTGATGATCACGGGCGACAACAGGGTGACCGCCGCGGTGATCGCGCGTGAGGCGGGCGTCGACGACTTCCTCGCCGAGGCGACGCCGGAGGCCAAGCTGGCGCTGATCCGGGAGGAGCAGGGAAAGGGACGTCTCGTCGCGATGACCGGCGACGGGACGAACGACGCCCCGGCGCTCGCTCAGGCGGACGTCGGCGTGGCGATGAACACCGGCACCTCCGCGGCAAAGGAGGCGGGGAACATGGTCGATCTCGACTCGAACCCGACGAAGCTGATCGAGATCGTCGAGGTCGGCAAGCAGCTCCTGATCACGCGCGGCGCGCTCACGACGTTCTCGATCGCCAACGACGTCGCCAAGTACTTCGCGATCCTTCCGGCGATGTTCGCCTTCACCTACGCGACGAAGCCCGGCGAGCACGGGCCGCTCGAGTCGCTGAACGTCATGCACCTCGGAACACCCCAGAGCGCGATCATCTCGGCGATCATCTTCAACGCCCTGATCATCCCTGCGCTCGTCCCCCTCGCCCTCAGGGGCGTCAAGTACCGCGCGATCGGGGCGACCGCGCTGCTTCGCCGCAACCTTCTCATCTACGGGCTCGGCGGCGTCATCCTTCCGTTCGTGGCGATCAAGCTCATCGACCTGATCGTCCACAACCTGCTGGGGGCGTAGGGCGTAGTGCGTGGCCGCCACCGGATCCTCCTCGGGATGGCGGCCGGAGTCGGGAAGACCTACCGGATGCTCCAGGAAGGCCGCCAGGCGGGCGACGAGGGGGTGGACGTCGTGATCGGCTATCTCGAGCCGCACGACCGCCCCGAGACGGCGGCGCTCGCAGCCGGCCTCGAGGCCGTGCCGCACCTTCGCGGCACGGTCGGTGGTGCCGAGCTGCCCGAGATGGACGTCGATGCGGTCATCGCCCGCGCTCCAGAGCTCGCGCTCGTCGACGAGCTCGCGCACACGAACCTGACCGAGGCGCGCAACGACAAGCGCTACGAGGACATCGAGCGAGATCCTCGCCGCGGGGATCGGCGTGACCTCCACCGTCAACGTCCAGCATCTCGAGAGCCTGAACGACGAGGTCTTCGAGCTCACGGGCGTGCGCGTCCGCGAGACCTTCCCGGACAGCGATCCTCGACGAGGCCGACGAGGTCGTCCTCGTCGACCTGACGCCCGAGGCGCTCCAGGACCGGCTCCGCCACGGCAAGGTCTACCCGGCAGAGCGCGTCGATGCCGCGCTCTCGAACTTCTTCCGGATCGAGAACCTGGCCGCGCTCCGCGAGCTCGTCCTGCGCGAGCTCGCCGAGGACGTCGAGGCGCGCGGACGACGTCCGTCCTCGACCCGTTGAGCCAGCAGGCAGTCGCCGAGCGCATCCTCGTGCTCGTCACTCCCGAGCCGCGCTCGCAGCGGATCCTCCGGCGCGCGTTCCGCTCCGGCCAGCGGCTCGGCTCCGAGATCGACGCGCTCTGGGTTCGACGCCCCGGGACGGCAGCTGACCGAGGAGGAGGAGGTGTCGCTCGCGGCGCTTCGCCGCCTCGTGAGCATCCTCGGCGCGCACTTCACCGAGGTCGAGGGCGACAACCTCCCGGAGGCGATCAAGCGATTCGTCGCCGAGCGCGGCTCGACCTACGTGTTCCTCGGGACGCCCGACGAGTCGCGGCGCACCGAGATCCTGCGCGGGTCGCTCGTCTCGAAGCTCGTCCGCGACCTCCCGGGCGTCGACATCCGCGTCGTCGCCGACCGCGCGCTCCGCGCAAGAGGAGCCCGAGCGATGACGATCGCGATCATCGCCGCGCTCGTCGTCGTGGCCGCGGCGCTCGCGGCGGTGGCGTTCCGCCGGCGCAGGCCGCCGATCCACCGCGGCGCCGAGCGGATCCTCGTTCCCGTTCACCGGCGGGCGCCCTCGACCCCGCGGTGCTCGGCGCCGGGATCCGGATCGCGCGCGCCGAGGATGCGACCCTCGTTCCCGCCTATCTGATCGTCGTGCCGCGCGAGCAGCCGCAGGACGCGCCGATGCAGCAGGAGGTGACGCCGGCGATGCCCCTCCTCGAGGCGGTCGAGCATGCGGCGCTGCGCTCGGGCGTCCCGGTCGACGCACGGATCGAGAGCGGCCGCACGCCGGTCCACGCGCTGCAGCGGCTCTGGGACGCCGAGCACTTCGACCGGATCGTCATCCCCGCTCGCGGCTTCACGCCGAAGGACCTCACGTGGATGCTGACGCACGCGCCGAGCGAGACCTTGATTCTCCGGCCGGCTGCGTAACGGAGCGCTACCTTTTCGGAAACCGCCTGGCAAATTTCATCTGCCTCATAGGAAGCCGTGCTTCCGTGTGAGACAGCGATCCGAGGAGGCTCATCCCATGGCAGACGCGAACGACCGGACCACCCCCGAGGAGCGGGAGCACCTGACAAGCTCGAAGAGGCGCTCTTCGAGATCCGGCGCGTGATCGCCGGGCAGGAAGAGATGCTCGAGCGGCTCCTTCTGTGCCTTCTCTCCGGCGGCCATCTCCTGATCGAAGGAGTCCCCGGCCTCGCCAAGACGCTCGCGATCAAGTCGACCGCCTCGGTCCTCGGCGGCACGTTCTCGCGCATCCAGTTCACTCCGGACCTCGTCCCGAGCGACCTCGTCGGCACTCGGATCTTCCGGCCCGACCAGCACGAGTTCGACACCGAGCTCGGGCCGGTCTTCTGCAACTTCCTGCTCGCCGACGAGATCAACCGCGCGCCCGCCAAGGTGCAGTCGGCTCTTCTCGAGGTCATGCAGGAGCGCCAGGTGACGATCGGGCACACGACCCATCCGGTGCCGGATCCCTTCCTCGTGCTCGCGACGCAGAACCCGATCGAGTCGGAGGGCACCTACCCGCTGCCGGAGGCGCAGGTCGACCGCTTCATGCTCAAGGTGCTCGTCGACTACCCTGCGCACGACGAGGAGCTCACCGTCGTGCAGCGGTCGCTCGAGCCCGCCCCGAAGCCTCGAGCCGGTGCTCTCGATCGAGCAGCTGAAGGCGCTGCAGGCGATGGTCGGCAGGGTGTTCGTCGACCCGGCGCTCGTGAGCTGGGTCGTGGATCTCGCGACCGCGACGCGCAAGCCTGCCGAGCACGGCCTCGAGGTGATCGCCCCGTACATCTCGTACGGCGCGAGCCCGCGCGGGCCGATCAGCGTCGTCGCCGCCGCCCGCGCGCTCGCGGTCCTGCGCGGCCGCGACTACGTGCTGCCCGCCGACGTCGAGGCCGTCGTGCGCGACGCCTTCCGCCACCGGCTCGTCCTCTCCTACCAGGCCCTCGCGGAGGAGGTCAGCGCCGACCAGGTGCTCGACCATGTCCTGGCCGCGTTCGCCGCGCCCAGCATCGACCTCGGCCGCCAGCGCTCGGCCGTCGCTTGAGGGGGGCAGTCGCGTGAAGGGACTAGTCGCCGCCGTCGGGCGGGAGCGCGACCCCCGCCCGCCCGGGCCCGGGCCCGATGACGGCCGAGAGCCTCGAGGCGCTCGAGCTGTCGATCGGACGGCGCGTCGACGGCCTGCTCGCGGGCGACTACCGCTCCGCGTTCGCCGGTGTCGGCACCGAGCTGTACCAGGTCACGGCCGTACGAGGCCGGCGACGACGTCCGCCGGATCGACTGGAACGTGACCGCCCGCACCGGCCAGACGCACGTCCGGGTCGAGCTCGCCGAGCGCGTCCTCGTGACGTGGCTCGTCTACGACGCCTCGGCCTCGATGTCGTTCGGCACCACCGAGCGGCGCAAGGCCGACGTCGCGGAAGGAGTCGCGCTCGCGGTCGGGCACACGGCGACACGGCGCGGCAACCGCCTCGGGCTCGTCGCTTTCGGCTCCGGCGACCCGCGTTGGCGCCGCCCGCGTCAGGGGCGCCGCGGCCTGCTGCTCACGCTCGCCGCGCTCCGCGACGATCCGTCCGGGAACGGCGGCCTCGCCGACGCGCTGACGCTGCTCGACGGGCTCGCGTTGCAGCGCTCGCTCGTCGTGATCGTCTCCGACTTCCGCGGTCCGATCGACTGGCACAACGCGCTCTCGCGCGTCGCCGGGCGCCACCCGACGCTCGCGGTCGAGATCCGCGACCCGCGCGAGCAGGAGCTCGCCGACGTCGGCGAGCTGCGCCTCGTCGACCCCGAGACCGGCCGGCAGCTCCGCGTCGACACGAGCGACCGCAAGCTGCGGGAGCGGTTCGCCGAGGCGGCGGCCGAGGAGCGAAGCGGGCTCGTCCGGATGCTCGTCGGCGGCCGGCGTCCGCCACGTCGCGCTCTCGACCGAGGGCGACTGGCTGCGGCAGCTCGCCGCCTTCCTCAAGCGGAGCGACTTCTAGGATGCTCGGCTTCTTCATCCCGTTCGCGTTCAAGTCTCCGTGGCTGCTGCTGTTCCTGCTGCTCGTGCCCGCTCGCGATCGGGCTGTACGTGTGGCTCGACCGGCGGCGGACGGACCGCGCGGCGCGGTGGTCGTCGCCCGCCCTGATGCCGAACATGGTCTCGGGCGTCGCCCGGCGCGCGCCGGTACGTCCCGGCGATCCTGTTCGCGCTCGCGCTGACGCTCCTCCTCGTCGGGTTCGCCCGGCCGGAGGCGAAGTTCACCGAGGCGAAGGACGGCGCGACCGTCGTGCTGATGATCGACGTCTCCGGGTCGATGGCCTCGAACGACGTCAAGCCGACGCGCCTGCTTGCCGCCGACACCGCGATCGCCGGACTTCGTCAAGAAGGTGCCGTCGCGCTACCGGATCGCGCTGATCACGTTCTCGAACCACATCGCCGTCCGGGTCCCGCCGACCTACGACCGCAACGCGGTGATCAACGCGCTGCCGAAGAAGACCCAGCTCGAGGGGACGGCGATGGGCGATGCGCTCTCCCAGGCGGTGAACGTCGCGAAGAAGGCGGTCGGGCCGAGCAAGCCCGGCCAGCCGCATCCGCCGGCGACGATCCTGCTCCTCTCGGACGGCGGCCAGAACGCCGGGCGCGTCACGCCGGTGCAGGCTGCGCAGCAGGCGCGCAAGGCGGCGATCCCCGTCTCCACCGTCTCGCTCGGGACGGCCGGCGGCAAGGTGGAGCAGAAGGTCCCGTATCGGGGGAAGACCGTGCCGCTCGTCACGCAGGTCCCGGTCGAGCCGAAGACGCTCAGGGCAGTCGCCGCGGCGGGAGGCGGGCCATTTCTACGCCGCCCACTCGGCTACGCAGCTCGGCGCAGGTCTACAAGGACCTCGGGCACCACCTCGTCTACGCGAAGAAGTTCCGCGAGGTGACCGCGATCTTCACGCTCGTCGCGTTCCTCGTGATCCTGGCCGGGGCGGCGCTCTCGGTCGTCTGGTTCCGGAGGCTCGTGTGAGGCCTGCGCGCGCTCGCCCTCGGCGCCCTGCTCGCGGCGCTCGCGGTCGCCGCGCTTCCGGGCGGCGCAGGCGCTGCGGGCGAGTGCAACGGCATCCCGCGCTGCATCCCGGTCGAGGGGCCGTGGGTGGCCGTGCCGGCGAACGGTGAGGCGAAGTTCTTGCTGCAGTGCCCGCAGGGCCGGGGGATCGTCGCGGGAACCGACGCGCTCGCGAACTCCCAGGACGTCCGCGGCGACGTTCGACGCGATCCTCGGCAGCCCGGTCTCGTTCGGGCGCTCGACGAGCACGGCGGTTCTCTTCCGCGCCGTCTCGGCGCATCACCGGGCGGGGCTGTTCAAGCCGTTCGTCGGCTGCATCCCGGCGCCGACCTCGGTGCGCAACACGATCGCGACGCCGGCGATGCCGCTCGGCGCCCCGCTCGACCTCCGGGCGGTGACCTTGAAGCTGACGCCCGGGTTCCAGCGCAAGGTGACGATCGCGTGCCCGAACGGCGAGGCGCTCGTCGACAGCTGGAACGCGACCGCGTTCCTCGGCGCGAATCCGCCCTCGCCGGCGCTCGCCTCGGCCGTCCAGGTGCGCTCGCGGATCGTGAAGGGGCGCGCGGAGCTCCAGATCTTCGCGAGCGAGGCGCTGCCGCGCGCGGCGCAGGCCGAGCTGCAGGTCGGCGTGAGGTGCGCCACCGGATGAACTTCGGCTCTCCTCTCCTGCTCCTGAGCGCTGCTCGCGATCCCGGTGCTGATCGCGCTCGCGATCGCGGCGAGCCGGCGCCGCGCCAAGTATCCCGCTGGCGTACACGAACCTCGACCTGCTGGCCGAGATCGCGCCGAAGCGCCACCGCGTCTGGCGGCGCGCCGCTCCCGCTCGTCTTCCTCGTGCTCGCGCTCGCTCTGGCCGCCGCGGCGCTCGCCCGGCCGAGCGTGCAGCTGTCGCAGCCCGACCAGAACGCCACGATCATGCTGCTCGTCGACGTCTCGGGCTCGATGCGGGCGAACGACGTCGAGCCGACCCGCCTCGACGCTGCGGTCGCCGCGATGCGGACGTTCCTCGACCGGCTTCCGAGCCAGTTCAAGGTCGGGCTCGTCGCCTTCAGCTCGGAGCCGGAGCCGCTCGTCTCCCCGACGTCGAACCGCGACGTCCTGCGCCAGTCGATCGCGCTCCTCGAGCCCGAGGCCGGAACGGCGGTCGGCGACGGGATCGGCGTCGCCGTGCAGATGCTTCGCTCGTCGCTCCGCCAGGCCGGCTACGTCCGCAAGCCCGGCCAGCCGGTGCCCGCCGCGATCGTGCTCCTCTCCGACGGCGCCCAGAACCGCGGCATCCTGCAGCCCGTTCGAGGCGGCGCGAGATGGCGAAGGCGGCCGGGATCCGCATCTATCCGGTGTCGCTCGGCACGCCCGCAGGGCAAGGTCACGTTCGGGTTCGGCGCGTTCATGAACTCGGTGCCGGTGCCGCCCGACCCGTACACGATGAGCCAGATCGCCACGGTCACCGGCGGGAAGGCGTACACGGCGCGCACCGCCTCGAGCGTCGTCCAGATCTACAAGACGCTCGGCTCGAGCATCGGCCGCACCCACAAGCGCGTCCAGATCACGAACTGGTTCGCGGTCGCCGCGGCCGGGCTGCTGGCCGCCGCGGTCGGCGCCGGCGCGCTCCTCGAGAGCCGCGTTCCGTAACGAGCCGGCTTTCGGCGAGCTAGAGGTCGAGGTCGAGCTCCCGGAGCGCGAGGAAGATCGCCTCGCTGAACGTCGGGTAGGGCTGAATCACGTCGAGGAGGACGTCGATCGGCGTCTCCGCGCGGATCGCGAGGGTGAGTTGCTGGAGCCACTCGCCGGCCTCGGGGCCGACGGCGACGGCGCCGGTGATCACCCGCCGGGCCGGGTCGACCGAGATCTTCACGAAGCCCGGGCGCTTGGGCCGCTCGTAGGTCGAGAGGCGCGGCGTCGAGGTCAGCGGCCAGCTCGAGACCGTGCCCTCGATCTTCCCGACCATCGCGATCTGGGGGTCCGTGAAGACCGCCGCCGGGATCGCGCGGTAGTCGGCGCGGGTCGTAGCGGCCGACCATGTCGTAGGCGGCGATCCGTGCCTGGTACTTCCCGACGTGGGTGAAGAGCGCGATCCCGGTCGTGTCTCCGATCGCCCAGACGCCTCTCGCCGGCCCGCATCCGCTCGTCGACCTCGATCGGCGCCGCGCTCGCCGATCGTGAGGCCGAGGGGCTCGAGGCCCTCCGACCGCGGCCGCCTGCCCGTAGCGACGAGCAGTCGTTCGAATGCGATCCGCTCGCCGCCGAGCACTGCCGCGCCGTCGTCGAAGGCTTCGACACCCGCTCCGGTCCGGACGTCGACGCCGTCCTCCTGCAGGGCCTCCTCGACGAGCGCCGCCGCGTCTGGCGTCGAACCCGGGCAGGAGCCGGTCGGCGGCCTGGACGAGCGTCACCTTCGAACCGACCCGGGCGAAGAACTGCGCCAGCTCGCACCCGACCGGCCCGCCGCCGAGCACCAGCATGGACTCCGGCACCTCGAGTGTCTCGGTCGCCTCGACGTTCGTCCAGTAGTCGATGCCCTCGATCCCCGGGACCTGCGGGATCACCGGGCTCGATCCGGTCGCGAGGACGAGCCGGTCGTACTCGAGCTCGCGGCCGTCGACCTCGACCACCCCGGGACGCGCGATCCGCGCGTCCCCGCGCACGAGCTCGCACCGCCGCGCGGCGAGCCACTCGACCTGCGAGGTGTCGTCCCGCTCCGCGACGAGATCGCGCCAGCCGAACACTCCGGCAGGGTCGATCCCGGCCGGCGTGACCCCCGGCGCCCTCCGCGTCGAGGCGACGAGCCCTGTCGCCCTGAGGATCGTCTTCGTGGGCATGCAGGCCCAGTACGAGCACTCCCCGCCCACGAGGCCGCGCTCGACGAGCGTGAGCTCCGCCTTGTCGTCGAGCCGGCGGAGGGCGCCGACGAAGTGCTCGCCTGACGACCCTCCACCGAGTACGACGACTCTCAAGGCGTTACATCAACAGGCCGTTGGCCTGCAGGAACTGCTTCGCCACGTCGGCCGGGTTCTTCTTGTCGACGATGACCGCCTTGTTCATGGCGATGATCGCCGGCAAGGTCAGCTTCGCCGAGACCGCGTTCACCGTCTTCGCGAAGTCGGCGCCTGCCGCCTGGGCCACCGAGGCCTTCACGATCGGCGCGACGTTCTGGAAGCCGGTGATGTGCTTCGGGTCGGTCAGCACCGTGTACTTCGAGGGCGCGAGGAGCGGCGGGTCGGTCGAGAAGACGTCCGCCGCGAGCACCGCTCCCGAGTCGAGCGCCGCGTACGGCGAGACGCTCCCCACCGACGCGAACGTCGCGTTCGAGAGCCCGTACTGCTTCGTGTACCCGAGGAAGCACGTGCTCCGGGTCTGACATTCCGGGAACCCGCCGAGCTTGAACGACCCGGCTTTCTTCAGGTCGGAGATCGTCTTCAGCCCGTACTTCTTCGCCGTCGCGTTCGTCACGGCGAGGACGTCCGTGTCGTAGAACGGGGTCGCGTTCAGCAGCGTGAAGCCCTTGGACGCTTCGAGCTGCTTGGCGAGCTTGTAGGTCGCCGCCGCCGTGGCAGGGGACTTCTTGTGGAAGACGTCCTGGACGACCACGCCCGTGTACTCCGGATAGAAGTTGATCTTCCCGCTCGTGAGCGCCGTCTGGATGATCTCCGTCGAGCCGATGTTCTCCTTGTAGGAGACGTCGAAGCCCTTCGCCTCGAGAGCCTGCTTGTACAGCTCGCCGAGGACGTATTCCTCCGAGAAGTTCTTGGTGCCGATCACGATCGTCGGCGTCGCGGTGGTCGCCGGCCTGGCGGTGCCGGCGAACCCCCCGAGCACGATCGCGACTCCGAACGAGATGGCGAAAGCCGCCTTGGCAGCCCTCCGGGTGTGCTTCCTGATCACAGCCCCTCCTTGTTGAGTTCCACTGCCGCCCGGACCCTAGCCGCGCGGACTCCTGTCGGTGTTGTCGCCCTCTGTAACGCAAGGAGCCCGATCCATACTCCCGCCGAGAGCGCCATCACGCAGAGCGACGCGCCGAGGACGCCCGCGAGCCGGTAGGTCGCCTGGTTCGCGATGATGTCGCCGAGGCCGCCTCCGCCGGCGTAAGCGGCGATCGGCGCCGTCGCGACGACCGTGACCGCGGCGACGCGGATCCCGATGTACAGGAGCGGAAGTGCGAGGGGGAGCTCCACCGCGGTGAGGATTCCCCGTCCCGAGAATCCCATGCCTCGTGCAGCCTCGACTGCGTCGCGGTCCACGCCCTCGACGCCGAGGTAGGAGTTGGTCAGGATCGGCCCGAGGGCCAGCACGGCGAGCGCGACCATGTTGTTGCGGAACCCGAGCCCGAGGATCGTCAGGAAGACGGCGATCAGGAAGATGCTCGGGAGGGCCCGGCCGAGGAGGGAGGCGCCGATCGCGAGCCCCGAGCCGCGGTGGAGGTGCCCGAGGACGATCCCGAGCGGGAGCGCGACGACCAGCGCGATCGCCATCGCCGCTCCCGCGAGCTCGAGCTGCTCGAGCGCTTTCGTGACGAGAAGGTGCGGGTTGTCGACGATGAACCTGAGCGCCTCGACGAACGTGTGGGGAGTCGCAGCGTCGAAGATCATCGGGTGCGCACCCTGGACCACGGGATGGCCGCCCGCCGCAGGACGACGAGCGCCGCGTCGCAGATGAGGGCGAGCCCGACCGCCAGCGCGCCCGCCGAGTAGATCTCGGTCTTGAACGGCGTCGGAAGCTGGATCGCGTAGAAGATCGGGAAGCCGAGCCCCTTCGGCAGGATCGTCGCGGCGATCGTCGCGATCGCGATCGTCGAGACGACGGCGACGCGGAGGCCGCCGAGCATTGCCGGCAGCGCGAGCGGGATCTCGACACGCGTCAGGATCTGGCGCCGCGTCAGCCCCATCCCGCGCGCGGCCTCGAGCACCTCGGGCGGCGCCGAGTCGAGGCCGGCGACGAAGTTCGGGAACAGGATGACGAGGGTGTAGGCGATGAGCGCGACCTCGACGGTCGTGTAGGTCAGCCCCGTGAACGGCACGAGGAGCTGGAAGAGCGCGATGCTCGGGAACGTGTAGACCAGGGCGGCGGCAATCGAGATCGGCTGCTCGGTGCGCCGGCGCCGATGGGCGAGCAGGGCGAGGCTGAAGGCCAGGGTGGTGCCGACGGCGATCGCGATCGCGGTCAGCTCGATGTGCTGGATGAGCGCCGGCTGGAGCGTGTCGCCCCAGTGCTCCTTCACCCAGTCCCAGCAGAAGAGGTTGTCGCCGGTCACGCACGAGCTTCCCTGCCCGAAGTCGGGGATGACGGGGCCGCCGGCTGCGGTCACTTGAGAAGCTCCGCGGCGCGGGCGAGGGTGAGGACGCCGAGCTCTGCGCCGTCGTCGCCGACGACCAGCAGCCTGGTCTCCCCGGTGCCGAGGAGTAGCGACACGGCGTTCCTGACCGTGGAGGTGGCGGAGGCGTGCAGGTCGGGCCGGTCGGGATTGCCGACCGGGTCGAGGTCGATCTCGCCGAGCCGGCGGAGGGCCAGCCGGCGGAGCGCGCGGTCCTCGCCGATGAACTCAGCGACGAAGTCGTCGGCGGGATGGGCGAGGATCGCGTCGGGGGTGTCGTACTGGGCGAGCACGCCGCCCTCGCGGAGGATCGCGATTCGCTGGCCCATCTTGATCGCCTCGTCGATGTCGTGGGTGACGAAGATCACGGTCTTCGCGACCTCGTGGTGGAGCCGCCGGAGCTCCTCCTGGAGCCGGAAGCGGGTGATCGGGTCGAGCGCGCCGAACGGCTCGTCCATCAGCAGCACCGGCGGGTCGGCGGCGAGCGCGCGGGCGAGCCCGACTCGCTGGCGCTGTCCGCCGGAGAGCTCGGCGGGGTAGCGGCCGGCGTCGTCCTGCTCGAGGCCGACGAGGTCGAGCAGCTCGGCGGTCCGCTCGCGGATCCGGCTCCTCGGCCAGCCGAGGAGCTTGGGAACGGTTCCGATGTTGTCGCCGACCGTCATGTGCGGGAAGAGGCCCGCGTTCTGGATCACGTAGCCGATCCCGCGCCGCAACTCCACGGCCGGCAGCTCGCGGATGCTGCGCCCGTCGATCCTGATGTCGCCTTCGTCGAACGGGATCAGCCTGTTGACGAGCTTCAGGGCCGTTGTCTTGCCGCCGCCGGAGGGGCCGACGAGCACGCAGAACGTCCCGGCAGGGATCGTGAGCGTGAGCTCCTGGATCGCGGCGTCCTCGCGACCGGCGTACCGCTTGGTCACGCGGTCGAAGACGATCTCCGCGGCGTCGCTCACGCGGCAGCGTCGGCGGTCGCGACGGCCACCGGCCACTTGCGGATGGCGGCGAGCCCGATCAGGCCGCCCGTGGCGAAGAGGCCGGCCGTGATCGCCATCGCCAGCCGGTAGCCCGGCAGGTCGAGGTTCGCGGAAGCCCCGGCGATCGCGGCACCCACGACGGCGATGGCCAGGAGGCTTGCCACCCGTGCAACTGCGTTGTTCACACCCGAGGCGATACCCGCATCTCCCGGCCCTGCATCGGCGAGGACGGTCGATGTGAGGGGAGCGACGATCAGGGACAGCCCCGCGGCGAAGAGAAGGAGCGCGGGGAGGAGGGTCGTCCAGTAGTTGAACTCGGTGGGGAGCTCCCGGAGCCACAGCGTCGAGGCGGCGCAGATGAGCGGCCCGATCCCCATGAAGAGGCGGGGCCCGAAGCGCATCGAGAGGCGGCCGACGCGAGGCGAGGCGAAGAACAGGACGACGGTCGTCGGCACCGTCGCGGCGCCGGCCTGGAGTGCGGAATAGCCGGCGAGCTGCTGGAGGAAGAGGGTCAGGAAGAAGCTCTGCGTGGCGAGCGCCCCGTAGACGGCGAAGGTCTCGAGGTTCGCAAACGAGAAGTTGCGCCTGCGGAAGAGTCGGAGCGGGAGCATCGGGTGCGAGCTCCGGGCCTCCCAGGCGATGAAGAGCCCGAAGATCGCGATGCCGCCGAGGAGCAGCGCGAGGATCAGCGGATCGTCGAAACCGCGCGAAGGAGCCTCGATCAGCGCGTACACCGGCCCGGCGAGGCCGAGGGCGCACAGTACTCCCCCGACGACGTCGACCCGGGCGTTCGGCTTGGCCGCGATCGGCGGGATCGCGATCGCGATCAGGCCGAGCGTGGCGATCGCTACCGGGACGTTGATCAGGAAGATCCCGCGCCAGGAGACGGCCGACACGAGCCAGCCGCCGACGAGCGGCCCGATCAGGAACGAGATCCCGGTCCAGGCAGTCCAGGTGCCGATCGCGGCCCCGCGCTCCTCGCCCTCGAACAGCACCGAGATCGTGGCCAGCGACGCCGGCGTCAGCAGCGCCCCGGCCACGCCCTGTGCCGCCCGTCCGACGATCAGCGAGCGCTCGTCCCACGCGACCGCGCAGAGGACGGAGGTGATCGCGAACGCGATCACGCCGATCACGAAGATCCGGCGCTGTCCGAACAGATCGCCCAGCGAGCCGCCGATGAGGATGAGCGATCCGAGCGTCAGCAGATACGCGTCGGCGACCCACTGCTGCAGCGCGAGACCGCCGCCGAGGTCGTGCTCCATCGCGGGCAGGGCGACCGTGACGACGCTCGAGTCAATGAACACGATCGTCGACCCCAGGATGCAGGCCGCGAGCGTCAACCGCTTGCGCATGCCTTCGCTCAGATCGCCGATACTAGTCCGCATCATTCGGCCCAACGCCCGATAGGAGGCGGTTATGCCCGGCTACACGATCGCGACGCTCCAGGACGTTCCCGACATCCTTGGCGACTATCCCGGCGAGATGCGGATGCTCACGGCTGGGCTCGAGAGCGAGCAGGTCGCGCTGACGTACAGGCGCATGCCCCAGCACACGGGAGGCAAGGGCTCGTACGGCCATCGGCATGCCGACCAGGAGGAGATCTACTTCGTGATCTCGGGAAAGCTCCAGTTCAAGCTCGAGAACGAGGTCGTGGAATGCGGCCGAGGGACGGCGGTCAGGGTCGCGCCCGAGGTGTACCGCTCGGTGTGGAACGATGAGCCCGACGAGGCCGAGCTCGTGATCGTCTCGACGCGGGCCGACGACTCGAAGGTGGAGTACAAGCCGGACTTCTGGCCCGAGTGAGAGCCGTCGTCGCGTTTCTCGCGGCTGCAGCACTCGTGCCGGCCGCGACTGCCCCTGCCGCGAACGTCGTCGTGGGCTCGTTCTCGTCGAGCGATCCGTCGCTCGGCAACATCTGGAAGGCGTCGGTCCAGACGGCGACCGACATGGTCGCCGCGGGGCCACTCGAGACCGACGCGAAGGGGCGCCCGTGCGCGATCGAGCTCCCGATGGTTCTCCTCGACGGGACCACTCGCGACCGGTGCCCCTACGTCGGAGACCAGGCCGTGAGCGGGCTGACCCTCCTCTCTCTACCCGTCCGCAGGACGCCCACGTCCTGCACGACATGATCGCCTGGTATGCGGCCAACCAGCACTCCGACGGCTCGGTCCCGGCGAGCCCCAGCTTCGGAGGGATCCTCGACCTCTTCGACTACAACGCCTACTGGGTCGAGGACCTCTACGACTACGTCCTCTACACGGGCGATCTCTCGTTGGCCCGGTCGGTGTGGCCGAGCCTCCTCCGCCTGATGGACGCACTGGTACCCGGCGCAGATGGGCGAGAGCGGCCTCCTCGTCAACTCGGGCGGCGACTCCGACTACGGGGGCATCCCGCGCCGCGGTCACACGGTCGCCTACTACAACGCCGGGTACGTGCAGGCGCTCCAGCTCGCCGCCGCGATCGCAGGCTGGCTCCACCATCGCGCGCCCGCGGCGGATTGGCGTGCGCGGATCGACCCGCTCGCAGCGGCGTTCCGCCGGGCCTTCTGGGACCCATCCGCCGGCGCGTTCAAGGACGCGACCGAAGGCCCGGTCGTGCATCCGGAGGACGGGAACGCGTTCGCCGTTCTCGCTGGGCTCGCGACGGCCGCCCAGGCCCGGTCGGCGCTCGACTACCTGATGGCCCACGACTGGCAGCCCTACGGCGCCGCGATCGCCGACAACAACGTCTGGGACGGCTTCCCGTGGGGCGACAACGCAAGCATGCGCGTGTACCCGTTCATCTCCTACTTCGAGGTGGTCGCCCGGTTCGAGACAGGCCTCGACTCCTCCGCGCTGGCGCTGATCCGGCGGGAGTGGGGCTACATGCTGGCGAACGGCCCTCGGTCGACGATGTGGGAGACGATCGGCGCGTACGGGAGCCCGCCGGTCGACTCGGTCCCGTCATGGGATCACGGCTGGTCGAGCGGCGCCGCGCCTGCGTTGACGAACTACGTCCTCGGCGTCGCTCCGGCGCTCCCCGGCTTCGGCTCCTACGTCGCACGCCCGCACCCCGTCGACCTGAGCTGGGCACGCGGCACCGTGCCGACTCCGCACGGCCCGATCCGGTTCGGCTGGGCCTACGGGCCGGGGAAGCTGACCGCCCGTGTCAGCGCCCCGGTGCCTGGAACCGTGAGCCTTCCTGCCGTCGGCCCTGTGGTCCTCGACGGGAAGCCGATGGGAAGGCAGACGGGCTCGACCACCGTGCACGTCACCGCCGGGACGCACACTCTCGTCGTCAAGATCGGCTCTGCCCCTGGCGGTTAGGCCCGTTCGGCGGTGCGGAGGCCGGCGTGGCCGTCCCGGGCGCCGAGGGCGTGGAACGGCTCCGGGTCCCGCCGGCCCTCGATGCAGTCGGCGACGTACTCCGCGAGCGCCGGGCCGTGCTTGAACCCGTGGCCGGAGCCGCCGCCGAGGAGCCACCAGCTCGACTCGCCGGGATGACGGGCCACGATGAAGTGGGTGTCGGGCGTGAGGTCGTACTGGCAGACGCGGCCGCCGATCAGCGGGGCGCCGGCGAGGGCCGGGAAGCGGCGCGCCGCGTACTCGCGAGCGATCGCGGCTGCGGTCGGGTCGGGCATTCGCTCCAGCTCGTCGGGGTCGATGTCCAGCGATCCCCAGTCGGGCGAGATCTTCATCCCGAGCCCGCCGAGCTCGCCGTGACCGTAGTACGGCCCGTCGTACTCGCAGAAGCCGGGCGTGCCGGCCCAGTCGCCGCCGACCCCGAAGAAGAAGACGTCGCGACGGGCGAGCCGGATCTCGACGAGATCGGGGAAGACCTGGGGCAGCCACGAGCCGCAAGCCCAGACGACCGCGTCGGCCCGAGGGGCCTCGGCAGGTGTCAGCCGGCGGGGGTCGACCTCGAAGCGCGACGCGAGCGCGCGGGTGGCGGCGCGGGCGTTGAGCACGCCGGCCTCGGGCTCGAGCAGGACGGATCGGAGGTCGTCGCCGCCGAGCGACGGATACAGGCGCCTCGCCTCTTCGGGCGTCAGACGCTCGCACGGGATCCCGAGGCGGTTCAGCGCGGCCTCGCTGCGGGCGGTGAAGTCGTCGGGAGCGGTCGAGAACCACGCGACGCCGACCGGCTCGAACAGCCGCTCGCCGGTCTCGTGCTCGAGGTCGCGCCACAGCTCGAGCGCCCGGCGGGCCGAGCGCGTGTACCAGTCCTCGTCGGCGTGGGAGAAGCGCAGGAGCCGCGTGTCTCCGCCCGACCCGGAGCGGACGTTGCCGGGCGCGTACTGCTCGACGAGCGTGACGTCCCAGCCGCGGCGATCGAGCTCGCGCGCGGTCGCGGCGCCGAAGACGCCGGCACCGACGACGACGGCCCGGCTCACGCGCCGCTCTCCGGCCGCGTCGATCGCCTCGCGAAGGCTCCGGACATAGCTGCGCAGCGCCGCCGGGCCCTCCTCGGCGACCTGCACCGCCCGTGATCCGACGACGACGCCGTCGGCGAGGCCGGCGACCGCGGCTGCGTGCTCCGGGGTGGAGATGCCGAAGCCGGCGTAGAGCGGCACCCCGGTGGCCGCCCGGGCGCGCTCGACGAGGCCCGCGAGGGCGGGGGAGACCTCGGTGCGGGCGCCGGTCGTCCCGGTGAGCGAGACGAGGTAGAGCCAGCCGTCGGTGCTCCCGGCGCACAGCGCGATGCGCTCGTCGGTCGAGGTGGGGGCGACGAGCTGGATCCGGGGCACCTCGCGGTGCTCCTCGACGGGGAGGTCGACGACGATCGTGGCCGTCGCGCCCGCCGCACGTGTGTCGGTCGCGAAGCGCTCGTAGCCGTATGCCTCGAGGATCGCGGCGTAGGTCATCGGGACGAGCGGGACGTCCACGCGGGCGCGTGTCCCGGCGATGCACTCGAGGCACTGCCTCGTCCTCATGCCCCGGCCGAGGGCTCGCTCCGACGCCCGCTGGATCGTGGGGCCCTCGGCGAGCGGGTCCGAGAACGGGATGCCGAGCTCGAGGATGTCGGCGCCGCCCTCGACGGCGGCCTCGGCGAGCTCCGGTGTCTCCGGCTCGCAGACGAGGTAGATCACGAGCTTGGTCATCGTGCTATCCGGCCGGCTCCGCCGACGGAGCGCGGGCATGAGCGAGGACCTCCGCGAGATCCTTGTCGCCCCGCCCAGAGAGGCAGACGACGACGAGCTCGGCATCGAGGTCGAGCGTGCGCGCAAGCGCATGCGAGCTCTCGAGCGCGGGGATGATCCCCTCGGTCTCGGCGAGGCGGTGGAACGCGGCGAGCGCCTCGTCATCTGTGCAGGGCAGGTAGACGGCTCGGCGCGAGTCGCGCAGCGCGGCGTGCTCGGGGCCGACGCCGGGGTAGTCGAGCCCGGCAGAGATCGAGTGCGCGTCGGCGATCTGCCCGTCGTCGTCTGCGAGCACCGACGAGCGGGCCCCGTGGAGAATGGCGGTGCGCCCCGTGCCGAGACTCGCCGCGCCCGCCGCCTCGACGCCGACGAGCCGAACGGCGGTGTCCTCGACGAACCCGTAGAACATGCCGATCGCGTTCGACCCGCCGCCGACGCACGCGATCACCGCGTCCGGCAGCCGGCCCTCGGCGAGGAGCACCTGCTCGCGGGCCTCGTCGCCGATCACGCGCTGGAGGTCGCGGACGATCTCGGGATACGGCGCCGGGCCCACGCAGGAGCCGATCATGTAGTACGTCGTCTCGACGTTCGTGATCCAGTCGCGGATCGCCTCGCTCGTCGCCTCCTTCAGCGTCTTCGTGCCGAGCTCGACCGCCCGGACCTCGGCTCCGAGGAGGTTCATGCGCTCGACGTTGGGTGCCTGGCGTCGCATGTCCTCTGCGCCCATGTAGACGACGCAGTCGAGGCCGAAGCGCGCACAGACGGTCGCGGTTGCGACGCCGTGCTGGCCGGCTCCGGTCTCGGCGACGATCCGGCGCTTGCCGAGCCTGGTCGCGAGCACCGCCTGTCCGAGGGCGTTGTTCAGCTTGTGGGCGCCCGTGTGGAGGAGGTCCTCCCGCTTGAGGTAGACGCGGCGCTCGGTGTCGAATCGCTCGACGCGGGTGAGCGGCGTGGGGCGGCCGGCGTAGGTCGTGAGAAGCTCGTGCAGCTCCTGCCAGTAGCTCTCGTCGCTGCGTGCGGCGGCCCACCCGGCGGTGAGCTCGTCGAGCGCGGGGATGAGCGTCTCGGGGACATACCTGCCGCCATAGCTCCCGAACGTCTGGCTCAATCGTGCGGCCTCCACCCAGGCGCGCACCGCGGCGTGGTCCTTGATTCCGGGCCGCTCCTCGGTCGAGCGGGCCGAGTCGACCGCCCAGGGGTGGACGGCGGCGATCGCGGCGCCGACGTTCGAGGCGTCGAGCCCGCCCGCGAGCATCACGCGGCCCGTGTGGGCGCGGGCGCGATCGAGGTGCTCGGGGTCGGCCTCGAGCCAGGGTAGGTCGAGCACGGCACCGACCTCGTCTCCGTGCCGCTTCAACACGGCGTCTCGCGCGCGGTGGCCGTTCTCGCGGGCGTAGAGCTGGACGATGTCCGCGCCGGTCTCGTGCTCCTCGCCGACGAAGACGGCGACGCGAAGGACGGTGTCCGGGGCGTCGAGGAGCTCGTCGGTGCGTCGCGGGCTCTCCCTCGCGAGGATGAAGCCGACGAGGTCTGCGCCCGCCTCGACGGCGGCGTCGACGTCCTCCTGGCGGGTCAGGCCGCAAACCTTGACGAGGGGCCGCGAGATCAGCTCCGCGAGCGTGGCGCCCGGGTCGGGAGCGCGCATCAGCGTCGAGCCGACGAGCATCGCGTCGGCGCCCGCGAGCTCGGCCGCGGCGCCCTGGGCCCGAGTCGCGATGGCGGACTCGGCGACGACGATCCGGTCCCGGGGCGCCTGGGCGAGCAGGGCGAGCTGTGCGACTCGGTCGATCGCGAAGGTCGAGAGGTCGCGCGCGTTGACGCCGATCACGGGAGCCCCGAGCGCGACCGCGCGCTCGAGCTCGCCCGCGTCGTGCGCCTCGACGAGCGTGTCGAGCCCGAGGGACTGCGCTTCCTGCAGCAGCCCCGCACACGTCGGATCGTCGAGATCGCGAAGGATGAGCAGCGCCGCGTCGGCGCCGGCCTCGCGCGCCGTCCGGAGATCGTCGCCCGTCGAGAAGAAGCCCTTGGCGAGCAGCGGCAGCGACGTCTCCGCCCGGGCCGCGCGCAGGTCGTCCCACGAGCCGGCGAACCGCTCGGTCCACGAGCACCGACATCGCGCGCGCGCCTGCATGCTCGAAGCTCCGAGCGACCGCGACCACGTCGCCGTCCGGCCGGAGGTCGCCCGCCGACGGCGAGCGCCGCTTGAACTCCGCGATCGCCCCGAACCCCGGGACGGCGAGCGCGTCCGCGAACCTCACTCGGGCCTCCCGTTGGACTCGCTCATCGGACGGCGGCTCCCCGGGAGAAGGCGATCAGGTCGTTGAGGCGGGCGGCGGCGACGCCGGAGTCGATCGCGTCCCGCGCCAGCTCGATCCCGGCGCGCAGGTCGGCGGCATGGCCGGCGGCCGCGATCGCGCCCGCCGCGTTCAGGAGCACCGCCGAGCGGTGGCCGCTGCTGTCGTCGCTGCCGCCGATGACGTCGCGGAGGGCTCGAGCGTTCGTCTCCGGGTCGCCGCCGCGAAGGTCCGACGGGTCGCAGCGCGGGATCCCGAGGTCCTCCGGATCGAGCTGATACTCGCGCACCTGCCCATTCTCGACCTCGCAGACGAGATTCGGGCCGGCAGGGGAGAGCTCGTCGATGCCGCCCGCGCCGTGCACGACGTACGCCCGCCGCGCGTCGAGCTGGACGAGCGCGTCGGCGACCGTCCGCGCGAGCTCCGGCGCGTACACGCCGACGACCTGCGCCCGGGCTCCCGCAGGGTTGGTCAGCGGCCCGAGCACGTTGAAGACCGTCCGGGTCGCGAGCTCGCGACGCACCGGGGCCGCATGCTTCATCGCCGGATGGTGTGCCTGGGCGAACAGGAACCCGAAGCCGAGCTAGTCGATCGACTCCTCGATGCGCTCGAGTGGCAGCGCCAGCTCGAACCCGAGTGCCTCCAGGACGTCCGCGGCACCGGTCGCCGAAGATGCCGCCCTGTTCCCGTGCTTCGCGACTCCGGCTCCGGCCCCCGCGGCGACGAGCGCCGCTGCGGTCGAGATGTTGAAGGTGTTCGCGCCGTCCCCGCCCGTCCCGGCCGTGTCGACGAGGTCATCGCGCCTCGGGTGCACGCGCAGCACGTGCTCGCGCATTGCCTCCGCGCACCCCGCGATCTCCTCGGCCGTCTCGCCCTTCGCGCGCAGCGCGACGAGAAAGCCCCCGATCTGGGCGGGCGTCGCCTCACCGGACATGATCGTGCCCATCACGTCGTGCGCCTCGCCGCGGGAGAGGTCGTGGCCGTCGAGGAGCCTCTGGAGCGCCGCCTGGATCACGACCGCTCCAGGAAGTTCCGCGCGAGTGCGGGCCCGTCGGGTGTGAGCACCGACTCCGGGTGGAACTGCACGCCGTCGACGCGGAGCTCGCGATGCCGGACGGCCATCACCTCGCCGTCCGCGGCCGTCGCCGACACCTCGAGGACGTCGGGCACCGTCGTCGCCGCGAGCGAGTGGTAGCGCCCGGCCTCGAGCGGCTCCGGCAGGCCTGCGAAGAGCCCGCGCCCGTCATGGCTGACCTCGGTCGACTTGCCGTGCACGAGCGTCCGGGCAGCCCCGACGACGCCCCCGAAGACCGTCACGATCGCCTGGTGGCCGAGGCAGACGCCGAGCACCGGCACGCGGCCGGCGAACGCCCGGACGATCGCCTCGGAGACCCCCGCCGCCTCTGGACGCCCCGGCCCGGGCGAGACCACGACGTGCGACGGGGCGAGCCGCTCCGCCTCCTCCAGCGTGATCGCGTCGTTGCGCCGCACCACCACCTCCGTCCCGAGCTCGCCGAACAGGTGCGCAAGGTTGTACGTGAACGAGTCGTAGTTGTCGATCAGGAGCAGCGCCACTACCCCTCCTCCGCGAGCTGGATCGCGTGCTCGACCGCTGCGAGCTTGTTCAGGCACTCCTGGTGCTCGGCCGCCGGCTCCGAGTCGGCGACGAGGCCGCCGCCCGCCTGGAGGTAGGCCACGCCGTCGTGCAGGAGGAGCGTTCTCAAGGCGATGCAGGTGTCGAAGGTCCCGCCGGGGATGTGATACCCGACCACGCCGCCGTAGAAGCCGCGCCGGTACCCCTCGAGCTCGGAGATGATCTGCATCGCCCGCACCTTGGGCGCCCCCGACACCGTCCCGGCGGGGAACGTCGCGCGAAGGAGGTCCCACGCATCGACGCCGTCGGCGATCTCACCGGCGACCTCGGAGACGAGATGGGTGACGTGCGAGAACCGCTCGACCTGCAGGAACCGCTCGACCTGGACGCTGCCGGGGCGGCAGACGCGAGAGAGGTCGTTGCGGCCCAGGTCGACCAGCATCACGTGCTCCGCCCGGTCCTTCTCCGAGGCGAGCAGCAGCTCGGCGTCCCCGTCGCCCGCCGCGGTCGTCCCGGCGATCGGGTTGAGGCTCGCGCGTGTGCCCACGAGCTTGACGTGCGTCTCGGGCGACGAGCCGATCAGGGCGTAGTCGCCGAGCTCGAGCAGGAACATGTAGGGCGAGGGGTTGATCCGCCGCAGCGACCGGTAGATCGCGAGCGCGGTCGCCGAGGTCGGCCGCTCGGCACGCTGCGAGAGGACGATCTGGAACGCGTCGCCGGCACGGATGTGCTCCTGGCAGCGGAGCACCCCGGCCTCGTGGGTCGCGCGGTCGGGGAACCGTGCGAGGGCGCCGGCCGCATGCCCGGAGCGCGGCGGCGGCACCTCCACCGGCGCCGCGAGGAGCGCCGCGATCTCGTCCGGGTCGCCTCGAAGCACCTCCGACACGCCCGCGACGTGATCGAAGCGGAGGAGGCGGTCGGCGACGACGAACCGGCTCACGGGCAGGCCGGGCCCGTCGACCGGGAGCGGCACGGTCGGCTCGAGCTCGGCGATCCAGTCGTAGCCGACGTGGCCGACGACCGGCTCGGTGCAGTGCTCGGCCTCGTGGACGTCGATCAGCCGCCCGCCGGACCCCACGAGCGAGTAGCGGCCGAGCCGTCCCTGGTCGACCGACTCGAGCAGGAAGCTGCCGGCCCCGGCCGAGCGCAGCCGGAGATACGCGGCGAGCGGGGTCAGGAGATCGGTGTGGATGGTCGTGTTCACGTCGTCTCGGGCAAGAAAAAAGACCCATGCGGGTCTCGAGGCAGAGCGGAGGAGGGCTGTCGCGCGCCGCTAGGCGCACGCTCCCGCCCCGCTCGCGCGCCAGGACCACCAGCTCGTATGCGGGGAAGGAGTCATCGCCACCACGATAGGCGCTCCTGCTTGAATCCGCAACTCGTGGCGATTCCGCCCATCCTCCGCGACCTCCTCACCGCTGTCGGCCCCTCGGGGCATGAGGAGGCTGCCGCCGCCGTGTGGCGGGCCGCGGCGAGCGAGTTCGCCGCGGTCGACGCCGACACGCTCGGAACGTCGTGGGCGCGGGTCGGGCCGGCCGGCGGGTACACGCTCGCGGTGATCGGGCACATCGACGAGATCGGGATCGCCGTGACGCACATCGGCGGGGACGGCCTCCTCGCCTACAGCAGCCTCGGCGGGTTCCAGGCCGACATCCTGGCCGGCCAGCGCGTCGTGATCTCGGGGCGAGCGGGCCCGGTCGAGGGCGTCGCGGTTCCCGGCATGCGCTCCCGCCGCGACCACGGCGACCGCGGCATCTCCCACGAGGACATCCACATCGACATCGGAGCCCGCGACGGGGAGGAGGCTGCCGAGCGGGTCGCTCCCGGCGACACCGGCGTCTGGCGCGGGGATCCCCTCGAGCTTCCGAACGGCCGGGTCGTGTCCAAGGCCCTCGACAACCGGCTCGGCGCCTACGCCGCGCTCGAGGTGGCGAGGCGGGTCGCACAGAGCCGCCCCGGGGTCGGGGTCGTGGCGATCGCCTCGGTGCAGGAGGAGACGAGCCACGACGGCGCCCGGGCCGCTGCCTTCGCGCTCGAGCCCGACGCCGCGATCGTGATCGACGTCACCTACACGACCGACGTCCCGGGCGGTGACCCGAAACAGCTCGGGAAGGTCGAGCTCGGCTCCGGGGCAGCAGTCCTCCGCGGCCCGGTCGCGAATCGCCGCGTGTCGGACCTGCTCGTCGAGGTCGCCGAGGCTGAGGGCATCCCGTACGCGATCGAGGTCTGGACCGGCCGCACCCACAGCGATGCCGACGACGTCCATGCCTCGAGGGGCGGCATCCCGACCGGGATCGTCTCGATCCCGCTTCGCTACATGCACTCGCCCTGCGAGCTCGTCTCGCTCGACGATCTCGACGCGGTGATCCGCCTCGTCACGGCGTTCGCCCTGCGGCTCACGCCCCAGACGAGCTTCCTCCGCTAGCCTCGAATCGTGGAAGCATCGATCGGCGGAGGTGCCGCGTTGCCGCCTCTGCAACGTACGCGCAGCGTCATCGTGGGGGCCGTTCGGACGCCGTTCGGCAGGCTCGGCGGCGGCCTCTCGCGCCTCGCGGCGACCGAGCTCGGCGCGATCGTCATCCGTGCCGCCCTCGAGCGCGCCGGGATCGAGCCGCAGGAGCCGGACTACGTGATCATGGGGCAGGTGCTCCAGGGCGGCGCCGGCCAGGCGCCCGCCCGCCAGGCAGCCGTCGGCGCGGGGCTCCCGGCCGAGACGCCGTCGGACACGATCAACAAGGTCTGTGCCAGCTCGATCCGGGCGGTCGAGATCGCCGACTCGATGATCCGGGCCGGCGACGCCGAGCTCGTCGTCACGGGCGGCATGGAGTCGATGTCGAACGCGCCGTACGTCCTTTCCAGGGCGCGGTTCGGCTACCGCCTCGGGGACGGGACCCTGATCGACATGATGACGCGGGACGCCCTGACCTCGACCTTCGACGGCAAGCACATGGTCGAGCAGGCTTCGTTCGTCTCGCGCGACCTCGGTGTGTCCCGCGCGGATCAGGACGCGTGGGCGCTCCGCTCCCACCAGCGTGCGGTCGCGGCGATCGACGAGGGCCGTTTCGCCGACGAGATCGTCCCGGCGGGGGAGCTCGAGGTCGACGAGGCGCCGCGGCGCGACACCTCGCTCGAGAAGCTCGCGGCCCTCGAGCCCATCTTCGACCCGGACGGGACGACGACGGCCGGGAACGCGCCCGGGGTGAACGACGGCGCCGCCTGCGTGCTCGTCGCGAGCGAGGAGTGGGCGCGCCGCCGCGGGATCGAGCCGCTGGCGACGATCGTCGCGCAGGGGTACTTCGCCGGCGAGTTCGCCTACCTCGCCCGGACGCCGGCCAAGGCCGCCGAGCTGGCGCTGTCCCGGGCAGGGAGATCGATCGGCGAGGTGAGGCGCATCGAGATCAACGAGGCGTTCTCGTCCGTCGCGAAGCACTCGACGCGGATGCTCGGAGCCGACGAGGAGCTCGTCAACGTCAACGGCGGCGCGGTCGCGCTCGGCCATCCGGTCGGGGCCTCGGGCGGCCGGATCCTCGGGACGCTCGTCCACGAGCTCCGCCGCGAAGGCGGCGGCCTCGGCCTGGCCGCGATCTGCTCCGGAGGCGGCCAGGGCGACGCGTTGCTCGTCGAGGTATGACGGGCGTTCGGGCCGCAGGGGGCCTCGTCCTCCGCGACGGCGCCGTGCTGATCGTCCACCGGGCCGAGTACGACGACTGGACGCTTCCCAAGGGCAAGCTCGACCCGGGTGAGTCCTGGGAGCAGGCGGCGCGTCGCGAGGTCGAGGAGGAGACCGGCCTCGACTGCGAGCCGGGGGAGGAGATCGGCCGCACCTACTACGTCGACGCGAGGGGTCGCTCGAAGGAGGTTCGCTACTTCCTGATGGAGGCCGACGGCGAGGCCGTCGCGAGCAACGAGATCGACGAGGTTCGCTGGGTCCCGCTGGCGAACGCCCCGGCCGCGCTCTCCTACCAGCGCGACCGCGACCTCGTGGCGCGGGCTACGGGCGACGAGGGCTCCTAAGCTTGCGTCACGTTCTGGTCGTCGGCGCCGGTCAGATGGGCGGCGGGATCGCCCAGGTCCTCGCCGCGTCCGGCCGCCACGTCTCGCTCCACGATCCGCTTCCGGGGGCGCCCGACCGGGCGATCGCGGCGATGGAGCGCAGCCTCACGAGGCTGGCCGAGAAGGGCGGTGCCGACCCGCACGAGGTGCTCGGGCGCATCGAGGTCGTCGCCGAGATCGTCCCGGCCGACCTCATGATCGAGGCGGTCGTGGAGGATCCAGCCGTCAAGGAGGACGTCTTCCGCCGTGCGGATGGCGCCCTACCCGAGCATGCCGTCCTCGCCTCGAACACGAGCTCGATCCCGATCGCCTCGCTCGCCACGGCGACCGGGCGGGCCGACCGCGTGATCGGGATGCACTTCTTCAATCCGGTGCCGGTTCTGAAGCTCGTCGAGGTGATTCCCGCCTCCTCGACCTCGGAGGAGACGACTGCGGCGATCGTCCAGCTGGCCCGCGACCTCGGCAAGGAGCCCGTGCGTGGCGCTCGACGTCCCGGGATTCGCGGCGAACCGCATCCTCATGCCGTTCGTCAACGAAGCGGTCGCTGCGCTCGCCGCCGGCGTCGCGTCCGCCGAGGCGATCGACACGGTCGCGACGTTCGGGTTCGGCCATCCGCTGGGACCGCTCGCGCTCGCGGACCTGATCGGGCTCGACACCGCTCGTCTCGATCATGGAGGTGCTCGAGCGCGGCCTCGGCGACCCGAAGTACGCGCCGCATCCGCTTCTGCGGGAGCACGTCGCGGCCGGCAGGCTCGGCCGGAAGTCGGGCCGCGGATTCTTCGTGTACGGCTGACCCGCATCCCGGGGCCGTTTGGCCTTAGGATCAGAGGGAAAATGCCTGCAATCGACGATCTCCGCGACCTGCTCGAGCGCCAGCTCCTTGCGCTCGAACGCACGGAGCGGGGGGTGCGCGACGGCGCGGACCCCGAGGAGCTGCATCGATTCCGGGTCGCGACGCGGCGAAGCCGGGCCCTGATCCGTGCCTCGCGCCCGCTCGTGCGGGACCAGCTCGCGGCACTGGATCGCGAGCTCCGGTGGCTCGGCGGCGTCACCGGCGAGGTGCGTGACCTCGACGTGCTGATCGAGCACATCGGCGGCCTCGTCGCCGTCACTCGACCCCGATCAGGCGGGCGCCGAGGAGATCGTTGCCGCGCTGGGGCGGGAGCGCAACCGTGTGCGCGAGGGCCCTGCTCACCGCGATCGAGACGCAGCGATACCGCGACCTGCTCCGCCGCTTCGCCGAGACCGTTCCCGGCCTCCACGCCGCCAACGGGAGCGCGTCGCTCGCCCGGCTCGCCAGGAAGGAGCTCGAACGACTCCGGACGGCATACCGCGAGCTCGACCCCGACCCGAGCGACGACGACCTCCACGAGCTCCGGATCCGCGCCAAGCACGCCCGCTACGCGGCAGAGCTCGCAGCCACCACCTCGGGACGGAGCTTCCAGGACCTCGCCGACGCGCTGGCGAGGGTCCAGGAGGTGATCGGCGCCCATCAGGACGCCGCCGTCGCCGAGCAGCGCGTCCGCGAGCTCGCGACCGACGAGTCGCGTCTCGCGGCGGGCCGGATCGTCGAGCACGAGCGTCAGGCGCGCCGCGAGGCCCGTGCCGCCCTTCCCGACGCGATGCGCCGCGTCGAGCGGCGGGCCGGCAGAGTGCTCTAGGCCGCTTCGACGCGCCGGCCGAGCTCGAGCGCCGCGCCCTCGCGGACGCCGCCCCGGACGACGCGGAGAGGCACGTGGAGCCGCTCCTGCAGGGCGCCGAGGATGATCGCGCCGGCGGTGAGCGTCCGGACGCGCTCGAGGTCGATGCCGTAGAGCGCCGTGATGTCGGCGGCCGGCGTGCGGGCGAGGATCCAGGTGACCTCGTCGAGCTCGTCGGCGCCGAGCTCACTGCCCACGATCGAGCGAAGCGCCCGTGCGCTGCCGCCGATCGCGAGCGCCGTCTCGGGGGCCGGCGGCAGGAAGCCGGAGAGAAGCCGTGTCGACCTCGTCGCGGGCGCGACCGACGGCCGCGTCGCCCGGCGGGTCGTCTTCGAGAAGCCTGCTCGTGAGGCGCATCGAGCCGATGTCGATCGAGCGCACCCAGGCGAGGCCGTCCCGACGGGTGCCGACGGTCACCTGCGAGGAGCCGCCGCCGACGTCGCAGACGGCCACGAGCCGGCGTGAAGGCCCGCGCGTGCCCGCGATCGCGCCGAGGAACCCGAGCCTTCCCTCTTCCTGCGCCGAGAGCAGCCGCACCGGCGCTCCGGCCGACGCCGCCTCGATCCGCGTGATGAGCTCGCCGCCGTTCGCCGCCTGCCTGCCGGGGCTCGTCACGAGCACCTCGAGCTCCTCGACGCCGAGCCCTCTCGCGTCGTCCACGAAGCGCTCGATCAGCGCCGCCGTCTCGGCGAGCTTCTCCTCCGGGATCGCTCCTTCCCGCTCGATCGCGTCGCCGAGCCGGACCATCACCTTCTCGCGGTAGACCTCCTCGCCCTCGTTCGAGACGTTGAGGCGCACCGTGTTCGCGCCGACGTCGATCACGCCGACCAGCATGGATCCATCTTGCCCAACCCACATGTCGTCGAATCACGTCCCCGTCGCGGAACGTCGCCGAGCGCGCATCCGGCCGCGCATCGCCACGAGCTGCGATGCCCGCCGTCGCTCGCCGTCGACCGGGTGGGCCCGTTCCCACGAGCCGTCGGGCTCCATCAGCCACGCCTGGGAATTGTCCGAGAGGAGCCGCCGGAAGACGGTTTCGATCTCTGCCCGGACGTGTGGTGCCTCGACCGGCACCACCACCTCGATCCGGTGGTCGAGGTTGCGCTCCATCAGGTCGGCGCTGCCGAGGAAGTAGCTGCGCTCGTCGCCCGCCTCGAAGCAGTAGAGGCGGCTGTGCTCGAGGAACCGCCCGAGGACCGAGCGCACCCTGATCCGCTCCGAGAGCCCTTCGACGCCGGGGCGCAGCACGCAGATCGCCCGGATGATCAGGTCGATCTCGGCGCCGGCCTGCGAGGCCTTGTACAGCTCCTCGACGATCCCGGCGTCGACGAGGTTGTTCACCTTGATCCGGATCCGCGCGTGGTCGCCGGCCGACGCTGCAGCTGCCACCTTGCGAATGCGCTCGACCAGCTCGCGCCGCAGGTTGAACGGCGCGACCAGGATCTTGCGAAATGCCTGAGGCCGGCCGAAGCCCGTCACGAAGTTGAAGAGGTCGGCGATGTCGGCCGCGATGTCCGGGTCGGCGGTGAAGAGGCCCAGGTCCTCGTAGAACCGGGCGGTGGTGGCGTGGTAGTTGCCCGTGCCGACGTGGACGTACCGCTGGAGGCCGTCGCCCTCCTTCCTGATCACCAGCGTCGTCTTGGCGTGGATCTTCATGTCGGGGAAGCCGTAGACGACGTGGACGCCTGCCTGTTCGAGCGACCGCGACCACTCGATGTTGCGCCGCTCGTCGAAACGGGCCTTCAGCTCGACGATGCAGACGGGCTGCTTGCCGTTCTCGGCCGCCTCGATCAGCGCCGGGGCGAGCGCGGAGTCCTGGCTCGTGCGATAGACCGTCGTCTTCAACGTCGCGACGCGAGGGTCGCGCGCGGCGGCGCGGACGAACGCCTCGACGCTCGTCGCGAACGAGTCGTACGGGTGCTGGACGACGATGTCGCCGGCGGCGATCTCGGCGAAGAGGTCGTCGTCCTTCGGCTTCGCCAGCCGCCGCTGCGTCTGCGGCACCCACGGCTCGTACTTGAGGTCGGGCCGGTCGAGGTCGTGAAGCTGCATCACGTCACGAAGGTCGAGGATCCCGTGGACGGGGTAGACGGAGTCCGGCCGGACGGCGAGGCGCTCCGAGAGCCGCGCGACCATCGCGCGCGAGATCGAGCTCGAGACCTCGAGCCGAACGACCGCGCCGAACCGGCGTTTGCGCAGCTCCGTCTCGACCGCGCCGAGAAGGTCGTCGGCGTCGTCCGAGATCTCGGTGTCGCCGTCGCGCGTGAGCCGGAAGGCCGCACGCTCGGTGACGTCCATCCCCGGGAACACCCAGCTCAGGAAGTGGGAGATCACTGTCTCGAGCGGGATCAGGAGGCCGCGGTCGCCGATCGCGACGAAACGGGGGAGCGTCTCCGGCACCTTGACGCGCGCAAAGCGCTCCTCGCCCGTGTCCGGGTCCCGCACGGTCACCCCGAGGGAGAGCGAGAGGCCCGAGATGTACGGGAAGGGCTGTCCCGGGCCGACCGCGAGCGGCGTCAGCACCGGGTAGATCTGCCGGGCGAAGCGCCCCTCGAGCTCGGCGTGCTCCTCCGCCGTCGCGTCGTCGACCGTGCCGACGATGATGCCCTCCGCCGGCGAGCGCGGGCACGAGCTCCTCGCGCCAGAGCGACGACTGCGCGGCCGTGAGCTCGAGCACCCGCTCGCGGACGGAGGCGAGCGCCTGCTGCGGCGTGCGGCCGTCGGGCGAGCGGACGTTCACACGGGCGATGACCTGGTCGAGAAGGCCGGCCACCCTGACCATGAAGAACTCGTCCAGGTTCGAGGAGAAGATCGAGCAGAACTTGACGCGCTCGAGCAGCGGCTCGGAGGCGTCGGCGGCGAGATCGAGCACCCGGTTGTTGAGGTCCAGCCACGACAGCTCCCGGTTGAGGAGGGTCGCGGAGAGGTCGCTCGACGGGCGCGGGACGGTGGTCGCCAAGGGATCGACATCATCCCGGAGCGGTCGTCTACGCGGGGTGACCATTTGGTGAACTGTAGGGCAGAACCTGCGCCGAGAGCCACGCGACCACTCTCGTCGCTGCCCGATCCGGCGCCGTTACTATGCTCCGCTCGATGCGGACCGACCACCTGCTCGTCCCTGTGTCGTCGATCGTCGTGTCGTCGGGCGTCGGCTCCGGCCCGAAGCGCTCGGCCCGCGCGGCGTGATCCTCCTCTCGCTGATCTCGTACCCGAGGGCGATCATTCTCGGGGCGCTACAGGGCGTCACGGAGCTCTTCCCGGTCTCGAGTCTCGGCCATGCCGTGATCTGGCCGCAGCTCTTCGGCTGGAACATCCACCAGAACGACTCGTACTACATCACCTTCCTCGTCGCTACCCACCTGGCCACGGCGCTCGTCCTGCTCGGCTTCTTCTGGCACGACTGGGTGCGGATCGTGAAGGGCCTCGGCCGCTCGCTGCGCCGTCGCGGGATCGGGCCGGACGACACCGACGCGAAGCTCGGGTGGCTGCTCGTGGTCGCGACGATTCCCGTCGGGATCCTCGGCGTCCTCCTCGAGAGCAAGCTCAAGTCGGTCTTCGCGTCGGCGCAGTCCGCGGCCTTCTTCCTGACCATCAACGGGCTCATCCTCTTTGCCGCCGAGGCGCTGAGGCGCCGCGCCCCGCAGACGGCCGACGACGACGACACGAGGATCGCCCGCCAGATCGGCTGGTGGCAGGCGGTCGGCGTCGGTACGGCTCAGGCTGCCGCGCTCATCCCGGGCATCTCGCGGTCAGGTGTCACGATGGGCGGCGGCCTCTTCTTCGGCTTGTCGCACAAGGACGCTGCACGCTTCGCATTCCTGCTCGCGACACCCGCGATCGGGGGCGCGGCGCTCGTGAAGATGCCGGAGCTCTTCGGAAGCCAGGGAAACGGCGTCCGCGGCCCGGCGCTCGCCGGTGCGCTGGCGGCGGCTGTGACCGCCTACTTCTCGGTGCGCTTCCTGATGCGGTTCTTCGAGACCCGAACGCTCGTGCCGTTCGCCGTGTACTGCCTGGCCGCGGGGATCGGGACCAGCATCTACTTCGCCGTGAGTTAGTGCACCGCACTAGTTTCCGAAGACCACGAGCGCGATCGTGGCGATCCCGAGGCCCGCGCCGACGACCAGCATCAGGCGGCCGAGCCGCCAGTCGAGGCGTGCGAACCCGCCCGCATCGACCGCCCGCTCGACCGAGCGCATGCGGTAGTGCGCGACGATCATGAAGAACACGCCGACGATGCCATAGCCGGCCCCGACCACCTGGTATGGCCATTTGGTGACATCGGTCACGCTCGGGACGATCCGGCCGAGCCCGACACAGACGGCGAGTGACGTCAGCCCCGTCCGCCACCAGGCGAGATAGGTGCGCTCGTTCGCCAGCCGCGTCCGGCGGCCGGCGTCCTGAACCTCAGCCTCGCTCAACCCTCCGAGACCGGGTGCGATGCATCCGTGAGCTCGCGCAGCTCGCCGGTCACGAGGTAGGCAACCTGCTCGCCGATGTCCACGGCGTGGTCACCGATCCTCTCGACACACCTCGAGATCACGAGCATGCGCAAACCATACTCTCGTTCGTCGGCCGAGTCTCCCAGCTGGAGCACGTCGTCGACAGCCTGCCGGTTCGCGCGGTCGATCAGGTCGTCGAGCTCGTTCAGCGACTCGGCCTTCTCGACGTCGCGATTCGCGAAGGCGTCGAGCGCGACGCGGATCATCCGCTCGGCGCGGATTCCCATGTCCTCGAGCGAGCTGAGGAGGCGGTCGTCGCTGACGTCGAGGTCGCCCATCAGCTTCGTCAGCTTCGCGACGGTGACGCAGTAGTCGGCCATCCGCTCGAGATGGAGGTTGACGCGCAGGATCGCGAGCACGAGCCGAAGGTCGGTCGCGACGGGCGTCTGGCGGGCGAGGAGCGACTGGACGCCGGTCTCGATCGCGAGGTAGCGGCGGTCGATCTCGTCGTCGAACCCGATCACCTCGTCGGCGAGCTCGTCGTCGCCGCGTGCCAGCGCATTCAGTGCGGAGCGGAGAGCGCGAAGTACGAGGTCGCCCTCCTCCTGCAGCCCGGCCTCGAGCTTGTCGAGCTCCTCGTGGAAGAGGATCCTCATCCGAATCGGCCGGTGACGTAGCCCTCCGTGCGCTCGTCGGCGGGCGACGTGAAGATCTTCTCGGTCGAGTCGTACTCGACGAGGACGCCGTGACGGCTCCCGTTCTCCTCGACCTCGAGGCTGAAGAAGGCCGTCATCTCGGCGACGCGGGCGGCCTGCTGCATGTTGTGCGTCACGATCACGAGGGTGTACTCGCGCTTGAGCTCGTGCATCAGGTCCTCGATCGCCTGGGTCGAGATCGGGTCGAGTGCCGAGGCCGGCTCGTCGAGGAGCACGACGTCGGGCTCGACCGCGATCGCGCGGGCGATGCAAAGCCGCTGCTGCTGGCCGCCGGAGAGGCCGAGCGCCGAGCGCTTGAGGCGGTTCTTCACCTCGTCCCAGATCGCCGCGCGCTTGAGCGCCTGCTCGACGCGGTCGTCGAGGTTGTCCTTCATCCCGAGGATCCGCAGGCCGAAGGCGACGTTGTCGTAGATCGACTTCGGGAAGGGGTTCGGGCGCTGGAACACCATGCCGATCCGGCGCCGCACCTCGATCGGGTCGACGCTGTGGCCCGTAGATGTCGGTGCCGTGGTAGAGCAGCGTCCCCTCGATGTTGCACGTTCGGGATGAGGTCGTTCATGCGGTTCATGCATCGCAGGAACGTCGACTTGCCGCAGCCGGACGGCCCGATCAGCGCCGTGATCGACTCGGCGTGGATGTCGAGCGTGATCCCGCTGACGGCGAGCGCGCTGCCGTAGGAGATGGCGAGGCCGTCGATGTCGAAGACGACCTCCCTGCTGGTCGGCGCGATCCTGCGAGCAGGCCCCGAGTTGGCGACTGACGCCAGCGAGGGGACCGCGGGGGTATCCGAGCGCGGAGGCTCCACGACACTCACCACGTGAGTCTTTCGCTCGGGCGCTTTCCCACGGGGTACACAGAATGTGAACATGGCGTGACGGAGTGGTGACCGACCCTCGCGCCGGAGGGCTTGCCTGGAAAGCTCCGCCCCGTGGAAGCCTCCGCCGCCTCCGAGAACCCCCTGCGCAGAACCAGGAAGAACTTCGACCGGATCGGCGACTGGGCGCTCTACGCCCTGACCGCCTTCGCGGCATTCCTCGCCGTCCTGGTGATCGTCCTGATCGGCTGGAAGCTGATCCAGGGCTCCTGGCCGGCGATCAAGGAGTTCGGTGTGGCGTTCGTCTGGCACGACGTCTGGAACCCGGTCACGAATGTCTTCGGCGCCCGCTCGTTCATCATCGGCACGCTCGTCACGTCGTTCGGCGCGCTGCTCATCGCGGCGCCGTTCTCGATCGGGATCGGCCTCTTCCTCAGCGAGCTCGCACCGCCTGCAATCCGCGGCCCGGTCGGGGCGCTGATCTCGATGCTCGCAGCCGTCCCGAGCGTCGTCGTCGGGCTCTGGGGCATCTTCGTCCTCGGGCCGTTCATGCGCACCGAGATCGAGCCGTTCTTTCAGTCTTTCCTCGGCTGGACGCCGTTCTTCACCGGCACCCCGCAGCAGGCCGGCGTGCTCATCGCGATCGTCGTCCTCGCGATGATGATGATCCCGATCACTTCGTCGATCTGCCAGGAGCTCTTCGTCAACGTCCCGAAGGACGTGAAGGAGGCCTCGATCGGCCTCGGCGCGACGCGATGGGAGACGGTGCGGGGGGTGATCGTCCCCTACGTCAAGGGCGGCGTTGTCGCTGCCGTCACGCTCGGTCTCGGCAGGGCGCTCGGAGAGGCGATCGCGGTCACGCAGGTGATCGGCAACAGCCTTCAACCCTTCCATCTCTCGTTCCTCTCCACCGGGAACACCCTTGCGAGCCAGCTCGCGAGCAACTACCAGAGCGCTCCCACGGCCATCGAGCTCTCCGCGCTCGTGTATCTCGGGCTGATCCTGCTCGTGATCACGTTCATGACGAATGTCGTCGCTCAGGTCATCGTCCATCGCTTCGAGCGCCAGCGAGCGGGAAGCCGCTGATGGAGCCTTTCTCACTCCACGCGACCGGACGATCACGGCGGCGTCTTCGCACGAACGGGCTCGCGACATCGGCCGCGATCGGCGCTGCAGGCATTGCGGTCGCGCTGCTCGTAGTTCTCGTCGGCTCCGTGCTCGTGAAGGCCTTCGACGCGCTCAACTGGAACCTCTTCGTCAAGGGGCCGGCCGTCTTCGGGGAGACTGGGGGCGGCATCGCGCCGGCGTTCGTGGGCTCGATCATCCTCGTCGCGATCGCGACGGCGATCGCCCTTCCCGTCGGGGTCCTCGTCGCGCTCTACGTGAGCGAGTTCGCGCCGAAGAAGCTCGCGGACCAGGTGAAGCTCTGGCTCGACGTCTTGAACGGCGTCCCCTCGATCGTCATCGGCCTCTTCGTCTTCGCGCTCGTCGTCTCGGCGCACGTCCCGATCCTCGGGATCGGCCACCACCAGAGCGCATGGGCAGGGGGCTTCGCCCTCTCGGTGATCATGCTGCCCGCTCGTCGCCCGGACAGCGATGGAGGTGCTCGTCCTCGTGCCGAACAGCCTTCGCGAGGCCAGCTACGCCCTCGGCGTCTCGAAATGGCGGACGGTGCTCAGTGTCGTCCTGCCCACTGCGATCGGCGGCATCGTCACGGGGACGACCCTCGCGATCGCGCGCGCTGCGGGCGAGACGGCTCCGCTCCTCTTCGTCTGCTCGATCTTCGGCCAGGTCGTCTCGACCGACCCGTCGCAGCCGGTCGCCTCGATCCCCGTCGTCATCTTCGAGTACTCCGAGTCGCCCGACAAGAACCTGAACGCCCAGGCGTGGGCGGCGGCTTTCGTCCTGATCACCTTCGTGCTGATCACGAGCCTCCTCGCCCGGCTGGCGCTCGACCGGCAGCGGAGGAAGCTCGGCGGGGCCAGCTGATGCCGTAGTGATTCGTAACCACTCCGTCACCGCGCGCTCACAACCTTGCTGCCCGGGAGCTGGGCTCCGGTCGGCACGCTGGCCTTGACGGATGCTACGCCCCAGGACAAAAACGATCCAAAACCCAGGACAAGGAGAGTTCTCATGAAGAGGACGGGATTCGCGCTGCTTCTCACAGCGGCGCTTTCGCTCCTCGCGGTTTCTGCCGCAGGCGCAAAGCACACGGCGACCGTCATCAACGGCGCCGGAAGCACGTTCGTCTCGCCGCTCGTGTCCGTCTGGACGCCGGGCCTCGGCTCGGCGTTCGACTACACGATCCAGTACGCAGCGGTCGGATCCGGCGGCGGCATCCAGGCGATCTCGAACCGCTCGGTCGACTTCGGCGCGTCGGACGCGCCGCTGACGCCCGACCAGTTCTCGGCATGCAACGGCTGTGTCCAGATCCCCTGGGCGCTCGCCGGCACGGCGATCGACTACAACATCCCCGGCCTCACGGTTCCGGCGAGGACGAATCTGCTGCTCGACGGTCCCGACGATCGCGAAGATCTTCATGGGCCAGATCACGAACTGGAACGACCCGGCGATCAAGGCCCTGAACCCGAAGGCGACGCTTCCGGATCTGAAGATCACGCCGGTCTACCGCACCGGTAACTCCGGGACGACCTACAACTTCACCGACTACCTCTCGGCGGTGAGCGCGAGCTGGAAGTCGTCGCTCGGCACCGGACAGGCGGTCAACTGGCCGACCGGCATCGGCGCCAACGGAAGCGCCGGCGTCGCCGCCACCGTCTCCCAGACGCCGGGGACGATCGGCTACACCGACACCGCGTTCGCGGTCGCGAACCACCTGCAGTTCGCGTCGATCAAGAACGCCGCCGGAAAGTTCATCAACCCCAGCATCCGCAACGTCGCGGTTGCAGGCGGTGCCGTGACCAAGATCCCGGCGAACAACGAGCTCCACATCGTGAACCCGCCGAAGTCGCTGCCGACGGCGTATCCGATCGCAACCTACACCTACGTCATCCTTCCGACGAAGTCGGCGAACGCGGCCGCTCTCCGGAAGATGGTGTTCTGGGCGCTGACGACCGGCCAGACCGCGAAGTACACGGCCAAGCTCTGGTTCGTGGCGATCCCGAAGAACGTGCTGGTCGCGTCCGAGAAGACGCTGAAGCAGATCCAGCCGTCGACCTAAGGCCTTTGAGGCTCCCCGTCCGGGGGTGACAGAGCGGAAGGGCGCCGACGGGCGCCCTTCCGCGTTTTTCGTACTATCCGCGGAGTGAGCGACGCCGTTCGCGCCCTGATCGAGGCCTACGATGCCGCGTGGAACCGCCAGGACCTCGACGCGCTCTGCGCGTTCCACACAGAGGACGTGGTGTTCGAGAACCACACCGCCGGCGAGGCGGTCGAGGGCAGCGAGGCGGTGCGGGCGCATATCGGCGGCATCTTCGAGCGCTGGCCCACGCTGCGGTTTCGGGGCCGGAGCTTCCACGCAGCGGACGACTTCGCCGTGAGCGAGTGGACGGCGAGCGCGACGCGCGACGACGGGACCCGGATCGAGTGGGAGGGCGTGGACGTCTTCCCGATCCGCGACGGCAAGATCGCCCGCAAGGACGTCTATTCCGCCTCGCACGCCCCGCGCGTCGTCGGCTAGGCCGGGAAGGAGCAGACGATCCGGAGGCCGGCGCCGCGGGCGCCGCTCGCCTCGACGGTGCCGCCGGCCGCGACGACGACGTGCTTCACGATCGCGAGCCCGAGGCCCGTGCCGCGGGTGGCACGCGCCGCGTCGGCTCGCCAGAAGCGCTCGAAGAGGCGCGTCAGGTCCGTCTCGGTGACCCCGATCCCGTCGTCGGCGGCCGTGAGGATGGCCTCGCCCCCCTTCTGTTCGACCGTGAGCGTGAACGTCGCCCCGTGCCCGGCGTAGCGAATCGCATTCTCGGCGAGGTTCTCGGCCACGATCCTGAGCATCCGTGAACGGAGCGGGAGGTCCACCGCCGGGTCCCCGTCGGCGCGCATCGTGATTCCCGCCCGGCCCGAGCTCGACGAGAGCTCGTCGACGACCTCGAGGAGAACGGGGAGCGCATTCGTGGGGCCCAGCGAGACGACCTCGGTGCCGCTCTCGAGCTCCGAGAGGAAGAGGATCTCGTCGATCAGCTCGCCGGCGTTCTGCACCTCGGCGCGCGCCTGCTCCAGGAGCGCGGGGATGTCGGCGTCCGGTAGGTCGGCGGAGTCGAGCAGGACGAGGATGCGCGCGAGCGGCGTCCGGAGCTCGTGGGAGACCGAGGCCGTGAACCCCGCGCGCAGCTCGTCGAAGGACACGTCTTCGACGATGAGCCTCGGCGTCGTCCAGGTCGGAGGCCGGCGGCTCTTCCCGTTGCACGGGCTCGCTCGGCGCGATCTTCCTGCGGAACGGGGTTTTCACCAGACCGCTGTCTTCACCAGATCGTCACCAATTGGACACCGGCCCCCTACCGTGCATGGGACTATGGTAGGCGCAGTGGGGAAGATCCTCATCGTCGAAGACGACAACGTCATCGCGGACGGGATGGCCCGCCACCTCACGGCGGCGGGTCTCGATCCGGTCGTCGTCGGGCGCGGTGAGCTCGGGCTGGCGCGGCTGCGGTTCGAGAACCCGGACGTCTGCGTCCTCGATCTGATGTTGCCGGAGCTCGACGGCTGGAAGCTCATCGAGACCGCGCGCTCGGAGGGGATCGGCACGCCGATCGTCGTCGTCTCGGCCCGCGGGACGGAGCACGATCGTGTGCACGCGCTCGAGATCGGCGCCGACGACTACCTCGTGAAGCCGTTCTCGATGCGCGAGCTCGTCGCCCGCGTCGTCGCCGCCGCGCGACGCGGCGTTCGCCCGGCCGAGGAGCGGCGCGGCGAGGCGATCGACATCGAGGAGCTCAAGATCGACCCCCGGGAAGTTCAGGCGTATGTCGGCGGTGTGAACGCCGGGTTGACGCCCACGGAGTTCAAGCTCCTCTACACGCTCGCGCTCGACCGCGGGCGGGTCGTCACTCGCGACGAGCTCCTCCAGAAGGTCTGGGGACGCCGCGAGACGCACCGCGACCGCACGGTCGACGTGTTCGTCCGCCGTCTGCGTCAGAAGGTCGACCGGATCGCGCCGAGGCACACCTTCATCCACACGCGTTTCGGCGTCGGCTACAAGCTGGAGCCCGAGCCGAAGTAGGCTCCCGCCGTGAGCTCACGGCGGCGTGACGAGCCCGTCCGCCTGACACGCATCTACACGCGTGGCGGGGACGGTGGTGAGACGTCTCTCGGAGACGGCTCCCGGGTGTCCAAGCTCGACCCGCTCGTCGGGGCCTACGGCGCGGTCGACGAGGTGAACTCGCTGCTCGGGTCGGTGCAGGTGCTCGCCGTCGACGCGCGGCTCGGGCGAATCCAGAACGAGCTCTTCGACCTCGGCGCCGACCTCTGCGTGCCCTTCGAGGAGGGCGACGGCAAGCTCCGGGTCGCGCAGGCCTCGGTCGACCGGCTCGAGGCCGATTGCGACGAGGTCAACGCCGGGCTGACCGAGCTCCGGAGCTTCGTGCTGCCCGGCGGGACGGAGGTCGCCGCGCGGCTGCACGTTGCCCGCGCGGTCTGCCGCCGGGCCGAGCGCGAGGTGCTCGCCGCGGCGCTCGAGCGGCCGGTGAACCCGCTTGCGGCCGTGTATCTGAACCGGCTCTCCGACCTGCTCTTCCTGCTGGCCCGCGCCGCGAACGCCGATGGGGCGGAGCCGCTCTGGCTGCCGGGCGGCGATCGCTGAGGCGTGCATAGAGTGCGAGGCCGATGAAGATCGCCGTCTGCGTGAAGGCCGTGCCCGACGCCGCCACGGGCCGCAAGCTCGATCCCGCCACCGGGCGGATCGATCGCTCGGGCGAGCTCGCGCTCTCCGACTTCGACCTCCATCCGGTCGAGGAGGCGCTGCGAGTGCGGGACGCAGCGGGCGACGGCGAGGTCGTCGTCGTGTCGCTCGGCCCGGCCGGGGCCGCCGACGCCATGCGGAAGACACTCGCGATGGGCGCCGACCGCTCGGTGCTCGTCAGCGATCCCGGGTTCGAGGGGGGCGACCTGCTCACGACTGCGCATGCGCTCGCGGGAGCGCTTCGTCGGGAGGATCCGGATCTCGTCCTGTTCGGCCAGCAGTCCGCCGATGGGGACGGGGCATGCCTCTGGGCGGCGGTCGCGGAGCTTCTCGGCGCGCCGGTGATCTCACAGGTCGCGGAGCTATCCGTGCAGGACGGCTCGGTGACGGGCCGGCGCCAGACAGAGCTCGGCTACGAGCGGATCCGCGCGCCGCTTCCCGCCGTCGTCGCCGTGTCGGACGCGATCAACGAGCCTCGCTACCCGTCGCTCAAGGGGATCATGGGCGCCAAGTCGAAGCCGCAGGAGGTCCTCGGCGCCGCGGACGTCGGCGGCGTGACCGCCGCGCGAACGACGGTGCTCGCGCAGTCGGCGCCGCCGTCGCGGGGCGAGCGGCGCCGCATCGAAGCCGCGGGGGCCCCGGCGGCGATCCTCGAGTTCCTGGTCGAGAGGAGGCTCCTCTGAAGACGCTCGTCTTCTGCGAGCACCACGCCGACGGGGTGACGAAGCCGTCGCTCGCCGCGATCTCGAAGGCAGCCTCGCTCGGCGGCGAGGTGGCCGGCGTGATCGCCGGCTCGGGAGTCGGCTCGCTTGCCGAGCGCTGCGGCGCATTCGGCGCCGGGACGGTCTTCGTCGCCGATGACTCGCGGCTCGGCGCGCCGCTTCCCCAGCCGCGGGTGGACGTTCTCGCCGCGCTCGTTCGCGACGAGGGGTTCGACACGGTGCTGTTCGCGCAGTCGGTGCTGGCTGCGGACGTCGCGGCCGGGCTGGCCGTGCGGCTCGGGGCCGGGCTGAACTGGGATCTCGTCGACCTGGTCGAGTCGGGCGAGCTCGTCGGGAAGCGGCCGGCGCTCGCCGACTCGGTGTGGGTCGATGCGGGGTGGACGTCGGCGCCCGGATCGCGGTGTTCCGCAGCGGGGCGTTCGACCCGGTCGAGACCGGCGGGGTCGCCGAGGTCCGGCCGGTCGAGGTGTCGCTCGAGGCGCACTCGCTGCTCGCGGAGCTGGTGGAGCCGGCTGTCGTCGAGCAGAGCGGCCCGTCGATCGAGGACGCCGACGTGGTCGTGGCAGGCGGCCGCGGGCTCGGCGCGCCGGACGGCTTCCGCGCCGTGGAGGAGCTTGCCGAGGCGCTCGGCGGCGCAGTCGCGGCGACCCGCGCCGTGGTCGACTCCGGCTGGTACCCGTACTCGACGCAGGTCGGCCAGACGGGGAAGACGGTCGCGCCGAAGCTGTACGTCGCGGTCGGGATCTCGGGCGCGATCCAGCACAAGGTCGGGATGCAGGGCTCCGGGACGATCGTGGCGATCAACAAGGATCCGAACGCGCCGATCTTCGACTACGCCGATCTCGGCGTGGTCGGCGACCTGAACGAGATCGTCCCGCCGCTGACCGAGCTCGTCCGCCGGCACCGAGGCGGATGAGGCCGGCCGACTTCCCGCCTCCCTGGTCGGAGGCGGAGGCGATCGCCGAGCCGTCCGACGCCGACCCGGTCGAGGTCGGGATCCTCGTGGTCGGCGGTGGGCCGGCCGGGATCGCCGCGGCGATCCGGGCGGCGCAGCTCGTCTCCGGGCAGCCGGAGCTGGCCGAGCGGCTCGGAGAGGTGCCGGTGGCCGTGCTCGAGAAGGGCAAGGCGCCCGGGCTCGCATCTCCTGTCGGGGGCGGTGATCGATCCGGGGCCGCTTCGGCGTCTCGTCTCGGAGCCGTTCCCTTCCTACGGCGAGGTCCCGGGCGAGTCGGTGCTGTTCCTGACCTCCGGGCGCGCGGTGCCCGCTGCCGATCCCGCCGACGATGCGGAATCACGGGAACGTGATCGTGTCGCTGTCGCAGGCTCGGGCGGTGGCTGGCCGAGACGGCCGAGGGGCTCGGCGTGGCCGTGCTCCCCGAGACGGCGGCCGAGAGGCTCCTCGTCGCGGGCGACGAGGTCGTCGGTGTACGGACGGGCGACAAGGGGCGTGGGCGCGACGGGGAGGAGCTCCCGCGGTTCGAGCCGGGCTCCGACGTGCGCGCCCAGGTGACGATCCTGGCCGAGGGCACGGCGGGTCATCTGACGACGGCCGCGCTCGACGCGGTTCGAGCTCGGAGGGTCGAGCCCGCAGACGTGGGCGCTCGGCGTGAAGGAGGTCTGGAGGGTCGACGCGGCCCGTGCGCGAGGTGATCCACACGCTGGGCTGGCCGCTCCGGCCGCGGGCGGGCTGCGCGAGTTCGGTGGGTCGCTTCGTCTACCCGATGGGCGACGACATGGTCACGATCGGGATGGTGGTCGGGCTCGACTACCGCGACGCGGCGCTGTCGGTGCACGACCTCCTGCAGGAGCTGAAGACCCATCCGCGGATCCGGCCGATCTTCGACGGCGGCGAGCGGATCGCGTGGGGCGCGAAGACGATCCCGGAGGGAGGGCTCGTCGCGCTGCCGCGGCGGCTCTGGGCTCCTGGGCTCCTGATCGCAGGCGACGGGGCCGGGCTCGTGAACGTCCCGGCGCTGAAGGGGATCCACTACGCGGTCGAGTCGGGCCGGCTCGCGGCGGAGGCGGCGTGCAACGCGGCCCTGCCGGAGGAGAGGGGCGGGTCGGGGCGCTTCCGGGCTACGACGAGTCGCTGCGCTCGTCGTTCGTCTGGCGTGACCTGCGGAAGGTCCGGAACATGCGGCAGGGGTTCGGCGCGGGCTTCTGGGCCGGATCGGCACTGGCCGGGCTCGCCACGGTGACGGCGGGGAGGCTCCCGCCGGGCGATCGTCCGACCGAGCGGGACGCCGACCAGGAGGTGCTGGTCACGGACCGCGCCTCGTCGTACCCGGAGCCCGACGGGAAGCTGACGTTCGACAAGCTGTCGTCGGTCTTCCTCTCCGGGAACCGCACGCGGGACGACCAGCCGAGCCACATCCGCGTTCCCCGCCGGGTACCGCCCGATCTCGCCGAGCTCTGGTCGCGGATGTGCCCGGCGCAGGTGTACGAGGCGGGAGCCGTCGGCGAGGACGGCCTCGTGGAGCTCGAGGTGAGCCCGTCGAACTGCGTCCAATGCGGGGCGATCTCCGCGAAGGGCGGCCGACTGACGCCCCCGGAGGGCGGCTCGGGGCCCGAGTACACGCTCACCTGATCCCGGTGTCGGACACAGCGTCGTTCTCCCGGGGACTTGACATGCCCTCGTCGTGTCCGACACCGCTCTAGGCGTATCGGCTGACGCGTCGCCCAAAGCGGTGTCCGACACCGTCGAGGGAAGAAGGTCTTGTGTGCCGCCAACACGGCGTCGGACACCTGCTGGCCGCAGCGCTGACCGTTGGCCGGGCAGGTCACGGCTAGATTCGCCGTGTGATCACGTCGGTGGACAACGCTCGCGTCAAGGAGGTCGTGCGGCTTCGGTCGGGGCGGGAGCGGCGGGCGAGCGGGCTCTTCCTCGCCGAGGGGCCGCGGGAGGTGGAGCGGGCGCGCGCGGCCGGGCTTCGGATCGTCGAGACCTACTTCGCGCCGGCCCTGCTCGAGTGGGGCGAGGGCGAGCCCGTCAGCGAGCGGGTCCTCGCGAAGATGGCCTACCGCGCGGAGCCCGAGGGAGTCATCGCCGTGGTCGAGGCCCCGCGGCGCGAGCTGCCGGCGAACGGGACGCTCTACCTCGTGGCCGTCGGGATCGAGAAGCCCGGGAACCTCGGCGCGATGGCGCGCTCGGCCGAGGCCGCGGGCGCCGACGCGCTCGCCGTCGCCGAGGCCCGCGCCGACCCGTGGAACCCGAACGCCATCCGGGCCTCCACCGGCGCCGTCTTCACGTTGCCGGTCGTCGAGGCGAGCCTCGCCGACATCACCGCCCTCCCCGTGGCTATCGTCGCCGCCGACGTGAGCGCCGCGACCCGCTACACCGACGCCGACCTCGGCCGGCCCTCCGCGATCGTCGTCGGCGCCGAGGACACGGGCCTCGGAGCCGGCTGGCTGGCCGCAGCCCACGCCCGCGTCTCGATCCCGGTCGCCCACGGGAGCACCGACAGCCTCAACGCCGCGACCGCGGCCGCGATCATCCTCTTCGAGGCGGTGCGCCAGCGTGGTTGACCGCGACGACGTCAGCCGCGCCCGCGAGGTCGTCGACGCGGCACCTCATCCGGACGCCGACGCTCCCTTCCCGCACGCTGGGCGCCCGCCTCAAGTGCGAGCTCTTCCAGCGCACCGGCTCCTTCAAGCCCCGCGGCGCCCTCAACAAGCTCAGCACCCTGAGCGACGAGGAGAAGCGTCGCGGCGTGATCGCGATCTCCGCAGGGAACCACGCCCAGGCGGCGGCGTTCGCAGCCGGCGTGTACGGGGTCGACGCGCTCATCGTCATGTGGCAGGGCGCCTCCGAGCAGAAGATCGAAGCGACCCGCAGCTACGGCGGCACGGTCGACCTCGAGTCGACGAGCCCGGTCGACGCGTGGGATCGCCTGGACGAGTTGATCGAGCAGACCGGCCGTACGCTCGTCCATCCGTTCGACGACCCCGCGGTTCTCGCCGGCGCCGGCACCGTCGGCCTCGAGATCGAAGAGGACGCACCCGACGCCGACACCGTCGTCGTCCCCGTCGGCGGTGGCGGGCTGATCGGCGGCATCGTCGCGGCGATCGGGTCGGGGAAACGCATCATCGGCGTCGAGCCCGAGGGCAGCAGCGCGCTCCACGACGGCCAGCAGGCCGGGACCCCGGTGCACGGCACCCCGAGCACCATCGCCGACGGCCTGAATGCTCCCTTCGTCGGCGCGATCGCGCTCGAGCTCTGTCGCGATATCGAGGTCGTCCTCGTCACCGACGAGGAGATCAAGACCGCGTTCCGCTTCCTCTATCAGCGGGCGAAGCTCGCCTGCGAGCCGGCGGGTGCTGCGACCGCCGCTGCGATCCTTGCCGGCAAGATCGAGGCGGACAATCCCGTCGCCGTCGTCAGCGGCGGCAACGTCAGCGCGCAAACGGCCTCTGATATCCTGGCATCGAGATGAAGGCCGACATCCATCCCGACTACGTGTTCGCGACGGTTCACTGCTCCTGCGGGAACTCGTTCACCACGCGCTCCACCTCAGCCGGAGCTGAACGTCGAGGTCTGCTCCCAATGCCACCCGTTCTACACGGGCAAGCAGAAGCTGGTCGACACCGGCGGGCGCGTCGAGCGCTTCCAGCGGCGGCTCGAGAAGGCCGACCGCACGGCCTCGACCTCCTAGCCATGTCCCAGGCAATCGGCGGCCAGGCCGTCCTCGAGGGCGTCATGATGCGCGGCCCTCGGAACTGGGCCGTCGCCGTCCGCAAGCCCGACGGCGAGATCGCGCACGTCGGCCGCACGATCGACCCGCTCGCGACGCGCCACTGGACGCTGCGCCTGCCGGTCGTCCGCGGCGTCGTCGCACTCGGCGAGTCGCTGGCGATCGGCTTCCGAGCTCTCTCGGTGTCGGCGAGCTACGCCGCGCAAGATGCGGAGGAGGGCGACCCCGAGCCCGAGGAGATCGGACGCTGGACGCTCTTCTTCTCCTTCGCGGTCGCGATCGGCTTCGCGCTCGCCATCTTCAAGGTCGGCCCGGCGCTCCTCGCCGACACGCTCCCGATCCGCGACGGCTACCTCTTCGTCATCGTCGAGGGCCTGATCCGCGTCACCGTCTTCGTCGGCTATCTGGCGCTCCTCTCCTTCATCCCGTCGCTCAAGCGCGTGTTCCAGTACCACGCCGCCGAGCACAAGGCGATCAACGCCTACGAGGCCGGCGAGGAGCTCACCCCGGAGATCACCCAGCGCTACTCGCTGATCCACCCGCGCTGCGGCACCGCGTTCCTGCTCTGGGTGATGGTCATCGGCGTCTTCGTCTTCGCGTTCTTCGGGCGGCCCGCCTGGTACTGGCTGATCATCACCCGGATCGCGCTCCTTCCCGTGATCGCGGGCGTCGCCTACGAGTTGATCCGGTTCGCCGGCAAGCACCAGGACAACAAGGCCCTGATGAAGGCCCTCGCGCCGGGGCTCTGGCTCCAGCGGCTCACGACCCGCGAGCCGACGCTCGACCAGCTCGAGGTCTCGATCCGGGCGCTGCGCGAGGTGCTCGACCATGAAGGCCGGCTCTCGCCGGCAGACAGACGGGTGGAGGTGATGGCCTAGATGCCGAACGTTCACAGAGCCGAGTTCGAGTGGATCGGCGGGTACTCCGACGGCGAGGGGAAGCTGCTCTCGACGACTTCCGGCCAGATCCCCGAGCTCGAGATGACCACGACGGCCCGCGTCGACGAGGAGGTCGGGCAGGCGACGCCCGAGGAGCTCCTCGCCGCGGCCTACGCCTCGGATTTCGCGATGCAGTTCACCTCCGGCCTCGTCGGGTTCGGCTGGGAGCCGGAGCAGATGCAGGTCACGTGCGAGATCTCCTCCGAGATCGGTCTCGGCATCACGGGCGCGACGATCATCGTCACCGTCACGGTCGACGGGCTCACCGACGAGAAGATCTTCGACATCGCGCACCGCGCGAGGATCATGAGCCCGCTCTCGCGTGCGCTCACGGGCATCGACGTGGCGCTGGAGCTGCCCGAGCTGATCCTCGACGACGAGGACGAAGACGAGGACGCGGAGGTCTCGGCGACCGCCGAATAGCAGGTCGGCCTGCGCGGTTACGCTGGTCCGCGCGCCATGTCCAGTCTCGAACCGCTGATCGAGGAGCTCGAGCGCTCCTACGCAGACGCACAGGAGCGGATGTCCGACCCTGCCGTCTACAACGACCACCGTGAGGCGGAGGAGGTCGGACGGCGCCTGAAGAAGCTCGAGTCGCCATACCGACTCACCCGGGCCTGGCGGCAGGCGCACGCCGACCTCGACGCCGCCCGCAACGACTCGGAGCTCGCCGAGATGGTCTCCGACTACGAGGCCGAGGTCGCCCGCCTCGAGGACGAGCTCAGGCTCGCCCTCGTGGAGTCCGACCCGGCCGACGAGAAGGACGTGATCGTCGAGATCCGGCAGGGAGTGGGGGGTGACGAGGCTGCCCTCTGGGCCGGCGACCTCGCCCGGATGCTCGAGCGGTACGCGGACAGGCGCGGCTTCCGCTGGGAGCAGCTCGAGGTCAGCCCGACCGAGGGCGGCGGGATGAAGGAGGGCGTGTACGGCATCAAGGGCGACGGGGCGTACTCGGTGTTCAAGTACGAGGGCGGTACCCATCGCGTCCAGCGCGTCCCCGACACCGAGTCGCAGGGCCGGATCCACACCTCCACCGCGACCGTTGCCGTGATGCCCGAGGCCGAGGAGGTCGACGTCGAGGTCGACGACAAGGACCTGAAGATCGACGTCTACCGCTCGTCGGGCCCGGGCGGCCAGTCGGTGAACACGACCGACTCGGCCGTGCGGATCACGCACGTTCCGACCGGGCTCGTCGTGGAGATGCAGGACGAGCGCTCGCAGCTGCAGAACAAGGCGAAGGCGATGCGCGTGCTCCGCGCCCGCCTCTACGAGGCCGAGCGCGAGAAGCAGCTCTCCGCGCAGGCCGCTGCCCGCAACGCCCAGGTCGGGCGGGGCGAGCGGGCCGAGAAGATCCGCACCTACAACTTCCCGCAGGACCGCGTCACCGACCACCGCGTCGGCGTCAGCGCCCGCCTCCAGGACGTGCTCGCGGGCGACCTCGGCGAGTTCACCGACGCGCTCACCGCCGATGCCCAGCGCCGCGCCCTGGAGGGCGCGGGGTGACGCTCGGCGAGGTGCTCTCCTCGAGCTCCGAGTACCTCGCTCGCAAGGGGATCGACACTCCGCGGCTCGATGCCGAGCTGATCCTCGCGCATGCCTTCGGGATGCCCAGGCTCGAGCTGTACACGAGCTTCGACCGCCCGCTGACCGAGGCCGAGCTCTCGGTCGCACGGCCGCTCGTCGAGCGGCGTGGCCGCCGCGAGCCGCTCGCCTACGTCCTCGGCGACTGGGGCTTTCGCCGGCTGGTGCTGCTCACCGACGCCCGCGCGCTCGTCCCACGGCCGGAGACCGAGATCGTCGTGGAGCGCGCGCTCGCGGCGATCGTGGCGATCCCGGCTCCCCGCGTCGCCGACGTCGGCACGGGGACCGGAGCGATCGCGCTCGCGATCACAGACGAGCATCCCGGCGCCGTCGTCACCGCGACCGACGTCTCGCCCGACGCGCTCGCGCTCGCGCGGGAGAACGCCGAGCGACTCGGCGTCGAGCTCGAGCTCGTCGAGACGCGACCTTCTCGACGGCGCTCGCCGGGCCGTTCGACCTCGTCGTCTCGAACCCGCCCTACGTCGGTGCCGACGAGATCGACGCCCTCCAGGCCGAGGTGCGGGACTGGGAGCCGAGGCTCGCGCTCGTCGGCGACCTGGCGACGGAGGTCGCTAGAGCTGCGTCCGAGCGGCTCGAACCGGGAGGGATGCTCGTTCTCGAAGCCCACGCCGACCGCGCGCTGCTCCTCGCCGACCAGCTCGAGGCAATCGGCTACTCGGGCGCGACCGTCACCAGGGACCTTGCCGGCCGGGACCGCGTGGTCGAGGCGCGATGGACGTGATCGCGGCCCTTCGCGACGGGCAGCCGGTGCTTCTCCCGGCAGACGGGGTCTACGGCCTCTGCGCGCTCGCGGCGAGCGAGCCGGCGGTCCGCGGCCTGTACGAGCTCAAGGGTCGCGGCGCCGCCCAGCCGATGCAGGTGATCGCCGCAAGCGTCGACGTGCTCATGGACGCCGTGCCCGAGCTTCCGCGCGCGCTGCTCGAGGCGCTCCTTCCGGGCGCGTACACGGTCGTGCTTGCGAACCCCGCGCACCGGTACGCCTGGGTGGGCGGCGACCGCCCCGACACGATCGGCGTCCGCGTGGCGCTCGTTCCGGAGCTCACCCAGCGTGTCCTCGACGCCGTGGGGCTGGTCGCCGCCACGAGCGCGAACGAGCCGGGCGGGCAGGCCGCCGCGACGCTCGAGGAGGTCCCGCGCCAGGATCCGCGCCGGCTGCGCCGCCGAGATCGACACGGGACCGCTCTCCGGAGATCCTTCCACCGTGGTCGACTACACGGGCGAGGAGCCCCGGATCCTCCGCGCGGGTGCGGGCGCCACCGACCGGGCCCTCGCCGTCGCGCGACTACGATGACGCCACCCACCTCGACCAAGGGAGCCGCAGTGGCGATTGCGCAGGAGACCTTCGAGCACCTTCGGACGGCGGGCCTCGCCGAGATCGATCCGGACATCGCGGTGACCCTCGAGCGAGAGCTCGAACGCCAGCGCGGCCAGATCGAGCTGATCGCGTCGGAGAACTTCACCTGGCCCTCGGTGCTCGAGGCGATCGGCTCGACGCCGACGAACAAGTACGCCGAGGGGTATCCCGGCAAGCGCTACTACGGCGGGTGCGAGGTGGTCGACGAGATCGAGGAGCTCGCGCGCGACCGCGCCACGTCGCTCTTCGGCGCCGAGCACGCGAACGTGCAGCCCCACGCGGGCGCACAGGCGAACATGGCCGTCTACTTCGCAGTGCTCCAGCCGGGTGACCGGGTGCTCGGGCTCTCGCTCGACCACGGCGGCCACCTCACGCACGGCCTGAAGGTCAACTTCTCCGGGAAGCTCTACGAGTTCCACCACTACGGCGTCTCGCGCGAGACGATGACCGTCGACTACGACGACGTGCTCGCCCGCGCCAAGGAGGTGCGGCCGAAGCTCATCGTCTGCGGTGGCTCCGCCTACCCGCGCCGCGTCGAGGCGGACAGGTTCCGTGAGATCGCAGACGAGGTCGGCGCGCTGCTGATGACCGACATGGCGCACTTCGCCGGCCTCGTCGCGGCGGGGCTCCACCCGAGCCCGGTGCCTCACTCGCACTTCGTCACCTCGACGACGCACAAGACCCTGGCCGGGCCGAGGGCGGGTTTCGTGCTGTGCACCGAGGAGCATGCACAGGCGCTCGACCGGGCGCTCTTCCCCGGCATGCAGGGCGGCCCGCTGATGCACACGATCGCCGCCAAGGCGGTCTGCTTCAGGATCGCCGGCACCGAGGCTTTCCGCGACTACCAGCGCCGGGTCCGCGCCAACGCCGACGTGCTCGCGGCAGGGCTCGTCGACGGCGGGTTCGACGTTCTCACCGGCGGCACCGACACCCACCTCGTGCAGCTCGACCTCCGCGCGACGGAGTGGACGGGGCTGGCAGCTCAGGATCGCCTGGACGAATGCCGGATCACGGTGAACCGGAACACGGTCCCGTTCGACGAGCGTCCCCCCGATGGTCGCCTCCGGCGTTCGCCTCGGCACGCCCGCCGTGACGATGCGCGGCTTCGACGAGGACGACTCCCGCGAGGTCGCCTCGATCATCGTCGGCGCTCTCGCCGACGATGCCGACCCGGCAGCCCTCGCCGAGCGCTCCGCCGCGCTCTGCGACCGCCGCCCGCTGTACCCGGGATTCCGCGGCTACACGGCCTTTCTCGGCTCCGCCGAGAAAGGCTAGGAGGCGCCGCCACGAAGTGGCCGTTCACGAGGTCTCCCACCCGCTCGTTCGCCACAAGCTCGGCCTCCTTCGCGACGTCAACACCGACACCGAGATGTTCCGCCGGCTCGTGAACGAGCTGACGCTGCTCCTCACCTACGAGGCGACCAAGGAGATGGGGGTCGAGGAGGTCGAGGTCGAGACGCCGCTCGAGCGGACCAGGGCCTACCGGATCCCCGGCAAGAAGGTCGCTGTCTGCCCGATCCTCAGGGCGGGGATGGGCATGCTCGACGGCGTCCTCTCGCTGATCCCGGTCGCCCGCGTCGGCTTCATCGGCCTCTACCGCAACGAGGAGACCCTCGAGCCGGTCGAGTACTACGTCAAGCTCCCCGCCGACATCGCCGAGCGGGATGTGCTGCTGCTCGACCCGATGCTCGCCACCGGCAACTCGACCGCCCACGCGATCGAGGTGCTGAGGCGGGCGGGCGCGACGAACGTCTCGCTCGTCTCGCTCATCGCGGCGCCGGAGGGCGTCGCGCGGATCCAGGAGGCGCACCCCGGCGTGAACATCTTCGTCGCCTCCGTCGACTCGCACCTGAACGAGAAGGGCTACATCGTGCCCGGCCTCGGCGATGCGGGAGATCGACTCTACGGGACGAAGTAGGGGGAATCGTGATCTGGGACACGCTGACGGACAACCTCCAGGTCGTCTGGGCCGCGGTCGGCGCGATCGTCATCGTCGTCCTGCTGACCCCGGCGGTGGGGAGGTGGCACGTCACCTCGGCGTCGTCGACCGGCACGAGGAGGGGCGCCGCTCGACGCGCATCGGCATCCCGCGGCTCGGCGGCCTCGCGCTCTTCCTCGGGATCTTCGTGCCGTCGCTCGCGTTCCTCGACCTGAATCGCGAGATGCGGGGCATCCTCGTCGGCGCTGCGATCGCGACCGTCGTCGGCGCGGTCGACGACTTCCGCGGCCTCCGTTGGTGGGAGAAGCTGGGCGGCCAGGTCGCGGCCGCCGGCGTCGCGGTGTGGGCCGGCGTCTGGGTCCACCGCTTCACGTTCCCGTTCCTCGGCGTGCAGGAGCTGCCGAAGCCGGTGGGCATGACGCTGACGATCCTCGGGATCGTTGCCGTGATGAACATGGTGAACTTCCTCGACGGCCTCGACGGCCTTGCCGCCGGCGTCTGCGGGATCTCGGCACTGTCCTTCTGCGTGATCGGCCTCAGCCGCGGCGACGTCAACGCGGCCATCCTGACCGCAGCGGTGCTCGGCGGCTGCCTCGGCTTCCTCCGCCACAACTTCTACCCGGCCCGGATCTTCATGGGAGACTCCGGGGCGCTCCTCCTGGGGTACACGCTCGCCGCCGTCTCGGTACAGGGCCTCGCGAAGACCGCCGCTCTGACCGCGCTCGTGCTGCCGCTCCTCGTGCTCGCGGTCCCGCTCATCGACACCTCGTTCGTCGTCGCGAAGCGGATCAAGCACGGGAAGCCCGTCTACGTCGCCGACCGCACCCATCTCCATCACCGCTTCGAGAACATCGGCTTCTCGCAGCGGCGATCGGTCGTCTATCTCTACGGGTGGTGCGCGTCGCTCGCGATCGCCGCCCTCGCGACGCGCTTCGTGCACCCGCACCGCCACGGTCACTGGGACGCGGGCAACGTCGCCCTCGACGCCGCGATCGGGCTGCTGGCGGTCGGCACGTCGATCTACGTGGTGTACCTGCTCGAGATCGTGAAGCTCGCAAACCCGTTCATCCGCCGCCGCGCGGAGGCGGAGCGCGCGGAGAAGCAGCGGAAGACCGCGTAGCCGGCACTCGCAACCTCTGCAACAAAGTCCGCAGAAACGCGCTCAACCGCAGGGCTTCGCGTTGTTACGAAGTCGCGACCGCCCCGGTCGCGGCTGCGCTATGCTCCGGCGCGATGGAGCCCTCCGAGCCCCGCGCGTTCCCGCCCACCGAGGCGGGTGCGCTCCTCGCCGTCGTCACCCTGCTCATGATCGGCCTCGGCACCCTGATCGGCTGGGTCGCGGGGTCGCTCAAGCTCGGCCTGGTCATCGGGGCGATCGTCGGTATCCCGGCCGGCATCGGCGCCGTCTACGTCCGCTACCACGACGCGTTCGCCTGATGCCCACCGTCGTCGCCCCACATCCCGTACCGCAGAGCAACCGGCCCATCCTCGCGTCCGGCGTCGTCGTCGCCGCGGCCCTGCCGCTCTTCCTGATCGCCGGCTGGCCGCTCGCGGGCTGGGGGATCGCCACCGTGCTCTGGATCGCGAGCCAGTTCGTCGCAGTGGTTCTCCGGCGGCGTCCCCTCGGCATGGGTAATCTCGCGAGCTCAGGGACGGTCGCCATCGGCAGGATGGTCCGGTCGATCACGGCGATGGTGGTGCTGATCGCCGTGACCGTTTCGAACCAGAGCGTCGGGGTCTCGGCGGCCGCTGTCTACGCCCTGGCGTTCACGGTGGAGTTCGCAACGTCGCTCGCGGCGTACTACGGAGGGGAGGAGGCAGGCACGTGAAGGCGGGAAGACTGTTCGCTGCACTGCTCGGGCTCGCGCTGATCGCGCCCGCGACCGCCTCCGCCGCGACGTTCGACCCGTCCGACGAGTTCAAGCTCAAGGACTGGGTCCCGATCCACCTCGGCCCGATCGACATGTCGATCAACCGCGCCGTCGTCTACCTGTTCCTCGGCGCCCTCCTCTCGATCCTGATCGGCCTGGGGCTCATGCGCTGGCGCCTCGCGGTCGTCGCGGGCACCCGTCAGACGATCGGCGAGGTGATCTACGACATCGCCCAGACCCAGGTTGCCGAAACGGGCCTCCCGGCGAAGGCGATGTCGCGCTGGTTCCCGTACGTCGCGACGCTGCTGATCTTCATCTTCGTCGTGAACCTGCTCGGCTTCATCCCGCTGCCGCTCACCGGGCAGACCTACCACGGCGTGCCCGTGTGGGGCATCTACGCCGCGACCTCGTCGATCTCGGTGACCCTCGCTCTGGCGCTTCTGACCTGGCTCTTCCAGCACATCGAGGGGATCCACTACAACGGCTTCGCGAAGTACGTCGCCTCCTGGATCCCGGAGGTGCCGAAGGTGATCCTGCCGCTGATCATCGTGATCGAGATCTTCTCGCAGTTCATGCGGCTGATCAGCCTGTCAGTCCGTCTCTATGCCAACATGCTCGCCGGCCACATCCTGATCCTCACGATGATCGGGCTCGTCTTCATCATCCACACCCCGCCGTGGCGGTTCTTGGGGCTGCCGGCGGCGTTCGTCTTCTACATCTTCGAGGTCGTGATCGTGGTCACGATCCAGGCGTTCATCTTCGCCGCCCTGTCCGCCATCTACATCGGCACGGCCATAGAGCCGGAGCACTAGACAAAGGAGAAACGACGTAATGCTCGGATTTGCCGCCCTCGTATTCGCCTCGGTGAAGGACACACCGGTTGTCCACGCCGGCAAGGCGATCGCGCTCGCGCTCGGCATCGGGCTCGGCGCAGCCGGCGCCGGTCCCGGCATCGGCTTCATCTTCGGTTCGATGATCCAGTCGGTCGCCCGGCAGCCCGAGCTTCGCGGCGAGCTGCAGGGCCTCATGTGGCTCGGGTTCGCCCTCACCGAGGCCGTCGTGTTCTACGGCTTCCTCGGCGGCCTGCTCGGCTACGTCCTGGTCTAGGCCGCGATGCAGGTAAGCACGATGCTGTTCGAGTCCAACCCGCTCGTCAAGGTCATCCCGGGCCTGATGATCTGGACGATCATCGCGTTCGCGATCACGTTCTTCGTCCTGAGGCGCTATGCCTTCGGCCCGATCCAGAAGCTGATCGACGACCGCCGCGAGCGGATCCGCGAGTCGGTCGAGGAGGCCGACCGCGTCCGCGAGGAGGCCCGGAGCCTGCTCGAGGAGCACAAGGCGCTGATCGGCCAGGCCCGCAGCGAGGCCGAGTCGATCCTCGGCGAAGCCCGGAAGCTCGCCGACGCCCAGCACGAGCGGATGCGCGAGGAGACCGAGGCCGACCGGCAGCGGCGGCTCGAGGAGACCGAGCGTCAGATCGAGCATGCCAAGGTGCAGGCGCTCACCGAGCTGCGGCAGGCGGTGGCGGTCCTGTCCCTCGAGGCGGCCGAGAAGATCACCCGCAAGTCGCTGACCGACGCCGACCAGAAGCGCCTGATCGACGAGGCGCTCGCCGAGATCGACTTCTCGCAGCTGGAGGCGAGCCGCTCATAGCCACCGCGCCGCGCATCTACGCGACCGCCCTGTTCGAGGCAGCCGAGGACAAGGGCCGGCTCGACCTCGTCCGCGAGCAGCTCGGAGACCTCGCGCACTCGATAGACGAGGTGCCAGAGCTCGCATCGGTGCTCGAGAACCCGGAGACCGACTCGCGGGTCAAGGCCGACATCCTCGACCAGATCCTCGGGGGAGGCGACGAGCTGATCCGCAACTTCACCCGCGTCGTCGTGGAGAAGGGCAGGGCGGGGGAGATACGCGGGATCGCGGCCGAGTTCGAGGGGCTCATCGCCGCTCGGGCGCACATTCTGGACGTCGAGCTCACCACCGCGAGGGAGCTCTCCGACGCCGACTTCGAGCACATCGTCAACGACATCGAGAAGCGCTCTGGCCGCACCGTGCAGGCGTCGCGGAGCGTCGACCCGGACCTGATCGGCGGCATCGTCCTCCAGGCCGGCTCGCTCCGACTCGACGCAAGCCTGCGCGGCCGCCTCGACCGACTCCGTCAAGAACTCGCAACCACAAGGAGCTAGCCCGGAATGAAGCTGCGTCCCGAAGAGATCACCTCCATCCTGCGCAAGCGGATCGAGGAGTTCGACGTCGACACGAACCTCGCCGAGGTCGGCGCGGTCCTCTCCCTCGGCGACGGCATCGCCCGAGTGCACGGGCTCGAGAACTGCGTCGCGCTCGAGATGCTCGAGCTCGACCACGGCGTCGTCGGCCTTGCGTTCAACCTCGAGGAGGACAACGTCGGCGTCGCCCTCTTCGGCGACTGGGACAAGATCAGCGAGGGCGATCCGGTGCGCCGCACCGGCAAGGTGGCGTCGGTCCCGGTTGGCGAGGGGCTGCTCGGCCGCGTGGTCGACCCGCTCGGGAACCCGCTCGACGGGCAGGGCCCGATCGAAGCGCAGGGCACGCGGCCGCTCGAGTGGAAGGCGCCGGGCGTCATCGAGCGCCAGCCGGTGAAGCAGCCGCTCCAGACGGGGATCAAGGCGATCGACGCGATGACGAACGTCGGCCGCGGACAGCGCGAGCTGATCATCGGCGACCGCTCGACGGGCAAGACGGCGATCGCCGTGGACACGATCCTGAACCAGCACGACCAGAACGTGAAGTGCATCTACGTCGCGGTCGGCCAGAAGGCCTCGACCGTGGCGCAGGTGTACGAGCGCCTCCGGGAGGCAGGAGCGATGGCCTACACGACGATCGTGACCGCGCCCGCGAACGAGGCCGCGCCGATCAAGTGGATGGCGCCGTTCGCCGGCGCCGCGATGGGCGAGTACTTCCTCTACAAGGGGGAGCACGCTCTCGTCATCTACGACGACCTGACCAAGCAGGCCGACGCCTATCGCCAGCTCTCGCTGCTGCTCCGCCGCCCGCCGGGGCGCGAGGCGTTCCCGGGCGACGTGTTCTACCTGCACTCCCGGCTCCTCGAGCGGGCCTGCAAGCTGAACGACGAGCTCGGCGCGGGCTCGCTGACGGCGCTCCCGATCATCGAGACGCAGGCCGGCGACGTCTCGGCCTACATCCCGACGAACGTCATCTCGATCACCGACGGGCAGATCTTCCTGCAGTCCGACCTGTTCTTCTCGGGCGTCCGCCCGGCCGTGAACGTCGGCATCTCCGTCTCGCGCGTCGGCTCCTCGGCGCAGACGAAGGCGATGAAGAAGGTCGCCGGCCGCCTGCGCCTCGACCTGGCCCAGTACCGCGAGCTCGAGGCGTTCGCGCAGTTCGGCTCGGAGCTCGACCAGGCGACGACGCAGGCCCTGAACCGGGGCGAGAAGATGGTGCAGACGCTCAACCAGCCGCAGTACGCCCCGTGGCCGATGGAGGAGCAGGTCGCGGCGCTGTACGCCGGCATCAACGGCTACCTCGACGAGATTCCCACCCCCCAGGTGACGCGGTTCCAGGAGGAGCTCCGCCAGCAGCTTCGCACCGAGGGGACGGTGCTGAAGGAGATCCGCGAGAGCGGCGATCTCTCCGACGAGACGACGGCCAAGCTCGACGCCGAGATCGAGAAGTTCCAGGGCATCTTCAACGTCGAGTCGACGGCGTCCTAGTTGGCCTCGACGCAGGACCTGAAGCGGCGCGTCCGCTCGGTTACGAACACCCGCAAGCTGACGAGGGCGCTCGAGCTCGTCGCCTCGGCGCGGCTGCGCCGCGCCCAGCTGCGGATCGAGTCGATGCGGCCCTACGCCGACCGGATGACCGAGCTGATCGCCGGCACCGCCCAGGCAGCGGGTGCCGTGAACAATCCGCTCCTCGAGCGCCGGGAGGCCATCCAGAAGGTCGGGATCGTCCCGGTCGTCGGCGACCGCGGTCTCGCAGGCGCCTTCACGGCCCAGGTGCTGCGCCGCTCGTTCGCGCTGATGCGCGAGGCGCAGTCGGAGGGGAAGGAGGTGGCGTTCTTCTCCGTCGGGAAGAAGGGCGCCTCCACGATCCGCTTCCGCCGGCTCCCGCTCACGCAGGCATGGACGGGGTTCAGCGACAAGCCTACGTATGCCGACGCACAGATGATCGCGCACGCCGTCGCCGACGCATACGTGAAGGGTGAGGTCGACCAGGTCGTCCTGGTCTACAACGCGTTTGTCTCCCCGCTCGTGCAGCGCGTGACCGTCTCGGAGCTTCTCCCGGTCCCGGCCGAGGCGCTCGGCCGGTCGGACGACGGCGCCGCCGAGGAGGTCCCCGGTGTCGTGACGCACGAGGGTGGGATGGCGCTCGACTTCTTCTTCGAGCCGGAGCCGCGGAACATCCTCGACCGGCTGCTGCCGGTCTACGTCGAGACGCAGATCTACCGCGCGCTGCTCGAGTCGGCGGCCTCGTTCTTCGGGGCGCAGGCGACCGCGATGCGGAACGCGTCGAAGGCGGCGGGCGAGCTCATCGACACCCTGACCCTGGCGATGAACCGCGCCCGGCAGGCCGAGATCACCCAGGAGATCCTCGAGGTCGTCGCCGGGGCAGACGCGCTGACCGGGTAACGGGGCCGCACCACGCCAAGCTCGATCCCGTTCGAGCTAACTGTTCACTAGGTAGTAACGTCCTATACTTGCCAGCCGTGCATCGCACGGCGGCAGCCCCCAGACGATGAACGCAGCGACGACCGACCTGCTCAGCCCCGGCGGGGCCGTTGCCGGCCCCGAGGGCGGCACCGACACCCCGGACGGGCTCGCGAGCACGAAGATCCGCAGCGGGAGCAGCCTCTTCTGGGAGCGCTTTCGCGAGGACAAGGCTGCGATCGTCGCGGCCGGCGTCGTCGTCCTGCTGATCCTGATCGCGATCGACGGCGGTGGGGTCGCCTCGTGGCTCACCGGCCACTCCAACGCGGAGAGCTACCAGCGCACCCAGCTCGACTCCTTCGGCGTTCCCAAGGGGCCGGATGCGAAGTTCGTCTTCGGCGTCGACGGCGAGGGCCGCGACCTGCTCGTCCGAACGATGAACGGTACCCGGACGTCGCTCCTCGTCGGCGTCGTCGCCTCGCTCATCTCTGTGCTCATCGGCCTGGTCGTCGGCCTCACGGCCGGGTACTTCCGCGGTGCCGCCGACACGCTGTTCTCCCGTGCCGGGGACGTCATGCTCGCGATCCCGCAGCTGCTGATCTCGATCGGCATCGTCGCGGCGTGCAGCTCGAGCAAGCAGGGCTGCGTGATCGGACCGCTCTCGATCCAACCGGGGCTCTCCCTCGTGATCGCGATCATCGTCCTCTTCACCTGGCCGTACGTCGCGCGGATCGTCCGCGGCTTCACGCTCTCGCTCCGCGAGAAGGAGTTCGTCGAGGCGAGCCGCTCGCTCGGCGCCAGCGACCTGAGGATCATCTTCAAGGAGATCCTGCCGAACCTGGCCGGGCCGCTCATCGTCTGGACGACGCTGCTGATCCCGCAGAGCATCCTGTTCGAGGCCGCGCTGTCGTACCTGGGCCTCGGGGTACCGCCCAACGTGGCCTCATGGGGCGGCCTGCTGAACGATGCGCAGCGTTTCTACGACACCGCCTGGTGGCTGATGCTGTTCCCGGGCCTGATGCTCGTGATCACCACGCTCGCGTTCAATCTTCTCGGGGACGGGCTCAGGGACGCGATGGACGTCAGAGCGGATCGGTGACAGCGCAGATCCTGTCCTCGGCAGGTCACCCGAGAGCCAACCAACAGTGACCGGCCATCGTCTTACCCATCGGTCACTTGCAAACCCCGTGCCGGCCCGGCACGGGAAAGGAGGGAGACACCAATCGTGAAGAGCCCAATTCGTAAGCTGACGTGGCTCGTCGGCGTGGTGGCGGTCTTCGCCGTCACCTCTGCCCTTGGCGCGTCGGCTCACACGACGAAGGGGAGCACCATCAAGTCCGGTGGGACGCTGACTCTCGGCTGGGAGCAGTCGTTCGGGTTCACGGACAACGGCGACCCGACCGGGGAGTACCTGGGCGACTGGTTCGGCATCGGCAGCAACCTGCTCGTGCGCACCCTGATCGGGTACACGCACGAGGCGGGCGGCCCGGGCAACCATGCCGGTCGCGGACATCGCGACGTCGGTGCCGAAGCCGACGAACGGCGGAAAGACCTACACGTTCCACATCAAGCCAGGTGTGGAGTTCTCGCCGCCGGTCAGCCGCCAGGTCACCTGCGCGGACTTCGTGAACGCGATGCAGCGCCTCGCGAACCCGAAGGACGGCGGTCAGTACAGCTTCTACTACACGGTCATCAAGGGCTGGTCGCAGTACGCGGCCGGCAAGGCGAAGTCGATCTCGGGCATCACCTGCCCGAACGCCTCGACCATCGTCTTCAACCTGACCTCAGCCGACGGGCGACTTCCTGAAGCGGATGGGCATGCCGGCCACCGGCCCGCAGCCCGCCGAGGTCACGAAGTGCTTCGCCGGCCAGGCCGGCAAGTACGGCCTCGACCTGATCTCGACGGCCGGCTACATGTACAAGGGCATCGACCAGGTCGACATCTCCGACTGCTCGAAGCTCAAGCCGGCCTCCGGCTACGACGGACAGACGCAGATGGACCTGGTGCGGAACCCGAACTACAAGCAGAGCACCGACCCGTACCGGAAGAACTACGTCGATGAGGTGCGCTTCCTGGTCGACGCGTCGAACGTCGACATCTACAACAAGATCGAGGCCGGCCAGTTCGACTTCGCGGCGGTCTCGAGCATCCCGAACAACGTCATCAAGAAGTACGCGACGGATCCGAGCCTGAAGAGCCATTTCTTCCAGAACTCGGGTGACCGCACGTGGTACCTGACGATGAACATCACCCAGCCGCCGTTCGACGACGTCCATGTTCGCCGGGCGATGAACTGGATCATGGACAAATCTGCGCTGCGCCAGACCTGGGGCGGCCCGACGGTCGGCGACATCGCCAACCACATCGTCCCCGACTCGCTCTTCGGCGGCCAGCTGGCCGACTACAAGCCCTACCGGACGATCGGTGACCATGGCAGCGTCGCCAAGGCCCGCCTCGCCATGAAGGGCTCGGGGTACGCCGACAAGACCGGCATGTGCGTCGCCAAGGAGTGCAAGAACGTGCTCCTGATCGCCGACGCCCGCGCCGTCGACCCCGGCATGGTCAGTACGATCCAACAGGACGCGAAGAAGATCGGCATCACGTTCACGGTCCGCACGATCAACGGTGCGTACCCGACCGTCCAGACGGTCGCGAAGAACGTCCCGATGTCCGAGCGCCCTGGCTGGGGCAAGGACTACGCCGACGCGCTCACGTTCTTCTCGCCGCTCTTCGACGGCCGCACGATCATCCCGACCGGCAACACGAACTACTCGCTCGTCGGGATCACCAAGTCGCAGTGCACGACCCTCAAGGTCGTCGGCGACTGCGAGCCGTACAACGCGAAGACCGGCATGGGCGTCCCGAGCGTCAACGCGCAGCTCGACAAGTGCGCCGTCCTGATCGACCCGGCGCGCCAGACCTGCTACGAGAACCTCGACAAGACCCTCATGACGAACGTCGTCCCGTGGGTCCCGTGGATGTGGTCGAAGGTGACCCGCATCACGAGCTCGAACGTCACGCATTACCAGTTCGACCAGTTCAGCACCACCCCCGCGTACTCGCAGATCTCGGTCAAGTAGCGAGCGGATGGGGTAACGACCCCGGGGCGCCCTCGAGGCGCCCCGGGGTCGCTACATTCGAAGGGACGAGATGACGCTCTACATCCTCCGGCGACTCCTCTGGGCGGCCCTCGTCGTGAACGTCGTGGTCTTCGTCACGTTCCTCGTCTTCTTCAAGCTTCCGAACGGCGACCCGGCGCTGCGCTTCGCGGGGAAGTCCCCGACGACCCAGAACATCGAGATCATCAGGGAACGGCTGCACCTGAACAAGCCGTTCTACGTCGAGTACTTCTACTTCCTGAAGACCTTCGTCACCGGCGACGAGTACGGCTGGCCCGGCCTCGGCTACTCGTACGGCAACTATGTCTCGGTGCGCAGCGAGATCATGCAGCGCGCGCCGCGGCACCCTCCTGCTCATCTTCGGCGCCGCGACGATCTGGCTCGTGTTCGGCGTCACGATCGGGGTGATCTCCGCGATCAGGAGGCGAACCGCGGTCGACCGGGCTGCAATGGGCTTCGCGCTCTTCGGGATCAGTGCGCCCGTCTTCTGGCTGGGGCTGATGGCGCTCTACATCGTCTGGAAGAAGCTCGGCCTCACGTCGGGCTCGGGCTATACCCCGATCGACCAGGGGGTCGGGACCTGGTTCGGCCACATGATCCTCCCCTGGACCGTGCTCGCCCTCCTGTACATCGCGATCTACGCGCGGCTGACCCGGAACAACCTCCTCGAGACGCTGGGCGAGGACTACATCCGCACCGCGCGCGCGAAGGGGCTCTCGGAGAGGCGCGTGATCCTCAAGCACGGGCTGCGCGCGAGCCTGACGCCGATCGTGACGATCTTCGGGCTCGACATGGCGCTGCTCGTGGGCGGCGCGATCATCACGGAGTCGGTCTTCAACATCCAGGGCCTCGGCTGGCTCGCGTACAACGGCGCGATCACCCAGGACCTGCCGAGCGTGCTCGGGGTCGTCATCTGCACCGCGACCGCCGTCGCGCTCGCGAACCTGATCGTCGACATCCTCTACGCGTTCCTCGACCCGCGCGTCAGGTTCGCATAGTGCAAGGCAGCTCGGGCTCCGGCGACTCTACGAGCGCGAAGACGCTGCTCGACGTCCGCGATCTCTCCGTGCGCTTCCGCACGCGCGCCGGTGTCGTCCAGGCCGTCTCGAACCTCTCGTTCGCCGCTTCGCCGCGGCGAGACCCTCGGCGTCGTCGGCGAGTCGGGCTCGGGCAAGAGCGTCACGAGCCTCGCGATCATGGGGCTCCACAACCCCGCGACCGCCGAGATCACCGGCGAGATCCTCTTCGAGGGCAAGGATCTCCTCAAGCTGTCGCCGGCGGAGCTGCGCGGCGTGCGCGGGCGCGACGTGTCGATGATCTTCCAGGACCCGTTCGCCTGCCTGCACCCGATGTACCGGGTCGGCTACCAGATCGCCGAGGCGGTGCGCGCTCACGAGCAGACGTCGAAGGCCAAGGCGTGGGATCGCGCGGTCGAGCTGCTCGGGGCGGTCGGGATCCCGAACGCCAAGGGGCGCGCCAAGGACTACCCGCACCAGTTCTCCGGCGGGATGCGGCAGCGCGCGATGATCGCGATGGCCCTCGTGCACAACCCGGACGTGCTGATCGCCGACGAGCCGACGACGGCGCTCGACGTGACCGTGCAGGCGCAGATCCTCGAGCTGATCGACAAGGTGAAGCGGGAGTTCGACGTCGGCGTGATCCTGATCACCCACGACCTGGGGGTCGTCGCCGAGACCGCAACCCACGTGATGGTGATGTACGCCGGCCGCGCGATGGAGTACGGCCCCGCAGCCGAGATCTTCGGGGGCGCGCAGCACCCCTACGCCTGGGGCCTCCTCGAGTCGATGCCGTCGATCGAGAGGAAGCTGGACGTCCTGCTTCCGATCGAGGGGTCGCCTCCGTCGATGGTGAGCCCGCCGTCGGGCTGCGCCTTCCATCCGCGCTGCAAGTACCGCTTCGAGCCCTGCCCGACGAAGCTGCCGCCGCTCGAGCCGATGCCCGGAGGGCATCTCGACGCGTGCCTGCTCCCGGCCGAGCGCAAGCGCGAGGTCTGGCGGACGAAGGTCGCCGCCGAGATCGGTGCGCCGGCGATGAGCTCGTCGACGACCGAGACCCTCGTCGAGGTCGACCATCTCACCAAGCATTTCCCGGTGAAGCAGGGGGTGTTCGCGAGCGGCAAGACGGTCGTCCATGCAGTCGAGGACGTCAACCTGACCGTGCAGCGCGGCGAGACGCTCGGAATCGTCGGGGAGTCGGGGTGCGGGAAGTCGACCACGGCGCGCCTGATGGTGCGGCTCCTCACCCCGACGAGCGGCAAGGTCATCTTCGACGGCCAGGACATCTCCCGGCTGAGCCAGCGGGCGCTACGGCCGCTCCGCCGCCAGATGCAGATCATCTTCCAGGATCCCTACTCGTCGCTCAACCCACGCAAGAGCGTGGGCCAGATCGTCAGCGAGCCGTACGCGATCCACCGCACCGAGAAGGACGTGAAGCGGCGGGTCCAGGACCTCCTCGCCCGCGTCGGCCTCAACCCGGAGCACTACAACCGCTATCCGCACGAGTTCTCCGGCGGCCAGCGGCAGCGCATCGGGGTCGCCCGCGCCATCGCGCTGCAGCCGAAGCTGATCGTGTGCGACGAGCCCGTGTCCGCGCTCGACGTCTCGGTTCAGGCCCAGATCCTCAACCTGCTGAAGGACCTCCAGCACGACTTCGACCTGACCTACGTGTTCATCTCGCACGACCTCTCCGTGATCCGCCAGATCTCCGACCGGATCGCGGTCATGTACCTCGGCAAGGTCGTCGAGCTCTCGACGTCCGAGGCGCTGTACGAGCATCCCCGGCACCCCTACACGGCGGCGCTGCTCTCGGCGGTGCCCAGGCATTCCGCGAGCCACCGGGAAGATGGAGCGCAACCGCATCGTGCTGACCGGCGACGTCCCTTCGCCCGTCAACCCGCCGGCGGCGTGCGTCTTCCACCCGCGCTGTCCTCGCTTCCAGCCGGGCACCTGCGATGTCGTCGACCCGGAGCTCAGGAAGTTCGAGGGGACGCACGAGGCCGCCTGCCACTTCCCCGTGGAGCGCTGGCCCATGACCGAGGAAGAGATCAGGACACCCTCGCTCGGCTCGGCGGCCTGATCCGCCCTAACCGATGCACCCGGTCGTCGTCTCACCAGGTGCGATGACACGCTGGCGCAGGACAACGGCCTGCGAGCGGGCCGCCCAGTGGATCTCACTCGAGGTCGACGGCGAGCTTGGCCGCCTCGAGCAGGCAGCGCTTGCCCGCCATCTCCGCCGCTGCGACGGCTGCCTCTCGTCGAGCATCGAGATCGGTGCTGTCACGGAGCTGCTGCGCGAAGAGAAGCCGATCGAGCCCTCGCGACCCGTGGTCGTGGTCACCCCCGCCTGGGCGAGGCGCCGGGCCCGGGCGACGCTCCGGGGCGGGGCGCTGGCGCTTGCCGCGGCACTTGCCGTGATGGCCGCAGTTGCCGTGATGCCTCGTTCCGGCGGCGATCCCCCGAGCACGATCGGGTTCTCCGACGCCCAGCAGCAGCAGGCATTCGCACGCGACCACGTCCAGGGCGAGCCGACGGTCTTCGTCGTCGCGGAGCCGCCGTCGGCTCCGTCGTTCGCAGCACGCGCGCTCCTATAGACTCGGTTCTCGGCGGGCGGCCTTCAGGCGTCCCGCGCCACCGCCGTCCACAGAGCTTCGAGGTAGGAGACCCATGGCCCAGAGCAACGGCAGCAGCGAGAACGTCGGCAGACTGATCGAGATCAAGGGCGTCGTCGTCGACGCCGTGTTCCCCGAGAAGCTCCCGGAGATCTACTCGGCGCTCCGCATCGAGCGCCCCGAAGGCGGTTCGCTGATCGCCGAGGTGCAGCAGCATCTCGGGGACGATCGCGTCCGCGCGGTCGCGATGGACTCGACCGACGGGCTCGCCCGCGGCACGGCCGTCGTCGACACCATGGGGCCGATCTCGGTGCCGGTCGGCGACATCACCCTCGGCCGGGTGTGGAACGTCCTCGGCGATCCCGTCGACGGCGGGCCGGTTCCCGGCCCGGACGTGGAGCGCTGGCCGATCCACCGCGACCCGCCGCCCTTCGACCAGCTGAGCGCGAAGGTCGAGATCTTCGAGACCGGCATCAAGGTCGTCGACCTCGTCGCCCCGTACGTGCGCGGCGGGAAGATCGGCCTCTTCGGCGGGGCCGGCGTGGGCAAGACGGTGTTGATCCAGGAGCTGATCGCGAACCTCGCACGCGAGCACGGCGGCGTCTCGGTCTTCTCCGGCGTCGGCGAGCGCACCCGTGAGGGGAACGACCTGCTGCTCGAGATGCGCGAGGCGGAGACCGAGGACGGCCACGTCATCGATAAGGTCGCGCTCTGCTACGGCCAGATGAACGAGCCGCCGGGCGCTCGGCTGCGCGTCGGCCTCTCCGGCCTCACGATCGCGGAGTACTTCCGCGACCAGGGAAAGGACGTCCTCCTCTTCATCGACAACATCTTCCGGTTCGTCCAGGCCGGCTCGGAAGTCTCCGCGCTGCTCGGGCGGATGCCGAGCGCCGTCGGCTACCAGCCGACTCTCGCCACCGAGATGGGCCAGCTCCAGGAGCGGATCACCTCGACGAGCAAGGGCTCGGTCACCTCGGTGCAGGCGATCTACGTTCCGGCCGACGACCTCACCGACCCGGCGCCTGCGAACACGTTCGCGCATCTCGACTCGACCACCGTGCTCTCGCGCGCCCTGGTCGAGCAGGGTATCTACCCGGCGGTCGACCCGCTCGACTCGACCTCGCGTGCGCTCTCCCGCGGCATCGTCAGCGACGAGCACTACGACACCGCCACCCGCGTCCAGGAGATCCTGCAGCGGTACAAGGACCTGCAGGACATCATCGCCATCCTCGGCATCGAGGAGCTCTCCGACGAGGACCGGCTGACGGTGGCCCGCGCCCGCAAGGTGCAGCGCTTCCTCTCTCAGCCGTTCCACGTCGCCGAGGTCTTCACAGGAACGCCGGGCCAGTACGTTCGGCTCGAGGATACCGTCCGCGGGTTCCAGGAGATCATCGAAGGCAAGCACGACGACCTCCCCGAGCAGGCGTTCTACATGGTCGGGCCGATCGAGGCAGCCGTCGAGCGCGGCAAGGCCCTCGCGGCGGCGTAGCGCGCATGCCCGGAAGCGGCCAGAAGTTCGACCTGTCCCTCGTGACGCCCGACGGCGCCGCCTACGAGGGGCAGGCCGAGATGGTGATCGTTCCCGGCCAGATCGGCGAGATCGGCATCCTGGCGCGCCACGCGCCGCTGATCGCGACGCTGCGGGCAGGCTCGACCCGGATCCATCCCGGCGGCGGCGCGGAGGTGCTCGAGTTCGCCACCGGGCCGGGCTTCTTCCAGGTCCTCCACGACCGGGCGATCGCACTGGTCGACGACGCTGTCGAGGCCTCGCAGGTCGACGACGAGCGCGCCCGCAGCCAGCTGGAGGCGGCGCAGGCCGAGCTCGAGGCGATCGACAGGGGCGAGTCGACCGCCGATCGCTGGCAGGTCGAGCAGCGGGTCAGGCATGCAGAGAACCAGCTCGAGGTCGCCGGCCGCGGCTAGCCGCTAATGCGTGTCGAGTGCTCCGGTCGCCTGCGGCCCGCAGCCCGAGTAGTGGTTCAGGCAGCTCTGCACGAGGCGGTGGAACGGACCGGTCTTCCAGCCGTCCATGAAGTCGGCGTGGCCCGAGTCGACCCCGCCGGAGGACAGGAACGCGTTCGGGCTCGTCACCGCCGGATAGCGCAGGATCAGCGAGATGGCCGGAACGGCAAGCGGATGCGACGCCGGGCATCGGCCGCTCCTCGAGTAGGCCATGTGACTTCGGTGGTCGGCGCTCGTCGGCTTGCCGTCGGAGCAGTTCGGGAAGTTGACCTGGAGCTCGAGGTTCGTCGGTGCCGCGCACCGCGGGAGACCCTGGAGGACAGACGCCGTCGACCGCCGCATCGGCCCGTAGAACGCGCTCTTCAGGACTCCGCAGAACCACTGCGTCACGCTCGGGCTCTGGGGAGTCACGGCGTGTGAGTTCCCGGCGACCATCTCGAGGCCGCGCGGGAACGGCTGGACCGCCGCCGTGGTGAGGCGCCGGTAGTAGATCGTCACGTCGAGCGGCTCGACGGGGACACCCGACACGTAGAGCGTCGGCGCCCAGTACGACGAGAGGTCGGCGGCTGTCGCTGCAGGTGGTACGGCCGCCGGCGAGCGACGCGGGAGTCGTGAAGGCGTTCGTCGAGACGTTGCCGACGAACGTGTGATCGTGGGAGTGATGCGGCAGTCCCGGGTAGACGATCGGGTCGTCCGGCAGGGCATGGCTGAACTTGCACGTCACGAGGAAGAAGGCGCCGGCCGGCGTTGCGGGCGCCGCGAGCGCGCTCGCGGACAGCGCGCAGGCGCCGAGCACCACCGCGAACCATGCGCGCGACCGACCCATCGGCAGGCAGGGTAGCCTGTAGGGAGCTGGAACCGGAGAGCTTTGAAGGCAGCTTGGCGACCGGTCGAACAAACGCCTAAAGAGCCGCGTGCGGGTTATTTCGCGTCTCTTTCGGCATCGGGAAGGTGACATGGCGAAGCGAGACGCGGCAACGGAGATCAGGAGGCTCGCCGGGGAGCGGATCCTCGTGCTCGACGGCGCGTGGGGCACGCTCATCCACGGCGCCGGGTTCACCCCTGCCGATTATCGCGGCACCCGGTTTCGAGTCGCACCCCGTCGACGTGACCGGCGACCCGGACATCCTGAACCTGACGCGCCCGGACTTCGTGGCCGAGGTGCACCACCGCTATCTCGACGCGGGCGCCGACATCACGACGACCAACACGTTCACGGCCACCTCGATCGGGCAGGCCGACTACGGGCTCGAGGACGCGGTCTACGAGATGAACCTCGCGGGCGCCCGGATCGCCCGCGACGCGGCCGGCGACCGGTTCGTCGCGGGCTCGGTCGGGCCGCTCAACGTCACGCTCTCGCTCAGCCCGCGCGTCGACGATCCCGCCTTCCGCACGCACTCCTTCGCTCAGATCGTCGAGGCCTACGGCGAGCAGATGAGCGCGCTCGCCGAGGGCGGTGTCGACCTGCTCCTCCTCGAGACGGTCTTCGACACGCTGAACGCGAAGGCCGCAATCGCCGCCGCTCGCAAGTTCGTGCCCGAGCTTCCTCTCTGGATCTCGGCGACGATCGTCGACCGCTCCGGCAGGATGCTGACCGGCCAGACCATCGAGGCGTTCCTGGAGTCGATCGAGCACGCCGAGCCTCTGATCGTCGGGATCAACTGCTCGCTCGGGGCGACCGAGATGCGCTCCTACGTCGCCGATCTCGCACACTCCGCTCCGTGCCTCGTGAGCGCTCACCCGAACGCCGGCCTCCCGAACGCGTTCGGCGGGTATGACGAGACGCCCGAGATCACGAGCTCGCTGCTCGGCGAGTTCGCCCGTGCCGGCCTGCTGAACGTCGCAGGCAGTTGCTGCGGCTCGGGCCCGGAGCACACGGCTGCGATCGCCGCGGCGGTGCGAGGGGTCGCGCCGCGCGTGGCGCCCGATGTCCCGCGTCGCACGAGGTGGAGCGGCCTCGAGCCGTTCGAGATCGGCCCGGACACGGGGTTCGTCCTGATCGGTGAGCGCACGAACGTCACCGGCTCGACCCGCTTCCGCGGCCTCGTCGAAGCCGGCGACTACACGAGCGCCGTGGAGGTGGCGCTGGAACAGGTGCGGGGCGGGGCGAACGCGCTCGACGTGAACATGGACGCCGACCTGCTCGAGAGCGAGAACGCAATGCGCACGTTCCTGAACGTGGTCGCGACCGAGCCCGAGGTGGCGCGGCTCCCGGTGATGGTGGACAGCTCGCGCTGGAGCGTGATCGAGGCGGGGCTGCAGTCGATCCAGGGGAAGGGCATCGTGAACTCGATCAGCCTCAAGGAAGGCGAGCAGCCGTTCCTCGAGCAGGCGCGGCGCATTCGCGACTACGGCGCCGCCGCGGTCGTGATGGCCTTCGACGAGGGAGGCCAGGCGACGGACGTCGACCGGCGCGTCGCGATCTGCGGCCGTGCGTACGACCTGCTCACGCGCGAGGCGGCCTTCCCGCCGGAGGACCTGATCTTCGACCCGAACGTGCTCGCAGTCGCCACCGGGATCGAGGAGCACGACACCTACGCGCGCGACTTCCTCGCCGCCCTGCCGCGGATCAAGGAGCGCTGCCCCGGCTCGCGCACGAGCGGCGGGATCTCGAACCTGAGCTTCTCGTTCCGCGGCAACGACGCCCTCCGCGAGGCGATGCACGCGGTCTTCCTCTACCACGCGATCCGTGCCGGCCTCGACATGGGCATCGTGAACGCCGGTCAGCTCGCGGTCTACGAGGACGTCGAGCCGGAGCTGCTCGAGCGGATCGAGGACGTGATCTTCGCCCGGCGGCCCGACGCCACCGACCGGCTGGTCGAGATCGCCGGTCGAGTCCAGGGCGGCGGCGTCCAGCGAGAGCGCGACCTCTCGTGGCGCGAGGCCCCCGTCGAGGAGCGGCTCGCCCACGCGCTCGTCCACGGGATCGTCGACTTCATCGAGCAGGACGCCGAGGAGGCACGGCAGGCGCGCCCGCGACCGCTCGACGTGATCGAAGGGCCGCTGATGGACGGCATGCGGATCGTCGGGGACCTCTTCGGCTCCGGCCGGATGTTCCTGCCGCAGGTGGTGAAATCGGCCCGCGCGATGAAGCGTGCGGTCGCCTACCTCGAGCCGTTCATGGAGGAGGAGCAGGCGGGCGCGAGCACCCAGGGAAAGGTGCTCCTCGCCACCGTCAAGGGTGACGTCCACGACATCGGCAAGAACATCGTCGGGGTCGTTCTCGGCTGCAACAACTACGAGGTCGTCGATCTCGGGGTGATGGTGCCCGGCGACAAGATCCTCGATGCCGCAGCCGCCGAGGGCGCCGACGTGATCGGGCTCTCCGGGCTGATCACGCCGTCGCTCGACCAGATGGTCGACGTCGCCGCGGAGATGCAGCGTCGCGGCTGCACGATCCCGCTCCTGATCGGAGGAGCGACGACCTCCCGCCAGCACACAGCGGTGAAGATAGCGCCCGCCTACTCCCAGGCGACCGTCCACGTGCTGGACGCGAGCCGGGTCGTCGATGTCGTCTCCGGGCTGCTCGATCCGTCCCGGCGGCCCGAGCTCGACCGTGAGAACCGCGAGCTCCAGAGCCGGCTCCGCGACCAGCATGCCGAGCGGCTGCGGCGCCCGCTGCTGCCCCTCTCGGAGGCGCGGTTGAACCGGGAGCAGGTCGACTTCGCCGAGCTCCCGACGGCGCCCTTCACCGGTACCCGGGTGGTGAGGCCTGCGCTCGCCGAGCTCGTCTCCTACGTCGACTGGCAGTTCTTCTTCCACGCCTGGGATCTCAAGGGCCGATTCCCGGCGATCCTCGAGAACCCGGTCGCCCGCGAGCTCCACGAGGACGCCCTCGCCCTGCTGGAGGAGATCGTCGGCGATGGGTCCTTCTCGGCACACGGCGTGTACGGCTTCTGGCCCGCGCACTCCGAGGGCGACGACATCGTGGTCGACGAGACGCGCTTCGCGTTCCTACGCCAGCAGGCGCGGAACGGCAGCTCGCGCCCAAGCCGGTGCCTTGCCGACTACGTGGCGCCCGAGGGCGACTCCGCCGGGGCGTTCGCGGTCGCGATCCACGGCGCCGACGAGCTCGCGGATCTCCACGCGGCGATGCACGACGACTACAACGCGATCATGGCGAAGGCGCTCGCGGATCGCCTGGCGGAGGCGTTCGCCGAGTGGCTCCACGCCCGCGCGCGGCGTGAGTGGTACGCGCCGGGTGAGGAGCTCAGCGGGGACGAGCTGATCTCCGGGCGCTTCCGCGGGATTCGCCCGGCGTTCGGGTACCCGGCCTGCCCCGATCACAGCGAGAAGGGGAAGCTGTTCGAGCTCCTCGGGGCGCGCGACGAAGGCCTCGAGCTGACCGAGAGCTACGCGATGATCCCCGCCGCCGCAGTGAGCGGCATCTACCTCGCAAACCCGGCTTGCAGGTACTTCTCCGTCGGGCGAATCGGCCCGGACCAGGTGGCCGACTACGCGGCTCGTAAAGGAGTCTCCGTGGTACAAGTGGAGAAGTGGTTGCGGCCAAATCTTTTCTAGCGGCCGCGCTGATCGGACTCGCGTCGACCCCCGTGGCGCTGTCCGATGCGCCGACGGTCCGGATCTCGAACGCCGATCAGGCGAAGGCTCGCGGAGCGCTTCTGCGCCCGTCGGACTTCGGGGCGGGCTGGTCGGGCGGCCCGATCAAGACGACCATGCTCTCGCCGCCGAACTGCCCCGGGTTCGACCCGAAGGAGTCCGACCTCGTCGTGACCGGGCACGCCGATTCGCGCTACACGTTCAAGGCGGAAGGCATCGAGCTCGACCAGGACGTCCAGGTCCTGAGCGATGCCGGCTCCGTTGCGGCCGACTTCTCCCGTTCGATCTCCCCCGGGCTCGCGAAGTGCCTCGCCTATCAGCTCGGGAAGCTGCCGACGGTCGTGTCCGTGCAGATCGAGCGCCGGCCCTTCAGGCCGATCGGCGCGGAGAGCGCGGTCTACCGGGCCGAGATCGTCGTGCGAACGCCGAAGGGGAAGGCGACGTGGCTCTCGGATTACGTCCTCTTCGGGCAGGGCCGAACGGAGTACGAGCTCACGGTGAGCGCGCCTCCCGCCGCGCGCGAGCAGCTGGGGCAGTTCGAGCTCGGGCTCGCGCAGATCCTCTTGCGGCGAGCTGCGACGGGCACGGCGTGAGAGCCCGCGTCCTGGGCGTCGCCGTGGTCGCGGGCCTGGCTTTCACCGCCGTCGCGGTCGCGGGGGACTCGACCGACCCGAAGCTGGCGCCGACGAAGGCCGACCAGGCATATGCCTCGTCGTCGACACTCCGCTCGAGCGACCTCGGGCCGGCGTGGGCCGGCGGGGCGGAGAAACCGTCCTCGCTGAAGATCCCGGTCTGCCCCTCGAACCAGCCGAACGACAGCGATCTCACGATCACGGGGCATGCGGAGTCGAGGCTGACGCTCCAGAGCGCCGCGGTCCAGGTCGACACCGACGTCCTCGTGCTCAGGAATGCAGGGCAGGTGGCGAAGCTCGTCAGGCGCATCATCCTCGACCCGTCGATCGGCGACTGCCTCCGCTATGACCTGATCAAGTCGGTCGGCGGGAAGGGCGTGACGATCGTCGGCGTCTCGCCCGTGCCCGTCGCGAAGGCCGGCGACCATTCGGCGCTCTTCCGCGTGACGCTCTCCGTGAAGTCGGGCGCGACGGCAGTCCCCGTGTACAGCGACTTCCTCTATGTCTCGCAGGGGCGCGCCCAGTACTTCGTGAACGTCGTCGCGCCCGGCGCCGTGAAGTCGGAGCTGGCGTCGCTCGAGAACGGGATCGCGAAGAAGCTCGCTGCCAGGGCGAAGTCCTGAGGTTCACGAGCGCGGGAGCGGTCTCGGCCGCGCCGTCGGATACTCTTGTTCGGCAGGCGCCTTCGGGCGCCGGTTTCGTGAAATGAGGACGACGCTCAAGAGAGGAGTAGGTCGCGGCGCCGCGCAGAACGGGCGCAACGGGCACGCGATCTATCCGCCTTCGGCCGTCAGCTCCGTCGTCCGCTACGAGCAGCCGCCGAACGGCCGCACAGGGCTCGGCTTCTTCGGGAGGATCCTGTTCTTCGTGCTCCTCCTGCTCGTGGGAGTCGGCCTCGCCGCCGCGGGCGGGGCGTTCCTGTGGCTGCACGAGTCGATCTCCCAGGTGCGCGCGCACTCGATCGACGTGAAGCAGGCTCAGAAACAGCTGAACGTGAGCCGTCCCGGACATGCGGCCATCGCGCTCGTGATCGGCTACGACCAGCGCGCCGGCAAGGAGTTCTCCGACGTCTCGCGTTCCGACACCGTGATGATGATCCGCGCGGACCCCGCGACGAACACGATCTCGCTGCTCTCGATCCCGCGTGACCTCGGCGTCCCCATCTACTGCCCGAAGAGCCACGAGACGAGCCTCGGCGTCCAGAAGGTGAACCAGGCCTATGCGCTGTGCGGGTCGGCCGGGACGGTCGACACCGTGAAGCACTTCTCGAACCTTCCTGTCAACTACCTGATCACCGTGAACTTCCACGGGTTCAAGGAGATCGTCGACAAGATCGGTGGGATCTGGCTCGACATCGACCGGCGCTACCACCACGTCAACAACGGCAGCGCGGCAGAGAACTACGCGAACATCGACATCCAGCCGGGCTACCAGCTCCTCTCGGGCGAGCAGGCGCTCGCGTTCGTCCGGTACCGGCACACCGACGACGACTACCACCGGATTGCGCGGCAGCAGGAGTTCGTGCGCGCCCTCAAGCAGCAGTTCGCGCACAACTTCAGCATCACCGAGCTCCCCTCGATCGTGCACACGCTGACGAAGAACGTCGAGGTCGGCGGCAACCCGAGCGACAAGACGGTGCTCTCGTGGCTCCTCTTCGCGCTGAGCCTTCCGGGCGGCCACTTCTTCCAGGACAGGATCGCCGGCGTGTCCGGCGACAGCATGACGAGCACCGACCCGGCGAACATCCAGGCGGCGCTGTACCAGTTCACCCATCCGGACGTGCACTCGTCGAAGGCGGCGAACGCGGCCGCGCTCGGGGTCAAGGTGAAGCCCAAGGTGCTGCCGGCGCCGGCTCCCTCGAAGACGAGCGTGCTCGTGCTCAACGGCAACGGCGTCGCCGGCTCGGCTGCGAACGGGGCCTTCCTGCTGCGGCAGCGCGGCTACGTGACGGTGTTGCCGCCGGGGAACGCCTCGCCGAACGCGCCGAAACAGGGCTACTTCCACACGATGATCTACTACGACAAGCGGCAGGCGGGCTCCCAGGCGGCCGCGAACGCACTCTCCAGGGTGATCGTGCCGTCGACGGTCGGCGCGCTCCCCAAGAGCCCGAAGCTGCGGTCGCTCGACCCCGGGGCGATGCTCACCGTGGTGGTCGGCGAGACGTTCCACAACCAGCTCGTGGCGCCGACGCCGACACCGACCGCTCCGAAGCACGAGGCGCCGAGCGTCCGCTACGACTCCTCGACGGGGCTCGATCTCGTGAAGCCCTACCAGGCCCGCGTGCCGTTCAAGCTCGAGGCGCCGACGGTGCTGGAGCGCTCGTCGTATCCGGACGACCAGTACGGCGACGTCGCCTCACGGCTCTACTGGATCGACAAGCGGCACCGTCAGAAGGCGGTCCGGCTCGTCTTCCGGACGGGCGCAGGCGAGTACTGGGGGATCCAGGAGACGAACATGCCGAACCCGCCGGTGCTGGCCGACCGGAGCTTCCACCGGGCGATCAAGGGCCGGACGTTCACGCTCTACTACACGGGCTCCCACCTGCATATGGTCGTGCTGCGCGTCCACGACAAGAGCTACTGGGTCGTGAACACGCTCCTGGACTCCCTCTCCAACGAGACGATGCTGGCGATCGCGACAGGCCTGAAGCCGCTCCGACAGGCCAAGTAAAGTCGCGCGATGGCTTCAGTTGGCATCTTCGGCGCCGGGTGGGTCGGCCTCGTCACGGGGGCCTGCTTCGCGGACCTCGGCCACGACGTGGTCGTTCGCGACGTGGTGCCCGAGAAGATCGCGGGGCTCCGTGCCGGCGAGGTGCCGTTCCACGAGACGAACGTCCCGGAGCTGATCGAGCGCAACCGCGACCGGCTCCGCTTCACGCTCGACGCGGCCGATCTCGCGAGCTGCCGGTTTCTCTTCGTGTGCGTCGACACGCCCCCGACGCAGTCGGGCGACGCGGACCTCTCTCGTGTCTGGAGCGTGATCGACGACCTCCCCGAGGTCGACGGACACGCGATCCTCGTGATGAAGTCGACCGTGCCGGTCGGGACGGGGGAGAGGGTCCGCCACGGTCTCGCGGAGCGGGGGCTCGCCGAGATCGGGTACGTCTCGAACCCCGAGTTCCTGGCCGAAGGCACGGCCGTCCGGGACTTCATGCATCCCGACCGGATCGCGATCGGCGCCTTCGACGAGGAGGACGGCGACGCGGTCGCGAAGCTCTACTCGGGCCTGGAAGCACCGATCGTTCGCTGCGACGTCAACTCGGCCGAGATGATCAAGCTCGCTGCGAACGCGGCGCTCATGACCCGCATCTCGTTCATCAACGAGATCGCGAACGTGTGCGAGGCCACCGGCGCCGACGTGGTCAAGGTGGCCGAAGGGGTCGGTCTGGATCGGAGGCTCGGGCCGCACTTCCTGCGGGCGGGGATCGGCTACGGCGGAAGTTGCTTCCCGAAGGACTCGCTGGCGCTGAAGCAGCTCGCGTCCAACTCGGGCTACCACTTCCAGCTTCTCTCGGCGGTGATCGAGGTGAACGAGCTGCAGAAGCGGCGGGTGATCGGGAAGCTCGAGCGTCATCTCGGGTCGCTGCGCGGCAGGACCGTGGCGCTCCTCGGGCTCGCGTTCAAGCCGAACACCGACGACATGCGCGAGGCGCCGTCGATCGTGCTCGCCGGACGGCTGCTCGCCGAAGGCGCGACCGTGCGAGGCTGGGATCCCATCGCGGACGGGCATGCTCTCCCTGCCGGCGTCGAGATCGTCGGCTCGGTTCAGGAAGCGGTGCGTGGAGCCGACGCGGCGGTGATCGTCACCGAATGGCCCGAGCTACGCGACCTCGCGAGCGCCGAGACGCGCGAGACGATGGGGAACCCGCTGATCGTCGACGGCCGGAACCTGCTCGATCCTGCTGCGGTGCGCGCTGCGGGGTTCGTGTACGAGGGCATCGGGCGTCCGAGCTCGGCCGACGTCCTGGAGAACGTGTAGGAAAGGGCACTGATGGAAGCCATCATCCTGTGCGGCGGCAAGGCGGAGCGTCTCGGCGACGCCGCGGCCGGCCGGCCGAAGTCGCTCGTCGAGGTCGGCGGGCGGCCGCTCGCGGCCTACCAGGTGGCGCGCCTCGGCAAGGCAGGCGTGGAGCGCGTGATCATGGCGTGCGCGGCCGGGCAGGGCGACATGTTCGTGGAAGAGCTCACAGGGCTCGGCCCCGAGGTCGTCGCCGCCGAGGAGCCGGCCCGGTTCGGGCGGGGCGGCGGGATCAAGTTCGCGGCCAGGAGCCGCCGGGAATCAGGGGATGTCCTCGCGCTGAACGGCGACGAGCTGGTCGCGGTCGATTTCGCGTCGCTGCTTGCCCGCCACCGCGACGCCGGTGCCGCTGCCACCGTGACGGTGACCCAGCCGCGCTCACCGTTCGGCGTGGTCGAGCTCGGCCGCGGCGACTCCGTCACCGGCTTCAGCGAAGGCGGTGCGATCCCCTACTGGGTGAGCTGCGGCATCTACGTGCTGTCGCCCGAGGCGCTCAGGCGCTTCCCCGACCGCGGCGACCACGAGTCGACGACCTTTCCCGAGCTGGCCTCGGAAGGGCGGCTCTTCGCCTATCGCCATGACGGCCTCTGGTTGACCGTGAACACGCCCAAGGAGCTCCGCACCGCCGCCGACCACGTCGAGTCCCATCCGGAGTGGCTGTCGTGACCGAGGTCGGCTCCCTCGCGCCCTGGGCGGTCGAGACCCGCCGGGTCGACAAGCCGTGGGGCTACGAGCTGATCTGGGCCGTCACCGACATCTACGTCGGCAAGCTGCTCTTCGTCAAGGCCGGAGAGTCGCTCTCGCTTCAGTACCACGAGCTCAAGGACGAGTCCTGGCTGATCCAGTCCGGCCTGGCCAGGATCGAGCTGGGCGCCGTGGGTGACGAACGGCTCTCGGAGGAGGTGATCGGCCCGGGTGCTGCATTCCACTACGTCCCGGGCACGGTGCATCGCATCACCGCGGTCGAGGACACGATGATCGTCGAGGTCTCGACGCCGCATCTCGAAGATGTCGTGCGGCTCGCCGACAGCTACGGCCGCGAAGGCACCTCGGCGGCGTAGCCGCGTCAGGGATGCGCGCGCGCTTCGAGCGCTCGCGGCGAGTGGGGTGGAGCTGCATAGAGCGAGCTGAGCTCGCGCGCCAGAAGGGTGCGAACCGGCGCGTACGCAGGGTCCCCGACGACGTTTCGGAGCTCCCAGGGGTCGCTCCGGAGGTCGTAGAGCTCGCGCCACTGCCGGTAGCGGTAGGCGACATACAGGTAGCGAGGCGTGTGGATGGCCACGTACGGAGGCGGCCCGCCGTTTGCGAGCTTGTTCTTGCCGAGGTACTCGACGAGATAGTCGCGCCGCCACGGGATCGTCTCTCCGTGGAGGAGCGGGACGAGGCTGTCTCCGTCCTGGCGCGCCCCGGGGACGACGCCGGCGAGCTCGCTGATCGTCGAGGCGAAGTCGATGTTCAGGACGGGATCGTGGTTCACGGTGGCGCCGTGCGCCCAGGGAGTGCGGACGATCAGCGGCACCCGGGTCGATTCCTCGTAGGGCCAGAGCTTGCCGCCGAGACGGTGCTCGCCCCAGAGGAAGCCGTTGTCGCTCGTGTAGAAGATGACCGTGCGGTCGAGCAGGTTGCGCCTGGCGAGTGTCGAGACGATGCGCGCGACGGCGCGGTCGACCGCCTGTAGCGACTCGAGCTGCCGCTTCCGCACCTCGTCGATGTAGGACAGGCCCGAAGGCGTGAGCGCACGCCTGTGCCACGCGCTCCACGGCTCGTCGTCGATGTTCGACTGGTTCAGCGACGGCGAGTGGAAGGGCGCGAGGTCGTCGAACCGGCCGACGTCGGCCGGCGCGGGAATCGCCGGGAGATGGGGCGCCACGGGCGCGAAGTAGAGGAAGAACGGCTGCCGGGCGCCGCGAAGGAAGTCGAGCGCCTTGTTCGTGAGCACCGTCGTCGAGTAGTCGCGGGCGTGTTCGCCGAAGTGCACCAGCCGGCCGTTCTCGTTCAGCGAGTAGTCGTAGTAACGCTCCTCGGGGACGCTGTCCATCACCTGCCAGTCGTCCCAGCCCGGCGGGACGGCGTGGTGGCCGTCGAGGGTGTAGTCGTTCAGGTACTTCCCGACGAGCGCCGTGCGGTAGCCGGCGCGGTGAAGCCAGACGGCGAGGTCGGCGCGCTCGTCGAAGGCCGGGTAGCTGTGGGGCCCGAAGTTGTCGAGCACACCGGTGTGGTGCGAGTACTCCCCGGTCAGGATGCTCGCTCGGGAGGGGCCGCACTCCGATGTCGTCACCCGCATGTTGTCGAAGGTGACCCCGTGGCGTGCGAGCAGCCGTCGCACATCCGCCATCACGGCGTTTCCGTCGACGCGCTCGTCGTCGCTCACGATGAAGACCACGTTCAGGCGGGGGGATGCCGAGGCTGCCTTGCTCCTCGCGGCGGGCATCCACGCGGCGACACACGCCGACGCGACGACAACCGCCCCTCCGGCCAGGACGGCCGTGATGACTCTCCGCCGGGGGGTCAACGAAGCTTCGGTGTCGAGGCCTGCACGCGTTCGCAGGCTGGCGTAGGAAGCGCTCCTCCCCCGTTACCGCAGGGCTAAGACTCGGTTAATCCGCTGGTGAAGCGGCTCTCGATAACCTTCACAGGGTTGTGATAATGTTGTCGACGTGGAGGAGCTGACCGTTGGAGCCGCGGCCGCCCGCAGCGGGTGGTCGCCGAGGATGCTGCGCTATCTCGAGGAGCACCGGCTCGTCGTGCCCCGGCGAACGCCGGCCGGCTACCGCGTGTACGGGCTCGCCGAGCTCAACCGGCTGCTTGCGCTCCGCGAGCTTCGCCGGGCGCACGGGCTCGGCCTCGACGAGCTCGTGTTCGCCGCGCGGCTGCGCGCCGAGCCCGCGCTCCGCCAGGCGGTCGACGGCTGGCTCGCCGCCGGCGACGACGTGGGCGCCTGGATCGACTGGGAGCAGCGCAAGCACGAGCGGCTCCTCGCTGCCTGACCCGGAACTAGACTTGACCACAACTGGAGGGAGAACGCATGGCGACGACGAGACGCTACGACGTGAAGGATCTGAGCCTCGCCCCCGAGGGCCTGCGCCGCATCATGTGGGCGGACCGGCAGATGCCGGTCCTGACTGCGATCCGTGAGCGCTTCGAGGCCGAGCAGCCGCTCGCGGGCTATCGCATCTCCGCGTGCCTGCACGTGACGACGGAGACCGCGAACCTGATGCGCACGCTCAAGGCGGGCGGCGCCGACGTCGTGCTCTGCGCCTCGAACCCGCTCTCGACTCAGGATGACGCCGCGGCGGCGCTCGTCGAGGAGTTCGGTATCTCCGTCTTCGCGATCAAGGGCGAGGACAACGACACCTACTACTCGCACATCGAGGCGGCGGTCGACCACAAGCCGCAGCTGACGATGGACGACGGCGCCGACGTGATCAGCGTCCTCCACACCGCACGCCGCGAGCAGCTCGGCGACATCATCGCGGGCATGGAGGAGACCACGACGGGCGTCATCCGGCTGAAGGCGATGGAGGCCGACGGCGCGCTCGCGTTCCCGGTCATCGCCGTCAACGACGCGCGCACGAAGCACTTCTTCGACAACCGTTACGGCACCGGCCAGTCGACGATCGACGGGATCATCCGGGCCACCAACGTCCTGATCGCCGGAAAGCGGTTCGTCGTCTGCGGCTACGGCTGGGTCGGTCGGGGCGTCGCGCTCCGCGCCCGCGGCATGGGAGCCCATGTGATCGTCACCGAGGTCGACCCGATGCGCGCGCTCGAGGCGCTCATGGACGGCTACGAGGTGATGCCGATCACCGACGCCGCCGCGATCGGAGACATCTTCTGCACCGCGACCGGCGACAAGCACGTGATCGCCGCGGAGCACCTCGAGGTGATGAAGGACGGCGCCATCCTCTGCAACACCGGCCACTTCAACGTCGAGATCGACATCCCGGCGCTACGGTCGCTCGCCGTCGAGACCCGCGAGGCGCGGCAGTTCGTCGAGGAGTTCGTGCTTCCCGACGGCCGCAGGATCTACCTCCTCGCCGAGGGTCGCCTCGTCAACATCTCCGCAGCCGAGGGCCATCCCGCAATCGTGATGGACATGTCGTTCGCGAACCAGGCGCTCTCGACCGAGTACGCGGTCCAGCACGCCGCGACGCTGGAGCGCCGGGTGTATCCCGTCCCGCGCGACATCGACGAGGAGATCGCCCGGCTCAAGCTCGAGACGATGGGCATCTCGATCGACCAGCTCACCGAGGAACAGGCGAGGTATCTCGCGTCATGGGACGAGGGGACCTGATCCGGGCAGCCGTGGTTCTCGCGACGCTCGTGCTCGCAGCGCCCGCCGGCGCTGCGAGCACGTGGCGTCAGATCGCAGACGGGACGACGGCAGGCGCGCCGGTGCCGAAGCCGAGTGCCTTCGTGGCCCTTTCCGGCGTCGGATGTCGGCGCCTTCTCGGCTCACCTCGGTCGCGACGCCTCCAAGCTCTCGCACGTGAGCTGGGCGACGACGGCGGTCGTCGCCGTGCTCGCCGACTGGGGCTGCAGCGACAGCCTCGTCAGCGTGGGCGGTGTCTCGGAGAAGCGTGGGGCGCTGCACGTCCTTCTCGTGCACGGAGAGCCGCCTCCGGGCACGGCGATCTGCCAGGCTCTCTACGGCGTCTACCGGTTGCTCACGGTGCCGAAGTCGACTCTCCACCAGCCGTACCCGACCCGCGCCGTCATCGACGTTGCTTGATCCAGAGCGGATCCTCCGTCTCGAGCCCGGCCGCGTCGTCTTCCTCGATCAGCGGAAGCTTCCCGTCGAGGAGGTCGACGTCGAATGCCGGACGGCCGCCGAGGTCGCCGAGGCGATCAGGGGCATGGTGGTGCGCGGCGCTCCGGCGATCGGGATCGCCGCGGCGTACGGCATCGCGCTGGCGGCCGAGCAGGGCGAGGACCTCGCCGCCGCAGAGGCCGTGCTCCGGGCCTCGCGCCCGACCGCCGTCAACCTCGCCTGGGCCCTGGGCGAGATGCGCGGCGACCCATCGGCCGACCGTGCCCGCGCAATTCATCGCGACGAGGTCGAGCGATGCCGGGCCATGGCGGCGCACACCGCCGGGTTGTTCGCGCCCGGCACCCGTGCACTTGACGCACTGCAACGCAGGCGGCCTCGCGACGGGCGGCTACGGGAGTGCCGTCGGAGCCCTGCTCGCCGCGTGGGAGCGCGAGCTTCTGGCCTACGTCTGGGTGGACGAGACGAGGCCGCTGCTCCAGGGGGCGCGTCTGACCGCATGGGAGCTCGAGCAGGCGGGGATCCCGTTCGCCGTGATCACCGACTCGGCGGCGGCATCCCGCATGGCCGCCGGCGAGGTCGATGCCGTCGTCACCGGGGCGGACCGGATCGCCGCGAACGGCGACACCGCCAACAAGATCGGCACCTACGGCGTGGCCGTGCTCGCCGCGCATCACGGCATCCCCGTCTACATCGTCGCGCCGAGCTCGACGGTCGACCACGAGACCGCATCCGGTGACGGGCATCCCGATCGAGGAGCGAGACCCGGCGGAGGTCACGACGCTCTTCCCCGCCCGGAACCCCGCCTTCGACGTCACGCCGGCGGAGCTGATCGCCGCGGTCGTCACCGAGCACGGCGTCCACCGGCCGCCCTACGCCGACTCGCTCGCGGACGCGGTCGTGGCGGCGTGAAGGCGCTCCTCCTCGCGGCCGGATACGCGACGCGGCTGCGGCCGCTGACCGACGAGGTCGCCAAGCCGCTCCTCCCCGTGGCGGGGCGGCCGATGGCGGACTGGATCCTCGACCGCATCGAGGAGTCCGGCGAGATCGACGCGGTCGACGTGGTCACGAACGCCGTGTACGCGCCGGCGTTCGAGCGTTGGGCGAAACCGCACGGGATCGCCGTCCACGACGACGGCACCAAGAGCAACGAGACCCGGCTCGGCGCCCTCGGCGACATCCGGCTCGCAGTGCGCGAGGGTGGGCTCGGAGACGACGGCCTGCTGGTGATCGCCGCCGACAACCTGTTCGAGTTCTCGCTCGCCGACTACATCGCGTTCTGGAGGAGCAAGGGAGCGAGCGCGCTCGCCGTCCACAAGCTCGAAGACCCCGGGCTCGCGCACCTCTACGGCGTCGTCGAGTTGGACGCCGACGACCTCGTGATCGGCATGGAGGAGAAGCCCGAGCACCCACGCAGCAACCTCGTCTCCACCGCGACGTACCTCTTCTCCCGCGAGGACATCGAGCTGCTCGACCGCTATCTCGACGACGGGAACCCGCCCGATCCGCCGGGGCGCTTCCTGGTCTGGCTCGCGAATCAGGGCCGCGTCTTCGGGTTCCGGTTCTCCGAGCCGTGGCTCGACATCGGCACCCCGGAGCAGCTCCTCGAGGCTGACAACCGGTACCGGCGCGCCGCCGGGCTGCCCGAGCGCGACGCGTACTCCCCCTAGGAGACGCGTCACACAATCGTTCAGGACACGTCACGCTTCTCTCCGTATCGTGGGCGGCGTGGCTCTTCGAGCTCCTCGTACCCTCGCGTTGCGTCTCCTGTGGCGAGCCTGGGCCGCTCTTCTGCGCCGGCTGCCGCGCGCGACTGGTGCCGATTCACGCCCCGCTTTGTGCCCGGTGCGGGGCACATACGGCCTGGCCGGTCGAGCGGTGCCGCGAGTGCGCCGGCCGGAGGCTCGCCTTCGCCTCGGCTCGAGCGGGTGTCGTCTATGCCGATCCGGCCCGCGCGTTCGTCCGCGGCTGGAAGGAGCGCGGAGCCCGCCCGCTTGCGTCCCTGGCCGCCGAGCTCGTCGCGGGGCGAGTGCCCATGCCGGCGGCAGACGTCATCGCGTATATCCCGCCCGACGGCGACCGCTCGCTGCGGCGTGGGCACCAGCCGGCCGAGGCGCTCGCTCGCGAGCTCGGACGGCTCTGGGAGCTTCCGGTAGAGCCGCTCCTCGACCGGCGACGCGCAGTCGCGCGCCAGACGGGCCTCGCCCGGGACGAGCGCCGGCGGAACATGCGGGGCGCGTTCGTCGGGCGCGGCCAGGTGCACGGCCGAGTGATCCTCGTCGACGACGTGTACACGACGGGCGCGACCATCGCCGCAGCCGCCTCGGCGCTTCGCGCAGCCGGAGCCTCACGGGTCGACGGGGTCACCTTTGCACGCGCGGTTCGCTGAGCTTCACTACTCTCCGGTGCGTGGCCCGGCGGCTTCGTCTCGGCGTAGCGGCGTGCGCTCTCGCCGTCATGTTCGCATGCGCGCTCGCGGCGACTGCGGCGGCGAAGACGCTGCCGGGGATCCGCTCGCCGTCTGGGGAACATCACCTGCCTCGCTGCCGGCGACAAGCCGCAGTTCCTGCTCTGCCAGATCGCGGAGGCCGATTACGTGCCGACGCTCACGCGACACTGCGCGTCGGCGCCGTACTACGTCGACTGGGCCGGGTTCTCGCTCTCCGCCGACGGTAAGGGCGTCGTCGCGTGCTCCGGCGGTCCGGCCTACGACCCCCAGACCGAGCACCCGCGCTACGTCACGCTCGCCTACGGCAAGACCTGGCGGCAGGGGGCGTTCACGTGCCGGTCGGCGACGACGGGTGTCACCTGCACGAACCGCGCGGGGCACTCACTCTTCGTCTCGCGCGGTGGCTGGCGCATCTCCTGACGGGATACCTGCAGGCGCTCCACGCCTGTGACGGTTCGGTAACCTCGGCAGACGGAGTCCCCGAGCGCTGGAGGTCGCAGATGCAACTTCAGGTGAAGGCCCGGAACTACGAGCTCGTCCCCGACGTGCGCACCTACGCGGAGGGCAAGCTCGGACGTCTCGAGAAGCAGCTCGCCGACGAGACCCAGGTCGAGCTCGAGCTGGTCGGCGAGAGCCAAGCACTCGCAGTACACGGCCGAGGCGATCGTGTTCGCGAAGGGCCGGACGCTGCGGGCGACGGAGTCGACGTCGGACATGCGGGCCTCGATCGACAAGCTCGTCGACAACCTGGAGCGCCAGGTCGTCGGCTACCGCGAGAAGCGGCGGCTCGAGCGCCGCCGTCGCACCGAGCACCACGGGGCTTGAGCTTTTTCCGCCGGCGCGAGCCCCACCACGTGAGGCTCGCCCGCGAAGGCGGGGTCGACCTCGACGGACGCGAGGAGGACGCCCCGCGCCCGCCGTGGGATGCCTCCGGGATCCACGGGCTGCACCGGGCGCGGGAGTGGGACGCCGTCACGACCGTCGACGCACCCGATCTTCCCGGGCGAGAAGCTCGGGTTCGTGGTCCTTCCCGGCGGCGAGCTCATCGCCGACGAGGGCGGGGGAGACCTCGCGGAGCTCGCGGCGGCTCTCGAGCTCGAGCCGCCGTACCGTGCCGAGGCGGTGCGCCGCAGCGAGACCCTGTGGGCGGTTGGAGCCAGCAGGATCGACGTCGTCGAGCTTCCTGGAGTCGGCGGCGACCACATCGAGCTCTCGCTCCACGGCGACGAGAGGACGTTGCGCGTCGACGGCGAGCAGGTTTTCGGCTCCATCGCCCCACTCGAGCGACCGGGCCACGTCGTGCGGGCACACCGGATCGCCGGGGACGCGTGGGAGGTCGAGACCGCCCCGCTCTAGCGTCTGCGGGTACCCCGTCTGGCCGGGGCCAACCGATACCCTGTGGTCATGGCCATGGGCACCGGCTTCGAGAAGTTCCTGCGCTTCGGCGAGGGCCGGCGCATGAAGCGGCTGGCCGAGCAGGCGGCGTACATCGCCACGCTCGAGCCCGAGTTCCGGGCGCTCTCCGACGCCGAGCTGCGCGCGAAGACGGCCGAGTTCCGGCAGCGGCTCGCGAACGGCGAGGACGCTCGACGACCTCCTGTTCGAGGCGTTCGCCGCTGTCCGCGAGGCGCGCGCTCCGCGAGTCCGACCAGCGCATGTTCGACGTCCAGATGATGGGCGGGATCGTGCTGCACGAGGGCGACGTCGCCGAGATGAAGACCGGCGAAGGCAAGACCTTCGTCGCGAGCCTCGCGCTCTACCTGAACGCGCTTCCGACCGTCGAGACCCACGACGGCCGCATCCTCGGCCAGGGCGTCCACCTCGTCACCGTCAACGACTATCTCGCCCAGCGCGACGCCGAGTGGAACAGGGGCGTCTACGAGCGGCTCGGGGTCACGGTCGCTCACGTCCAGGCCGAGCTGAACATGGACTTCGAGAAGCGCAAGGCCGCGTACGAGGCCGACATCACGTACGGCACGAACTCCGAGTTCGGCTTCGACTACCTCCGCGACAACATGTCGGTCTCGCTCGACGGCGTCGTCCAGCGCGGCCACGCGTACGCGATCGTGGACGAGGTCGACTCGATCCTGATCGACGAGGCGCGCACGCCGCTGATCATCTCCGGCGAGCCGACCGGCGCGGCCAAGGTCTACCAGGACATGGCGCGCGTGGCCCGGGGCCTCCGCGGCATCCAGTCGAAGGGCATCGAAGGTCGAGGACGCCGAGCTCCAGCACGAGTACGACTACCTCTACGACGAGAAGCACAAGACCGTCTCGGCGACCGAGTCGGGGATCGAGAAGGTCGAGCGCGCGCTCAAGGTCGAGAACCTCTACGCGCCGGAGAACGTCCAGCTCGTCAACCACCTGCAGCAGGCGCTGAAGGCCGAGGCGCTCTTCAAGCGCGACATCGACTACGTCGTCGAGGACGGCGAGGTGAAGATCGTCGACGAGTTCACCGGCCGGATCATGGAGGGGCGCCGCTGGTCGGAGGGCCTCCACCAGGCGGTCGAGGCGAAGGAGGGCGTCCAGGTCCAGGACGAGAACCAGACGCTCGCCACGATCACGCTCCAGAACTACTTCCGCCTCTACGACAAGCTCGCCGGCATGACCGGCACCGCGAAGACCGAGGAGAAGGAGTTCGTCGAGATCTACGGGCTCGAGGTCGTGCCGATCCCGACCAACGTCGACGTCGACCCGCAAGGACGAGAACGACCTGATCTTCAAGACGGTCGAGGCGAAGTTCAACGCCGTCGTCGACGACATCAAGGAGCGCCACGCCGCCGGCCAGCCGGTCCTCGTCGGCACGATCGCCGTCGAGACCTCCGAGCTCCTGAGCGAGCTCCTGAAGCGCCAGGGCGATCAAGCACAACGTCCTGAACGCGAAGGAGCACGCGCGCGAGGCCGAGATCATCAAGGACGCCGGGCAGGTAGGCGCGGTCACGATCGCGACGAACATGGCCGGCCGCGGCGTCGACATCAAGATCGACGACACGCGTGCGCGAGCTCGGCGGCCTCTACGTGCTCGGCACCGAGCGCCACGAGGCGCGCCGGATCGACAACCAGCTCCGCGGCCGCTCAGGCCGCCAGGGCGACCCCGGCGAGACGCGCTTCTACCTCTCCGGCCAGGACGACCTCGTCCGGCTGTTCGCCGGCGACCGGCTCTACAACATCATGGAGCGCTTCAAGCTGCCCGACGACCAGCCCATGGATCAGAAGATCCTGACGAACCAGATCGAGAACGCGCAGAAGAAGGTCGAGGAGCAGAACTTCGTCCAGCGCAAGAACGTCCTCAAGTACGACGACGTGATGAACGTGCAGCGCAAGGTGATCTACGAGCAGCGCCGCGCCGTGCTCGAGGGCCAGGACCTCTCCGCCGAGATCAAGGAGGAGTGGCTGCCCGAGGTGATCACGGGACGTCGTCTACGAGTACACCCTCCGTCGAGCCCGGCGAGGACTGGGATCCCGGCGAGCTCGTGAACGCGATGGAGACGCTCTACGGCACCGGCGTCACCGCCGAGGAGCTCAAGGGCCTCGACCCCGAGGCGATCGTCGAGGAGTTCCTCGACGACGCCGCCGACGCCTACGCCGAGCGCGAGCGCGAGATCGAGGGGATGCACGAGGGCCTGATGCGCGACCTCGAGCGGTTCATGCTGCTCCAGGTCGTCGACGTCCGCTGGCGCGAGCACCTCGAGAACATGGACTACCTCCGCGAGGGCATCCATCTGCGCGGCATGGCCCAGAAGGACCCGCTCGTCGAGTACCGCAACGAGGGCCACGTGCTCTTCATCGAGCTGAACCGCACGATCCGCGAGGAGGTCGTCGCGCTGCTCTTCCACGCCCAGATCGAGGCGAACGAGGAGCCGGGGAACGGCGAACGGCCATGCCGCGCTCCCGCCGCACGCGGAACGGCAGCGGCGGTGCCGGACGCCTGAACTACCAGCACGAGACGACCGCCGGCGCCGGCGCGATGGTCGCGGCCGGCGCCGGGGCGCGAACCACCTGACGACGACCTCCGGCGGCGACTACGTCGCGCCGCAGCCCGTCGTCAAGTCCGAGCAGGACAGCATCGGCCGCAACGACCCCTGCTGGTGCGGCTCCGGCAAGAAGTACAAGCGCTGCCACGGGCAGTAGGCCACCGGTAGCATCGACTCGCCGTGGCCGACCAGCTCGTATCGCTGTCCGACCAGCTCGAGGAGATCGGGGCCCAGCTTGCCTGGGTCCGTGATTACCTTTGACCCCGCTCGCCTGAACGACCGCCGCGCCGAGCTCGAGTCGGCGATGAGCGAGCCGGGATTCTGGGACGACCAGGCCCGGGCGCAGAGGATCAGCACCGAGCACGCGCGCGCCTCCGAGAAGCTCGAGACTGTACGAGCGCCTCACGCGCGAGTACGAGGACGCGCGGGAGCTCTACGAGCTCGACCCGTCGATGGACGACGAGATCGCCGCGACGCTCGGGCCGCTCCGCCGCGAGCTCGAACGGCTCGAGGAGGCGGCGCTCTTCAACGGCGAGTACGACGCCGACTCGGCGCGTCGTCACCCTCCAGTCGGGCACCGGCGGCACCGACGCCCAGGACTGGACGGAGATGATGCTGCGGATGTACGAGCGCTGGGCCGCCGACCGGAGCTTCAGGCTCGAGCTGCTCGAGGCGAGCCCGGGCGAGGAGGCGGGTCTCAAGAGCTCGACCTTCACGATCGAGGGCGAGAACGCCTACGGCATCCTCAAGGCCGAGCGCGGCAAGCACCGGCTCGTGCGCCTGTCGCCGTTCGACGCCGCGCACCGCCGCCAGACGTCGTTCGCGACCGTCATCGTCGCGCCGCTCCTTCCCGACGACACCGACGTCGAGATCGACGAGGGCGACCTCAAGATCGACACCTACCGGGCGCAGGGCGCCGGCGGCCAGCACGTGAACAAGACCGACAGCGCGGTCCGGATCACGCATCTTCCGACGGGCATCGTCGTGCAGTGCCAGAACGAGCGTTCGCAGTCGGCGAACAAGCAGACGGCGATGCGCGTCCTCAAGTCGCGGCTCGTCGAGCGGGCCGAGGAGGAGCGCGAGGCGATGATGGCGAAGGAGAGAGGCGGGGTCGCCGACACCGGTTTCGGCGGCGAGTGGATCCGCAGCTATGTCCTCCATCCGTACCAGCAGGTCAAGGACGCCCGGACGGGCTACGAGACGGGGAACGCCCAGGGCGTCCTCGACGGGAACCTCGACCCCTTCATCCACTCCTACCTGCTCGCGAACGCTGCCGGACGTGTGTCGTAGCCTGGTGCGTTATGCTGTTCCAGCTCTTCCTACCCGGCGCGGCGCATGAGTGAAGCGCCGACTGATACCGACGTGCAGGATCGAGACGACATCACCTCCGACGCTGCGACGGCCCTAGCGGAACCGCCCGCAGAGGCGACCCGTGCCGGCGCGAGCGCCGGCTCGATGATCGTCTTCGACAACGTCACGAAGATCTACGAGCCCGACGTCGCCGCGCTTCGCGACGTCACCTTCCACATCGACAAGGGCGAGTTCGTGTTCGTCGTCGGAGCGTCCGGCTCGGGGAAGTCGACGCTCGTCCGCCTGCTCCTGAAGGAGCTCGAGGCGACGAAGGGCAACATCGTCGTCGGCGGGCGCGACCTCACGCGCCTCAAGCGGTCGAAGGTGCCGATGCTGCGCCGCAACATCGGCTGCGTCTTCCAGGACTTCAAGCTGCTCCCGAACCGCACCGCGGCCGAGAACGTGGCCTACGCGCTGAAGGTGCAGGGCGAGAACCGCAGCTCGATCCGCAAGAAGGTGCCCGAGGTGCTCTCGATGGTCGGGCTCTCCCACCGGATGAACGCGCTCCCCGACGAGCTCTCGGGCGGCGAGCAGCAGCGCGTCTCGATCGCGCGCGCGTTCGTCAACCACCCGCCGCTCCTCGTCTGCGACGAGCCGACCGGCAACCTCGACCCCGACACCTCGGTCGGGATCATGCAGCTCCTGTACCGGATCAACATGTCCGGCACGACGATCCTGATGGTGACGCACGACCGCGAGATGGTCGACAAGATGCGCAAGCGCGTCATCCAGCTCGAGGACGGGCGCCTCGCCCGCGACGAGCGCCGCGGCGGGTACACGGGCGAATGAGGTTGCGTCTGCTCTTCTCGGAGGCGTGGCGCAGCCTGGGCGCCAACCTCTCGACGACCTTCGCCGCGATGATGACGGTCCTGATCGGCATGTTCCTGCTCGGGCTGCTGATCGCGCTCGGGACGTGGACGGTCTCGTGGTCGAACCACGTGAAGCGCGAGCTCGTCGTGAAGATCGACTTCAAGACGAACGCCGACAAGGGCGGCCCGGCGACGAAGGCGCAGGAGAACGCGGTCGTCGCGGCCCTGCAGCGCAACCCGCTCGTCAGCCGCAAGAAGGACGGCTGGACGTTCGTCTCCAAGACGACGGCGCTCAGGCAGATGCGCAAGAGCGAGCCGGCGCTCGTGAGCGTGATGCCGTGGAACCCGTTCCCTGACGTGATCATCGTCAAGCCCGACAAGGGCGAGGACCTGAGCGCGCTCTACAACAGCCTCCACCCGCTCCCGGCCGGCGTGAAGGAGGTCGTCCACGACACCCACGACTCGAACCGGATCCTCCGCTTCGCGCACTGGGTCGAGGCGATCTTCCTGATCGCGGTGATCATCCTGCTGACCTCCGCCTCGCTGCTGATCGCGAACACGATCCGGCTCTCGATCTTCTCGCGCAGGCGCGAGATCGAGGTGATGAAGCTCGTCGGGGCGACCAACTGGTTCGTCCGCGGCCCGTTCATGATCGAGGGGCTCCTGTGCGGGCTGGGAGGGGCGTTCCTCGCCGTGATCCTGCTCGTGATCGGCAAGGAGGTCGCGCTGCCCGCGATCCTCCACAACGCACTCTCGACGGCCTCCGACGTCCACGCGCTCGAGTTCACCTACACGGCTCTGATCCTGCTCGGGATCGGCCTCGTCCTCGGCGTGCTCGGCTCCGGCCTCACCGTCCGCCGCTTCCTGCGCGTGTAGGTGCAGGTGTCTGACACCGCGCGCGCGCTCGAGCGCGGCAGCGTCCTTCGACGGTGTCCGACACCGCCTTGAACGCCGGGGATGAGAATCGCGTCGTCGTCGAGGTCGCGCGTCGCGGCAAGCTCGTCACGGGCGAGCCCTACTTCACGCCGGGCGTCCCGATCGTGCTCGACACGAAGGGCCTCGCGCGTCCAGCCGGGCGACCTCGCGCTCGTCTCGAAGGGCCGCGGCCGCGCGCAGGTCGAGCGCGGCCTCGGCAGCGCGCGCCGCATCGAGAACGTGCTCGAGGCGCTCCTCGTCGAGCAGGGCCACCGGGCGCCGCTCGAGCCGTACGAGCTGCCGCCCGAGACGCTCGAGGGCCGAACCGACCTGCGCGGGCTTCCGACCGTCACGATCGACCCCGAGACGGCCAAGGACTTCGACGACGCGCTCTCGTTCGCCCGGGAGCCCGGAGGGAATCCGTGCCGTGGGTCCACATCGCCGACGTGTCGTGGTTCGTCCGTCCCGGTACCCCGCTCGACCACGGCGCTTCGGAGCGGGCGTTCTCGACGTACGTCCCGGGCCTCGTCGCGCCGATGCTCCCGCACGAGCTCGCCGACGATGCCTGCTCGCTGCGCCCGAACCAGGACCGCCTCTGCGTGACGGTCGAGATGCCTCCGGACGGCGGAGCCCGTCTTCTACCGCTCCGTCATCAACTCGGACGCACGCCTGACCTACGGCCAGGCCGAGCGCCGCGAAGCGGCCCCGGAGATCCTCGAGCAGCTCGACCTCGCGGCCGAGGTCGCGACCGCGTGGCGGGCAGCACGGTTCGCGCGCGGGGCGCTCGAGATCAACTCGCCGGATATCGCGTTCTCGTTCGCGAACGGCCGGGTCGAGTCGGCCTGGCGGGAGTCCGAGCCGCATGCCCACATGCTCGTCGAGGAGCTGATGATCCGGGCCAACGAGCATGTGGCGGCGTTCCTCGCAGGCCGCCGGCGCGAGGCCCTCTACCGCGTGCACGAGCGCCCCGACCCGCAGGCGCTCTCGCGGCTTCTCGCCCAGCTCGCCGACCTCGAGGTGCCGACGCCGCCCGTCCCGGACCGGATGACGCCCGCAGCAGGCCGCCGAGCTCGCGGGCGCGATCTCGCGGCGTGTCACCGAGTACGTCGAGCAGTCCGGGCGGGGGAGGGAGGCGTTCCCTCCGCTCGTGCTCCGCGCGCTCAAGCAGGCTCGCTACGACCCCGCGAACCTCGGGCCACTCGGGGCTCGCGAGCAAGGCGTACTGCCATTTCACCTCGCCGATCCGACGCTACCCCGACCTCGTCGTCCACCGGGCGCTCCTGCGTGAGCTCGGGCTCGCCGACGACCCGGTTCCCGATGACCTCTCCGCGCTCGCGGAGCAGGTCTCAGGGAGCGAGCGCGCGGCGGCGCAGGTCGAGTACCTCGCCGACGACATCTGCCTCGCGCTGGCTCCTCGAGGACGCGTTGCTCGAGCGTGGCTGGGAGGAGCCGTGGGACGGCGAGATCACCGGCGCGATCGGCTCGGGGCTGTTCGTCCGCTTCGGCGAGGTGTTCGAGGGGCTGCTCCCGGCGCGGCGGCTCCACGGCGAGTTCTACGAGCTGAACGCGACCGGCACCGCTCTCGTCGGCCGCCGCAGCGGCCGCCGCTACCGGCTCGGGGACCGGATCAAGGTGCGCGTCGACTCGATCGCGAAGCAGGAGGGGAAGGTCAACCTCCTGCTTGCGTGATATGAAACCCGGCGTGACCGAGATCGCCTTCCTTCGCGACATCCCCCTGTTCGCCGGGCTCGACGACGACGGTCTCTGCGCCGGGTCGCGGCGTTGTCGGTCGAGCTGGACATCCCTGCCGGGTCAGACGCTCGTGCACGCCGGCGACCCCGGGTCCGGCATCTTCGTGATCCTCATCGGGCACCGCAGTCGTCGAGGCGCGCGGCGAGACGATGATCGAGGTCGGCCCCGGCGAGTTCGTCGGCGAGCTCGCGCTTCTCGTCCCCGAGGCCACCCGGTCTGCGCGCGTGCGCGCGAAAACGGACGTCCACTGCCTCGCGATCTTCGCGGGCGACTTCCAGCAGCTGCTGCAGGACGAGCCCCGGATCGCGCTCGCGATGCTGCCGGTGCTCGCCGAACGGCTGTGGCGCACCCGCACCGGGTAGGCACAATCGACCGCGATGGGCGAGAAGCTGATCGCGGACAATCGCAAGGCGCGGCACGACTACCAGCTCCTGGATCGTGTCGAGGCCGGGCTCGTGCTGACGGGCACCGAGGTGAAGTCCCTGCGCGCGGGGAGAGCGACGCTCGGCCAGGCCTTTGCCGACGTCCGTGACGGCGAGGCGTGGCTCCACGGCGCGGAGATCGCGATCTACGACCAGGGAAACCGTGCGAATCACGACCCGACCCGCCCGCGCAAGCTGCTTCTCCACCGCCGCGAGATCGACAGGCTCTACGGCCAGGTGCGCGAGAAGGGCCTGACGCTCGTCCCGACCAGGCTGTACTTCAAGGACGGCCGCGTGAAGGTCGAGCTCGCGCTCGCCCGCGGCAAGGACGTCCACGACAAGCGCCGCACGGTGGCCGACCGCGATGCGAAACGTCAGATCGAGCGCGCGATGAAGTCGCGGCGCTGAAGCCGCCAGAGCCATCTGTTTTCAGCACGTGAAACATCAGATACCATGTCGGCACAACACATACGGGGGCGCCATGGTTTCGACGTGGTCGGTTCTCCGGCAGAGCTGCAAGCCGAGGTCTCCGGTCGGCCTCGTTAAACAACCGGAAAACAAACGCAAGTGCGGAAAATAACCTCGCACTCGCTGCCTAGCCTAAACACCTAGCGCAGCGTGTCGCCCCGAGCTCGGCCCGTGGCTCGGGATACGGCATCAACTGACGGGCTGGCGCCAAGGGAAAGCCAATCGCCGGCGGCGCGAGACCAAAGGATGGCTAGCCCGGCAGGTGGGTCGGTCGCGAACCAGCCGTCCGGGCGAAGCTTCAATCGTGACCTAAGCTTGTAGACGCTCGGTCGGTGCGTCCGCGGACGCGGGTTCGATTCCCGCCGCCTCCATTCCGCCGCTGACCAATAAGCGCCCATAGCGCGACGAACTTGCGCCACCGTGACTCATCCTCGCTCGCGCCCGCGTGCTCGAAGCTCACCCGCATCTCCATTTGGTTAACGTGCGATCGATGAAGATCTCGCTCACTCCCAAGACGACGGAGTTCTTCACGCTCTTCACGAGGGACGGCGAGAATGCACTCGAGGTTGCGCGGCTCGTCGAGCGCCGCTTCCGCGAGCATCCAAACTCTGTTGTCACGCAGGAGCAGGTCAAGGCCGGGGAGACCGCAGGCGATGCGATCACGCGTGAGTTGATCGTCCTGCTCAACACGCAGTATCTGACGCCGTTCGACCGTGAGGACATCTACCTCCTCGCGACGGAGATCGACGACGTCGTCGACTACCTCGAGGAGGCTTCCGATCTGCTCGGCCTCTACGGCGTCGAGATGCCTGCGCGACGCGCCGTCGAGCAGTGCGGGATCATCGTGAAGGCTGTGGAGCAGCTTGCGATTGCCTGCGCGAACTTGAAAGGGATGGAGGGCGTGCAGGAAGCGCTGATCGAGCTGAAATCACTCGAGGATCAGGGTGACCTCCTCCTCCGCGAGGCTCTCGCATCGCTGTTCCGTGACGACCGCATCGACCCGCTGGTGGTGATCCGCTGGAAGGACATCTACGAGGCGCTCGAGCGTGGCCTCGACGCCTGTGAGACAGCCGCCAACGTGATTGCGAACATCGTCGTCAAGAACGCGTAGCTCCGGATGACAGTGACCCTCGTCACCGTGATCGTGGTGGCGCTGTTCTTCGACTTCACGAACGGCTTCCACGACACCGCGAACTCGGTCGCAACGAGCGTCTCGACGCGCGCGATCTCGCCGCGGAACGCGGTCGCGATGGCCGCGGTTTTCAACTTCATCGGAGCGTTCATCTCCTTCAAAGTGGCTGCCACTATCGCCAAGGGCATCGTCGATCCTGAGGCGATCACGTTGAAGATCATCCTCGCCGGACTCGTGGGCGCGATCACCTGGAACCTCGTCACGTGGTACCTCGGCTTGCCGTCGAGCTCGAGTCACGCGCTCATCGGCGGCGTGATCGGGTCAGCGATCATGGCGGACGGGTGGTCTGTCGTGCAGTGGGCGGGCCTCTGGCAGAGGTGTTGAAGCCCTCGCTCATCTCGCCCTTCGCCGGTCTCGCTGTCGCTTTCGCGCTCATGACGCTGATCGTGTGGGTGATCAAGCGCAAGGTCACCCTCGAAGATCAACCGTGTCTTCCGGCGCGGCCAGCTCGTCTCCGGCGGTTTCGTCGCGCTCACCCACGGCACGAATGACGCGCAAAAGACGATGGGCATCATCGCCTTGGCGCTCGTCTCCTCAGGGCATCTCAGCGCTGACTTCACGCGGCCGCCCACGTGGGTGATCGTGTGCGCAGCGCTCTCGATGTCTGCGGGCACATATGCAGGAGGATGGCGCATCATCCGCACCCTCGGAACACGCATCGCGAAGATCGACCCGCCCGCAGGGCTTTGCCGCGCAGACGGCCTGTGCGTCGATCCTTTGGGCGACGGCCCACTTCGGGTATCCCGTCTCGACCACCCAGGTGATCTCGGGGTCGGTGATGGGGGCGGGTGCAACGCGCGGGCTGCATGCGGTGCGCTGGGGAGTGGCCGGGAACATCGTCATGGCCTGGATCTTTACGATCCCCTTGGCCGGCCTCGTAGGGGCCGGGATGGAGCTCGTCACGCGGCTGCCGGGCGGCGACCTGATCGTGTTCGCGCTGGCGGTGCTGATCTCCTGGACGGCATTCGTGGCGCGCCGGCGAGAGACCCGGCGACTGCTACCGCCCGAAGCTCTCGAGAGCGCTCCGATCTAGGAGAGCCAAGCGAGGTCCCAATCGTCAGTAGGTAGACACGACCAGGCTTCATTGCGATCCCCTTTCCGTCTCCCGTTCGCCTTCTGCGAGCTCACGGGCAGAAGACACTCCTGCGGCAAAGCGGCGGGATGCAGGCGGGCAAAGGCCCGGTAAAGGCGGCCATCGCAACACTCGTGGATACTTCGCATGTGGAGTTCGTGATCTTGGGTCCGCTCGTTCTGTGGAACGACGGCAGCGAGTCCCGATCGGCGCGCCCGAGCAGCGGGCGCCTCCGGCGCTGCTGCTCTGCGATGCGGCGAGGTCCTCCGGATCGGAGTCCTCGAGACGCACCCCGCCGACTGACGCGCTTCATCTCGAGCGGGACGCGCTGGACGCCGCCTGCTTCGAGGAACTCTCGCTCGATGTCCATTCTGTGTCCGCGCGTCTGTATGCTGCGTCGTCGACGCGACCGAGCGTGTCCTCGCGTGTGAGCCGGTTGACCAGGACGAGTGGCTGGGGACCTGAGTTCGCGCGCGATGTGCGGCATGCATAGAAGGGAGGATCCGTGGCGAAGCGCGATCAAATGAGGAAACGACACGGGCCGTAGCGCGTTCGTTCGCGTGCTCTGCTGGGCCTCGGTCGTCCTGGTCTTCGCCGTTCTGGCCGGCCCTGCATCCTCTGCCTCGGATACAACGGCGCCACGGCGCCGACCACGATCCTGGTCGCGAGTGTGACCCAGACCGCCTTCAGCGCAGGTTGGATCGGCACCCACAACGTTGGGGTCACCGGTTACGACGTCTTCGTGAACGGTGTCCTCAACCTGACGACGACGGCTGACAGCGCGTCGTTTTCGGGGTTGAGTTGCGGGACGACGTACACGTTGGGTGTCGATGCGTTCGACGCGGCTGGGACAAGTCGCCGCTCAAGACGGCGAGCGTTTCGACGGCCGCTTGTGCGAGCGGCGATACTACGGCGCCGACGGCGCCGACGACGATCTTGACGGGCGGTGTGACGCAGACGGGCTTCGGTGCGGGTTGGATCGGGGCGAGCGACAACGTTGGGGTCACCGGTTACGACCTCTTCGTCAACGGTGTCCTCAACCGGACGACGACGGCTGACAGCGCGTCCTTTTCGGGGTTGACCTGCGGGACGACGTACACCGTCGGGTCGATGCGTTTGACGCGGCTGGAACAAGTCGCCGCTGAAGACGGCGAGCGTTTCGACGGCGGCCTGTCCGGCGGTGGCGATACGACGGCGCCGACGGCGCCGACCACGATCTCGACCTCGGGTGTGACGCAGACTGGCTTTGCGGCGTCGTGGCAGGGCGCGACCGACAACGTCGCTGTTACCGGTTACGACGTCTTCCTCACCGGCTCGCCAACCGACGACGCCGGGGCCCCAGGTGTCGTTCACGGGGTTGAGTTGCGGGACGACGTACACGTTGGGTGTCGATGCGTTCGACGCGCTGTTACAAGTCGCCGCTGAAGACGGCGAGCGTTTCGACGGCCGCTTGTGCGAGCGGCGATACGACGGCGCCCACGGCGCCTACGACTATCTTACGGCGGTGTGAGCAGACGGGCTTCGGTGCGGGTTGGATCGGGCGAGCAACAACGTTGGGGTCACCGGTTACGACCTCTTCGTCAACGGTGTCCTCAACCGACGACGACGGCTGACAGCGCGTCCTTTTCGGGGTTCACCTGCGGGACGACGTACACCGTCGGGGTGGATGCGTTTGACGCGGCTGGGAACAAGTCGCCGCTGAAGACGGCGAGCGTTTCGACGGCGGCCTGTCCGGGCGGTGGCGATACGACGGCGCCGACGGCGCCGACCACGATCTCGACCTCGGGTGTGACGCAGACTGGCTTTGCGGCGTCGTGGCAGGGCGCGACCGACAACGTCGCTGTTACCGGTTACGACGTCTTCCTCACCGGGCTCGCCAACCGGACGACGCCGGTCCCAGGTGTCGTTCACGGGGTTGAGCTGCGGGACGACGTACACGTTGGGTGTCGATGCGTTCGACGCGGCTGGGAACAAGTCGCCGCTGAAGACGGCGAGCGTCAAGACCGCCGACTGCACCCCGCCCCCACAGACCTCGTCGATCTACTGGGGCGCGTACATCCATGCGTCCGACACGTACAACTACCTCTACGGCGGGACCTGGAGCGACCCCCCTTGGTGTGACCCGGGCACGCAATGCGCTCTGCCTCGTTTCGAGCAGAATGCCGGGAAGCGGGAGTCGGTCGAGCATTGGGGGATGTGCTGGACCTGCGCGTTCGACGGCGACATCGCGAACGTGGTCGCGGCCCGCGGTGACATTCCGGCCGTCGACTGGAACAACACAGGAGTGACGGATGCAGCAGTCGCGAGCGGCGCAGTACGACAGCTGGCTGACGACTCAGGCGCAGGCGATGAAGAGTTTCGGGCACCCGATGTTCCTGCTCTTCGACGAGGAGATGAACGGCACCTGGTATTCGTACTCGCCGGGTCAGAACGGCAACACAGCCGCCGGCTTCGTCGCCATGTGGCGCCACGTCCACGACGTCTTCACCTCGGTCGGCGCGACCAACGTCACGTGGGTCTGGTGCCCGAACACGTCGACCCCGAAGGCGGCGTCACCCCGTACAGCCAGGTCTATCCAGGTGACGCGTATGTGGACTGGACCGGCCTGAACGGATACAACTGGGGCATCCCGATCCAGGCGACTGGCAAAGCTTCTCAACTGTCTTCAGCCCCAGCTACAACGCTCTCCTGCAACTCGCGCCCAGCAAGCCGATCATGATCGGCGAAACCGCCTCGGCCGAGGAAGGCGGCAACAAGGCTGCCTGGATCACCGACGCCCTTAGCACGCAGATCCTCAGAACTTCCCACAGATCAAAGCGCTCCTGTGGTTCGAATGGCGCAGCAATGAAAAGGGAGCGTTCCGGTCCTGGGAGATCGAGTCCTCCACAGGCGCACAACAAGCATTCGCCGCCGCGATCGGCTCCTCGTACTACGCGGCCGGAGGCGCCTTCGCCAGCCTTCCCCTCCTGAGCAAGGTCCAGCCGCTGCCGTAGGCTAGCTAGCGCCCGGGCTCGGGCGCGAGGGTCCCGACAGACACCGAAGCGCCCGCCGCCGCTGGGCGGGATGGCCGCAGCAGTCGCTGGGCTGGAAGCTCGACACCGTGGTGGAGTGCGGATGCGGCAACCACCGAGACGAGTAGGATCAATGCCGCGGGGCCGAGCCCGCCGATCAGGGGATAGTGGTGCCCTCGCGCCCCGAGCTCGTCGACGAGGGCCGTCATCACGACATAGTGGACGAGGTAGAAGCAGAAGCTGATCTCGCCGAGATAGATGCAGGTGCGTGAGTGAGGAGCCCTCGCGCCGAGCGAAGATCGGTGCCGACGCAGCTTGCGATCAGCAGCGCGAAGCCCGGGAGCACGCAGTAGTCGCCGACATAGTGGAGCCCGAACCAGTGATGAGGAACGGCGGCCCCCGCGACCAACACGGCCACTGCGAGCCAGAGCGGCACGTGGGGTCGCCACCCGCGGACGACGAGGATGCCGAGCGCCACGCCGACGAGGAACTCGGGAAGCCGGATGAGGGGGTTGATGTAGACGATGTTCTCGCCGGTCGCCCCGAGCGGGTTGATCAACAACGTCGCAGCCACGCCGAGGGCGAGGGCCGTGCCGACGGCGCCCACGACCGTTCGGTTGCGGCGGTCGCCGCCGCGGCGACGACGAACGGGAGCAGGAGGTAGAAGAAGGCCTCGCAGGAGAGCGACCAGCTCACGGAGTCGTAGGAGTAGGCCGGATAGTTGCCCGGGAACCACGCTTGCACGAGGAACAACGAGGTGATCGCACCGAGCGCCCCGGTGCCGAACTCGCCGGAGGTGCTGTGAACGCCGAACCAGCCGGCGGCGAGGAGGAGGCCGGTGGCGACCCCGGCGACGATGGTGGCTGGATAGATCCGGGCGAAACGCCTCCGATAGAAGCGCGTCGTCGACGGATCGCCTCGGAACGACCACACGAGTACGAAGCCCGAGAGCACTAGAAGAACGTGACTCCGGTGTAACCGACGTCGAACAGGTGAGCGGCCGCCAGCCCGTCTCCATGTTCCCGAGGTGGAAGAGAAAGACCGCAAAGGCCGCGCCCCAGCGAAGGGACGTCAACCTCGGAAGGCGCTCCGCTTCGTGCTCTGGCTCAGACGACGTCATCGCGCCTTCGGCGGAATAGGCTGGCAGCTGCGGGGAGCGCACCGGGGTCTTGAGCGGAAGGCACGTGTTCGGGCTCGAGTGGAGGTCAGGTTCGGGCAGTGCCCGGCGCGAGCGCCCGCGAATGACGGCCGAGCACTGCGCCACTACTCCGACGGAGCGCCCGGACGCGGAGCGGCACCGACTAACTCCGCATGATCTTCATCTGTCCGAACGTACTCGTCGATACCTTCCCTCAGAGCATCGCACGACGAGCCCAGCGCCGCACAGCGCATAGGTGCCGTTTGCCTAGCCGTTGGTCGCTTGCACCCAGCTCATGGCGTGCCTGGACCTCCGATGAGGCCTCGGCAAAGAGACGTTGACAACTCGCTCCCAGGCGCGCAGACTTTCGTGGCGATGCGCCGGGGGGTTGCAGTAGCGATGGTCGCCGTGCTGGTCTCGACCGGCGCCGCCAGTGCGACTCATGTCGGATCCACGGCGCAGTTCTCCACCGGGAAGATCTCGGCGCTCGGGCCGCTGCGGATCTCGGTCGGCCACCTCGCATGCCGGCTCGAGCCTCGCGTCTCGCTCTCCGGGTTCTCCTCCGGGCAGTTCGCCGCGATCCTCTGCCGGCAGGGCACGTTGAAGGCGATCAAGCACGCCGCGTCCTCCATCGGGAGCTCGTCGTCCGGAGCTGCCGGCAGCCCCGGGTCGGCGGCGGGGACACCGATCTCCGGGGCACCGGGAAGCCCCGGCTCGATCACCTCCACCTCTACGTCGTCCTCGAGCTCGTCGTCGTACTCGTCGAGCTCCTCGGTCTCGTCCTCGCAGTCGCCATCCACGTCGAGCTCGTCCTCGTCGGTGACGGCGACGATCTTCGGGGAGGCACCACGGGGACGACGAGCGCGACCGCCAGCGGCACGCCCTCGGCTCGGGAGACCGGAGCGGTGACGGCGGTCAGCCCGAAAGCGATCACGGTCGGCGACCTGACCTGCACCATCACGCCGAGCTTCTCCGCCCTGATCGGGAGCTCGGTCGCAGTCGGCGACAAGGCGAGCATCGCCTGCGCCGGCGGCGTGCTCGCCGCGCTTGCCGTCACCCAGACCTCGTAGCCGGCGAGAACCGGAGAGCGGATCGTCGCCTCGTCGGAGTCGATCAAGCCTGCGCCGGCGAGCATGTCGACGATCGGCACGTGCTCCTCGTCGAACCGCCGCCGAGAGCTGCGGCTCCTGTGAGCGCGTGATACTCCTTCGCGTCCGACGATGACCGAGGATCAACAGGTACTGCGGGTCGCCGTTGTCGGCGGCGGTTGTGCGGCGCTCACCACTGCGTTCGAGCTGACGCGCCCCGAGCACGAGGGCCGGTTCGAGGTCACCGTCTACCAGATGGGCTGGCGGCTCGGAGGCAAGGGCGCCTCCGGGCGAGGTGTTGCCGACCGCATCGAGGAGCACGGGCTCCACCTCTGGCTGGGCTTCTACGAGAACGCCTTCCGGCTGATGCGTGAGTGCTACGAGGAGCGCCGCGAGGTGCTGCCGGGGAGCCGCTTCGCCGACTGGCGCGACGCATTCAGGCCGGCACCGGACGTCGGTCTCGCCGATCGCAAAGGGGACGGCTGGGAGTTCTGGCTGGCGCATTTCCCACCCGGGAAGGGTGCGCCAGGCGATCCGATCACGGACGGTAACCCCATGACCGTGCTCGCCTACCTTCGGCGGTCGGTCCTGCTCGTCGGCGAGCTCCTGCGGTCTGCCGCCGCCATGCGCCCCGACGAGGCACCGCCGGGGGCTCCCGGATCGGCACCACCGGGCCAGGGGCCCGAAGCCGTCGTCAGGGCCGCGGATACGGTGCTCAGATACGGCCGGCTCGCCACGACAGCCGCGCTTCTCGAGGCGACCGACATCTTGCGGCAGGCGATCGACCGCTTCTTCCCCCAGCTCTTTCGTGACGGCGCGGCCACACCGCTCCGCCTGATCGAAGGCCTCGCCGAGGCCTCGCGGAGACAGATGGCGCAACTGGTGGAAGCCGACGGCGAGCTGCGGCGCGTCTGGCATGTGATCGACCTGATCCTCGCCATCCTTCGCGGGGCGACGGTGCACGGTCTCGCGATCGACCCCCGGGGCTTCGACGCGATCAACGACTACGACTGGCGTGACTGGCTGCGCCTGCACGGCGCCTCCGAGGAATCGCTCGACTCGGGCTTCCTGCGCGGCATCTACGATCTCACGTTCGCCTACGAGGACGGCGACGTCAGCCGGCCGCGTCTTGCCGCCGGCGTCGCCCTGCGCGGGGCCATGCGGATGTTCTTCACCTATCGCGGGTCGCTCTTCTGGCGGATGAGCGCAGGGATGGGGGACGTCGTCTTCGCGCCGCTGTACCAGGTGCTCAGGGCCCGAGGCGTGCGGTTCGAGTTCTTCCACCGGCTCGAGAACGTGAAGCTCGCACCCGTCGCGCGACGGGGAGCAGCCGTACGTCGAGGCGCTCGAGTTCGACGTGCAGGCGCGCGTGAAGGGAGGCGCCGAGTACGAGCCTCTCGTCGACGTCCACGGCGTGCCGAGCTGGCCTTCGGGGCCGGACTACACCCAGCTCGTCAACGGCCGGGCGCTCGCCGGGCAGGCTCCGGCCTTCGAGGCCGTGTACGAGGATCGTCGCGCCGGGCAGAAGACGATCCAGGTGACCGCCGACTTCGATCTCGTGGTGCTGGGCGTCCCCATCGCGACGCTCCCACGAGTCGCGAGCGAGCTGATCGACCGCGAGCCGCGTTGGCGGGCGATGGTCGACCACGTGAAGACCGTTCCCACACAGGCCTTTCAGGTCTGGATGGAGAAGGACATGGACGAGCTCGGCTGGGCGCGACCGCCCGTGAACCTGTCCGGATTCGTTCACCCCTTCGACACGTGGGCCGACATGACCCATCTCGTCCCGGAGGAAGGCTGGCCGGGGCCCGTGCGCTCGATCGCGTACTTCTGCAGCGTGCTCCCGGACACCGAGCCGGCCGGCGGAGTCTCCCGCCGGTTCCACGACGCCGAGCGGCAGCGCGTACGCGCCAACGCCGTTCGCTTCCTCGACGAGGACGTGGGGGCGCTCTGGCCGAGGGCCGTCGGCCCGGGGGGCGGCTTCCGCTGGGACCTCCTCGCGACCGGCGAAGGGGTCGAGGGCGGCGGCCACCCGTTCGACACGCAGCACTGGACCGCCAACGTCAATCCCAGCGACCGCTATGTCCTATCGCTGCCGGGCAGTATCGAATACCGTTTGTCGCCACTCGACATGACCTTCGACAATCTGACCGTAGCCGGCGACTGGACGGCAACCGGGCTCGACACCGGGTGCATCGAGTCGGCGGTCATCTCCGGGCTGCTGGCTGCTCACGCGCTCTCGCGCCGGCCTCGCCTCGAGGAGATCATCGGCTACGACCATGCCTAGGAGCTGATGGCCACCCGGGCGAGAGTCAAGCGCGAGCCGCCCGAGCGGAGCGGGCCGATCCGGCGTGCGGCGGTCGGGAGATCCTCGGCCTCGCCGGGCCGCGCGGCGGCTCCCGGTGCGCCCTCGAGCGTCGAAGCCGCGGTGACGGGGGTCGTGGAGCGCGGCGTGGACACGGCCTACACGGTGATCGACGAGTACATGACGCGCGGCCGGAATGCCGCGGGTCGCTGGAGCCAATGGACCGACGGGAGGAACGAAATGAGTGAAGCTCCACAGTTCTCGACACCCTGGGGGAGCTCGGACCTGATGGCCCCGTGGTGGCAGATGATGCGAATGTGGGCCGACGGCCTGTCCGCCTTCGTGCCCGGCGGACAGGGTCCGGCAACTGCGTGGCTCAACGCCTTCGTACCCGGCGCCAGCACCTGGTCCTCGCAGGCGCCGAGGGTCGAGGTGCGGGTCTCGTCGAAGCCGACCGCCGTCGTCACGGTGAGCCTCGATCCGGGCGCGGACTCGATGCAGTTGACGGCAGAGCCGCCTGCCAACAGGGGCAACGGAAAGAAGTCTTCGCCGCTCGGCCTGACGCTCGAGTCGTTCCCGGGCCTCGTACGAGTGAGCGTGACCGTGCCGGACGACCAACCCGCCGACTCGTACACGTTCACCGTCCGCGACAAGGACCACAACCCCCGCGGGGAGTTGCGGGTCGACGTGCTGCCCGAGAGCTGATGTCTGCACGCTCGCAGCGGCCGAGGGTGTAGGAGAGGGGACGGGACGGGATGGCTGCGGCACCGACCATCGCCGAGGAGAAGCTCGTTCCGTCGGTATTGCGCGAGTACGGGGAAGCGACACGCAGCCTGCTCTTCCAGTACCTCCCGGATGCCGAGCCGCGCCGGTACCTGTACGACCTGCTCCCCGACTACCCGCGCAGAGGCGGGCGGAGCTTTCGGCCCAGCCTGTGCATCGCCACCGCGCGGGCGCTCGGGACGCCGATAGACGCGGCGATCCGGACGGCGGTGTCGATCGAGCTGATGCACAACGCGATGCTCATTCACGACGACATTCAGGACGAGAGCGAGCAGCGCCGCGGACGGCCGACGCTCCACGCCACCGAAGGCGTCCCGATCGCGATCAACGTCGGCGACGTCCTCTCGCTGATGTCGATGCGCCCGCTGCTCGACAACCGCTTCGTCCTCGGGCACCAGCTCTCGCTGCGCATCATCGAGGAGACCGAACGCATGGCGCGCGAGTCCGCCGAGGGTCAGGCGCTCGAACTGGGTTGGCGGCGCGACAACGTTACGGACGTGACCGAGGCCGACTATCTCGAGATGGTGCTGAAGAAGACCTGCTGGCTCGCGACCATCCATCCGAGCCGGGTCGGCGCCCTGATCGGCACCGCCGGGACCTTCGACCTCGACCGACTCATCCGCTTCGGCTTCTTCCTCGGCGCGGCCTTTCAGATCCAGGATGACCTGCTCAATCTGGTGGGCGACCCAGAGGCGTACGGGAAGGAGCTCTCCGGCGACATCCGTGAGGGCAAGCGGACGCTGATGTTGATCCATCTGTTCGAGCAAGCCTCATCCGCCGAGCTCATCCGGCTGCGTCGGATGCTGGGCCGTCCCCGTACGAGACGCTCCGAGGACGACGTGCGCTGGGCGCGAGAGCTCATGGATTCCTACGGCTGCGTCGAGTACGCTCGCCAGGTGGCACAGGGACTGGCGGGTGCCGCCCGCCATGAGTTCACGCTGGTCTATGCGGGTCTCCCCGACTCGCGGGCCAAGCGTTTCATCGAGGCGCTGCCCACCTGGGTGATCGAGCGCGACTAGCCAGATGGAGGCGTCCGCTCAGAGCCCGCACCTGCCGCTGTTCAGCGACGCGCCCGGGGGATCGCTCCGGATCCAGCCCCCGTTCTCGTTCGCCGGGATGACGGCACGCGTCTTCCCTCTGCGCGCGAATATCGACTCGCTCCAACGCTTCGTCGACGGCCACCTGAACTTCATCCCACCGGAGGTCGGGCGCTTTCGGGTGCCGGCGCCGTACGTCTACCTGATGATGCTCGACTACGGCAAGCTCGCTCTCGAGGCGGCGAACCTGGGCTGGCTGGCGCAGAGAGAGATCATGTTCTGCGTCCCGCTCGAGTGGTACAAGGTCGTCGACGGCCGCTGGGTCTTCAGCGACTGGGCCACGGTCGCGCCGTTCATCTACGTCGACGACGATCTCTCGATGGGGCTCGGCCGGACCGTCTACGGGTGGCCGAAGACCCTCGCGAGGCTGACACCGACGATCGCCGCCTGGATGGAGAACCCGGTCGCGCCGGTCACGCAGGCGACCGTGAGCACGATGGTCTTCCCGAAGCTCTACTCCGGGAGGAAGCTCGAGGAGCATGTCTTCCTCGAGGTCGAGCGCACGCCGCCGATCTCGAGCTTCCGCATCCCTCCCGATCCCACGAGCCCGTTCGCGCCGTGGGTTGTCGCGTCGAATCTCGCCGAGGCGGCCACCGGGCTCGGCAGGGATGCCGTCGGGCTGCTCAGGGGCCTTGGCGTCATGCCGATGAACGAGGGCTCGAGCGCAGCGAACTCCATGGCGATGATGGGTCAGATGGCGCAGTCGGGGTTCCCGCTGCGGCCCAACCTCAGCGCGAACACGCTCAACCTCAAGCAGTTCAGGCGGTCGAAGCATCCCGAGCAGTACGGCTTCCAGGCGTTGACCAACGGGCCGATGCAGCTCACCTCGTTCAATCGCATGGGCATCCTCGGCCAGGAGCGCATGCTCTTCGGTGACGTGTCCGGCGGGTACACGATCAAGCTCCACCAGTGGCCTTCGCTGCCCATCGTCGAGACGCTCGGCCTGGAGGTCTCGAGGCGCTGGATCGGCGGCGAGGAGGTGGGGATCGTCGAGCTCGAGCCTGTGCTGCCGTTCTGGTACGACGTCAACATGGAGTACCTCAGCGGCGCGAACGTCGTTCGCCGCAGCGATGACGGCGTCTGGCACGAGGACAGCACAGGACGTCGGTTCGAGCCCGCGAGACACGGCGGCAAGGTCGCGGCCGAGGAGAAGCTGTTCAACACGACTCTCAGCTCGACGATCGATTCGGTTGCGGGCCCGTTCGTCTTCACCGAGGCGTCCATCCGGGTGCTCCCGCTCCTTGCGACGCGGGAGAAGCTGACGCAGTTCCTCGACGAGTACCTCAACGAGCCACTCGCCGACGTCGGCAGGGACAGCGCCCGCGAGCGATTCAGCCTCTGGAGCGCGGACGCAGACCATGCATACGTCTACTTGACGGTCACCGACATCGGTGACGTCACGTCGACCACGAACAACATCGGCGACTGGGCGGACTGCGAGCTCGCCTTTCTGGTTCCCGTGAAGCGGGAGCGGCAGGACGTCGCGAGCGGCGCGTGGGAGCTGCGCGGCGTCGGGCTCGTTCCCGTGTTCACGTTCGTCGACAACACGGTCGCGGCGGCCGCGCGGTCAGAGGTCCTCGGCATTGCGACGACGCGTGCGACGTTCTTGAGGCCGCAGAACGTCTGGTTCGAGGCAGGCGGAGCCACCTCGGGGACGCGGCAGAAGCTGCTCGAGATGTCCGCCGAGATCCTGCCGGTGGTCGGGGAGGGGCAGCGGTCGGAGATGCGGAAGCTCGTCGAGGTCGACCTGGGGGTGATGGGCGACGACGTGGACGAAGCCGACTGGCGCGTGACCGCCGATGCGTGGAGTGCCCTGCTGCGAAAGGAGCTTCACCGCAAGAAGAACGTCGAGGCTGACGCCGGCACGAACCAGAGCCTGCAGGACATGCTTGCGCTCGCGCTGGAGCCGCTCGCGAACGGCCAGCCGTTCGCCCTCTTCACGATGAAGCAGTTTCGGGACGTCGTCGACCCGGGTCGAGCCTGCTACCAGTCGATCGTCCGCGTGGCGCGTTCGTTCAAGAACGTGTACGACGTGCGCGAGATCGAGGAGCCGCTCCTGGTGCGTCTCTACGAGTTCCCGACGCAGCCGATGGTCGAACGGCTCGGGTTGGTCGGCCAGAACGTCAGCGCCACCGACACGGCCATCGCCTGGGAGCTGCAGCCGGTCCGGCCGTTCATGCTTCGTGTGACGATGGAGGAGGGGCTTGGAGAGCGTCTCCTCCACCACTCCGCGGAGGGCAGGTGGGAGAGTGCCGACACGAGCGGCGATGATCCGATGGAGTCGTATCTCGACAAGCAGGAGAACATCAAGGTCGGCCCGTTGCTCGTCGCCACCCTGGACGAGGGCGATCCGCGCCGCATGTCCGAGGTCGCGTACGAGTTCTCGCTGCGGCGAGACGGCCGGCGCAAGCTGCTGACCCTCGCCGCCGCGAAGAAGGCGATCGAGACGATCGATCCGCAGATCGTGATCGAGACGATCCTCTCGCGCGAGTGGGGGAACTGGGACGAGGATGCCCGCTGGCGGCGAGAGCGCCGGGAGCTCGTCGAGCGCCACGCAAACGCGCTCGCCGGCGTCTCACCCCAGCGGATGCCCGAGGCCGAGCAGGTGTTCTTCACCGATGCGCTCAGCCAGACGGGGTACCAGTTCCAGTCGTTGTCCTACGGCACCACCAAGACGCTGCGGAGCTATGCGGAGGTCATGATCGACAACCTCAGGAGCCTGATCGAGCTGACGGCCACGATGGATGCCCGCTCGAACCGGCTCCACGAGTACGGCGTCTGGCAGACGGTTGGTCCACCCCCGTTCCTGCTGCAGCCGTCGGAGGAGGACATCGTCAGGAAGATCCTCGAGGGGACACGGGACTTCCTCGACGCGGTGATCGAGGTCGGGAGCCGGAGGCTGGTCGGGGACGCCCCGGCACCGGAGGTACGAGCCGAGCATCGAATCGGAGCAAACGTCTCTGCGTTTCACCGGATCGAGACGAACGAGCCGGTCAAGAGCCTCGGGAAGACGATTGCCGATGCGCTCGCCGGAGCGGCGAGCGAGGCCGAGGCCCTGACGCAGGTCTGGCATGCAGGCCCGTCGGTCCTCGAGTTGGCGACGCTGGCCAGGCAGCGAAGCGGTATGCAGCGCGAGACGCTCTTCACGCTCCTGTCCGGGGCACGCGAGAAACCAGACTTCGTCGTGCGGCGCGATGCGGCCGGGCCGGAGAGCGACCGTCTCTTCCCGCTGGATCAGTCATGGGACGCCGATTGGTATGCCGGCCCGGCGGTAGCTGCGGCCTCGACCGGCGCGCCGTCACCGGCCCGGAAGGTCAGGCGGAGGCCCACCGCGAAATGAGGTCGTCGCCCGCTCACCGGCCGCAGCTCCGATGCCACTGAACGGCAGCCTGCAGCGTGTCCTCGAGGGGACGGACGGCCACCCCCAGGGCGAGCTGGTCGCTCCCGGGCCTCATCGCCCGGCACTCGGCGATGAGTGGGACGGCGCGGAGGACGTCCGGTGCGTCCCGGCCCGCCAGCGCGAGGGCAGACTCGCTCCAGAACGCGAACAGCGCCGCCAGTCGAGGGTCGACGGGAACCGGGGCTCGCACGCCGGCGAGATCGCTCAACCGTCGGGCGAGCTCGTCGAGGGCGATGTCGTGCCCGCAGAGCGCGATCGGCACGCCATAACGCTTCGCGTCGACCGCGGCGAGGAGGGCACTCGCTACGTCGCGCACGTCGATCACGTTGATCAGCTGGCGCATCACGAACGGGAGGCGCTGCGACACCACGAGCCCGACGAAGCTGGAGGACGCTCCCCGATGCTCCCAGGGCCCGAGGCACGCGGTCGGGTTCACGACCACCGCGGGCAGGCCGATGCTCGCGGCATCGAGGACCAGCGTCTCCATCACCTCCTTGACCGCGAAGTACGGATAGGCCTGCCGGCGCCAGTGCGCCTCGAGGGCGTGCGGTCCCGCGTCCGGGCGCGGCAGCGTCGTGAACGAGCTGATGAACGCGAGCCTCGCACCGTGGGCCGCCGCCGCGTCGAGGAGCGCCCGCGTGCGCCGGCGGGCGTGGGCGATCGGATCGGACGCGCGAGCCGCCTGGCCGAGTAGGTGCCGAGGGGTGCTGGAGCGCCTGCATCGATCACGAGCTCGTGGCCGGCCACCCACCGCTCGAGCTGCCCGGGGCAGTCGGCATCACCGGGAAGGAGGCGCACGTCCAGTCCCTCGAGCGAACGCGGCGTCGCCTGGCGCGTGGCGGCGCTCACCTGCCAGCCCCTGCTCAGGAGCTCACGGATCGCGGCCTGGCCCAGGTGCCCTGTGGCTCCGAGCACCACCGCCGAGAGCCGGCTGCTCATCCCACCGCCGTGTCTTGCCCACGAGAGGAAGCGACATGAACCCGAGCAATCCGTTTGCGGCGATCAACCTTCACGGCGACGGCACCATGCGCGGCGTGACCGTGGCGCTGCCGAGTGAGCACGTGAGCGACTTCCTGCCCGCCGGCATGAGGCTCGGCGAGCAGAGCGTCTCCCCGCCCGGCACCCATCCCGTCATTCTCTTCTTCCACGACATGTTCCGTGCGCAGATGTCGATTCCGACACTGCTCCCGAACATGACCTACCACGAGCACAGCGTGGGCGTGCCGTTCACGTTCATCTCGCGTGACGCACCGACGCCGGGGAAGCCCGGCCCGTACTACTTCATGCCTCGACTCCACCTGGACAACCTCTTCGCCACCGTGGGCGGAGTGCTCTTCTGGGGCTTCGCGAAGCACATGGCCAGGTTCACCGTGACCTCCGACACCTACTCGGTGACCGACGACAACGACCGGCCGATCACGACGGTCAGCTGGGAGGCAGCGGGCGAGCACCGCCCGATCCGCGAGTACGCGAACTTCGAGCCGGTCCGCCAGATGCTCTCGCAGCCGATCATCTCGCAGGTCCCCGCCTCGCTGGGGCCGTTCTTCATCCTCTCCGACTTCGACAAGAACTGGGCCGTCGCCACCGTGCGGCCGCTGAGGACGGCGATGGACGTCTTCGTCGAGTACGTGCCGGGGTTCTCCGGCGGGCGCTACCCGGAGACAGGGTTGTCGCCCGGGATCGACGAGTCCGTGCTCGGCTGCTACGAGCTGCGTGCGCCGTGGCGGCTGAGTCTCCCGTATCCGCCGCTCGCGAGCAGCTTCATGTAGGGAGCGCGTCGAGGAGGGCACGCGCCTCGCTCACCTCGGGCGTGCCGTGCCCCTCGGTGAACCACTCGTAGACCGTGCGCAGCTCGGCGTGGACCTCCTCGGCGCGACCCTGATCGCGAAGCAGCCCCGCAAGCACGAGCACGGCCCGCAGCTCGAGTGTGCGTGCCTGCTGCGCTCTCGCGATCTCGAGCGATCTCCGCAAGCTGGCCTCGCCGGCACTGGCCGCTCCCTGACCGATCTGGATCTCTCCCTTGAGCCGCTGCAGCTCCGCCTCGAGGACGCGCTCGTTGTGCTGCGCGCAGACCTTGAGCCCTTCGGAGAGCGAGGCCAGGGCCTCACCCGGACGCTCCGCCGCGACGAGCGCCTCCGCCTTCATGAGGCAGAACTGCGGCATCATGATCGCGGAGCCGGTGAGACGGTAGTCGCTCAGGCCCGCGTCCATCTCGGCGATCCCGTCATCGGGGTTCCCCTCCATCGTCAGGACCCAGCCCCGGTAGATCCGTGCCTGTGCGGCCCAGAGGAGATAGCCGTCGTCGGTCGAGAGGGTGTGGAGGCGCTCTGCGATCGAGGCGATCTCGGCTCGATCCCGGCGGGCGTAGTGGATCATCAGCTCGTTGCCGAGCCCGTACGCGGTGCCGGCGGAGATCGCCAAGCCGTCGATCATCTCCCTCCCTGCCAGGCGTTGCCGCTCGGCCCGCTCCGGATAGCCCATCAGCCAGAGGCTCATCGAGCGAAAGTTCGAGCACGCGAAGGAGAGCGGGAGCTGGAACGCGGCGACGAGCGCCCGTTCCTGCTCGAGGTCGTAGTGCGCGAGAGCCATCTCTGCCTGCCTGAGGGCCTCCGGGAAATCGCCGCGGAAGTAGCTCGTATACCCGACGGCCTGCCGGGCCACGATCTGGAGGACGGGGCTCCCCGTCTCCAGCGCCAGCTCGAGCACCGGCCTGGCCGCCTCGAGCGCCTCGTCCATGTTCGCACGGAGGAAGTAGACGGTCCAGAGCCCCCACAGCGACCCGAGCAGCCCGTCGGTGTTCTGCAGCCTCTCACAGAGCTCCCGCGACCGGATGCACGCAGCCTCGACCTCCGGTGAGCCCCATCCGAGCGTTGCCATCAGCGCCGGCCAGAGCGCGAGGTGCACCTCCATCTCGGACTGCAGCCGCTTCGGATCGTCAGCCGGTTCGAGCTCGAGGAGCACGATCGCGTGCCGTAGATGCGCCACGCACTCCTTCAAGGCGGACTGCCGTTGAGCCTGTAGCCCGGCCTTCATCCAGCTCGCGATCGCCTCGTCCGTCCGTCCGGCACCCTCGAAGTGCCGGGCGAGCAGCTCGGGCTGCGACTCGGCCAGCTCGGGGAACCGCTCGCTCAGCGCCTCGGCGATCTTGCCGTGGAACTCCTGGCGGGTCTTGCGCAGAAGCGACTCGTAGGCCGCGTCCTGGATGAGCGCGTGCTTGAAGGTGTAGACGGCTGCGGGAGGATCACCGGACTTCGACACGAGCTCGAGGTCGACCAGATGCTCCAGGGCGTTTGCGAGGTCCTCGCTTCTCGTGCCGAGGACGTCCTGCAGCAGCCCGAAGCTGAACTCGCGTCCCATGGCGGCCGCGAGCTGGGCCACCGGCTTGTCCTCCCCGAGCCGGTCGATGCGGCCCATCAGGGAGTCGTGCACCGTTTCCGGGATCAGCTCGGAGGGGAGCGGTCCCGTCAGCTCGTAGCGGTCCTCGAGCTCGCGGAGGACGCCCGCCTCGATCACGGTGCGCGTCACCGCCTCCACGAACAGCGGGATGCCGCCTGTGCGGTTGATCACCTCCTGGAGGAGCTCTGTCGGAAGGCTCTTCCTCCCGACGACGCCCGCCACGAGTGCTCGTGTGTCCTCCTGTGGCAGCGGCGCGACGTCGATCTCCCGGGTGTGGAGCTGTTCCAGCCACGCCGCGCTGAGCTCCGGGCGGGTGGTGCAGACGAGGAGCAACGGAGCGGTCTCCTGCCGGGCGACGAGCTCGCCGACCAGATCGAGCGTCGTCGGGTCGGCCCAGTGGAGGTCCTCGATCAGGAGAAGGATCGGGGAGCCCCCGACCGAGTGGAGCAGCAGCTCGGCGAGAACCTCGAGCGTGCGCTGGCGCTGCCTGGCAGGAGGGAGCTCGATCGGCGGATAGCGATCTCCGGTCGGGATCTCGAGCAGGGCCGCGAGCAACGACACCGCCTCTTCCAGCGGTACGCTGCGACCCGCCGCGAACTGCTCGAGCAGGTCGAGCTTGTCCGGCTGTGGAGAGGTCGTGCGCGATCCCCATGCGGCTCACGAGCATCTCGATGATCGGGTGCAGGGCGCTGTTTGCGTGGTACGGCGAGCACTCGGCCTCGAACACCTCGTGCAGCCTGTCGCCGGCGGCCTCCTTCGCGGCTCCGAGCAGGCGCGACTTTCCGATCCCCGCCTCGCCTCGGATCAGCACCGTCTGGCCGTGTCCGTTCGCGACCTCCTCCCAGGCCTCGGCGATCGTCCGTACCTCCTGCTCGCGGCCGACGAAGGGCGTCAGCCCCGTCAGCGCGGCCTTCGCGTGGAAGCGGCTCGGCGCGTCGCTCTTCCCGATCACACGGAAGAGCTGCATCGGGCGCGAGATGCCCTTCAGGGTGCGCGGCCCGACATCCTCCAGCGCGAAGTGGCCGGCGACGAGGCGGCGTGTCTCGCTGCTGATCATGAGCATGTCGGGCTCGGCCTCCGATTGGACGCGCGCCGCGACGTTCGGCGCCTCGCCGAGCGCGAGCATCTGGCCCTGGCCGTTCCCCATCCCGACGTCTCCGATCACGACGAGGCCGGTGTGGATGCCGATCCGCACGGCCGGCCGTTCCGCCGGCGTCCCCATCCGCCCGACGCCGTCGAGGATCTCGAGCCCCGCGTGCACGGCCCGCACGGCGTCGTCCTCGTGCGCGACGGGAAAGCCGAAGTAGGCCAGGATCCCGTCGCCGAGGTATTGCGCGAGGTGGCCGGAGTACCGTTGCACCGCCTCGAAGGAGATCGCCTGGTACTTGGCGTAGAGGTCGCGCAGCTCCTCGGGGTCGAGGACCTCGGAGAGCGTCGTGGAGCCCACGAGGTCGGCGAAGAAGACGGTCAGGTGTCGCCGCTCGGCGCCGGGTGTCCCCGTCAGCTCGTGGCCGCAGTTGCCGCAGAGAGTCGCGCTTCTCGGATTCCGGAACTGGCACTCCGGGCAAGGCACGCCCAACGAGGTCCCGCACTCCGCGCAGAACTTCGTGGTCGGAGCGTTCTCCGTTCCGCAGCTTGGACAGCGAACAACATCAGAGAGCTCTGTCTGGGCTTCCGAAACGTCGCCGAAAGCCGACGCGTTGTCCACAGGACGAACACTACCACCCGTCGGTGGTCCATTCGGGACAAGGTCAGGTGGCGAACTCGGCGATCGGCTCCCCGACCTCGACGATGTAGGTGCTGAGCATCATCCCGGTCTCGGGGCCGAGGTCGAGCGCGTTGTGCGGCGTTCGCGGCGGTATCAGGAAGGGGTCCCCCTTGTGCAGCGTGAGCGTGGGCTGGTCCTTGATCATCATCTCGACGGTGCCGGCGAGGATGTAGCCGACCTCCTCGCCGGGGTGCTGGTGCCAGCCGGACTCGACCCCTGCCGGGATCTCCGTGAGCACCTGGACGATCTCGCGACCGGGGATCGAGGATGACTTGTGTTGGAGCTCGGTCCGCTTGAGCTTCGCGGCGAGCGCGTCGATCGGCGGGTCGGTCATAGCCGGTACCTCCTGTTGGTCGTGGTCAACGTCTTGCCGGATTCGCTGCCTGCTCGAAGTACGCTCTCCACTCGTCCGGGAGCTTGTCGACGGCGAGCAGCCGGCGGATCGCTTCGATGTCGTCCCGGTCGCGTGTGAAGAGGCGTGTGATCTCGGAGACCGGCACGCCTGCAGGGTCGGACGCGACGATGTCGATCCTGTCGCCGGCCGCCACCTCTCCCTCGGAAGCGATCCGGAGGTAGTAGCCGCTCCGTCCGGCTCTCAGGAAGCGTCTCACCATCCCCGGGTCGTCGAAGCGGATCCCGAGCTTGAAGCAGGGCAGTCGCGGCTGGACGACGAAAAACTCCGCAGAGCCGATCCGGAGCCGGTCGCCGACCCCGAGCTCGCTCTCCAGTGGCGCTCCATCGACAGTGAGGTTCTCTCCGAACATGCCCCACGGCAGCTCTCGACCGAGCTCCTCCTGCCAGTACGGGTAATGCTCGGCCGGGTAGACGTAGACGGCCTTGTCGTGCCCGCCGTGCACGCTCAGGTCGGCCTGTCGGTCACCGTCCAGGTTGATCCCTGCCGCTCGGACCGGTCCGGTCACGGGCTCCTTGAAGATCCCGGTCGTCACCACCTCGCCTCGCCAGTCGACCTCCCGCGGGAGGCCGACGTTCACGGAGACGACGGTGGCGGTCAGCTCTTGATGAACGCGAGCAGATCGGCGTTGAACTGTTCCTTGTGGGTGACCATGAGGCCGTGCGGCGCCCCGGGGTACACCTTCAGCTCGGCGTTCGGGATGATCTTCGAGGAGAGGAGCGCGGAGTCTGCGATCGGCACGATCTGGTCGTCGTCGCCGTGCAGCACGAGGGTCGGAATGTCGAACCGCTTCAGATCCTCGTTCAGATCGGTCTCCGAGAACGCCTTGATGCAGTCGTAGGAGCCTTTGAGCCCGGCCATCATGCTCATGCGCCAGAAGTCGTCGCGAACGCCCCTGCGAGACCGTCGAGCCGTCACGGTTCGCGCCGTAGAACGGGGCGCTCAGATCCTCGTAGAACTGCGAGCGGTCGGCGGCGACGCCGGCACGGATCTCGTCGAACGCCTCGATCGGCAGCCCACCCGGATTCGCCTCCGTCTGCAGCATCAATGGCGGGATCGCACCCACGAGCATCGCCTTCGCGACACGATCGGTGCCGTGACGGCCGATGTAGCGAGTCACCTCTCCACCGCCGGTCGAGTGACCGACGAGGATCACGTCTCGCAGGTCGAGCTGCTCGATCAACTCCGCCAGGTCATCGGCGTACTGGTCGAGATCGTTGCCATTCCAGGGCTGGCTCGAGCGGCCATGGCCGCGGCGATCGTGCGCAACGCCGCGGAAGCCGTTCGACGCCACCAGGAACAGCTGGTCATCCCAGGCATCCGCCGACAGCGGCCAGCCGTGGCTGAAGACGACGGGCTGCCCCGAGCCCCAATCCTTGTAGTAGATGAGCGTCCCGTCCGCCGTCGTGATCGTCGGCGGAGCCTTGAGCGCGGCCGTGGCCATGACTCTTCCCCCTTCAGCTCGTGGCCGAGAGTGGTGCCACGTCGGGTCGCACCACCTTTCGGCCGAACGGCTCGATCATCGCACACGTCGACCCGAGGAGCGGGCAGGTTCACAACCTCGACCCACCCTGCGGCCAGTCCGCCCCGGCGGACGGCCCGGTCCCGGAGTAGGGTGGCGCCACACGTCAACGGAGGAGACAACATGAGCATCCTTGTCCCCTTCACCGGAGCGCCGAGCATGACAACGGAGAAGTACGACGCGACGATGCCCGCACTCGAGGCGACGGGCGAGTTCCCGCCGGACGGCTCGCGTTTCATGCCGCCTTCACCTCTGGCGGAGCTTCCGCGTCAGTGAGATCTGGGACTCGCAGGAGCAGTTCGAGGCGTTCGGAGAGACCCTGATGCCCATCCTCACCGACAATGGTGTCGAGCTCGCCGGGCCGCCGGAGATCCTCGAGATCCACAACATCATCCAGCGCTGAGACCGTCGGCGCGCCGACGACGACTCAGCGCTCGGCGAGGCTGCGCATCATCGTCTCGAGTCGGTCGAGTCGCTGGGTGACGTCGGCGAGGCTCGACTGGATGCTCGCGTCCTTCTTCGCGTCCGCATCGGCGTCGGCGACGTCCTGGAGATGCCCGGCGCGCGCGACGAACGTCGAGGTGATCGCGGCGGTGACGATCGCGATGAACGCGATTCCCTCGAGCATGACGACTGCTGCGACAACCCGCCCGGCGACTGCCTTGGGCGTCACGTCGCCGTACCCCACCGTCGTCACGGTCTGAATCGCCCACCACATCCCGATGAAGATGTTCGGGTACTCGCGGTGGTCGAGCACCCGCATCAGCAACCCGCTGACGACCACGATCAACGCCGTGGTGCTGACGATCGCACTCGCGGCGCTCCGCACGGTTACGGGCTTTCGCAGGAACCGCGCGACCTGGCGTTCGAGGAGAAGAACACGAGCCATTGCGTGGCCCTCCTAGACTCGGGCCGCGCGCAGGTCGCGGCGATGGGCAAGAGCGGGGAGAGGGCCGCGGCGAGGATCAGGACCGTCCCGATGAGGATGATCCAGAAGAAGGCCGCGATCACGATCCCGAACGCCCCGTAGGTCGTCGAGTACCAGTTCAGCCAGTGCGTGAGCAGTAGCACCGAGATGAGCCGCAGGCCGACGAGCCCGAGCACGGTGAAGACCGCACCGGGGAAGAGATCGCGCGCAGCGACGCGGTGATGGAGGAGGAGACGCGGCGCCCAGACGAAGAAGGCGAGCAGAAGCGCGATCCAGCCGAGGTCGAGCACCAAGCCCACCCAGGACGGCTGTCCTGCAGCTCCTTGTCCTGGAACACGAACAGGATCGCCCCCAGCACCATCGCACCGAGGACCTCCGCATACCGGGCCTGGTCCACGATCGCGGACTTGCGCAGGTCGATTCCCCAGGAACGGGCATGCGCGAGCTGAAGCACGCGGGCGAACCCGAGCCCGAAGAAGAACACGTTGACGATGGCGATCAGCGCGCCCGAGAGCTTGTGCTCTCCTGCGCCGAGCATCACTGAGGAGAAGAGCGCCGCCGTGGTGCCGTGCAGCCGGAGGCGGTGCTCGATCCGGTGCGCGAGCGCGGTCGGATCCTTGTAGATGTAGCTCGCGGCGACCAGGATGACCGGCACCATCGTCAGGAGGACGTAGGCGCTGAGGAGCACGGCGTACAGCTGCCCGTCGGCAGCCTGGTAGCGACGTACCCAACCCACCGTGGCTCCCTTACGAGAGTCGGGCGGCTGGTTCTCGATCCAGAGACGGCCTCGCTCGGTGACCGCCGCGCCCTTCGTCACCGCCTTGCGCGCCGAGGCCGGGATGCGGGAGCGCCGGGGCTCCAGGCCGTCCGGAACCGGTTCGATCGGCGCGTCGCTCATGCTACGCCGCGAGCATAGTCATTGCTCCGCGCAACAGGAATGAAACCTGACGGCACGGGGCGCGGGCTAGTGTTGCGGGGCATCGGAGCCAGCGGAGGCGCATGGTATTCACGAACGGGGATCAGGATTGGGAGATGAGCCTGACCAATTGAGCCAGCCGGAGCCGTCCCAGGACGTCCCGGCGATGAGCCTCCGATCGAAGGGAAGCGCGGGATCAAGTTCCCGACGGCGTTCACCGTTCTCGCCGCAGTCCTGCTCCTGGTCTGGATCGCCTCGTTCTTCGTGCCGGCCGGCAGATACACGACCGACCCCGCGACCGGCGGCCCGATCCCGGGCTCATACCACAAGCTGCCGTCCTGTAGCTCCGTCCAGGCCGGCGGCGACAGCCTGGACGTGCCGTCTGCCGCCGAGAGCGGGACCGCCCCCGCGGACGCGGTAGACGCACCGCACGCGGTCGAGGTGATGCCCGGCGTCAACTGCGTCGACACGTCGTTCTCCTACCGGTTCAAACAGCTCTGGATCGCGCCGCCGAACGGCCTCTACGGCGTCGAGGCGTCGAACGGCTTCGTCGGCGCCGTGGGAGGAGGGGCTCCTCTACGGCTCGGCCGCGATCTTCTTCTTCGTCCTCGCGGTCGGCGCGTTCATCACCGTGACGATGAAGACGGGCGCGATCGAGACCGGCATCGGCCGGCTCGCGCTGCGCTTCCGCCATAGCGGCTCGGTCCTGATCGCGATCCTGATGCTGATCTTCGCCCTCGGCGGGACGACGTACGGCATGTGGGAGGAGACGCTCGGCTTCTTCGTCCTGCTCGTGCCGCTCGCGCTCGCCCTGAACTACGACCGCCTGGTCGCCGCGGCGATCGTCTTCCTCGGGGCGGGGAGCGGCGTGATCGGCTCGACCGTCAATCCCTTCGCGACCGGCGTCGCCTCCGATGCGGCGGGGATCAGCATCGGCGAAGGCATCGGCCTGCGCATCCTGCTCTGGATCGTCGTGGTCGCGATCGGCATCGGCTATGTCCTCTGGTACGCGCGCGGCGTCGCCCGGGCGCCCGGACGCTCGATCGTGGGTGTCTCGGCGACCGACGCGACGGCGGCGCGGGGCCTCGTCCAGGACGTCCCGTCGCTCACCGGACGGCAGATCGTCGCCCTCGTCCTGTTCGGCTGCGCGTTCCTGCGTGATGATCTACGGCTTCATCCCGTGGAACGACATCTGGTCGGAGTCGTTCGGCAAGAACTTCCCGCTGCCGACCTTCGCCGACTTCTACTTCCCCGAGGCCGCGGTGCTGTTCCTCGTCATGGCGGTGATCATCGGCCTCATCGGCAAGCTCGGCGAGGAGGGGACGGTCAACACGATCGTCGCCGGCGCCGCCGACTTCCTCGGCGCGGGCCTGATCATCGTGCTTGCGCGCGGGATCACGGTCGTGATGCGCAACTCCTACATGACCGACACGCTCCTGCACGCGATGGAGAACGCCGTCAGCGGCACCTCGGCCGGGGTCTTCGCGATCGTGGCGTTCCTCGTCAACCTCCCGATCGCGTTCCTCGTGCCGTCGTCGTCCGGCCACGCGGCGCTCGTGATGCCGATTCTCGCCCCGCTCGCCGACTTCGCCGGCGTGTCGCGCTCGATCGTGGTCACCGCGTTCCAGGCGGCGTCGGGCTTCGTCAACCTCGTGACGCCGACCTCGGCGGTGATCATGGGCGGCCTCGCCCTGTCGAAGGTCGGCTACGACCGGTACCTGAAGTTCGTCTGGCCCTACCTGCTCGCTGTCTTCGTCGTCTGCTGCGCACTTCTCGGCATCGCCGCCGCGGTCAGTAGCCCCGTCCGAGAGGAGAACCGACCATGTCAACCACCGAAACCGACACCGCACTCGGCGCGAACTCCGAGGTCGGGACGCTCCGCACCGTGATGGTGCACCGGCCGGACCTCGCGCACGAGCGGCTCTCCCCCTCCAACTGCCACGAGCTGCTGTTCGACGACGTCATCTGGGTGCGCCGGGCGCGCCAGGAGTTCGACGCGTTCGTCGAGGTGATGCGCGAGCGCGGCGTCGAGGTGCTGCTCCTTCCACGAGCTGCTCACCGAGACGCTCGCCGACCGAGCCGCGCGCGAGTGGGTCCTCACCCGCCGGCTGCGCCCCGAGGAGGTGACGGCCATGTTCGCTCGGCGAGCTCACCGAGTGGATGACCGAGATGCCCGCAGACGAGCTCGCGACGCGACTGACCGGCGGCGTCACCGTCCAGGAGCTGCCGAGGACGATCGTCGGACGACCATCGGCCGCGCGATGCAGCCCACCGACTTCGTGATCGCCGCCGCTGCCGAACCAGCTCTTCACGCGCGACACGAGCGCCTGGATCTACGGCGGGGTCTCGATCAACTCAGATGTACTGGCCGGCCCGCCAGCACGAGACGCTCAACGTCGAGGCGATCTACCGCTTCCACCCGCGCTTCCGCGACGCCGGCTTCTCGATCTGGTACGGCGGCGTCGACCACGACTGGGGCGGCGCCACGATCGAAGGCGGCGACATCATGCCCGCCGGAGACGGCGTCGTCCTCGTCGGCATGGGCGAGCGGAGCACGGCCCGCGCCGTCAGCATCCTCGCCCAGAACCTGTTCGCCGCCGGCGCGGCACGCCTGGTGATCGGGGCGCAGATGCCGCGCGAGCGGGCCGCGATGCACCTCGACACCGTGTTCACCTTCTGCAACCGCAACGTGGTCACGATCTACGAGCCGGTCGTCACCAGATCCTGCCGATCCTCTTCCGCCCCGACGGCGACGGCGGCGTCAGCGCCGAGCTGTCGGAGCGGACGTTCCTCGAGGAGGTCGGCGACGCGCTCGGGATCGAGCCGACCTGACGGTCGTCACCACCGGCGGCGACGAGTTCGAGGCCGAGCGCAACCAGTGGGACGACGGCAACAACGTCGTCGCGCTCGCACCCGGTGTGATCGTCGCCTACGAGCGCAACGAGGCGACGAACGCAAGCTCGCCAAGGCCGGTGTCGAGGTCCACGCGATCGCCGGCCAGGAGCTCGGCCGCGGCCGCGGCGGCGGCCACTGCATGACCTGTCCCATTTCCCGCGACGCCTGAAAGGGAGGACGAGCATGAGCACCGTTATCAATCTCAATGGCCGCAGCTTCTCGCGCTGAAGGACTTCTCGCGCGACGAGATCCTGTATCTGATCGACCTGGCGGCGGAGCTGAAGGCCGCCAAGCAGGAGCGGCGCGAGGAGCAGCGGCTCGTCGGAAGGGAGATCGCGCTGATCTTCGAGAAGGACTCGACGCGCACCCGGTGCGCGTTCGAGGTCGCGGCCTACGACCAGGGCGCCCACGTGACCTTCATCGGGCCGAGCGGCTCGCACATGGGGCACAAGGAGACCGTCGAAGGACACCGCACGCGTGCTCGGCCGCATGTACGACGCGATCGAGTTCCGCGGCTTCGCGGAGACCGTCGCCGAGGAGCTCGCGGAGTGGTCGGGCGTGCCCGTCTACAACGGCCTCACCGACGAATGGCACCCGACCCAGATGCTCGCCGACTACCTGACGATCCGCGAGCACGTCCCGAAGCCCTACGAGGAGGTCACGTTCTGCTACCTCGGCGATGCCCGCTTCAACATGGCCGACAGCTACCTGATCGGCGGGGCCAAGCTCGGGATGGACGTCCGGCATCGCTCACCCGCCTCGCTCCGGCCGCGGCAGGAGATCGTCGACGCTCGCGCACGAGCTCGCGGACGAGAGCGGCGCGCAGATCACGATCACCGAGGACGTCGAGCGAGGCGGTCAAGGGCGCGGACGTGCTCGCGACCGATGTCTGGGTCTCGATGGGCGAGCCGGACGAGGTGTGGAAGGAACGCATCGAGATGCTGCTCCCCTACCAGGTCAACTCGAAGCTGATGGAGCTGACGGGCAACCCGGAGGTGAAGTTCATGCACTGCCTGCCGGCCTTCCACAACTCCGGACACCGAGGTCGGCAAGGAGATCTTCGAGAAGTACGGGCTGGAGGCGCTCGAGGTGACCGAGGAGGTCTTCGAGTCGCCTGCCTCGATCGTCTTCGACGAGGCCGAGAACCGGTTGCACACGATCAAGGCCGTGATGGTCGCGACGCTGGGGGACTGACGGATGCGCGTCGTCGCCGCGCTTGGAGGCAACGCCCTGCTGAGACGGGGCGAGGCGCTCTCGGCGGAGAACCAGCGCCGCAACGCGAGAGCGGCCTGCGAGGCGCTCGCGCCGATCGCGCGCGAGCACGAGCTCGTCGTGGCGCACGGCAACGGGCCCCAGGTGGGCCTGCTCGCTCTCCAGGGCTCCGCCTACACCGCGGTCGACACCTACCCTCTCGACGTCCTCGTCGCCCAGACCGAGGGGATGATCGGGTACATGCTCGAGCAGGAGCTCGGCAACACGCTCCCGCCCGAGAAGCACATCGCGACCCTCCTGACGATGATCGAGGTCGACCGCGACGATCCGGCGTTCGACAACCCGACGAAGCCGATCGGCCCGATCTACGACGAGACAGAAGCGAGCCGGCTCGCCGCCGAGAAGGGCTGGGTGGTCAAGCCCGACGGCGACAGCTTCCGGCGTGTCGTGCCCTCGCCGCTCCCGAAGCGGATCTTCGGGGCCCCCGCGATCCGGGCACTGCTCGACGGCGGCTGGATCGTGATCTGCGCCGGCGGCGGCGGCATTCCGACGAAGTACACGGACGAGCCGGCTGTGCCAGGGCGCAGGCTCGAAGGCGTCGAGGCGGTCATCGACAAGGACATGGCCAGCTCGCTTCTGGCCGCCGACCTCGACGCGGACGTGCTCGCGATCATCACCGACGTCGACGCGGCCTACGTCGACTGGGGCACGCCGGAGCAGCGCGCGATCCGGCGGGCGACGCCGGAGGCTCTCGCCGCGTCGAGCTTCGCCGAGGGATCGATGGGGCCGAAGATCCGTGCTGCCTGCTCCTTCGCGGAGACGGCCGGGCGGGTGGCCGTGATCGGCTCGATCGCAGACAGCCAGGCTCTCGTCCGCGGTGAGGCGGGAACGGTCGTGACGCTCGAGGCCGACGGCGTCGAGCTGAGCGAGAAGGTGGGAGCCACCCGCGGCCAACCCGGCTGATCGGCGTCAGCCTCATACTCATGGCGACTGCAAGACCAGAGCCGACGCCTGCTGTCGGGCACGACTCCATGCCGAAGGCGGACTCGTCCGCAGGCGGCTTCGGGCTCCCGCTCGCGATTGCCCTGATCATGGGCAGCATCATCGGGGTCGGCATCTTCAACCTGCCGAGCTCGCTCGCGACCTACGGCCCGATCAGCCTCGTCTCCGTCGCGCTCACGACGGTCGGCGCCCTCGCTCTGGCGCTGCTGTTCGGAGCGCTCTCGCGCCGGTTGCCCGCCGACGGCGGCCCGTATGCCTACGCACGCGTCGCTTTCGGCAACGCGACCGGGTTCGCGAACGCCTGGTCGTACTGGATCACGGCGTGGGCCGGGAACGCCGCGATCGCGGTCGGGTGGGTGCTGTACGTTGAGTACTTCATCAACAAGGGCCATGACCGCGGGATCTCGGTCCTGCTCGTCCTGGCCGGGCTGTGGCTCGCGCTGCCGTGAATCTCACCGGCGTCAAGAACATGGGCGCGATCCAGGCGGTGACGACCGTCCTGAAGTTCTTCGCGCTGGCGTTCATGTCGACGGTCGGGCTCTTCTCCATCGACACCGCCAACTACACGCCCTGGAACGTCAGTACCGAGAGCACGATCTCGGCGATCGGGGGCGGAATGGCGATCGCCCTGTTCAGCTACATCGGCGTCGAGACGGCCTCCGTGGCCGCCGGCAAGGTTCGCGACTCCGGATCGCAACGTGCCCCGCGCCACGATCCTCGGCACGCTCGCGACGGCGGTCGTCTACATGCTCTCCCTCGTTGCCGTGTTCGGGATCCTCCCGAACTCCGAGCTCGCCACCTCGACTGCGCCGTACTCGGCCGCGGCAAACGAGATCTTCGGCGGCAGCTGGGCCGGGAACATCATGGCCATCCTCGTGATCATCTCGGGCCTCGGAGCGCTCAACGGCTGGACGATGATCTGCGCGGAGATGCCGCTTGCGGCCTCGAAGGACGGCATCTTCCCCGATCGCTTCAAGCAGATCTCCGGGAACGGCGTGCCGGCGTTCGGCATCGTCGTCTCGACGACCCTCGCCTCGGTCGCAGCTCTCGTCAACTACATCGGGTCGAGCGGCACGAGCGCCTTCACGACACTCGTCCTGATGACCGGGATCACCGCCGCGATCCCGTACGGCTGTTCCGCGCTCGCACAGGCGAAGTGGCGGTGGATCGACAACCGCGCGGGCTCGACGGCCCACTTCGTCCGCGATCTCGTCATCGCCGTCGTCGCGCTCGTGTTCTCGGTGCTCTTCATCTGGTACTCGCGTGACACGGGCGCCGGCGCGGGCACGTTCTCGTACTGGGCGCCCTATGTCTATGCGGGCGTCGCGCTGCTGCTCGGGGTGCCCGTCTACCGCATGCAGCGCCGGCGGATGGCCGCGCCGCCGCCGGTCCCGGCCTACTCGTCGGCGTAGCGTCCCGGGCTAGACACCGTGACGAGAACGCGCGAGGCGCATCATCGTCGCGTGCGTGCCCTGCGAGCCGACACCGTCGTCGGTCTCGGGGACGAGTTGCACGTACGTCCCGTCGGCCTGCATCTGCCAGGCGCTGTGCCGGTCGGCAAGGCTTGTCTCGAGGATCTCCCAGAGCTGCATGCGAAGGCGTCGATCGCGGATGGGCACGGCCGCCTCCACGCGTTCGGAGAGATTCCGGTGCATCCAGTCGGCCGAGCCGATGAGGAACTCGCCTTCGCCGGGATCGTCCGAGCCTGCCGCGAAGTAGTAGATGCGCGAGTGCTCGAGGAAGCGCCCGATCACCGAGCGGACCCGCACGTTGTCGGTCACGCCGGCCACGCCGGGTGCCAGGCAGCAGAAGCCGCGAACGACGAGATCGATCGGGACCCCGGCCTGTGACGCGCGCGACAGCAGGACGCACATCTCGGGATCCTCGAGCTGGTTCAGCTTGCAGACGATCCGCGCCGGGCGCCCGGCCAGGGCGTTCTCGATCTCGTTCTCCACCAGGCGCACGAACTCCGACCGCATGTTCAGGGGAGCGACGAGGAGCGTCTGGAACGACGGCGTCCTCGACCTGCCGGTGAGGTAATGGAAGAGCGTGACGACGTCCCGGGTGACGGCCGGATCGTCGGTGAGCAGCCCGAGGTCCTCGTACAGGCGAGCAGTGCGCACGTGGTAGTTGCCGGTCGCGACGTGTGCGTAGCAGCGAATCCCACCCTGTTCACGCCGGACGACGAGTGCGGTCTTGCTGTGCGTCTTCAGCCCGGTCACGCCGTAGACGACGTGGGCGCCGATGCTCTCGAGCTCGCGTGCCCAGTGCAGGTTCCGCTCCTCGTCGAAACGTGCGCTGAGCTCGATCGCGCAAGCGACCTGCTTGCCCGCCTGGGCAGCACGGATCAGAGATTGGACGAACGGCGTGTCGTCGCCGACGCGGTAGACGGTCATCTTGATCGAGACCGTGAGAGGATCGTCGGCGGCCTCGCGGATGAACCGCTCGACGCTCGCGTCGAAGCTGTCATAGGGATGGTGCAGCAGGATGTCCTCGGTCCGGATCGCCTCGAAGATGTCGGCGTGCGCCTCGAGGCTCGTCGGAGCGAGCGGTGTCCACGGAGGATCGTGGAGGCCGTCGAGGTCGAGCGCGGCGATCTCGAACAGAGTCGTGTAGTCGAGCAGCTCGCGCAGCTCGTAGACGTCCTCCGGCTCGAGGCCGAAATGCTCTCTGAGCGCGGCCACGCTCGCCGGATCGGCGTTGGGTTGCACCTCGAGGCACACGACCGGCTCGAAGCGCCGCTGGCGCAGCTCTTCCTCGACGAACGCCCGCTTGTCGAGGCCATCGTCGTCGAGCTCGACCTCGGCGTCGCGGCAAACACGGATCAGGCTGGCGGCCTCGATGACCATTCCCGGGAAGAGCTTCTCCGCATTCGCAGCGATGATCTCGTCCAGCGTGACGAACACCCGGGCCTCGGAGGAGCTTCCGGTGCCGACCTCGAGCCACTGCGGGAGCTCGTGGGGGACCTCTGACCCGGACGAGGACGGACTCGCCCGAGGTTGGCTCGGCCAGGCGGAACTCCCACGAGGTGGAGAGATTCGAGATGAACGGGAACGGATGTGACGCGTCGAGCGAGAGCGGTGTCAGCACCGGCGAGACCATCGAGTCGAAGGTCGAGGAGGCCTGGTCACGCTCCTCGCGCGTCAACTGCTCCCAGTCGACGAGCCTGATCCCGTGCTCCGCGAGGCGGGGACGGATGATCTCGCTGTAACACGCCGCCTGCTGCTCGAGCAACCGGAGGATGCGCTCCCTCACGGTGTGATGCAGCTCGCGTCGCTTCTGGGCGGTTCGCGTGACGTCGAGCGGCTCCGCGCGCAGCAGGGAGGCGCGCTTCATGAAGAACTCGTCCAGGTTGGACGAGAAGATCGCGAGGAACTTGACCCGCTCGAGCAGAGGCGTACGTTCGTCGAGGGCTTCGTGGAGCACGCGCCCGTTGAACTCGAGCCAACCCAGATCACGATCGAGCCACGCCCCGGCGAGCTGGTCCGGTCCATCAGCCGGATGCCCGGCCTCGGAGGCCGACGACACCTACGCCCGGTTCGCCGACACCGCTTTCGGCCACCTGCCTGCGAGCCTATCCTCATCGCGGCAGGAGTGGGTGCCCGGACGGTGAACCGCGCCGCGAGAACGCTCCACGCCGGAGGTCGGCCGGGTCGACTACCATGGGCGCGATCCTGCGGAGCGGCGCGATGCGGGAGCTCGAAGCGGGAAAGAGGCCCCCATCGACCTTTCGCAACAGCCACCAGCGAGACGCACTGCCCTCTCGCCCCACATGACGCCTCGGCTGCGGTCGGCCCTGTTCGACCTCGCCACGTCGGTTGCCGCGTACCTGGCGCTGATGGCGGCGATGTTCGCGCTTGACCGAGGTCTCGTATCTGCTCGTGCTCGTGCTCGCGATTCCCGGCCGCCGGGTTCCTTATCCGCACGTTCATCGTCTTCCACGACTGCGCGCACGGCTCGTTCCTGGGCTCGAAGCGCGCGAATGCGATGCTCGGCGCCTCGCTCGGCGTCGTCCTCTTCACGCCCTTCGCCTGGTGGCGCCACAAGCACGCCGTGCACCATGCGACGACCGGCGACCTCGACCGGAGAGGCGTCGGCGACATCCAGACCCTGACCGTCGAGGAGTACCGCGCCCGCAGCCGTGGTGGGGCCGGCTCGGCTACCGGCTCTTCCGCAACCCGTTCGTGATGTTCGGGCTCGGGCCGCTCTGGGTCGTCCTGATCGGGCCCCGGCTCGTCACGCCGGATGCATCCGAGGCTCCGGCGGAGCGTGCTCGCGACCGACCTCGCGCTGGCCGTGGTCATCGGCGGGCTCTGCTGGCTCGTCGGCTGGGAGGACGTCCTGCTCGTCCTCGGCCTACCGCTCCTCCTCACCGGAGCGGCCGGGATCTGGCTCTTCTACGTCCAGCACCAGTTCGAGGACGCCTACTGGCAGGCGAACGAGGACGTGGAGCTTCGAGGAGGCCGCGCTCCAGGGCAGCTCGTACCTCCGGCTCCCGCGGATCCTCCAGTTCTTCACCGGGAACATCGGGCTCCATCACGTCCACCATCTGAGCGCGCGGATCCCGAACTACAACCTCCGGGCGGCACACGAGGAGTGCGATCTCGGCTCGGTGCCCACGCTTGTCTCTCCTGGACGGCCTGCGGGCCGTTCGGCTGAAGCTCTGGGACCCCGAGCAGCGACGGCTCGTCACCTTCCGGGAAGCCGGCCGGAAGACGTCCCCGGCGAACGCATGACGTCCTGGTGCTACCGTGACTGTACGGCCGCCCTGTCGGTGGCCGGGAGATTCGGCTTCTCGTTCCTCCTGTGATCCAGGCGTTTCGAGGCTCTTGCATCTCGAACGCTCTTCAACAGGAAGGAACGCATGACCCAGTCGTTTTCGGCGCTCGGAGTGAGCGCGCCCGTACTCGGGGCACTCGACCGCCTCGGCATCACCTCGCCGTTCGCGATCCAGAACCTCGTCCTCCCGGACGCGCTCGCCGGCATCGACATCATGGCCGCGGCGCCCACGGGCTCCGGCAAGACCCTCGCCTTCGGCATCCCGATGGTCGAGCGGATCGTCGGCGCCGACGGGCGCCCGAGCGCGCTCGTGCTCGTCCCGACCCGCGAGCTCGCCTCGCAGATCGTGGCCGACCTGCAGCCGCTCGCCGCGGCCCGCAACCTTCGGATCGCGGCCGTCTACGGTGGAACCTCCGTCGGCGGGCAGGCACAGAAGGCCCGCGGCGCCCAGATCCTCGTCGCGACGCCCGGGAGGCTCCACGATCTCCTCGAGCGGCGGCTCGTCTCGCTCGCCGGCGGTGCGCGTGCTCGTGCTCGACGAAGCCGATCGCATGCTCGACATGGGCTTCCGCCCGCAGGTCGACCGCATCGTCGCGCAGATTCCGCGGAACCGCCAGACGATGCTCTTCTCGGCGACGCTCGACGGCCCCGTGGCTGACCTCGCCCGGTCCTACACCGACAACGCCTCGCGGTTCAGCGCCGCAGCGCAGGTCGATACGGGCGCCGGGGACATCGGCCACGAGTTCGTGCCGGTGACCGCCGAGGACAAGGTGGACCGCCTCGTCGAGCAGCTCGGCCGGGAGCGGCAGGCTCGCACTCGTCTTCGTCCGCACGAAGCACGGTGCCGACAAGCTCGCACGCAGGCTGACCCGCGACCACGACGTTCGCACCGCGGTGATGCACGGGAACATGTCCCAGAACGCTCGCGAGCGCTCCCTCTGGCAGTTCGAGACCGGAAGGGTCTCGACGCTCATCGCCACGGACGTCGCGGCGCGCGGCCTCGACGTGGACGAGATCACCCACGTGATCAACTTCGACCCGCCCCACACCTCCGACGACTACGTCCACCGCATCGGTCGCACCGGCCGCGCAGGCCGCACGGGCACCGGCATCACGCTCGTCCTGCCCGAGCAGGAGCTCGAGGTCGGCAAGCTCGCGGGGCGGCTCGGGCACGCCGATGCGTTCGCGGCGTCCGGCATCTCCGTGCCCGTTCGGGCGGCCAGGCCGCGCTCCGCGCGCCGTCGTCGCAGGTAGCGCGTCCGGTCCGACCCGGTCTCGCCGGTGACGGCGAGACCGGGCCGCTCTCGCTCAAGACCTCGAGCGGATCTGCCGAAGTGACTTCGCGATGGCGTTCATCGGTCAGGTCGGGGTCGGCGTGCGAGATCGTCTCGGCGAGATTCTTGTTCGCAAGGGCCGGATCGACCGTCACACGCTCGCACAGGCTCTCGTCGACGCACGTGCGTCTCCTTCGAATGCCCTGCGCTCAGTGCGGCGAGGGCATCGAGCTCACTGCCGAGGAGACCGCACGCGTCGGGTTGCGCGACGACATCACCCTCTACAGGCCCCGGGGCTGCGTGCACTGTCAGTACACCGGCTATGCCGGTCGCGTCGCCGTCTACGAAGCGCTCACTGTCAACGCCGCAGTCCGCGGCGTCATCGACCGCACGGCGGCCGAGATCGAGGAGAGGGCGGTGGAGACCGGCGCGACTCCGATCTACGAACAGGCAAAGAGGCTGTGCGCGACGGGCCGGACGACCGTCGACGAGCTTCTGCGCGTCCTCGGCGAGCCGACCTGACCTCGAGAGCCCGGCACGTCCGGGCTTCGTCGCCGGATGCCGAGCCCGCCGCTCCAGCCCGGTCGTCTACGATGGTGGACATTCGCCAGGGGCTCGAGGTGGGATCTCGGCACCGTTCGGAACGGCGCTCGAAAGGATGTCCCACCATATGGCTCAGGTGATGGAAACGAGAGACGATCTCCGGAACGTCGCGATTGTCGCGCACGTCGATCACGGCAAGACGACGCTCGTCGACGCGATGCTCTGGCAATCCGGCTCGTTCCGCGAGAACCAGGACGTCGCCGAGCGCGTGCTCGACTCGATGGACCTCGAGCGTGAGAAGGGCATCACGATCCTCGCCAAGAACACGGCGGTACGGCTCGGGAAGACGAAGATCAACATCGTCGACACGCCAGGGCATGCCGACTTCGGCGGCGAGGTCGAGCGGGGCCTGACGATGGTCGACGGCGTGCTCCTTCTCGTCGACGCCTCGGAAGGGCCGCTTCCCCAGACGAGGTTCGTGCTGCGGAAGGCGCTCGAGCTGCAGCTCCCGATCGTGCTCGTCGTCAACAAGGTCGACCGGCCGGATGCGCGGCCCTCGGAGGTCGTGGACGAGGTCTACGAGCTCTTCCTCGACCTCGACGCCAACGAGTCGCAGATCGAGTTCCCGATCGTCTTCGCCAACGCGCGTGCGGGTCGCGCCGGGCTTGACCCGGACGAGCTTGCGCAGGACCTGACGCCCCTCTTCGACACGCTGCTCGAGACGATCCCCCCGCCGAGCTATGACCCGTCGCACCCGCTGCAGGCGCTCGTCACGAATCTCGACGCGAGCCCGTACCTGGGCCGCCTCGCGCTGCTCCGGGTCCGCCACGGCGTGCTCCGCAAGGGCGCGGCGATCGCCTGGTGCCGCGCCGACGGGACGGTCGTGAACGCGCGTGCGACCGAGCTCTACGTGACGGAGGCGCTCGAACGCGTCCCGACGGAGGAGGCCGGGCCGGGCGAGATCGTCGCTCTGGCCGGGCTCGCAGAGGTGACGATCGGCGAGACCATCGCCGACCCCGACGACCCGCGGCCGCTTCCGGTCACGACCGTCGACGAGCCGAGCCTGTCGGTCACGATCGGGATCAACACGAGCCCGCTCGCCGGTACTCGAGGGAACCCGGCTGACCGCGAGCCAGATTCGCGACCGGCTGGACGCCGAGCTCGTCGGGAACGTCTCGCTTCGCGTTCGCCCGACCTCGCGGCCCGACGCCTGGGAGGTGCAGGGCCGCGGCGAGCTCCAGCTCGCGATCCTCGTCGAGCTGATGCGCCGCGAAGGCTTCGAGCTGACCGTCGGCAAGCCGGAGGTGCTGACGAAGGAGGTCGACGGCCGCCGCGCCGAGCCCGTCGAGCGGGTCGCGATCGACGTTCCCGAGGAGTACGTCGGGGTCGTCACGCAGATGCTCGCGCTCCGGAAGGGACGCCTGCAGCAGATGGTCAACCACGGCAGCGGGTGGGCGCGCATGGAGTATCTCGTGCCTGCACGCGGACTGGTCGGCTTCCGGACCGAGTTCCTGACCGAGACCCGCGGCACCGGCATCCTCCATCACGTCTTCGAGGCGTGGGAGCCGTGGCACGGCGAGATGCGGTCGCGCCCGACCGGCAGCCTCGTCGCGGACCGGCGCGGACAGGCGACGGGATACGCGATCCTCAACCTCCAGGAGCGGGGCTCGCTGTTCGTCTCCCCGGGCGACGACCTCTACGAGGGGATGGTCGTCGGCGAGAACTCGCGTGAGGACGACCTCGACGTGAACGCGTCGAAGCCGAAGAAGCTGACGAACGTCCGTGCGGCCTCGGCGGAGGAGCTCGTCCGGCTGATCCCGCCGCGCCTGCTGTCCCTCGAGCAGGCGCTCGAGTTCATCGGCGACGACGAGGCCGTCGAGGTGACGCCGAGGTCGATCCGGTTGCGAAAGACGCGAGCTCTCGGGGTCGAAGCGCCAGACGCAAGCCTCACGCGCCAAGCGGGAACGCGCGAGCTCGACGGCCGGCTAGCCGGCGAAGACGCTCACGGGAGTCAAGCCGGGAGGCTTTCGTGCCGAAACCTTCCGTATGAGCCCGCTTCCGACCCGGGAGGAGCTTCGCCAACGCAAGGCCGTCGAGCACGCAGAGCTCGTGCGGCAGCTCGACCGCGAAGCGGAGGAGCGGCAGGGGCTCGAAGATGCAATCGCACGGTACTGGGAGCTGCTCGGCGAGTTCGTCGGCCGCGCCCGGGAGCTCGGCATCGATCCCGAGGCTCATGCCGCCGTCTCCCAGAGACGGTCCGAGTCCCGGGTCGCATGGGTCGAGGGCTACCGCCTGCGGAGCGGGTCGATCGTCACCTCGCCGCCGCTCCGCTACTGCCTGCGCGAGTCCCGGCTCGTCGGGCCGTCCCGGCTCGAGGCTCACGATGTCACCGAGGTCTCCCTGTTCGTCCCCACCGGCGCCGGGCTCTCGGCCGGGCTCGACGGGCCGGAGACGGCCTCGAGCGGGAGCTGGCCTCCCGTCCAGCGGTGGGACCGCGCGTGCAACATCCTGCTCGCCCTGGAGGCCGAGCTCGAGGCTTCGCTGCTCGAGCTGATGGGCTCCGGCTGACCGACGGGCCGTCAGTACCATCGACGGGGTGGAAGCTCCCCGCGCCCAGGGCATCGAAAAGCGCTCGATGATCGCGCTCTCTGCCGGCCACCTCGCAGTGGACTTCGCCTCCGGCAGCGTTCCCGCGCTCATCCCGTTCCTCACCGACAAGTTCCAGCTCGGCTACGCGCTGGCCGCTCTCCTGCTCCTCGCCGCCACGATCTCGTCGTCGGTCGTCCAGCCGCTCTTCGGCCTCTGGTCGGACAGGTCGGGAGCCCTCTGGCTGATCCCGGGAGGCACGGCGCTCGCGGCACTGGGAGTCGGTGCCGCGGCGGTCTCGCCGGTCTACCCGCTCGTCGTCCTGCTCGTCTTCGCGGGCGGTCTCGGCGTGGCGGCATTCCATCCGGAAGGCGCGAAGTTCGCCGCCTACGCGAGCGGCGCCAAGCGTGCCAGCGGGATGTCGTACTTCAACATCGGCGGGAACCTCGGCTACGCGCTCGGCGCCTTCGTCACGGGCCAGCTCGTGGTCAGCCTCGGTCTCGTCGGGGGCCTGCTCGCGATGGTCCCCGTGCTCGTCGGGTCGATCGCGCTCCTCCGCGTCCTTCCGCGGCTCTCGGCGCTCGAGGAAGCCCCGCATGCGCGTGCGCTCGAAGGCCGCGAGGACCGGTATGGAGCGATGGCCGTTCTCGGCGGAGTGATCGCGCTCCGCAGCGTCACGTGGTTCGCGTTGCTCGCATTCGTCCCGCTCTGGGTCGTCGCTCACGGCCATTCCAAGGCCGCCGGCAACCAGGTTCTGTTCCTCATGCTGCTTGCGGGGGCGATCGGCACGCTCCTGCTCGGCGCGGTCGCCGATGCGATCGGGCTCCGCCGCACCCTCGTCATCACCCAGATCGCGATCGCACCGCTCGTGCTCGCATTCGTCTACGTCGGGGGCACGATCGGCGTGATCGCGCTCATGGCGATCGGCGTCTGCGTCGTCGGCACGTTCGGCGTGACCATGGTGCTGAGCCAGCTCTACCTTCCGCGCCATGTCGGGATGGCGTCGGGCCTCTCGATCGGGCTCGCGATGGGGATCGGCGGGCTCGCCGCAGTCGCGCTCGGCGCTGTTGCAGACGCGGTCGACCTCCAGCTGGCGCTGACGATCAGCGCCGTCGCGCCGTTGCTCGGCGTCTTCCTCTGCGTGAAGCTTCCGGCGCCTCTCGCGCCGCTCGCGTCGCTTCCGGAAGGCCAGCGCGCCGCCCCGCTTCCAGTTGCGGCGCGGGGCTGAGGCAGGAAGCCGCCGCCGCCGCGCGAACCTGTTTCTTCCATGGCCTGGCGCACAGGGGAGCTGTGGCTCGACACGGATCTCGCTTGGTTCCGCGAGCGGACGATGGCTCCCGCGCTCGCGTCGGTGGCGCCGCTCCCGTTTCCGGTGCCGCCGGGGCTCGCCGCCTCCCGCCGGCGGCGTGAGGCCTCGAAGCACCGCCGCACGACGCGTCGCGTGCGTGCCACGGCGATCGCGCTCTCACCCGCGGTGATCCTGCCGTTCGCGCTCCGAAGCCAGGGCGGGCAGGGGACGAAGCTTGCGCTGGACGACCCGCCGAGCCTCACCTTTCGGCTCGGCTCGGGAACGATCTCGACCACGGATGCCCACGACCGCCCGGTCGCGCCGTCGCGCTCTCGCGCGCACAAGCCGCAGACCCGCGAGCAGGCCTACCCGCCGGTCGTCTGGCACCACGCGATGTCCCTCGGGCTCCCGTACGACGGGAGGCTCGTCGACGGGACTCAGCTTCCGGTCGACGGGCCGGCCTGGGTCACCTGGGACCCGGTCACAGACAGCGTCCCGAACAAGCCCGCACGCCTCTACGGCAACCAGCGCACGATCCGCACGATCATCGCCGTCACCGAGGCCTACCGTGCCGCCCATCCGGACGCCCCGCCGGTCGTGATCGGCGACATCAGCCGCACCGGGGGCGGGCCGATGGACGAGCACGTCTCGCACCAGAACGGCCTCGACGTCGATGTCTACTATCCCCGCGTCGACCGTGAGCGTCGTGCTCCGACGCAGTCCGACCAGATCGACACGAGGCTCGCGCAGGACCTGCTCGACCGCTTCGTCGCCGCGGGCGCGCAGATGGTGTTCGTCGGCTTCCACGCCGGGCTGCACGGCCCCTCGGGCGTCGTGATCCCGTATCCGAACCACGAGTACCACATGCACGTCCGCTTCCCGCCGCGCGGCGGCTAGACCGCGTCCTCGGCCGCCACGACCTCGTTCAGCTGGACGAGGAGATCCCGCAGCTCGCCGAACCGCTCCTCCCCGAGCGCCGCCGCCCATTCCCGCTCGGCGTCGGCGACCGCCCCGCGGATCACGGGCACGAGCGATCGTCCGCGGTCGGTCAGCGCGATCAGCCGTGCGCGGCGATCGGCCGGGTCGGGGTGGAGCTCCACGTAGCCGAGCCGCTCGAGGTCCCGAAGCAGGTAGTTCAGCGCCTGCTTGGTCACACGTAGCCGAGCCGCGAGCTCCGAGGGCCGCAACCCCTCGGGCCCCGGCCAGAGCAGGGCGGTCAGGTGGGGTGCATTCAGGTCGTCGAAGCCGCTCGCCTGGAGCGCGCCGAGCATCCGGCGGAGCACGCTCTCCCACGGCAGGCGCATGAGGGCTCCGATCCGCGGCGGCCCGACGCCGGCCTGGGAGGCCATAGTGGTAAAGGGAGACGCTCTACGGCCTCCGAGGCGTGCTGACATGGACGGTCGACGGCGTCACGACGGACGTCGGGCCCGGAGCGGTGCTCTCGATCCCGCGCGGTGTCGTCCACCGCTTCGAGAACCTCGGCGAGGAGCCGGCGACGCAGTTGGCGATCGTGACGCCGGGCGTGCTCGGGCCGGCCTACTTTCGCGAGGTCGCCGCGCTCGTGGTCGGCGGACCGCCCGACCCGGCGGAGATCGTCGCCGTGATGCGGCGCCACGGCCTGTCTCCGGCGCCGCCGGCGTAGACGCGCGAGCCGTCGAGTAGCCTGCGCGTCCGTGGTCACTGCGGACGAAGTCGCTCGGATCGAGATCTTCGCCGGGCTCAGGCCCGACGAGCTCGAGCGGGTCGCCAGGTCGGCCGCCGACATCAACCTCGCCCCGGGCGAGCTCGCCGTCCAGGAAGGCAGCGAGCGCGCTCTCTTCGGTGTGCTCGAGGGGCGGATCGAGGCGGTCAAGACCGTCGACGGGATCGAGACCGTGGTCGGCGGGCGGGTGCCGGGCGACGTGTTCGGCGAGGTGCCGATCACGCTCGGCTCGCTGTTCCCGGTCGCATTCAGGGCGGCGGAGCACTCACGCGTGCTGCGACTCGAGCCGAGCGACTACCACGCCGTCTTGGCTGCCGCCCCGGACGTGGGGCAGGCCGTCGGCGCTCTGGCCGCGCACCGGATCGGCGGGCCGGGCGGGTTGCAGGGCCTTGCCGCCGCCCCGCCGCCTCCGCGCGCCCTCGTCGTCGGCAACCTCCTCGAGTCGGGCAGCGCCGAGCTCCGGCGGTTCCTCGACCGCAACCAGATCTCGTACCGGTGGCTTGCTCCCGGCGCTCCGGGAGCCGAGGACGCGTGGCGAGGGCCGCTCCCTTCGCCGGGCGACCAGCCGGTGATCAGGGTCGTGGGCGGCAAGACGGTCGTTCAGCCGCCGCTCCGCCGCGTCGCAGAGCTGCTCGGGCTCACCACCGAGCCTGCGCGGGCGGAGTACGACGTGATCGTGGTCGGCGCCGGCCCGGCGGGCCTCGCGGCTGCCGTCTACGGAGCCTCCGAGGGGCTCTGCACGCTCGTCGTCGAGCGCGAGGCGCCGGGCGGGCAGGCCGGCACGTCGTCACGGATCGAGAACTACCTCGGCTTCCCCCAGGGCCTCTCGGGAGACGAGCTCGCGAGCCGGGCGCTCCAGCAAGCGCGCCGGCTCGGTGCGGAGATCCTCGTCACGCGCCGCATCTCCCGGATCGATTCCGCGGCCCACCAGATCCACCTGGACGGCGGCGACGTCCTGACGGCGCGGACCGCGATCCTCGCCAGCGGCGTCGCCTGGCGGCAGCTTCACGTCGAGGGGTTCGACCGGCTGGCCGGTCGCGGCATCTTCTACGGCGCGGCCCGAAGCGACGCCTCCAACGCGCACGGCCTCGACGTCCACGTCGTCGGCGCCGGCAACTCAGCGGGCCAGGCCGCGCTCAACTTCGCGACCCATGCCCGCAGCGTCTCGATCGTGTGCCGGAGCGAGGGGCTCGAGAAGAGCATGTCGCGCTATCTGATCGACCAGCTCTCGACGCGTGCGAACATCACCGTCCTCACGAGCTCGGAAGTCCGGTGCGCCTACGGCGACGGGTCGCTGGAGGCGCTCGACATCCTCGACCGCACGACCGGGAGCTCCGAGCGCGTCGAGTCGGGCGGTCTCTACATCTTCATCGGCGCCGACGCGGAGACGAGCTGGCTCCCCCCGGAGATCGCGCTCGACGAGCGCGGCTTCGTCCTGACCGGCTCCGACGTACGGGCTGCCGGCCGCTGGGAGCTCGAGCGCGACCCATACCTCCTCGAGACGAGCGTGCCGGGGATCTTCGCCTGCGGCGACGTCCGCCTCGGGCCGGTGAAGCGAGTCGCCGCCGCCGTCGGAGAGGGCAGCATGGCCATCGCGTTCGTCCACCAGTACCTGCGCGGCCTCTAGGCCTCTAACCTTGTAGCGTGCGGCGCCAGCCGTGCAGGAGGCCGTGCACCGAGGCAGCGCCGACGAGCGGTGCCTCCGGGCCCGGCAGCTCCACGGGATGGAGCACGAACGGCCGGGTCTGCGGGCCGCCGAGCCCACCGTGGAACGAGATGAGCTCTTCGAACGCGCAGCCCTCGTCGAGATCCGGGTCGTAGAAGCTTCCGATCATCAGGTCGCCGACGTGCGGGAAGCCGTCGGTGCGCAGCAGGTGACCGGGAGCGCCGGCGGAGAAGCTCGCGAGCGGGTCGTCGCCCTCGATCCGGCCGTCGGCGAGGTAGTGGACACCGCTCGCTCCGAGAGCGAGCGGGCCGTGCTTCGAGGAATGGACGAGGATCCACCCGACATGTGGGTGCTCGCGCAGCGCGGGGAGGAGGCGTGGGTGGCGCTCTTCGATCTCCTCCATCGTGAGGCGGCGTTTCTCCTCCATCAGGTAGACGAGGCCGAGGTTCCCGGAGCCGAGCACGATCGCCTGGCGGTCCTCGGCCGGGCCTGTCTCCTTCTCGTCGTACTTCGCGGCCATGTCGGTGCGACCGGTCGCCTCCCCGAGCGCCAGCGTCGCCATGCTCGACTGCTCGTCGCCTCCGGCGATCCCGGTGACGCTCGCCGACTCGAGCGAGCGGCCGACGAGCTCCTCGAGCGAGTACCCGTTCCGCTGCTTGAACGTGGCGCCCTGCGTCTGCCCGTGGTCGGAGAGGACGACGAGGTGGTAGGGGCGGGGCGCGTAGCGGCGGGCGCGGTCGATCCGGCCGAACTGCTCGTCGAGCTTGCGGAGAGCCTCGAGCGTGTCGGCGCGCTCGAGGCCGGAGTGATGCGCGACCTCGTCGTAGCTCGAGAACGTCGCGTACACGGCGGGGCGGCCGCGCATCATGTCGGTGAGGACGCCGTAGACGATCAGGTCGCGGACGAAGACGCAGAGAGCCGCCCGCACGAGGGGATAGATGCCGCCGCGGTGGCCCGCGCGGCCTCACGTCACGGCGGGCGGCGCGGAGCGACGGACGTCAGCTCGAGCACGATCTCCCACGTGAACAGGACGAGCGTCCGCGTGACGTTGAACCCGTTCGCGAAGAAGGCGCGGTAGCCCGGGTTCGCCCGCTTCTCGGCGCTCATCCGGCTGACGGTCAGGATCACCTCGTCGGCCTCGCCCGAGAGCAGGTTGCCACGGCTCGAGCCGCCGTCGCTCAGCAGCCCGATCCCGGTCGAGCGCTCGCGCTCGATCTCCTCGCAGTCGGCCGGGCCCGAGCAGGCGATGACCCGGCCGGTCTCCTTGTCGACCCAGCGGAACGCGGGCATGTCCTCGTTCGACCCGAGCAGGATCCCGGCCTGGCTCGCGCCGGTCTGCGACGAGAGGTCCGGCTCCCATTCGACGAGCCGGTGGGTCGCCCGACTGGAGCCACGACGCCATCGTCGTCGCGTTCCCGTCCCGCATCGCGCGGCGGAGCACCGGGAGCGCGAGCCCGTCGATCTCGAGGAAGATGATCCCCGGAATGTCCGTCTTCGTGATCTCGCCCTGCCGGCGGGCGATGCGCTGCACGACCCGGAGCGTGTACGTGTCGTCGTCGTTCGTCCCGGCGACCACCTCGAGCACGACGCTCACCGCCGAGGCGACCATCGCCGCGAGCGAGCGCCCACCACCCGCTCGTGACCTTGATCGCGCTCGGAGCCACCTTCGAGGCCACGACGAGCATCGCAGCGTCTGCGAGCAGGATGAGCACGAACCCGAGGAGCGCCATCAGCGGCAGGCGCAGGGCGGCGATGAGGGGCGGGATGACCGCGTTCAGGATCGCGATCAGGAGCGCCGCGACGATGGCGCCGAGGAACCCCTCCACGGATACTCCCGGGACGATGAGTGCCGCGACGAAGAGCGCCGCCGCCGAGAGGAGCCACGAGAGCAGCACCCGCGCAGGGTTGTATCTTCGGCTTCGCCGGGCTTCCAGGCCACGCTCTCGCCGAACGGGGGGTTGCCGGCCATCACCGCCGGTGACGCTACCAAGCCGTGCGGGACGGCATCGTGACACGTCACCTGGCTCGGCCATTCGACCGTTCTGATCGAGCTCGACGGAACGTCCGGGTCCTGACCGACCCGGTGCTGCGCCGGCGCGTCTCCCATCTCGTTCGCGTCGGCCCGGCACCCGCGACCCCTGCGCCGCCCGATGCGGTGCTGATCTCGCACGGGCACCTCGACCATCTCGACCTGCCGTCGCTCGAGCGGTTCCCTCCGGAGACGCTCGTCGTCGTACCGCGAGGCCTCGGCGCCGCTCGTCGCGAAGAAGGGGTTCCGGAACGTGACCGAGGTCGACGTCGGCGACGAGGTGCCGATCGGAGGCGTCGCCGTGCGGGCGACGCCGGCGGAGCACGGCGGCGGAAAGGCCGTTCCCGGCCGTGGCACGCGCCACGGTCGGCTACGTCACTCGCCGGGATCGGCGTCCGTGTTCTTCGCCGGAGACACCGATCTCTTCGACGAGATGGACGGGCCTCGTCCCGGGCTCGACCTGGCGCTCGCTCCCGATCTGGGGCTGGGGGCCGACGATCGGGCCGGGCACCTCGACCCGGACCGCGCCGCCGAGGCGCTCGCGCTGCTCGCTCCGAGGATCGCCGTACCGATCCACTGGGGGACGCTGCGGCCCGTCTACCACTCGCCCAGGGCCCTGTTCCTGCGGCGGCCGCTCGAGGCGTTCGTCGCCGCGGCGGCGCGCGAGGCGCCGGCGGTGGACGTCCGCGTGCTTCGGCCGGGCGAGTCGCTCGAGCTTCCGCGATGAGTTTCGCAGCGACCCGGTCGCAAGGTCAATAGCTGCGACATCGCGCCCCGGGAAATCGTGGTCTGGGATGCCAGCCCGCTGCCGGCGGAGATCGCCACGGTCGACGCGCTGGCACGCCTCAGGCTGCTCGCGCGGCGCTGCGGCGTCGAGCTCCGAGCTACGCGGCGCCGCGCCCGAGCTTCAGGAGCTGATCGACCTGACCGGGCTCGGGGACTTCGTCTCGACGCCGCGTGGCGCTCGTCGCGAGCCGGCCCTGGTCGTTCCGGCACCAGCCCTGAGCCCCGTCGCGTCAGAGGCGGGGCGGGAGCCCGAAGAGCGGGAAGAGCCGCTTCGTGTCGAGGAAGAACGTGAACTCGACGATGCCGGTCTCCGTCGCCTGGAGCACCTGGAGCGCCCACGGGTCGTAGCCCGAGCCGGTCTCGCTCGGCTTGTACTGGCCGAAGGCCGGGCGCGCCGTTCGCCGATCCCGCGGGGATGACCCGCGAGCCCTTGCAGCCGATCCCCGGCCCGAACCACCAGGTGAGGACGTCGTCGCGGCCGGCGAGCCACATGTCGAACGGCGGCATCGACTGCGTCGCGTCCTCCCGGATCAGCGACGTCAGCGCGTCGACGTCGTAGGCCTCGAAGGCGGCGACGTAGCGGGCCAGCATCTCGCGGTCGACCTGGTCGAGCGGCAGCGGCTTCTCGGCCGAGAGATCCTGCTCGTCGAGCGTCGCGCGGGCCCGCTGGAGGGCGCTGTTCACGGAGGCGACCGTCGTGTCGAGGAGCTCCGCGACCTCGGAGGCCTTCCAGCGGAGCACCTCGCAGAGGATCAGCGCGGCCCGCTGGCGCGGCGGCAGGTGCTGGAGCGCCGCGACGAGCGCGAGGCGCACGGAGTCGCGCGTCGCGGCGATCTCCGCCGGATCGGAGCCCTGCGCGACGAGCGCGTCCGGGATCGGCTCGACGAAGCTCTCGTCGGGCCGGGTGTGCAGGTTCGCGAGCACCGGCTCCTGCGCCGGCCCGAGATCCATCGGCCGTGCCCGCCGCTCGCGGCTCCCGAGCATGTCGAGGCACACGTTCGTCGCGATCCGGTAGAGCCACGACTTCAGCGCCGAGCGCCCCTCGAATCGGTCGATGCCGCGCCAGGCGCGGACGAACGTGTCCTGAACGGCGTCCTCGGCCTCGAACGGGGAGCCGAGCATGCGATAGCAGTACGCGGTCAGCTCGCGCCTGATGCTCCTCGAGCCTGGCCTCGAGCCCGGGCGCGGTGAGCGACGTCTCGGCCACGCTGAGCCATCCTACGGGCAAAGACCCGGGCACCGGCCGAAACTCATCGTTACGATTCCGCGGCGATGAAGCGTCCGTCATCTGCATCTCACACACCGAGGGGGCCGACGGGCGGCGCCGTCGGAAGGCGGTCGCCGACAAGCTCGGCTACACCTTCGCCGACGACTCGATCGTCTCCGAGGCTGCGCGCGGCGCGGGCCTCTTCGCCGAGTCCGTGTCCTACGCCGAGCGCAAGGACGCCAAGCGCTCGATCGAGGTCGACTTCGGACGGATCGAGAAGACCGAGAAGCTCCGCGAGCTGATCAAGGCGGCGATCGACGACGTCGCCGACCGCGGGAACGTCGTCATCGCCTCGCACGCGGCGTCGTACGCGCTGGCCGGTCGTGACGGCGTGCTCCGCGTGTTCGTTACCGCGCCGCTCCGAGGCACGCGCCGCCAGGATCGCCGAGGCCGAGGGGCTCGACCCGAAGCGGGCCGAGAAAGAGATCTCCGGAGTCCGACGGGGCCGCGAGGCCTACCTGCAGCGTTTCTACGGGGTGAAGAGCGAGCAGCCGACCCACTACGACCTCGTCGTGAACACCGACGAGGCTCGGAGCGGACGCGGCCGTGGCGCTGATCGTGGCTGCCGCCGGGCCCGTGTCGCGCCAAGCACAGAACCCCTGCCGCCTAGACTTCGCGGGTGACCCCCTGCACAAACTGCGGCGCGGAGAGCCCGCCGCAGTTCAGCTACTGCGGCTACTGCGGCACTGCGCTCGTGCGCGCCGAGCAGTCGGCCGCGCCGGTGCACGAGACGCGGCGGCAGGTCACGATCGTCTTCTCCGACCTCAAGGGCTCGACCGCCCTCGGCGAGCGGCTCGACTCCGAGGCGCTCCGGCCAGGTGATCACCCGGTACTTCGAGGAGATGAGTGCCGCCCTCGAGCGGCACGGCGGCACCGTCGAGAAGTTCATCGGCGACGCGATCATGGCTGTCTTCGGGATGCCGACCGCACACGAGGACGACGCGCTCCGCGCCGTTCGCGGCGCCCTCGAGATGAAGGAGCGCCTCGAGGTGCTGAACGTCGAGCTCGAGAAGAACTGGGGCGTCACGCTCGCGAACCGCACGGGCGTCAACACCGGCACGGTGATCGCCTCGAGCGAGGCGGGCACCCGCCAGCGCCTCGTCACCGGCGACACCGTCAACGTCGCGGCACGCCTCGAGCAGGCCGCGCCCGCCCAGGAGGTCCTGATCGGCGAGCCGACCTACCGGCTCGTCCGCGACTACGTCGAGGTCGAGGAGGTCGAGCCGCTCGAGCTGAAGGGCAAGTCGGAGCGCGTGCCGGCCTACCGTCTGCTGTCCGTGACCGAGGGCGCCGGTGCCCAGCGCCGCCACACGCTCTGCCGCTGGTCGGGCGCGAGCGCGGAGCTGGCGCGTGCTCTCGGGCCTGCTCGAGGACGCCGTCTCGCAGCGGCGTGCCGGCTCGTCAAGGTCGTCGCCGACGCGGGTACCGGCAAGTCCAGGCTGATCGAGGAGGTGATGGCGCTTGCGGCGGACCCGGGGCGGGGTCGCGCTTCGCGGGCGCTGCCTCCAGTACGGCAGCGGGATCACGTTCTGGCCGCTGATCGAGATGGTCGCCGAGGCCGCCGGGATCGGCCGCGAGGACGCGCCCGAGGTCGCCCGCGGCAAGATCGCGGCGCTCGTCGACGACCGCGCCGTGATCGACCGGGTCGCGGCGGCCGTCGGGCTCTCCGAGGCGCCGTTCCCGCTCGACGAGCTCTACTGGGGCGTCCGCAAGCTGCTTCGAGGCGATCGCCGCCGACCGGCCCGCTCGTCGCGGTGTTCGAGGACCTCCACTGGGCCGAGCCTGCGCTGCTCGAGATGCTGACGAACGTCGCGCAAGACCTCGACGGGCGCGCCGATCATCGTCGTCGGCACGGGGCGGCCCGAGCTCGAGGAGCGCCACCCGGACTGGCCGGAGATGGACGGACGCGGCCGCAGATCCGGCTCGAGCCGCTCGACGGCGACGGCCGTCGACCGGCTCGTCGAGCACCTGCTCGGCGGGCACCCTCCCGGCCGAGGTGCTCGCGAAGATCGCCTCGGCGGCCGAGGGCAACCCGCTCTTCGTCGAGCAGCTCGTCGCGATGTTCGTCGACGAGGGTGCCCTGCACCGCCAGGGCGACGGCTGGGTCGCCTCGAAGGACTTCGCCGAGCGGGTGACCGTCCCGGCCTCGATCGACGCGCTCCTCGCCGGCCGCCTCGACCTGCTGCCTCGCGACGAGCTCACCGTCCTCGAGTCGGCATCGGTGGTCGGGCTCAACTTCCCGGTCGAGCCGGTCGAGGAGATCGTCCCCGCGGCGCTCGTCCCGGTGCGCCCGCACATCGGCCGGGTCGAGTCGCGCGGCCTCGTCCGCGCGGCCGAGGACGCCGGCGAGGACGTCTACCGCTTCCACCACATCCTCGTCCGCGACTCCGCGTACAACCGCCTGCCGAAGCGGATCCGCGCGACGCTGCACGCCCGCTTCGCCCGCTGGGGCGAGCGTGTCAACCGCGAGCGCGGCCGCGAGCTCGAGTTCCAGGAGATCATGGGCTTCCATCTCGAGCAGGCGCGCCGCTACCTCCTCGACCTCGCGCCGCTCGACGAGGAGGGCCGCGAGCTCGGCCGCCGCGCCGCCGGGCACCTCGCGCCCGCAGGCCGCCGCGCGTTCGGCCGCGGCGACATGGCGGCGGCGGCGAACCTGCTGCGGCCGCTCGGCCGACCTGCTGCCCGAGGACTCGCGCGAGCGGATCGAGCTGCTGCCGGACCTCGGCGAGGCGCTGATGGAGATCGGCGAGTTCGACGACGCGCAGGCACGGCCTCGACGAGGCGGTGGCCGCGGCGGCCGAGCTCGGGGACCCGACGCTCGAGGCCGACGCGATCCTCACCCGCCTCCTCGTCGCGCATACACCCTCGACGACCTCGAGAGCTGGCGCAGTCGAGGTGCAGCAGCGAGACCGATCGCCTGATCCCGCTGCTCGAGGCGGCGGCGCCTGCAGCGGTCCGGGCGAAGGCGTGGCGCATGGTCGCCTTCGTCCACGGTGTCGTCTGCCACTGGCAGGAGACGGCCGATGCGCTCGAGCGGGCGATCGCCGCGGCCGGCTCGCCGACGACCAGCGGATGCTCGCGCGCCACTCGGCGTCCTACGTCATGGCGTTGACCGAGGGGCCGACCCCGGTGCCGGTCGCGATCGAGCGCGCCGAGGAGGTGCTTGCCTACGGGCTCGTCGATCGCCAGGCCGAGGCGATCATCATGCTGCCGATCGCGCCGCTGCACGCGATGTCGGGCGAGTTCGAGCGGGCCCGGGAGCTGCAGCGCAGGCCGCGGTCGACCTCCTCCGCGACCTCGGCGCCGACGTCATCGCGGCCCGGACGTCCGACGTCGACGGCCGCGGATCGAGCTCCTGGCGGGCGACCCGAGGCCGCCGAGGCGAAGCTGAGAGCCGACTTCGACGCGCTGACGGCGATGCGACGAGCGCTACGTCCGCCCGAACATCGCGGCCCTGCTCGCGAAGGCGCTGCTCGAGCTCGGGCGGGCTCGACGAGGCGGAGGAGTTCGCCGACGTCGCCGCCGACCGATCGCGAGCCCCGACGACGTCGAGGCGCAGGCCGTCCTGCGCGCCGTCCGAGCGCGCTCCTCGCCGCCCGCGGCCGGCACGCAGGAGGCGCGGGCGCTCGCGCGACGAGGTGCTCGAGCTGGCCGCGGCAGACCGACGCGCCGGTGCTGAGGGCAGATTCGCTGCTCGACGTCGCGAGGTCGCTCGAGAGCTCCGACCGGCGAGCGCGTCGCAGCGCTCGAGGAGGCGCGCGCGCTCTACGAGCAGAAGCGGCATCTGGTCGGGATCGCGCGCGTCGAGGCCGAGCTCGCCGGACGCGCGGCCGTCGGCTGAGGACCGCTCAGCCGATGTAGCGCGGGTCGCCGAACCCCGTGCCCTGCACGAGCAGGGTGATCGTCCCCGAGTCGTAGTCCTCGCGCCGGGTCGTTCGGGTCGGCGAGGACGCTGAGGACGCAGGAGCGCCAGCCCTTCGGGAACGTCGCGCCCAGGCGAGGCACTTCGGGACGACGTAGTCGCGCTGCCCGTCTTCTCGTCGAGGCGCCAGAGCGGATTCGGGTTGTCGAAGCTCGGCTTCACGCCGGCCGGGAGGTTCGAGATCCACTGCTCGTCCGGGCAGCGTCTCGTTCGGGAAGAAGAGCTTGACGATCGCGGGCTTCGTGAGCTCCGGCACGTCCACGTTCGCGAGCTTCGTGCTTGTAGTTGCTGCCCGGCGGGTGCCGGGTTGACGCCGACTGCGAGCGGCGTGCACGGAAGATTCAGGCCGGCGGCCGCCGCAGAGCGGCGTCGGGAGCGAGGTGACCTGCTGCTCGAAGTCCGCGCGTCAGCGCCGTCGGCACCTTGCGGCAACTGCCGCGGTTCGCGGCGTCCGTCGAGGCGAGCACCTTCGCCGAGGCGCCGGTCAGGATCGGCTGCGGCGTCCCGGGCCCGACGCGGAGCGCGAAGCCCACCCTGATCGACTGGTTCTGCGCGAGATGCGGCGAGACGCTGGCGCTGACGAAGGCCTTGGCGACGCCGCCGCTCGGGACGTCGCCGAAGCCGCAGACCACGTTCGCCGTGCCGGGGGTGACCTTGCCGCAGCCCGGGGCCGACACGACCGAGAGCGCCCTTCGGGAAGTGAAGCGTGACGCGCGCCCTCGAGCAGCGTGACCGGGCTGAGGTTGTGGAACGTCGCGACCGCGAGGGCCGGCTCGCCGGCGGACACGGCGCCCGGGACGAGCTGGACGGTCAGCGTCGCGCTCGGCGCGGCCGCCGCCGCGAGCCCACGAGCACACAGAGTGCCGACGGCCGCCGCCACCATCGCAACCCACAAACCCCGCCCCAAACCCAACATCCTGCCGCGCAGACTACTGCTTCTGGCGACGCGAATTCGCAAAATACGAGGTTCAACGTGCTGAGTCAGGCCGGTTCCGGCGCGGTCTCGCGGCGGAGCCTCGCGGCCATCACCTTCATCACGATCTCCGCGAAGTACGGCGTCTCCTGGACGAGGAACCAGAACCGCCGCTTGTCGATCCCGACCACCGTCGCGTCGGTCTCGGCGACGGCCGTCCCCGAGCGCGGCTCGCGCTCGATCACCGCCATCTCGCCGAAGAGCCCGCCCGGCCCGACGGTCTCGACGACGCGCCCGTCGATCGAGAGCGTGACGCTCCCGCTCGAGACGACGTACATCCGATCGGCCGGGTCGCCCTGGGTGAACACCGTCGCTACCCGCGGGGAACTCCTCGCTCTCGCCGCTCCGCTGGAGCAGCCCGATGTACCTCTCCTGAACGTCGGTCTCAGACACTGCCGAGAGGCAAGGCTAGAGCCGCGCCCGCCCGTGGCGCGAGTCGATCTGGTGAACATCGTGAGTCGGTCCTGTGGACGACCCGGAGGCGCCGACTCTCCTATGCGCTCACTGCTCGGCGACGATCTTCGCGACCGAGTCGAGCAGCTTCCAGGCGACCGAGGCGTTCCCCTCGACGATCGGCCGGAAGTCCCATGGCGCGAGGCCCCAGCACTTGAGCGGCGTCTCCGCCGTCACCGTCGCCGTGCGCGGGAGGTCGGCGATCAGCGCGATCTCGCCGAAGTAGTCGCCCGGCCCGAGGGTGCGCTTCTCCTCTCCGCCGACCGTGACGCGGGCGTTGCCGCTCTCGATCACGAAGAAGCCGACGCCCTTCTTCCCCTCCTCGGTCACGGCGTCGCCGGCGTCGACTCGCTTCTCGGACATCGCCTGGGCGATGCGCTTCAGATCCTTGCCCTTGAGGTCGGAGAAGAGCGGGACGTTCTCGAGGAGGTTGGCGGGTGCGTCTGCCACGGCGCGATTCTAGGGGGTGCAGCGCCCGGCAGGGAAGGGGTGGGGCGAAGCGAACCGGTCCGGGTGGCTCCTCCGCTCACCCCGGAGCAGGTCGCTGCACGCGACGGTGGCAGGGCGGTGGAACCTGCCGATCCTGCTCGCGGCGTTCGTGCCGCTCTTCCTGACCTCGCCCGAACAGCCGTGCCGTCCAGGTCGGTGTCGGGGTCGGGTCGTGGCTCGTCTTTCTCACCGACCTCGTCGTCCAGCTCCGGATCGACCGCTCCTACCTGCGCCGGCGCAACGGGAAGATCGACCTCGTCGATCGTGATCCTGACCTTCCCGTTCTACCTCTTCTCCGGGGTCAGCGGCGGCTCGGCGGTGCTCCTGCTCGCGCGCCTCGGCCGTGTCGCGCGCGTGCTCATGGCGACGAAGGGGCTGCGGCGGTTCGCCGCCCGGCTCGGGAAGGTCGCGGTCGTCGCGGCGTCGGTGGTCGTGCTCGGCTCGCTCGCGGCCTACCAGGCCGAGCATCCGACGAACCCCGGCTTCGCGACGATCGGCGACGCCTTCTGGTGGGGGATCGTCACGCTCACGACCGTCGGCTACGGCGACATCGTCCCGAAGACCCACGCCGGGCGGTTCGCGGGGATCGCGATCATGTTCACGGGCGTCGCGGTGCTGGGAGTGCTCGCCGGCTCGCTCGCCGACCTCTTCAAGCTCGGCGAGGACGAGGCGGCCGAAGGCCGGGCCCCGAGGCTCCGGTCTACGAGGAGCTCGCCGCGCTCCAGGCCGAGCTTCGTGGGCTCGAGGCCCGGATCGGGAACGCTCGCCGAGCGCGTTCGCGAGACCTAGCCTAGATCACGAAGCGGCCGTCGGCGTAGATCACCTTGCTGCGGCCGTTCTGGAGCGTGGCGGTCGCCGTTCGCCTGGCGGTCGAGACGATGTCGGTGTGGACCGACGACTCGTTGAAGCCGAGACGCCGCCAGTCGCGCCGCGTCTGGGCGACGACGTCGCCGCGGAACGCCTCCTTGTAGGCGTTGCCGAGCGCGAGGTGGAAGTTGCCCTGCAGGCCCGCCGCGGTTCTCGTCGAAGAGCGTCTCGCCCATGTACCGCGTGATCGGGCTCAGCCGGCCGTCCGTGAGCGAGATCTCGCCGACCCGGGCCGCGCCCTCGTCGCTCGCGATCATCGCGCGGAGGAGATCCTCGTTGCGCTTTGCCGTCGCCTCGACGACCCGGCCGCGCTCGAACGTGAGCCGGATCCCGTCGATCAGGCTCCCGTAGCGGTGGAGCGGCTCGGTGAAGGTGACCGTTCCCTCGGTGGCGCGCGCGTCCGGGGTCGTGAAGACCTCGAAGCTCGGGATGTTCCGGCCGGTGCCGCCGAGCCAGCGGCGGTCGGCGCCGACCGTGAAGCGTGATGTCGACGCCGTCGCCCTCGACGTGCAGCCGCTCGATCTCGAGCCGGTCGAGCCGGCGCTTGATCCGTGCCGATCTCGCGGAACGTCTCGCGCCAGCGGCGGATCGGGTCGGGGTCGTCGAGGAAGCACGCGGCGGCGATCTCACGCCAGTACGCCTCGAGCGAGAGGCCGGCCTCCTTCGCCATCGCGGGAGTGCCGTAGAGCGCGAGCGTCCAGGTGTAGCGGCCCTCCGCCTCCTTCCGCGCGATCCAGTCGCGGTAGGGCCGGATCGTGCGCCGTCCGACCAGGAGCTTCGTCGGGATCGATCGCCGTCGAGCTCGCGCGGGTCGCTCGTCGAGAGGATCGAGACGCGGTGGTCGATCGTCGCGGCGAGGCCCGCGGTAGTAGGCGCGGTGGAACGTCGAGAGCTGCTCGATGCGACGCGAGCTCGAGCGCAGAGCGGTCGGCGCCACTCGGCGAGTAGTCGCCGATGACAGTGCCGCCGGAGCGGATGACGGCGTCGCGAATCGCGACGTACAGCGGCTTCGCGTCGTCGCTCGCCGACACGAGCACGACGTCGCCGCGGGAGATCCCCTTGCCCGCGCCGAGCGCGAAGTCGACGAGTATCCGCGCGTAGCGATCCAGGGTTTCCGCAGACGGCCGGAAGGGCACCGCGGGACAGTACACGCGGGAATCGAAGGGCTCATACTCCTCTGACTCTTTGCTCGCCGTTTGCCAACGAGGCGGCGCCATCATTCCCGAAAGGCACACTTCCAGCATGGGGATGAGGGGCAGGACGGTCGACTGGGGACAGGGTGGCCATGACAGGTTCGACGCCGGGGAGCGATCCGCGCGACGACTGGCTCGGCCGGCGGAGGCAGCGGCGACCTCGAGTGGTTCCCGGACGCCCCGTACGGCTGCCGCGCCTCACAGGCCGCCGGCCGGAGAGGCCGTCGGTCGTTCGAGCTCGGAGCCGCCGCCCTCGGCGAGGACGATCCGGCGCCGCCGCGAGATCGCGATCGTCGTCGCCGTGGTGCTCCTCGTCGCGGCCGCGATCGTCGCGATCGTCGCGATCGGGGGAACAGGCGGCGGTTCCGGCTCGCCTGCGACAGCGTTCCCAGCACCGCCGGCGACGACGCCCGAGACGACTCCGGCGATGACGACCGACGCGACGACGCGACCGGGCGACCGGAACGGGACCACCGCCACGACCGCGACCACGACCACGACCACGACCACGACCACGGCGACGACGACCACGGCGACGCCCTCCGGTCAGGTGACGCTGCCCGCGGCCGGCAAGCTCAAGCCGGGTGACACGGGTCCCGAGGTGGTGGCGCTCCAGAACGCCCTCCTGGGGCTTGGCGCCACCGGGGTGACGGTCGACGGCAACTACGGGGCCGGGACGCAGGCCGCTGTGACCGCCTTCCAGCAGGCGCACGGCCTCACGGCGGACGGCGTCGTCGGCCAGGAGACCGCGACGGCGATCAACTCCGCGCTCGCATCCCAGGGTTAGCCCGGACTGTCGTGCCCGCCGAGGATGACGTGGCCCGCGCTCATCTGGAAGAACCTGCTGCGCCGGCCGGCGCGCACCGTCTTCACCGCCGCCGGCGTCGGGCTCGGGGTCGGGCTGATCGTCGCGCTCCTCTCGATCACGAGCGGCGTGCACAGGACGGCCGACGACCTCACGCACGTCGGGCGGGCCGACTTCGGCCTCTACCAGGCCGACGTCACCGACTTCACGCGCTCGCTGCTGCCAGAGTCCCTCGCGGCGCAAGGTCGCGTCCGACCCGGGCGTCGCGGCGGTCGCGAAGGTGAAGCTCCTCATCGTCGACGGGCTCCTCGTCTTCGGCTTCGATCCCTCGGAGTTCGCCTACAAGCGGCTCGTCGTCATCGACGGGGCCCGCGGCGGCGTGATGGCGGGCGACCACTCCGGCAAGCATCTCGGCGAGGAGCTGTCGCTCGACGGCCATCAGCTACCGCGGTCGCCGCGATCTACCACTCGGGCGACCGGTTCGAGGACCTGGGCGTCGTCCTCCCGCTGAAGGACGTCGAGAGGCTCGCGGGAAGGAACGAGGTGACGTCGATCGGAGTCGACGTGAAGCTCGGCGAGAACGTGAAGCAGGTGGCGCAGCGGCTGCAGGCGCGCTACCCGGGGATCGCGGCGATCACGGAGCCGGGGCAGGCGATCAAGGTCGACACCTCGAGCCGCCTGATCATCTCGACCGGCTGGATCGTCTCGATCCTGGCGCTGATCGTCGGCGGGATCGGCGTCACGAACACGATGGCGATGTCCGTCTTCGAGCGGACGCGCGAGATCGGGATCCTCCGTGCGCTCGGCTGGCCGGTCTCGAGGATCGGCCTGATGATCGTGTCCGAGGCCGTCGGGATCTGCCTCCTCGCCCTCGGGGTCGGCTGCGCGCTCGGGGTGATCGCCGCTCAGGTCTTCGTCACCCACAGCGCGCTCGACGGGCTGATCAGCCCGACCTATACCGCGGCCACGTTCGCGTGGGGGCTCGCGTTCGCGCTCGGTGTCGGGCTCATCGGCGCCCTGTATCCGACGTGGCGCGCCGTCAGCCTCGCGCCGATCGAGGCGCTCCGGCACGAGTAGCCCCGTCGGCGTGCACGACCCCGTCCCGGAGGCGGAGCGTGCGGTCGGCATGCGCGGCGACGGTGTCGTCGTTCGTCACGAGGAGGATCGTCATCCCGTGCTGCGCGAGGAGCGCCTGCAGCAAGTCGAGTACCTGCACGCCGGTCGCCGAGTCGAGCGCGCCGGTCGGCTCGTCGGCGAGCAGGAGTCGCGGCTCGTTCGCGAGCGCGCGCGCGATCGCCACGCGCTGACGCTCCCCGCCCGAGAGCACAGACGGGCGGGTGCCCGCTCTCCCGCCGAGCCCGACCTCCTGGAGGAGCTCCTCGGCGCGCGTCTCGCGCTCGTGCCGCGGCCGCCGGCCGAACATCGCCATCTGCACGTTCTCGGAGGCGGTCAGGGTGGGGAGGAGGTTGTGGGCCTGGAAGACGAACCCGACCGTGGCGGCGCGGTAGCCCGAGGGGCTCTCGAGCCGTGTCGACATCGGCTCCGTCGACGGTGATCGAGCCGGCGTCGGGCGTGTCGAGCGCGCCGATCAGGTTGAGGATCGTGCTCTTGCCCGAGCCCGACGCTCCGGTGAGAGCGACGAGCTCGCCGGGGGCGACGTCGAACGAGACGTCCCTGAGCGCCGGGATCCGTCCGCCCTCGAACGCCTTCCGCACGCCTGCGACCGCGACGGCGGCGCCCGTCAATGCGGTGTCACGCGATAGCCGATCACCTTCGTCGTCGGCCCTGACTTCACGGTGAGCCGGAACGTCAGCGGGATCCCGCGCGACTCGGCAGGCCAGATCACGAAGTCGTGGAAGGTTCCCTTGAAGGGGAACGCCTTGATGTCCCTGGTCGTGCTCCCGAACTGGATGGGGTGCGTCTGACCGATCGGGTCGACGATCTGGGCGGTGAGCGTCGCAGCAGCGGGCTTGCCGTCGCGCTTCACCGTCACGGAGTAGCTCCAGTGGGTCTTGACCTTCGGGCTGTGGCCCGGCGCTACGAGCACGACCGTTGTCGGCGCAGCGGCGGTGACCAGACCAGCCTGCAGCCACGAGCCCGGCGGCGTGGGCGACGAGGTTCATCGCACTCGCGACCGTATCAGGCCCGGTGGTAGCTGAGGGTCCGGCTGAAGCCGCCCAGGTAGCCGGCTCCCGCCTGGTTGACGCTCATGGCGACGCGGATGAGCGAGGTGCCGCGCGGAAGCCGGGCGGCAGCGAAGATCGCCGACGACTTCGAGTTCAGCTTGGCCTTCGCGACCGTCTCCCAGCGGTTGCCGGGGAGGAGCCGCTGGAGTTGCACGGTCTTGCCGACGAACGACTTCGCGGCGCCGCTCGCGTCGTGAAGCGCTTGCCGGTGATCACCCGGAAGGAGAGCGCCGGGCGGACGCCGACCGTCACGGGCGAGCTCGTGCCGTCGGGCGCCTTGCCCTGGTAGGACGTCTGGATCCGCGGGCGGGCCTGGAATGACCAGATACCTCCGGCGCCGGTGACGGCCGTTCCGAGGGTCGTCGCCGAGGCGTTCCCGTACTGCGTCTGGAGGATCGAGACCGTCACGCCCGACTGTCGCGTCGCGATCGTCCCCGACAGCGTCGCCGCCGCCCCGTAGACGACCTGGGTCGTCGAGGACTGCAGCGTGATCGCGGCGATCGTCGTGAACGTGACGTCGCCGCCGCGGGTCGTGCCGGCGCCGCTCTGGGCGACCAGCTGGTAGTGGTAGGTCGTGCCGGCCGTGAGCTTCGTGATCGCCGCCGAGACGCCGGTCGCGGCAGTCCCCGAGCCGGCGCTCTTCGCAGGTGTCTTCGAGCCGTACGAGGTGGTCGTGCCGTACTCGAACCACCATGTCGTCGGGTTGCCGCTCGGGTTCACGGACCCGGTCAGAGTCGCTCCCGACGTCGACGCGCCCTGCGCGGAGCCGGTGAGCACGACCGGCGGCCCGGCGCTTCCGAAGGTGAGGTCGCCGCCGAGAGTCGTCCCGGCGGAGCTCGACGCGACCAGGCGGAAGTGGTGGACGCCCCGCACCGAGGCCGGCGACGGTCGCGGAGACGCCGATCGTGGCTCTTGCCCGATCCCGCCGTCGCGGCCGCGGTCTTCGAGCCGTAGGTCGTCGAGGTGCCGTACTCGAAGTAGTAGGTCGTCGCGAGGCCGTTCGGGTTGACGGTGCCGTTCAGCCTGGCGCCCGCCGCGGTCAGGTTCGTCGCAGCCTTCGTGGTGACGGCAGGCGCGGCCGGCGACGGCGGTGCCGAGGTGGCGGTGAAGCTCATGTCCGCGCCCTCGGTGGTGCCGGCGGCGCTCGTGGCGTCGAGCCGGAAGTGGTAGGCCTGGCCCGCCTGGAGGCCGGAGATCGCCGCCGAGACGTTGACGGCGGCGCTGCCCGAGCCGGCGTCCGCGACCGCGGTCTTCGAGCCGTACTTGGTGTCCTTCCCGTACTCGAAGAAGTAGGTGGTGGCCTGGCCGTTCGGGTTGACGGAGCCGGTCAGCGTCGCCCCGGACGAGGTGACGCTCGTGGCGGCGGTGGTCGTCGCGGACGGCGCTGCCGAGGTGGTGAAGATCCCGTCCGTTCCGTTCGTCGTTCCCGCCGAGCTCGTGGCGACGATGCGGTAGTGGTAGGTGGTGCCGCCCGTCAGGTCGGTGAGGTTCGAGGAGACGCCGATGTTCGCGCTCCCGGCGCCGGCATTCGCGACGGGGCTCTTCGTCCCGTAGCTCGTCGTCTTGCCGTAGTCGAAGTACCAGGTCGTGGCGGTCCCGTTCGGGTTGACGGTCGCGCTCAGGGTGGCGGTCGTCCCCGCCAAGTGCGGTGACCGGCCCGGTGATCGCGCTCGGGGCCGTCGCAGCCTGCGCGATCGCGGTCACGCCCAGCAGCAACGCTGCGACCGCACCGGCCGCCAGATCTCTCCGCGTCATGGTCCCCACCGTCCTCATCGGTTCAGTAGGAGTACCCGGAGCTCGTGAGGAGGATGCAAGGAAACGCAAAAGGTTAGGTGTCCTCGAGCTCGCGGAGGGCAGTGACGGCCTCCTCGACCGACCAGCAGACACGGCCGGCGGAAGCGATCGCCCCTGCGACGAAGAGGTTCATCCCGTCGCCGGGGACGCGGCCGCGGCGGCGCTCGAGTCGCAGGTCGGTGACCAGCCCGACGATCCCGCGGTAGTGCGGGTCGCCGCTCGCGACGAGTTGGGCGAACACGCCGATCTCCGCCGCGGTGCCGTCGTCGACCATCGGGCCGTCGAGCCAGGCGAGGAGGGCGTTCGACGCGCGCAGACCGGCGCCGTCGACCCGATAGATCTCCTCGGGGGTGAGCTCGGTGATCGCGTCGAAGTTCTCGTGGGGGACGAAGACGTCGAGGCCGCCGCCGCGGAGCGAGGCCAGCGAGGCCGTCGAGCCAGGCCCGCTCGGCCTGCGAGAAGAGCGGGCCCGCGAGGTAGACCTGCACGAGGCCTAGCCCCTCTCGAGGTTGGTCAGCTGAAGGCCGCCGTGCTCGCACACGGGTGTGGGCGGCGAGATCGGCGCGATGAGGGTGCCGCCGCCCGAAGGCGACACGCGCAGCTTGTAGGCCGTGCGCTCGCACTGCGGGCCCGTGACGGGCTCGCCGGGGCCCGGGATGTCGGGTGAGAAACGTGCGGTCAGCGTCGCCGCGCCGGACGCGGGGGAGAGGGAGATCCTCACCGCGGCCGGCGCCCCCTGCGGTCCGACGAACGTCGCCTTCGTGGGGAGCCCGCGGCCTGCCGCGTCGAGGAGCCTGACGACGGGGCGGCCGGTGACGAAGCACGCAGCGGGGCCCGTGTTCTTCAGGCGCAGGCGGTAGACGATGTTGCCCGCGCCGGCGCTGCCAGGGATCACCTTGAAGGTGCCGGAGAGCATCGATCCGGTGCACGCCCTCGAGGTCGACGGCGTCCCGGATGCGGTCGCGCTGAGCGCCGTGACGACCGCCGTTGCCAGGAACAGGCTGACCAGCTTCCCCACGGGTCGAGGATAGCCCCCGACCAGGCTGGACTCTCCCGGAGGTGCCAGTACCCCAGACGTGCCGTACGCCAGACTTGGCCGCGTGCCCGATCTGGACACCCTTCACCAGGCTCTGTCCGTCGCCTGTGCGGACGCCGGGATCGACGCACGGTGCCCGGCCGCCCGCGGACGTCGTCGAGGCGACCCTCGCACCCTCGACCCGGGGCTTGCCGCCGATCTACGTGCCGCCTGCGCAGCGTGGGACGGGGACGCGTGGCGCGGCGCAGCGACGAAGACCGGGCCGGAGATCGAGCTCGTCTGAGGACGTAGGCTGCGGCGATGCTCGAGGAGGCGATCCACCTCGGCGACAACCTGCGCCTGCTGCCGCGGCTTCCCGACGCGGCGTTCCGGCTGATCTATCTCGACCCGCCGTTCAACACCGGGCGCGAGCAGCGGCGGGTCCGCCTGGCGACCGACGCCGACCCCGACGGCGACCGCACGGGATTTGCCGGGCGGAGCTACCGGACGACGATCCTCGGCAAGGCCGCCTACGCGGACAGCTTCGACGACTACCTCGGCTTCCTCGAGCCGCGGCTCGCGCGAGGCTCACCGCCTCCTCCGGCACGACGGCACGCTCTATCTCCACCTCGACCCGCGCGAGTCCCACTACGCCAAGGTGCTCCTCGACGGGATCTTCGGCCGCGAGTGCTTCCTCAACGAGATCGTGTGGGCCTACGACTACGGCGCGCGCACGAAGCGGCGCTGGCCGGCGAAGCACGACACGATCCTCGTCTACGTCAAGGACCCCGGGGCGTACTTCTTCGACGGCGAGGCTGTCGACCGGGAGCCGTACATGGCGCCGGGGCTGCAGACGCCCGAGCGCGCCGCGCGGGGCAAGCTCCCGACCGACGTGTGGTGGCACACGATCGTCTCGCCGACCGGCCGGGAGAAGACCGGCTATCCGACCCAGAAGCCGCTCGGCGTCCTCCGGCGGATCGTCCAGGCCTCCTCGAGCGAGGGCGACTGGTGCCTCGACGCCTTCGCGGGCAGCGGCACGCTCGGCGCCGCCGCCCTCGAGCTCGGCCGCCGCCCCGTCCTCTGCGACTCGAGCCCCGAGGCGGTCGCGGTCATGCAGGCCCGCCTCGGGCTGCCCGTGCGCCCGGTCGAGGCGCCGGCGCGGGCGGCGCCGTAGCATCGGGCTCCGAGGCGTTACGCCCGGGTTGAGGCGCTACGCCTGGGTTACAGTCAAGTCGATGCCCGAGATTCGCGAGCTCGTCGAGGCCCGCGGGGGCGAGAGCCTCGAGCTGTGGGCGAAGACGATCAACCCGCAGTTCGCGCGGGTGCTCAAGACGATCGGCTTCGACCGCAGCCTGGGCCCGCGCCGAGGGCGCCTACCTGTGGGACTCGAAGGACCGCCGCTACCTCGACATGCTCGGCGGCTTCGGGATGTTCAACGTCGGGCGGAACAACCCCCGCGTCCGCGCGGCGCTCGTCGAGGCGCTCGAGCTCGACCTGCCGGGCGGCGTCCAGCTCGGCGCCTCGCCGCTGCCGCCGCTCCTCGCCGAGGCGATCCTGGCGCGCACGCCGCCCCGGCTCGAGCGCGTGCTCTTCACGAGCAGCGGCACCGAGGCCGTCGAGGCGGCGCTCAAGCTCGGCCGCGCCGCGACCGGCCGCCCGCGAGTGGTCTCGCTGGAGCACGCCTTCCACGGGCTCACGCTCGGCTCGCTCTCGGCCAACGGCAACGCCGAGTTCACGAGCCGCTTCGGCCCGCTCCTGCCGGGATTCGCCCGCGTGCCGATGGGCGACCTCGACGCGCTCGAGCGCGAGCTGGCCCGCCGAGGACGTCGCCGTCTTCCTCGTCGAGCCGGTGCAGGGAAAGGGCGTGTACCTGCCGCCCGACGGCTATCTCGCGGCAGCGCAGGAGCTCTGCCGGCGGTACGGCACGCTCTTCGCCGTCGACGAGGTGCAGACCGGCTTCGGCCGCACCGGCAAGCTCTTCGCGTTCGAGCACTGGGGTCTCGACCCCGACCTCGTCACGATCGCGAAGTCGCTCTCGGGCGGCTACGTGCCGGTCGGGGCGCTCGTGATGTCGAGGGCCGTCCACGAGGCGGTCTTCGACTCGATGGAGAACGCGTTCAGCCACGGCTCGACCTTCGCGCCCAACGAGCTCGCGATGGCCGCCGGCCTCGCGACGCTCGCCGAGATCGACGAGCAGGGCCTCGTCGAGCGCGCCGCGAGGCTCGGGGACGACGCTGCTCGAGCTGACCGAGCCGCTCGTGAGCGGCACGCGGTCGTGCGCGACGTGCGCGGGCTCGGGCTCATGTGGGCGATCGAGTTCGGCGAGCCGACCGCCAGGGCGCGCGTCGTACCGCTGGGTCGAGCGGCTCCAGCCCGGGCTCTTCTCCCAGCTCGTCGTGGTGCCGCTCTTCCGCGACCACCGCGTCCTGATCCAGGTCGCCGGGCACGGCCTCCAGGTGATCAAGGGGCTGCCGCCGCTCGTCGTGACCGAGGGCGACCTCGAGGAGTTCGCGGCCGCGCTCGACGCGACGATTGCCGGCGCCTCACGCGTCCCGCGCTCGATGGCCGGGTTCGCGCTCACGGCCGCAGGCATCCGCTGATCTCGCCGGCCGTCGCCGGCCGCCTCGGCGCGGCGCTCCTGGCTCTCGCCGCAGGCGCGGCCGGGGTCGTCGTCGCGGTCGAGCTTCTCCGCTCGCAGCCGGGCCCGGTGGGCTCCGCCGCGCCCGTCGACCGTCCCGACAGCGACCCCGCCGCCCGTCGAGGGCGGACGCATCCCGACCCCGACGACCCCGGCGTATCCCTCGCCGCCTCCCGGGGCCGTCGTCTTCGCGCGCGAGGCCGGCACGAGCGTCGCTCGGGCTCGCCGTCGTCCCCGGCGGTGCGCGACCGCTCACGCGCGTCTCGGTCGTGAACGGCCAGGGCGCGGGGCAGAGCCGGCCTCGACGTGTCGGCGGCCGGCACCGCCCTCGACCCGTGCGGCCCGGGCTGCTACCAGGGGAACGTCCCCGCTCGCCTCCTCCGCGGGAAGGTGGAGGTCGATCTCGGAGCGCGGAGCTACGCGATCCAGCTTCCGCCGAGCCTCGAGCTCCGAAGCGGCGCCGCGACGATGGCGCGCGCGACGAGCGTCTGGAAGGCGCTGAAGACGCTCGTCTGGCACGAGCGGCTCGCCGCGAGCCCGACCGACGCGCTCTACACCGTCTACCGGCCGTCGCGCCGGACCAGCTGGCCTACACGATCTCGAGGCGCTCGTCGGCGATCATCATCGGGACGAAGCGGTGGGATCGCCCGACGCCGACGGCGAAATGGGTCGAGTCGGCCGCAGCTCCCGCCGATCCGGCAGCCGATCGCCGTTCTGGGCCGCGGTCGCGAACGCGCGCGTGCTCGGCGAGGGGCAGGTCGGCGGCAAGCCGGTCTGGATCGTCTCGTTCTTCGACCCGGTCACGCCGGCCTGGTTCGAGGCGCGGGTCGAGAAGTCGACCGGCCGCACGCTCGTCCTCGACATGACCGCCGTCGCGCACTTCATGCACCACGTCTACGGCCCGTTCGACGCGCCGTTCGAGCTGCACCCGCCTCCGGCTACGTAGGATGGGCTAGATGGCAGTTCCCGTCCTCGACCCGCAGGTCGCAGAAGTCCTCCGCAAGGCGGCAGAGTCCGGCGCTCCGGCGACCGAGACGCTCACGCCCGAGGAGAACCGCGCGAACTACGTCAAGATCGTGCAAGGAGCAGTTCGGCCCGGTCGACGAGGTCCACTCGGTCGAGGACCTCGACGCCGACGGCGTCCCGGTGCGCGTCTACCGGCCGACCGACTCGACCGATCCGCAGCGGGCGCTCGTCTACTTCCACGGCGGCGGCTTCGTCGTCGGCAGCGTCGACACCCACGACGGGATCACCCGTGCGCTCGCGCGCCGCGCCGACTGCGATCGTCGTGTCGGTCGACTACCGGCTCGCGCCCGAGCACCGCTACCCGGCGGCGCTCGAGGATTGCTGGGCCGCGACGAAGTGGGTGATCGCGAACGCCGAGAAGCTCGGGATCGACCCCGACCGCATCGGCGTCGGCGGCGACAGCGTCGGCGGCACGCTCGCGACGATCGTCGCGCGCAAGGGCCGCGATGCCGGCACGCCGTTCGCGGTGCAGCTCCTGATCTACCCCGTGACGAGCAGCCGCCAGGATGCGCCGTCGTACTCGATGTACGCCTTCGGCTACGGCCTCACGCGCGACGCGATGGCCTGGTACTGGCAGCAGTACATCGGCGACCACGACGGCAGCACCGACGCCGGACATCTCACCGGCGGCGCTGCAGGACCTCCGCCGCATGCCGCGGTCGATCGTGATCACCGCCGAGGCCGACATCCTCCGCGACGAGGGCGAGTCGTACGCGCAGCGGACGTTCCTCGCCGGCGTCGACACCGAGGGCTACTGCTACGACGGCATGATCCACGGCTTCCTGAGGATGGCCGGCGTCGTCGACCGCTCGAACCAGGCGCTGAGCGAGATCGCCGAGTCCCTCAAGCCGTTCCTCGACAAGACCTGGCGCGACGACTACAGCATCACGCTCGATCCCAAGGACATCATGGCCGGGATCGCGCCGAAGCCCGAGACTCCCGAAGAGACGCCGAGCTCCGGCTAGCGCTTCTTGCTGTTCCCGCGCTTCGAGGGGGAGCCGCTCTTCGGCTTCGCCGCCTGCGCCTGCGGCGCCACGCGCTGCTGCCGGCGCCGCTGCTCGCGGTTCGCGGCCTCCGGCATCGCGCCCTGGTCGGTGACCGCGTCGAGGTAGGCCCGTGCGCTCGGCCGCCGAGAGCGTCGAGAGCGCCTGCTGGGCGCGCTGCGGGTCGGGGTTCGGCCCGACGCGCTGGAGCTTCCGCATCGCGCTCGCGAGCTCGGGGTTCTGCTTCTCGATCGCGGCCCGGCTCGCCTTCTCGAACTGCTTGCGCAGCCACGGGATCTTCGAGAGCCAGAGGATGATCGGGCGCAGGTAGCGGCCGTTCCTGAAGCGCGCCAGGAAGATCACGATCCCGAACGTCACGAGGATCGCGAGCAGGATGAACAGTGGGATGAGGAGGAAGCTCATCGTCTGTCGATCGTAGCGCCGAGGCCCGGCCGGATGCGCCGTCTAGGAGCCGACGACCTTCACGAGCCACCGCCGGTCGCGCTCGCGGTCGAGCTCGATGAAGAGCACACGCTGCCACTGGCCGAGGCAGAGCTCGCCGTCGGCGACGGGGATGGACTCGCTGGCGGAGCCGAGGATCATCGACATGCAGTGCGAGTGGCCGTTTCCGACCTCCATGTCCTCCTCGCAGATGTTCTCGGTCCGGCGGTCCCAGTCGTCGTGCGCGTAGTAGGTGTCGCGCGGGATCAGCCGGCGCAGCAGCTCGGCGAAGTCCTCGAACATGCCGCTCTCGAACTCGTTGACCCGGATGCAGCAGGTCGTGTGCGGCGAGTAGACGGCGCAGATCCCGTCGGCGACGCCCGACTCGGCGACGATCTCCTTCACCTCGTCGGTGATGTCGGTGACGTGGAGGCCGCCTCGGGTCCTGAACCGACGCTCGCTCTGGAAGACCTTCACCGGCGCGAGTCTAGACGAGAGCGCGACCGTAAGGTGCGAGTGGCACGAATGAGCGCCAGCTCGGCAAGGCGCGTATATCCGGGGACGGCGGCGAGCGCCCGATCGAGCCGATCGGCGCGCCGGAACGCGTGCAAGTGACGGCCGGCGCAGCACCGGGCGCACGAGCCGCAGCACGGTGCGCTTTCCCGCGATGTCGTCGACGGCGAAGCCCGCCTCGCGCATGCAGCCGGTCAGGAACGTGAGCGAGAACCGGAACTCGTGGTCGTGACCCGGCACGGGCGCCACGCCCACCCTGCCGACTCGCAGCGAGCACGGCTCGGCGGCGAAGAGCCGTCCGCCGGGTCGCACGACTCGGGCGGCCTCCCGCAGCGCCGCGCAGCGGATTCGGGACGTGGTGGAGCGCCCCGACGAAGAGCGCCGCGTCGAACGAATCGTCCTCGAACGGGAGCGCCTCCATGTCGCCGACGACGTTCTCGGTGAGCAGCGGATCTTCCGCGCGCTGCTCGACCATCGAGCGGCTGATGTCGAGCCCGACCACCGTCACCGGCGCCGCCCGGACGATCTTCGACGCATACCAGCCGCTGCCGCCCCCGATGTCCACGATCCGCGCCCCGTCGGGCACGCCCGCGACGACCCACGGGACGAGCGCCTCGGTCAGGAACGCCTTCGACGGATGCTCCTCGAACCGCCGCCGGTCGTCCTCCCGCTGCGTGTCGTAGAAGGCCCTGTTCTCGTCCTTGTCGACCCGCTCCATCGGCCGAGCCATGCTACTGCGGTGCGGTACGTTCCAGCCGCGGGCCCGTAGCTCAGCTGGTCAGAGCAGGGGACTCATAATCCCTTGGTCCCTGGTTCGAATCCAGGCGGGCCCACTGGGGATAGAGCCAAAAACAAGCGCCGCTGTTGACGTGCGCGTACAGGACGACGTACACTCCGTCTCGATTTCGCAGCGCACGCGGGAGGCACTTGCGGTCAAGGAAGGCACAGGGCGTAAAGATCGGGCGGCCACCGACGATGCCGCGACGAGGTCATCGCCCGGATGCAGTGAGAGCGGCAGCGCGGCGCGACCTACCGGGCGATCGCCGAGCTCCTGAACGGCGAGGGCCGTCGCGACGGCACAAGGTGGGAGGCAGTGGTGGCCGGCAACAGTGCGGTCGACGCTCGTGCGGACCGCCTGCGACCTGCGATTCGGGGCCAAGCTGAGACGCCCCCGGGGAGGGGGCGGACGCTCAGGCCGGCGAGATTTCTGTTCGAGGGCTCACGATCGGACCGGCCACCCCTGCGCCGACGATCGTGACAGCGCGGCCTCGCTGCCCACGCCGCCGCTAGGGCAGCGGGATCGCGAAGATCGACCTGTTCGTGAACGTGCACGAGCCGACAGGAGCCGCCTTGTACTTCGCGGTCAAGGTCATGGGTCCCGGGTTCGCAAAAGTGACGACGAACGACGCGGTGGCCTGCTGGAGGTTGTTGCCGAGGAGGATCATGGCTTGCGTGTCCGAGGCCGTTACGCCGCCGCCCGTGAACGACATGTAACACGAGGTTGAGCCGCTCGTTGCGTTTACGCCAGCCGTAACCGACACGAGCACTTTGAGCGAGGCCGGCACGGTCACCTGGATCGACGGCCCGATAGCAGGGGGCGCGTCGGCGTAGCTGCGGCTATTGGTTGTCCCGTCGACCCCCACGGCGTTGGCCACTGTCCCCGCCGTGCCTTGAAGCCCGGTCGGGCCTGTCGGGCCGGTAGCACCGGTCGGGCCAGAGGGGCCGGTCGGGCCAGTCCCGCCCGTGGCGCCTGCCGCGCCTGTCGCGCCCACGCCGGTCGGGCCTGTCGAGCCGATCGGGCCGGTGCCGCCTGCCGGCCCGATCGGGCCAGTGGCACCTGTCGCACCCGTCGTACCCGCGCCGATCGGGCCTATCGGGCCGGTGCCGCCTGCCGGCCCGGTCGGGCCAGTGGCGCCTGCCGCGCCGGTGCCGGTCGGCCCCGTAGATCCGGTCGCGCCGATTGGCCCGGTCGCACCGATTGGCCCGGTCGCGCCGATTGGCCCGGTCGCGCCGATTGCCCCGGTCGCTCCGGACGTTCCATTGTTCCCGCTCGTCCCGGTCGCCCCGGTGCTACCGCTGGCGCCCGTGGTCCCGGTCTGACCCGTCGCTCCGGTCAGCCCCGTCGCGCCCGTCGGCCCCGTCGGGCCAGCAGGTGCCCGCCCCGCGCCGGTCGCACCCGGTGGCACCCGTCGCCCCCGCGGCACCCGTCGCACCGGCCGCCCCAGTCGAACCCGTCGGCCCCGTAGCGCCCGTCGGGCCGGTCAAACCTACCGGCCCGTTCGCACCCGTGGCACCAATCGCCCCTGTGGCACCGGTATCACCCTTCGCACCGGCCGCACCAGTCGTCCCGGTCGCGCCCGTCGCACCGGTCGCACCCGTACCACCGGTCGCGCCAGCCGCACCAGTCGTCCCGGTGGCGCCTGCCGCACCAGTCGCCCCAGCGGCGCCCGTAGCCCCGGTCGCCCCCGTCGAGCCGGTCAACCCTGCCGATCCGCTCGCGCCCGTGGCACCAGTCGCCCCTGTGTTACCCGTCGCACCTGCGGCACCCGTCCCCCCGGTGGCGCCAGTCGCGCCCGTGCTGCCGGACGTCCCGGAGGCACCGGTCGCACCCGTCCCGCCCGTCGCACCAGTGGCACCGGTCGCACCATTGGCACCCGTCGCACCGATTGTGCCCGACGCGCCGGTCGCACCCGTCGGGCCGATCGGGCCGGTGGGGCCCGTCGCCCCGGTGGCCCCCGTACTGCCCGTGTTCGAGCCCGACGGGCCCGTCGCTCCGGTGGCTCCGGGCTGCCCTGGAGAGCCGGCCGGGCCTGCCGGGCCCGCGGCGCCCGCCGCGCCTGCCGGACCCACCGCGCCTGCGGGGCCTGCGGGGCCCGCCGGGCCCGTGGCGCCCGCCGGGCCGCTACTCGGGGGAGAGGTGGAGGGCGGCCAGGCAATCTTGCGTTCGTTCTTGGCACAGGGGCCTTGCCGCAGCTTGAGGTCCCGGAACGTCTGCTTGTTTCCGGTCAGCTCGATGCAGGCGGTGTAGACGACCGGGTTCGCGTGCTTGGCCGCAACCGCCGTACCGGAAACCGCCACCGCCAGCAGCGCAACACTCGTGAGGGCCGCGAACGGATACATCGCTCTGAAACTCATGCGTTCTTCACCCTGCCCCCCACTTGGCTGACGCCGCACTCCGACGATCAGGACTCTACCCGCCGTGTTCGACACAACTCAGAAGCCTCTTTGTCCTTCCGCCCGCAAGTCCTTTGGTGAGGTCGCGACCAGCAAGGTCGAGTTGTTGTACAGCAACTGATTAATCGCCATATCGAGGCACCGTGGTGCGCGCACGCGACATCCCAACGTCGAACGAGTCGGCCGTCGGCTCGCGTCGGTGCGGTGAACGCCGAAGCGGCAACGCGGTTGGCCTGCGCGCTCGAGCTAGAGATCTGACGCCCTGCCAGCGGGCGCCTCCCACGCGACCAGGACACACCGCCCAGGTCGAAGCCATACGCTCGAGAGTCGAGGTCCTCGCCGGCATCCAGGCGGCGGACGAAGCGCGGACGCGAGCCAGGCTCGCCTACCTGGAGAGCGAATTGCAGGCGATCGCCGCCGAGCCGCTCGACGAGCCGCAGCTCTAGACGCCGCCGGAGGGGTCGGGGAGGGGGCGACGGCTCGAGCGTGGCCTGGCCGTAGTGGGTAAGTACGCACCCCGACCGTGGCGGCTCGGAGCCATGGCGTCCGCGCTCGGGGTCGCTGTCGGACACCTCCTCGGAGATGACTGCGTCGTGGCTGAGGTCGTGATCGGCGAGCAGACGATCAGCGATGTGCGGGTTAATGGCAGACCGGCGAGCCTCGAGGCCGCTGAGCGCCTTGCGCGGCAGCTCGAGCCGCTCATCTATCGGGAGGCGACGAGGCCGCCCGTCGACGTCTCGGCAGGAGCGCGACCGAGGCCTCGCCGGACACGAGCTGCAGGTGCTCGCGGGCGTGAAGGCAGCCGGCGAAGCACGCACAGCAAGGCGAGGCTCCGCTTCCTGGAGAGCGAATCTCAGGGAGATCAGCAGCGGAGCCGCTAGACGAGCCGCAAGCCTAGGCGTGAAGCCCCGCCGGGGCGAGGGGCTGAAGGCGTGGGGAGGACTGACGCTGCGGGCAGTTCGGCGCTTTTGTCGTCCTCGACCGTCGCACGCTCGCTCATGACGTCGCCGCTTACTTCGGCTTCGGCTTCGGGAATCGTCCCCGGCTCCCAGATGCCATTTACGAGCCGCTTGCAGAGCCGCACATCTCCCGATCGCACGTCACCTCTTTCGCGTAGACGCGCATTCTTCGCCCATGCTGACGAGGGACTCCCGGTCGGGGTCGCGGGGAGGCTCGCGTCCGTCAAGCACCGACTTGGCTTGACGCCAGTGATTGTGCTGCTCGCTCGTCCGGGCGAGCATCTGTGCTCCTGTCGCGTCCATGCCCTCCGTTGTTTCAGGCAATCAAGGTGATTTGCCGTATGCCTGCACGGTGCCCTTGGTTCACCTAACCCGATAGGACACAACTGGATCGATCTCGTCAGGGAGCCGGGGGGAAGGGGGCGAACGCGCCAGCGTTTGCCTGCTGCTGTGACCGGCGAAATGCGTGCCCGCGTCGCGGGACACATCGTCCGACCGGTGCTGTTGCAGACTCTCCTTGATGGAGGCGCCGAGCCGGATCGTATCTCGCGGCCTTCGTAGTGACCGTTGGTGGAACGGTATTGGTCGCTTCGGATCAAGGCGGATTCTTCTCGCGCTCGTGGCCGTGGGCGGGAATCTACTTTGCCGCGGTCGGAGGGCTCGTTCTGCTTACCTCCGGTCGACCTCCGCCTCAACCGGGCCGCGGTCTGTTTCATCTCCGCGCTTGCCGTACTCTGCGGCTGGACGGTGCTGTCGTGGTTCTGGTCGGCAGAGCCGTCTACGTCGTTGCACGAGGCGCTGCGAACTCCGGTCTATCTTGCGGCGGCGGTTGCGTTTGTGACCCTTGCGGCCGCGGGTGGTTCACTCGGTTTGCTCGTTGGGGTGGCGGCCGGCACTACGGCGGTGGCTGCGTACAGCCTGATTGATCTCTGGCTGCACGGCTTCAATCCGGCTGACCAGCAGGCGAGGTTGCTCGAAGTACCGCTCGGGTATGCAAACGCGCTAGGCGTGCTCTGCGGGATCGGCCTGGTCGTCGTCGCGGCGCTTGGCATCGGGTCGCGGAAAATACCCCTGGGGGCCGTACTCTCTGTCGCATCGGCCGCGGTTCTGGTCACGGCGCTCGCCTTGACGCACAGCCGAGGCACCTGGTTGGCGGTGGCGGCGGGGACGTTGATCGTCGTAGCCCTCGGGGCGGGCGGCAGACGCTGGGCCGTCCGGGCCGGGCTCTTGATCGTGCTGCTCATGTCCGTCCTGTTCGCGATCACCGCCTTCGGCGCACCTGGTTTCCTCGAGGCTCGCGGCGACTACTGGCACGCCGCCTGGCAGGTCGCGGCGAGGCACCCCTTGGGCGGCACGGGCGCAGGAACGTTCGACCTTGCCTGGGCCGCGTACGGCGATCTCGCTCGTTGGGGAGAAGCCGTCGACGCCCACAACCTGTACCTCGAGACGTTGTCCGAGGTCGGCCTGGTCGGGCTCGTTGTGATTGCCGCGCTGATGGTGCCCGTTGTCGCCGGCGTCCGAACGACGCGGCCGTCCGTGATCACGACGGCTGCGCTCGGTGGCGCCGTCACGTATCTGGTTCACGCCGGGCTCGACTGGGACTGGGAGATGCCGGCTGTCACCGTGGCTGGAATCGCCTGCATCGCCGCGACACTCGATGTTCGCCCCCCTGTGCCGATTTGCGGACAGGTGCTTCGGATCACCCTTTTGGGGGTAGACCTGCTTACAATGTCGGGGTACCTACTGTATCTGGCTGTTCGCGCCTGATCCCTGCGCGTCAAAGCCACCGAAAGCCACTGCGGATGACCACACGGAAACGCAACCTCCTTACCTCGGCTGCCCTCGCAGTCGTCGTCGTGATGGCGGTACTGGCGCTCGCCGGGGTCTCGATCGCTGGCAACGGCCACGGCAATGGCAATGGCGGCATAGCAACGGCCACAGCCACGGCAATGGCAACAGCCAAGGGAAGGGAGACGACGACGGGCAAGGCAAGGGAGACGACGAGGGTGAAGGGCAGTCCTCAAGCTCAGCCCAATACCAGTACGGCTCGGCTGGTCACCAGTACGGCCTCCACCGGGTGAGCCTCTGCCACAAAGGCCATACCATCAGTATCGCCCAGCCCGCCGTCAAGGCGCACCTGCGCCACGGCGACAAACTCGGCTCCTGCTGAGAACGTTCTGCCGTCCCGGGTAGAAGAACGCGGTGGATAGCACGACCGAGCCGCGTGGCTTACCCCTTCCCCGAGAACCGCTACATCGGACGGGAGCCGGTTTCAGCGGCCACCAAGCGCCGGGCAAAAACGCCTGATCCATGGCGCCAGGGCGGCAGCCGCCGCGGATCTAGCCGAGAGCCGGCGCCGGAATAGCCACGCGCACCAAGGCGCGCCTGGCCCGCATGGAGGCCAAGCCCGCAGAGATTACGAACCGCTGGACGAGCCGCAAGGCCAGGCGCACGCGGCGGGAGGGGGCGAACGCTCGGGCGGGCGACGTTGCTCTAGAGGGCACCGCACCCCGAAGCTCTGGCGGGTACCGAAAGCGCCCGCCGCGTTCGGCGTCCCGTTGCCTTCAGCTCCTGGTCGATGAGCCGCCCGGGGTCTGCGTCGCCGGGGTGTGGGCTGTCCGCCCAGACGATCCTCGACATCCGGGCCGGTGGCCGCGCGCACGCCCTCCACGTCGCCGAGCGGATAGCCCGGAGCCTCGAGCCGGCGTAGACGTTCGCGAAGCCACCGCAGGCCCCACTTGTAACCCGGGAGCGGGGTGCCCGGTCGGCGCCCTCGTGCTGCTCATGAGCCAGGGGGCGGACGCGGTCTGCGCGCGTATCGCGAGCTGGTGGGAGGCGTGGGCGCGCCGGCCGCGGATCAAGCGTGCATCGTGAGCGACCTCGACGCTCTCTTCCGACGGTACGTGTCCAGCATCGACGAGCGCGTACTCGGCCCTTGGGACATGCCTCGATATGCGCGTACGGTGCGACGTACAGATTTGTCCCGCACAGCCGCGGTTAGAGTCGGTTGGCCCCCGGTCACTCACCCTTGATTTGCAGGTAGTTCCCGTTTCTGCCGGCTCGTGTCGGGCTAACCGCCAGGACTCATAATCCCTTGGTCCTTGGTTCGAATCCAAGCGGGCCCAATAACGCCCCTGGGTTCAAGCGGATTCGGCTTGAACACACGGGTTACCTCTGCGGCTACTGCGTGATTTGGTGGTCCCGTGCATAACCCCGGTGATACCTGGGGGTCGGGTACAAGAGATCAAGGCGCGACCCCGGCTTCAAGAGGGGCAGGAGGCCGGGGCCGCGTCACCACCCACGGTAGGTTTGAGTGGCAGGCCCGCACAGGACACGATTGGGTCATTCCACCGTGTGCCGCGGGGTCGCACCTCCACCGCCAGCCATGCGGGCATCTCGACTGGTCGACAATCTTCTGACAGGAACGGCTCAGATAAACGGCTGGGGCGTTCTTTCTACCGGAGCTTTCTACCGCCTCGGGAGCGGTCGGGCTGCACGAGGCGGCGCCGATCGTGTTGCGTTGCCCGGGATCTCCGGCGCTTTGCGGTGGAGCATGCTGCGGGATACGACGTCGATTTCGAACCAGACGTGGAACGAGCCGTTGACTTGGCTCGACCAGCGGTCACTCAGGATCTCCAGGAACCCAAGGCCAGAGGGCGGATCGATCGAGCGCGGCGCGAGCATGTCCACACCGGTGCCTCTGTCTGTGACCTCCAGGCGGAGGACCCCGTCGAGCACGGTCGCCTGGACATCGAGTGGATCGCCTTGCGGGCAGCCGGAGTGCTGCACGGCGTTGGTCACGACCTCGGACGCCGGCAGCGTCACGTCGTCCAGGAGCGATCGCTCCACCGAGTCGCGATACCGTTCCTCGAGCGAGTGGCGAACCGAGCCCGGTGCGTGGACTGAGAGCGCGATGTGGTCGTGCTCAACGGCTCGGGACGTTTCGGCTCTGCCGCGAGGCGGGTAGTTGCAGCAGATGGCAACCATCGAGGATTTCCAGACGCTACAACGTAGTCTCATCCGCAGCGGGTTTGATTCGACCTTCCGCGCCTGGCGCGAGGGTGACGAAGCCGTTTCGTCTTTGAGCGTGTCATTGCATGCCAGGCAGGATCCTGAAGTGATGGCGAAGTTGTCCGAGCTCATCGTTGGGGGAGGCTTCTCCTTCACAGCAGACGGCGAGACCGTGCATATCACCGATCAATCGAAATAGACGTCTCACGTGACGTTGTGTTCGATCCTTCGAGACATGGCCGAACCAGCGACTAGCGGTCCTGGCCGGCCGCAGGCAGGCTGAGCGCGGACCGGGGCGGCTTCGCGACCTTTACGCCGGCCGGACGGATGCTGAACCCGCCACCCCGAGCCCAGCCTGCCGATGGCCGGCCTGAGCGCTAGTCGCTCCTTCGTCCACGTCGGCCCTCCGCAGCTCCCGCGGCGGCGGGCGCCCAATGGGTGCTGCATCGGGTCGCGCTCGACCGGGTGCTGCCGATCATCGGCGACCGGCCTGTCGATCGGATCACGACCGCTGACGTCACGGAGGTCATCGAGAAGCTCCACGCGGCCGAGAAGAAACGCGAGACGATCCGCAAGAGTCGATCACGGCGCTCGCGCAGGTGCTCGACTTCGCGCAGATCGACCCGAACCCGGCCCGTGACAAGCGGCAGGTGCGGCTCCGCGCGAAGACGCGGCCGACATGGAACCGCCGACCGCCGACCACGTCGAGGCGGTGTGCTGGCTCCTGACGGTCGACTACATGCTCGCGGCGCTGTGCTCGACGCGACTGGCGTCCGGGTTGGGGAGCTCGAGGCGGCGAGAGTCGGCGACCTCGACGAGGAGCGCCGCGCCTGGCTCGTCCGGGCGTCCGTAGCGAAGACGAGGAAGGCGCGATGGGTCGAGATCCCCGCCGACCTCTACGACGTCCTCCTCGAGCGTCTCCCGGCCCGCGAGGACCGCGACCGGCACGCGGCTCCTCGGTGGCTGTGACCGGCCGACAGGCTCCGCACCGCGATCGGGAGGGCGTGCCGTGACGCCGGCGTGCCGACGTTCTCACCGCATGCGCTCCGCCACCGTCGGATCTCGCTCGCTGCACCGTCAGGGCGAGTCGTGGGCGACGATCGGCGAGAAGATGGGCCAGCGCTCGAAGGTCGTCACCGCGGACATGTACACGCACGCGCTGATCGACTCCCGCGAGGTCGACCGGCCGAACTGCTCGAACGTGCGGTGCGTGCCGCTGCGGTGCAGACCCCGGTGATACCCGGGCCGCTAGAAATCGGCGTCTAGCAGGCATGTTCGGGCCAAGCGGGCCCAATAACGCCCCTGGGTTCAAGCGGATTCGGCTTGAACCACAGGCCCTCGCGTCGCGGTTGCCGAATCCATGCAGGCCAACGTATCTCAGCATGCGCTCCGCGCTCTTACTTGGTGACAGGACTCAGTCGCTCATGTGAAAGGAGAGCTCTCATGTCACACACAGCAGGCAGGCTTTCGTCGGTCTTGTCCGGTCGACGGTTGGCCCTGCTCCTCTGCGTCATTGTCGTCGCTTTCGCGATGGCGTCGATTGGGGGAGTGCAACGAGCGTCCGCCGAGGACGGCAGCAGCGGAGGAGACGAAGGAATCACAATCGACTGCCCGCTAGGCGACGGCTACAAGGACCCCGGCACGATCATCAGCCTCCCGTCAGCTGGAGGTGGAGCGCTGCCGCCCGTCACATACATCTGCGGCGACGATGGGAAGTGGCACAAGACCGCGGCGATCGTCAGGCCTCCGAGCACGGGCACGAATTCTCCGGTCGTCAAGATCGGGGGCGCTCTGAGCGCCAAGTGACGATCCGGCCGCTCTGAAGCGCAAGACAACGGCAGGGGGCAAACAGCCTCCTGCCGTTGTGCGCCGGTTGCGTCCAGGCGGTAGTCGGTCTCTTTCGGCCATGCCCCCGTTCGGCCTCTGCTCGTCCGAGCCCTAGAGCGGCCAAGACTGGACCTTCAGGGGACGTGCAGCCGTCACAAGGACGTGGCCGATCGTCGAGACACCGTCCTAGCTTCTCGGTAACCGCCCGGTCCGCCTCGAGCCCGTCGCTCCATGGCGTCACGATGGAGAGGAAACCAGCCGGGGACGTGCGTGGGGTAGCTGGCTCCGCTCGACGGGGTACGGACCGGGCGGACCGGGCGGTAGTAACTTTTACCCCCATCTCGACCGCCTACACCTCGAGCCAATGCGGGTTCAGGCTCGAAGCGACGCCGGCGGCCTCGAAGCCGCCAGGCGGGGCCGCCGCAGGGCGCGGAGAGTCTGAGCTCTCGCCGGAGGGCGGAGGTACCGTCGTCGTTTGCCTGAGCTCGAAGCGCGGTTGCTCAGTCGCTTGCTCTCGAGCCTCCTCGTGTTGCGATGAGAGCGTTCAGCGGAGGCCGGCGAGCCAGCCGATCGCGTAGACCACGGCCGCGACCGTCAGGAGCCCGAGCCCGAACCAGGTCGAGCCGAACAGCATGATGAAGCACGAGGCGATGCCGACGACCCAGAGGGCCGTCGCGAGCGGTGTCGTCGGTAGCGACCTCATGCTGAGGTGCTACGGAGGAGTGCGACAGCTTCGGTGCGTGTGCGGACGTCGAGCTTTTCGAAGATGTGCTGGAGGTGAGTTCTGACCGTATGCGGAGAGATCCAGAGCTGATCCGCGACCTCGCGGTTGCTCGAGCCGTTCGCGACGGCTCGGAGGACCTCCCGTTCCCGAGCGGTTAGCTCACTCACGGCCGGCAAGGCGGGCGCGCTCCACCGGCTGCGCCAGAGCGCGAGGTGCGGACGGAGCAGTACGAGGAGATCGCGCTCTCGTTGTCTCAGGCCCCAGTGCTGCTGATCGAAGAAGAAGAACCGGGACGTCGCCTTCGGCGCCGGCAGGAAGAGGCGAACGGAATCGGCGGTACCGAACGGACGGTAGACGTCCTGGAAGAACTCGAGGCCGCGAAACGCCGACATGCTCACCCGGTCGGAGACCGCCATCGGCTCACGCGCGTGGGCATTGACGCGACACGTGATCGGGTCCTGGTGCCACAATCGCGCCGTCGTCTCCGCGAGCCATGCCGGCTCGGTTCGATTCTGGGCGGAATACAGGGTCGAGTAGCTGCGACTCCCGTTGTCGAGCGAGTATTCGCCATAACCGACCTTGTGCGCTCCGAGCAGTGCCCCTAGCCGATCGAGCGCCGGCAGCGGGAACGGGTCGGCCGGCGTGAGCGATCCGAGGTCGTAGAGAACCGTGAGCACCGACCGGAGATCTGTCGTGGAGACCGTCGCCATGGCCACAAGGATACGACGATCGTCGTATTCCCTCAACCGCGCGGAGTGACGACGATGCGCCGAAGAACGGGAGTCGGCACCAGTCCAAGTTCAGAGGGGGAGGAGAGGGAATGGGCAAATCAATCGCGGCCGCGCTCGTGATCGCCTCGGCGATCTTCGCGACGGGGAGCGCGGCGGCAGCAAGCGATCGGCCCGCCAGGGATGCGTGGACGGTCGGTGTCGCCAGGGTCTGCACGGGCGCTCTTCTGTTCGAAGGCCGCCACTCGATCGGAACGGCCCGAGGTGCTGTCGCCGTCGCGCGTGACATCCGCGCTTCGACCGCACATCGACTCGCACGGATCGAAGAGCTGCGCGCACATCCCGACAGGCCACTCCTGGCGAGTCGATGGACGCGTGCCGAGCACCGCCTGTCAGAGTTGTATGCGAGGAACTACCTCGGCATCTGGCAGGCGATCGCCAACGCGAACAGTCGAGCCGAACGGGCGCGGCTCCCGCGCATCCTGACGCAAATGCTCCATCGGCCCGACCGTGCGAGTGCTCGTGCGCGGCTTCTCGAGGACCAGCTCGGAGTTCCCGATTGCACCGGCGGTGACCCGGCGAGGGCGGGTGGCGGGGTCAGTGGCTCGCCGGAACCGATCTGAGCGCGACTCCGACCGTTGCCACTCGCACGGCGGCCCGGCGAACCTAGAGCTTTGCCTGCCTACGGTCGTAGACGTACCCGGCCCCGATCAGCAGCACCCCGAAGAGGATGAGCGCACCCAGGCCACCCCATCTGGCCCACGCTGCCCCGACGAACGCGAACAGGAGCAGGGCGCCGACGCAGATCGCGATTGCTCCGCCGATCAGCGCCAGCCAGAACCTCGAGCCGAGCTTCTCGCCCGTCGTGAACGACTCGCCGGGCATGTGACCCCACTCTAGACCAGGACGCGTCCAAGCTGCTTTCGTCACGAACGGCAGCCCGACGGAGTACGGTGTCCGTATGGAGTCCCAGGGTCTGATCGAGTTCCGGTACGCCGACGGGGCTGTCGTTACCGGCGACTACGCGACGTACGCGTGCCGGGGGCTCACGAAGGGGGACGAGCTCGAGTACGAGGGAGTGACCTGGCTGATGTACGACCGTGAGGATCGCGGCGGGGTCACGGTTCATCTCTTCTCACCGGTCGAGGGCATAAAGGCTCCGGAGGCCTCTCGAGCCCGCAGGCGAGGGTGGTAGCTCGGACGCACGACACGCTCTGACCGTGTGACGGCTGCAGGCGGGCCCGTTGCCTCCGTCGTGCTGAGTGATCCCACTCGCCCGGGGTGAGTGAGAAATCCCCTGTTCGAGGCTTCGCCCGGGCACCGGCCCGGCCGATGACTCCAGAGGATTCGCAAGCATGCGAACCCGCGTGCCAGATGGCAGGAGGAGGAACGTGCCGCGGATCGGCAGGGCCGCAACGCTCAAACGGGCTCTTAGTGCCGGCGAGGAGGGGTTCTCGCTGATCGAGCTCCTCGTCGTCCTCCAGATCCTCGGGATCCTGCTGCTGATCGCCGTGCCCTCGTTCCTGACCGTTCGAGGGAAGGCCGAGGCTCAGGCGGCGCAGTCCAACATCAGCTCGGCGATCCCGGCTGCGGAGACCTACTACCAGGCGAACTACGGCTCTCCGTTCGACGCCGACAGCAACGGCCTGACGAACGGGTATGGCGGGATGACCCGGGCGCTCCTGGTCGCGCAGTCACAGAACGTGGCGCCGAGCCTCCAGATCGCCGTCAGCCCGAGCGGCGGCTCCTACTGCCTCCAGGACACCGAAGGCAGTAGCACCTACCACTACGTCGGTGGCAACGACGCGAGCATCGTCCCGCACGGCGCGACGATCTTCACCTCGACCTGCCCGACACTCCCCTAGACCGCCACTCCCTCAATCCTGGGCGGCGCGGCGGATTCTCCGCGCCTGTACGGGAACGGCCGTGGCGCAGGCGAGCTCCCGCAGGGCCAGGAGCGGATGGGCATCGTCGGTTGGGCTCGACACGCTGACCCGGATGCCCGAGCCGGCGAGGGCGGCGCGGACGAGCGCGTGGGCACGCCACGCGTGCCACCGCGACGTCACGACCACGAGCTCCCCGGCGCCGAGGTCGCGGGCAAGCCGGGCGACGGCAACGGCGTTCCCGGCGGTCGACTGCGCGGAGCGATCGAGAACGACCGGGACGTCGTCACGGCTCCATGCCTCGCGCATCAGCTCGGCCTCGCCCGCCGGGGCATGTCGGCGCGCCCATCCCGAGAGCACGACCGCCCGGGCGCCCGACGCGACCCGCTCGGCGTGCGCCACCCGCCCCGCGCAGATCGGATGCAGGGCGCGATCGCCGCTGCGGGAGTAGCCGAGCACCGCGACGACGCGCATCAGCGCCTTCGCCGGCGATAGTGGAACGCGAGCAGCGTCGCAGCGACCGTGACCACGAGCAGTACGGCTTTCTTGCCTCGCAGCTTCGATACGCCGGATGCGCGATCGCGCATGTGGACCGGCACCTCGTCGACCCGCAGCCCTGCATCGTGGAGTCGGAGCAGCGCCTGCACCTCGGGCGCGCCGCTCGTGTACGGCTCGGCCAGGATCGGCAGTGCCTTTGCGTTCGCCGCGTACATCCCGCTCGTCGCGTCGAGGAACGGGCGTTGCAGGGCGACCCCGACGGACCGCCGTAGCACCGCCGTTCCGAGGCGCCTCGGTCTGGAGGACTCGTAGCGATGGGGCGGCAGGCGCTCGTCGCTCGCAAACCTGGAGCCGACCGCGACGTCGCATACGCCCGAGCTCACGCGGTCGAGCAGCAGCTTGAGCTCGGCGACGGGGTGCTGCCCGTCGGCATCGACCCGGCCGCACAGCTCGTAGCCGTGCGAGAGGGCGTACTCGTACCCGGCGGCGATCCCCGCCTGCAGCCCGCGGTTCTCACCGAACGAGAGCACCTCCGCGCCGCCCTCGCGCGCGACCTCGGCTGTGCGATCGGTCGAGCCGTCGTCGACGACGAGGACATCGACATCGGGGAGCCCTGCATGGAGCTCATCGAGAACGGCAGGGAGGTTGTCCTCCTCGTTCCAGGCAGGCACGAACACGATCGTGCGCATGCCGTCACTGTAGAGCCTGGTGGCGGGACGGCCGGCGCGCGATCGCGTGGCCGCCCCGCCTGGGCCAAGCCGCGACTACGTGACCTTGAAGAGACCCCTCATCCCGGCGGCCGCGTGGCCGGGGACGGTGCAGAGGTACTGGTAGCTGCCGGCCTTCGCGACGACGACCGCCAGCTTGGCCGAGGCGCCGGGCGAGATCATAGCCGTCTTCTTCCCGGTGCAGGTGGTCGCCGAGGCGTTGGACGACGGCTTCGAGCAGAGCTCGAAGTCGTGCGGCAGATTGCCGCCGTTCGTGATCGTGAACGTGATCGCACCGTGCGGCGCGCTCTTCGGCGCCACCGTGAATGCGAACTCCTTGCTGCTCGAGATCGACACCTTGACGGACGCGGCCTTCGTCGTGCTCTTACTGGCGAACGCCGGCAAGGCCGCGACAAGAGCGAATACGCCGGCGACGGCGGCGAAGCCGAGAAGCCGACTGTGGCGAAGCTGCATGAAACCTCCCGAGTTGTATTGACACCATGGTTGCGCCCACACGTAAATGAACCGTATGGGCGCGTGGAAGAGTCGGTTAGGGCCTGCCAGGATACGGAAAAGCGCGAATCACATGCCGATCGTGGCGACGAGTAGCTGATAGACCGCCGCCGCCAGGAACCCGATCCCGAGCAGCGTCAGCACGTCCCGCACCAGGCGGGCGACGAACCGCTCTCGCTTGGTCACCGCCGCTCTCGGCCCCCACATCCGCGTCAGGAGCCGCTGGCCGATCCGCTCGTTGCCCTGGTGCCAGTTCGTCAGGAGCATGAGCGCGCTGAAGGAGAGGACGGCCGCGAGCGAGAGCCGGACGATCTTCTGGCCCGTGCCCGGGAGGAGCTGATCGAAGTGCAGCAGCGAGAGCCCGAGGATGACCACGGAGGCGACGAAGAACCTGAACATCCACCGCGCGGCGAAGGTTCCGGTCTCGACCGCCGCGGGTGGCGGAGGGGGAGGAGGGGGCGGCGGCGCAGCCGGCCTGGCGTCTGCGGCGGCGGCACGGCGGTCGATCTCCTTGCCGACCACGATGCCCGCTGCGCGGACGTAGCGGCCCGGCCTTCGCGGCGGGATGCTCCTTGTCTGCCACCATTTCACAGGGTAACGGCGCGTTCGGGCCGCCGGAGGCTGCCGCAGTTGCGGATGGGTGCACTAGCATCGCCGGTGTGGCCGAGGACCGTCGCTACTTCGTGGGCGAGCGCGTGCTCGTCTCTCGCGCACAGGACGGTGAGAATCACGAGGAGGCAACCGTGGTCGACTTCTACGAGCTCCTGATCGAGGGCGACAAGATCCCCTCCGTCGTCGTGGACTTCGACGACGGCGAGCGGCTCTACCTGAGCGCTCGGGAGCCCAACGTCGTGCCGATCGAGCTGGACGAGGCGGACGATGACGAAGACGACGACTGGGACGATGACGAAGACGACGGCGATGACGAAGACGTCGAGCGCGGCGATGACGACGAAGAGGTGCCGGAGCTCGACGCCGACGACGCCTTCCGGGGAGACCCGGACGAAGACGACGAGGACGACGAGTAGCATTCATGCCCATGGAGCCGGAAACCGGGACGATGCGGATCAAGAGCGGCCTTGCCGAGATGCTCAAGGGCGGGGTCATCATGGACGTCGTCGACGCCGAGCAGGCGCGGATCGCCGAGGAGGCGGGCGCCGTCTCGGTGATGGCGCTCGAGCGTGTCCCCGCCGACATCCGCGCGCAGGGCGGCGTCGCCCGCATGTCCGACCCCGGGATGATCCGCGAGATCCAGGAGGCGGTCTCGATCCCGGTGATGGCGAAGTGCCGCATCGGCCATTTCGCCGAGGCGCAGATCCTGCAGTCGCTCGAGATCGACTACATCGACGAGTCGGAGGTCCTCACACCCGCCGACCTCGAGCACCACGTCGACAAGTGGGGCTTCACGGTGCCGTTCGTGTGCGGCGCTACGAACCTCGGTGAAGCGCTCCGGCGGATCGCCGAGGGCGCCGCGATGATCAGGACCAAGGGCGAGGCCGGCACCGGCGACATCGTCAACGCCGTCACGCACATGCGCTCGGTCTTCGGGGGCATTCGCCGGCTCGGCTCGCTGCGGCCCGAGGAGCTCTACGCCGAGGCGAAGGAGCTTCGCGCCCCGCTCGAGCTCGTCCAGTGGGTCTCCGAGCACGGCCGCCTTCCTGTCGTCACCTTCACCGCCGGCGGGATCGCGACGCCGGCCGACGCAGCGCTCTGCATGCAGCTCGGCGCCGACGGCGTCTTCGTCGGCTCGGGCATCTTCAAGTCAGGCGACCCGGCCAAGCGTGCCCGGGCGATCGTCGAGGCGACGACGCACTACCTGGACGCCGACGTGCTCGCTCGAGTCTCCGAGGGTCTCGGCGAGGCGATGGTCGGGATCTCGACCGCGACGCTGCACCCAGAAGAGCTGCTCGAGACTCGCGGCTGGTAGCCGGGCTACCGGCGCCGCGTCCCAGAGCACGGCGCCGGTAGGACGGCACGGGCGTCAGGCTGACGTCAACCCTGGTCGAACGGTGCGACGCGCGGGTTCGTGCTCGCGAACAGACCGTTCGGGTTCGGGTACCAGAGCCAGACGTGCATCGTCACGAGGTTCGGGTGCCAGAATCCGAACTTCGCACCTGTCCCCGGAGCCTTGGCAGGGCAGGCCGACTGGGCAGCTGCGGGGACGTAGGTCCCGTCGGCGTAATGGCATCCAGCCCCGAAGGCGCCGTAGTGAGCACCGGGCAGCGGCGGGGTCTTCGGCTTCGACGGGAACACCCATTCGATCGCTCCGAGTTGCCACGTCGAGCCCTGATGCTCGTAGACGAGGATCGGCGGCCTGGTGACGTCGAAGCCCTTCACCGCCGGGTTCATGTAGTGGTAGCCCATCGTCGGGATCATCCGGGTGATGATCTGGTAGCCGTTCTCTTTCGCCAACGCGAGATCGCTGACGTATTTCGCCGTGGCGGCACGCGCGGCCGCGAGCTGCGAGTCGAGCTTCGACTGCGAAGCGCGCGGAGCTGCGGTGCTGGTGGTCGCCGCCAGGATCGACACGGCCGCTGCGACGACCAGTCCGACTCCCACGATTCTCGTGAACCTGTTCATTTGCTCTCTCCTTCGCTCGTACCGGCTGATCGCTCGAAGGTACGAGTCCGCCTCGAAGGGCGGTATCGGCAGGCTCACCCAGCTTGCGCCGGGTCGTTACCCATGTTGCCGGAGACGAGGCCAAGACGGACCGAGACAGCCGCCGCCTCGCCGCGGCTGCGGACATCGAGCTTCCGAAGGATCGCCGCGACGTGGTGGTCGATCGTCTTGACCGAGAGATAGAGGCGGCCGGCAATCTCCGGGTTCGTCAGACGCTGTTCGAGCAGGACGAGCACCTCGGCCTCACGGGGCGTCAGCCCGGCTGGGTTACTCCTCGTAGCCGCGCGCGGCCCGCGCGGAAGCCCGCGAGCGCCGCGGTCGCGCAGACGTCGTGCGACGATTGCGGCCGCCGCCCGGGAATCCAACTCCTGGAGGCTGGACAAAGCCTCGTGGAGCGAACTGTCGACGTCCGAGTCGGCAAGAGCGAGCGCAGCATCGTATGGGCAGGAATGCGCCGCCCACCAGGCGGCTGCGGGTTCGATCTCACCCGCGAGGCTCAGTGCATACGGCGCCGGGATCCCGTGCGGCTGGCCCTCGAGCACACCCGCGCGCCGGCGCCAGACTGCGAGCTCGCCGAGAACCGACGTCGCTCCCAGCTCGCGAGCGAGCCCGTAAACGTCCTCGGTGAACGACGGCACCGAGGCATGCGCGCCTTCGAGCCAGGCTGCCTCGGCTCTCGCCGCTGCGACGGGAGCCAGCCGGGGGAGCTCTCCGCTTATCGCGGCGAGCTTCTGTGCCTCGTCGAGGGGCGACCACGGATCAGGGTCTCCGCGGCGCGCCCGGAGCAGTCCGATCACGGAGAGCGCGAGGATGGTGGGAGTCGTCGAGGCGCGCCGCGACCGAAGCACCTGTTCCGCGGCGTCTGCCGCGGTCGCCCAGTGTCCCTGGTCGAGCTCGGCACGTGCGAGGTACGCGAGGTCGTAGTGGCGATACAGCTCGAGTCCGTGCTCGCCGGCGAACTCGACTGCCTTTCTGAGGGCACGGCTTGCCTCCGGATACGCGCGGTTCGAGATCAGGATGCGAGCGACGAGGTGCGGCATCCACCCCTGCGCCTCGATGAGGTCGTGCTCCTCCGCGAGCTCCCCGGCCCGGTCGAGATTCTCCGACCACTGCGAACCCTGCAGCGTCTCCGCCTCGCCGAGGGCGGAGAGGACGCCGACGAGCATCGGGAGGTCGCCCGAGCGTTCCGCCCAGTCGAGAGCCAGCTCGGCCCAGCGGGTGGCCGCCTCGCCGTCTGCGGCCGCCCGCGCGAGAAACGCGAGCTGCCCGTAGGCGCGGCCGAGCTCGAGGCACGGCTCGAGTCGCTCGAGCAGGGCCACCGACTCGCGTGCGGCGTCCCAGGACTCGGTGACCCGCCCGGGGCACCAGAGGTACTCCGACAGCCGGAGCAGTGCGGCGCTCTCCGCGTGGACGTCTCCCAGGTCGCGGCGGAGAGCGACGGCGTCCTGAGCCGCGCCGACCGCCAAGGGATTCTCGTCCGTGATGTAGCACTCGAAGGCGCGCGCTTCGAGCAGCCGGGCTCGGTCCGTCGCCGGGAGCCCGTCGCCGAAGCGAAGCGCCCGCGCATATTGATTCGCCGCCTCACGATGCGCGCCGACCGAAGCGGCCCGCTCCGCCGCAGCAGGGGCGAAACGGAGAACGGCATCTGCATCGCTTGCGGCCTCGGCATGGTGTGCCAGCCTGGCCAGATCGGGCTCTCCGTTCCCGGGCTCGATCAATGCCGCCAGGATCTCGGCGTTCAGCGCCCGCAACACGTTGGGTGGGAGGGACGTCTCTACGGCCAGTCGCGCGAGCTCGTGCCTGAAGCACACCCGGTTCGGCATCGAGTCGGAGCATTCCCGAGGCGAGGCACTCCTCGAGCCGGTCGGCCGACCCCGGTGCGAGCGTCTCGAGCAGCCAGAGCTCCATGTCTGTCGGGGCGACGGCGATCGTCTCGAGGAGGCCCCGCGCCGGGCTGCTCAGCCGGGCGGCGCGCGCGAGTACCGCGTCGCGAACCGTCTCGGGAAGCTCGGCCCCGCCCGAGGCGAGCGCCTCGGTCACGAAGAACGCGTTCCCTCCGGTCTTGCGGTAGAGATCGCCCGGATCGACGCCATGGTCCACCGCGAGCGCCTCGACGGCCTCTGGAGAGAATGGGTCGACGCCGATGCGCGTGGTCCGGTCGCTGGGGCCGAGCTCGCCGAGCAGGACGCGGAGAGGATGGTGGCGGTCGACCTCATCGCCGCGATACGTGGCGATCAGGAGAGAGGGGAGCGCGTCGATCCGGCGGGCGACGATCCGGAGAACGTCCAGCGTCGCCTCGTCGGCCCAGTGAACGTCCTCGAGGACGACGACCGAGACCTCGCTCTCGAGCTCCTGCATGAGCGCCGCCGCAAGCTCGTACGGCCGCGGGGAGGCGGCTGCGATTCGCTCGAGCTCGCCGCCGGCCATGCGGGCGACGTCGAGAAAGGGGCCCAGAGGGCGAGGGGTGAACAGCGGGTCGCAGGCGCCCCAGAGGAGACGCCCCTGGTCCTGCGTGGCGCAGAACCTGCGAACGAGCGCGGTCTTGCCGACCCCGGCCTCCCCCCGGACGAAGACGAGCCGGCCGAGGCGGGTCGCGGCGACTGACCGGATCAGGTCGTCAAGGGCTCCGAGCTCCTCCGAGCGCTCCAGGAGCTCGCCGCCCAGTGCGGCGGTCGCATCCATGGGAGCAATGATGCGGACGGCGGCGCTTCTCGGCAACCTCGCACTCCAACATCCGACCAACATGGGTAGGCCGGGCGGTGAAAGGTAGGGGGTTCGGCCGATGGCAGCGCGGCGCCGGCTGTCCTACGCTCTGGGCGATCCCCAGGGTCATAGAGGAGGACAAGATGCCGCGGTATGTGGTCGAGCGGACGTTTCCAGACGGTTTGAGCATCCCCGCGGACGCGGAAGGCGCCCGCATCTGCCTTGCCGTCGTCGATCGCAACTCCGACGAGGGCGTGACGTGGGTGCACTCCTACGTCAGCGACGACCGCCGTAAGACCTTCTGCGTCTACGACGGGCCGAGCCCCGAGGCGATCCGAAAGACAGCTCTGCGGAACGACCTGCCCGTCGATCGGATCACGCAGGTGAGCGTGCTCGACCCCTACTTCTACCGGTGAGCTACCAGGCGCTCTCGAACGTCCCGAGCCGGAGCTCGCTCGAGTGGTGAAATGCCGTGTCGTCGACGCGGCGCATGTACTCCTCGCGGTTCGCGGCGACGAACTCGTTGTAGGCCTCGGTCGATTCCCAGCGGTCGACGACGAGGTAGCGGCCAGGGATCTCGACGTCGCGGAGAAGCTCGGTCCCGATGTAGCCGCGGCCGGTGCGGAAGAACTGCGACCACTCGCCCTCCGACCCGTAGACGGCCTCGAACGCAGCCGTGTCCTCGACGTCATAGGAGAAGACGAGCGCGATCAACCCGGATGCCCCTGTCTCAGCCCTCCGCGCTCGTGGTGGGCCTGGAAGAAGTTCGCGCTGCCCGCGGTCGCCATGGACGCCGACGCGCTGATCTCGAGGCACAGTGCCGCTGCCGCGACGACCTGAGCGAAGCGGTACACCTTGCCCGGGCCTGCGCAACCGATCGCAGCGAGCCAGTCGCGCGCCGACGGAAGGCCGGTCCCGCCGCCGACCGTTCCCACCTCGAGCCCGGGGAAGCGGATCGAGGCCTGCAGCCCGCCGTCGACGCGACGTGCTGTCCCGTGGGCCATCGACGAGGTGCCCACCATGCCGAGATCCTGTCCGGTCGCCGCGAACACTGCGGCGACCGCCGTTGCGGGCGTGAAGGCGACCGACTGCATCCCCGAGGCCACGGCGCCGTGGGTCCCCGCCCACGACAGGGCTTCGAGGTCGGCGGCGGTGGTGTGAAGCACTCGCTCGATCCGGTCGTCCGGGACGAAGGCCTCCGCGATCACCGTCTTCCCGTGACCGGAGGCGAAGTACTGGTGCGACGGCTTCTTGTCGCCGCCCATGTTCGCCTCGAGGTAGGCGCGCTCGGGCGTCACCGGCGCGCGCTCCATCACGTAGGCCATGTTCAGGGCGTACGAGTTGCGGGTCATCATGTTGGGACCGACCGCGTCGCCGGTCGTCCACGCCCACAGGACGTGGCACATCGGGCCGACGACGTGGGTCTTCACCTCGCGGAGGCGAGCATGCCGCGAGAGCGTCGGGTCATCCGAGCGCTCGAGCCACTTGCGCAGCTCGGGAAACTCGGCCTCGATCCAGCGCCCGAGCGCGATCGCGTCGGCTGCGTCGTCGCAGACGAAGCACGAGGCGCGGGTGATCCGGTCGGCGAGGACGTGGGTGCGCACGGTGGCGGCGGCCGTGGAGCCGCGCGTCATCGAGAGCGTCAGGCTGCCCTCGGTGTGTGCGAGGGGCACCTCGACTGTCTCCTCGGCCCGGCCCGACTCGAGGAGAGCGCCGTCCTCCTCGAGCGCATAGTCGCCGAGCTCGATCGTGATCGGGCATGCAGAGACCGGGATGACCGCGACTCCGACGAGCGCCTCTGCGGCCGCGGCGAACGGCTCGAGATCGACCGACGTGACGAGCCCGTCGACCCCGAGGATCCCCTGCCGGAGGCGGATCGAGGCCGGGTCGTTCTTCCGTGGCCAGCGCATGCGCCTATTCAACATGGACGTGGCGAATTCCGCTGTTTGCATGCGGCGTTCACGTTGATATCGTTCGCGTGCTCCGTCACGCGGAGGGGTCGGTGGACGGAGCCATCCTGCAAAGCGAAACGCCAGAAGGAGTACGACAGTTGGCTGAGGGCACCGTCAAGTGGTTTTCGAACGAGAAGGGTTACGGATTCATCGAGCGTGAGGGCGGGGATGACGTCTTTGTGCACTTTTCCGCGATCACGATGGATGGCTACAAGTCACTGACCGAGGGTCAGCGCGTGTCGTTCGAGGTCGTGCAGGGCGACAAGGGCCTGCAGGCTGCGAACGTCCAGGCGGCCTAGCTTCACATTCGGAACCCAAGCTTGCGAGGGGCTCCGAAAGGGGCCCTTCGTCTTGGAGGGACACCATGGCAATCACACGTGAGGAGGTACTCCACGTCGCGCGGCTCGCCCGCCTCGAGCTGACCGAGGACGAGGTCGAGCGTTTCGCGGGCCAGCTCTCGGCGATCCTCGACGCGGTCTCGAAGGTCTCCGAGCTCGACCTTTCCGACGTTCCCGCGACCTCGCACCCGCTCGAGGTCTCGAACGCGTGGGACGAGGACGTCCCGCGCCCGTGCCTGCCGCTCGACGACGTCTTCGCGAACGCGCCCGACCGCGACGAGGATTACTTCCGGACCCCGCCCGCATGACCGCGCTCGACACCCGCCGCCTCTCGGCCGAGGAGGCATGGAGGCTGCTCGACGCCGGCGAGGTCTCGCCGCGAGAGCTCTGGAATGCCTACCGGACGGCGATCGACGCCTCGAACGGGGAGCTCAACGCGTTCCTGACCCTGGTCGACGAGCCGGATGGCGAGGGGGTCCCGATCGCTGTCAAGGACGTGATCTCGACAAAGGGCATCCGGACGACCGCAGGCTCGAGGATCCTCGGCAACTACGTGCCCGTTTTCGATGCGACCGTTGCCGCGCGGTGCAAGGCGGCCGGGTTCCCCGTGCTCGGGAAGACGAACACCGACGAGTTCGCGATGGGCTCGTCGACGGAGAACTCTGCCTACGGCCCGACGCGGAACCCGTGGGATCTGAGCCGGGTGCCGGGCGGATCGGGAGGCGGCTCGGCCGCCGCGGTCGCGGCGGGGCTCGCGCCGTGGGCGCTCGGCTCCGACACCGGCGGCTCGGTCAAGCTGCCGTCCGCCTTCTGCGGGAACGTCGGTCTGCGCCCGACCTACGGCACCGTCTCGCGCTACGGCGTCGTCGCGTTCGCCTCGAGCCTGGATCAGGTAGGGCCCGTCACGAGGAACGTGCGGGACAACGCGTTCCTCTACTCGATCATCAGCGGTCGCGACGTGAACGACTCGACGACCGTCGACACGCCGGCGGTCGAGCTCCCCGAGCCCGGCGACCTGAGGGGCGTCCGCATCGGCCTGCCGCGCCAGTTGAACGACGTCGAGGGGATCGAGCCGGGCGTCAAGGCCGCCGTCCAGGCCGCGATCGCCCAGGCGACGGCACTCGGGGCCGAGGTCGAGTCCTGCGAGCTGCCGCTGTCCGTCGAGTACGGGCTGCCCTGCTACTACCTGATCGCACCCGCGGAGGCCTCGTCCAACCTCTCCCGCTACGACGGAGTCCGCTACGGCTTGCGCTCCGACGGCGCCGATTTCCGCGAGATGGTCATGAACACCCGCCACGACGGTCTTGGCGACGAGCCGAAGCGCCGCATCATGCTCGGCACCTACGCGCTCTCGTCGGGCTACTACGACGCCTACTACGGCAAGGCGCAGAAGGTACGGACGGTGATCAAGCGGGAGCACGACGCCCTCTTCGAGCGGTTCGACGTGCTCGTCTCGCCGACGTGCGCGACGACGGCGTTCCCCATCGGAGAGAGGGCTGCCGACCCGCTGGCGATGTACCTCACGGACGTGCTCACGATCCCGTCGAACATGGCCGGGCTGCCCGGTCTCTCGATTCCCTGCGGCCTCGCCGAGGGTCTTCCGGTCGGGCTGCAGCTCGTCGGGCCCCAGTTCTCGGAGAACGCGCTCTACCGGGTCGCGGCGGCGCTCGAGGCCGCGATCGGGTTCGAGCCCGTGCCGGAGAGGCTCCGCTGATGGCCGCGTGGGAAGCGGTGATCGGCCTCGAGGTCCACGTGCAGCTGAAGACGCAGACGAAGATGTTCTGCCGCTGCGAGAACGGCTTCGGCGGCTCGCCGAACACGCAGACGTGCCCGGTCTGCCTCGCGCTTCCCGGGGCGCTGCCCGTGCCGAACAGGCGGGCGATCGAGGAGACGATCAAGCTCGGCCTCGCGCTCGGCTGCGAGATCGCCTCGCGCGCCGTCTTCCACCGCAAGAACTACTTCTACCCGGACAACCCGAAGGCGTACCAGATCTCCCAGTACGACGAGCCGCTCTGCTCCGGTGGGCGGCTCGCCGTCCCGACCCCGGAGGGTGAGATCGTCGTCGGGATCCACCGGGCGCACCTCGAGGAGGACGCGGCGAAGAACGTCCACGTCGGTGCCTCGGGGAGGATCCACGGCGCCACCGCGACCCTCGTCGACTTCAACAGAGGGGGCACGCCGCTCCTCGAGATCGTCACCGAGCCCGACCTGCACTCCGCAGACGACGCCAAGCGCTTCCTGCAGCTGCTGCGGCAGACGGTCGTCGAGCTCGGGCTCTCGGACGCCGAGCTCGAGAAGGGCTCGATGCGGTTCGACGTGAACGTGTCGGTGCGGCCGGCCGGCTCCGGCGAGCTGCGCACGCGCACCGAGCTGAAGAACATGAACTCGTTCAACTTCGCGGCGAAGGGGATCGAGAAGGAGGTCGAAAGGCAGACGGCGATCTACGAGTCCGGCGGCACGGTCGAGCAGGAGACGCTCCACTTCGATCCCGGCAACGAGGACTCGCCGCCGCTCCGCAGCAAGGAGGAGGCACAGGACTACCGCTACTTCCCGGAGCCGGATCTCGTCCCGATCCACCCGCCTGCCGAGCTCGTCGAGCAGCTCCGCGGCGAGATCGGGGAGCTCCCGAGTGCCCGGATCCGCCGGATCGCCGAGACGCTCTCGTTCTACGACGCCGACGTGCTGGTGACCGGCGGGCTCGACCGGCTCTGGTCCGGCGTCGTCGACCGCAGGAGCCGACCCGAAGGAGGCCGCGAACGTCCTCGCGAACGCCTTCGTGGCCACAGGCGTCGACCCGGAGAAGGTGGATGCAGCAGAGCTCGCGAAGCTGGTGTCGGCCCGTTCGGAGATCCCTCGAGCCGGATTCGAGGAGGCTCTCGCCCGCTCCGGGGACGAAGCGTTCTCGGCCGCGCCATACCTTGCCCAGAAGGCTGTGAGCGACGTGACCGAGCTCGATCCGGTCATCGACGAGGTGATCGCGGCGAGTCCGGGTGAGGCCGAGCAATATCGCGGCGGCAAGGAGCGCCTTCTCGGGTTCTTCGTCGGCCAGGTGATGAGGGCGACCGGCGGTAAAGCAGATGCCCGCGTCGTCAGTGAGCGACTCCGCCAGAAGCTCGGCGGGTAGCCTGGGAGATCAGATGCAGAAGCAGTACCTCTTCACGCCCGGTCCGACCCCCGTGCCCCCCGAGGTGCTCGCCGCCATGGCCGAGCCGATGGTGCATCACCGCGGGGTCGACTTCCGCGAGATCTACGAGCGGACGCTCGGCCGGCTCCAGGAGGTGTATCGCACCCAGAACCAGGTGCTGCTCTTTGCAGCGTCCGGGTCGGGCGCGATGGACTCTGCGGTCGCGAACCTCGTCCGCCCGGGCGAGCGGGTGGCGGTCGTCGTCACGGGCGCGTTCGGCGAGCGCTGGGCGAAGATCTGCTCTCATTACGGCCTCGAGATCCAGCGCATCGACTACGAGTGGGGCGAGGTGCCAGATCCGGGTGAGATCGGCGCGGCCGTTCGCGAGAGCGGGGTGGAGACCGTCTTCTGCACGCAGTCGGAGACCTCGACCGGCGTCGTCGCCGACGTCCAGGCGATCAAGGGTGCGGTGGGCGAGGCCCGCCTCGTCGTGGATGCCGTCTCCTCGCTGGGCGCGGTGCCGCTCGACACCGATGCCTGGGGGATCGACGTGGCGGTCTCCGGCTCGCAGAAGGCGCTGATGTGCCCGCCCGGGCTCGCGATGGTCTCCGTCGCCGACGGCCTGTGGGATGCCCTGCCGGGCTCCCGCAGCTTCTACTTCGACTGGCGCACGACCCGGAAGGCTCAGGAGGCGTTCGACTCGGCGTTCACGCCGGCCGTGTCGCTGATCAAGGGGCTCGACGTTGCCCTGGGGATGATCCTCGAGTCCGGGCTCGACGATGCCTTCGAGCGCCATGTTCGGCTCGGCCGCGCCACGCGCGCCGGCTTGAAGGCGATGGGGCTCGAGCTCTTCTCGCCCGACGACGATTCCTCCGCCGTCGTGACGGCGGCCAGGACGCCGGAAGGGGTCGAGTCGCCGGCACTCCTGCGCCACCTGCGCGAGAACCACGGCGTCACCCTCGCTCCCGGCCAGGGGGCGCTGAAGCCGAACGTCTTCCGGATCGGCCACATCGGCTGGTACGACGTCTTCGACATCGCCACGGCTCTCGCCGCAGTCGAGCTGGCGCTGACGGAGCTCGGCGCGGAGATCGAGCGCGGCGCCGCCGTCGGGCGCGCGTTCGAGGCGTACGAGCAGCGCGTCCCGGCGTAGCTCGGTGTGGCCGGAGCCGGTCGAGCGCGTCGCCCGCGAGCTCCGCGCGGCGGCGGTCGACGCGACCGTCCAGGAGTTCCCCGAGGGGACGCCGACGGCAGAGGCCGCCGCGAGTGCCGTCGGCTGCAGCCTCGACCAGATCGTCAAGTCTCTCGTCTTCGTCTGCGACGACGCGTTCGTTCTCGCGATGGTTCCAGGCGATCGCCGCGCGGACGAGTCGCGGCTCGCCGTCGCGACCGGAGCGGGGGAGGTGCGCGTCGCGCACGCGAGGGAGGTCGTCGAGGCGACCGGGTTCGAGCCCGGCGGCGTCGCCCCGTTCCCACTCGTTGCGGTAGAGGAGGTCTTCATCGAGCGGACGCTTCTCCAGCACGCCCGCGTCTGGATCGGTGCAGGCTCCCCCGCGCACATGGCGGGGCTCGCCCCGGGCGAGCTCCAGCGCCTGAGCGGGGCACGAGCGGCGGATCTCGTAGGCCCTCGGTAAAGTGAGCTGAAAGAGCCCAAAGGAGAGTCCATGCAGGCCACGGAGAAGATCTGGATGAACGGCGAGCTCGTCGACTGGGACGACGCGCGCATCCATGTGGGGGCTCACGGGCTCCACTACGGCTCCGGGGTCTTCGAGGGAGTGCGCTGCTACGACACGCCGAAGGGCCCCGCGGTGTTCCGCCTCACCGACCACATGCAGCGGCTGCACGACTCGGCGCGGCTGATCCACATGGAGGTCCCCTTCTCGGTCGACGACCTGAGAAACGCGACGAACGACCTGCTCGGCGCGAACGGCCTCGCGGAGTGCTACATCCGGCCGATCGCCTTCTACGGCTTCGGGCAGCTCGGCGTCTCGGCGCTCGGGAACCCGGTGGAGACCGTGATCATGTCGTGGCCGTGGGGCACCTATCTCGGCGAGGAGGCGCTCCACAACGGGATCCGGACGAAGATCTCGACCTGGCAGCGAATCCCGGCGAACGTCATCCCGCACGCGTCGAAGGCGACGGGGGTCTACCTGAACTCGATGCTGGCGGTGAGCGAGGCGCAGCGCGCCGGGTATGACGAGGCGATCCTCCTGACCCCCGACGGCAACGTCGCCGATGGGCCCGGCGAGACGATCTTCGTGGTCTCGCGCGGCAAGGTCTACACGCCGGATCTCTCGACCGGGATCCTGCACGGGATCACGCGCGACTCGGTGATCCAGATCGCGGCCGACCTCGGCTACGACGTGATCGAGAAGAACCTGATCCGCACCGACCTGTACCTCGCCGACGAGGTGTTCATGTGCGGCACCGCGGCCGAGGTGACGCCGGTGCGCTCGGTCGACGACCACGAGATCGGGGTCGGTCCGGTCACCCAGGAGTTGCAGAAGGCCTATCTCGACACGGTTCGCGGGCAGAGCGAGCGCTGGTCGTCGTGGCGCGAGCTCGTGCCGAGCATGACCCGGGCGTGACCAGGGTCGAGCCCGAGGTCGGCCCGTGAGCGTCGCGCAGCGCAGGATCAACCTCAGCGCCCCCTGGATCGACGAGCGCGACGAGGAGCTCGTCCTCGAGGTGCTGCGCTCGGGGCAGCTCTCGCTCGGGCCCACGGGTCCGCGGTTCGAGACCCTGCTTGCCGACGCCGTCGGCGCGCCTCACTGCGCTGCGGTCTCGTCGGGCACTGCGGGCCTCCATCTCTGCATGGAGCTCGCCGGTGTCGGGCCCGGCGACGAGGTCATCACCTCGCCGTACTCCTTCGTCGCCTCGGCGAACTGCGCGATCTACGCCGGAGCGACGCCCGTGTTCGCGGACGTCGACGCCGGCACGCTGAACCTCGATCCGGCCGCCGTCGAGGCGGCGATCACGCCGCGGACGAAGGCGATCGTGGCGGTGGACATCTTCGGCTACCCCTGCGAGCTCGACGAGCTCCGCGCGATCTGCGATCGCAACGGTCTCTACCTGGTCGAGGACGCCTGCGAGGCACTCGGCGCCGTCTACAAGGGCCGACCGCTCGGCTCGCACGGCCACCCGGCGACGTGGGCCTTCTATCCGAACAAGCAGATCACGACCGGCGAGGGCGGCGCGGTCACGACCGGTTCCGCGGACGAGCACGCGCTCCTCGTCTCGCTCCGGAACCAGGGTCGGCTCGAGACCTCGAGCTGGCTGCAGCACGGGCGGCTCGGCTTCAACTACCGGCTCGACGACATCTCGGCGGCACTCGGGATCGGGCAGCTCGAGCGGCTCGACGCCATCCTCGCCGCACGGCGCGAGGTGGCCGGGCGCTACACGGAGCTTCTTGCCGGCGTCGGCGTCGAGACGCCCGTGCCCGACGACGCCGACCATGTCCGCTCGTGGTTCGTCTACGTCGTGAAGGTTCCCCGAGGCGTCGATCGCGACGCCGTGATGGCGCGCCTGATCGCAGACGGCGTCGCCTGCGCCCCCTACATCCCGTCGATCCACCTGCAGTCGTACATGCGCGAGCGCTACGGCTTCACCGAGGGCATGTTCCCGGTGAGCGAGGACGCGAGCGCGCGCACGATGGCGATCCCGTTCCATGCCCGCCTGCCCGTCGAGGATCAGGAGCAGGTCGTCGAGGCCCTTCGCGCCGCTCTCGGCTGAGAACCCTCCAGCTGGGCCATAATCGCGGGGTGGCGGATCCGCCCCGCATGATTCTTCTGGGGTTCGGCAAGTATGTCCGGGCCGACAAGATCTACGCGCTCGAGCCGCTCGTCGAGGGGGAGCGCCGGCACGGCGCCCGGACCAGGGTGTGGGTCGAGGGGATCGGCGAGCCGATCGTCGCCTCTCGCACCGAGAGGGCGATCATCGCGGCGATGGGCGGCAACTCTGCCGCCGAAGCGAGCCGAATCGTCGATGGTGCGCTCGACCTGGCGCAGCGGGTCGCCGACGCCGCCGAGCAGGGCCGCTTCGACGTCGTCGACCTCGGGCGGCGCGCGCGCCGGCTCCTCGAGTCGACGACCGGGCCCTCCGAGCCGGACTCGCTCTTCTGATCGATCTCGGCTTCTTCGCGCGCGACGTCCACGAGGTCGCGCGCGAGCTGATCGGCGTGGAGCTCCTCGTCGAGGGTGTCGGCGGCCCGATCGTCGAGGTGGAGGCCTACGTGCAGGACGATCCTGCGTCTCACTCCTTTCGCGGCCGCACGGCCCGGAACGCCGTGATGTTCGGGCCGGCCGGGCACGCATACGTCTACCGTTCCTACGGGATCCACTGGTGCCTCAACTTCGTGTGCGAGCCGCCCGGGGTTGCGAGCGCGGTGCTCGTGCGCGCGCTCGAGCCGGTTCACGGTGTGGAGGCGATGCGCGCGCGCCGCGGCGTCGACGAGCCCAGGCTGCTCTGCTCCGGCCCCGGCCGCCTCTGCCAGGCGCTCGCCGTCACCGCTGCTCACGACGGGCTCCCGCTCGACCGGGCACCCTTCGAGCTGCGGAAACGAGGGAAGCGGCCCGAGCTCGCTGTCGGGCCGCGGATCGGCCTGACCAAGGGAGTGGAGACACCCTGGCGCTACGGCCTCGCGGGATCGCGCTACCTGAGCCGGCCGTTCAAGACCGCGACACCTTGAGCACCACACGCATGCCCGGGCTCGCCGCGCGGCCGGGACGCGGGACCTGCCCGACCACACGGCCGCTGACCCCGCCGTCGAGCGAGGTTCGAAGCTTCAGCTGCGCGAGCCTGGCCCGGGCGCTCGCCACCTTCATCCCGACGAGCTTCGGAACGACGCCGTACACCGCGCGCGAGACGACGAGCCTGACCTTCTGGTACGCGGAGAGCGTCCCGTCGGTCGGCTTCTGCCCGACGACGATCCCCGGCAGCCTGCCGGGTCTTGCCGGCGCGTAGACGACGGTCGAAAGGAGCGGTTGACCGATCAGGCGCGTCCTCGCGTCCTCGAGCGTGGCACCCCGGACGTCCGGCACCTCGACCTCGTTCGGCTTGCACGGCGCGGTCGAGCTCGGCTCGGTGCCCGTGAAGAACTCGAGCGTCGTCGCGCCCCGGCAGTTGCCGTTGTCGAGCTGCAGCTTCCCGTCGCGGAAGATCACCTTCGCCGTGGAGGCATACGGGACGTTCGCGGCAGCGAATGTCGTGTGCTCGTAGGAGCGATACGGGATGGCCTTCTCCATGAACGCCTTCCAGATCTGCGCCGGGAAGGTGCCGCCCTCGACGGTGTGGCCGTGGTACTCGGTCGTCATCGGGATGAGCTTGTTCGGGTAGCCGACCCAGACGGCAACGACCATGTCCGGGGTGAACCCGACGAACCAGGCGTCCCCGTAGTTCTCGGTCGTCCCCGTCTTGCCCGCGACCTGCCAGCCGGGGAGTTGGGCAGCCGTGCCGGTGCCGTACTGGACGACGCCCTGAAGCATCTGGTCCTCGATCGCCGCATTGCCGTTCGTCAGCCAGGGGATCGCCTGCGCGATCGGCGTGTTGTCGGTCGGCGGGTTCGGCTTGCTCGGGTCCTTCGAGGGAAACGTGATGCTCTGGACGGCGATCGGCTCGTTCCGGAACATCGAGCTGTCGAGCCGGTACCCGCCGTTCGCGAGCGTGGTGTAGGCGCGAGCCATCTCGACGGGCGTCGCGGGCTCGCCACCGAGGCCGATGGAGAAGTACGGGTGGAGAGGGCTCGTGATCCCCATCTGCTCCGCGGTGCTCACGACGTTCGCGGGGCCGACGAGGTTCGTCAGCTGCGCGAAGACGGTGTTGTCGGAGTACGCGAGCGCGGTGGAGAGGTTGATCGGCCCCATGCTGTTGTGCTCGAAGTTCGAGACGCTCCAGGCGCGACCGCCGGCATCCAGGACGAGTGGGTGGGAGACGAGAGTCGAGGACGGGGCGATCCCGTCACGGAGTGCGGCGGCCAGCACGAACGGCTTGAAGGCGGAGCCGGGCTGGCGCTCGCCCTGCGTCGCGAGGTTGAACTGGCTTGCGCGGAAGTTGCGGCCGCCGATCATCGACACCACTTGGCCCGTGTGGACATCGATCGCGACGAGCGCGGCGCTCGGCCCGACCGATGCCGGCAGCACCTTGTCGATCGCCTGCCGCGCGATCTTCTGGAGCCCCAGGTCGACCGTGGTCACGACCTTCATCCCACCGCCGAACACGTGCCTCGCGCCGTACAGCCCCACGAGCTGGTTGGTCACGTAGTTCGCGAAGTACGGCGCCGCAGGGCTCTGCGTCGCGGGCTGGCGCACCGACTCGGGACTCGGTAGCGGTGTGCTCCGCGCCTCCTTCAGCTCCGAGCCGTTGATGTAGTGCTGGAGGAACATCTGCTGCAGGACCACATCCCGCCGCTCCCGCATGGCCATCGGGTGCGCGACCGGGTCGTAGAGGCTCGGGTTCTCGGGGATCCCGGCGAGGAGCGCAGCCTCGGCCGGCGTCAGCGTCTTCGCGCCGTGACCGAAGTAGATCTTCGACGCCTCCTGGACGCCGTACGCGCTGTTTCCGAAGTAGATCGTGTTCAGGTAGGCGGTGAGGATCCGGTCCTTCGACCAGCCGCTACCCGGCTGCTCGAGCTTCCAGGCGAGTGCCGCCTCCCTGAGCTTGCGCGTGAGTGTCGGAGCGTTGCCGTTGATCGCGTTCTTCACGAACTGCTGCGTGATCGTCGAGCCACCCTGGACCGGGCCGCCCGTAAGGTCGGACCAGAGTGCGCGCAGGATCCCGTGGACGTCGACGCCGTTGTGCGCGTAGAAGCGCTTGTCCTCGATCGCCACCATCGCCTGCTTGACGAGCGGCGAGATCTCCTCCGACGGGACGACGACTCGCGCCTGGGAGCCGCGGAGCACAGCCAGCACGGTGTGGCCGTCGCTCGCGTAGAGGACGGTGTTCTGCTGGGTCTGGTGCTGGTGATACGGGTCGAGCGCGGAAAGCTGCGCAGCGACCGCCGTCAACAGGCCGAAGGAGAACGCGCTCGCCCCGAGCACCGCGAGCACGGCAAGCAGCGCGAGCAGCCTCAGCTTGCGGATGCGGCGCCGCTTTCGCGGGCGATTCCTGTTTCTGAGGAGCGCCAGAGCGCTGGGTAGTGTAGCCCCCATGGGCATTGTCGAGCTCGCGCGGAATGCCGTCGACGTCCTCCCGGACGGTGGGCTCGAGGCGAAGCTTCGGCTCGGGCGGCCGCTGCGCGTGAAGCTCGGCATCGACGTCACCTCACCCGATATCCACATCGGCCGGGCGATCCCGTTGCAGCGGATGCGCGCCTTTCAGGACGAGGGGCACGTCGGCGTGCTCATCATCGGCGACTACACCACGCGGATCGGCGATCCGTCCGGCCGGTCGGCGGAGCGGCCGATCCTCTCGGACGAGGAGATCGACCGGAACGCCCGGACCTACCTCGAGCAGGCGATGGTCGTCCTCGACCGCGACCGCACCGAGGTGCGATACAACGGCGAGTGGCTCTCGAGGCTCTCCTACGCCGAGGTGGTTCGGCTGGCGCGGACGATCACCGTCGCGCGGCTCCTCGAGCGGGACGACTTCGCCAAGCGGATGGCCGCCCGGGAGCCGATCTCCGTGTCGGAGCTGCTCTATCCGCTGATGCAGGCCTACGACTCGGTGGCGATCGAGGCCGACGTCGAGCTCGGCGGGACGGATCAGCTCTACAACCTGCTCGCCGGCCGCGATGTGATGACCCAGTACGGTCTCGAGCCCCAGGTGGTGCTCACGACGCCGCTCCTCCTCTCGTGGGACGGCGAGAAGATGAGCTCGTCGGTCGGGAACAACATCCCGCTGACCGCGCCGCCCGACGAGATGTTCGGCCGGACGATGCGAATCCCCGACGAGATGCTCCCCGACTGGTGGCGGCTCGTCGCCGAGCGGGATGGGCCCGCCGGCGACCCGTTGACGTCGAAGCTGGCACTCGCACGGTGGATCGTCGCTCGTTCGCACGGGGAGGCTGCTGCCGAGGCACGCCGAGGCGCACTTCACGCGGGTCGTCCGCCGCGGCGAGGCGCCGGAGGAGGTCGAGGAAGTCGCCCTCCCGGACGGTGATCCCGTGCACCTGCCCGCGCTCCTCGTCTCGGCGCTGGGAGTCGCGTCGACCTCCGAGGCACGGCGCTTGATCTCGCAGGGCGGGGTCAAGCTCGACGGCGAGCCGGTCGCCGGGCTCGACCTACCGCGGGCGGAGCTCGAGGGTAAGCTCATCCAGGCGGGCAAGCGCCGGTTCGCACGTCTGGCCGGCTGACAGCGCGGCTCGCGGAATTGCGCGGCTCGAATTGCACCGTCTGGAAGATCCCCTTGCCGAGCCTGGCTCGGCGCGCTATAGTTCTTCGGCTGGCTTCGGCCGAGCGCGCGAGACAAGTCATCGACCTCGACAAGGAGCCTCCTAGGCCGACTCGTACAGGATACGATTCGATTGCTTTCGGAGGCCTCTGGCGCGAGTCGGAGGCTTTTTTTCGGCCGTCTGCTGACGGCACCGGTCTTTGAAAACTCAACAGCGTTCATACGTCGAGACCCAGACGGGTCGGGCTACGGCTTGCCTCGTCTGGTCTAGAACCTCGTCACGTCGTTCGACGTGACCTTTGAGCAACAGCTCAAAGTGAAGTCATGCTCAGCCTTCGGGCTGGGCGACTAGGACTCGTCGGCTTCGGCCGGCGAACCGATTCTTCACGGAGAGTTTGATCCTGGCTCAGGACGAACGCTGGCGGCGCGCTTAACACATGCAAGTCGAGCGAGATCCAGTCCTTCGGGACTGGGGAAAGCGGCGAACGGGTGAGTAACACGTGGGTAATCAACCCTCGGTACCGGGATAGCCCGAGGAAAATCGGATTAATACCGGATGGCCCAACAGCCTCTAGGGGCGGTTGGAAAAGGTAGCTTCGGCCTCCGACCGAGGACGAGCCCGCGGCGGATTAGCTTGTTGGTGGGGTAACGGCCTACCAAGGCGACGATCCGTAGCTGGTCTGAGAGACGATCAGCCACACTGGGACTGAGACACGGCCCAGACTCCTACGGGAGGCAGCAGTGGGGAATCTTGCACAATGGGCGAAAGCCTGATGCAGCGACGCCGCGTGAGGGAAGAAGGCTTTCGGGTTGTAAACCTCTTTCAGGAGGGACGAAGCTACTCGGGTTAATAGCCCAGAGGGTGACGGTACCTTCAGAAGAAGCCCCGGCTAACTACGTGCCAGCAGCCGCGGTAATACGTAGGGGGCAAGCGTTGTCCGGATTTATTGGGCGTAAAGAGCGTGTAGGCGGCCAGGTAGGTCCGTTGTGAAAACTCGAGGCTCAACCTCGAGACGCCGATGGAAACCCCCTGGCTAGAGTCCGGAAGAGGAGAGTGGAATTCCTGGTGTAGCGGTGAAATGCGCAGATATCAGGAAGAACACCCGTGGCTAAGGCGGCTCTCTAGTACGGTACTGACGCT